>NZ_JAKKFH010000016.1 GCF_022230925.1 Micromonospora alfalfae | reverse complement strand
CGCGCCCCGCGCCAAGATCGTGTTCGAACCAGGAAGTAGTGGCCTCATCGATGCGCCGATACCACTACTTCCTGGTTCGAGCACGATCTTGCGGCCCGCCCGAGGGAGCCATGGGCATCCTGAGGTAGAGCACGGAGACGCAAATGCCGGCCCTGACACCCATTTATCCGCGCGACTGCTGCACATCTCGGCCTTTCGTCATGGCAGATGCGGGCGTTAAGGTGAGCGGGTGACGACGTACCGGATCGGGGAGGCGGCCGACCTGCTCGGCGTCAGCGCCGACACCATTCGCCGTTGGGTGGACACCGGGCGTCTGACGGCCGGGCGCGATGAGCACGGCCACCGGGTCGTCGACGGCGTCGACCTGGCGTCCTTCGCTCGCGCTCAAGCCACCGACCCGGATGCGGGCGCCGAGTTCTCCTCGGCCCGTAACCGGTTGCGCGGCATCGTCGTCGACGTCCGTAAGGACACGGTGATGGCCCAGGTCGACATCCAGGCGGGCCCGTTCCGGGTCGTGTCGCTGATGAGCCGGGAGGCCGTCGACGAACTCGACCTGCGGGTCGGTTCGCTGGCAGTTGCGGTGATCAAGTCGACCACTGTCGTGGTGGAGCGGGCCGCACCCGCCCCGGCGCGCGGACGGTCGGCCAGATGAACGCGGCGACGGTCGGCCAGATGAACGCGGGGTCAGTAGGTCAGATGGACGCGGCGACGGTCGGGCGGATGAACTCGCGGAGCAGGCGTACGGCGGTGGCTGTCCTAGTGGCGGCCGGCCTGGCGGTGACCGGCTGCGGCGCGGGCGACGGCCGGGCAACCGGCAGCGGTGGGGACGGGCGGGTGACCGGCCCGGTGACAGTGTTCGCGGCCGCCTCGCTGACCGAGTCGTTCACCCGCATCGGGAAGGACTTCGAGGCCGCCAACCCGGGCAGCCGCGTGACCCTCAACGTCGCCGGCAGTTCCGCCCTGGCCAACCAGATCACCCAGGGCGCGCCGGCGGACGTGTTCGCCTCGGCCGCCCCGGCGAACATGACCACTGTCGTCGAGGCTGGCGACGCCGACGGTACGCCGAGCGTCTTCGCCCGCAACCAACTGGTGATCGCGGTGCCCCGGGGCAACCCGAAGGCAGTGGCCGGCTTGGCCGACCTGACCGGCCCGGGTGTGAAGGTGGCGCTCTGCGCCAGTCAGGTTCCCTGCGGCGCGGCGGCCCGCACCGCGCTGGACGCGGCCGGCGTCGCGCTGACGCCGGTCACACTGGAACGGGACGTCAAGGGTGCGCTGGCCAAGGTGAAGCTCGGCGAGGTCGACGCGGCACTGGTCTACCGGACTGACACCCGGGCGGCGAGCGCCGACGTGACAGGCGTGGAGTTTCCCGAGTCGGCGCGGGCAGTCAACGACTACCCGATCGTCGCGTTGAAGGACGCCCCGAATCCGAACGGCGCACGAGCTTTCGTCGCGTACGTCCGCTCGGCGTCGGCGCAGGCGGTCCTCGCCGAGGCGGGGTTCCAGGCTCCGTGAGGCAGGTCCACGACCACAAGGCATCCCGCGTTCGCCCGGCCACGTCTCGACGGCGGGTTGGGGTGCCGGCGGCGCTGCTGATCCCTGCCGGGCTGGGGTTGCTGTTCCTCGTACTGCCGTTGGCGGGGCTGCTGATCCGGGCACCGTGGACGACCCTGCTGGAGCGGCTCACCGAGCCGGGCGCGTTGACCGCTCTGCGGCTGTCGGTGCAGACCGCCACGCTGGCCACCGCGCTCTGTCTGCTGCTCGGGGTGCCGCTCGCCTGGGTGCTGGCCCGGGTCGAGTTTCCCGGCCGCCGGCTGGTACGCGCGCTGGTCACCGTGCCGCTGGTGCTGCCGCCGGTGGTCGGTGGGGTGGCGTTGTTGCTGGTCTTCGGCCGGCGTGGCCTGCTCGGCGGCTGGCTCGACAGCACGTTCGGTATCACCCTGCCCTTCACCACCACGGGTGTGGTGCTGGCCGAGTCGTTCGTCGCCATGCCGTTCCTGGTGATCGCGGTGGAGGGTTCGCTACGCGCCGCCGATCACCGCTACGAGGAGGCCGCGGCGACGTTGGGCGCCAGCCGGTGGACCACCTTCACCCACGTCACGCTGCCGCTGGTGGCGCCCGGGCTGGCCGCCGGGGCGGTGCTCTGCTGGGCGCGTGCGCTCGGCGAGTTCGGTGCCACCATCACCTTCGCCGGCAACTACCCCGGTCGGACGCAGACCATGCCGCTCGCCGTCTACCTGGCGTTGGAGACGGACCTGGAGTCCGCGATCGTGCTCAGCCTGGTGCTGCTCGTCGTGTCGGTGGGCATCCTGGTGGCGTTGCGGGAGCGCTGGATGACCACCGCATGAGCGACCGACTTCTCGACGCGCGGCTCGTCGTCGACCGGGGCGTCTTCCGGCTCGACGTGCCGCTGCGGGTCGCGCCGGGCGAGGTGGTGGCGCTGCTCGGCCCGAACGGCGCCGGCAAGACCACGGCGCTGCGGGCGCTGGCCGGGCTGCATCCCCTCACCGACGGGCACGTCACCCTCGACGAGGTCGACCTGGACCGCCCGGCGACCGGTGGCTGGGTGCCCACCGAACGCCGGTCGATCGGGGTGGTGTTCCAGGACTACCTGCTCTTTCCGCACCTCAGCGCATTGGACAATGTGGCCTTCGGGCCGCGCCGGCACGGCGTCGAGCGGCGGGCCGCCCGCGCCACGGCCCGGGAGTGGCTGGGCCGGGTGGGGCTTGACGCGCAGGCCCAGCGCAGGCCTCGGCAACTCTCCGGCGGTCAGGCGCAGCGGGTGGCGCTGGCCCGCGCGCTGGCCGTGGCACCGTCGCTGCTGCTGCTGGACGAGCCGCTCGCCGCGCTGGACGCCCGCACCCGGCTGGACACCCGCGCGGAGCTGCACCGGCACCTGTCGGCGCACGCGGGCGCGACGGTGCTGGTCACCCACGACCCGCTGGACGCGCTGGCGTTGGCCGACCGACTGGTCATCGTCGAGGGTGGCCGGGTGGTGCAGGAGGGTGACGGACCGAGCGTCACCGCCCGCCCGCGCACCGACTACGTCGCCCGGCTGGTCGGGCTGAACCTGTACCGGGGTCGCGCCGACGGGCACGGGGTCCGGGTGTCGCCGGAGCTGACCCTCACGGTCGCCGACCGGTTGGACGGCGAAGCGTTCGTGGCGTTCCGTCCGGCCGCTGTGGCTCTGCACCCGGCCCGACCGGAGGGCAGCCCGCGCAACACCTGGGCGGGCACCGTGGCCGACGTTCAGCGCCACGGTGACAACGTGCGGGTGCAACTGGACGGGCCGATCGGGGTGGCCGCCGACGTCACGCCGGCCGCCGCCGCCCAACTGCGGCTTGTCCCCGGCCAGAAGGTCTGGGTGGCGGTCAAGGCGACCGAGACCCACGCGTACCCGGCCACCGGCTGACCCGAAGCCGGCCACAGCGTCACCGGGTGGACCCGGCCGGCGCGTCCGTCGCCGCCGCCCCTGCCACGCCGACCGCCGGCCCGCGCGGACGCCGACCGGGTTGTCCCGCCAACTCGGGACCGGTCGGCCGGCACGACATGCATGGCACGGCACCCGCTGAGGCGGGTGCGGCCAACGCCACCCGAACACGGACGCGGGTCAGCCGGCGAGCAGGTCGGCGTGTGCGGCGCGCAGCCGGGCCAGCGTCGGGTCGCTGCCCGGGACGACCCGGGTATCCAGCTCGGCCCACGCCTCGGCCAGCGCCGCGCGGACCGCGCCAAGCTCGGCGGCGTGCCGCTGGGTGCTGCGCCGGTGCTGCTCCTCGAGGCGGCGGGCCCAGCCGGCGGTGACGGTCGCGAGCCGGTCGGCGTCGGCGCGGGCCTGGGCGCCGCTGCGGGCGGCTGCGGCGGGGACGATCGCGGCGACCGGGCGGGGATCGCCGTCGCGGGTGACGACGGTGACCGCGTCGGTCAGCTCGGCCAGCGCGACGAGCTGGCTGAACCGGGTGCGCGCCTCACGCAGCGGCACGGAACGCGGCGGGTCGGAATGAGGGGTGAGCGCGGGGACGGCCATGGATGCATGGTGCCGCGCAGGTATGACAACTATTCGCTGTCGCCAGTGGACGGTGCGTGGCGGGTGGACCACTCGTCAGCCAGCACCGACCAGATTTCAATGTCGATCCGACCGTGGGGTCCCGGGATGACCTGGCGCAGCGTGCCGTCGAGGCGCAGGCCGAGCCGGTCGGCGAGGGCCTTGCTGCGGGTGTTGTCGGCGTTGGTGCGCCACTCCACCCGCTGGATGCCACGCTCGCGCACCGCCCAGTCGACGATCCGGCGCACCGCCGGGGCGACCATGCCTCTGCCCTGCGCCGCCGGCTCCACCCAGCAACCGACTTCGCAGACGCCCCGGGTCACGTCGAACGACACGAACATGACCCCGCCGACGAGCGTGCCCCGCCACCACAGCCCCCAGACGCCGCCGCTGTCTGTGGCCCAGAGGTCGGCGTAGCGCTGCAACACGGCACGGGCCGACGGCAGGTCGGTGGCGACGAAGGACGGCGACACCCAGGGTTGGATGTGCTCGCGGGCCCGATCGAGGTGGGTGAGGAACTCCTCGGCCCGCCACGGCTCCAGCGGGCGCAGCTCGACGTCCTCGGTCAGCGGCAGGGCGAACACCGGGCCTCCACTCGATGCGCTTCTCACGTGGGTAGCCAGGCTCGCACAGGCACCTCGGTCAGGTCACGGCCGCCCTCACGCTTAGGTCGGCAGGTGGGTCTGCAGCGCGGCGAACTGGGCCACGGTCAGGTAGGAGGGGTTGGCGGCCTGCGGCTGACGGAACACCTCCAGGCCGGCGAGCCGGTCATCGGCGCGCAGCAGCAGCCGGGATACCCGGTCCGGTTCGGCGAGGATGGGCAGATCCAGCGGCACCGACCACGGCTGCCCCGGTGCGCCTGGCTCGGCCGCCCCGGTGACCAGCCCGACGCCCCACACCCCGTACGGCAGTCGGCCTCGGCTGCCGCTGGCCCAGAAGACCACCGGCTGCCCGGCGCGCATCAACCGCGCCCGATAGCCGGGGCGTACGCACCAGCTCGTCACCAGTGGCTCACTGGCGAACCGGGCGGCGAGGTCGACCAGGTCAGCGTTGCCCTTGATCAGCCAGGCGCCCAGGTCGTCGAGGCGTACCCGTGGCTTGGTCATGTCCCACACGTTGCCCGGTCGACGGCAGCGCCAATCAGATGATCATGTGGGTCCAGTAGCTGAGCCAGAGTACGAACAGCACGCCCTGCACCACGGCGAGCGTCGCGGTCAGCCACACGTCGACGCTGGCGTGGCGGGCCCAGCGGGCGAGCACCAGCGCCACCGGGAAGGCCGCGAGCAGGTAGCGCAGCAGGCTCTTGTACACCGGCGGGCCCATCGACAGTGGCACCAGCACCATGAGGACGCCGTACACCAGGTAGGCCAGCTCCCGGCGGCGGAACCCGGCGACCAGCACGGCCAGGACGGCCACGGCGAACCACACCCGAGCGGCGTCGCGCGGCTCCCCGGTCAACCCGTTCAGCAGCACCGGTACGGGGTTCTGCACCTCGATGCCCCAGCCGGTCTGTTGGGCGTGCTGGTAGGCGAACCAGTCCCCACCCCGCCACCGGCAGTAGGCCATGAAGGTGAACCATCCGGCGGGTAGCAGCAGCAACGGCCAGCCGATCCGGAGGTAGCCGAGCAGGGCGCGCGGCCCGAGTCGCCAGTCGTGCTGCCGCAGCAGCACCAGGGCCAGCGGCAGCGCCACGAGCAGCCCGACGGAGCGGCTCATCGCCAGGAAGTAGCCGATCACGCCGACCAGCAGCCACTGGCGTCGCTCGGCGTAGTAGAAGGTGGCCAATGCGAGGCAGACGAAGAGTGACTCGGTCAGCGCGGCCTGGAACAGGAACGCGGTTGGCAGCAGCACCAGGTACCGCGTGAACCGGCGGGCCGCGTCCGCGTCGCCGAGCAGCAGCTCCGCCAGCCGGTAGCCGTACCAGAGCGCCAGCAGGAACGCGACGTTACTGATCAGCAGTAGGGCCAGTGCGGTGTCGCCACCGAGCACCGCGCCTAAGGGCCGGGCCAGGAACGGGTACAGCAGCGGAAATCCGAAGTCTCGCCACGGCCCGGTCAGCGGCAGCTCGCTCAGCCGCAGGTAGAGCAGCGAGTCCCAGGCGAACCAGAAGGAGATCCACCGGTGTCCGGAGATCTCCCGCTGTTGCGCCCACATCAACGCCTCGTCGGCCGGCGGGGCCCCGGGGACGCCGTCCCAGGCGTGCAGGACCAGGAGCCCGAGCACTGTGAGCAGCAATTTCGCGCCGAGGAACAGGCCGATGACGTACGGCCAGGGCGCCGGCACCCGGCGGGCCAGGCGCGCTCCGCCGCGGCCGGTCGCGACCGCCCGGACGGTCAGCGTCGCCGCGCCGCTGCGCCACCGGTCCATCCGCCCCGCTTCCCCGCTCCCCCGGTCTGTCGGCCGCGTGGGGGAGTCGCTCTTCTCGTGGTACGCCGCCGCGTGCCCCGCCGAAGCGAGGACCGACCAATGCTAAGTGTGACATTCTGCGCAGAACGGGTAGACGCCGCGCCTCGACCATGGCGGAGAACAGGGAGCGCGTCAGCATGAGTGAGCAGAACGGCACGGTGATCATCGGTGCGGGGCCGGCCGGGCTCACCGCGGCGTACGAACTGCTCCGGTACGGCCGGTCGGTGCAGGTGTTCGAGGCCGACGAGGTGGTCGGCGGGATCAGTCGGACAGTGGAGCGCGACGGGTGGCGGTTCGACATCGGCGGGCACCGGTTCTTCACCAAGGTGCCCCGGGTGGAGGCGTTCTGGCACGAGATGCTGCCGGACGAGGACTTCCTGACCCGACCCCGGATGAGCCGCATCTTCTACCGGGGCGCCCTGTTCAACTACCCGCTCAGCGCCATGAACGCGCTGCGCAACCTGGGTCTGCCGGAGGCCGCCCGCTGCCTCGGCTCATACGCCCGGGCCCGGCTGCGCCCGCCACGGGACCAGTCACACTTCGAGGGCTGGGTGTCGGCCCGGTTCGGCTGGCGGCTGTACTCGATCTTCTTCAAGACGTACACCGAGAAGGTCTGGGGTATGCCGGCGGACCGGTTGCAGGCCGACTGGGCGGCGCAGCGGATCAAGAACCTCTCGCTGGCCACGGCGATCCGCAACGCGCTGCTGCCCCGGCGTCGACGTACCGACGTGACCAGCCTGATCGAGGAGTTCCAGTACCCGAAGTACGGGCCCGGGATGATGTGGGAGCGCTGCGCCGAGCAGGTCCGCGAGCGGGGCGGGCAACTGTCCACAGGCAGTTGGGTCACCGCCGTGCACCGCGACCCGGCACGTCGGCGGGCGATCAGCGTGACTGTCAACGGCGCGGGCGGGCAGCGTACCGAGGCTGCCGACCACGTCATCTCCTCCATGCCGATCTCGGAGCTGGTGACCGCGCTCCACCCGCCGGCACCACCGGAGGTGCTGGCCTGCGCGGCCGATCTGCGCTACCGCGACTTCCTGACGGTCGCCCTGGTCGTGCCGGCGGAGTTCTCGTTCCCGGACAACTGGATCTACGTGCACGACCCGGGGGTACGGGTGGGCCGGATCCAGAACTTCGGCTCCTGGTCGCCGTACCTCGTCAAGGACGGCCGCACCTGCCTGGGCCTGGAGTACTTCGTGTTCGAGGACGACGAGATGTGGCGTACCCCGGATGCCGACCTCGTGGCCCTCGCCACAGCGGAGCTGGAACGGTTGGGGTTGGTTCGACAGGGCGTGGTGGAGGCCGGCTACGTCGTGCGCATGCCCAAGGCCTACCCGGTGTACGACGAGCGCTACCAGCACAACGTGGACGTGATCCGGGCCTGGCTGACCGAGGCGGTGCCGAACGTGCACCCGGTGGGCCGCAACGGCATGCACCGCTACAACAACCAGGACCACTCGATGCTGACCGCGATGCTCACCGCCGAGAACATCGCCACCGGGACTACGCACGACGTCTGGTCGGTGAATGTGGAGCAGGACTACCACGAGGAATCCTCCGGCGGCGACGGCCGACGGGGCACCGGCCGCGACGCGCCGGTGCTGCCCAGCCGGATCATCGCGGCGCCGATCACCCTGCCGGAGGGGTCGGACGACCGAGCCCCTGTCGCGACTCCCCCGTCTCACGCGTGAAGCCGAGCACCTCTCGCGGCACGGGCAGTTGCTCAGCGCCGCAGGTGCGTGCAGTGGGCCACTGTGGCGTCGTCCGGGCTGTGCGTATCCGCGCCACCGGTGGTCTGCGCCTCGGCCTGCCGGACGCGGGCGATGACGCCGGCCGGCCCGCTGGTCTGAAGCAGGTCCAGCACGCCCGGCCAGTCGGTCCGACCGTACGGGCTGACGATCCGGCTGGCGCCGTTGCTGAGCAACGCGACACCGTTCAGGTCGGCGAGGGATCGGCTGCCGGTCACCGCTTCCTGCGCCGCGCGCGGGTCGTCCTTGGCGATCCAGTAGCCGCCCGGCTGGTTCCGGCGGGCACGCAGTGCGGTGGCGCAGGAGGCGCGCACCCTGTCGTACTCCGGCGTTTCCTGAGCAATGCCGGCCAGCGGCGCCGAGCATTCCCGCCGGGCAGTCATCTCGCGTTCATCGGTGATCACCAGCGGGCCGCCGTCGACCTGGTCGAAAAGGAGGAAGGAGTCCGCGAGCAGGAGCCAGTCCACGCGGTCCCGATGGGCGCGGACCATCGCGACGGTGGCCTGCGGGCTGCTGGGGTCCGCGATGTCGCAGGTGTCGCGGTGCTCGGCGGCGATGTCGCCGATGGCGGTGGCGAGGATCGCGGCGAGCTCTCGCCCGTCGCCGCGCGACAGCTGGCCGAGCAGCGCGCCACCGAGGCGGTGCGTGTACCAGGCGACGCCGTGGGAGCAGAGTGACTCGGCTCCCGGAATGCCGGCACCGTCGAGCAGGACGACAGCGCCGGGAACCGCACCGACGAAGTCCTCGTTCGACCGATCGGCCCTTCCGGAACTCGTCGCCAGGCTGACGTCCACTCGTGGGCTCCCTGTCTGGACTCGTGTCGCGGTTGGGTGGGTACGGCCAGTCGAGCGGGTGTCAGGAGAAACGCCCGGCCGGCGAGCCGCTGGTCGCAGCGCTTCGGATCACGCTGGGCGTTCGCGGGTAATGCCGTCCAGGATGGTGGTCAGGTTGTGGTTGAAGGTCTCCTCGGCGTTGAGGTGGGCGCCGTCGATGACGAGCCGGGCCACTGTGGGGTACCTGCCGGTTTTCAACATGCGCGTGAGGTAGGGGCCGAGGCTGGCCTGGAAGGCAGCTTCATCGGTGCCGGTGGAGCGTGCGGTGCGTCGTTCGGTGACCTCTCTGCGGACCGATCCGATGATGACGGCGTTGAGGGCGCCCACGGCTCGTTGGAGATCGTCGATGTCACGCACGCCGGGGGCCGCACTGAGCGCCGCGGCGGTCGCCTCGCCTACGGCGAGCGCGTGTGGTCCCAGGTGTGGCCGTCCGCCGAGCAGGTCGGAGAACCACTCATGGTCAAGGGCGGCATCGCGGGTCGCGTGGGCGACGGCCAGCACCGTGTCGCGCCACCCGGAGCGCTGGCCCACCTCGGCGATCCGGGCATAGACGACGTCGACCATGAGATCGAGTAGCTCCGACTTGTTGATCACATAGTCGTAGAGCCGCATCGGACCGACACCGAGCTCTTTTGCGATCTTGCGCAATGACAGCCCGTCGAGGCCGTTCGCGTCGGCAAGCCTGATCGCCGTAGCGGCGATCTTCTCGCGGCTCAACGGCACCGGCACCGCCCGCGGCTGAGGTTCGGGCCGCTCCCAGACGGGCACCGGCTTCCTACCGTACGATGTATCCACCAATACAGTGTACGGTAGTGCCGTGAGAACGCGAATTGCGATCGCCGGTGGCGGACTCGGCGGGTTGACGCTGGCTCGGATCCTGCACCGACACGGCATCGACGCGTTGGTGTACGACCGGGAAGCGAGCCGATCCGCGCGCCCCCAGGGCGGCGCCCTCGATCTACACCCGGAGTCCGGGCAACTGGCCCTGGCCGAGGCGGGTCTCGCCGGCCGGTTCCGGTCGGAGGCGCGGCCCGACGGCGAGGAACATCGCATCCTCGACCCGACCGGACGCACCCTGGTGCACCACGTGCCGCACCCTGGCTCGTTCTCCGGACGTCCCGAGATCGACCGGGGCGCACTACGTGATCTTTTGCTCGACTCCCTCCCCGACGACACGGTTGCCTGGCGGCACCGGCTCGTCGCGGCCACCCACCGACCCGCCGAGGGCTGGGACCTGACGTTCCACGACGGTCAACGAGCCAGCTGCGACATCCTCATCGGCGCGGACGGCGCGCGCTCAGTCGTCCGGTCCCTGCTGACCGACGTCGAACTGTCCTACGTGGCCACTCTCGTGCAGCTGAGCGTCGTAGACGTCGACCGCCGGCATCCCGATCTCGCCGAGCTGGTCGGCCCCGGGAACCTGTGGTGTATCGGCGTGAACCAGATCCTGGCAGCGCAACGTCTCGGCGACGGCAGCCTCCAGGTCGGGATCTCGCTGCGCGCGGAGGACCGACCCCTGGATTCGTACCGCAGTAAGCGCGCCCTGCTGGACCTGTTCGCTGGCTGGAACCCCCGCCTCACCGCGCTCATCGAGGCCGCCGAGGGCGCGCCGACGCCGCGCCTGATCGAGGCGATGCCCATCGGTACGCGCTGGACCAGCCGACCGGGCGTCACCCTCATCGGCGACGCCGCGCACCTCATGCCACCGGTCGGCGAGGGCGCGAACCAGGCCATGCTCGACGCCGCGGAACTCGCCAGCCAGTTCGCTGCCGACCCCGCCGACCCGAATTCGGCGATTCGGGCGTACGAAGAATCGATGTTCAGCAGGATTCACCCGATCGCCGAAATGTCCGCACGCGTCCAGGCGATGATGCTGTCCCCTACCGCGGCGGAAGACATCGTTCGCTTCTTCACCCGACCGGCGGAACCCGCACGCACAGACTGAGATCTGGCGCTGTCGACGCGGCTGGCGACAGTCGTGCCATGACGACGACGGCTTCCACACCACCTGCCGCACCAGAGATCGCTCCACCCACGCGCGGTGTCCAGTGGCGAAGCCCTGATCGGACCGGTCAGGGCTTGCGGGCCACCGCGCCGTAGAGGGAGGCGTCGGCCGGAGGTGGACGCAGCTCCGGTGGCACCCGCGGCCGCCACTCGGTGACCGGGACGATGCCCGGTTCGGCCAGCTCCAGACCGGTGAAGAAGCGGGCGAACTCGGCACGGTCGCGGGGCACGGCGTCCTGCTTCATCCGACCGGAGGCGAACTCGGCGTACATCCGCTCAACGATCGCGGTGGGGATGTAGTCGGTGGTGAAGTGGGTCAGCGCCAACCAGCTGCCCGACGGCAGCGCGTCGAGCAGGCGGGCGACCTGCTCGTGTGGGCGGTCGTCGTCGGTGAGGAAGTGCGTCACGGCGACCAGCACCAGGGCCACCGGCCGGGACAGGTCAATCGTGGCGGACAGCTGCGGGTCGGCCAGGATCCGCTCCGGCTCGCGCAGGTCGGCGTCCAGGTAGGCCGTGACGCCAGCCGGGTTGCTGGTCAGCAGCGCTCGGGCGTGCACCAGCACCATCGGGTCGTTGTCGACGTAGACCACCCGGGAGTCGGGGGCGACGGACTGGGCCACCTCGTGGGTGTTGTCGGCGCTCGGGATGCCGGTGCCGACGTCGAGGAACTGCCGGACGCCGACCTCCTCGGCGAGGAACCGGACCGCCCGGCCGAGGAAGGCCCGGTTTTCCCGGGCGAGCGTGCGCACCCCCGGGTAGACGGCCGCGATCTGGTCGCCGGACTCCCGGTCGACGGCGAAATTGTCCTTGCCGCCCAGCCAGTAGTTGTAGCGGCGAGCCGGATGCACCGTCGTGGTGTCGATCCGGTCGGCACCCCGACCCTCGGGCAATTCCGACGTGGACGGCACCATCACGAGACCTCCCCAGGTCGACGGGACACGCTGCATTCGCAGAGTCACCGGTCGTATCCAGAGGACATCTTAAGGCGCACCCGTGGCCCTGTGGGGCCCACCGACATACGGACACCACCGGAGCGGGAAACCGCTTACCTGAGGCTATTGACGGTCGTCACTGGCTGTCAGTACCGTGATGCGGGCAGCGAGAAAGCGCTTTCCGACCCCTCACCGTCCGACAGGGAGCGCCCCCATGCCCCGACACCTCCGTGCGTTCTGCCTGATCCTGCTCGCCATCGCCACAGTGGTGAGCATCACCGCCCTGCCCGCCGAAGCCGCCCCGCGCTTCCGGGTGCTGGTCTTCTCCAAGATCACCAACTTCTACCACGACTCGATCCCGGCCGGCATCGCCGCGATCCAGCAGCTCGGCACCGCCCACAACTTCGAGGTCGTCGCCACCACCGACGCGACGGCGTTCACCGACGCCAACCTCGCCACGTTCGACGCCCTGGTCTTCAACAACACCAACAGCCTCCCGACCTCGGGCGACCTGCTCAACACCAGCCAGCGGGCCGCGTTGCAGACGTTCATCCGCAACGGCGGCGGCTGGGCCGGTCTGCACGCCGCCTCGGCCAGCGAACGCGACTGGCAGTGGTACGAGGGCCTGGTCGGCACGATCTTCGACTACCACCCCGACTTCTCGTCCACCGGCGGCACCTTCCCCGGCCGGGTCAAGGTGCTCGACCGGGCGCACCCCTCCACGCGTAACCTGCCCGAGCTCTGGGAGCAGAGCGAGGAGTGGTACAACTGGCGGACCAACCCGACCGGCAACGTGCACACCCTCGCCCAGATCAAGGTCCGCGACGGGATCAACGGCCTGGACGAGGGCGTCGACCACGCGTACTCCTGGTGTCAGCGTTACGACGGCGGGCGGTCCTGGTTCACCGCCGGCGGGCACGCCAGTTCCCAGTTCAGCAGCCCGACCTTCCTGGAGCATCTGCGCTACGGCATCGAGTGGGCGGCCGGCGCGGTCGCCGGTGACTGCTCGGCCACCAGGACCAGCAACTTCGAACGGGTGGGGCTGGTCACCGAGAACCTGGCCGACCCCTTCGAACTGGCCGTCGGCCCGGACCGGAAGGTCTACTACATCCAACGCACCGGCGCGCTGAAGGTGGTCAACTCCGACACCCTGCAGGTCACCACGCTGCTGGACTTCGCGTACACCTCGGCGATGACCGACCAGTCCGACGGGCTGCTCGGGATGACCCTGGACCGCAACTTCGCCAGCAATGGCTGGATCTACCTGCTCTGGTCGGACAAGACCCTCAAACAGCTCAACCTGTCCCGGTTCACCGTCGCCAACAACAGCGTCGCGCTCTCCTCGGAGAAACGCCTGCTGGCCATCCCCACCTACCGGGGCGAGGGTCGGGCCAACTCGCACATGGGCGGGTCGCTCGCCATGGACGCCACCGGACGGCTCTACGCGGCGATCGGTGACAACACCGACCCGTTCGCCTCCAGCGGCTACACCCCTGTCGACGAACGCGCGGGCCGCGCCGCCTGGGACGCCCAGGGCACCGCCGGCAACACCAACGACCTGCGCGGCAAGATCCTGCGGATCACCCCACAATCCGACGGTACGTACACAGTGCCCAGCGGCAACCTCTTCCCGGCCGGCACCGCGAGGACCCGGCCGGAGATCTACGCGATGGGCATGCGCAACCCGTTCCGGATCACCATCGAACCGCAGACCAACGCGGTGCTGGTGGCCGACTACGGTCCGGACGCCCGCGCCGCCGACCCCAACCGTGGTCCGGAGGGGACTGTCGAGTTCAACCGGATCACCGGCGCCGGCAACTTCGGATGGCCGTACTGCGTGGGCAACAACATCCCGTTCAACGACTACAACTTCGCCACCAACACCTCGGGGGCGAAGTTCAACTGCGCCGCACCGGTGAACAACTCACCAAACAACACCGGCCTGACCAACCTGCCGGCGGCGAGGTCCGCGCTGGTCTGGTACGCGTACTCCGCCTCCACCCAGTTCCCCGAGCTGGGCACCGGCGGTGGCGGGCCGATGAGCGGCCCGGTCTACGACTACGACCCGGCCAACACCCGCACGACGAAGTTCCCGGAGTACTTCGAGGGCAAGTGGATCACCTATGAGCTGACCCGCAGGTGGTTCAAGACGCTGTCGATCCACAAGACGGCGCAGACCTTCAGCAACGCGCGCTTCGGCCCGACCGCAGTGGGTGACCTCCAGTCGATCAACGGGATCTTCGACAACATGAGCTGGATCCAGCCCTTCGAGGCGGAGTTCGGCCCTGACGGTTCGCTCTACGTCATCGACTTCGGCGAGGGCACCGGCAGCGGTCGCGGCGGCAGCAACGCCGGCGCGGGCATCTACCGGATCGACTACGTCGCCAACGGGCGGCCACCGACCGCGAAGATCGCCGCCAGCCCGGACAGCGGACGTACGCCGCTCGCTGTGACGTTCTCCTCGGCCGGGTCGTCCGCCGGTGACGGGTCGGCGCTCAGCTACGCCTGGGACTTCACAAACGACGGCAGCACCGACTCCACCGCCGCCAACCCGAGCCACACCTACTCGACGGCCGGCAAGCACACCGCCCGGCTGACCGTGCGCAACAGCGGCAACGGGTTGACCGCCACCGCTGTCACCGACGTGGTGGTCGGCAACACCCGACCGACGGTGACCATCAGCGTGCCCGACGGCGGGTTCTTCGACTTCGGCGACAAGATCCCGTACACGGTGACGGTCACCGACCCGGAGGAGACCAGCATCGACTGCGCCAAGGTGACAGTGCAGACGCAGCTCGGCCACGACTCGCACGCCCACCCGCTGGACGTCTACACCGGCTGCTCCGGGCTGCTCGCCACCGAGGCGGACGCCGGTGACGGCCACGGGCCAGGGCAGAACCTCTACACGCTGATCACCGCGCAGTACACCGACGGTGGCGCGGCCGGCGCACCGGCGCTGACCGGCTCGACCCGCGTCCAGTTGCAGCCCAAGAGCAAGGAGGCCGAGCACTTCAGCGCCCAGTCCGGCGTCACTGTCAACGACCGGGCCACCGCCCGCGCCGGAAAGCGGCTCGGCGAGGTCGACCACAACGACTGGGTGGCGTTCGGTCCGGCGGACCTGCGCAACGTCGGCTCGGTGACGCTCGGGGTGACCAACGGCGGGCTCGGCGGCACCATCGAACTGCGCACCGGCTCGCCCACCGGCACGCTGATCGGCACTGCCACCATCGGCTCCACCGGCGGATGGGACAACCTGGTCTCGCCCACCGTCACGCTGACCAACAAGCCCACCGGCACGACCACCCTGTACGCGAAGTTCGTCAACGCCGCCCAGGTCAATGGCACACCGGACCTGCTCGCCCTGGACTGGCTGCGGTTCAACGGCGCCGGGGTCAAACAGGAGCCGGGCGGGACGTTGTCCCTGGCCGCCAACCCGACCGGCGGCGCCGCACCGCTGACCACCACGCTCACCGCCACCGCGGCAGCGCCGTCCGGGCAGAGCATCACCGACTACGCGTGGGACTTCGGCGACAACAGCGCCATCACACACGGGGCGACACTGCGGTCGACCACCCATGCCTATCCCCGCAAGGGGACCTTCACCGCCCGGGTGACTGTCACCTACACCAGCGGGGAGACCCGCTCGCTCAACCTGACCATCACGGTCAGCTGAACCCGGTCGCCGGCGGGCGGGAGCGTCCCGTCCGCCGGCGCTACGATGCGGATCGCCCAGATCCCGGAGTTCCTCGGCGCAGTCCTTGGAGAGGTGACGGCGGCCGTTCCGCCGTCCCGGAGCGGAGAGGGCGCAACGGAAGGGAAGAGCAGCGACGTCCGGCAGCGGTAGTCGCACCCAGGGCGTCGGGCGCGATTCAGGGTCGGGCTGTGCCCTCGATGGTGGTGCTGTCTTGTGGACGGAGCGCGGTCAAGAGGCTGTCGAGTTGACCCCAGGCCCGCGCGCTGGCGATGGGGTCGATGTAATCCCGGGACTCGATGATGAGCCCATTGCGGATACGCATCACGAAGACGCATGGCACCGTGAATGCCTCACCTGTCTCGACCACCCGCCCCTGATAGGCAAACTCGGCGACAATCACCTCCGGGTCCGCAGTCTCATGAATCGTCACGTCGACCGGCTTACGGATCAGCGTCCGGGCGACCGGAGGCGGCGCGGTGAAGTGCTCGTGCAGTTCGTTGCGGCTACGCAGCGGCGGCGGCTTGAGCGGGTGGAACGGATGCGTGACATGGGTTTGTTCGGCGTACAGGTCGGCCAAGTCTTCGTACGGACCGTCGCAAACACCGTTCACCAGCCGGAGGAAAGTTTCGCGTGGGCTGCTCATGCCGGGCTTCCTTCGAATCAGTAGATTGCGCCTGGGCCACGCCGAGGACGACCTCCGGGGGTGGCCGGTATCCCATCGACGGCACCCTACCGACCTCAGCCTCGATGTGACTGCTCCGAAGCGCTCTCGTCAGCCGCATCGGCAAGGCCGCGAGCAGTGGCTGTCGTACCTGTGTGTGAGGCTCCCCGGCATGGCGACTTTCGTTCTGATCCACGGCGGCGGGGGCAGCGCCTGGGACTGGCATCTCCTTGTCCCCGAGCTGACCGGCCGCGGCCACGACGTGGTCGTACCGGAACTGCCGATCGAGGACAGCTCCGCGGGGTTCCCCGAGTTCTGCCAGACGGTCGTCGACGCGATCGGCGACCGGAGAGATCTCGTGGTCGTCGGACACTCGTACGGCGCGTTCACCGCGCCGCTCATTGCCGACAAGCTGCCGGTGCGGCGGATCGTCCTACTCACACCGATGATCCCTAAGCCCGGTGAGAGACCCGGCGACTGGTGGGCCAACACCGGTTACCGGAGCCCGAAAGGGCTCAGCGAGGAGCAGCAGTTCTACAACGGCGTGCCCGCCGAGGTCGTAGCGGAGGCAGCGACACACAGCCGGGACCAGGTCAGCGCGGAGGGGAACGAGCCGTGGCCCCTGGACGCCTGGCCAGACGTGCCGACGACGGTGCTCATCGCACGTGAGGATCGGTTCTTCCCAGCGGACTTCCAGCGCCGGGTGGCCGCCGACCGGCTCGGCACAGTCCCGGACGACATTGAGGGCGGCCACGCGGTCCCCCTCAGCCACCCGAAGCAACTCGCCGACCGCCTCATCGCGTACCCGCTGCACTGAAGGCCCATGATTGCTTGATCCGGGCGAGATGCGAGGCTGAGCAGGTGACTCACCCGCTCGCGCGCCGCGTCTACGACACCTGCCATCTCACCGGACATTTCCGTCTACGATCCGGGCAGGTCAGCGAGGAGTACTTCGACAAGTACCTGTTCGAAGGGCAGCCGGACCTGTTGCGCGAGGTCGCCGAAGCGATGGTGGCCATGCTGCCGGAGTGCGATGTGCTGGCGGGGATGGAGATGGGCGGCATCCCTCTCGCCACGGTGATGTCGCAGCTGACGGGGCTGCCGACAGTCTTCGTGCGCAAACATGCCAAGGAGTACGGCACCAACAAGGCCGCCGAGGGCGGTCCGGTGAATGGGCGGCGTGTCGTACTGATCGAGGACGTCGTCACCACAGGCGGAGCACTACTGGCATCGTGCGCACAGCTACGGTCCATCGGTGCCCAGGTGGAGACGGTGGTCTGCGCCATCGACCGCGAGCAGGGCGGTCGTGAGAATCTGGCGGCCGAGGCGCTACAACTCCACGCCGCCCTCACCCGCCGCGACCTCGAAGCTTCCCTGATCGCGTGACAGCTCTGGTGCCGCTCCATGAGAAGGTCGGTTGATGTTGCGTGGACGATTACTGACCGAGAGCCTGCGCGTTGGCGTCGACGTGCGTGTACCTTCGCTACGCGTCGTCCGAGTCGGCCGGCACGATGTATCAACGTCAACGTCGGCTGACCAGCCGAGTGTCTGGACTTTTCTGGACTTCGAGGCACCCGACGAGGTAGCCGACGAGGTAGCAGCGGCGCTGGCTGGATCCTTGGCTAGCGATCAAGGCTGGTACGCGGACTTCGAGGTGGGTGATGATCACGTCGTCGTCTTTCCCGGTCGGGTCTTCCGCTATACCAAAGGTGATCGCGCGGGAAGAGACGCCGCCGTGGAGTACGGCCGGACGGTCGGCGTACCCGGCCATCAACTCGACTGGGGCGAATAAGTTCTCGGAGTGCACCGACATCGTGGCCGCGGGTGCGCTGGCGCCCATGCCTGGCACGGATGCTGCGAGGATCCGACGAAGGCGGGCACGGCGATAAGGCCTGCCTCGTTTCGCGGGTGTGGGGCGGTGCACGCGGCACCGCCCCACACCCGGCTGAACGGTTACTGCCAGGAACTCTGTTGGGTGTAGACGAGGTTGCCGGGGACCACAGTGCCGTTGGTGCGGTACTCGGTGTACGCCCAGAAGTCACCCTCGGCCAGCGGCTTCTTCGGCTTCAGCGTGAAGTTGAAGCCCTGACCGCGCTCTGCCGTGGGGGGCATCGTCAGCGTGGCACCCGCGTACTTGGCGTTACGGCCGATGATGGCGTAGCCCAGATCGAAATCGACCACCGGACCACCGGGCACCTGCGCGAAGACGTAGGCGGTGTAGCGCCCCGGCTCGGGCAGGAACTTGTACGCCTGCTCCGCGCTGGTCCAGAACCTGTCACTGCTGTAGATCAGGGTGTCGCCCTTGTACAGGTACAGATCGAGGTTCGTGTTCGGGTCGTCGGTGTTGGCTTCGACGACGATGCCGGCGGTGTTCGCCGGCACCGTGAAGTCAATCTTCTTCACGCCGGATGCCTTCGGGTCGAACACCCCGCCGTAGACGCCGGCCGGAATCGAGTACGACTCCCGCTGCATCGGGGTGTAACCGGTGCTGCGGCCGGTGAGTGGCCCGGTGAAGCCCGGCTGGACCAGACCGAAGGCGCCGTTGGCCATCCGGCCGAACTCCTCCCCATCGTCACCGTACGGCCGGGCGGTGATCCCCCACGGACGGGCGGCGACCGGGATGCGGGCGGTGTGGGTCCTGCCGTGCCAGGTGATGGACCCGGTCACGTACCGGTCCCAGGGGGCGCTGCCCCGACGCACGGTGATGGTCACCGTCGCGGACTTGCCGGGCGCCAGCGTCACCGATGCCGGCGACACGGTGACCTTCATGCCGGGCAGGCCGGACACCGACGATCGGTAGGTTTCCCGGGCCTCGCCCACGTTGGTCAGGGTGCGGGTGAGGGTCACCGGTTGGGTCCCGTCGTACTCGCGCAACGAGATGGCCGGCAGGTTGAGTTCCTTGCCGTCGGGCGCGGCCGTCTCGCTGAACTTGGTCAGCTCTGCCGCCGTCGGCTCGATGACCAGTCCCGGGTCGGTGGCCCCGGCCAGGTTGATGAAGCCGCTGCCCTGGTCCAGGGGGTTGCTGGTGCCAACGGTGTCGGTGGCGGTGGTCCGCAGCGCGGAGGCGATCCTGCCCGGCGACCAGTCCGGGTGCGTGGCGTGCAGGATCGCCGCCGCGCCGGCCACGTACGGCGAGGCCATCGAGGTGCCGGAGTACGCGTCGTACTGTCGCCCGAAGTTGCCGGCCGGTGAGACCGCGGCGATGATGTCCGACCCCGGGGCGACAAGGTCCGGCTTGAAGACGCCGTAGGTCACCTTGTCCGGGCCGGTGGAGGAGAAGTCGGCGACGCTGGGTACGCCGGGGACGCTGGAACCGTCACCGCCGGTGCGCACGGACGCCTTCGCGTCGGTGGGGTGGCGCATCAGGTAGTTGAACAGCGTGCCGGCCTGCTTCTCCGTCGGCAGGTAGACCACCGGGAAGTTGTAGATGGAGTTGACCCGGTAGTTGCCGACCGGGTCGAACAGCACCATGGCCGCCCCACCCTTCTCCTTCACCTCGGCGGCAGAGGCGAAGGTGTCGGACAGCGCACACGCCACCACCTTGCCCTTGATCTTGGCGGGATCGAGGCTGCCCGGCTCGCAGTACACAGCGCCCAGGTCCGGCGATCCGGCCTGGTCGCCGAAGACCATCGGTCGTGCGTCGCCACCGGGCAACGCGTCCAGGGAGCCGCCGACAAGCTTGGTGCCGTCGCCGAGCTTGATGGTCGCCTCGTCGAGGTTGGTCACCGCCGCGCCGACGGTGGTCACCCAGGGTGCCGCGTTGCTGATGGCCCCGCTCACGATGCCGGTGTTGCCGGCCGACGCCGCCACGAACACCCCGGACAGGGTGGCGTTGAGGAAGGCGATGCCGATGGGGGTGTTGGCCTCCCAGTCGCCGAGCTGCGAGCCGATCGAGAAGTTGATCACCTGCACGCCGTCGGCGACGGCCGCGTCGATGCCGGCGATGATGTCGGCGTCGTAGCCCATGCCACCCCAGAGCACCTTGTAGACGGCAATCTGAGCATCCGGCGCAACGCCGGAGACGGGACCGAAGCGGCGTCCGTCGATCGTGACGTTCGCAATCGGCAGGCCGGCCGCCGTGGAGGCGGTGTGGGTGCCGTGTCCGGCCGCGTCGCGGGGGGACAGGAACTCACCCTCGGGCACCGAGCCACCGCCGGCGAGCCACGAGTCGGCGAAGTAGCGGGCGCCGACGATCTTGCCGTTGCAGTGCTCGGCCACGAAGGCCACACCGGTCTGGCAGGTGCCGTGCCAGTTCGCGGGAGCGGGCATCTTCTTGGCGAACGACGCGCTCTCCGGCCAGATGCCGGTGTCCAGGACGCCGATCACCATGCCCGCGCCCGTGCCGGGGCCGGGCTTGGCCGGCCGGCCGGCCAGGTCCGTCGGCGCCGACTGGTCCGCGCCGCTCGGGGCGTCGGGCGTCGGGTTGGCGGGCGTCGGGGTGGTCGCGGGAGGCGGCGTCAACGGAGTGCCGAGCGCCCGCGACGCGGTGACGGCGCGGACGCGCTTGTCCGCCCGCAACGTGCTCACCTGCTGGGCGGTCAGCTTCGCCGAGAACCCGTTGAAGGCGGTGGCGTAGACCGCGTTGACAGTGACCCCGGCAGCGGCCGCGACGGCGGCCCGTTGCGTGTCGAGGTGCCGGCGGTACGCCCGCGACGGCGTCGACGTCACGTCCAGCCGGTTGCCCGCCGCCGGGCGGGTCCGGGCCAGACCGGACACCCCACCGGTGTACGTGGTCAGCGGGTCCTCGGCCAACTCGACGACGTACATGCCGGAGCCGGTCTCGTCGACGGCTGCCTTCGGCGTGGCCGCACGGTTGCCGCCTGGTCGGCGGTCGGCCCCGTCGGTCAGGGTGACCTTCTGGTCGGACCCGGCGGTGAAGTAACCGGCGCCACTGCCGTTACCCGGCGAACCTGCGGGTGCCGCCGACGCCGTTCCCGCGACACCGGTGGTACCGGTGATCAGGGCGACGACCAGCGTAGGTATCGCTAGTCTTCGCAGCCTGTTTCCGCTCGTGCCTGTAGCCACGAGGCTCCTTTCGATTGCTCCCTTGTGGAGCTCTTCACGATCGCGATCCGCTGATGGGAGCGCTCCCCCACCTAAGCCGCCGATGGTTAATCGATGGTTTGCACGGTGTTACGGATCGCCGGTGCGTATAAGATCACGTTCTGCCGGCCGCGCCTAGATCACTTTTTGCAGAGGCCGCCAGAGCAGGGCGGACACCCCAGCAGGGCCAGCCCGAGCAGCGGGGCGCCGCCGACCCGCCGAGACAGGATCGAGCAGCACCTACGCCCCATCACTTGACGCCGTTCAGGCGTAGTCAGTCGCCGATGAACCACAGATAGAGGTGTGTTTCCCTCTCGACGACCCGGCACAACTCGCGGGCCTGACCGACCGAGTCGCCACCCCGGACGGCGGGAAGCCGGTCCAGTTCCGCCAACAGCAGCGGTACTTGCCGCTGGTTGAAGACCGCATCGCCGTACGGAGTCAAGGCCTGGAGCATCGGGAAACCGGTGTGAGCGGGTTGCCGCGGTTCTCCGGTGCCCTGCCGACCAGCTCGACCTGGCTCGAATGCGGGTTCTCTCCATAATGGTTGCACGGCCGAACCACCTGGTTGTACCGTCGAACCATGCAGGATGGTGAGCTCGACGCGGCTCAGGAGGCACTGATGCGGTTCGTCCGCAACTTCGGCCTCCATCAGCCCGACCGGACTCCCTGCGGACAACAGTTGCCGGTGTCGGAGGCACACGCCATGGTGGAGATCGCCCGGGAGGGGCAGCTCCGGCAGGTGGAGTTGGCCCGCCGGCTGCGGCTGGAGAAGAGCAGCATCAGCCGCCTGGTCGCCAACCTGGTCAACCGAGGCTGGGTGCACCGGGAAGCAGCCGAGGGTGACGGTCGCGGTGTTCTGCTCCTGCTGACCGCCGCGGGCACCACTGCCGCCGCGCGGCAGGCCGACGCCCGCCGGGACCGGCTCACCGCCCTGCTCGATCGCGTCCCCGACGACCAGCGCTCGGCAGTGGTGCGTGCGCTCCAGACCCTCGCGGAGGCCACCGGTGAACCGTTCTGACCGCCCTCGTTCCCAACGGGCTCTGCTCCTGGCAGCCATCGCTGTCACCGCGTTGAGCAGCGGCTGCGCCGACGAGCCCGCACCGTCGACACCGACAACGACGACCTCCAGTCGACAGGCCGACGTCGCCGAGCGAGGCGCGTCGGTCATGCCGTTCGACCTGGACCGCACCACGCACCGCTTCACCGGGACCGACACCGGCGGGGTGCAGACCGTGGTCGCCGACGACCCGCAGGACACCACCCAGATCACCCTCGTCCAACAGCATCTGACGGCGGAGGTTGAGCGGTTCCGGCGCGGCGACTTCAGCGATCCCGCCCGCATCCACGGCACCGGAATGCCCGGCCTGGCAACGCTTCGGGCACACGGCGGGCGGATCACCATCGAGTACGAGGCCATCCCCGACGGCGCGCGCGCCACCTACACCACGAACGACGCAGGGCTTCGCGATGCCCTCCACCACTGGTTCGACGCCCAGGTCAGCGACCACGGCCCGCACGCCACCCGCTAGGCCCCACCACGGGCCACCCGAGCCGCGCCCCGACGACGCCAGAGCACTGTGCACGTCGCGGCCAGGGCCAACCCGAGCAGTGGGGCGACAGCCACCCCGGCGAGCGTGCAGGCGACCGCGAGCAGCGCCGGCGGCATCCAGCACCAGGCGGGCACGGTACGCGGGACGCGACCGCGCCGACGGGCCCCCGCTTCCACCGCCATCGGCACCACCAGCACCGGCAACGCGGCCGCCAGCAGAGTCAGCCAGGGCAGCACCAGACGGTCGAACCGCGCCACCGCCAGCATCCCGCCGAGCACCGCGACGAGCAGCATCGCCGCCCGCGCCGGCAGGCGGGGAGCCAGGCCACGCAACGCCAGGGAACCGGAGTACGTGGTGGTCAGCGCCGCCGCGAAGACCGCCACCGCGACGAACAGATTCGCGTACGCGGCCAGCCCCGTGCCGGTGGCGAGCAGCGCGACCACGTCGGCCGAGCCGGTCCGCAGCCACAGGCCGGCCCCGGCGAGCACCCCGAGCAACGCCGGCCCGATCAGCAGCCCCACGCACCAGGCCAGGTCCCGCCTTCGGGAAAGGCCCACGCTGAAGTCCGGTGCGCGCAGCGCGAACACGGCCGCGTACCCGATCAGCGCGGCGGCGTCGGCGAGCCCGCCGCCGGCGAGGCGGACCGGCGCGCCGGGTGGTGGAAGCACCGTCAGGCACCAGCCGACCAGCACCACCGCGCTGAGCGTGGTGACCACA
The DNA here is from genome assembly GCF_022230925.1 of Micromonospora alfalfae. Lineage (GTDB taxonomy): Bacteria > Actinomycetota > Actinomycetes > Mycobacteriales > Micromonosporaceae > Micromonospora > Micromonospora alfalfae. Next base: position 104,598 of record NZ_JAKKFH010000016.1, on the reverse strand, counting down.
GCGACCCGGTTGCCGAGCCGGGCCGGCGCCCAGGAGACGGCGAGGACGGCCACCTCCAGCAGCACCGGCCCGGTCCAGCCCGGCAGGTGGGTCAGCGCGGCCAGCGAGGCCCCGCCAAGGCCGACGTTGAACCCGTTCCAACCGACCATCGACACGGCCAGCACCGCCGCCAGCAGCAACCGCGAGGTGTCCCCCAGGTACGCGGGCAGTACCGCTGTCAACGTCCCGCCGTCGCCGAGCGGTCGGCGCAGCCCGATCCGACCCTGCCCCCAGAGCAGGGCCGTCATCAGCGCCCCGCCGACCAGCAGCCCCGCCACCGGCACCGCGCCGCCGTGTCGGGCGGCCATCGCCGCGCCGAGCACCAGTGTGGCGGGTGCGGTGCCGATGCCCAGCCAGGCGCCGACCGCCGCCGGCCACCGCCGTTCCGGGCTGTCAGGCAACGTGGCGCAGGTAGCCGGCGATCGCCGCGTCGAGCACCTCCGCGCCCGGACGCGCCCACACCTCGGCGGAGAAGACCTCCACCTCGATCGGGCCGACGTAGCCGGCGGCGTCCACCGCCTCGCGCAGCCGACGCAGCTCGATGCAGCCGTCACCGGGCAACGCCCGGCCGAGCAGCACCCCTTCGGGCAGCGGGGTCACCCAGTCGCAGACCTGGAACGCGGCGATCCGGGCGGCGGCCCGCGCGATCTGCGCGTACACCGTGTCGTCCCACCAGACGTGGTACGCGTCGACCACCACGCCGACCACCGCCGGGTCGAAGCGCTCGGCGATGTCCAGCGCCTGGCCCAGGGTGGCGATCACACACCGGTCGGCGGCGAACATCGGGTGCAGCGGCTCGATGGCCAGCCGTACCCCGGCGGCCTCGGCGTGCGGGGCAAGCTCGCCGATCGCGTCGGCGACGTGACGCCGCGCGCCGTCGATGTCCCGGCTGCCGGCCGGCAGCCCACCGGAGACCAGCACCAGCTCCGGGGCACCGAGGGCAGCCGCCTCCTCGATGGCCAGCAGATTCTCCGCGCGCCAGTCGTCGGCGGAGAAGAACCCGCCCCGGCACAGCGACGTGACGGCGAGGCCGGCGTCGCGGACCAGCTTCGCCGAGCGGGCCAACCCGTACTCGGCCACCGGCTCCCGCCACAGGCCGATGCCCGGTACGCCGGCCGCCACGCACCCGGCCACCGCGTCGGGCAGCGGCCAACGCTGGGCGGTCGCCTGGTTGAACGAGAACCGCGCGAGGCTCACTGCTCCACCCCCGCCACCGTGAACAGCGCTCGGGCGCGGGCCGCGGCCAGGTCGGCGTCGGGCAGCAGCCCTGCCGCGTCGGCCAGGGTGAGCAGTGCGGCCAGGTGCGCCGGAGACCGGCCGGACTGCGCGCCACCGACCATCGTGAAATGGTCCTGGTGCCCGGCCAACCAGGCCAGGAACACGATCCCCGTCTTGTAGTGCCAGGTCGGCGCCGCGAACAGGTGCCGGGCCAGCGGCACGGTGGGCCCGAAGATCTCGTCGTACGCCGTCAGGTCCCCCCGGTCCAGGGCGGCCAGCGCCGCGGCGGCGGCCGGCGCGATGGCCGCGAACACCCCGAGCAGCGCGTCGGAGTGACCCACCTCGTCGCCCCGGATCAGCTCCGGGTAGTGGAAGTCGTCACCGGTGTAGAGGCGTACCCCGGCCGGCAGGCGACGGCGCAACGCGACCTCCCGGTCGGCGTCCAGCAGCGACACCTTGATGCCGTCCACGGTGGACTGATGTGCCTTGATCAGCTCGCTCACCGTGTCGGCGGCCAGGTCCAGGTCGGCAGCACCCCAGTAGCCGGTCAACGCCGGGTCGAACATCGGACCCAGCCAGTGCAGCACCACCGGTTCGTCGGCAGCGCTCAGCAGCTCGTCGTACACCCGCAGGTAGTCCTCCGGGCCGCGCGCGGCGGCGGCCAGGTGCCGGCTGCACATCAGCACCGGCCGGGCTCCGGCGGCGCGCACGTCGTCGAGCTGCTCGGCGTACGCGGCGGTGACCGCCGCCAGTGTGGCCGGGCCGACCGGCAGTTGGTCGGTGCCGACCCCGGCGACGATCCGCCCGTCGACCGCGCGGGCCTCGGCGGCGCTGCGCCGGATCAGCTCCCGGGTGGCCGGATAGTCCAGCCCCATCCCCCGCTGGGCGGTGTCCATCGCCTCGGCGACCCCCAACCCGTACGACCAGAGATGCCGCCGGAAGGCGAGGGTGGTGTCCCAGTCCACCGCCGCCGGTGCACCCGGCACGTTCTCCGCGCCCGGATCGGCGACCACGTGCGCCGCGGCGTACGCGATCCGGCTGGTCGCCGGCGCACCCGGCCGGGCGAAGCCGCCACCCCCGGCGAACCGGTGCCGCCGTCCACCGGGCAGCACCACCTCGGCCGTCATGAGCGCAGCTCCGGCACCTCGACGCGACCACCCTCGCGGGCGGAGCGCAGCCCCAGCTCGGCGAGCTGCACGCCGCGCGCGCCGGCCAGGAAGTCCCACCGGAACGGCTCACCGGCCACCACGTGCCGCAGGTACGCCTCCCACTGCACCTTGAAGCCGTTGTCGAACTCCTCGTTGTCGGGCACCTCGGCCCACTGGGCGCGGAAGTCCTCGGTGGCCGGCAGGTCCGGGTTCCACACCGGCTTCGGGGTGACCGCCCGGTGCTGCACCCGGCAGTTGCGCAGGCCGGCGATCGCGCTGCCCTCCGTGCCGTCGACCTGGAACTCCACCAGCTCGTCGCGGTACACCCGCACCGCCCAGGAGGAGTTGATCTGCGCGATCACTCCGCCGTCGAGTTCGAAGGTGGCGTACGCGGCGTCGTCGGCAGTGGCGGCATACGGGCGACCCGCCTCGTCGACCCGTTCGGGCACGTGGGTGGCGGTCACGCAGGAGACGGCCGTGACCCTGCCGAACAGCTCCTCCAGCACGTAGTGCCAGTGCGGGAACATGTCGACGACGATGCCGCCGCCGTCCTCGGCCCGGTAGTTCCACGACGGCCGCTGAGCGGGCTGCCAGTCGCCCTCGAAGACCCAGTACCCGAACTCGCCGCGCACCGAGAGGATCCGGCCGAAGAAGCCGCCGTCGATGAGGCGCTTGAGCTTGCGCAGACCGGGCAGGAAGAGCTTGTCCTGCACGACACCGGTGCGGACGCCGGCCGCGTCCGCCGCCCGGGCCAGGTCGAGGGCCGCCGCGGTGTCCTCGGCGAGGGGCTTCTCCGTGTAGATGTGCTTGCCGGCCTCGATGGCCTGCCGGATCGCCTTCTCCCGTTGCTGGGTGACCTGCGCGTCGAAGTAGATCTCGACGTCGTCGCGGGCCAGCGCCGAGGTCAGGTCGGTGGTCCAGTCGGTCAGCCCGTGCCGTTCGGCGAGCTCCCGGAGCTTCGTCTCGTTGCGCCCGACCAGGACTGGTTCCGGCCAGATGGTGGTGCCGTCGGCCAACGCCACACCACCGGATTCGCGGATGGCCAGCAGCGACCGGACGAGGTGCTGCCGGTAGCCCATCCGTCCGGTCACGCCGTTGACGATGATGCCGATCGACCTGCGGGTCATGGTGTTCCTTCCGTCGTGCTGGTCGTGCCGATCCGCGCTCAGTGGTTGGCGGCCGCGCTGCCGAGCAACCCACGCAGGTCGGTGGCGAGCCGGTCGAAGCGGGGATCCGACATCACCTGCGCGTAGTCGCGGTGCGCCGGCAGCTCGACCGGGAAGGTGCGGATGATCCGGCCGGGCCGGGGACTCATCACCACGACCCGGGTGCCGAGGAAGACCGCCTCGGCGATGGAGTGGGTGACCAGCACCACTGTGGTCCCGGTCTCCCGCCAGATCCGGTGCAGTTCGGCGTTCATCTGCTCGCGGGTCAGCGCGTCCAGGGCACCGAACGGTTCGTCCATCAGCAGCACCGGCGGGGAGTGCAGCAGCGCGCGGCAGAGCGCCACCCGCTGCTGCATGCCGCCGGACAGCTCGTGTGGCAACGCCTTCTCGAAGCCGGTCAGGCCGGTCATCTCGATCAGCTCGTCGGCGCGGCGGGCCGCCTGCGCCCGGTCCATGCCGCGCATCTCGGCCTGGAGCAGGATGTTGGCTCGGGCACCGCGCCACTCCAGCAGGGCGGCCTTCTGGAAGACGAAGCCGATCTCCTTCTGCGGGCCGCGCACCGGGCGTTCCAGCAGCGAAACGTCACCGCTGGTCGGCTTGACCAGCCCCGCGACGATCTTCAGGAGGGTGGACTTGCCGCAGCCGGACGGGCCGACGATCGTGACGAACTCGCCCGGCTCGATGTCCAGCGACACGTCGTCCAACGCTGTGGTCTGCGACCGTCGGGTGGTGAACCGGACTGTCAACCCGGACATCCCGATGGCGGTGCCGGTGGCTGCCGGCGCGGCGGTCACCGGGTCACCCCTGCGCCGCGTACGAGGAGTCCCAGTACGCGCTGGGCGCTCCCGGGTCCTTCAGCTCGGCGTAGCGCGACATCAGGTCGATGGTCTCGCTCCACTGGGCCTCGGTGTTCACCCCGGGCGGGCCGTCCGCGCCGATCAGTGGCATGTTGAGGGTGAGCTGCTTGGTGAGCACCTCGGGCGCCGGCTCGTTCTCGGCCAGAGCCGTCATCGCGCTCACCGCGCCGGCCGGGTCCCGGGCGGCGTCGGCCCAGGACTTCTGGGTTGCCCGGACGAACTTGCGGACCAGCTCCGGGTCCTTCTGCAGGGTCTGGGTGTTGGCGATCAGGCCGGTGCCGAGCAGGTTCATCCCGTAGTCGGCGAAGAGCAGCACGTCGACCTTCTTGCCGGTCTTGCTCTCGATGGTGGGCGCCTGGTCGTGGAAGAAGCCCATGATGGCGTCGACCTTGCCCTCGGCCAGGGCGGCGATCTTGCCGGCGGCGTCGACGTTGACCACCTTGACGTCGTCCTTCTTGAGGCCGTTCTTCTCCAGCCAGGCCGGGAAGGTCGCGTAGAGGGCGTCGCCGGGGGTGCCGCCGACGGTCTTTCCCTTGAGGTCGGCCGGGGTCTTGATGTTCTCCTCGGTGAAGAACTCCACGGAGGAGGGGCCCTTCTCCAGGTACGCGCCGAGGCTGCGCACCGGCATGCCGCTGGCCACCGACTTCAGCAGCACCGGGCTGTCCGCCCACCCGAAGTCGGTCTGCTTCTGGGCGACCTGCTTGACGGTGTTGCCCGAGCCGTTGCCGGGCAGGATCTTCAGGTCGATGCCCTCGGCGGAGTAGTAGCCCTTCTGCAGGCCGTAGTAGAAGGGCGCGTGCTCGCCGTAGGGCACCCAGTTGAGGGTGAGGGTGACCTGCTTGCTGCCGTCGGCGTTGGTGCTGCCGGCGGGATCGTCCCCGCCGCAGCCGGTGGCGGCGAGGAGCAGGGCGGCGGTGGCCAGGATGGTGGTGGCGGTGCGTTTCATCGGTGCCTCCGTGATGGGGTCGGTCAGGAGGTGGTGAGGGACACGCCGGCCCGGCGGCTGGCGTGCCACGGAATGAGCAGTGCCTCGGCGATCTCGACCAGGACGAACAGGACGATGCCGATGGCCGACATCAGGATCAGGTCGGCGAACAGCAGTGGGGCGTCGAGGTTGCCGTTTGCCAGCAACAGGACGTAGCCGAGCCCCTCGCTGGCGCCGACGAACTCACCGACCACGGCACCGACCACGGCGAGGGTGACGGCCACCTTCAGGCCGGCCATCAGGTGCGGCAACGCGTTCGGAAAGCGGATCTTGCGGAAGGTGCGCCACGGCCCGGCGCCCATCGTGGCGGCGAGGTCGAGCAGCTCCGGGTCGGTGGAGCGCAGCCCGGCCACGCCGGAGATGACCACCGGGAAGAACGCGATGAGCACGGCCAGGATGATCTTCGGTGTGAGGCCGAGGCCGAACCAGACCACCAGCAGCGGCGCGATGGCGATCTTCGGGATGACCTGTGCGAACAGGACGATCGGGTAGAGCGCCTTGTCCAGGGTGCGGGAGTAGGCGATGGCGACCGCTGTGACCAGACCCAACGCGGCGGCCAGCACGAAGCCGAGCACCGTCTCGTAGAGGGTCACCACTGTGTGCCGGGCCAGCTCGGACCACTGGGTGGTCATCGTCTCCCAGACCTGGCCCGGGGTGGGCACCAGGTAGTTCGGGACGTACTCGCGGGCCGCCACGAACCACCAGGCGGCGAAGAAGACCGCGAGCACCAACGCCGGGCGCCAGAGCGAGTCGGCGAAGGTCACCGCCCGTCGACCGAGCGTGGGACGTGGTGGACGCCCGCCGCCGGTCGGCGGCTTCACCACAGTGGACGAAGGTGTGCCGTCGCGGCCGTCCGCACCGACACCGCCGGGCCCGGCAGCGGTTGCTCGCGCACCACCGGCCTGGTCGGCGGCGGCCTGCCGGCCCGCCGTGTCCAAAGAGTTCTCGGTCACGCGGAACCTCCTCGGGGCCCGGCACGACGCCCATTCACCGGGGCCGGTCGACGGATCAGGCAAACGCTTTCCTGGAGCGTAGGCGGCCCCCTCACGCCGGGCAAGGCCTTTCCTCGATCTGTTTCCACCGATGCCTGGCAGCCGCCCGACAGCAGTCCCGAAGGGACTGTCAGGCGGCCGCCGGATAGGTGTCGAGGAGGCCGCACATACCCAACCGGCCCCGCTCGAGCGGCTCGTTCACCGCGTACACGCCGGCGTCGCCCAGGTACCCGGGCTCCCCCCGCTCCAGGGCGTCGAGCTGCGCGGCGGTGTCGGCGGCGGCGCGTCCCGCGCCGGCCTCCCACCGCTGCCGCCACCGCGTCAGCAACGGCTGGCGCAGGGCGATCGCGTGGGCGTGGAACGCGGCCAGCGCCGCCGGACCACCGGAGCGCAGCGTCTGGAAGCCGGTCACCGCCAGATCCCGACGGCGGTACGCGGCGCGCACGTCCGCGCCCGGCGCTCCCCCGTCGGGCAACGCCGCCGCCACGGCGTACGCGGCCGGGTCGGCCAGCACCTCGGGTGGGAAGGTCAGCACCGCGTCGCCCGCCTCGGGCAGGCCGCTGTTCTGCATCAGCACCACGATGCTCAGCCCGCCCCCGTTGACCAGGCGGTGCACGGTGCCCGGCTCGAACCAGACCACCACCCCCGGCCGCAGCGGCGTCTCCCGACAGCCGGCCATGGTCAGGGTCTGCACCACGCCCTCGCCGTCGGTCACCACGTACCCCTCGGTGCAGCACAGGTGCACGTGCGGGGTGCCGCCGACCAGGCCGTCCGGGGCCACCGTGTCGTAGACGCGCAGCCGGGACACCCCGACCCCGCCGGGCAGCGGTGCCGGCCGATCACGCATCGAAGTACTCGTCGGTGTCGTCAGCGGCCGGCAGGGACACCAGCAGCACTGTCAGATCGCCGATGGCCCGGTGCCGGCAGCCCGGCTTGATCAGGAAAGCGGACATCGGCCGAGCGGGGTGACGGACGCCGTCCAGCTCGATCTCGCCCTCACCGGCGAGCACGACGTAGTACTCGGTGGCGATCCGGTGGTGGTGGGTCACCGCGTCCTGCACCTGGAGCAGGTGCACGCTGGCCTGGCCCTCGCTCTCGGCGATGAAACCGCGGCGGGTGGTTCCACACGAGCAGCGCCGGGCGGGCAGGTCGTCGAGTTGAAGTACCGCGAAGCGATCGGACACGGCCGGGCCTCCCTGCGGGAAAGGGCTTTCTCTGCGGTACGGTGACGCTAGCCGGAGCGACGAAACGTCGTCAACAGATCGAGGGGGTGGGCCATGGCGACCCTGTCCGATGTGGCCCGCCGAGCGGGCGTCTCGCCCGCCACCGCCTCCCGCGTCATCAACGGCAGCAGCAAGCCGGTCACCGACGACCTGCGCGAACGGGTGCTCGCCGCCGTCGCCGAGTTGCAGTACGTGCCGAACGCGCACGCCCAACTGCTGGCCCGCTCGCACCGCAGCGCTGTCGGCGTGATCGTGCACGACGTCTCCGACCCGTACTTCGCCGAGATCACCCGAGGGCTGCAACGGGTCGCCACCGACCAGGGCCGGCTGCTGATGATCTGCAACAGCTACCGGGACCCGGACCGCGAGTTGGAATACGTGGAGCTGCTGCGCGGCCACCAGGTGGCGGCGCTCATCCTGGCCGGCTCGGGCTACCACGACGAAGCGTTCACCCGGCAACTCAACGAGAAGCTCGCCGCGTACGAGGCCACCGGCGGGCGGGTGGCGGTGATCGGCCGACACGAGCACTCCGGCGACGCGGTGATGCCGGACAACCGGACCGGCGGCTACCTCGCCGGGCGCGAGCTGTGCGGTCTGGGGCACCGGGCGATCGGCGTGGTCGCCGGCCCGCGCATCCTGACCACCACCACCGACCGGCTCGCCGGCCTCCGGCAGGCCCTCACCGAGCAGGGCCGCGAGCTGCCCGAATCGCGCATCCGGTACGCGGAGTTCGACCGCGACGGTGGCGCGGAGGCCACCGCCCGACTGCTCGACGTCGACCCGGAGCTGACCGCGATCGTGGCGCTCAACGACTCGATGGCCATCGGCGCGCTCGCCACCCTGCGCGCACGTGGGTTGGCAGTGCCGCAGCAGATCTCGGTGCTGGGTTTCGACGACATGCCGATCGCCCGGGACGTGACACCGGCATTGACCACAGTGCGACTGCCCCTGGTCGACATGGGAGTGCGGGCGATGTCCCTGGTGCTCGGCGTCGGAGCACCGACTCCCCGGGTCGAGGTGCTCCCCGCCGAGCTGGTCCGCCGCGACACCGCCGGTCCCGTTCCCCGATCCACACGCGCCACGGCGGGTTCCGCGCCCCGCGCACGGCGAGGTGACAGCACGTCGTGACCACTGTCAGCCCGACCCAGCGGCCCCTCACGCGCGCCGACGTGGCGTACCTGGTCGGTGCGTCGTTCGGGCCACACACCCGGGTCCGGGACGCCGGTACATTGGCCGGCGGCGGGTACGCGACGGTCTGGTGGGTGCAGCTCGACGACGACCGTCGAGTGGTGCTGAAGCTGGCCCCGGCGGCCGGAACGCCGCTGCTGCGCTACGAGCGCGGGCTCTGCGCCGCCGAGGAGCGGTATTTTCGGCTCGTCGCGCAGCGGGCGCCGCAGGTGCCCGTCCCCCCGGTGCTCCGGCGCGGCGCCGACCCGGCGTACGGCGAGTGGTTGGTCACCGCGATGCTGCCCGGCCGGTCGCTGGCCGACCTGGCCGAGGCCGGTGTCGTGGTCGACGACGGCCCGGCGCGCTACGACCTCGGGGTGGCTCTCGCCGCGGTGCACCAGATCACCGGTGAGCGTTTCGGGTACGACGACGACCGGGCCTCCGGGCCGACCTGGCGGGCGGCGTTCACGGCGATGCTCGACGCGCTCCTGGCCGACGCGGTCGACTGGGACGTCCAACTGCCGGTGACCTCGCAACATCTGCGCGCGCTGGTGGGGCGGCACGCCGACGTGCTCGACGAGGTGCGTCGACCGGCGCTGCTGCACTTCGACTGCTGGGACGGCAACCTGCTGGCGGCACCCGACGGCGACGGCCGGTTACGGCTGCGCGGCCTGGTGGACGGCGAGCGGTTCCTCTACGGCGACCCACTGCTGGATCTGGTCTCGCCGCTGCTCTTCCGACGTGTCGAGGACGAGCCGGAGCACCCAGTGCTGCGCGGCTACCAGGCCAGCGCACCCGAACCGTTGGTGCTGAACGCTTCGGCACGCCGCCGGCTCGGCCTCTACCGGTTGCACCTCTACCTGCTGATGACTGTGGAGATGCCCAGCCGCGCGATGACCGCGCACAGCCATCCCGGGCGGTACGCCCGACTGGCGGCCCTGCTCGACGAGGAACTCGCCGCGCTCGCCTCGGGCTGACGGCCCGGCGCGGGTGGCGTCCGCCGCGTGGTCGAACGCCACCCGCCCTCGGTCAGGGCAGGTCGATCGGGCGCAGCACCCGGTCCACGGCGTGCGCGATCTGCCGGTTGCCCTTGTTGACGTCGTAGGAGACGACCCGGGCGTCGCGGTCGTTGGTGTCGGCGTCGACCAGCCGCACCTGGCGGAAGAAGTACAGGTAGGTGCGTACGTCGACCTCGACGGACGAGCCGAGCGCTGTGGTCAGGTCCGTGCCATCGGCCCGGACCGCCGTCTTGCGGTCGATGGTGGCGCCCGGGACCACGTGGTAGAGCAGCACCGACTCGACGGTGTCGATGCCCAGCCCGGCCACGGCGGTGAAGGTGGCGCTCTCACTCGGCAGCTTCCGGGCCTGCGTGATCTCGCGGACCAACTGCTGGAAGGCGGCGTCGGTGGGGATGAACGCGGTCAGCGCCACGGTGCCGTCGGTGAGCACCTTGACCGGCGAGTTCGGCTTGGCCTCCAGCACGGCCAGCACTGCCGCCGTCAGGACGTCGAAGTCACGCGAGTTGCTGTCGAAGCCGCTCTTGTCCCTGGTGAGCACCTGGGCGAGTGACGTCGTACCGAGCGGCTTGGGCTTGCTGGTGGCCTGGGCGGCCGGTACGGCGACCGCGGTGGTGGCCAGCGCGGTGGCCACGGCGCCCACCGCCATCCGGGCGGTGATTCGTGCGATCTTCATCAGCGGGCCTTTCGTCGAAGCGACCGGATCCGTGACGTCTCGTCACGACCCATGCTTCGCACCGGGGACGCCGCGCGGATGCACCCCGCGATATCGCGTTGTCCGGGACTCGTCCGGGGCTTAACCTCCCCGGGTGCTGATTCGGGAGTTCGTCGACCAGGCCTGGTCGCAGGTGTGGCCGATCATCGAAGAGGTGATCCGGGCACAGGAGACCTTCGTCTACGACCCGGCGATGACCGCCGAGCAGTCGTACCGCATGTGGGTCGAGGCGGCGCCAGCGCGGACCGTCGTCGCGGTCGACGGCGAGCGGGTGCTCGGCACCGCGAAGATGGGCACCAACAGGCCCGGGCCGGGCGCGCACGTGTCCACCGCCAGCTTCATGGTCGCCGCCGACGCGCGGGGCCGGGGCGTGGGCGCCGCGCTGTGCCGCGACGCTCTGACCTGGGCCCGCCGGCAGGGGTACGCCGGCATGCAGTTCAACGCCGTGGCGGAGAGCAACGGGTCGGCGGTGCGGTTGTACCAGCGGGAGGGCTTCGAGGTGGTCGGCACCGTGCCGGGCGCCTTCCGTCACCCCACCCTCGGCCGGGTCGGCCTGCACGTGATGTACCAGGAGTTCTGAAACCAACCTCCGCGCCCGCTCGGCTCGCGCGGGAGGCCACTGTGGTGGTCGGCGCCTTTGGAGCTGATGTCACAAACGAATCGGCCGCTGGTTGGGCCGTCCGGATCTTCCCCACGGCCTGAATCGTTTACGACATCAGCTCCAAAGCGTCTCAACTAACGGTGCCGGCGGCCGGAGCCGGGCCCAGCAGTCCGGGCTGCCCGGCGACCGGCTCCGCACCGGCACGGCGGATCGGGGTGAAGAGGCCGCCGACCGCGACCAGCAGGCATCCCGCGCCCGCCGCGAGCGTGACCGTCGGAGTCCCGTACCGCCCGGCGGCCCAGGTCAGCACGACAGCGCCGGCCGGACCGAGGGCGTAGTGCGTGCTCCAGAACGCCGACGTCACCCGGCCCAGCAGGTGATCGGGGGTGATCTCCTGCCGCAGGGACATCGAACAGATCCCGCCGACGCTGAGACAGCACAGGTACACAGCGGTCAGCGTGGTGACCGCCGGCACGGTGTTGGCGACGCCGACCCCCGCCACGGCGAAACCGCAGATCGCGTGCGCGCCGATCCAGGTGGCGCCGAAGCCACGACGGCGGCGCAGCGGGGCCACCAGCAGCGCACCGGCGACAGTGCCCAACGCCGCCAGGCCGAGCACCGTGCCGACGGTGCCCTCCGAGCCGCCGAGGTCGTGCGTGACGTGGTAGATCAGCACGTCGACGAAGCCGTAGGTGAGGAAGATGAAGACCGACAACAGGACTGTCAGCGCGCGCAGCACGGGCTGCCGCCACAGGAACCGCGCCCCGGCAAGGAACTCAGCCAACGGGCGTTGCCGGACCACACCCTCGTCCACCTGAACGGGGCGCAGTCGGATCAACCACAGGCCGGCAGCCGAGAGCGCGAAGCTCGCCGCGTTGACGGCGATGGCGGTCGCCGGGCCGAAGCGGGCCGCCACCACACCGGCGAGCAGCGGCCCGAGGACGGCAGCCGCCGCGTACGTCGCCTGCAACCGGCCGTTGGCCTCGGTGATCCGATCGGAGTCGACGAGGTTACGGACCGCGGTCACCGCGGCGACCTGGAACAGCATGCCGGCTGCCTCGCAGATCGGCAGCACGACGAAGAGCAGCCAGACCTGCGGGCCGGCCAGCCACGCCAGTGGCACCACCGCGTAGAGCACCAGCCGGGTGAGGTCCGCCACGATCATCAGGGTGCGGCGGTCGTACCGGTCGACGAGCACCCCACCGAAGATCCCGGCGATGACTGACGCCGCGCCCGCGACGGCGGTGAGCAGGCCCATCTTCGCCACCGACCCGGTCGCCTGGAGCACCAGCAGCGGCACCGCCAGGTAGGCGAACGAGTCACCCGCCGCCGAGAGTGACTGCGCGACCCAGTACGTGCCGAAGGTCCGGTCCCTCCAGAGCGGAGCCCGACCGTTGGTGGCAGATCGGCTCATCGCGCCAAGGGTAGTCACAGTGCTCGTTCGACGCTGGCCGTGACGGGCGCCACAGGGCTGCCATGTCACGAACCGACGAGCGGCACGCATCTCATGGTCGTCACGTCGATCAGAGAGGCGAAACAATGAGCACATCGCAACGGCAGGTCCCGACGGGCACACACCACGTGCTGATCCTCGGCGCGGGCTACGCGGGCCTGGCCGCGGCGACCCAGCTCGCGGCCCGGACCAGGCGGGCCGACGTGCAGGTGACGCTGGTCAACGCGCAGGAGCGGTTCACCGAGCGTCTCCGGCTGCACATGACGGCGACCGGGCAGCGGCTCGCCGAGATGGACATCCCTGAGCTGCTGGCGGGGACGGGTGCGCAGTTCGTGCGCGGCTGGGTGACCGCTGTGGACGCCAACGCGAAGACCGTCCGCGTCGACGACAGCCGGGTGCTGCGCTACGACACCCTGGTCTACGCGTTGGGCAGCGTGACCGACACGGCGGCGGTCCCTGGCGTCGAGGAGCACGCGTACGCCCTGGACGCTCCGAGCGGCGCGACCACGCTGGCGGACCGGCTTACCCGGCTCGGCGCCGGCACTGTCGTAGTGGTCGGCAGCGGGTTGACCGGGGTCGAGGCGGCCGCGGAGATCGCGGAACGGCACCCGGAGGTCGGTGTCACATTGGTGGGCCGGCAGGACCCGGGAGCGGGCATGAACCCGAAGGCCCGGGCGTACCTGCGGGGCGCGCTGACCCGCCTCGGCGTCCAGGTGATCACCGGAGCGGCGGTCACCAGGGTCCGGCCCGACGCTGTCGAACTGGCCGGCGCGGAGACCGTGGCGGCCGATGTCGTGCTCTGGACGGGTGGTACCCGGGTGGCGCCGCTGGCCGCCGCCGCCGGGTTGACCGTCGACGAACGCGGTCGCGTCGTCACCGACTTCGCGTTGCGGTCGGTGTCGCACCCCGAGGTGTACGCGATCGGCGATGCGGCAGCCATCCGGCAGGGGTACGGGGTGCTGCACGGCACCTGCCAGAGCGGGATGCCGACCGGCGTGCACGCGGCGGTGTCGATCGCCCGCTCGCTGCGGGGCAGGCAGCCCAGGCCGTTCCGGTTCGGTTACTACCACACGCCGGTGAGCCTGGGTCGAAACGACGCGGTAGTGCAGTTCACCCGCCCCGACGACAGCCCTCGCCGCGGGTGCCTGACCGGGCGGATGGCGGTCTGGTACAAGGAGACCGTGAGCGCTTCGCCCTGGCCGACCTACCGTCGCATGTCGCGGTTGCCCTCCTCCGGCGCGTTCTGGCCGCGTGGCGGCCGCCTCACCCGCCTGCGGGACGCGCGGTGACGCACCCGCCGGACGCCGACGAGCAGGTGTTCCACAGTCATCGCAACCTGCTGTTCTCGGTGGCCTACCGGATCCTCGGCAGCGCGGCCGATGCCGAGGACGCGGTGCAGGACGCCTGGATCAGTTGGTCCTCGGCAGACCGCTCCCAGGTCGCCGACCCCAGGGCGTACCTCGCCCGCGTCGTGTCGAACCTCGCGTTGCAGCGCCTACGCTCGGCCCGGCACCACCGCGAGACCTATCCGGGGCCGTGGTTGCCCGAGCCCGTGCTGACCGAAGGGGACGCCGCCGACGCCGTCACCGACGCCGAGTCGGTGTCGATGGCGATGCTGGTGGTGCTGGAGACTCTCAGCCCACTCGAACGCGCCGTGTTCGTCCTGCGGGAGGTCTTCGACTTCAGCCACGCGGAGATCGCGGCGGCGGTGGAGCGCTCCGAGGCCGCGGTCCGCCAGACCGCCCACCGTGCCCGCGAGCACGTGCGGGGCCAGCGACCACGTTTCACGGCGGACCGGTCGCAGCAACGGGGGGTCACCGAGCGGTTCCTCGCCGCCGCGACCGGTGGCGACATCAACACCCTGCTGGAGCTGCTGTCCCCCGACGTCGCGTTGTGGACCGACGGTGGCGGTAAGGTCCGGCAGGCACTGCGTCCCGTCAGGGGTGCGGGAACTGTCGCCGCGTGGTTCGCGGCCATCGGCACCGTCACCTACCAGGGCGTTGCGCCGCACGACATGCGCGCCGCCCTGGTCGAGATCAACCGGGGGCCGGGTCTGGTGTTCAGCGGTGCGGGTCGGGTGGTCGCCACCGTCTCCTTCGACATCGACGCCGACGGTCGCATCACCGCCATCCACAACGTCGCCAACCCCGACAAGCTTCGCGCCGTCGCCGACGGCACCACCCACCACCTCGCGACGCGTTGAGCCGGCCGACCCCCCGTCAGCCGGTGCTGGTGAGGTCGGTCGTCGCCGCGAGGTCGGTGACCACGTCCAGGAGCCGGCGCAGCCCAGGCGCGGTGTTGCCCCCCAACCACACCATCTCGGTGTACGCGTAGGCGCCGGCCAGCGGGACGAACACCACGCCGGTGCGGCGGAGACTCGCCGCCGAGCAGGCGAGCCGGGTGACGCCGAGTCCGGCGGCGACCAGGCCGAGGAGGCTCTGCACGCCGGCCTCCTCCTGAACGACTGTCGGTACGAAGCCCGCTTCCCGGAACTGGTCCTCGTAGGCACGGTGCCAGGGTTCCCAGGAGCTACGCGGCGTCATGACCCACTGTTCGTTGGCCAGGTCGGCGAGGGTCAACTCGTCGCGCCCGGCGAGCGGGTGGCCCTCGGGCAGCACCGCGCAGACCGGTTCGGTGGTCAGTCTCCTGGACTCCAGGCCGGGAACGAGCGGGGTCCGGGTGAAGGCGACGTCGAACTTCCCGTCGAGAACGCCCTGGACCAGGGGCGCGATGCTTGTGGACTCGGTGGTCAGGTGCAGGTCGGGCAGGTGGTGGCGGACTGCCCGGACCACCGGGGGCAGCAGGTGGTTGGCGACTGTGGTCAGGAAGGCGAGCCGGAGGGTGCCGACCTCACCCCGCAGGGCCCGCCCCACGACGGCGATGGCCTGCTCGGCGCGCTCGGTCACGGCGCGCGCCTCGGGCACGAACAGGGCGCCGATGTCGGTGAGGGTGGTGCCGCGGCTGTCGCGGTCGAACAGTTTCGCCCCGAGGGCGCGTTCCAGGGCGGTGATCTGCTGCGACAGCGACTGCTGGGCGATCATCAGGCGGGCGGCGGCCCGGGTGAAGCTCAGCTCCTCCGCGAGGACCAGGAAGTACCGCAGTTGTCGCAGCTCAGGCGTGGCCACAGGAACAGACTGTAGCCACGCCAGGAAGAGCGTGTTGGCCGTCCGCGCAGACCTCCGCGCACGATCGGTGCGGAGGGCGGTACCGGCACACCGTACGCCTGTACGGCGAGCTGCCACTGCCACGCGAGGACACCTACCGAAGGAAATCGATCATGTCGGAATCACGCGTCAGCACGCCGTTCAACGCCCGGTCCACCGCCGCCGACGTCGTGGCCGGTGTCGACCTGACCGGGCGACGCGCCATCGTCACCGGCGCCTCGTCGGGCATCGGGGTGGAGACCGCCCGGGCGCTGGCCATGGCGGGCGCCGAGGTGACACTGGCGGTACGGGATGTGCGGGCCGGCGAGCGGACCGCGCGGGAGATCGGCGCCGGGACCGCGAACCGCCTGCTCCGGGTCGCGCCCTTGGACCTGTCCGACCAGCGGTCGGTCGCCGAGTTCGTGGCCGCCTGGGACGGGCCCCTGCACATCCTGGTCAACAACGCCGGGGTGTCGGCGACCCCGGAGATGCGCACGGCGGAGGGTTGGGAGTTGCAGTTGGCCACCAACCACCTCGGCCACTTCGCGCTCGCCAACGGCCTGCACCGGGCGCTCGTCGCGGCCGGTCGGGCCCGCGTGGTGTCGCTGAGTTCCATCGCCCACGTTCAGGCCCCGATGGTCTTCGAGGACGTCAACTTCCGGGAACGCCGGTATGACCGTCTGCTCGCCTACGGCGAGTCGAAGACCGCCACCGCGCTGTTCGCTGTCGAAGCGAACCGGCGTTGGGCCGGCGACGGCATCACCGTCAACGTGGCCAATCCGGGCGCGGTCGCCACCAACCTGGGACGGCGCCTCACCGAGGAGGACTACGCGCAGCTTCCGGCATTCGATTTCAAGACCCCGCAGCAGGGAGCCGCGACGTCCGTGCTGCTCGCCGCCGGGCCGCAGGTGGAGGGCATCGGCGGTCGATACTTCGAGGACTGTGCGCAGGCGGTGCGCCACGACCCGGCGGACCCGCTGCGCGGCGTCGCCGACCACGCGATCGACCCCGCGGCGGCGGCGCGACTGTGGCAGCTCTCGCTGGATCTGTTCGCCGACGCGGAGCGTGCCTGACGTCCGGAAACGGCCGTGGGATCCCCGGCGGCCGTTTCCGGACGACGCGAATCGCTCAGCCCTTGCGCAGCGGGGCGAGCGCCGTGCTCCAGGCGACCACCTGGTCGAGGGTGGCGGTCAGCGAGTCCTGGTGGAACTGGTTGGGCTTGAAGACGCTGAAGTTCTCGAAGTCGGTGAAGAGCGACAGGGCGACCTGCGAACGCACGTCGGCCATCTGGAGCTCACCGGAGATCAGACGCAGGTGCTCCACGGCGCGCGTCCCGCCGACCGAGCCGTAGCTGACGAAGCCGACGGCCTTGTTGTTCCACTCGGCGTAGAGGAAGTCGATCGCGTTCTTCAAGGCGCCCGAGGTCGAGTGGTTGTACTCGGGGGTGACGATGACGAACCCGTCGAACGACGCGATCGTCTCGGCCCACCGCTTGGTGTGCGGCTGGGTGTACTGGCCCATCGAGGGCGGGTACGCCTCGTCGAGGTGCGGCAGCTGGTAGTCGAGCAGGTCGATCAGCTCGTACTCCGCGTCGGAGCGCTGCTTGGCGATCTCGAGCACCCAGCGGGCGACGGCCTCGCCGTTACGCCCCGGGCGGGTGCTTCCGAGGATGATCCCGATCCTGGTCATGTGTGGCGCCTTTCAGAGGTCCTTGCCTGACGACCGGAACGCTAACCGGTGCTTGATTGGTCAAGCAAATATGTGGCCTATGGGCGTGGTCACACGGAGGGTGAGCACTTGCTCGGTCAAACAAGTATGATAGGAGGATGTCCAACACCTCCGCAGCGACTCCGCAACCCCTCACCCCAGACGAGGAAGCGCTGGTCCGCGCCCTGGGTCAGGTCATGCACGTGCTGCCCCGCGCGATCGACGCGGACATGGTCGGTGACCGTCAGCTACCGCTCACCGAGTACACGGCGCTGATGAACCTCTCCGAGACACCGGACCGGCGGATGCGCATGAACGAGCTCGCCGCGCTCTGCCACCTCTCCCTCAGCGGCATGACCCGCACGATCATCAGGCTGGAGACGCAGGGCCTGGTCCGTCGGGAACGGTGCGAGGAGGACGCGCGCGGCTGGAACGCCGTCCTCACCGACGCGGGCTACGCCCGCCTGGAGGAATCCTGGCCGAGTCACCTGGCCGCCGTACGGCGCCGGTTCCTCCAGCACTTCGAGGGCCTCGACCTCGCCGCGTTGGCCCGCGCGTTCCAGCAAGCCGGCACGGCGGAGCCGACCGACTGAGCCAGCGCCGGCCCGGTCGGTCGGCCAACCGGCCTCAGCCGAGCAGCCGGCCGAAGGCGGCGAACAGCCCGGCGGTCAGGCCGGCGGTCAGGCCGGCGGTCAGGCCGGTGGTCAGGCCGGTGGTCAGCGTGGCGGCGAACAGGCTGGCGGTACTCAGAACTCCCATTCGCCTATTGCACCCGCTGGCGTGCGCGCCGACCAGACGCGACAGCGGTCACCGGGCCGGAGCGTGGGCGGCGAGCGGGTTGGTGAGGGTGCCGACGAACTGGAGCGCCGCGGACGGGTCGGCCAGGTCGATCATCTGCTGGTTGTCGCGCAGTTGCAGCCGGTTGAGGCAGGACAGCGTGAACTCCGGGGCGAACAGGTCGTAGTGGCGGACCCGCTCGGCCAGGTGCGGCACCCGGTCGAAGTAGTCGGCGGCGCAGGCAGCGACAGTGCGCCAGAAGTTGTCCT
Organism: Micromonospora alfalfae; assembly: GCF_022230925.1. GTDB lineage: Bacteria > Actinomycetota > Actinomycetes > Mycobacteriales > Micromonosporaceae > Micromonospora > Micromonospora alfalfae. Next base: position 86,122 of record NZ_JAKKFH010000016.1, on the reverse strand, counting down.
CGGCGAGCACGCCGGCCTCGACCAGGACGGCGTTGAGGTGCCGCAGGAAGCAGTCCACCACGTCGGTGAAGATGCTCAGCAGCTTGGTGTCGTCGGGCACCTCGACGCGGATCCGCTCCACCGCCGCCGGCAGCTCGACCCTGTCGCTCATCACCGCGATCTCCTCGGCGATGTCCTTGAAGATCACCCGCTGGACGGTGTCCTGCTCGTCGAGGACCAGGATGACGTTCTCGCCGTGCGGCATGAAGGCCAGATCGTGGGCGTAGAAGCTGTGCAGCAGCGGGGTCAGGTACGCGTCCAGGTAGCGACGCAGCCACACCTCGGGCGTCAGGCCGGACCGGGCGATCAGCGCGGCCGCCAGTGACCCGCCCTCGTCGTCGACGTGCAGCAGCGCGGCCATGGTGGACAGCCGCTGCCCTGGCGCCAGGTCGGGCACCGGGCTCTCCCGCCACAGGGCTGCCAACATCTTGCGGTACGGGGAGGTGCGCTCGGTCGCCGCCTCGTACTGCCGGTGCCGGTAACCCACAGCGGCTCGCTCCCGGATGACGGTCAGGCCGGTGCCGGTCAACACCTCGTCGGCGGCGATCAGGTCGGCCAGCCAGTCGTTGATCGCCGGGGTGGCCGCCATGTACGCCGCCGACAACCCCCGCATGAAGCCCATGTTCAGCACCGACAGCGCGGTCTTGACGTAGTGCCGCCCCTGCTCGCTGACGTTGAAGAAGGTACGGATGGACTGCTGGGCGAGGTACACGTCCGGCCCGGGCCCGAGGTGCACCAGCCGCCGCTGGGCCAACTCGCCGGCGAAGGTGACAGCCAGCTTGTTCCACCACTGCCACGGGTGCGCCGGGATCAGGTGGTAGTCGGCGAGGTCCAGCCCGAGATCGGCCATGGTGGCCGCGAACCGGGCCCGGGTCTCGGCGTCCAACTCGCGCTCGATGAGCGTGTCGTAGTCGAGGTCGGCGGCGCTGCTGAACGTCGAGTGGTCCCGGTGCGCGGCCAGCCACTCCAGCCGCACCGGCGCGGCGGCCTCCGGGGCGTACCGGTGGTACTCGTCGACGCCGAAGCCGAGCCGGCCGTTGTTCGCCACGAAGCACGGGTGGCCCTCGGTCATCGAGGTCTCGATGGTCTGGAAGTCCGCCTCGGCCAGCTCGGCGGCGCTCGGCGCGGCCTGGGCCAGCTTGTACGCCGTACCCGCCAGCGTCGAGGTGATCTCCTCCAGGTAGACGGGGAGCACCCGCGCGGAGAGCCCGAGGGTGTCGCGCAGTTCGACGATGAGGTCCACCGCGTCGGGGGCCACTGGCGTGCCATCGCGGTGTCGGGTGATGCTGTCCGCGTCGATCTGCCAGTGCGCCAGGGCGAGCACCCGCGCCGCGAACCGGTAGGTGACAGTGCCGTCGTCGCTGCGGACCTCGTACCACTGCCGGTCGTCGGGGCCGGTCACGGCCTCCGGGGTGAGCAACCGCTCATGGGTGAACTCGGCGAGAGCCTTGCGGACCAGCAGCCGGTTGGCCCGGGCCCAGCGCTGCGGGGTGAGGTGCCCGACCGGGTCGCCGGAGGCGCTGTGCGCGGTGGCGACTGGCGTGTGGGTGGGGACGGCGGTGGTGGTCACGCCGGGGCTCCTTCGGTTCGGGTGGCAGCGGCGTTGTCGACCGTGGCGCGATCGGCGGCGGCCTGGGACTGGGCCCGGGTGCAGACGCTGAGCAGCGCGTCCTTCTCGGGCTTGACGATCGGGCCGACGACGGTGAAGCCGACGCCGGCGTTCAGCGCATGCACAGCGGTGTTGCGCACGTCCGGTTCGACCACCACCCGCCGGGTCGTCGGGTCGGCGAAGAGCCACGCCATGACGGTGCCGATCACCGCCCGGGTGAAGCCGTGCACCGGCGCGTCGACCGGCGCGCAGAGGAAGTGCATGCCCACGTCACCGGGCTGGTGGTCGTACAGGCCGACCAGCTCGACGTGGGCCGGGTCGTAGCGCTCCGCCAGGAAGGCGGGACTCCCCCGCCACAGGCCGAGGTACGCGTCGTGGTGCGGGTGCGCAGCGATGCGCCGGTACTCCTCGGTGACCTGGGCCAGGTCGGCATCCTGCATCATCCAGAACGCCGCCTTCGGGTGGGTCACCCAGGTGTGCAGCAGCGCCGCGTCGGCGTCCGGATGGAGCGGCCGCAGCGCGAACTCACCGAGCTTTTCGTCGACGTGGGTGAAGACGGTGGTCACGACGACACCCCGAACTCCTGGAAGGTGATGCTCTTCTCGATCGGGTAGTGCTCCCGGCCGAGCAACTCCCTGATGATCCAGGAGTTGCGGTAGGCGCCCATGCCCAGGTCCGGTGAGGTGATGCTGTGCGTGTGGGTGCCCGCGTTCTGTAGGAAGATGCCCCGCCCGCTGTGGTCGATGCTGTAGTTGCGGGCCACGTCGAAGCGGCCGTGCGCGTCCCAGCGGATCCGGTCCCGCACCGGCGTGAGGAACTCCGGCACCCGGTAGTGGTAGCCGGTGGCCAGGACGAGGCCCTCGGTACGCAGGGCGAAGTCGCGTTCCTGTTCCACCTGCCGCAAACCCAGCGTGTACTGCCCGTCCCGGTGCTCGGCGCTGACCAGCTCGGTGTTGGTGAGCAGGCGGGTGTTCACCGGCCCGTCCACGCTGTGCGCGTAGAGCAGGTCGAAGATGTCGTTGATCAGGTCCGCGTTGATCCCCTTGAACAGGCCCTTCTGCTCGGACTCCAGCCGGTAGCGGGTCGCCTCCGGCAGCGCGTGGAAGTAGTCCACGTAGTCCGGCGAGGTCATCTCCAGCGTCAGCTTGGTGTATTCGAGCGGGAAGAACCGCGGCGACCGGGTCACCCAGTTGAGCTGGTAGCCGTAGCGGTCGATGTCGCCGAGCAGGTCGTGGTAGATCTCGGCGGCGCTCTGCCCGCTGCCCACCACTGTGATGCTGCGCTTGGTGCGCAGCGCCGAACGGTGCTCCAGGTAGTGGGAGTTGTGCACGGCGTCACCGGGCAACTCGGCCACGGCCGGGGGCAGGTGCGGCGGGGTGCCGGTGCCGAGCACCAGGTGCCGGGCCCGGTATGCCACCGTCTCGCCCGTGCCGGTGCTGGCGCGCACCACGTACCGCTCGTCGGCGGTGTCGTACTCCACAGTTGTCACGCTGTGACCGAATCGCAGGTTCGGCAGTTTCGCCGCCGCCCACCGGCAGTACGCGTCGTACTCGCTGCGCAGCGGGTAGAAGCTCTCCCGGATGTAGAACGGGTACAGCCGGCCGATCTCCTTGAGGTAGTTGAGGAAGGAGTACGGCGACGTCGGGTCGGCGAGGCTGACCAGGTCGGCGATGAACGGGGTCTGCAACCGGGCCGACTCCAGCAGCATGCCGGGGTGCCAGGCGAGGCTCGGCCGCGCCTCCAGGAACACGCCGTCGAGCTCGTCGATGGGCGCGGTGAGGCAGGCCAGGCCCAGGTTGTACGGGCCCAACCCGATGGCGACGAAGTCGTGGGTGGACATCGGGGTCTCCAGGCGCGGGTTCGTTGTCACCGGCGTCAGCCGACGTGGCAGGTCAGGTCGGCGTCGACGTGGTCGTGCACGTACCGGCCGGCGTGGGTGGCGATCAGGTCGAGCACGTACCCGACGTCGTCGACTGTGGTTTCCGGGTTGAGCAGTGTGAACTTCAGGAAGTGCCGGCCGTCCACCCGGGTCCCGGCGACCACTGCGAGACCGGACGCCGCGAGGGCCTCCCGGGCGTGCAGGTTGGCGGCGTCGGCCAACTCCCGGCCGGGGCCGGTGGGCAGGTAACGGAACACCACAGTGCTCAGCTCCGAGCGCGTCACCACCTCGAAGCGCGGGTCCTCGCTGACCAGCTGCCAGGCGTCGGCGGCCCGGTCGACGACCTCGTCGAAGAGCCCGCCGAGCGCGTCCGGGCCCATCACCCGCAGGGTGAGCCATAGCTTCAGCGCGTCGAAGCGGCGGGTGGTCTGCAAGCTCTTGTCGACCTGGTTGGGGATGCGCTGCTCCACCATCCGGGCCGGGTTGAGGTAGTCGGCGTGGTAGGTGGCGTGCCGCAACGTCCGCCGGTCGCGGACCAGCAGCGCGCTGGAGCTGACCGGCTGGAAGAACGACTTGTGGAAGTCCACTGTCACCGAGTCGGCACGCTCGATGCCGTCGAGCAGGTGCCGGCGCGTCGGTGAGACGAGCAGACCGCACCCGTACGCGGCGTCCACGTGCAGCCAGACGTCGGCTGCCGCGCAGATCCCGGCCAGCTCCGTGAGCGGGTCGATCGAGCCGAAGTCTGTGGTGCCTGCGGTGCCGACGACGGCCATCACCACGAGCCCGGCCTGACGGCACCGCACGATCTCCGCACTGACCGCGGCCGCGCTGATCCGTCGCCGGGTGTCGGTGGCCACCGCGATGACCGCGTCCGGGGAGAGGCCGAGCAGCTTGGCCGACTTCTGCACGCTGAAGTGACCGGCAGCGGAGGTGATCACGCGCAGCCGGGGCAGCAGTTCCGCCCGCGCCGCCGGGCCGATGGCGTCGCCGCACGCCTCCTCCCGGGCCAACAGCAGCGCCTGGAGGTTGGACTGGCTGCCGCCGCTGGTGAAGATCCCGTCCGGATGCGGACCGAGTCCGATCCGCTCGGCTGTCCAGTCGATCAGCCGGCGCTCGATGAGGGTGGCCCCGGCGCTCTGGTCCCAGGTGTCCAGCGAGGAGTTCACGGCGGTCAGCACCGACTCGCCGAGCAGCGCCGGGATGGCCACCGGGCAGTTGAGGTGGGCCAGGTAGCGGGGGTGGTGGAACCAGACGGCGTCGCGCAGGTAGACGTCCTCCAGCTCGTCGAGGGCGGCGCCGGCGTCGCCCAGCGGACGGTCCAGGTCCACCCGGTCGACAAGCGGGGCCAGTTCGGCCGGCGTGATTCCGGTACCGGGACGGTCCACCGTGGCCACCCGACGGGCGACCCGGTCGACGCCGTCGGCGATCGTCCGGCGGTACTGCTCGACCGAGCCGCCATGCAGCAGCTGGGCCCGCGCGGCGGTTGACGCCGGTGGCGGCGTGGTGGTCTCGACTGGGTACGTCGGCACGGTCACGGAATGTCCTTCCACGTTCTCCACGAGGGCAGCCGGAACCCACCCCGGGCGCGGCGATGCGCCTCGGGATGTGGTTTCCGTCAGCTGACCTTCTCTGCGTTCCGGATGGCGGTGGCGAGGTTCTCCAACAGCGGCGCGGAGCCGGCGTACGAGAAGCGGGGCACCGCGTCCCACGGGCTCACCTGGTTGGCCCTGACCGCCGGCAGTTGCTGCCAGGTCGGCTTGGCGGTGAGGTCCTTGGCCTGCAGGGCGGTGCTGCGGTTGTCGAGCAGGATCAGGTCGGCTGGGAACTTGCCGGCGCTCTCCCAGCTCAGCGCCTCGAAGTAGTCGCCGGCTTCGAGCTTGGTGGGGACCACGATGTCGACGCCCAACTCGGCGAAGTACATCAGGTCGGTGCTGACCTTCGGGTTGGAGACGTAGAAGAGGTCGGGGCTGCCGGAGCAGGCCATAACCTTGATCCCGGGGTTGGCCTTGACCGCCTGCCGGACCGCCTCGGCGGCGGCGTCGAAGCGGGCCTTTCCGTCGGTGACCTTCTTCGCGGACAGGTCCGCGCCGAGCGACTCGGCCAGCGCCGCGTACCGCTCGATGGGCTTGGTCATCGGCACCCGGGCGGTGGTGATCGCCACACTGGGCGCCAGCGGGAGGATCTTGGCCTTGCTCTCGTCCGGCACGTACCAGAGCGCGTCCGGGTCGTACATGTGGGTGACAAGCAGTTCGGGGCGCAGCGCCGCGTACTTCTCCAGGCTGAACTCGCCCCACACATTGCCGAGGATCTCGACGCCCTCGACGTTCAGGTCACCGGCTTGCGGCTCGGCGGTGCCGTCGGCGCGTTTGGTCTCACCGAACACGCCCACGAGCTGCTTGTCGAGACCGAAATCGATCAGTGCCGCCGCCACGCCGGTGAAGGCCACCACGCGGGTCGGACGGGCCGCCGCTGCCACCTTCGTGCCCCGGTCGTCGGTGAACGACCAGGGGCCGTTTCCGTTGCCTGCGGCGGGTTTCGCGGCGTCGTCAGTGCCACAGGCGGCGAGCAGGGTGGCCAGTGTGGCAGCGCCACCGGCGGCCAGCAGGCCACGGCGGGAGAGGCGGCGGGCGGACAGGGCATCGGGCATGGTGTTGTCTTTCGATCAAGGGTTGGCCGGGGTCGACCAGGGCAGCGGGGTTAGGTTAGCCTAACCTCGGTCATTGTCAACAGCGGTACGCCGTGTCGCCACCACCCCGGAGCCCACACTGGACGCCACACCCACAGTCACCCGACCGGCACCACCCGTGCCGGTCAGGGAAGCGGCCGCACCCCCGAGCCGGCGTGGCCGTCGGGCGGCCCGCGCCGCCGGGCTGGTCACCGCCGTGGCACTGCTCGCGGTGATCGTGGTGCTCAGCATCGCGGTCGGCGCGAAGGCCATGCCGCTCGCCGACGTCTGGTCCGGGTTGCTGCACCGCGACGCCACCGAGTACGCGGTGGTGCACCGGATGCGCCTGCCCCGCACCCTGCTCGGGCTGCTCGCCGGCACCGCCCTCGGTGTGGCGGGCGCGGTCATGCAGGCCCTCACCCGCAACCCACTCGCCGACCCCGGGCTACTCGGCATCAACGCCGGCGCGTCCGCGGCCGTCGCCACCGCCGCCGCGTTCCTGGGCGTCACCGCCGTCGGCGGGTACGTCTGGTTCGCGCTGCTCGGCGCGGCGGCGGTGACCGCGCTCGTCTACGCCGTCGGCGGCGGACGCGGCGCCACACCGGCCCGACTCGCGCTGGCCGGAGCCGCGCTCAACGCCACCCTCTACTCCTACGTGAGCGCGGTGATGCTGCTGGACACCGCGTCGCTGGAGCGGCTGCGCTTCTGGACCGTCGGCTCGCTGGCCAGCGCGGACTCCGCGACCGTCACCAGGGTGCTGCCGTTCATCCTCATCGGGCTGCTGGTCGCGCTCGGTGCCGCCCGTCCGCTGAACGCACTGGCGCTCGGCGACGACGCGGCGCGAGCCCTCGGCGCTCGACCCGCGCTGATCCGCGCCGCCGTCATCGTCGCCGTCACCCTGCTCTGCGGCGCGGCGACCGCCGCGTGCGGGCCGATCGTCTTCGTCGGTCTGCTCGTGCCGCACCTGGTCCGTGCCCTGACCGGCCCGGACCTGCGCTGGCTGCTTCCGTACTGCGCGGTGCTCGCACCCGCGTTGCTGCTCGGCGCCGACGTGCTCGGCCGGGTGCTGGGCCGCCCCGGAGAACTCCAGGTAGGCATGGTGACCGCCGTGCTGGGCGGCCCGCTCTTCCTGTGGCTGGTCAGCCGCCGACCGGTGGCGCAACCGTGACAGTTCTGCGTACTTCATGGGGGTTGTCGCTGCGGTTCCGACCCCGCGCGTTGGGCGTCGGTGCCGGCGCGGCGGTGCTCGCGGCCGGCTTCGGTCTGGTGGCCCTGGGCAGTGGTGACTACCCGATGGGGCCGGCCGACGTGCTACGCACGCTGACCGGCGGTGGCACCGTGGCGGAGCAGTTCATCGTGCTCGAACTGCGCCTGCCCCGGCTGGTCACCGCAGTGTTGGTCGGCGCGGCGTTGGCTCTCGCCGGCACGGTGTTCCAGTCGCTGGTGCGCAACCCGTTGGGCAGCCCGGACATTCTGGGCTTCACCCAGGGCGCGTCGACCGGCGCGCTGGTGGTGGTCGTCCTCGGTGGCAGCAGCCTGGCGTTGGCCGGCGCGGCGGTCGTCGGTGGCCTCGGCACCGGTCTGGTGATCTACGCGCTCGCCTGGCGGCGCGGAGTGCACGGCTACCGGCTCATCCTGGTCGGCATCGGGGTGGCCGCGATCCTGACCGGCGTCAACGGCTACCTGCTGACCCGGGCGCCCCTGATGGAAGCCGCCCGCGCGGTGCTCTGGCTCACCGGCAGCCTGGACGGACGGGGCTGGGCAAACGCCGGGCCGCTGCTCGCCGTCCTGGTCCTGTTGGCGCCGCTGGTGCTCGTCGGCTGCGCTCCGGCGCTGCGGATGATGGAGCTGGGCGACGACGCGGCCAGCGCCCTGGGGGTGCCGGTACGCCGGCTGCGCCTGGTACTGCTCGCTGCCGCCGTGCTGCTGGTCTCGTTCGCGGCGGCCGCCGCCGGGCCGGTGTCCTTCGTGGCGCTCGTCGCCCCGCACGTGGCGAAACGACTGACCCGGGCCCCGGGTCCGAACCTGCTGCCGTCCATGGCCGTCGGCGCGGCGCTGCTGGTCGGGGCCGACCTTGCGGCGCAGCGCGCGTTCGCCGGGCACCAACTCCCGGTCGGCGTGGTCACCGGCGTGATCGGCGGCGGTTACCTGGTCTGGCTGCTGGCGATGGAACGTCGGGCCGGCCGGCTGTGAACACCAGTGACGCCCTCGAAGGAGCACCCATGCGACCCGGCGATTCCCGACTCGGCGGCACCGCGCTGACCCTCGCCTACGACCAGCGCACCATCGCCGAGAACCTGACAGTGGCGGTGCCCGACAGGTCCTTCACGGTGATCATCGGCCCGAACGCGTGCGGCAAGTCGACGCTGCTGCGCGCGCTGTCCCGGATGCTGCGCCCCAGCGCCGGTGCGGTGCTGCTGGACGGACGCGACATTCACGATCTGCCGGCCCGCACCGTGGCCCGGACACTCGGCCTGCTGCCGCAGTCGTCGATCGCACCGGACGGCATCAGCGTCGCCGAACTGGTCGCCCGGGGTCGCTACCCCCACCAGGGGCTGCTGCGGCAGTGGTCCCGCGAGGACGAACGGGTGGTCGAGGAGTCGATGGCCGCGACCGGTGTCGACGACCTCGCCGACCGGGCGGTGGACGAACTGTCCGGCGGGCAGCGGCAACGGGTCTGGATCGCCATGGCACTGGCCCAGCAGACGCCCCTGCTGCTGCTCGACGAGCCGACCACGTACCTCGACATCGCCCACCAGATCGAGATCCTGGACCTCTGCGCCCGGTTGCACGAGGAGCAGGGCCGCACCCTTGTCGCGGTGCTGCACGACCTGAACCACGCGGCCCGCTACGCCACCCACCTGATCGCCATGCGCGACGGACGGGTGGTGGCCGCCGGGGAGCCGGCGTCGGTGGTCACCGCCGACCTGGTGGCGGAGGTGTTCGGGCTGCCCTGCCGGGTGATCGACGACCCGGAGACGGGCACCCCGCTGGTCGTCCCCGCGGCCCGACGCCGGGCCACCACCCTGGCACCGGAGCCGGCGTGAGCGAGCGCAGCGCCCGGCGTTTCCGTGACCCGTGGGGAGTTCCGCACCTGCGGGCCGACGACCCGCTCGCCCTCGCCACGGCACAGGGCCGGGTGACCGCGTACGACCGGGCCTGGCAGATCGAGGTGGAACGGCACCGCGCCCAGGGCACCAGCGCGGCGTTCCTCGGCCCCGACGCGCTCGGCTGGGACCGCTTCGTCCGGCAGGTCCGGCTCGACGACACCGCACGCCGCTGCCACGCGGCACTGGACCCGGCGACCGCCGAGTGGGTGGGCGCCTACGTGGACGGCGTCAACGCCAGCCTCGCCGCCGGGGCGGCCCGGTCACCGGAGTTCGCCGCCACCGGGCTGCGCCCGGGTCGGTGGGAGCCGTGGACGCCACTCGCGGTCTGGCTGGGCCACCACATCCTGTTCGCCGGGTTCCCCGGCAAGCTCTGGCGCGAGCACGTGGCGCAGCGGCTCGGGCCGGACGCGGTCGACAGGTTCGCCACCGACGGGCCCGCCGTGGCCGGCAGCAACGGGTGGCTGCTCGCCACCGAGCGCACCGGCACCGGGGCGGCGCTGCTCGCCGGCGATCCGCACCGGTTCATCGAGGATCCCGGCGTCTACCAGCAGATCCGGCTGGCCTGCCCGGAGTACGACGTGGTCGGGTTGGCGGTGCCGGGTGTGCCGGGCATCGCGCACTTCGGGCACACCGGTCAGGTGGCCTGGGCGATCACCAACGCGATGGCCGACTACCAGGACGTGTACGCGGAGCGGCTGCGCCGCGACGGCCCCCGGGTGCAGGCGCTCGGCCCGGACGGCTGGCGACCGGCGCACCGCCACGTCGAAACGATCGAGGTGGCTGGGGCCGACCCGGTCGAGGTCGAGGTGGTGGAGACCGATCGTGGTCCGGTGATCGCCGGTGGGCCGGACGACGAGAGTGCCGTCAGCCTGCGCTACCCGCCCCGGGTCCGGGGTGACCTCGGTTTCGCGACGCTGCCGGAGCTGCTGCGCGCCCGGACCGTGGCCGATGTCGACCACGCCCTGCGGCACTGGGTGGAGCCGGTCAACGTGGTGCAGGCGGCGGACACCGCCGGAGGGCTGTTGCACCGGGTCGCCGGCGCGGTGCCGGTACGGCACCCGGAAAACGGTCGGCGGGTGGTCCCCGGATGGGACACCGCGTACGCCTGGCAGGGCTGGCACGCGCCGATGCCCAGCGCCGAGGTGGTCGGTAGGTCGGTGATGGCCAACGAGCGCGGGCTGGCGGCACCGCTCGGTGTGGAGTTCGCCCCACCGCACCGGGCGCATCGCATCGCCGAGCTGCTCGACGCCCGTTCGGCCTGGACGGCCGACGAGATGGCCTCGGTGCACACCGACACGTACCTGGGCGCGGCCGGGCCGCTGCTGGCGGTCCTCGCCGAGTCGACGGGGCTCGGTCCGGCCGCCGCCGCGCTGCGTGAACGGCTGCTGCGCTGGGACCGCCGGATGGCCGCCGACAGCACGGACGCGGCGGCCTACGCCATCCTGCGGGCGGCTGTCGTACGTCGGATCGCCGCCCACCCGGCGCTGGCCGCGCTGGCCGAGTCGCCCGCGTACCCCGAGGTGTTCGCGCCCTGGCTGGCGCTGACGCCGCGGGTCGGTCACGCGCTGGAGCACCTGCTCGGCGCGACCCCGATGCCCGGTGTGGACATCGCCGCGCTGGTGGGCGCGGCGGCCGAGGAGGTCGCCGACGCGGCAGCCCGGCAGGTGCCCTGGGGGGACCTGCACCGGCTGGCGCCGTGGCGGGCCCTGCCCGGCTCGGACACCGGGCCCGGCCCCCGGCTCGACGGTGACCACGACTGCGTGTTGGCCACCTCCAGCGTGCCCGGGGTCACCCACTGGTGCTTCCGGGGGCCGGCGGCGCGCTTCGTCTGGGACCTGGCCCACCGCTCGGACAGCCGCTGGGTGGTCCCCCTGGGCACCTGCGGGGTGCCCGGCGACAGGCACCACGACGACCAGAGCGCCGCCTGGCTGGCCGGCGACCTGCTGCCGGTCATCACGGACTGGGACCAGCTCGCCGAGGAACGGGGCTGACGGCACCGGCCGCCGCCGGGGTGCGCGAGGCACCCCGAGCGACGGCCGGCCGCAGTGCTGTCAGCGCAGGCCGAACGCCCGGCTGATGCTCTGACTCACGGTGTTGCCGGCGTTGTCCCGCGCCGTGGCGCGCAGGCTCACGAAACCGGCCTTCGCCGGCGCGGCCAGTGAGGTACGCCAGCCGTCGCCGTGCCGGGTCAGCCGCTGCTTCTGCCAGGTCGCCCCGTCGTCGTAGGACACCTCGACGGTCACCGCGTTGATGGTGCCGGTGACGCCGGGCAGGTGGGAGGCGACAACTGTCAGCGGCGCCCGCCGCGACGCAGTGCCGGCGGAGTCGATGGCCACCTGGTAGTCCAGCTGGATCATCGGCAGCGCCTCGGCCGACTCCTCCCCGGTGACCGCCGAGTGGAAACCCCACTCGGTGCGGGTCTGCCGGGAGTACGGGTTGGTCCACGCGGCCCTGTCGTTCTCCACCACAAGCCGGTACGGCAGTCGCTGAGACGCCAGCCCGGAGACCTGGAGGTACTCGGCGTTGCCCCAGTTCAGCTCCTTGTCGCCCTGGTAGAGGGTGGTCCGGTTGACCATGTCGTAGTTCGCGTACGCCTCACCGATGTGACCGCCCCCGTCGCCCCACCCGGGCGCGGGCAGGTAGACGGTGTCCAGGTACCGGACCGGCACGTAGCTGCCGCCCATCCGGGGTCGCTGGATCGGCCCGAACCAGGTGACGGTGCTCGGCTTGCCGGCGGGGTACGTGGTCGCCGCCATCAGGTGCTGCCCGGTCTCGCCGGCGATGAACGCGTCGTCGATCCACAGTTGGTCGGCGCTCACCCAGTCGGTGCGTCGGCCCTGCGCCGGGGCCGGTTCCTGGTTGCTCGACGCCCAGCCGCGCCAGACGTCGGTGCGGAACTCCAGCGCCTTGCCCTGCCGGTAGTTGCGGAACTCCACGTCGACCCGGGCCAACTGCCGCTTCGTGGGCCGGTAGGTGGGGTCGGCCGGCACCGTGCCGGTCCAGTGGTGCGCCACGTCGTACAGGTAGTCGGTCTGCGGGTGCGACTCGACGGTGAGCCGCACCGCGCCCCGCTCCAGCGCGGCGATGAGCTGCCCACCCTCGTCGGCGCCGAGGGTGGCGACGGTAACCGGGGCCGGGCTCTCCGGGCTCCACGCGAACTCGTCCCAGGGCTGGAGCCGACCGACACCGTCGTTGACCACGAGCAGCAGCTTCGCGCCGGCCGCCGCGGCGGCCTGCGCCTGGGTGGCGATGTCCACACTGTCACTGCGGCGTACCACTACGGCCCGGTCCCGGACCGGACGCTTGGCCAGCCCCGCCGCCGACGCGTCGGCGACGTAGACCGCGTCCAGCTGGCGACGACCGGCCGGCAGCGCCGGGGTCGCCCGCTTCACCAACAGATCGTCGTACGAGCGACCGCCCGCCGAAACGGTCAGGGCCGGCTGCTCCAGCCGCCACCGGGCACCGAACTCGAACTCGCCGTCGGTCACGGGACGGCTCGTCGGCAACGCCCACATGCTGTCGTACGAGTCGTCGGGCAGCACCTGACTCTCGGTGAGACCGTTCTTCGTGGACCGGTGGATGTCCATCCGCAGCGCGCTGGCGGTGGCCTCCTGCGGCACCCGGGCCTGCACCTGTCGGGCGGCGCGCGCGTCCAGGGTGACGGTGCGGTCGCGGTCCAGGTTCACGTCGGTGAAGCTGAGCATCGCCATGCCCTTGGAGTGCGGTCCGTGCGCGCCGCGCACGTCCGCGGAGATCCAACCGTTCCAGCTTCCCACCGGCAGCCGCAGCGTGGCGGTGCCGCTCTCGGGCAGGTCCACGGCGGTGAAGAGGGTGTCGGCGGTGAGGATGACCTTGCCGACGAGCGGCTTGCCGTCCCGATCCTTGGCGACAAGCGTCAGGTTCTGCCGCTGACCCTCCTTGCCGGCCCCGATCAGGGTGCGGCCACGCACCGCACCGGTGTCGTCGGTGGCGACGACCATGCCGCTGACCTGCTTCTCCACCGGCAGCTTGTCGTACTCGGCGGTCACCGTCACGGTGGCGGTGCCGCCCGCGGGCACTGTGACCCGGTCGGCGGAGAGCGCGAACAGTCCGGCCGGCGCGGTGCCCGCATCGACTGCCAGCTTCAGGGCCACCGGCGCGCTGCCGAGGTTGGTGTAGGTGACAGTACGGTCGACGGTAGCGCCCGGCTGCTGCGGCCACGCCTGGAAACCGGAGTAGGCACTCGGGGTGGCGAAGACCGTGGCGTGCGCGGCGGCGACCGCGTCGACCCGACCGGCACCCGCCTGGTACGGGGTGTACTCGGGGGTGGCCTTGACCGTGCTGACCAGCGCTTCCTTGATCCGCTGACCGGTCCAGTCCGGGTGCGCGGCGGCGACCAGCGCGGCCGTGCCGGCAACGTGCGGGGTGGCCATCGACGTGCCGCTCATCAGCGTGTAGTCACCGGCGCCGCCCCGCACGAGGTGCGAGCGGGCCGCCAGGATGTCCACGCCGGGGGCGGTGATCTCGGGCTTGAGCCCGCCGTCGCCGGCGCGTGGCCCCTGGCTGGAGAAGTCGGCGAGGTGGTCGGTGCTGTCGACGGCACCGACGGTGAGCGCGGAGTTGGCCGCACCCGGGCTGCCGATGCTCGCCGGGCCGCTGTTGCCGGCGGCGATCACGAAGAGGGCACCGGTCTCGGCGCTGAGCCGGTCGACCGCCTGGCTCATCGGGTCGCTGCCGTCGGTGGACTCGCCACCCAGGCTCATGCTGACCACCCGGGCCTTCTGCTCCCGGGCCGCCCACTCCATGCCGGCGATGATCCAGGAGTCCTGCCCGCTGCCCTCGCTGTTGAGCACCTTGCCGATGTGCAGCCGGGCACCGGGGGCCACACCCCGCTCGGCGCCACCGGACGCGGCGCCGGTGCCCGCGATCGTCGAGGCGACATGCGTGCCGTGGCCCTTGTAGTCGAGGATGTCGGGCTCCTCGGGCACGAAGCTGCTGGACTCGGCGATCTGACCGACGAGATCAGGGTGTTCGGCGTCCGCACCCGAGTCGAGCACCGCGACGTCGACACCGGAGGCGGTGTTGCCCTCGGCCCACAGCTTCGGCGCGCCGATCTGCGCTGTCGACTCGGCCAGGTCGGCGTGCACCCGACCGTCCAACCAGACCTTGGCGATGCCGCCTGCCAGGGTCGGGGCGTCACCCGTACGCCGGGTCGAACCGGCGGTCAGCGCGGTCCAGAACCGGTCGGCGGTGGCCCGCTGGCGGGTCAGCGCCGCGCCCTGCACGCTGTCCAACTGGCGGACCAGTTTGGCGCCGTCCACGGCGGGGCGGGTGCGGTTGCGGGCCGCCGCGTCGGTCATCGTGACGATCAACGGAAGCGCGTCGGTGTGCGCGTCGTCGTAACCGTCGGCGATGAGGTCGGTGACGTTGAACAGTTGCCGGTCCAACACGCCGCTGGTCACATAGGACAGCGCGGCGTCCGGGTAGACGTAGGTGTCGCCGTCGCGCACGGTGCGGTGGAAGCTCGGGGTGCTGCCGTCCGGCCGGCGCACCGTCGACACCGTGCTGCCGTCCGCCGCTGTGGTGACGGTGACCGTGTCACCGGTGATCAGGGTGACGGTGGACGCGCGCCCGGCGGTGGCCGGGGGTTGACCCGCCGGGCGGTCGGGGTTGTTCGGCGGGGCGGCGCCCGCTCCCGTGCCGGGTGGTGTGAACCCGGCCGCCAGGGTGAGGGCGGCGCCGAGGGCGATCAGCCCGGATCGGCGACGCCGGTGAGACAGAGCCACGATGACCTCTTTGTGTCGAGAAGTGGTACGCACCACAGCATCGACGCAGACCCCACCCCAACCCCGCCCCCAACCCCGACGCACTTACGCCATGGCACAACCCCGCCACGACCCCGCCTCCTCCCCGCGCGCCACCACCCACCTCGCGCGCCGATCTTGCACTTTGTGTCGCGACCAACGTGGCGAATCAGGACGCATCGGCGACCGTAAGTGCAAGATCGGCGGGGCGGGGGGCGGGGCGGGGCCGGGGCCGGGGCGGGGGCGGGGCGGGGCGGGGGCGGGGCGGGGCGGGGCGGGTTAGAGGGCGGGGCGGGTTAGCTTGGCTAGGGCGTCGAGTTGGGTGGGGTCGGAGAGGGCGGAGCCGACGGCCACCACACGTACACCTGCTTGCAGGAACGCGCCGGCGTTGCTGGCGTCGAGGCCGCCGGTGGCGACGAAGCGCAACTGTGGCAACGGACCGGCGACGGCCTTGAACCAGGCCGGCCCGAGGGAGATCGCGGGGAACGCCTTGAGCCAGGTGAGGCCGTGCCGCAGTGCCTGCTGGGCCTCGGTCGGGGTGGCCACACCGGGCAGGTGCGGCAGGCCACGCGCGGCGGCGGCGTCGGCGACCGCGAGGTCCAGGCCGGGCGCGACGGTGAACCGGGCGCCCGCGTCGGCCGCCGCGGCGACCTGTTCGACGTCGAGCACGGTGCCGGCGCCGACGATCCGATCGCGCTCGGCGCCCGCCTCGACGGCGGCCCGCAGCGCCGGCACCGCGTCGGCGGTGGCCACCGGCACCTCCACCACGTCGATGCCGAGATCCCAGGCACGCTCGGCGAGCCGAACGGTTTCGGCGACCGGCAGGCCGCGCAGGATCGCCATCACCCGGGCGCCGCCGAAGATGTGGTCGAAGTCCGGTGTGGTCATGGTGCACTCCATCCGAGGTCGCGGTGGGACTGTTGCTGCTGGTCGGGTCGCAACCCGACGACCCGACTCAGGTCGTCGCGCCCGGGTCGGTCAGGTCGAGTGGCGACCAGGCGTCGGCGGGGGCGTCGAGGAGTTTCTCGAACCAGGCCCACTGCGGGACCGGGGCGTTGTCGCCGCTGCTGGTCAACGCCTGCGCCGCGACGAGGTGACCGAGGCGCAAACGCCGCACCGGGTCGAGGCCGCGTAGCAGCCCGGCCAGGTAGCCGGCGGCGAAGGCGTCTCCGGCGCCGACCGGCTCCACCACAGTCACCCGGGGCGCGGGCACGAAGACCGGTTCGGCGTCGCGGACCAGTGCGGTGGCGCCCACCGCGCCGTCCTTGACCACAACCGTCTCCGGATCGGGCAACAGCTCGCGTACGGCCGTCGGGTCGGTGGTGCCCCACAGGGTCTCCGCCTCGTCCTGCCCGACGAAGACGAGGTCGCAGCGGTTGGCGAGGTCGCGCAGCACCGGCGCGGCCTGCTCGGCGGGCCACAGCCGGGCCCGGTGGTTGACGTCGAAACTGACCAACGCCTGCGCCAGCGGCCGGTCGGTCACCGCGTGCTCGACCAGCGCCCGGCAGGACGCGGACAGCGCCGGGGTGATTCCGGACAGGTGCAGCACCTGGGCACCGGCCAACGCCGGGTCGGCCAGCGTGGCGGGGTCCATCCGGGCGGCCGCCGACCCGGCCCGGTAGTAGTGCACGGCGGTCCCCTCCGGGCCAGGGTCCTTGACGTACAGGCCGGTGGGGGCGGCCGGGTCCACGCACACCTGGTCGACGCGGACGCCGGCGGCGGCGACGTGCCGGATGACGGCCCGGCCGAAGGGGTCGTCGCCGACCCGGCTCACCCAGGTCGTCAGGTGTCCCAGGCGGGCCAGGTAACCGGCCACGTTGGACTCGGCCCCGCCGACCGAGACGGCGACCCGCTCGGCGTGCTCCAGCGGCTCACCCGGCGCGGGGCAGAGCACCACCATCGTCTCCCCCACGGCGGCCACCTCGATCGACGGGAGGCCTGCCGGAACACTCGGCCGGTCAGGTCGGGGGGCGGTCGGCATCGGGCACACGTCCTCGCGGCGGGGGTGCTGGGCGTCGCCGAGCCTAGGTGTCCCGCGCGGGACGGGCAACCCGTCGTACGTCACACCTCTACGCTCAGGGCAACGTCAGCCCGTACGCGGCCAGCACCTCAGCGATCGGCTGGTAGTAGGTGGTGCCACCGGCGGTGCAGTTGCCGGTGCCACCGGAGAGGATGCCGAGGATCCTGCCCGTGGAGGCCACGTAGAGCGGTCCGCCACTGTCCCCCGGCTCGGCGCAGATGTTGGTGCGGATCAGGCCGTAGATCACCCCGGTGGCGTAGTTGACCGTCTGGTTGAGGCCGGTGACGGTGCCGCAGCGCACGCCGGTGGTGCTGCCGCTGCGGCACACCGCCTGACCGATGTACGCGTTGCCGGGGCCGTTGATGGTCAGCAGGCCGGGGTAGGTGTAGACCGCGCTCGGGTGGGCGATCCGGCCGGTGTAGCGGATCAGCCCGTAGTCGTTGGTGGGGTAGCTGGTGGCGGTGCGGGTGCCGAGCACTGTGGTCTGGGCGCTGTCGGCGTACCAGGTGGCGGCGGCGGTGGTGCAGTGCCCGGCGGTGATCACGTAGTAGGTGCTGCCGCTGCGGGCGTTCGCGCCGAGCGAGCAACGCGCGCCACCGCCGCCGTAGATGCTCTGCCCCCCGGCGATCAGGGGGCGCAGCGTTCCGGGTTCGCGGCGCAGCAGCACGCCGGCCCGG
Organism: Micromonospora alfalfae; assembly: GCF_022230925.1. Classification (GTDB taxonomy): domain Bacteria; phylum Actinomycetota; class Actinomycetes; order Mycobacteriales; family Micromonosporaceae; genus Micromonospora; species Micromonospora alfalfae. Next base: position 68,340 of record NZ_JAKKFH010000016.1, on the reverse strand, counting down.
TCGGTCACCGCCCGCAGTGCGGCCAGTTCGCTCGGGGTCACGGTGTCGTCGACGGTGAGGGTCATCCGGCCGGTGGCGGGGTCCAGACCCCAGGCGGTGCCCGTGGTGCGTACCCCGGTCAGCGTGGCCGTCGGGTCGGCGGCGGGCGCGGCGGCCCGGTCGGGGACGGCGGCCTGCGCCGCGCCGGGCGCGACGAGCAGCAGGGTGGTCAGGACGAGGGCGGCCAGTGGGGAGCGGCGCATCCGAACCTCCGAAGAGATCGAGATTAATGGATGCAGAAAAGCATCGCCCGGTGCCCGACGTCGTGGCAACCTCCGGCCGCCCTCTTCCCCGACCGGCGGGAATCGCCGATCCGGGGACGACCCGTGCCGGGGCCGCCGATAATTCCTCGGGAGACGCGGCGGGAGGCCAGGCATGACCACCAAAGGGAATGCGGCGCTGGTACGTCGGCGGGACCAGTCGACCCGGGCGACACTGCTGGAGTTGCTCTTCGACGTGGTCTTCGTGGCCGCCCTCGCACTGACATCGAAACTGCTGTCCGAAGAGCTCTCCTGGTCCGGCGGCGCGAAGCTGCTGCTGATGCTGACCGCCGTCTGGTGGACGTGGTCGGTCACCACGACCACCACCGAGTTCTACGACCCGCAGCAACGCCCGATCCAGGCCATCCTGATGATCGCCATGGTCGGGTCGGTGGGGATGGCGGCATCGCTGCCGATGGTCAGCATCGCGCATCTGCTGCTCTTCGTGATCTCGTACGTCGGCACGCACGTGGTTCGCTGCATCATCCTGGTCACCGCCCTGCACCGGCAGGGGCACCGGACGGCACGGGAACGGGCCACCCGGTTTCTCTTCTGGTTCACGGTGTCCGGCGCCCTCTGGGTCCTCGGCGCGCTGTCAGAGACTCCGAACTGGGGGCTCTGGGCGATCGCCATAACCATCGACCTGGTCGCCGGAGCGACCCGCTACCCCACACCGTGGCTGGGCCGGGTGCCGATAGCGCAGTACGGGCGGACCACCGAGCACCTGGGCGAGCGGTACCAACAGTTCATCATCCTGGCCCTCGGCGACATCATCCTGTTGCCGACGCTACAGGTCAGCCGGGGCCATCTCGACCACCTCCGGCTCGTCTCCCTGCTCTGCGCCTTCGCCACGATGCTGCTGCTCTGGCAGATCTACGTCTTCCGCGCCGGCGAGTTGCTGGTGGCGGCCGGGTCCCACGGGGGCCGGGCAACGCGACTGGCCCCGTTCACCCATCTGGTCATGCTGGCCGGCGTAGCCGGCACTGCCGCCACCTTCGACCTGGTCGTCACCAGGCCGACCGGAACGACGCCGGTGCCGTGGCTCGTCCTGATCATCGCCGGCCCGACGCTCTTCGTGGTCGGCCGCGTCCTCTTCACCCTGGTGGTGTCGTGGGTCATGCCGTGGCGGCGAGTTGCCTGGCAGTTCCTGCCGCTGCTGGTGCTGCCGTGGGCCGGCGGTTGGCCGCCGGTGCTGGTAGCCACGATCGTGGCGCTCGGGTTGGCCGGTCACATCCTGTTTCCCGGAGCAGCCCGGGAGACCACGCCCGGCCTGCGGCTGCGGCAATCCGACGACTGACCCCCGCTTGTTCGGCCGACGTGTCGACCGGTGCTCGCCGTGGGAGCCTCCAGCCGCCTTCCCCGGGCGGCGGGAATCGCCGATCCGGGGACGGGCCGCGCCGGCGCCGCCGATAATTTTCGGAGACACGGCGGGAGGCCGGGCATGACCACCGGAGGCACCGCGGCACTGGTACGCCGGCCGGACGGTTCCACGCGGGCCACGCTGCTGGAGTTGCTCTTCGACGTGGTCTTCGTGGCCTCGCTCGCGCTGACCTCGACCCTGCTCGCGAACGTCCACAACTGGTCCGGCGCGGCGATGGTCCTGCTGATGCTGACAGCGATCTGGTGGACCTGGTCGGTCACCTCCACCACCACCGAGTTCTACGACCCGCAGCAGCGCCCCATCCAGACCATCCTGATGGTCGCCATGGTCGGTTCGGTGGGGATGGCGGCATCGTTGCCGATGGTCTCCGACGGGCACGCGATGGTTTTCGCGATCTCCTACGTCGGCACGCACGTGATCCGCGGCGTCATCCTGGTGACGACGTTGTACCGGAAGCGACATCGGTTGGCCATGGTCCGGGCCACCCGGTTCTTCTTCTGGTTCGTGGTGTCCGGCGTCTTCTGGGTCACCGGCGCGGTGTCCGGCACTGTGAACTGGGCCCTCTGGACCATCGCCATCATGATCGACCTGATCTCCGCGGCGGCCCGCTACCCCACGCCCTGGCTGGGCCGGGTGCCGTTCGAACAGTACGAGCGAACCACAGCACATCTGGGCGAGCGGTACCAGCAGTTCATCATCCTGGCCCTCGGCGACATCATCCTGGTTCCCACGCTGCAGGTCAGCCGGGGCCCGCTGGCCGGGCTCCGGGTCAGCGCGCTGTTCTGCGCGTTCGCCATCATGCTGCTGCTCTGGCAGATCTACGTCTTCCGCGCCGGCGAGCTGCTGGAGGCCGGGGCCGGGCCGAAGTCGGGCCGGCCAGCGCGAGTGGCTCCGTACACCCATCTGGTGATGCTCGCCGGGGTCGTCGCCACGGCGGCCTCGTTCGACCTGGTCGTCACCCGGCCGACCGGCACCACGCCGGTGGGGTGGCTGTTACTGATCCTGGGCGGCCCGGCGCTGTTCGTGATCGGCCGCGCCCTGTTCACCCTGCTGGTGTCCAGGCTCCTGCCGTGGCGGCGAATGCTCTGCCTCCCCCTGCCGCTGCTGACGCTGCCGTGGGCCGGCCGTTGGCCGCCGCTGCTGGTCACCACAGTCGTGGCGCTCACGTTGGCGGCGCACATCCTGATTCCCGGAGCGGCCCGGGAGACCACACCGGACCTGCGGCTGCGGCAACCCGACGACTGACCCGCCAGGCTCAGCCGAAGTATCGACCGGCCCAGTCGGCCAGGTCCCGGGCGCACGCGTCCACCGACTCCTGCCAGGTCCGGGCCGCGCCCTCCCCCGCCTCGTCGCTGACCTGCTTGACCAGCCGGCACGGCACGCCGGCCTGCGCCGCAGCCCAGGCCACCGCGTACCCCTCCATGTCGACCAGGTCGGCGCGCTGCGCCAACCGGTCCCGCTCCGCGTCGTCGGCCACGAAGGTGTCACCGGTGGCCAGCACCGCGCCCTCGGCGGCCAGCGACAGCGGCGCCCCGTAGGTCTCGCCGGTGAGCGTGCGCAGCAGGTCGGTGTCCAGGTCGTGCTGGAGAACTGTGGCGACCTCGTGGATGCCGGCCCAGCCGGGACGCAACGCGCCCGCCGTACCCAGGTTGAGCAGCAGGGTGGGGCGCGGCCCGGCGGCCAGCACCGCTGCCACCGCGCTGGCGGCGTTCACCTTGCCCATGCCGGTGAGCAGGACCGGCAGCTCGGGCGGCAGGTAGCGGGCCTCCTCCCCCACGGCAAGAACCACCAACGGACGATCGGCGCGGACCGTACCTCGAAGATTCACCGGAGCATCGTACGAGCCGACCGGTGGGCAGTTGACGTCAGTCGTCGGAGAAGCGGTACAGCACGAAGTCCTTCTCCGCGCCGCAGGCGATCACGTGGGTGTTCCACGAGCAGGACGAGCTGCGCACGTCCTTCAGCTCACCCAACTCGTCGACCTCCCCGGACTCGGCCCACACCCCGGCCAGCACCCGGTTGTCAGCGACCACGCTGGGCGCCTTGGCGAAGACCAGCAAATTGCCGGCGTCCAGACGGACAGCCACCCCGCCCCGGTCCCGCAGCACCGGCTCGCCGGCGGCGTCGAAGACGGTGACCGTCGGCTCCGGCAACTCCCGCTGGGCGAGCACCTGCTCACCCAACGGGACCAGGCCGGTCACGCCCGGCGCCGACCACCTGATCATGCGCTCGCCCTCGGTGGCCGCGACCACCTCGGTGCGCGCGACGTCATTGTCCGGCACCTGCAACAGGCAGGCCCGCCGCTCACCGCAGGCGACCAGCTCCTTCGGGCGGAACGCGTCGTTGCCGGAACGGTGCAGCACCACCGGCTCGGCGTCGGAGCCCAGGTCGTACGAGAGCAGCTGGTAACCACCCTCGTTGGCGGCCACGTACAGGCGGTCCTCGTGGGCGACCACCAGGTCGTCGAGGTCGGCGACGCTGCCCCACTGGCGCAGCACCGCGCCGGACGCCATGTCGAGCAGCCGCACCGACCGGTCCGCACCCACCTGCACCAGTCGCCGCCCCTTGCTCACCCACGGGTTGCGGGGCGTGCCGTCGAGGAAGGCCGGCCCGCCCGCCGCCGCGTCGGTGCCGACCGGCCGGACCACGGTACGGCCACCGACGTACTGGCCGCGGGGGTTGGGCTGCTTCCACTTCGCCGAGCCGTTGGTCAGGCGCAGGCCGACCAGTTCGTCAGCGGCCCGGTCCACCACCACCGCCGTGTCGTCGCTGAAGTAGACGTCGTCGTCACCACGCAGAACGCGTTGCCAGCGCTGCTCGCCGCTACGACCGTCGAGGACGGCCAGCGGTCGGGGGGTGCTGTCGCCCGGTGCGTCGGCGAGGACCGCCACCGCCCCGGGGACGGCGATGATCGCCTCCCAGTCGTCGGCCCGCACGTCGGTCTGCTCGCGCCACACCTCGCGGCCGTTGCCCGCGTCGACGGCCACCACCTCGAGCCGGTCGTCGGGCAGCGGAAACGCCAGGTAGGCCCGGTCGTCGAGCACCGCAGTCCACATGCCGACCGGCCGTTCGGCGCCGGCCGACAGCCGGGACAGCTCGCGCAGCGAGGCGAACTCCAGATCCGGGTAGCGGTCCCGGGTCAGGTAGAGCGTCGCCGCGGTGGCCACCCCGGCCAGGGCCAGCACCGCGCCGAGCACCACCCAGCGCGCCCTCCGCCAGCGGGTCGCACCGACAGGTGGCGTCGGGGTGGCGCCAGCCAGGCCCGGCCCGGGGGGCGGGCCCGCCGGCGGGGTGGATCCCGGCCAGGGCTGCGACGGTACCACCGGCGCGGGCGCTCCGGCCGGGGCCGGCGGGCTCACCGGAGCAGGCGCGGGTGGTGCGAGTGGCGATCCCGCGTACGCCGGGGCGGGCAGCGGCTTGCGCAGCGGCAGGTCGGTCAGGGCGCCCTCGGCCACCGGCAACTCGGGCTGGTCCAGCACCGTCGGCGCGATCCCCAGCTCGGCGTGCAGCATGCGGGCCACCAGCGGGATTCGCGACGACCCGCCCACGAGGAACAGCCCGTCGAGCTGATCGGGGCGCAGCCCGGCGGCGGCGATGACCTCCCGGGCCCGCTGCACCGCCCGGCGCAGCAGCGGTGTGGCCACCCGCTCGACGTCCGCCCGGGTCAGCTGGATCGTCTCGGCCACTCCCGGCATCGCCACCGGGGCGACAGCAGACCGGGACAGGGTCTCCTTCGCACCACGTACCTCGTCCCAGAGCCGGACCTGGTCGCGGCGCTGTGCCGGATCCACCGGCCGGGTGAGCCGGGCCCACTGCGCGGCGTGCCGCTCCCCGACCAACTCACCGACCCGCCGCACCAACGCGGCGTCGAGGTCCAGGCCGCCCAGGTCGGGCAGGCCACCGTCGGCGACCACGCTGAAGCCGGAGTCCCCCCAGGGGTCGGCGCCCTCGTTGCGCAGCACCGCGACGTCGAGCGTCCCGCCACCGAAGTCGAAGACCGCTATCGCCCCGCCGACCGGCACCGGACGGTGCAGCACCTGCGTGTAGTAGCGGGCGGCGGCCACCGGCTCCCGCAGCAACCGGGTGCCCGGCGGCGTCGGCCCGGCCAGGGTGTGCTCGGCCGCCTGCGGCCAGCCCGCCCGCAGCAGCGCGTCGGCGAGGACCTGCCGCCGCGTCGCGTCCCAGGCGGCCGGGCAGGTCACCACGGCCGGCGGCAGGAAACCCACAGCGCCCACCGCCGCGCGGCCGACCGTCGCCAGCACCGCGGCGAGCAGGTCGGCCGGCGGGTACGCGCGGTCGCCGAGCTGCACTGTCGGCTCGTCCACCCGACGCTTCGGGTTCGCCTCGAACCGGGCCGGGTCGGCCTGCGCCAACCGGCGCGCGTCCCAGCCGGTGTGCAGGGTGCCGTCCGGGTCGGCGTAGACAGCGGACGGACTGAGCGGTTGACCGTCCATCAGCAGCGGACGGGTCCGCCCGTCCGGCCAGCGCAGCACCGCGACCGTGTTGGACGTACCGAGGTCGATGCCGAGAGCGAAACCCTCGTGCTGGCCTGCCATTGCCCGATACCTCCGCCGCGACGAGGGGAACTCGACCCCGCATCGTACGCAGGCCCCGCCGCACTGCTGATCACTCGGTCCGGGGTGGTCGACGGCGTCCGATCAGTGGGTGGAGTGGACGCCCACCACCTCGTCCTCGCTGGTCTCCCCGGTCAGCTGGAACCCGAGTTTCAGGTAGAACCGCTCCGGGCCGTCCGGCCCCGGCTTCCAGGTCGTGTAGACGCGGTAGTGCCCACGTTGGCGGGCCTCGTCGCGGACGGCCTGCACCGCGAAGCGGCCATACCCCCGACCCTGGTGCTCGGCGGCGATGTTCAGCCGCCACAGCCCCGAGCGCCTGTCGTCCGGGTGGGCGGGATCCCACACGATGTCGAAGAAGCCCATCAGGAAGCCGACGATCTCGTCATCCTCGACGATCAGACGCGGCCACGCGATCTCGGGCTGCACGTACGCCTCGGCGAGGGACCAGGCGACCGGAGAGGCGAATTTCTCCTGGTCGGGCCGCACGCTCACCCGGCACGCGGCATCCACATTGTCTTGCGTGACCTTCACCAGTCGCGGCACGCCGGCAACCCTACCGAGACGGGCCGCGCAACAGGCCGTCGAGCAGCCCGCGCAGGCCGAACTGGAACCACGCGTCCAGGTCGGTGTCGGGTCTGGTCTGCCCGGCCGCGACCAGCCACTGTCGGTTGCGGGTACGACCGGTCCGTTCCAGCCGGGTGCGGGTCGCCGACCACCAGGCGTGGTAGGTGCTGTCGACGGGATCGCGCCGGATGAGCAGGGCCATGCCCTGGATGTAGCCGCTGAGCGCCAGGTAGGCACGGAACGCCTCGGCCGGGTCGTATCCGGCGCTGCTGAACGCTGCGACCACCCGGTCGACCATGGCGAGTACCGCCGGCCCGGTCGGCGGTCGGTCGGTGGCGAGGATGGCCAGCAGCCAGGGATGGCGGCGGTACATCGCCCACTCGTCCTCGGCCAGCCGTTCGAGCCGTTGTCGAGGATCAGGCGGTAGTGGCGCGGCGCCCGGCGGGCGGGTCGCGGTGATCTGCTCGGCCATGGCGGCGAGGAGGTCGGCCCGGTTCCGGACGTGCCGGTACACGGCGTGGGCGGGCAGGCCGGCGCGTTGGGCGAGGACCCGCAGGGAGACGGCGTCCAGGCCGCCGGCGTCCGCCAGCTCGACAGCGAGGGCGACAAACCGGTGACGCGGGTCGCCGCCGGTCGGCGCGGGCAGGTCCGGCAATCGACGCGGGGTGCTGGTGGGGCCGTGCTCACGACGCCTGCGGTACGCGCGGGCCTGGCAGCGCCGGGAGCAGTAGCGGCGTGGGCGCCCCCGGCCGGCGCCGGCGGGCAGCTCCGCCTCGCACTCGACACACCGGACACTGAGCACGCCGCCTCCAGCCTCGTCACGGCACTGCCAGTGACGAAGGTACTACGGGCGAGCAGCCGGGCCGCCCCGATCGGTCCGTGCGGCGCGGAGCAGCCGGAGCTGACCGATCTCCGCGACGTTCTTCATCAGCTCCGAGTTGACCCAACCGACCGTGTGCGTGACCGTGTGGTCGGTCCCGTCCGGCCAGGGGAACGTCGCGATGCGGTCGAGGTCGCTGTCACCGAGCTGGTCGAGCAGACCCAGCCACTCGGTGCGCAGGCCCCGCAGCCAGACGACACTCGGCTCGCCCGGGCCGGGCCAGACAACGGCCGTGCGCTGCCGGACTGGTCCACCCCGGAGATGGTCCATCGCCACTGTCCACCACCAGCCGACGTGCCAGGTGAGCCAGCCGATCGTCGGCACCGGGACCGGGTCGGGTTCGGTGTCGGCCCAGTCCGGGGTCCACGTGCCGTCGGTGCTCTGCCGCACCGACCAGCAGTGGTCGGCCGGCTCCCAGAGGAAGTCAGCGGCATCGAGTCGCTCAAGGTGGTACTCGAACAGCGACCACGTCAGGTCGAACTGCGAGCGCAGGATGGCCAGGGGCGCTACGGACATCCGGAGATTCTGTCGGGGCACGGCACTGCCGTCCACGAAATAACCCCACCCACCCAGCGGTCGGGGTGATCCCGGGTTGGCGGGTTCCGCGGAAATCGAATCACCCGCCAAACCCATGATCAACCGATAGGGCGGGCAGGGTCGGCCGGGCAGCGGGCGGAGAGGGCGTAACGGAGCAGGACCACGTCACCGATCTGGCGGGCCTCGGCCAGGCGGGCGCGGCGGCCCGGGTGCCAGGGGAAGCGACCCTCGCCGACGAACCGGGGCGCCCGGCCGTCGCCGACGAAGAACGGGGCGACCACCAGGTGCAGTTCGTCGGCGAGACCGGCGGCGAGGAACTGCGCGTGCACCGTCCCGCCGCCCTCCACCATCAACCGCTGAACACCCCGCGCGGCCAGGTCGGTCAGCATCCACCCCGGGTCGACGGGCTCACCCGCGTCGATCACTGTGGCCAGTCGGCCGACCCGCTCCTCGGTCTTCTCCAGCGCGCCCGTGGCGCAGTACACGAGCCGGGCCGAATCACCGGCGGTGAAGAAGCGGGCGGTCGAATCGAGGTCACCCTGGGCGGTCAGGGTGACCTTGGTGGGCGAGGCCGGCCGACCGGCCGCCACCCGCTCGGCCCGTCGACTCGGGGAGCGCACCAGCAGCCGAGGGTCGTCTCGTCGGACGGTGCCGGCGCCGACCAGGATGGCATCGCAGCTGGCCCGGACCGCGTCGACGCGGTCCAGGTCCTCCTCGTTGGACAGCAGTAACCGCTGCTCGGAGGCGTCGTCGATGTACCCGTCGATGGAGGCGGCACAACTCAGCAGCACGTACGGCCGCGCCGGCCCCGGCCGCCAACTCATCGGGAGACGGGCCGCTCAGGAGCACGACCCGCGAGCACATCCGCCGCCTCGACCGCCTCGGCCGCCTCGACCTCCGCCGCCTTGGCCGCCTTGGCAGCCAGGTAGTCGGCGTTGGCCGGCGAGAGGAAGACGCTGGTGAGCACCCGTTCGACAACGTCCACGCCCAGCCGGGTCAACTGCTCGGCCTTGTCCGGGTTGCTGCTCAGCAGTCGAACCCGCGGCACGCCCAACGTGGCCAGCATCTGCGCGGCGGCCGTGTAGTCCCGCTCGTCCTCGCCCCGGCCCAGCGCGACGTTGGCCTGGTAGGTGTCCAACCCGGCGTCCTGCAACGCGTACGCGTCGAGTTTGGCGTACAGGCCGATGCCACGGCCCTCCTGCCGGAGGTAGAGCAGGAAACCGCCGGTCTCGGCGATCCGCTGCACCGCCTCGCGCAGTTGCGGCCCGCAGTCGCAGCGTTGGCTGCCGAACACGTCGCCGGTCAGGCACTCGCTGTGCGGACGGACCAGCGGGGCTGCTCCCCCGGCGGCCAGCCGGTCCAGGGCGCCCGCCCAGTCGCCGAGGCCGAGGGCCAGGTGCTCCCGACCGTCCACCAGGCCCTTGAAGGTGAACACCCGGGCGGTGGTGGTGTAGCCATCCGGAAACGCCAGCGGCACCGTGACCTGCGTGCGGATCGTGGCAACCGGCAATGCTTCGGGCATGGGACTCCTTCGTCCGGCGTCACCGTCGTCCGGCGACGCGTACCGTCTCACAACCGACTCAACATCCGCCGCCGGAGGCGGCTTCCCGGGCGGCGACCGGAGTTCGACGCCGCCGGGCCAGCAGCACGGCGGCCCCGGGCAGGCTGGCCACCAGCACCAGTGCACCGTAGACGGTGGCGGTGGCGACGCCCTCGGCCGCGCTGAGACCGGCTGCACCGAACACCCATGCTGCCACCCCCTCGCGAGGACCGAAGCCGGCCACGTTCAGCGGCAGGCCCATGGCGAGCAGTGCGAGCAGCGTCAACGGCAGCAGTCGGGACAGCGGGGCGTCCGATCCGGCGGTGCGCGCCGCCACCAGGAAGGTGGCCAGGTGACCGGCGACCATCACGGCCGAGGCGACCAGCACACCGAACCAGGTGCGCCGCGCCAGCAGCCCCGACCGCACGTCCGCCACGGCGGTACGCAGCGCCGTCGCCCAACGCGACCCGCCACCGTTGGGAAGGACCCTGGCCACCAGCACGACGACCAACCCGCCGGCGACGAGCAGCGCGGCGGCGACCGGCAGGTACCGCCGTACCGGGGACGGGAAGGCGGCGAGCACCACCAGCGCGACCCCGACCAGGACCACCTGCCCGGCGGCACGCTCCCAGACCACCGCGCGGATGCCCCGGCTCACGTCACCGGCGTCGCGGCCGTGGCGTACCGCCCGGTGCACGTCGCCGAGCATCCCGCCAGGCAGTGTGGCGTTGAGGAACACGGCCCGGTAGCAGTGCGCCACAGCCGTCGCCAGTGGCAGGCGTACGCCGAGGCCGCCGGCGACCAGGCTCCACCGCCACGCCGCGCAGACGGTGGTGAGCACCCCGATGACCAGCGCCGCGGCCAACGCCGGCGCGTCGATCAGTCGCACTCCGGCGAGGAACGGGCCGCTGCCCACCTGCCACAGCAGGACGGCGAGCAGACCCACCCCGCCGACCACTCGTGCCCAGGCCCAGAACATCGGCGCCGGCCTCCCCTTTGAAGATCGTCCACTTGCCCTAGTGCACGTACCCAGGGCGTGAACGGTTCATCCACCGGCGAGGAGGTCAGTGTGTTCGACAAGCACTGTGAGTCGTCCGGCCGCCGCGTCATCCAACCGACGGCGGGCGTACGCCTGGGCGGGGTCGGCCAGGTCGGGGCGCTGCTCGCAGGCCGCCGCGAGCCACCCTCGAAACCATTCGGCGGTCAGGTCGGCCTGCTCCGGGCCGAGACGCCACGGGCTGGGCCGTTCCCGCACGTCGACGCCGCGCCGGACGAACGCGGCGGCGGTGGCGGCGACGGCATCCGGGCCGAGCAGCCGCCGGCCCTCGACGGTACGCCGCTGGTGGTCGTTGAACGCGGCCTCGACCGCCTCGTCGAGCGGGTCGGCCGGGGTGAACCGGACCCGCCCGGTCACCGAGATGGCGAACAGGGCGGGTCGGCCGACGCAGGCCGCCGCCACCCGTTCGATCTCCTCCGCGGTGAGCATGTCCAGCAGCGCGGACGCGGTGACCAGGGAACCGTCGGCGAAATCGGCGGCGGTCAGCCGGGTGAGGTCGCCGCAGCGGGTGTGGACGGTGACCGGGGCGCCGTCGGCGGCGGTCACCCCCCTCATGCCCTCGGCGGCACGGGCCAGCAGGTCGGCGTCCCGGTCGTGCAGCACCCAGTGCTGTGGTCCGGGTAGCCGGGCGGCCAGCCAACGACTCATCGACCCGGTGCCGCTGCCCAGGTCGTGGATCACCGTCGGGCCGTCACCGGTCAGCCGGGCCCGGACGGCATCGAGCAGGTCCTCGGCGCGTGCCGCCGCGTCGGCCGGCTCACGCAACCGCAGCCAGTCGGCGAACGGCAGGGTCTCCTCGGCGGTCATTCCGCCACCTCCTTCAGCACGCCGGCCAGCAACGCGGTGGTCACCGGCCAGTCGGTCAGGGTGTCGCGCCGGGCGAGAGCGGCACGCCGCAGCCGGGCGCGCAGCGCGTCGTCGTCCAGCCAGCGGATCAGCGCGGCGGCCAGCGCCGCCGGGTCACCGGGTGGGACCAGCAGTCCCGGGCGCTCACCGCCGGGCGCGTGACCCAGCGCCTCCGGCAGCCCGCCCACGGCGGTGGTCAACACCGGCAGGCCGCGGGCCAGCGCCTCGGTGACGACCATGCCGTACGTCTCGCCTCTCGACGGCAGCACCAGCAGGTCGGCGGCGGCGTACGCGTCGTCCAACGCGGCGCCGGTCAGCGGGCCGACCAGCCGCACCCGCTCGGTGAGGCCCGCTCCGGTCAACCGGTCGCGCAGCCGGTGCACAAGGTCCGGTTCCCGGGCCAGTGTGCCCGCACAGACCATCGTCCACTGCCGGCCGACCAGCGTGGCCATCGCGTCGACCAGCACGTCGTACCCCTTGTGGTGGGTGACAGCCGCGACGCAGAGCAACCGGTCGCCGGCCACCGAGCCGGCCGCTGGCGGCGCGGGCCGCACCCCGGGCGGCGCGGCCCGGACCCGGCCGGCGAGGGCCGGGTGGCGGGCCAGCAGGGCTCGGCATGTCCAAACGCTGGTGGTGACGACGGCGCGGGCGGTGGCCAGGGCGCGGGCCTCCGGCTCGTCGTCGAGCGGCAGGTGCACCAGGATCACCAGGCGCAGCCGACTGGCGTGCGGGACGAGCAGGTCCGGTACGGCCGAGGCGACCAGGCCGTCGATCAGCACCACGGCGTCGTCGGGGGCGGCGGCGAGCACCCCGCCCAACGTCGCCATGTCGGCCGGGTCGGGGTGCGGCCACGCGCCGGGCACCTGATGCTCGTGCACCGACCACCCGCGCTCGCCCAGCCCCGCGCAGATCCGCCGGTCGTAGGCGTTGCCGCCGCTGGGCGTGGCCAGGTCGTCGATGTCACCGGGCAGGACGACGTGCACCGCCCGGCCCGCATCGGTCACAACGACCGCTCGTAGCTCGCCCAGGCGATGTGCGACTCGTGCAGGGTGACAGTGATGCCGCTCAGGTCGCGCGCCCCCGCGCCCAGCTCACCGGCGTGCACCCGCTCGACCAGCCGGTCCGCGACGGTACGGGCCAGCACCTCGGTGGTGGTGTTCACCCCGGCGAAGGCCGCCTCGTCGTCGAGGTTGCGGTACGTCAGCTCGCTCAGCACGGCCCGCAGCTGCTCGGTGGCCAGGCCGATGTCCACCACGATCCCGTCGCCGTCCAGGTCCGGCCGGCGGAACGTCGCGTCCACCACGAACGTCGCGCCGTGCAGCCGTTGGGCGGGCCCGAACACCTCGCCTCGGAAACTGTGGGCGATCATCATGTGGTCCCGAACTGTCACGCTGAACACTGTCACTCTCCGTCTTCGTAGGTAATGAGGTGGCAGAGCGCGGGCAGGTCGCCCGAGGTCAGTCTGTCGAGCACGTCGGGCAGCTCCGCGAAGCGCGACGCGCCGGTGATCAACGCGTCGAAGGCCGGGTCGTCGAGCAGGTCCAGGGCGAGCGCCAGTCGGTCGGTGTAACTGCGCCGTCCCCGTCGGGCGGGTGCCACCATGCCGACCTGGCTGCTGCGCACGCTGAGTCGACCGGAGTGGAACGCGCCGCCCAGTGACACCTGCACCGGGCGGTCGCCGTACCAGCTCAGCTCGATGACGGTGCCCTCCGGGGCGAGCAGGTCCAGCGACTGTTGCAGGCCGGCGGCGGTGGCGCTGGCGTGCACGACCAGGTCCCGGTCACCACGGGCGTCGGCCGGGTTGGCGAAGTCGACGCCGAGGGCCCCGGCGACGCCGGCCCTGCGCGCGTCGGTGTCGACCAGCTCGACGTGCACGCCGGGGAACCGGGCCAGAAGCGCCGCGACGCAGCAGCCCACCATGCCCGCGCCGATCACCGTGACCCGGTCGCCGACCAGCGGCGCCGCGTCCCAGAGCGCGTTGACGGCGGTCTCCACAGTGCCGGCGAGCACCGCTCGGGCGGCCGGCACCCCCTCCGGCACCGGCACCACGGCACTCACCGGCACGACGTAGGCGCTCTGGTGCGGGTGCAGACAGAACACCGTCCGTCCGAGCAGCTCCGGCGGGCCCTGCTCGACCACGCCGACGCTCAGGTAGCCGTACTTCACCGGGCCGGGGAACTCGCCCTCCTGAAACGGCGCGCGCATGGTGGCGTACTGGTCGGCGGGCACCCGGCCGGCGAAGACCAGCGTCTCGGTGCCCCGGCTGACCCCTGAGTAACGGGTCCGAACCAGCACCTCGTCGGGGCCAGGGGTGGTCAGCGACACCGGCCGGATCTCGGCCACCCCGGGTTCGCGCACCCAGCAGGCGTACGCCTCGCGGATCACCGTCGCGCACCTCAGCTCTGCTCCGGGCCGAATCGATCGGCCAGGTCGGATCCCCGGTCGGGGGTTGTCGATCATAAACACGGAAGTTCGGTGCGCACAGTTCGAAGCTCGCCCGGCAGGACCGCCATTCCGGCCTGCCTCGCTCCGAGGTCGTCCGGTCTGGCCACGGTGCGGCGGACCGCCGTGGGACGCTCCGGGCGGGCGTCCGTCGGATAGCTACCTCATTGATACGTTGGGTCACGAAGGGCGGGCCGCTGCGGCTGCCCATCGGCGGGTTTCGGTGTGCGCCGCGCCGACGTCCGGAGGTCCGCTCCCCCGGTGCTCCGGTGTGGTGACCGGCAGGTCACGGGTGTCCGGGCTGGTGTGAGCCTAGACGTCGCCCGCTGCGGAATTCGCGGGCCAGAACCGGGCCGAGACGAGAAGGATGGAGCAGGACATGATCGTTCCGCAGGGGTTCCGCGCGGTGGTCGCGAACGCCGGGCTCAAGGAGGACGAGGACGACTTCACCGCCCTGGTCTCCGAGGTGCCCGCGGTCAGCGCCGCGGTGTTCACCCGCTCCCGGTTCGCCGGCCCCAGCGTCGTGCTCAGCCGTTCGGCGGCGTCGGCGTCGTCGGCCCGTGGCGTCGTGGTGCTCTCCCGCAACGCGAACGTGGCCACCGGCAAGGAAGGGCTGGAGAACGCCCGCGAGGTGCGGTCCATCGTGGCTCGCGCCGTCGGCCTGGACGACGACGAGCTGCTCATCGCGTCGACCGGGGTGATCGGGAAGCAGTATCCGATGCCGCGGGTGCGACAGCGCCTGGCCGAGCTTCGGTGGCCCTTTCCGCCTGCCGACTTCGACCGCGTCGCACGGGCGATCATGACCACCGACACCACGCCCAAGGTGGTACGGGCCAGCTGCGGAGCGGCGAGCATCGTCGGTGTCGCGAAGGGCGTCGGCATGATCGAACCGAACATGGCCACCCTGTTGACGTTCTTCTGTACGGACGCGCGCATCGAGCCGGTCGACCTGGACCGGGTGTTCCGGTCGGTTATCGCTCGCACCTTCAACGCGGTCAGCATTGACACCGACACCTCCACCAGCGACACAGCGGCCGTCTTCGCCAACGGCCTGGCCGGGCCGGTGGATCTGGACGACTTCGAGCAGGCGTTGTACACGGTCGCACTGGATCTGGTGCGGATGGTCGCCCGCGACGGGGAGGGCGCCAGCAAACTCATCGAGGTACGGGTCAGCGGCGCACGGGACGGCCAGCAGGCCAAGCGGGTCGGCAAGGCCATCGTCAACTCACCGCTGGTGAAGACGGCAGTGCACGGCGCGGACCCGAACTGGGGCCGGGTGGCCATGGCGGTCGGCAAGTGCGAGGACGACGAGGACATCGACCAGCAACGGGTACGGATCGGCTTCGGCGGTATCGAGGTCTATCCGACACCGGCCACTGAGGAGACCCTGGTTCGGCTGCGGCGCCACCTCGAAGGCGAGGACGTGGTGATCGAGGTGGACCTGGGGATCGGCGCCGACGCTTTCACCGTGTACGGGTGCGACCTCACTGACGGATACATCCGGATCAACGCTGACTACACCACCTGAGCGCCGATGCATCCGGGCGGTACCCCCCGAGGTACCGCCCGGACGTTCGGAGCCGAGCCGTGCGGGTCAGCGGGATGCCAGCCGGAACCGGAGGGGAACCGGTCCGGCCCTCGCGGCACGTCACCCCACGACCACGACTGTCGACGTCACCGATTCGGGAGCGGCGCGACCACCTCGGTCGACCGCCAGGCCCTGCTCGCGACGTCGTAGACCATCCGGCGGTCGACCTGCTTCGGGACCGGCTGGCCGAGCCGCCACGATTCGGACGTGGCGTGCAGATCGACAGTCACCGAGCCCGGTGTCGCGGCACCCAACTCGCCGACCCAGTGCCGGCTCTGCTCGATCAGCCGCTGCACGGTCTCGACGTCGGGCGTCGTCACCGCCACCACTGTGGTGTCGACGAGCGCCGAGCCGACCAACAGGGCCAGGAGCCGACCGAGGACCGCCGCGGGCACCGCGCGGTCCGTCGTCTCGACAACCACGTAGCAGTCGTCGTGCCCGGAGAACAGCAGGCGTGAACCTGCCAGCGCGGGTAGGACCGGCTTGTCGTACGTGGCCGTTCCGATGACCACGATCATCTCGTCGACCCGCGCGGCGGAAGGCGTACCCGGCACGTCGACGAGTGTCAGCTCGTAGGGGTACCAGCCGGCCAGGAACCGGGGCAGCTGCTCCCGGCCGATCAGCAGGGCCTCTTCGCTGAGGCCGACGACCCCGGCCGTCAGCGCACCGACCTGGTGCACCTCGAAGCTGACGCCCTGCTCCGCAGCGATCCGCGACGGCCGCCACTGCTGATAGTCCTCGTCCAGGAAGCTGTTGGTATCCAGGCCGACGACCATGATGGTGTCGTTGCCGGCGAACATGAGCACATCAGCCAGCTCGGCGGCCTTCGCCGCGGTCGCGGTCACCATCCAGGAGCCGCCCTTCTCGCAAACGTTGAAGCTCAACGGGAAGGGCGCGCCGTCCAGCCCCACGCTGTTCACGGAGAACGCGCCATCAGGTCGGATCTCTACCGTCGCGGCGTCGCCCACGGCGATCGGGTAGCCGATCTCGGTGAGGTCCACCCGCAGGTCGGCGACGCTGAGCTGCGGATTCACTGCCCTTGTCACGGTGTCGGTGAGCGGTCGATGGGCAACGATGTGCTCGACCGCCGCCCGGTCCACCGTCATCTCGTAGTAGTCGACGGCGAACTCGACGAAGCGGTCGACGATGTCGTCGAGCAGGATGTCGAGCAGCCCTGACCCGTCCGGGCCGTTGTCGTCGTACGGCCTTGGTGGTGGGAAGGCGATGCCGTCACCGGCGTGCCAGCGATCGTCCTCCGCCAGCCGCCACAGCACCGTCGTCGCGACGAGTTGCCCGTCCTCGTCGCAGAAGGCGGGTTCCGTCACGTGTGGACGCAGGACCTCCGGAACACCGTCGACCAGGCCCGGCCACAGCTCGTGGTCCGGGTGGCGGTACGGCGACATCGCCGACTCGTGGTCGAAGAGTCGGATGAAGGCACCGTCGGCGGTGAACACGACGGCCCACTCGTCGCCGCTGCCGTTGCTCATCGACGCCGCCTCGTCCCCGCCCCAGTTCGAGGTGTAGGCGTAGTAGGGCTCACCGCCGTCGATGATGCGCTCGAGCACGGCCAACGCCTTGCAGCGCTGCCGCAGCAGGTCGATGTCGGGCAGTTGGGCGGCGACGTCGTAGGCGGTCACCGGGTCACCCTAGTGAGGCGGCAGCGCCCCGGTGTCGGGGGCGAGGACCCGGGTGAAGAACGCCAGGGTGTCGCGGATCAGCGGCTCCACCGGCACTCCGGCGAAGCAGTGGTCGGCCCCCCGCACCACCGACAACTCGACATCGGCGCCCGCCGCGGTCAACGCCGCGGCCAGCTCCTCGCTCTGCCCCACCGGTACGACCAGGTCCTGGTCGCCGTGGATCAGCAGCATGGGTGGGGCCTGGTCGGTGACGTGGGTGATCGGGCTGGCCGCCCGGCCCAGGCCCGGGTTGTCCGCCAACGGGGCGCCGATCAGCAGCGACTCCGGCGAGTCGGCGGCGTCGTGGTCGATCGTTCCGGCCGGGTGTGCCTGCGACTGCATGGTCAACAGGTTCGACGGCGCGTACCAGCAGACCGCCGCCTCGACGCGGCTGTCGTCCTGGTCGTCGCAGGTCAGCGCGAGCATCGAGGCCAGGTGTCCACCAGCCGACTCACCCCACACCCCGATCCGCTCGCGGTCCACGCCCACCGTGTCGCCGTGTCGGCGCAGCCAGCGCACCGCCGCCTTGACGTCGTCGAGTTGGGCCGGGAAGTGCGCCTCGCCGCTGAGCCGGTACTGGGCGGAGGCGACAGCGAACCCGGCACTGATGGCGGCGGTGAACGGGTCCACCTCCATCAGCCAGTCCGCCGGGTGTTTGGGCGAGCCGAACAGCCAGGCGCCCCCGTGGATCCACACCAGGACCGGGGCCGGTTGGGGCGCCGCCACCGGCACGGCAATGTCCAACGTCAGCGGGCGGAAGCCCGGGACCTCGTTGACGACGATGTCGCGGTGCTCGGTCCGGTCGGTCGAGCCTCGGGATGCCGCATCGATCATCAGGCCATCTTCGCACCGACGGTCCCGGCGTACCCGCTCACGGAAGCCGAGCTGATCACTGCTGCTTGTCGGGCGTGGCGGGGCGGGCGCGGACGTGCAGTCGCTCCCCCTGCGGCCCGAAGAGACTGAGGGCCTCCGCGGTGCCGGGGCCGGGGTTGAAGAAGAGGTGCGGAATGCGCGTGTCGAACTCGGCCACCTCCCCCGGGGTCAGCGTGAGATCACGGTCGCCGAGCAGCAGGCGTAGCCGGCCGGAGAGCACGTAGAGCCACTCGTACCCCTCGTGGGCCTGCGGGATTCGGCCCCCGGCGGACGGGTCCGGCGGGAAGATCTGCTTGAACGCCTGGACACCGCCCGGCCGGCGGGTCAGCGGCAGGTACGTCACGCCGTGGATGACTATCGGTTTGGGGCGTACCCGGGGGTCGCCGGTGGCGGGGGCGTCGACCAGTTCGTCCAGCGCCACCTGGTAGGCCCTCGCCAGCGGGAGCAGTAACTCCAGGGTGGGGCGACGACTACCCGACTCCAGCCGGGACAGGGTGCTCACCGAGATGCCGGTCAGGTCGGCGAGCTGGGTCAGCGTGGTCCCGCGTTGGTGACGCAGGGCACGCAGCCGGGGGCCGACGGCCGCCAGCGCGGCGCTGTCCTCGTTTGCCATAACGGCAAGGATAGTTGCCACCTTGCCGACGGCGACGGATGGTGGGCGCAGCCGACAGAGCAAGAGGGAGATATACCGGTGGACGAGACATATGACGTGGTGGTGGTGGGTGGCGGTGCCGCAGGGCTCAGCGGAGCCCTGGCGCTGAGCCGGGCCCGACGCTCGGTACTGGTGATCGACTCCGGTGAGCCGCGCAACGCGCCGGCCGACCGGATACACAACTACCTCGGCCGGGAGGGGACGCCGCCGGGCGAGCTGCTCGCGATCGGCCGGGCCGAGGTGGCGGGGTATGGCGGGCAGTTCCGCACCGGACGGGTGCAGGCCGCGACCCGGGACGACGACGGGTTCCGGCTGAGCCTCGACGGCGGGGAATCGGTGCGGGCCCGCCGGCTGCTGGTGACCACCGGCCTGACCGACGAACTGCCCGACGTGCCCGGCCTCGCCGAGCGGTGGGGTCGCGACGTGCTGCACTGCCCGTACTGCCACGGCTGGGAGGTTCGGGACCGCCGGATCGGCGTCCTGGCGACCAGCCCGCTGAGCGTGCACCAGGCCGAGATGTGGCGACAGTGGAGTTCCAGCGTGCTGCTCCTCCTGCACGACGCCCCGGCGCCGGACGCGGAGACCGCCGAGCGGCTCGCCGCCCGCAGCATCGCGGTGGTGCCCGGCCCGGTCGCCGCTGTGGAGGTGACCGACGACGCGCTGACCGGTGTACGGCTCGCCGACGGCCGGGTGGTGGCGCTCGACGCGATAGTGGTGGCGACGCGGGTGACTCCCCGCGCCGACATGCTGGTGGGGTTGGGTCTGGCCCCGGAGGAGGTGACGATGGGTGAGCACGTCATCGGCGCCCAGATCCCGACCGACGCCACCGGCGCGACCACCATCAGTGGTGTCTGGGTCGCGGGCAACGTGGCCGACATCCGCGGTCAGGTGATCACGTCCGCCGGGGCCGGCCTGAACGCGGCGGCGGCGATCAACGCCGATCTCATCGCCGAGGAGACCCGCGACGCGGTGGCCGCGTACCGGGAGTTGGTGGCCACGACGTTCGAGGAACCGGCGTGGGAGGAGCGCTACCAGTCCCGCCCCTCGGTCTGGAGTGGCCGGCCCAACCCGCAACTGGTCGCCGAGGTCACCGACCTGGCCCCGGGGCGCGCCCTGGACGTGGGCAGCGGCGAGGGTGCCGACGCGGTGTGGTTGGCCGAGCGCGGCTGGCAGGTGACGGCGGTGGACATCTCCACCACCGCGTTGAGCCGGGCCGCCGCACACGCCGAGACCGCCGGCGTGGGCGACCGGATCGAGTTCACCCACGCCGACCTACGGGAGAAGCCGCCCACCGAGGAGGCGTACGACCTGGTGTCCGCGCAGTTCATGCACCTGCCACCGACGGAGCGGCGGGAGTTGTTCGGCCGGCTGGCCGCCGCAGTGGCACCCGGCGGCGTTCTGCTGATCGTCGGGCACCACCCGTCGGATCTGTGGGGGTCGGCGCACCGGATGCACATGCCGGACATGATGTACACCGCGCAGGACGTGGCCGCCGATCTGGCGCCGGCCCAGTGGGAGGTGCTGGCGGCTGAGGAACGCTCCCGCCTCGCCACCGACCAGAACGGTGAGGACATCACCCTCCACGACGCGGTACTGGTCGCCCGCCGACGCTGACCTCGCACCACCGACAGGCGTCGATCATGGAGTTGTGGTGGATGACAAAGGTGGCGGAGCACCACAGTTCCGGCACCACGACTCCATGATCGGCGCGGGAACACTGGCACACGGGACGGCAACGTGAGAGGTGGTGGGGCAGGACTTCGCATGAGGTCCGCTCGGCGGTAGCGTTGCGCCACACTGACGGCCAGTGGGGCAGGCGACCGCCGACCCTGACGCCCCGATCGTACGGAGGATGGTGCATGTCCATCGGCGCTGAGCCGCACGCAGCACGCGACGATGCGGCCTCCCGGCCGAGCTTCGAGCTCGCCCTGCGCGGATACGACAAACGCCAGGTGGACCGGCACCTGGAGCAGCTCGACGGCCAGATCGCGATGCTGAGCGGAGAGCACGGGCGCTCCGCCGTCCGCGTCCGTGAACTGACCGCCGAGGTGCAGCGGCTGCGTGCCGAACTGGCTGAGCTTCAGGAGCAACCCGTGCAGGTGGACCGCGCTTCGTTCCACGATCTGGGCCCGATGGTCGGCGAGATCATGGCGCTCGCCGAGAAGCAGGCCGGCATCATCACCGAGTCGGCCACCGACCGGGCCAACGAGCTGCGCAGCGAGTCCGAGCGGATCCTCGCCGACACCCGTGAAAGGGCCGCGCAGGCACGTCAGGATCTGGCCGAGGAGCTGGCCGCCCGACGGGCCGAGCAGGAGCAGGCGCACGAGGAGCGGCGCACCCTGGCCGAGGCGGAACTGACAGCGATCCGCGAGCACGCCGAGCAGTTGCGGGCCGACGGTGAGGCAGCGCACGAGCGCGCCCAGGCCGAGGCCAAGCGGATCACCGAGCAGAGCGCGCAGCAGCTCAACCAGACCCGGGTGGCCGCCGACGCGCTCATGAAGTCGGCCCGTACCCAGATCCAGCAGGAACTCCAGTCGACCCGCTCCAAGCACCAGCAGGAGATGGCCCAGTGGCAGGCCAGCGTGGAGCGAGAGGTCAACGAGCGGCGTACCGCCGCCGAGCAGGACATCGCCGAACAGCAGGCCGCCGCCGAGCAGGAGCTGGCCGAGCAGCGCAGCGCGACCGAGCAGCAGATCGCGGCGCTGCTCGCCGAGGCGCAGCAGCACGTGACCGAGCTGCGCAACCGCGCCGACGAGCAGGCCGCCAGCCATCAGCAGCAGCTCGCCGCCCTGCAGAAGGAGCTTGACGAGCGCCGGCAGGAGGCCGCTGACCTGAACGCCGAGCTGGACACCGGCCGCCAGCAGCTCGCCGAGATCCGCCAGGAGGGCGAGACGCTGGAGAACGAGCTGTCCCGGATGCAGCAGCGACTCAGTGAGGTCCGTCGGGACCTGACCGCCGAAAGTGCCCGGTTGGACGAGGCCCGGCGGGCCGGGGACTCCGCCGAGCGGCACGCCAAGGAGGTCCGCGCCCGCGTTCAGCGGGAGGCGAAGCGGGTGGCCGACCTCGCCGCCGCGGCGGTCATGGCCGCGGCAGCCGGCGGTACGGAGACCGCCGAGTACCCGATGGTGGGTTCCCGCTCCAACGCCGACCGGCCCGCCCCGGAGCGGGTGGGCGTCGAGCGGCTCACCGTCGACCGCGTCGGCGTCGACAGGTACTCCGCCGAGCGCCCCACGGTGGACGATGCGGACGCCGATCGCGCCCCGCTCCGCCCCGCGCCCGTCGACCGCACCCCGGTCGAGAACCGCTACGCCGACCTGACCCCTGTGGAACAGGCCAATGGCGACCAGGCCCCGGCCGAGCAGGCGAACGGCGACCGGGCACCGGCGGAGCAGGCGAACGGCGAGCATGCGGACGCACCGGGGGCGGCGGACGAGTCGACGACGTCCGAACCTACGGCGGCCCGCGAGGTTGGCGCCGACGACGCCGAGCGGACCTTCCCCCGGCACATCGGCACTGACGCACCGACGCCAGTGCCGTTCCTGGCCTTCGGGCAGCCGGTCAGCGAGAACGGCGCCGCCCGCCACTGACCTCACCCGTGGTTGCACCCCGGCCCCGCCCGCGCCGATCTTGCAGTTTCGGTTGCCCAGATGCGCGGAAATGCCCCCTTACGTCGGCACAGTAAGTGCAAGATCGCGGGATGAGGGTGGTCCGGGCGGATTCTGCACGGAAGCGGGTCGCCGTAGCCGGTTGAGCTGGCAGGCTGGGCTGGCCGCCGCGCACCAGCGGTGGCCGCCGGCCTAGCCGGTGACCGAGAGGAGCGCCCGGTGACCGACCAACCGGAGGAGTTCGACCTTCTCGTCGTCGGTGGCGGCAAGGCCGGCAAGACGCTGAGCATGGACGTCGCCCGCTCCGGTCAGCGGGTCGCCATGGTCGAGCGCGGCATGATCGGCGGCAGCTGCATCAACGTCGCGTGCATCCCGACGAAGGCGCTGGTGACCAGCGCGCGGGCCGCCCGCCAACTGCGGGACGCGTCGGCGCTCGGCCTGGCGGTGGAGGGCGGCCGGGTCGACATCGACCTGTTGCGCGCGCACAAGCAGGACGTGGTGGAGGGAATGGTCGCCGCCAACCGGCAGCAGTTCCTCGACTCCGGTCTGCACCTGGTGATCGGCGAGGCCCGGTTCATCGCCCCCCGGACCGTACGGGTGGCACTCGCCGACGGCGGCGAGCGGCTGCTGCGCGGCAGCGACGTGGTGATCAACACGGGCACCCGCCCCCATCTGCCGTCGGTGCCCGGGATGGCCGAGGCCGGAGTGCTCACCAGCGACGAGTTGCTGCGCCTGGACCGGCTGCCGGCCCGGCTGGTGGTGCTCGGCGGCGGCACCGTCGGGGTGGAGTTCGCGCAGATGTTCGCGATGTTCGGCAACGCGGTGACGCTGGTCGAGGGCGGTCCACGGCTGCTCACCCGCGAGGACCCCGACATCAGCGACGCGGTGATGCGCGTCTTCCTCGACGACGGCATCGACGTACGGGTGGGTGTGGCTGTCGCACGGGTCGACCGGGACGCCGACGGCGCGCTCCGGGTGACGCTGGACGACGGCAGCGTGGTGGTCGGGGACGACGTGCTGGTGGCGGCCGGCCGGGAACCGGTCACCGACGGGCTCGGCCTGGACGTGGCCGGCGTACGGCTGAGCGAGCGGGGCTTCGTGGACGTCGACGAGCACCTGCGTACCAGCGCCGAGCGCACCTGGGCGGCCGGGGACGTCGCCGGCAGCCCGCAGTTCACCCACGTCTCGTTGGACGACTACCGGATCATCCGCGCGAACCTCGCTGGAGGCCAGCGCAGCACCGCCGACCGGCTGATCCCGTACACCGTCTTCACCACACCGGAGCTGGCGCGGGTCGGGCTGACCGAGACCGAGGCGCGCCGCGCCGGGTACGACATCCAGGTCGCCCACCTGCCGGTCGCCGCCATCCCCCGGGCCCGCACCCTGCGCCAGACCCAGGGCATGTGGAAGGCGGTCATCGACACCAGCAGCGACCGGATCCTCGGTGCGGCGTTGCTCGGCGCCGAGGCCGGCGAGGTGATCACGTCGGTGCAGCTGGCCATGCTCGCCGGGATGCCGTGGACCGCCCTGCGGGACGCTGTCATCACCCACCCGACAATGACCGAGGGTCTCAACCTGCTCTTCGCCTCGCTGAAGTCCAGCCCGGTCCGCTGAGCGCCGCGAGGCCCGACCGGCAACCGGGCGACGGCTACCCGGCGATCTCGTCGCGTACCCGTTGTTGGAAGGCGCGGGCCTGCGCCCCGGTGGGCGGGGGCCCGCCGTGGCGTGCGGCGACCGCCCGACGGATCACCTCGGCCCGGTCGCCGGCGTCGATCAGCCGCTGGCCGGCTGCCACCTTCGCCAACCAGACGCCGTCGCGGTGGCGCACCAGTGACCGGCAGGCGCCCAGTACGGCGTCCTCGCTGCCGGGCGCGGGTTGGTCGGCCGGGGGTGTGGGCAGGGCGAGCCACCAGGACAGCGCCTCGATGAGCAGCCGGCGCAGGTCGGTCGGGGCGAGGTCGGCGAAGGCATCCCCGGCCGGCGGCCCGAGCAGTGGGAGTCCACTCTGGTGCAGGATGCTGCGATCGAGGCCGTACCAGAATCGGCCGTCGGCGTCCGGGCGGTCGGCGGGGTCGAGGGTGCGTCGGAACGGCATGCCGGCCCCGGTGTTCAGTTCGACCTCGAAGCCGGGCTCCGGGGTGCCGGAGGCGGCCACCGCCCGGTCGTAGGCGACCAACTCCAGTCCGCGTGCCGGGCAGGGCAGCGCCTCGTGCCGCAGCCGGGCGACCAACGTCTGCTTGGCGGCCTCGGTGAGCGGCCCGGCGCTGAGCAGCGCCACGTCCACGTCGCTGCGGCCGGGCTGGTACGCCCCGAGCCCCACCGAACCGGCCGCGTACGCGCCGACCAGGTCGGGGCCGAGCACGTCCCGGGCGGTGCTGACGAGGTCGTCGAGGTAGCGCTGAAGATCGGAGTCCACGGGCCA
This sequence comes from Micromonospora alfalfae, assembly GCF_022230925.1. Lineage (GTDB taxonomy): Bacteria > Actinomycetota > Actinomycetes > Mycobacteriales > Micromonosporaceae > Micromonospora > Micromonospora alfalfae. The sequence goes on along the minus strand of NZ_JAKKFH010000016.1, from coordinate 43,404 downwards.
TCATGACGCACGGGTCGGCAGCCGGCCGGGGCTACCCCGCGTAGAGCAGCAGCAGACCGGCGACGGTGTAGGCGACCATCAACGCCAGCAGGGGTAGTTGGCCGGCCACCGCCCGGGCCCGGGGAAACAGGTACAGGGCGCGGTCGTGGGCGAGCAGCGTGCCGAGCAGGTGCCCGAGGATGATGACGGTGATCTGGAGGGTCGCCACCCCGGAGGGCGTGATCAGCGCGGTCTGCGGCTCCCAGCCGGCGGTGCCGAGCCAGTTGGCACCGGCGACCAAGGGGTCGGAGAGCAACGCGACGGTGCGTTGGCCCTCCAGGATCAGCAGCGAGTAGTAGTGCGCCACCACGTACCCCACGGCGATCGGCACGATGGAGTGGGCGATCTCGCCCGGCACCGCACGGGCCTCGGCCGCGTCGGCACGACCGATGCGTGCCGCGGCACCGGTGGCGGCGAGGTACGCCACCGCGACGGCGGCGATGACGAGGCTCAGACCGGCGCTGCCGGTGACCGCCGGGTGCAGGCCGTTCTCCTGGCTGAAGCGCAACCAGGCCGGCGCGTTGGAGAGGCTGTCGTACATTGTCGAGCCGAGCAGCACGACCACCAGGGCGACCAGCCCGGGGCGGGGTCGCAGGCCGGCGATCCCGTCGAGCGGGTTGCGCCACACCAGAACGCCGTCGGCGGCCCGACCGAGCGGGGCGAGTTGACCGATCACCGTGCTGTACGCCTCGAACGGGTCGGCGTTGTCGAACCAGCCGGCCCCGAACAGGACCGCGCCGACCAGCAGGACCACCGCGTACCCGGCCAGCCAGGCGGTGATGACCGGCAGGGTGGCCCGGTCGGGGGCGACCAGCTCCAGCCAGACGAACCCGAACACTGTGGCGGCTGCCGGCCACCAACCGACGCTGTCGGGCAGCTCACGCAGCCCTCGGTTCGGGTCGCGCCGTGCCGCCAGCGCCGCGAGCAGGTGCACAGTGCGCAGCGGGTTGACCGCACGCCAGACCGGGCCGAGCAGCAGCGACAGCGGGGCCAGCCCGACCCAGAGCAGCACGTAGAGCGCGCCGGCGGTCGGGTTGTCAGCGGTGTCCGGCCCACCCAGCAGACCGAGGCAGAACCAGGCCGCGGCGAGCAGGCCGAGCCCGCGCAGCGTCCACCGGAACGTGGGCGCGTCGACGAGTCGGGCGAGCCAGCGCGGCACCGGGCGACCGCCGACGGCGTCCCGGTCGAGCCGGGGCTCGCGCCAGAGCAGGCCCAGCGCCACGAACGTGACGACGAGGGTCAGCGCGGCGGCGACGACGAGCTGCGGCAGTGTGATCGGCAGGTCCTGGCGGCCACCGACGCCGTGTGCCAGCAGTGAGGGGGCGGCCGTCATGTCGTTCAGCGGACGACGAGCTGGAAGAGCACCAGCTCGGACTCGTGCGTCTCCACCTCGAACAGCCCGGTCTTGTCGGCGCGGAACTCCACCGAGCCGGGCGTGCCGGCCGGCAGCCGGGCACCCAGGTCGTAGCCGTGCACGTGCAACTCGTCGGCCACGTCGGAGGTGACGGTGATCCGGACCAGTTGGCCCTTACTGACGGTGACCCGTCCGGTCGGCGGGTCGACCCGCTTCTTCGCGATCGTGACGGTGATCTGTTGGTCCACGGCGGCGGTGCTGGCGGTGGCGCTGGGCGTGCTGGTGGCTGTCGGGGTCGGCGCGGTGGAGGTGGCGTTCGACGGGGCGACGGCCGTGGGCGCCGGCGAGGGGGTGGCCACGGAGGGGTCGTCGTCCTGCCCACAACCGGCGAGGAGCAGCGCGGCGACGGTGGCGGCGGCGAGGGTGGCGACGGTCCGGGCGGCGGGGGTGGTCACGAGCACGGGCGGACTCCGAACGACGCGAGGGGGACGGGTGTCGGGTTGATCGTCGGGGAGGAGAACTCTACGTCTTGTTCGGTGCCGGGGAAATGACCATGATGAACGAATGCGATCGAAGCTGGTCACTGTACGTAAGGTCCTGAGCCGTGTCGTGGCTGCGCTGGCGGCGACAGTGGTGGTGTCGCTGCTGCTGCCTGTCGCCCCGGCGTCCGCGCACGGCCAACTGGCGACCTCCACCCCGCTGAAGGGCACTGTCGTACGCGAGCCGCTGACCCAGTTGGCGTTGTACTTCACCGAGAAGCCGGCGTCCAACGCGCACTTCGCCATCAGTGGTCCGGACGGGTCGCGAGTGGACAACGGGTGGTCCTACGGTGAGCCGAAGCGACTGGACAAGCCGGTCACCGAGTACTTCATGGTCAACGGTGTGTTCGAGCCGCGGCTCTACCACACCGGCTTCCCGGCGATGGTGACCGTCGCGCACTGGCCGGCGAAGGGCCGCTACACCGCCAGTTACCTCTCGGTCGCCTCGGACGGTGAGGCGGTGCGGGGCGAGGTGGCCTTCGACTACCAGGGCCCCGGCACGCCGGCCCCGGCCGGTTGGTCGGCGCCCACGGCGGGGCCGGATCCGGCGCTGCTCGCGCAGGCCGAGGGTGAGGGCTCGACCAACTCCGGGGCCAGCGGCAGCCCGGTCGCCCCTACCGGCGCTGCGGCGGACAACCCGGCCGGCGCGGCGCAGGAGCAACGCGGCGGCGGGTTCCCGGCCTGGTTGGTCCCGGCGCTGATCGTCGTCGTGGTTTCGGCGATCGTGCTGGTGGCGGCCCGTCGCCGGCCCGCGACGCGCGGATCCTCCGCAGTGGATCGTCGGTCCGCCGGCGGCGCGGGTCGGGGCGGAGCCGCGACCCGCAAGTCCGCCAACCCGCCCCGGAAGACCGGCAATCGGGCCGGCGGTCCGGCGCGGCGCGGGCGGCGGTAGACAGTCGCAATAGCCGGGCATTCTTCGCGTACCATCGCGAACTTTCGCACGGACATAGCAAACTTTTGATGCATCAAGGCGAAGCCATGGACACTCCAATCGAAACACCTTAATGTTTCGAGCCATCCACCCGGTGTTTCCGCAACGTCACTCGTCGGCGTCGAGGACGTTACGGAGCCGGGCCGACGGTCATCCTCACCGCTGATCCACGCCGGCCGTCGGACACTCCACTGCCTCCTGGAGGAACGATGGGCACACGCCTGCTACGCCGACTCCACCATCCCGTCCTGGGTGCGCTGGCACTCGTCCTCGCCGCCGGTCTCTGGGCCGTCCCCGCCAACGCCGCCCCCGCGCAGGAACCGGGCGTCACGCTGCGCGTCTTCGACGTGCAGGTGCCGCTGTCCGAGTTGTGCACCCTCAAACCGGCCCAGACCCCTAACGTGGACAAGCTGATGTCCACAATCAACTGGACCTCGGCGGCCGACTTCGGCTTCGAGGACAACTTCGTCTCGCAGGTGCTCGGCAACATCACCACCACCCAGGCCGGCAGCTACACCTTCCGGCTCAGCAGCGACGACGGCTCCAAGCTGACGATCGACAACGCCGTGGTGATCAACCATGACGGCCTGCACGGCGCGACCCCACCGAAGGAGGGCAGTGTCACCCTCACCGCCGGTCTGCACCCGCTGCGCATCGACCACTTCGAGCGTGGGGGCGGGCAGCAGATCACCCTGGAGTGGAAGACTCCCGGTTCGTCGACCTTCGTTGTCGTACCGAACTCGGCGCTGAGCACCGACGCCGGCGTGGTCCGGGTGACCGCACCCGGACGCAAGGAGTGCGAGGGGATCTCCGACACCCCCGGTGACGGCCTGCCGCTGACCGGCGTGCACCCCGGCTACACCCTGACCAACCTGCGGCCCAGCGGCTTCCAGCCGAAGGTCACCGGCATGGACTGGCTGACCGACGGCCGGCTGGTCATCAGCACCTGGGGCGGCAGCGACCAGTCCGGCACCTCCCAGGACGGCGAGGTCTGGATCCTCGGCAACACCGGCGGGTCGACGACCCCGGGCGCCGTGACCACCAAGAAGATCGCCGGCGGCCTCAAGGAACCGATGGGGCTCAAGGTCGTCGACGGGGTGGTCTACGTGACCGAGAAGCAGCGGCTGACCCGGCTGGTGAACACCGGCGGTGACGAGGTGGCCGAGCGCCTGGAGACCGTCGCCACCTGGCCGTACGGCGGCAACTTCCACGAGTTCGCGTTCGGCCTGCTCTACCAGGACGGATTCTTCTATCTGAACCTGTCGGTGTCGATCAACTCCGGCGGCGCCACCACCAACCCGCAGCCCGCCACCAACCGCGGCACCACCCTCAAGGTCAACAAGGACACCGGCGCGGTCAGCTACGTCGCCGGCGGTCTGCGTACGCCACACGGCATCGGCTGGGGCCCGGAGGGCGGCATCTTCGTCACCGACAACCAGGGCGGCTGGCTGCCCTCGTCGAAGCTGGTGCACGTCAAGCAGGGCCGGTTCTTCAACCACTTCACGAACCCGGCGGGTCCGTTCGACACCGCAGCGGTCACGCAGCCGGTGCTCTGGATGCCGCAGAACGAGATCGCCAACTCGCCCAGCACGCCGCTCTACCTGACCAGCGGTCGCTACGCGGGCCAGTTCGTCATCGGTGACGTGACATACGGCGGCCTGCAACGCGCGAATGTGGAAAAGGTCAACGGCGAGTACCAGGGCGCGCTGTTCCGGCTCACCCAGGGCCTGGAGGCGGGCGTCTCCGAGGTCAACGTCGGCCCGGACGGCGCGATCTACGTCGGCGGGCTCGGCGCGGGCGGCAACTGGGGCCAGACCGGCAAGCTCTCGTACGGCCTGCAGAAACTCACGCCGAACACCGCCACCACGTTCGAGATGCTCGCGATGCGCGCCACCACTACCGGCTTCGAGGTGGAGTACACCCAGCCGGTGTCGACGGCGACCGCCACCGACCTGGCCGCGCGCTACAAGCTCAAGCAGTGGCGGTACGTGGCGACGTCGAACTACGGCGGTCCGAAGATCGACGAGGAGACCCTGACAGTCACCTCGGCCACCCTCTCGGCGGACGGTAAGAAGGTCAGCCTCACGGTGCCCGGTCGCAAGGCCGGCAGGGTGGTGCACCTGCGGTCACCGCGCCCGTTCACCTCCAACAGCGGCCAGTCCCTGTGGAGCACCGAGGCGTGGTACACGCTCAACTCGATCCCGGGCAGTCCCCCGCCGCCGACCGGCGGCACCATCACCGGCGTCGGTGGCAAGTGCCTGGACGTCGACAACGCGGGCACCGCCGACGGCACGAAGATCCAGCTCTGGACCTGCAACGGCACCACCGCGCAGTCGTGGACGAAGGTCGGCGACACGTACCGGGTGCTGGGCAAGTGCCTGGACGTGGACAACGGCGGCACCGCCAACGGCACGAAGGTTCAGCTCTGGACCTGCAACGCCACCGCGGCACAGGTATGGCAGCCGCAGGCCGACGGGTCGATCCGCAACCCGCAGTCCGGCAAGGTCCTGGAGGCCGCCGGCGGCAGCAGCGCCGACCGCACCCAGATCCAGCTCGGCACGTACGCGGGCGGCGCACACCAGAAGTGGGTGGTCAGCAGCGGGGTAACCGGCTGACCTCGGACGAGGGGGCGCGGTCCGACCGGCGGGTCAGACCGCGCCCCGCCCGTCAGCGGCGCGAGGATCTCCGCTCAGCGGAACAGCACCGGCCGGTTACCCCGGGCGCCGACGAGGTGTCCCCGGATGTTGATGTCCTCGATCGAGTCGGTCTCCCACACGCCCCGGGTGGTCAGGTCGGTCATCACCCCGTTGCGCCAGAGGAACGGGCGCCACGCCACCGTGGTGGTGCTCTGGCCAACCACCTCGCCCCGGTCGTTGATCGCGGTGGCGCGACTCCAGTCGCCACCGAGCGTGCCGAGGTCGGTCAGTGTCCGGTTCTGCCAGCGGAACGCCCGCCCGTTCGCCGCGCCCACCACCTGGCCCCGGTTGTTGATCCCGACGGCCTCGCTGCCGATCTGTGTGAGCACCCCGTCGCGCAGCCGGCCACCGACGCAGGTGCACGGGTAGTCCTGCGGCGGCACGTTGAACCCGCCCACCACGTCGCCCGCGTTGTTGAAGTCGGCGGTGAACTCGTAGAAGTACTCCCGACCCAGGTCGGTGAAGACGCCGTTGCGCCACAGGAAGCGGTGCGGCATGTCGCCGGCCGGTTCACTGGTGCCGAGCACCTGCCGCCGGTCGTTGACGCCGATCGCCACGCTGTTCTCCCCGCCCAGGGTGCCCAGGTCGTGGAGTTGGCCGTCACGCCAGAGCACCGCGCGGGTCAGGTAGTCCGGGCCGAAGGAGGTGATCGCCACGTCACCGAACTCGTTGACGTCCACGGCGCTGGAATCCGTGTCGCCCGGCAGCACGCCCAGGTCGGTGATGACACCGTGGCGCCAGAGCACGGCGTGCCGCGCGCCGCTGGCGACGGTGCTCCAGCCGACGACGTCGCCGCGGTCGTTCATCGCTGTGGCGGCGCCGTCACCGCCGCTCAGGGTGCCGAGGTCGACGACCCGGTAGCTGTGCGCAGACGCGGCGGCGGGAGCGGGAGCGAGGGTGATCAGCGCGACGACGGTCGTCGCTGCGGTCAGCAGGGGACGCGGGGACACCATGGACGCCAAGGGGGACGCTCCTCGGATCGGAGCGGCGACGACCCGGCGGACGGGCGCGGGGCCACCACCACTGCGCGTTCGATCGGTAACGCACAGTAGATCCGGTGTCATGGCGGGGCGCCAGGGACCGAACGGTCACCGACGCCCGAGGCGTGCGGCGCTGGGGCGTCGGTCAGGGGCCGTGTGGCAGCGGCTGCGCCAGTGCCCGTAGGTCCGCCGGCAGTTGGGCCAGGGCGTCCTCGAACTCCCGGTGCCCGACCACCCGGTGCATCGTCTGGAGCACCGCGCGGGTGCCCCGCTCGGCGGCCGGACGGTCGATCCCGGCGCGCTCGGCCACCCGGCGCAGGAACTCGTCGTAGCCGAACGTTTCCGGCGGCTCGGCGGCCTTGACCAGCAGCGGGCTCAGCTCGTCGGCCAGGTGGGGTGCCAACGCGCCCGCCTCCCCGCCGCTGAGCCGCTCGGTGAGGGTCCGCAGGACCGCCTCGGTGAGCGGGCGCGCCTGCTCCGGCGGGAGACCCGCCCGTGCCGCAACCTTGTCGACGAACGCCAGCTCGGCCATGCCCCCGCCCTTCGCTTTCGGAAACGCGTGGCTACCCGGGCCCACCGGCAGCAAACCCGGCAGCCGGAGCGGGATGGTTCTGCTTGTTGCTCCGCGCGGTGCCGTCCGCTTCTCGTACGGTGAGGTCGGACCGGGAACCCGACGGCTGCCCGACGGCGGCCCGTGCCGCAGGAGGAGCAGATGGCCCTCGACCTGCCCGACGTGATCGACCGGTACTTCCGGGCCGTCAACGACCGGGACCTGGACGCCTTCGTCGCCTGCTTCGCGGACACCGCGAGCGTCGCCGACGAGGACCGGCTGTACGACGGGCGGGCCTCGATCCGCGCCTGGCGGCAGAAGACGATGGACGCCTACTCGTACACCGCCGAGCCGGTCCGGGTCACGTCGCAGGCGGGCGATTCGTACCTGGCCCTCACCCGGGTGTCCGGTGACTTCCCCGGCAGCCCGATCGAGCTGCGGTACCGGTTCACGCTGCGCGACGGGCTGATCGGCGCCCTGGACATCCGTCCCTGACGGCGAGTGCCCCACCGATACGAAGGGGAACGCCGTGCCGCGAGTTCGGCTCAGCACCGGCTGTTCGCGCGGTCTCGGCCGGCCGGGACCGCCAGGCTGATCTCTCTGCCGCCGGGGCCGCGAGGCTGGTCGGGCCCGCCCGCAGGTGATCAACCGCCGAACGGACGAGACAGCCAAGAGGGCAGTGGATGACATGATGTGGCGGCAACAGCTGTCGCTACGAGAAGGGTTCCGGCTGCCCGATGGCGCACCTAGAGGCTCGCACGCCCACGACATCCGCGCGGAACGCGGTGCCGCTGGCCGGGCCGCCGCACCGGGCGGGCTGATGCCGGGCGAGCGACGGGAGACCGTGGCCGAGAAGAGTGTCCCCACCCATGCCGCGGACACCATGGCGTATCAGGTCGCAACCGACATACGAGCGGTGCGCGCGTTCGTCAGCGCCGGGGCGCTGGCCCGCGGCCTGTCGGCAGAGCGGGTGGAACTGTTGACCCTGGCGGTCAGCGAGCTGGCCACCAACACGTTGCAGCACACCACCGGCGGCGGCTGGGTACGGCTCTGGGCCGAGCCGGGTCAGTTGTTCTGCGACGTGGTCGACCACGGGCCGACGCGGGCGTTGGGCCAGAGCATGCCGGCCGCCGACTCGGTACGGGGTCGCGGGCTGGCGATCGTCGAGCAGATCTGTGACGAGGTCGCTGTGCTCACCGGCCCCGGGGAGACCGTCGTACGGATTCGCCTGAGTCTGTGAAGGTCGGCGGCGATCCCACCCGCCCCCGGCCAGGTTGGCTGCCACAATGCGGACAGCCCGGGCCGATGGTGGCACCGGGTCGGACCCGAACGGGAGGACGTCACGATGCCGGACAGCGCACGCGAGGCCGAACTGCTCGACGCCGAGCGCACCCTGCAGGCCGCCCAGCGGGCCGGTGACGTCGCCGCCCTCGATCAGTTGCTGGTCGACCAGCTGATCGCGATCGGCCCGGACGGGCGTACCCAGACCAAGCAGGACGACCTGGCCGCCCATCGGGACCGCCGCTTGGTCATTGAGGAACTGGTGGAGGAGGAGCTGGATCTGCTCGTTGTCGGCGCGACGGGGGTGACGTTCTTCCTGGGCCGGGTGTCCGGCGTCTCCGAGGGGGCGCCGTTCGCTGCGCGGCTGCGCTACACCCGGACGTGGGTGCACGACGACCCGCACGGCTGGCGGGTCCTGGCCGCACACATCAGCCCGGTCTGACTCAGCTGCCGTCCTCGTCGTCCTCATCGAGCAGGCCCTGCTCGTCGAGGAACGCGAACCACCTGTCGTCGGCGGGGGTCAGGTCGGCGTAGCCCGGCCCGAGCAGGTAGTAGTCCACGAAGGATTCCACGTCGGGGGCCAACTCCTCGAACGCGTCGGACATGAACCATTCGGTGCCGTTGGGCGGGAAGTACCAGATCGCTCCCGTGCCGCGATCCATGAAGATCGGCTCGTCGCTGCGGGTGCCGACCACCAGCCAGCCGGCCCGGTCCTGCGGGATGGACGAGAAGTCCGGCGCGTAGTCCAGGTGGTACTGCATCCCGGTGAGGGTCGACGAGGACGCCAGCTCGACCCGACCCGCCCGCAGCCCGTCGGCAACCAGCAGGAGGTCTCGGAGGTCGGCCGGGAGCCCCGCCGGCACGGCGTCGATCCCCGCCCCCTCGCCGAACTCGGCGTAGGCCAGGCTTTCCGGCACGTCGGCCAGCTCAGCCCGCAGCTCCTCGATGAGCTGCCGCAGCTCGAGGTTCAACGCACCACCTCTGTTTCGGATGAGGTCCCGTCGGCACTGCCCCCGGCTGCCAGGAGACCTGCGAGCCGATGCGCGGTTTGGTTCTACCACGCACCAGCTCGCCAGAGCGTCACCTCGCCGAATCCGCCAGCTCGGCCGCCGACGTCGAGCCCTGTCCTCAGCTCACGACGGCCTCTACAGCGCCGACGCGCAGGGTTCCGTCGTTGAGGGGCGTACAGCGGATGCCGCCGGTGGTGCGCAGCGCCTTCCACGTCCCCGGGCCGACGGTGACGTCCATCCAGGCGCACGGTCGGGCCGCCCGGTTGACCCGCAGGCTGACCGGGCCGTCGCCGGAGTCCAGCACCAGCACCCTGCCGATCAGCTCGTCCACGGCGATCCCGGTGGTGAGGATGTTGCGCCGCACCTCGGCCAGGCCGATGCCGGCCGGCAGCGACTCCTGCGCGATCACTGTGACGCTGGCGTCGCGGTGTGCCTGCTGGCCGAAGTACCTGTCGCCGACGATGCCGAGGCCGGCCCGGATCCGGACGGCGTCAACCAGCTCACCGGGCGGGGCCGGGGCCGGGCCGTCGGCGGGCCGGCCCAGGAAGCGGTGCACGGGCGAGGCCAACAACTCGACGATCTCCGGCATGGCAGGAATTCTACGAACCGGACCGGGCCCGCCGGGGCAGGTCGACGGATGAGCCGGCGGGGACGACGGCGCGAGCGTCGTCGTCCCCACCGCGCCCCCGGTTCAGGCCGGCGTGCCGGTGACGGTCAGGTTGCGCAGTCGGCCCACGTTGTCGAACGAGCCGAAGCCGACCCGGCCCGAGCCGAAGGTGGTGTCCTTCGCGGTGAGCAGCGGGTCGCGGTGCCCGTCGAGGTAGACGGCGATCTCGCCGGTGGTCGGCAGGTGCACCACCCGGACGTGGTGCCACCTGGCATCGGTGATCGCCGGATTGGCGCCCCGGGAGCGGCCGTTCCACTGGTGGTCGATGCGCTCCCGGTCGGCGTTGTCCACCTTGAAGATGCCGTTGTGCGGATAGATCGTGTTGTCGGTGGAGAGGTGGGCGTAGTAGAACTCGGTGTCGGAGCGCCAGCCGAAGACGATGATCACGTCCCGGTTGGTGACCTCCACCGGGGTGTCGAGTCGTACCTCGGCGTCGATCCGCACCGACGACCACTGCGGGCCGTTGGTCAGCACTGCGTACTCGAAGGGCCGGCGCGGGCCCGGCCGGCTCTCCCCGGCCTCGGCCAGGATGACCTGGTCGCCTGTGAACTGCCACTTCGCCGGCGTCACCGGCGCCCAGTTCGCGGCTCCGGCGGTGCGGCGGACTGTGACGTCTCCGACGTCACCGCTGGCGAACTCCCGGGTACCGGTCACCTTCCAGACCTTTCCGTTGGCCTTCGCGACGACGTAGAGCTCACCGGCGGCGTCGGTGCCGAAGCGCAGGTCCACCCGGTTGGGGTCACCGGGCGCGCCCGGGGCGGACAGGTCGCGCATCCGGACCGGGGTGCCAGCCGTGTCGAAGAGCGCGAGCTGGTGGATCGTGGCCAGATCCCGGCCCCGGCGCATCTCGTTGGCCTCGGTGTAGAACACCCGGCCGTCGACCAGGTCGCCGAAGACGTACTTTCCGCGCAGCGCGGGCAGCGCCCGCCCCCGGTAGACGAAGCCACCGGCCACCGCGACACCGACGTCGTCGGTGCAGTTCCAACCGGCGGCGGGGTCGTGGTCGTACGCGGCGACCGGGTAGGTGTAGCCGTACCTGTCATCGTCGGCGGGCAGCGGGAACAGCCGGTCGCACTGGTTCGTTGCCGCCCTGTCGAAGACGAAGGAGCCTTCGCGCTCGCTCCAGCCGAAGTTGTCCCCGGCGCGGACCTCGTAGATGGCCTCGACGGCGTGTTCACCGATGTGCCCGAGGTACATCCGGCCGGTCGCCCGGTCCCAGCTGAACCGGTGCGGGTCCCGGAAACCCACCGCGTAGAGCTCGCCGAGCGCGCCGGGCCTGCCGACGAACGGGTTCCCGGCGGGGATGCCGTAACGCCCGTTGGCGGAGTTGGTGCCCCGGGGGTCGATCCGCAGCAGCTTGCCGTGCGGCAGGGCAAGGTTCTGCGGATCGGTGTTGCGCGCGCCCTGGCCACCGTCGCCGACGGCGAGGTACAGCAGGCCGTAGTCGCGGTCGTGCCGCTTGGCGGTGGGGTTGAAGTTGATCTCCTGGATGCCGTGTACCTGACCGCCGAAGCCGATGCGCAGCACCTCCCGGTGCGTACCGGCGAAGGTGGCGGCGGCCGGATCCGTCGCCGTCCACTCGGTGATGACACCGTGGAAGAGGGTGTTGGGCTGGGCGTAGTCCGCTGTGGCGGTCGTCGTCGACGCCAACTCGGTGTGGATGGTGTAGAACCGGCCGTTCGCCCCGAACTCCGGGTGGAAGGCGACGTACCCGAAGCCCTGGCCGAGCCCACGACCGGAGAAGAACCGCGGCGCGAACGTCGCGGCCACGTCCAGGTAGACGTGCGGCACGCCACCCTCGACCAGGTAGAGGCTGCCGTTGAGGTCGGGCACCGCCCGCCGGCCGGAGCCGTCGGGCACCTCCATGATGGTGTTGATCCGTGCGGTACGCATGAGCCGCGCGTCGGTCGGCGCCGGCGTGGGGTACGACTGCGGGAAGCTGGCGTACTCGCTGAGGACCAGCCCCAGTCGGGACTGGACCGGCATCTCGGGGATCGGGTCGTAGACCGCGTCGGCGGCGCGCGCGGGCGTGGCGACCAGTGTGGACAGGATCAGCACGAGGGCGGTGAGGCCGGCCCTCAGTGTGGGCCGGCGGACGGTGCCGGCGCGGCGGTGCAGGGTGCGCACGCGTGTCTCCTTCTCGGTGGGACGGTGCCGAGGGTGGTCAGCGGGCAAGGTGGCGGTACTGCCTCCGTACGTCGTTCGCGGAGACCACACTGTCGAGGAACATCAGGCCGTCCATCCGGCAGTCGCACGGGTTGCGTTCGAGTGTGTCCTGCGGGAAGCTCCCGCCGATCTTGATGCCCCGGGGGTCGGACGCGGTGGTCACGTGCGGGCCCGGCCCGGACACCAGCCACGGGTCGTCGGCGCGGGTGTAGAAGCCGTCCACCGGCTCGCCGTTGCGGTAGAGGGCGAGCGCGCCGGTGTTGAAGTCGAAGGTGGCGGCGAGGTGCACCCACTCCCCCACCGGCAGCAGCTCGCGCCAGTCCCGGGTGGCGGCGAAGGTCTGTGAGTTGCCGCCGTCGAGCCGCCGGCCGAGCGCGACGAGGCGCAACTCCCCGTCGACGTCGATCAGCTCCAGCAGGGCGCGGACGCCGTGGCCGTCGGAGTCGCCGGTCAGCACTCCGGCCAGCCCGATCGCGTTGTACCTGTCGTCCGGGTCGGCGGTGGTGGAGTTGGGTAGGGGATTGTCCATGTTCAGCTTGAACCAGCCCATGACCGTGGTGCCGGCGGTGGCGCTGAAGGCACGCAGTGTCCGCACCCCGCTGGCCGACCAGGTGCCGGCCTTCCAGTCGTCGTTGCCGGCGACGGCGGGGGCGACCTGCCGGGTCTGCACCGCGTTGCCGCTGCCGCGGTAGGCGCGGTCCGGCACCCGCATGGCGGCACCGCCGTTGATCAGCTCGATCTCGGTGCCGGAACGCCCCTGGTCGCGTTCGAGGGCGGGGTCGCCGGGCACCGGGTGGTCGAAGTCGTACGCGGCGACCAGGTGCGCGCGCAGCGCCGGGTGGACGTCGGACGACATGCTGCGATCCGCCTGCGCCGCTGGCGCGCTGGCGCCGGTCAGTGCGCCGATCGCCAGGAGGGAGACGGCCGCTCTTCGGGCCCTGGACATGGCTGTCACCTCGTTTCGCGGCATCCCGGATGCCGGTCACGTAAGCGCTTACGAAAGCGCTTACGTACCCTAGGCTTCGATCGATGTCGCTCGCAACAGATCGGGCGACATGGATGTTTTCGGAAGGTTGCCGATGCCCAGGGCCAGCCAGCGGCCGCGCCTCGTGGACGTCGCCCGACACGCCGCCGTCTCGCTGGCGACCGCCTCCCGCGCCCTCGCCGGCCGTGAGGGGGTCAGCGCCGAGGTGGCCGATCGGATCCGGCAGGTCGCTCGCGAACTGGGCTACGTGGCCAACCCGTACGCCCGCACCCTGGCCAGCGGGGCCACCTCCACTGTGGGTTTGATCGTCCATCAGGTCGACGACCCGTATTTCTCCGAGATCGCCGCTGGGGTCATCCAGCTCGCCGCCGAGCAGGGGCTGCTCGTGCAGATCTGCCAGTCCGGCCGCGACCCCGACTACGAGCTGCAACAGCTGCGCCACCTGATCGCCCAGCGGGTCGGCATCGTCCTGATCAGCGGTTCCGGCTACGACGACCCACGGATGGAGAGCGCGGCGCGCGCCGAGCTGGCCACGTTCCAGGACCACGGCGGCCGGGCCGCCGCCATCGGACGGCACGCGCTCGGCGTCGACGCCGTGCTGCCGGACAACGAGGCCGGTGGCTTCGCGCTCGCCCAGCACCTGATGGATCTCGGCCACCGGCGGATCGCTGTCGCCGCGGGCAGCGCCGGCCTCACCACCGTCGCCGACCGGCTGGCCGGAGTGTCGTCGGCTCTGCGGGAGCGCGGGCGGTCCCCCGCCGACCTCGCCGTCGTGCACAGCGACTTCACCCGCGGCGGTGGACGCGCCGCCGCCGAGCAGATCCTCAACGACCATCCCGAGACGACGGCGATCATCGCGCTCAACGACGCGATGGCCATTGGCGTGCTGTCGACGTTGCGCTCGCGCCGCGTGCCGGTGCCCGCGCGAATGTCAGTCGTCGGCTTCGACGACGTCTCCGTGGCTGCCGACCTCGCACCCAGCCTCACCACCATCCGCCTGCCGATGACCGAGATGGGCCGCACGGCACTCGCCCTCGCGCTCAAGCCACGCACGACACGCCCTCGCCGCCGCCCCACCGGGCACCTGCTGGTGGTCCGCGACTCGACCGGGCCGGCACCGACGATCTGACCGACGCCACGCCGATCACACCGCCAACGCCGCCCGGACCTCCCGCTCGGCAGTGGAACCCCCGTCGCCGTGCGAGGTGACCCGACCCGACTCCAGCACGTGGTAGCGGTCCGCCACCCGCAGCGCGAAACCCAGGTGCTGCTCGACGAGGAGCACACTGAACCCGGACTGCCGGGTCAGCTCGACGATCCGTTCCTGGATCTCCGCGACAACCGACGGCTGGATGCCCTCGGTCGGCTCGTCGAGCATCAGCAGCCGCGGCCGGGTGATCAGGGCCCGGGCGATGGCCAGCTGCTGGCGCTGACCGCCGGAGAGCAGCCCGGCCCGACGCCGCAGCAGCGGGCGCAGTGCCGGAAACAGATCCAGCACCTCCGCCGTGGCCACCGCCCCGTCGCGCCGACCGTCGGCGACCAGCCGCAGGTTCTCCGCGGCGGTCAGGTGCGGGAAGCACTGCTGACCCTGCGGCACGTACGCCATCCCCCGCGCCACCCGCTCGTGCGGCCCGGCGCGGGTGACGTCCTCACCGTCCAACTCGACGGTGCCGGCACTCGGGCGCAGCAGCCCCGCCGCAACCCGCAGCAGTGTGCTCTTGCCGGCACCGTTGTGCCCGAGCACGGCGGCCACCCCGTCGGGCGGGACCGCCAGATCGACCCCGTGCAGCACCTCAGAACGCCCGTACCCGGCGTGCACCCCGCGCAGCGTCAGCATCATGCCTCCAGGCCGGTGCGGGCCGACCCGGCGTCCACCGGGTGGCCAAGGTAGACCTCCTGCACGCGCGGATCCGCCTGGACCTGCGCGACAGTGCCCTCGCTGAGCACCCGGCCGGCGTGCAGCACCGTGACGCTGCGCGCGAACCGACGCAGGAAGTCCATGTCGTGCTCGATCACGACGACGGTGCGGTCCCGGCTCACCGTCTCCAACAGGGCGCCGGTGGCGTCGCGTTCCTCATGGCTCATCCCGGCGACCGGCTCGTCCAGCAGCAGCAGCCGCGCGTCCTGCACCAGCAGCATGCCGATCTCCAGCCACTGCTTCTGGCCGTGCGCGAGCGTCCCGGCGAGGTCAGCGGCCCGCTCGGCCAGGCCGATGGTCTCCAGCGCGGCGGCGACCTCGTCGGGCACACCACGGCGGCGGCGGGCCAGCGTCGCCCAACTGCGGCGAGCGCCCGCCGCGATGTCGAGGTTCTGCAACACCGACAGCTCCTCGAATACCGTCGAGGTCTGGAAGGTCCGCCCGATGCCGAGTCGGCTGATCCGGTGCACCGGCCGGCCGAGCAGTTCCTCCTCCCCGAACCGGACCGAGCCGGTGGCCCGGACCAGACCGGTGACCGCGTCGACAACCGTGGTCTTGCCGGCGCCGTTCGGCCCGATCAGGAACCGGATGTCACCGGCGGGCACCTCCAACGAGACGCCGTCCACAGCGGTGAAGCCGTCGAAGCTGACCCGCAGGTCACGGACGGACAACCCGTCCAACCGTTCGCCGCTCATGCCGTGCTGGCTGGGCATGCGCTCACGGCCCTCCCTGCGCTCGGTGCGTTCGCTCATGCCGTGCTGGCTGGGCATGCGCTCACGGCCCTCCCTGCGCTCGGTGCGTTCGCTCATGCCGCCGGCACCTCCGTCCGCTCGGCGCGTCGTCGGCCCAGCGACAACCACCCGCGCCGCAGCGGCTGCGCGGCGACGTCGCGGCGGCGGGCCAACGCCCACAGCGACGCCAGACCGCCGGGCAGGAACGCCACCACGACCACGAAGAGCAACCCCTGGAGGTACGTCCAGGTGCCCGGGAAACGCTCGGAGAGGGCGGTACGCGCCCAGGCGACCGCCACCGCGCCGAGCACCGGCCCGAGCAGTGTCGCCCGGCCGCCCACTGCGACGCCGATGACGAACTCGATCGACGGGACGATGCCGATCAGCGCGGGCGAGATGATGCCCACCGCCGGCACGAACAGCGCCCCGGCCAGCCCGGCCATTCCCGCCGCGACCACGTACGCCACCAGCTTGACCGACGCCGGGTCGTAGCCCAGGAAGCGGACCCGTTCCTCACCGTCGCGGACCGCCACCAGCAGCTCGCCGTAGCGGCTGTGGATGAGCTGACGGGTCAGCGCGAGCAACGCCAGCAGCGTCCCGGCGATGATGAAGTACACCATCCGCTGGTTGACCGGGTCGTCCAGGTCGTAGCCGAAGAAGCCGGTGATGTCGGTGAGCCCGTTGGTGCCGCCCGTGGTGCCCTGCTGGCCGATCAGCAGGATCACCATCGCGGCGGCGAGCGCCTGGCTGAGGATGGCGAAGTACGCGCCACGGACCCGGCGACGGAAGACCAGCGAGCCGAGCCCGAAGGCGACAGCCATCGGCAGCAGCACAGTGGCGGGCAGCGCGAACCACGGGCTGGCGAACGGCCGCCACCACAGCGGCAGCTCGTCGAGTTGCCCGTACAGCTGCATGAAGTCGGGCATCCCACCCGGGCCCGCGTCGGCGAGCTTGAGGTGCATGGCCATCGCGTAGCCGCCGAGGCCGAAGAAGACGCCCTGGCCCAGGGTGAGCATCCCGCCCCGGCCCCAGGCGATCCCGATGCCGACCGCGACCATGGCGACACAGAGGTACTTGGCGAGCAGGGCCAGCCGGAAGTCCGACAACACCAGCGGAGCGACGGCGAACAGCAGCGCCGCGCCGAAGGCGAAGCCGGCCAGGGTGCGGAGTCGCGAGCGGCCGGCGGGGCGGTTCGGGGGTACGGCGCCGGCGGGCGCCGGACGGACGACGGTGCTGGGCGGCGCGGGGGTGACGGCGGTCATGCGAGGCTCCTGGTCCGCAGCGTGAACAGACCCTGTGGCCGCCACTGGAGGAACGCGACGATCGCCACGAACACGATCACCTTGGCGACGCTGAGGGTGGTCAGGTACTCCCCGGTGGCCTGGAGCACGCCGAGGGCGAAGGCGACGATCACACTGCCCTTGAGTTGGCCGATCCCGCCGACCACGACGACCAGGAAGGCGTCGATGATCAGGTTGGTGCCCATTGTCGGGCCGATCGGGCCGAGCAGGGTGAGGGCCACCCCGGCGAGCCCGGCCAGGCCGGAGCCGAGGAAGAAGGTCGTCCGGTCGACCCGGGAGGTGGCGATGCCGGACACGGCGGCGAGGTCGCGGTTCTGCACCACCGCGCGGATGCGACGCCCGAGCGGGGTGAGTCGCAGCGCCAGTGTGAGCGCCGCTACGGCGGCCAGCGCCAGGGCCAGGATGAACAGCCGGTTGTTGGCGATGGTCAGCCCGCCGGGCAGCGCCACGTTGCCGGTGAGCAGCTCGGGCGCGCGGGTTTGCACGTTCGGGCTGCCGAAGATGTCCCGAGCCAGTTGTTGCAGAATCAGCGAGACACCCCAGGTGACCAGCAGGGTGTCCAGTGGCCGGGCGTAGAGCCGGCGAATGAGCAGCACCTCCAGCAGGACACCCATGGTGCCGGCGACCACGAACGCCACCGGCAGCGCGACCGCCAGCGAGAGGCCGGCGCCGGTGATGCTCTGTTGCAGAACGTAGGTGGTGTACGCGCCGGCCATGATGAATTCACCGTGCGCCATGTTGATCACGTTCATCTGGCCGAAGGTCAGCGCCAGGCCGAGCGCGATGAGCAGCAGCACCGCGCCGATGCTGATGCCGGTGAAGAGTTGACCGAAGAGGACTGTCACTGTGGGGACTCCGAACTGCTGGTCGGGTGGCCCGGGCGGAGCGCGCGGCAACGCGTTCCGCCCGGGCCGGCGGCGTCAGCTCAGGCCGCTCGCCCACGGGTAGGTCTTGAGGTACGGGTCCGGTGCGACCGGCTTGCCGGAGTTCCACACCTCGGTGATCAGACCGTCCGCGCCGATCTTGCCGATCCGGGCGGTCTTGGCGATGTGCTGGGTCTTGCCGTCGACGGTGACCAGACCCTCCGGCGCGTCGAAGGTGATCCCGTCCGAGGCGGAGCGAACCTTCTCCACGTCGAAGGCGCCGGCCTTCTCGACCATCGCCTTCCACAGGTGCACGCCGACGTACGCGGCCTCCATCGGATCGCTTGTCGGCTTGTCCGCGCCGTACTTCGCCTTGTACGCGGCCACGAACTTCGAGTTCGCCGCGCCCGGGGTGGTCTGGTAGTAGTTCCAGGCCGTCAGCTGGCCCTCCAGGTACTGGGTGCCGATGCCCTTCACCTCTTCCTCGGCGATCGACACCGACACCACCGGCATCGCGGCGGCGCTCAGACCCGCGGACTTGTACTCCTTGAAGAAGGCCACGTTGCTGTCACCGTTGAGTGTGTTGAACACCGCGTCCGCGCCGGACGATTTGACCTTGTTGACGATGGTGCCGAACTCGGTGGAGCCGAGCGGCGCGTAATCCTCACCCAGCACCGTCATCCCGTTCGCGGTCGCGTACGCCTTGATGATTTTGTTTGCGGTTCGCGGAAAGACGTAGTCGCTACCGACCAGATAGACCGACTTGACGCCTTGCGACTTGAGGTAGTCCAGCCCGGGAACGATCTGCTGGTTGGTCGTCGCTCCGGTGTAGAAGATGTAGGGCGACTGCTCAAGCCCCTCGTACTGCACCGGGTAGAACAGCAACGCCTTGTTCTTCTCGAACACTGGCTTGACCGCCTTGCGGCTGGCCGACGTCCAGCAGCCGAAGACGGCGGCAACGCGGTCCTCGGAGATGAGCTTCTCGGCCTTCTCGGCGAAGGTGGGCCAGTCCGAGGCGCCGTCCTCACCGACCGGCTGGATCTTCTTGCCGAGGACACCGCCGGCCGCGTTGATCTCATCGACGGCGAGCATGATGGAGTCGCGGACGGTGACCTCGCTGATCGCCATGGTCCCGGAGAGCGAGTTGAGCAGGCCCACCTTGACGGTGTCACCGGAGACGTCGGCGGTGACGCCGGTCGCGCCGCCCTCGTCGGTGGTCTTGCTGCCGCACGCGGTCATCGCGGCCGCGGCGACCAGGGTCATGGCACCCGCCAGGATGCGGCGGCCCCGGAATAATGACATCTACTCTCCCTGCGGTGCACTCAAGTGGCGAAAGGACGGTCGGTGCGGTCCGATGGAGCTGACGTGGGCGATGCCAGGGTCGACGGGTGGACGCCGCGCAGGGCACCGGATCGGATATGGGCAGGGAAAGCGTTGACCGGCATGATTGCGCGGGTGTTTCCCAGTCCTTAATTGACTGTTTCCGAGGGACCGTCGAGGCGCGCACGAAAAACGGCCGACACCGTTTGGGAGGAAGCGGTGTCGGCCGTTCGGAAAAACGCAGGATAAGTGCCACCACATTGGTCGACGGACAAATCCGTCGACGGTGGGCACGCAATGGTGAGATCTGACCCCATGGCAGATACTTCACGCAGGAAGCATCTTAGGACGGGATCGGGTGGCGCTGTCAAGGGTCGGCTGGGCCGACTGCCGTGCTGAGTTCAGAGCTGGGCGAGCACTGTGAAGTCGAGCCCGTCGGCCTCGGCGAGGTAGATGCGCTGCCGGACGTGCCGCTGGCGCAGCCGCAACCGCCCACGCGGCCCGTGGTAGGCAACCGTGTCGGCGGCCGTCTCGATGGCCCGTACGTCGAGGGTGCGGGCCTGGCCGATCAGCGCGGCAAGCAGCATGACGCCCTCGTAGCAGGACTCCCCCAGGCTTCCCAGCGGCGGCGCCTCCACCCCGAAACGCCGCGCGAACTCGCCGTGGAAGTCGAGATTCTCCTGTGTGACCAGCCCGGCGAAGAAACCCGCCGTGCTGTACAGCCTCCGGGTCGCGCCGGCGCCGCTGGCCAACAGCATGTTCTCGTCCATCAGGGTGCTCAACCGCAGGCAGCGCTGGTCCAGGCCGGATCGGGCGAACGCGCGGTTGAACCGGACCGCGTCGGCACCGACCAGCAGCATCAACACCGCGTCCGCGTCACTGTGCTCGATGCGGCGCAACACCTCGGTGAAGTCGTGCGCGTCCAACGGCAGGAAGTGCCTGCCCACCACCTGCCCACCGGCGCGCAGCGCGTACCGCTGGGCCGCGCGCGACGTCCGGCGCGGCCACACGTAGTCGTTGCCCACCACGAACCAGCGGCGCACGCCCTGCTCCGCGGCGAGCAGCCGCATCGCGGGCCACAGTTGGGCATCCGGCGTCTCGCTGGTCAGGAAGACACCTTCGGTGCGTTCGCCGCCCTCGTAGAGTGCGGTGTAGACGTAGGGCACCCGGTGCGCGACGCGGGGCGCCAACGCCTGGCGCACCGAGGAGATGTGCCACCCCGTCACCCCCTGCACGGCCCCCACCGACACCAACGCCTCGACCTCGGCGGCCACCTCGGCCGGCGGTGCGCCACCGTCGACCGGCACCAGCCGGACCTCCCGACCCAGCACGCCACCGCACCGATTGATCTCCTCGACCGCGAGTTGCGCGCAGAGTTCACAGGTGGGGCCGAACATGCCGGCCGGCCCGCGCATCGGGTAGACCAGCGCGATGCTGACCACGGCACTGTCGACGGTCAGCCACGGCGGTGCCGGCGCGGACATGACCACATGATTGCCCGGCCCACGACGGAAGACCAGCGCTCACCACTGGCCGGGACGACTCGCTACCATGACAGGGCCACCGGCCCAGGGAGTTTCATGTCAGACGTGCCCGGGACGCCAGCCGACCTGCTGCGCTCGCTCACCCGCGCCGAACGGCTGCTCTCCCGCCGACTGGGCGCTGTGCTGGCCGACGACGCGATCAGCATCGAGGCGTGGCGGGTGCTCTGCCTGCTCGCCGACGGCCAGGGTCACCCGATGAGCGAGGTGTCCGTCGAGGCGTCACTGCCGCCGGGCACCCTCACCAAGCTGGTCGACCAGCTCGTCGACCGCAACCTCGTCTTCCGCCGGGTCGATCCGATCGACCGCCGACGGATCCGGGCGTACCTGACAGTTCGCGGCCGCCGCGAGCACGCCCGCCTGGACGAACGAGTCCGAGCCAGCATCGCCGAACTGGGCGTCCAGCAGGCCGCTGACCTGATCGGCCACCTCGACGACCTAGTCGGCCGCCTCGACCCGACCCGTCAGCGGGAGCACGCCGACGCGGTCGGTCCACACCGCTGACCCCCTTCCCCGCTCCCGCCCGGCGCCGTCGCTCACCGCACCAAACTGACCTCGGAAACGGCCTCGCTGACCGAGGTCGATCCCGGCAGGACCAGCAGACGACTCGGCAGCGGGTCCCTAGACGCTGAGGTGGGCGCGCAGGGTGTGCGCGTCGGGAGCCGTGGCGGTCCACAGTGTCGCGGGGCCACCGGCCAACGGCAGCCGGGCGACACTGCCGTCGGCCATTGGCGGTTCGGCGGCCTGCGACGGATCGACCACGAGCAGCGATCCGGTGGCCGGGGCGCCGCCGAGCACCGCCGGGCCGGCCCAGCCCGGCGCGTGCGGTCCCACAGCGAGGGACTGGCGCAGCAGTGGTCGACCCGCGTAGTCGACCTGGGTGTGTACGACGGCGCCGCCGGGCGCCTCGCCGTACCGGCCGCAGATCAGCTCGTCGCGCCACAGCAGGCTCGCACCGGCGGCCAACTCGATCCGGGACTCGGCGAGGTGCGCGCAGCCGGCCGCCGCGACCAACTGTTCCGGAAGCCAGTGCAGCGTGGCGTCGGCGTGCACCACCGCCCGAACCGCCATCCGGGAGACGGCACCCGCGCGACCCGGTAGGGCGATCGACGCGGCGACGCTGTGCACCCGGACGGCCGCGCCCGGTCCAACCTCGATCTCCAGGCGCAGATCGTCGCCGGCGAGCGGTCCGGCCGCCCCGCCGACGAGGTGCACCGTGGCGACACCACCGTCGGTCGGGGTCTGGCGCAGCAGCAACGGCGTTTCGCCGTGCAGCTCGACCAGGGCCGTGCCACCCCGACCGTCGGCCCGGGCGACCAGCCGAGCGAGCGCTCGCATCAGGCCGGGCCGACCGGCACGGTCAGTGGGTGCGCTGCGGCGTGGTGGGCCAACTCGTGCCGGATCCAGTCCGCTACCGACGTGGCGGTGGGGTCTCCCACGATGGACAGGAAGAGGGTCGGGAGGTCGCCGCGCCGGGCCCGCGCGTCACGATCCATGACGGCGAGGTCGGCACCCACCATCGGCGCCAGGTCGGTCTTGTTGATCACGAGAAGGTCGGCGGCGGTGACCCCGGGCCCGCCCTTGCGGGGCACCTTGTCCCCGCCCGCCACGTCGACCACGAAGATCTGCCGGTCGACCAGCCCCCGACTGAAGGTCGCGGTCAGGTTGTCCCCACCGCTCTCCACGAGGACGAGGTCCAACGGGCCGACGGCCTCGGCCAGCTCGTCGACGGCGTCCAGGTTGGCACCGATGTCGTCACGGATCGCCGTGTGCGGGCAGCAGCCGGTCTCCACAGCGCGGATCCGGGCCGGGTCCAGCACACCGGCCCGCCGGAGGAAATCGGCGTCCTCGGTCGTGTAGATGTCGTTGGTCACCACGCCGAGCCGCAACTCGTCGGCGAAGGCACGGCAGAGCGCGGCCACCAGGGCCGTCTTGCCGGAGCCGACCGGGCCGCCGATGCCGACCCGCAGGGCCCGACCGGCACGCGCCAACGGCGGATGGGGGTCCACCCCCGGCTCCGGATGGGCGTGCGGAACGCTCTCGTCGTGGGGTGGGACGGCCGGCGGCGGCGTGAGCGGTTCGACGGCGGGCACAGCGCTCGGCACAACGGTGTCAGGACGCAAAGAGACGCACCTCCCAGGTGGCATGGATTTCGGCATGGATGTCGGCAAGTGGGGCGGCGGCGGCCGGCAGCCGCTCCGGTGGGTCATCGGCGGCCCGCGCCGCGTCGGCGGCAGTGCCGTCGCAGGCGTCGGCCAGGCCGACAAGCAGGGCCTGGACCTGGTACGGATCGAGGCCGAGCAGACGTACACCGGCGCTGGCCGCCCCGGTCAACGTCCCGTACGCGGCGATCGTGGCGGTCTCGACGCGGGACAACCCGGCCGCAGCGCAGAGCAGCCCGAGCACCAGCGGTTGGTGCGCGCCACCTGGCGTCGCGGGCAGGTCGGCGAACGGGGCGTCCGACCAGATGGACCGGCCGGCTCGCAGCAGCGCCCGGCCCTGCCGGCGCGAGACCGCCCGCAACGCCGGGGCGGCGGTACGCGCGTCCAGCTCCGCGTCGAGCCGGGCCAGCGCCCCCGACCGAGCGGGAGACCCGACCGGCGCGTCCGATGGTCGGGCGGACCGGGCCGGGTGCGCCGAGCCGACCGTCTCGGGCATCGCCACCCGGTGTGCGGCCGCCGCGAACGCCGCGCCGACAAGACCGGCGGTGGCCAGCCGTCCGGCCAGGAACGCCTCCAACGAGGTCAGGTCGGTGACCCGGCCGGCGGCGACGGCCGCCTCCAGACCACCGGAGTGCGCGTGCGCCCCGGCCGGGAAGCGCCCGTCGGCCAACAGCAACAGCAGGCTCGGCGTCGCCATCAGAACAGGAAGTACCGCTGGGCCATCGGCAGCCGGGTCACCGGGTCCGGCTCCACCACCTGCCCGTCGATCCGCACGGTGAAGGTGTCCGGGTCCACCTCGATGCGCGGCATCGCGTTGTTCTCCGGCAGGTCGGCCTTGCCCCGCGACCGTACGTCGCTCACCGGCACCACCCGGCGACGCACGTCGAGGCGGAGTCCGGCGTCCAGGGCCGCCGGGGCCACGAAGGCCAGGCTGGTGGCGGCCGCCGCTGCGCCGTACGCCCCGAACATCGGCCTCGGCAGCATCGGCTGCGGTGTCGGGATCGAGGCGTTGGCGTCGCCCATCTGGGCGTACGCGATCATGCCGCCCTTGAGCACCAGGTGCGGCCGTACGCCGAAGAACGCCGGGTCCCACAGCACCAGGTCGGCGAGCTTGCCTGGTTCGACCGAGCCGACCTCCCGTTCCAGGCCGTTGGCCATCGCCGCGCAGATGGTGTATTTCGCCACGTACCGTCGGGCCCGGTTGTTGTCGGCGGGCCCGTCACCCGGCAGGGCGCCGACCCGGTCCTTCATCACGTGGGCGCTCTGCCAGGTCCGCATGATCACCTCGCCGACCCGGCCCATCGCCTGCGCGTCCGAGCCGATGATCGAGATCGCGCCGAGGTCGTGCAGCAGGTCCTCGGCCGCCATCGTGGACGGTCGGATCCGACTCTCGGCGAAGGCCAGGTCCTCCGGGACGGACGGATTGAGATGGTGGCAGACCATCAACATGTCCAGGTGCTCGGCCAGGGTGTTTGCGGTGTACGGCCGGGTCGGGTTGGTCGACGACGGCAGCACGTTCGGTTCGCTGGCCACTGTGATGATGTCCGGCGCGTGCCCGCCGCCGGCTCCCTCGGTGTGGTACGAGTGGATCGCCCGACCACCGATCGCCCGCAGGGTGTCGGCGACGAACCCGGCCTCGTTGAGCGTGTCGGTGTGGATCGACACCTGGACCCCGGACGCGTCCGCCACCCGCAGGCAGGCGTCGATCGCCGCCGGTGTGGTGCCCCAGTCCTCGTGCAGCTTGAAACCGCCCGCGCCGGCCCGCAACTGTTCCCACAACGCCTCGGTGGAGACGGTGTTGCCCTTGCCGAGCAGCAGCACGTTGACCGGCATGGTGTCCAGTGCCTCGTGCATCCGGGCCAGGTGCCAGGCGTTCGGTGTGACAGTTGTCGCGCGGGTCCCCTCGGCCGGCCCGGTGCCACCGCCGACCATCGTGGTGATGCCACTGGCCAGCGCCTCGGTGACGATCTGCGGGCAGATGAAGTGCACGTGGGTGTCGACCGCTCCGGCGGTGAGGATCCGACCGTTGCCCGCGATCACCTCGGTCGACGGGCCGATGACCAGGTCGGGGTGGACACCGGGCATGGTGTCCGGGTTGCCGGAGCGGCCGAGCGCCACGATGCGCCCGTCGCGCAGCCCCACGTCGGCCTTGACCACGCCCCAGTGGTCGAGCACCACGGCGCCGGTGATGACGGTGTCCAGCGCCCCCTCGGCGCGGGTGGCACGGGACTGCCCCATCGACTCGCGGATCACCTTCCCGCCGCCGAAGACCGCCTCGTCGCCGCCCACGCAGTGGTCGGTCTCCACCTCGATCAGCAGGTTGGTGTCGGCCAGTCGGATCCGGTCACCGGTCGTCGGTCCGTACAGGTCGATGTAGCGGTCCCGCCGCACGACGCTCACCGCGGCGACCCGTCGGCCGTGACCGCGTGCGGCGACGGGTCCAACGGTCCGGCGCACTCTGCGCGCAGGCCCGGCACGACGCGTGCGCCGCCAAGTGGCACGAGGTCGACGCTGCGGTTGATGCCCGGCTCGAACCGGACCGAGGTGCCGGCCGGAACGGCGAGCCGTTGTCCCCAGGCCGCGCCCCGGTCGAACGACAGCGCCGGATTGGCCTCGGCGAAGTGGTAGTGCGAGCCGACCTGCACCGGGCGATCGGCGGTGTTGACCACGAGCACCGTGGTCACCGGACGCCCCACGTTGATGTCGACCGGGTCCGCCGCCGGCAGGATCTCCCCGGGGATCATGGGATCGGGTGGTGCACGGTCACGAGCTTGGTGCCGTCCGGGAAGGTCGCCTCCACCTGCACCTCCCTCAGCAGCTCGGGGATGCCGTCCTGGACGTCGTCGCGGCCGAGCACCGCCCGGCCGGCCGACATCAGGTCGACCACCGACCGCCCGTCGCGGGCCCCTTCGAGGAGGAACGCGGTGATCACCGCGACGGCTTCGGGGTAGTTGAGGCGCAGGCCGCGTTCGCGGCGGGCGCGGGCGACATCTGCCGCGACGTGGACGAGCAGGCGGTCCTGCTCGTGCGGGCTGAGGAACACGGGGCTCTCCCGGTGGGTCGGCGTGCCCCGGCTCGCCGTCGGCTCCACACGGAGCCACCCGGGCAACAGGACCCGAGGGGACGAGCTGGGAGTCACACGACCGCCGGGTCACCGCCGACGGGGCGACCCGGGATTCCACCATCCCGGCCCGCACGACGGGCAACCGGCGGTGTCGGGTCGGATGCGGACCGCACCGCCCACCGCTGAGCAGACCGTAGAGGATCGCCACCGACCGAGGCAACAGCCATTCAGGGATGGTGCCGGGTGCCGGTCCGTGTTCCGGTGCGGCGGCAGGCAGGGCATGATCGCCCGATGACGGCAACGAGGGGTACCCGCGCACTGCTCGGTGTTCTGTTTCTGGCGGTGGCCACGGTCGGTGCGTGGATCCTCTGGCTGGGCTGGGACACCCGGTACACGGTCGACGCGCAGACCGGCGCGAGCAGCGGCCCGTACGAGGCGTGGCAGGTGATCGGCTGCGTGCTGACGCTGGTGCTGCTGGCCGCGCTCGCCGGGACGCGGCTCAGTCCGTGGCTGGTGGCGCCGGTGATGACTGTGGCGTTCACGGCGGTCTGGTCGTGGCGGGCCGCCGGGACCGACGACAGCGGGCTGTGGGTGGTCGGCGGGATTCTGGTGCTGGTCGGGATGGCTGTCGGCAGCACGCTGGTGAGCCTCGCCGGGCGGCGGGTCGGCCAGCGGTTCGCCGGCCGCTCCGCCTAGAGACGTCCCGTCGCCCCCGTGGGCGCCGAAATGCTACGAAGGGGAGGTGCCTGACCCGAAAAGCTCCCCTGATGCCACGTCCCTGGAAACTCCGCGGCTGCTGTTGCGCCGCATGCGAAGCGATGATCTGGACGGGTTCGCCGCCGTCAACGCGCAGCCCGAGGTGATGCGCTACATCCATGACGGCCGCACCCTGGACCGGGCCGCGACCGCGGAGCGTCTGGCCACCTATCAGCGGCAGTGGGACGAGCACGGCTTCGGCCTGTACGCGGTGGAGGTCAGAGAGACCGGCGAGCTGGCCGGTTTCACCGGACTGGCGGTGCCGACCTTCCTGCCCGAGATCATGCCGGCCGTGGAGATCGGCTGGCGGCTCGGCCGCGCGTACTGGGGTCGGGGCCTGGCCACCGAGGCGGCCCGGGCCGTTGTCGCCCACACCCGTGCCACGCTCGACCTGCGGCGGCTGGTCAGCATCCACGTCGTCGGCAACGAGGCGTCCGCGCGGGTGATGGTCAAGCTGGGCATGTCGCTGGAACGCGAGACCGTGCAGCCGGACACCGGCCGTCAGGTCCGGGTCTACGCGATGGACCTGTGAGCGGCCGTGGCGCCGGTTGCCGCGGGTCGGTCGGTCAGCGGGCTCCGGCGGGCTGCGGCGCTGGCACGCCGGCGAACGGGACGTCGAGTTGGTCGGCGGCCCCTGGTTGGCCGTCGGGGTGCCGCCACAGCCCACGGTCGCGCAGGATCGGCAGCACGCCCTCACCGAACCAGTACGCCTCCTCCAGGTGCGGGTAGCCGGAGAGGATGAACTCGTCGATGCCGAGCGCGTGGTACTCGGCGATCCGGTCGGCGACCTCGGCATGACTGCCTACCAGGGCGGTGCCGGCCCCGCCACGGACCAGCCCGACGCCCGCCCACAGGTTGGGCGCGACCTCCAGCCCGTCGCGGGAGCCACCGTGCAGGTCGAGCATCCGGCGCTGCCCCTCGGACTCGCTGCGGCGCAGGCCCTCCTGCACGGCCCGGATGTCGGCCTCGGCGACCCCGTCGAGCAGGCGCTGGGCCTGCCCCCACGCCTGCTCGGCGGTGTCGCGCGCGATGACGTGCAGCCGGATGCCGAAGCGCAACTCCCGTCCGGAGCGGGCGGCCAACGCCCGAACCCGCTCCAGTTTGTCGGCGACCAGGGCTGGTGGTTCGCCCCAGGTGAGGTAGACGTCGCTGTGCCGCACCGCCACCGGGAGGGCGGCCGCGGAGGACCCACCGAAGTAGACCGGTGGCACCGGGTCGGGCAGCCGGTGCAGCCGGGCCTGTTCGACGCGTACGTGGGTGCCGTCGTGGTCGACTGTCTCGCCGCGCCAGAGCGCGCGCACCACGTGTAGAAACTCGTCGGCCCGCGCGTACCGGGCGTCCTTGTCCAGGAAGTCGCCGTAGGCCCGCTGCTCCTGCGACTCCCCGCCCGTGACCACGTTGAGCAGCAGCCGGCCCCGGGACAACCGCTGGAAGGTGGAGGCCATCTGGGCAGCGAGGGTGGGGGCCAGCAGCCCGGGTCGGAAGGCGACCAGGAACTTGAGTCGCTCGGTCACCTCGGTGAGCATCGCGGTGCTGAGCCAGGCGTCCTCGCACCAGGCGCCGGTGGGGGTGAGCGCGCCGACGAAGCCGAGTTGCTCGGCGCTGCGCGCGATCTGTCCGAGGTACGCCACGCTGGCGGGGCGTGCGCCTCCGGCGGCGCCGGTCGGTACACCGTGTCCGCCGCCGACGATGTCCCGGCTGTCGCCGTTGGTGGGCAGGAACCAGTGGAAGGTGAGGGTCATCGCGGCTCTTTCCGTCGGCGGGGCGGTCGGCGCACGCGGTGACGCGGGCACCTCCTGAGGGGTGGGACGATCCCGCCGACAGCCTACCCATAAAACCTATCGGGTTAGTAGGCTACCTCAGGCGCCGACACCGGTCGATGCGTCGCCACCCCGCCCTGCCCGACCCGAGGAGCCGCCATGCCCACCCCGTCGACGAGCCACCCCCCGCATCGCCGCCTGCTGACGGCCGTGCTCACCACCGTGGCGGTGCTCGCCACGGTCGCGGTCAGCGGGTGCGGCGGGTCCGCCGATGCTGACGCCGCGCCGGGCAAGCTCCGGATCGGCTACCAGCGCTTCGGCGGGCTGAGCCTGGTCAAGGCGCGCGACGCCGCACCGGATGTGCAGTGGTCGTTGTTCGAGAGCGGTCCGGCGCTCACCGAGGCGCTCAAGGCCGGCTCGATCGACATCGGACAGGTCGGCGAGGCGCCGCCCGTCTTCGCCGCCGCCGGAAAGATCCCGTTCTCCATCATCGGCACCTCGGCGCCGATCCCGCAGGGCGAGGCCGTGCTGGTCAAGGCCGATCGGGGCTACCGCAGCTTCGCCGACCTCAAGGGCAGGACGGTGGCCCTGAACAAGGGGTCCAACGTGCACTGGCTGCTGGTCCGGCTGCTGGAGGCGAACCACATGACCCTGAAGGACATCCAGGTCAAGTACCTCAAGCCCGCCGAGGGGCGGCCCGCGTTCGACGGCGGCCAGATCGACGCCTGGGTGATCTGGGACCCGTACTTCGCGCTGGCCGAGCAGCCGGGGGTCCAGGTGCTCGCCGACGCGACGGGCCTGGCCAGCAACCGTGAGTACGTCCTGGCCGCGCCCCGGGCGGTCGACAAGCGCTCGGACGAGATCCGGGCGTTCCTCCAGCGCTACCGCGAGGTGACCGACTGGGGCATCGCCCACCCCGAGGAGCGAGCCAGCACCCTCGCACCGGAGCTGAAGATCCCGCAGGACGTCACCAGCCGCGCGCTGGCCCGCAGCGCCAGGCCCCTCGCCCCGGTCACCCCGGCCATCGGCGACGAACTTCAGGCGATCACCGACAGCTTCATCGCCCTGGACCTCATCCCGGGGCCGGTCGACCTCCGATCCCGGGTCGACGGCCGGTTCAACGAGGTGTTCCAGTGAGTCGTACCAGCCTCGTCGAGGCGCCCGACGAGGTCACGGCGGCGGCACCGGTCGTACCCCGTCGTCAGCGGCCGGCCCGGCGCTGGCGGCGGGTGGTGAGCCCGGCGGCGCTGGTCCTGGGCTGGGAGTTGGCCGCGCGGACCGGGCTGCTGGCGGCCGAGAAGCTGCCAGCGCCCAGCGACGTCCTGGCCACCGGCTTGCGGCTCAGCCGGGACGGAACACTCGGCATCCACCTGCTGGACTCCCTCACCCGCGCCGGGGCGGGCCTGCTGATCGGAGGTCTCCTGGCCCTGGCTCTGGGCACCGTGGCCGGGCTGCTGCGGCTCGGTGACGACCTGGTCGACCCGCCGGTGCAGATGGCCCGGATGCTGCCGCACCTCGGGCTGGTGCCGCTGCTGATCATCTGGGTCGGCATCGGCGAATCACTGAAGATCAGCCTGGTGGCGCTGGGCGCGTTCTTCCCCATCTACTTCAACACCTACGCCGGCATCCGGGACATCGACGAACGGCTGGTGGAGGCGGCCCGTACCTGTGGTCTGGGCCAGGCCGCCCGGCTGCGCCACGTGGTGCTGCCCGGCGCGCTGCCGTCGCTCTTCCTCGGCCTGCGGCTGGCGATCGGCGCGGCCTGGCTCAGCCTGGTCGTCGGCGAGCAGGTCAACGCCCAGACCGGGATCGGCTTTCTGATGATGGAGGCGCGGGAGTTCAGCCAGACCGACGTGGTGGTGCTCGGCCTGCTCGTCTACGCCCTGCTCGGGCTGATATCCGACAGTGCGTTGCGCGTACTGGAGAGGAGGATGTTGACATGGCGTCGCGGACTGCGGGCCACCTGACCGGCGCGGAGCCGGTGCTGACCGCGCACGCGGTGCGCCGGGCGTTCGGGCCGACGGTCGTGCTGGCCGGGGTCGACCTGAGCATCGCCCGCGGTGAGGTGGTGGCCCTGCTGGGCGGCAGTGGTTCCGGCAAGAGCACGCTCCTGCGGATTCTCGCCGGGTTGGACGGCGAGGCCAGCGGGACGAGCGTCGTACACGGCACCGCCGCCGTGGTCTTCCAGGAACACCGGTTGCTGCCGTGGAAACGGGTGGCGGACAACGTGGGGCTCGGGCTGTCCGGCGTGGACGCTCCTGGGCGGATCCGGCGGGCGCTGGCCGAGGTCGGTCTCGCCGAGCGGCACCGCGCCTGGCCGGCCGAGTTGTCCGGCGGGCAGGCGCAGCGGGTGGCAGTGGCGCGGGCTCTGGTCCGCGAACCGGACCTGCTGCTGCTCGACGAGCCGTTCGGCGCGCTGGACGCGCTGACCCGACTGCGGATGCAGATCCTGCTGCGCCGGCTGCGCGCCGAGCACGGCTTCGCCGCCCTGCTGGTCACCCACGACGTGGAGGAGGCGCTGCTGCTCGCCGACCGGATCCTGCTCCTCGACGACTGCCGCATCGCCGCGGAGCTACCCGTCGACCTCGGCCCCACCCGCACCCCGGACGACCCGGCCTTCGGCGCGCTGCGCCGCCACCTGCTCGACCGACTTGGCGTCCCCACCACCTGACGAGCGGAGCTGTGATGACCCGCTGGACTCCCGATCCCACGTTCTACCCCTCGCCCCGCGAGGCGGTGACCGCACCGGCGGAGAAGCTCGCCTACGTGGCGGCCTTCGACCGGACGGCCAGCCGTCCGGACGCCATCGTGGTGCTGGACACCGACCCCGACTCGGCCGACTACGGCCGGGTCGTCGGCTGGACCGACCTGCCGTACGTCGGTGACGAGCTGCACCACTTCGGCTGGAACGCGTGCAGCAGCGCGCTCTGCCCGACCGCCCCGCACCCGCACGTCGAGCGGCGCTACCTGATCGTGCCCGGCCTGCGGTCGTCACGCATCCACGTGCTCGACACTCAGCCTGATCCGCGCCAGCCGCAGATCGTCAAGGTGATCGGGGCGGAGGAGCTGGCGAAGCGGGCCGGCTACTCGCGGCCGCACACTGTGCACTGTGGCCCCGACGGCATCTACCTCTCCGCTCTTGGCGGCGCGGACGGCGAGGAGGGTCCCGGTGGCATCGCCATCCTCGATCACACCACGTTCGAGGTACGCGGGGCGTGGGAGGCCGACCGGGGTCCGCAGTTCCTGGCGTACGACGTGTGGTGGCACCTGACCCAGGACGTGCTGGTCACCAGCGAGTGGGGCACCCCGTCGATGATCGAGGACGGCATCATCGGCGAGTTGCTGCTGGGCCGTCGCTACGGGCACGCCATCCACTTCTGGGACCTGGCGAAACGCCGGCACGTGCAACGGGTCGATCTCGGTGACCAGTATCAGATGCCGCTGGAGCTGCGGCCGGCGCACGACCCGACGAAGTCGTACGGGTTCGTCGGGGTGGTGATCAGCGTCGAGGACCTGTCCGCCTCGATCTGGTTGTGGCATCGCGACGGGGACGCCTGGGCGGTCACCAAGGTGATCGACATCCCGGCCGAGCCGGCCGATCCGGCGAAGCTGCCCGACCTGCTCAAGCCGTTCGGGGCGGTGCCGCCACTGGTGACCGACATCGACCTGTCGGTGGACGACCGGTTCCTCTACGTCTCCTGCTGGGGCACCGGTGAGCTGCGCCAGTACGACGTCAGCGACCCCCTGCACCCGGTGCAGACGGGCTCGGTGCACCTCGGCGGGATCGTCCGCCGGACCGCGCACCCGTCCGCGCCGGACGAGGCGTTGGCCGGTGGCCCGCAGATGGTGGAGGTGAGCCGCGACGGCCGGCGGGTCTACGTCAGCAACTCGCTCTACGGCGCGTGGGACGACCAGTTCTACCCCGACGGGGTGGGCGCCTGGCTGGCGAAGCTCGACGTCGACGTGGACGCCGGTGGGCTGACCCCGGATGAGCGGTTCTTCCCGCACGGGGAGGAGTTCCGCGGCCTGCGGGTGCACCAGACCCGGTTGCAGGGCGGCGACGCGTCCTCCGACTCGTACTGCTTTCCATGACCGTCACCACACTGGCGACGCTCGCCGCGCTCGGCGCGTTCCATGGTCTGAACCCGGCGATGGGGTGGCTGTTCGCGGTGGCCCGGGGTCTCCAGGAGCGCAACCGGCTGGCGCTGCTGCGCGCCCTGCCGCCGATCGCGGCTGGGCATCTCGCTTCGGTGGCCATCGTCGCCGCGTTGGTCGCCGCCACCCGGTCGGTGACGGCGAGCACCGCTCTCGCGGTGGTCGGCGGTGTGCTGCTGGTCGCCTTCGGGCTGTGGCGGCTGCTCTCCGAGCGGCACTTCCGCTGGGCGGGGATGCGGCTGTCCGCGGCACAGCTCGCCGGCTGGTCGTTCCTGATGTCGTCGGCGCACGGCGCCGGGCTGATGCTGTTGCCGGTGCTGGTGGCCGAGCCGGTGTCCGGGGGTCACTCCGGGCACCTGGCCGCCGCGCCGGTGGGTGCGCTGTCCGGCATCGCGGCGGCCGGGGTGCACACGGTGGCCATGCTCGGCGTTGCCCTGGTCGTCGCGTTGCTGGTCTATCAGGTGTTCGGGGTCGGTGTGCTGCGTCGGGCCTGGTTCAACGTGGACCGGCTGTGGGCCGGGGTGCTGGTGGCCGCGGGGTTGGTGACGCTGATCCGGGCGTGACCATCCATCGTGGAAACGTGTGATGTGTGATCTCATGTCCTGGTGATCACCCCGACTCCCCTCATGCGTCTGGTGGCCGGTGTGTGGGGGTTCAAGACCCTCGCGGTCGGCGTTGAACTCGGCCTGTTCACCCGGTTGGCCGGCGGGCGGACGATGACCGTCGAGCAGGCCGCCGCCGAGTTCGGGTTGCCCGACCGGCCCGCGGACCTGCTGCTGGCCGCCTGTGCGTCGCTCGGCCTGTTGGAGAAGGCCGGCGACGGTTACCGCAACTCGGAGTTGGCCGAGCAGTTCCTGGTCGAGGGTCGCCCGTACTACTTCGGGGCGCAGGTTCGCTACTCGGACCTGCGCACCTACCTGCCCTGGCACCGCATCGGCGAGGCCCTGCGCACGGATCGGCCGTTGACCTGGGATCCGGAGTCCCAACAGTCGATGTTCGACACCGAGGACCCGCAGATGCTGGCGCAGTTCTGGGACGCGATGTTCTCCACGTCCAGCTTCACCGCCAGCGCGTTGGCCGACGCCTACGACTTCTCCGCGCACCGCCGGCTGCTCGACGTGGGCGGCGGGGCGGGCGCGTTCCCGATCGAGTTCTGCCGCCGTCTGCCCGAGCTGCGGGCGACCGTCCTGGATCTGCCGCATGTCTGCGTCCGAGCCCGGGAGCGGATCGCTGAGGCCGGCCTGACCGGGCGGATCGACGCCGTGGCCGGTGATTTCCTCGCCGACCCGGCGCTACCGGACGGGCACGACGTCATCCTGCTCAGCATGATCCTGCACGACTGGGACGAGCCGACGAACCGGGCGTTACTGGCCCGGTGCCACGCGGCGTTGCCACCCGGCGGGGCGATCGTCGTCTGTGAACTGCTGCTCAACGACGAGCGCACCGGGCCGCCCGAGGCGGCCCTGATGGGGATGAACATGCTTGTCGAGACCGAGGGCGGGCGGAACTACTCGGGCGCCGAGTACGCGGCCTGGCTCACCGACGCCGGCTTCGTCGACGTGCGTACCGTGCCGTTCGACGCGCCCGGCGCCAACGGCGCTGTGGTGGCCCGCCGGGCCTGACCGACGACGACACCCGGCCCCGGTGCGAACCGTGGGCCGGGTGCCGCGGCGCCTCACGGCGCTGGCGTCCGATCGGCTACCGGTACGGGTCAGGCGCGAGCCTTCGCC
The DNA here is from genome assembly GCF_022230925.1 of Micromonospora alfalfae. GTDB lineage: Bacteria > Actinomycetota > Actinomycetes > Mycobacteriales > Micromonosporaceae > Micromonospora > Micromonospora alfalfae. The sequence continues at coordinate 8,905 of NZ_JAKKFH010000016.1, read as the reverse complement.
GGCTGCTTCATGAAGTCCATGATCGCCTTGTTGACCTCGTCGGCGTGGGTCCACGGAATGCCGTGCGGCGCGCCCTTGAGCGTGACGAGCGTGCCGGTCGGCATCATCGGCCCGAGGCGCTGACCGGTCACCGGGTAGGGCAGCACCCGGTCCTGGTCACCCTGCACGATCAACACCGGAATGTTGATCTTCGGCAGGTCCGGGCGGAAGTCCTCCTGCCAGGCGTCCACGCTGTCGTGGGTGGCCTTACCGGAGGCCATCGCGCCGATCTGCCAGTGCGCCCGGTACGCCTCCTCGCTGACCCGCTTGCCCATGTTCTGGTCCGGGTTGAAGAACGCGTCGCAGAAGGACGTCAGGTAGGCGAAGCGGTCCTTGATGATGGCGTCCTGGAAACCCTTGAACAGGCTCCGGTCGACGCCCTCCGGGTTGTCGTTCGCCTTGGCCAGCATCGGTTGCAACGGGCTGAGCAGCACGGCCCGGCTGACCCGCTGCGAGCCGTAGTTACCGAGGTAGCGGACCACCTCACCGGTGCCCATCGAGTGACCGATCAGGGTCACCTCGTTCAGGTCCAACTCGGTCATCAACACGTCAAGGTCCGCCGCGAACGTGTTGTAGTCGTACCCGAACGCCGGCTGGGCGGAGTTGCCGTTACCGCGCCGGTCGTAGGTGATCGTCCGGTATCCGGCGTTGAGCAGCGCGGTGGTCTCCTTCTCCCAGGTCGCGCCGTTGAACGGGAAGCCGTGGATCAGCACCACCGGCTTACCGGAACCGTGGTCCTCGTAGTACAGGTCGATGGGCGCGGAGTTTTCCGTCCCCACGGTGATGAAAGGCATGTTTTACTCCTGCTCCGGTCTCGGGCTGTCGGACGCCCCGCGCTTTCCCGTCGGGTCGCCGGATATGCGGGCCGTCGGATCGGCCCGAACGGCAGGCGCAGAGGTTCCGCGACCACCCTCTGCCGTCCTAACCTCGGGAGGTGAACCTTCCGCCCCGGCTACGGGCCGTCAGCGACCTGCACGTCGGGCACCCGCAGAACCGCGCGTTCGTGCAGGACCTGCACCCGGACAACGCCGGGGACTGGCTGCTCGTCGCCGGTGACGTCGCCGACCGGTTCGCCGACATCGAGTGGGCGCTCGGGCTGCTGAGCAGTCGGTTCGCGCGGGTCATCTGGGCGCCGGGCAACCACGAGCTGTGGACGCCACCGCGCGACCCGGTCACGGTGCGCGGTGCGGAGCGTTACCGCGAGCTGGTGCGGATGTGCCGACGGTTGGGGGTGGTCACTCCGGAGGATCCGTACCCGGTGTGGGACGGCGACGGCGGCCCGGCGACCATCGCCCCGCTCTTCGTGCTCTACGACTACACGTTCCGGGTGCCGCAGGCACGCACCCAGCAGGAGTCGCTGGCCCTGGCGTACGAGGCCGGGGTGGTGTGCACCGACGAGGCGCTGCTGCACCCCGACCCGTACCCGAGCCGGGAGGCATGGTGCGCGGCCCGGGTCACCGAGACCGAAGGCCGGCTGGCCGAACGCGACCCGGCGCTGCCGACGGTGCTGGTCAACCACTACCCGCTGGTGCGCGAACCCACCGACGTCCTGCGGTACCCGCTGTTCGCCCAGTGGTGCGGCACCGTCCGCACCAGCGACTGGCACCTGCGCTTCGGCGCGGCCACAGTGGTGTACGGGCACCTGCACATCCCCCGCACCACGTTCCACGACGGGGTCCGGTTCGAGGAGGTCTCCCTCGGCTACCCCCGCGAGTGGCAGCCCCGCGCGCCGGTGCCCGATCCGGTACGCACGATCAACCCGGCCGACGACGTACGCAGGCGCTCGTCCGTCAGCGGGTGACGACGTCAGGCTTTCCGCAGCGGCCGGAACGCGGCCCGCACCTCGGCGGAGAAGAGTTCCGGCTCCTCCCACGCCGCGAAGTGCCCGCCGCGGTCAGCCTCGTTGAAGTACGCGATGCCGGGATAGACCGCCTCGGCCCAGCTACGCGGAGCGGGCCAGATCTCGCCGGGGAACGTGGTGAAGCCGACCGGCACCGTGACCGGCGGCGGGGCCTGACCGGCCGCCTGGGCCGCCGCTTGAAACCGCCCCTGCTCCCAGTACCACCGGGCGGACGAGGCACCGGTACCCGTCAACCAGTACAGCGTGATGTTGTCGAGGATGCTCTCGCGGGTGAGGCCGCCGCTCGGCTCGCCGTCGAGGAACGCCCGGGAGATCTTGTAGTAGCTGTCCGTGTCGTGGTCGAGCATCCAGGCCGCCAACCCGACAGGTGAGTCCAGCAGCGAATAGCCGATCGTCTGCGGCCGGGTGGACTGCTCCAGGAAGTAGCCGAAGCCGTCCTTGGCGAACAGGTTGAGCGCGTCCAGCGCGGCGCGTTCCTGCTCGGTTTTCGCCGGCAACTTGTCCTTGATGCCTACCGCCCCGGCGAGCAGGTTCACGTGGATGCCGAGCAGACCCTGGGGACCTTGGCGTCCCATGGCGTCCGTGACGGCGGCGCCGACATCCCCGCCCTGTGCGACGTAGCGCTGGTACCCGAGGCGGTCCATGAGTTTCGCCCACGCCTGCGCCATCCGCGCGGAATTCCAGCCAGGCTCGGTTGGCTCTCCGGAGAAGCCGTAGCCCGGCAACGACGGCAGCACCAGGTGGAACGCGTCCTCGGGCGTGCCGCCGTGCGCCGTCGGGTCGGTCAGCGGGCCGACGGCTCCGAGCAGCTCGACGACCGAGCCCGGCCAGCCGTGCGTCATGATCAGCGGCATCGCGTTCTCATGCTGCGACCGCACGTGGATGAAGTGAACCTCGACGCCGTCGATGGTCGTCGTGTACTGCGGCAACGAATTCAGCTTCGTCTCGCACGGACGCCAGTCGTAATCGGACATCCAGTACCGGGCCAACTCCTGGATCGTCGCCAACTGCACCCCCTGCGAGCGATCGGTGACCAACTCGCGAGTGGGCCAGCGGGTAGCCGCGATCCGGCGACGCAGGTCGGCGATCGTGTCCTCCGGTATGTCCAGCCGGAAGGGACGAATCTCGTTGTCGTTGGGCATCTTCCCCACCTCGCCACGTCGAGTCGGACAGTGCCGATGCACCGATGGAGTCGGCACTCGCCCAGTCTCACAGCGGGCCGGCACCACCCGGGCCGAAACGCGAATCGCCGACGCGCCTCCACGCCACACCCGTGGGATGATCAACCGGTGAGCCAACCGGACGAACTCGACGACAACTGGCTTAATGGCGAGGAAATTACCTGTCCGGAGTGCCACGAACGCCTTTACCGCCTCGACCACTCGCCGCTTCTGGACTGCCATTTCCTCTACTGCGAGAGCTGCCCGATGCGGGTAGATGTCGGTTACTACGACAGGACGTTCAGGAGCATCGCCGACGCGCTCCCTTCCGAGGACAGGACCTACGCCACGCTGATGGCGGCACTTGAGGCACGGCTACGGCGATGCGACTGCGGCGGGCGGTTCCGGGACTTGGCACCTCGACGCTGCCACCGGTGCTCCACCGTCCTGACTGCCATCAGCGCGCCCTCCGGTGTCGACGTCTGGCCAGGCTGGTGGACAGACGAGACGGACACCGGCCCCCTGGAAGAGACGTTCACCGCCAGGTACTTCCGCACCGAGGACCTCTGGGAGCACTGACGCTGCCGGTACGCACCATTCGCCCGGCCGACGACCTGCGCCGACGCTCGTCTGTCAGTGGGTGAGGCCGACCACCGCGGCCAGTCGCGCCACGCCGGCCGGCGCGGGCTGCGCGCGGGCGACATCGGCGATGAGGGTACGCGCCAACGGCCGGCACCGAACCTCAGCCGGCGCGATGCTGTCCGCGTCGACAAGCGCGCGAGCAGCCCCGCGCAGGTCACTTACCTGGAGGTACGCCCGAGCGGCGTCGACCAGGTACGCGCCCCGATACTCGGCCGGCAACCGCCGCCACCCCTCCCGCCGCACCACAATCGGGTGCCTTCGCAGCGCCTCGGCGGCGTCACCTCGTTGCGCCGCCACCAGAACACGGGCCAACTCGACAGCGATCGGCCCGAAGTTGGTGCGGTGCGGATCGTCGTACCCCCTCAGGCTGGCGGCGATCCCCGCGGCCCGCTCGGTCAGCTCGTCGGCTTGGCGGTGCTCGCCGCAACCGGCGGCGGCCAGGGCCGCCTGAAGCAGCAACGTCCCACCCACCGCCCACTCCCGGCTGTCGCCCTGAACCCGGTGATCGCCCCGACCCCGGTGATCAAGAGGTTTGAGGCAATTTTGATCTCCAAAGGTCCCGCAAACCTCTTGATCACCATCGTGGGATGAGGGTGGAAGGAGGCGATTGGCGGCGGCGAGCAGTGCGGCCAGGGCCAGATGGTCTCGGTCTTGCGCGCGGAGCGCTTGGCCTACCGAGATGGCCGCCGTTGCCGCCAGGATCGGGTCGTCGCCGGCAGCGGACATCGCCCGGTCGGCGGCCAGCCAGGCGAGGTCGGCCTCGTCGAGCTTCACCAGCAACGACGAGGTGATCCGGTACGCCTGCACCAGCAACTCCGGTGACCGCACGGCCTGAGCGGCGTCGAGCAGACCCGGAAGGACTCGCACCAACTGGCCGTAGTGCGCGTGCTGGTAGCTCAGCCAGGCGTACCCGACCTGCCTTCTCAGCTCGTCCGTGTGCTGTGGAGCTTGCGGGGTGTCATAGCGGGCGAGGGCGGCCCGGATGTCGTCCACCCCGTCCGGCGTCCCCGCCGAGGTGCTGCGCTGCTGACCGAGCAGCACCTCCGGGTCTACCCGCAGCACGTGAGCCAACTCCTGGATCACCGAGTACCGGTCCAGGGCCCGCACACCCCGCTCCACCTTGTCCACCCAGCTCTTCGACCTCCGCAACCGGTCGGCCAGCATCTGCTGCGTCATCGACCGCCGCACCCGCCAACGCGCCACCCGCCGACCGATCGGGACGTCATCGTTGGTCACGCCGCCACCGCCGGTCCGGGACCGCACGGGTCGTGTCCTCCACGGGTACGCGCTCCGCCTCGGCCTGCGCCAAGAGGCGCTGCTTGGCAGCCTCCCACTCGGCGGCCTCCGACTGCTCGCCTCTGCTCGTCGGCTCGTCGCCCTGCATGCCCACCTCCGTCAGCCTCGCCGCACTTCGTCGGGGCCTCTCGCGTCCTGTCTGGATGACCTCTCCTGTGAGACGAGACTCCGCCAGTTGGTGATGACAACTTCACCGCGAGTCACGGACGACTGGGGACGTCCTTGTTAGGCTGGGTCGTCCCCACGCTGTCCCCCAAGCCAGTGAGCAGGAGACGCGATGCCGAACGACCGTCTTCGCAACGGGATGCTCAAGAACGGTCTGACAGCATCGGCGCTGGCCGAAAAACTCGGTGTCGACCCGAAGACAGTCGAGCGGTGGGTGACACAGACCCGCACCCCCTACCCGCGCTACCGCCACACCATCGCCGAACTACTGAACGAGAGTGAGTCGTACCTCTGGCCGGACGCGCTGCCGACGCAGCGAGCCGTGCAGATCAGCCAGTCGGAACTCGTCCACATCTACCCGCGCCGCGGAGCCGTTCCCACCGACCTCTGGCAGCGGCTCCTGGAGCAGGCCACCCAACAGGTCAGCGTCTTGGTCTACGGGGGATTGTTCCTGCCCGAGTTCAACCACCGCTGGGTTCCGACGCTCCGCGAGAAGGCCTTAGCCGGCGCCCAGGTGGAGTTGCTATTCGGCGACCCGGAGGGCGAGCACATCGCCGAACGCGGGGACGACGAAGGCATCGGCCCAGCCATGTCAAACAAGATCCTGAACGCGTTGGCCTTCTACAAAGACCTACGGGACCTGGACAACGTCGGGATCTACTACCACGACACCATCCTCTACAACTCCATCTACCGCTTCGACGACGAGATGCTGGTCAACACCCACCTCTACGGCACACCCGCCGCCTACGCCCCAGTGCTGCACCTGCGCCGACTCGGCGGCGGGGACCTCTTCGACAGCTACGTCGCCAGCTTCAACCGGGTCGTCGGGAAGAAGCGGGCCGTCTGGCCTGACCACTGAGCCGACCGCGGTGAGAGGCTGAGGCAATGGCCCGGATCGAGCACTTCAACAACCCGAACGCCCCGAAGCCGAACAGCATCGTCGTAGCCGTGACCGTCTTCGTGCAAGACGAGCAGGGGCGGGTGCTGCTCATTCAACGCACCGACAACGGGCTGTGGGCGCTACCGGGCGGTGCCCAGGACTTCGGCGAGTACATCGCCGAGGCGGCTGTCCGGGAGACGCGCGAGGAGACGGGCATTGTCGTCGAGGTGACTGGCGTAGTCGGTATCTACACCAACCCGAACCACGTTGTGGAGTACAGCGATGGTGAAGTGCGGCAACAGTTTTCGATTTGCTTTCGAGGTCGCTACATGAGTGGGAGTCCCGCGACAAGCGACGAGTCGTCGGCGGTGCGCTGGGTCGCACACGATGAACTTGACGAATTAATGATCCATCCGTCGATGCGACTGCGAATTGATACTGGTTTTGAGCGACGGAGTGAGCCCTACATCGGGTAGGCGGCCATCCGGCGCTGCGTCCGACTAACTGCCTCTAGTAACGCCGGCTCGGCTTTCTGCCAGAACCGTGTGACGATGCTGTCGGGGCCGTACCGTCTACGGATTTCGGCAAGCCTTTCTCCCACCGCCAGGTCCTGGCCATCCGGTCCTGTCGTCATGTCTGCGTACCACAGAGCGTCGGACGTCGGCGACTCTTCTTGGGGGAACTCCGAGCGTAGAACTTGTCCCAAGCCCCGCTCGTCCGCCTCGTACGAAGCGCAAGAGTGATGGGCGATCAGGCCTGCAAGCCGCCGATCGGCGGCGCCATGGCGCAGTAGCCAACGAGCACCGTCGAGCGAGTGAAAGCCGGTCGCGACGATTTCAGGCGCATAACCCACGTCGTGCAGCCAGGCAGCGGCGACAAGCGTCTCCGCATCTTGACCAACCAACGGGCTGAGCTTCTGAGCCTTCGCAGCAACCGACCGGACATGCTGCCAACGCCGAGGTAACGCAGTTGCGAGGTGTTGTTCAGCCAGCCTGGCCGCCCGCTCGACGGTTCCTACCATGTCGAGAGCCTAGGGCTCGCGGAACTCAGGCGCTAGGTCGATCCCCTCTTCCAAGACGGACAGTCGATACCTAGAGTAGTCGGATCGATAGTTTCCGTAGTGGGCGGAGGTGCCGCGTGGCTCAAGGTGGTCGCCCAGATCAGGCGCGACAGTTGGCGGCGGAACGGCGAGAGGCTGACCGGCTGGCACGGGAAGCTGCCCGTCAGTCCAGAGAGCAGCAGAAGGCTCGACAGGTGGAGCATGTCGCGAAGCAGCAGCGCTTGGCCGAGACGAAAACTTCAGCGATGGCCAAGGAAATCGAGCTACTTGAGAAAATCCTCGTGAATGTACTAAATCTCCCAACGTTGTCTTTTGCCAGACTTAAGGCGAAGTTTGAACCGCCGACTTTTCAGCCAGGGGCCCTGGCAACGCCTCTTGCTGAACCAGTGTGGCAGCAGTATGCCCCTGTCGAGCCCCGAGGTTTTGGACGATTGTTCGGCGGAATGAGCCGATATCATCGAACCCTCGCCCAAGCGCGACGCTCATTCGAAACTGCAATCGTCGACTTTCAGCGGGCCGAGGGCGAACGTTTGCTTAAGCTGGCGGTGGCCCAAGCTGAGCACCATCGAAAGGTAGAAGACGCCCGCGCCGGTGCTGACCTGTACAACAACAATCTGGATGCTCGTCGACAAGGGTTCGTGCTGGGGGAAGCCGAAGCTGTCGAGTGGTTTGTAGATAAGGTGCTTTGGGCTTCTACGTATCCTAAGACCTTTCCACGTAAGTGGCAGATTGCGTACCGGCCCGAAAACCGAGACGTGGTTGTTGAGTTCGAGTTGCCAGCGCAGCAGGTTGTGCCGAACGTTCGAGAGTACCGTTACGTAAAGAGCCGCGATTCTGTGGATCCTGTTCCTAGGCCGGTAACAGAGGTCAAGCAACGGTACGCGCGACTCATCGCGTCTATGGCACTCAGGACGCTACACGAAATTTTCCGCAGCACGCCGACCGAGGTCGTCGAGGCTGTGGTATTTAACGGTCGCGTGAGCACCACAGACAGAGCCACTGGTAAGAAAGCTCGACCACACCTCATCAGCGTCGAAGCCGAGCGGTCCGCATTCGCTGATCTGAACTTAGCCGAAGTGGATCCTGCTGCGTGTCTCAAGTACCTCAATGCGTTGGTGTCGCCAAACCCGTTTGACCTGGAAGCGGTCGAACCGTTTATTGCCTTTGATCTCAAAAGATTCAGGTTCGTCGACGCTGCAGACGAACTGGCCGGCCTCGACTCTCGGCGGAATCTGTTGAAACTGTCGCCAACTGAGTTCGAGCATTTAGTCAAGGACCTTTTTGCGGCGATGGGGGCAGAGGCTTGGCGGACGGTCCCGTCGAAAGATGGGGGCGTAGACGCCGTCGCAACGAGCAAAAACTTGTTCTTCGGCGGGGTTTGCCTGATACAGGCCAAGAGGTGGACCAAGCTTGTTGGGCTTGACGCTGTGCACGCGCTCACAGGCGTGATGACTGATCACAACGCCACCACCGGTGTACTCGTAACTACTTCGTGGTTTAGCCGGACCAGCGAGCAGTTCGCGCAGCGGAACCGAATCACCCTGATCAACGGTGCCGAGCTGAAACACCTAATCAAGGAGCACTTGGGATTTGATGTAATCCCGGGAACAAGTCCGCCAACTAGGATCCGCGCGTCCGACAACAACCAGACTGGCCGGCCCGGACCAGCCGGGTAGATAAGCGTTGAAGCAATTGGTGGCAGCATGTCCACCGACACCTGGCAGACGCGCGACGAGGGTTGTCGGGCTCCACTTGATGCGTTACGGATCGCTGTCATTTGATCTGTAACACGTCCGGCT
>NZ_JAKKFH010000015.1 GCF_022230925.1 Micromonospora alfalfae | reverse complement strand
CCGGCCCGGCACCGCCCGGCCCAGCACCGCCCGGTGCGGTGCGGTGCGGTGCGGCACGACGGGGGCGGGGTGGCGGCGCGGCAAGCGTCGTCACCCCGCGTGACGGGCGTCAGCAGGTTGGCCTACCTGTCCACTCCACGGATTCTCGTTGCTGGTGCGCGACAGTGGATTGGGCTGGTTCACGGCGTGCTCGTCTAGGCTGGCCGGCCGGAGGTGGTGCGGGTGCGACGGACAGCGCCGATGGCGAACGCGGTGGGGCTGCTGGCCGGGTATGCGCTGGACAGGGCGCTCGGCGACCCCCGCCGGTGGCACCCGGTGGCCGGTTTCGGGCAGGCAGCGGGCACGCTGGAGCGCCGCCTCTACCGCCCGGACCGAACGGCGGGCACGGCATTCACCGCGCTGGCCGTGGGCGGGCCGGTGTTGCTCGGGGCGGCCGCCGCGGTGGCTACCCGGCACCGGCCGGTGACCCGGGCGGTGCTGGTGGCGGCCGGCACGTGGGCCGTTCTGGGCGGCCGCACGCTACGACACGAGGCGACCGTCATGGGTCGTACCTTGCGTGACGGCGACCTGCCCGCCGCCCGGCGACGCCTCGGTCACCTCTGCGGGCGGGACCCGTCGACGTTGGGCGAGTCGGAGCTGGCCCGTGCCACAGTCGAGTCGGTCGCGGAGAACACCTCCGATGCGGTGGTCGCACCGCTGCTCTGGGGTGCGGTCGCTGGTCTGCCCGGGCTGCTGGGCTACCGCGCGGCGAACACGCTCGACGCGATGGTCGGGCACCGGTCGACGCGCTACGCGCGGTTCGGCACGCCGGCCGCTCGGCTGGACGACGCGCTCAACCTCGTGCCGTCCCGGCTGACCGGGCTGCTCACCATCGCCGTCGCGCCGGTCGCGCACGGGGACCGGCGGCGCGCCTGGCAGGTGTGGCGGCGGGACCGCAACGACCACCCGAGCCCCAACGCCGGTCAGTGCGAGGCGGCGATGGCCGGTGTGCTCGGGGTCCGCCTCGGTGGTCGCAACGTCTACTTCGGGCGCTCCGAGGTGCGGCCGTTCCTCGGCGACGGTCCCCGCCCGGAGGCGCGGCACCTGAAGCGGGCCGCCCGGATCTCCGGCGCGGTGGGGTTGGCCGCCGTCGGGTTGGCCGCCGCGTACCCCGTGACACTCGGCCGGCTGGTTGGCGCGGTGAGCAGGCGTGCGCTGATCGGTGCCGTGGGCCGGCGAGGGCCGGCAGGTGCGGCCGGCGGGCGCGGGCTGGGCGGCGTGGCCGGGGCCCTGCGGCTGGGCGGTGCCGGTGAGCATGGGCTGCGGGGCGTCGGTATGGGCAGGGCTGCCGGGGTGGCCGAGGGCGTCGGGGTGCGGCGGGGGAGTGGGAGGTGAGCGGCGGGCTGCTGGTGGCCGGTACGACGTCCGATGCCGGCAAGAGCGTGCTCACCGCCGGCATCTGTCGTTGGCTGCACCGGCAGGGCGTGAAGGTGGCGCCGTACAAGGCGCAGAACATGTCGAACAACTCGGCGGTGGTCGTCGGGCCGGACGGGCGCGGCGGCGAGATCGGGCGCGCCCAGGCCATGCAGGCCGCGGCGTGCGGGATCGCACCCGACCTGCGGTTCAACCCGGTGCTGCTCAAGCCGGGCAGCGACCTGGCCAGTCAGGTGGTGCTGCTGGGCGAGGCGGTCGACACCATCACCGCGGGCACCTTCCGGCAGCTACGTCCCCGGCTCGCCGAGACGGCGTACGCCGCACTGGCCGAGCTACGCGAGACGTACGACGTGGTGATCTGCGAGGGTGCCGGCAGCCCTGCGGAGATCAACCTTCGGGCCGGTGACTACGTCAACATGGGGTTGGCCCGGCACGCCAACCTGCCCACCATCGTCGTCGGCGACATCGACCGGGGTGGTGTCTTCGCCTCGATGTTCGGCACCGTGGCCCTGCTCGACCCGGCCGACCAGGCGCTGATCGCCGGATTCGTGATCAACAAGTTCCGGGGCGACCTCGGGCTGCTCCAGCCGGGTCTGGACATGCTGCGTCAGGTCACCGGCCGCCCCACGTACGGGGTGCTGCCCTGGGCACTGGACCTGTGGCTCGACGCGGAGGACTCACTCGCCTACGGTCGGGTGCTCGGCCGGCCCGCCGCCCCGCACGGCAGTGAATGGCTGGACGTGGCGGTCGTCCGCCTACCCCGGATCAGCAACGCCACCGACGTGGAGGCGCTCGCCACCGAGCCGGGCGTCCGGGTACGCCTCACCATCGAACCGGCCGAACTGGCCGCCGCCGACCTGGTCGTCCTACCCGGCTCCAAATCCACGGTCGCCGACCTCGGATGGCTGCGCGAAACGGGTCTCGCCGACGCGGTAGCCACCCATGTGGCGGCCGGCAAGCCCCTCCTCGGCCTCTGCGGCGGCTTCCAGATGCTCGGCCGCGCCATCCACGATCCGGTGGAGAGCCGGCAGGGCAGCGTGCCGGGGCTCGGTCTGCTGCCCATGGACATCACCTTCGACCCGCGCAAGACCGTCCGCCAGTCGGTGGGCACCGGCCACGGTGGCCTCCCGGTGCGGGGCTACGAGATCCACCACGGGTACGTCTCACAGGCCGACCCGAACCTGACCCCGCTGCTGACCAGCGACGACGGTGTCGGAGAGGGTGCCGTGCTCGGCGTGGTGCACGGCACGCACTGGCACGGGGCGTTCGAGTCCGACGAGTTCCGCCGCTGGTTCCTCACCGAGGCGGCTCGCCTGGCCGGTCGCAGTGGGTTCCGGGTGGCACCGGCCACCAGCTTCGCCGCCGCCCGGGAACGCTCACTCGACCTGCTCGGCGACCTGGTCGAGCAACACCTGGACACCGATGCCCTCTGGCGTCTCATCGAAGCCGGTCCACCCGCCGACCTCCCCTTCATCCCACCCGGCGCCCCGACCTGACCCTCTTGGCCGGTCCACCGTCCCATGCGGAGCGTGGGGCGGAGGCCGCGCCACGGGCAGCGAGGGTGCTCTTTACCGCGCGCCTGTCGGGCCGCCTGTCGGGCCGCCTGTCGGGCCGCCTGTTGGGCCGTCCGTTGGGGTCCGCCGGGGCCACCGCTTTCGCATGATCGTGCTCGATCCTTGTTTCAGGGGCCTTGTCCGCGCGAGGAGAGGCCTGTTTCCTGGATCGAGCACGATCTTGCGCAGACCGACCGCCCCGGAATGGAACTTGCGGGGCGAGTTCGGGGGGAGTCAGGGGCGGATGTCGGCGGGACGGTCGGTGGTGGGCAGGCCGGCGGCGAGCCAGGCGTCCACGCCGCCGATCATGTCGGTGGCCCGGCGCAGCCCGAGGGTCTGCAGGCTGGCTGCGGCCAGGCTGGAGCTGTAGCCCTGTCGGCACACCAGGATGATCTCCCGGTCGTACCCGGTGGCTTCCGGGATCCGCCAGGCGCTGGCCGGATCGAGGCGCCACTCGAGTACGGTCCGGTCGATGACGACCGCGCCGGGCAGGTCGCCCTGTTCGCGGCGCTGCAGTTCGGTACGGGTGTCGACCAGCAACGCGCCGCCGCGGACCGCCTCGACGGTCTGCTGCGGAGTCAGTCGGTGCAGCCCGGCGCGGGCCTGTTCGAGTAGGGCGTCTATACCGGGGCTCATCACGTCTCGGAGCACCACCCGATCATGCCGATTCGCTGGCACCCCGGGCGGCGAACGGGCCGCCCGTCACCCGTCGCCGCCCCAATTCCCCCGGACGTGACGGTGGCCGGCCGGGGCGGTCAGCCGGACGTGTCAGGCTGACCAACTCAGGCCCACCAATCGGCATGATCGACACGGTCGCAGACAACTGTGGTCCCGCCGACAGGGGCGTCGACGAACCTGAGTCGATCACAGGGCGGGCATCTTCACCGCGGTGCCCTCGCCCGACGAGGCGGCGGCCTGCCCACCAGCGGTGGCGGCATACTTCGGTCATGCACCACGGGAGGCTGCGCTGAACCCGGGAACTGTCGGACCGACGGTGGCGGTCGTCGAGGCGTACGCCGAATTGGCTCGTCGGGTGCTCGCGGGCCCGGCGCGGTTGGGGCGGACCCGGCTCGTCGCTGTCGACGGGCCGAGTGGCGCTGGTAAGAGCCGGTTCGCCGCGCAGCTCGCGGATGCCCTGACGGGGCCGCTCGGCGGCCGACCGCCGGTGGTGCACACCGACGACCTGCTCGACGGGTGGGACGACCAGGTCACCTTCTGGCCCCGGCTCGACGAGGGGGTGCTCGGCCCGCTGCGTAACGGGGAGCCGGGCGCCTACCGGCGGTACAGCTGGGTCCGGCGGTGCTTCCTGCCCCGGCCGGTTCCGGTGCCGGTGGCTCCGGTGCTGGTGGTCGAGGGGGTCAGCGCCGCCCGGGCGGTCGTCCGGCCGGAGCTGACGCTGGCCGTGTTCGTCACCGCGCCCGCGTCGCTGCGGCTGGCTCGCGCTGTCGCCCGGGACGGCCCGGAGATCCTGCCCGAGCTGCGCCGCTGGCATGACGGGGAGCGGGCGCACTTCGCCGTCGACGAGACAGCTGTCCACGCCGACCTGGTGGTGGATGGCGCGCCGACACTGCCGTACGACGCGGATCGGTACTACGTGCGGCTCCGATGAGCGGGGCATGGACGTGGGCCACCGACTGCGGCACGATGCGGAGAGCTACGGCGAACGGGGAGCCACAATGACGGCAGCGGACGCGCCAGCGCGGCGTCGGATCACCCTCACCGGCATCAGCTCGCGGGCCTGGGAGCATCCGGCCGACCGGGGTGCCCTGGTCGCGCTGCGGGAGCTGCGCGGTTTCGACGACGTGCTGCGGGCGTTCTTCGGGATGTGGAACGAGCGGGGTTTCCGGCTGTCCGTGCTGGCCTCCGGCATCCGGGTCGACCACAGGCAGTACCCGGCGGTGTGGCAGCGCTACACCGAGGCCGCGGCGGCGCTCGACGTGGCCGAACTGCCCGAGCTGTACGTGACGCAGTCGCCCTGGTTGGGCGCCGAGGCGGTCGGGCTGGAGCGGCCGTTCATCGTGCTGAACTCCGCCTGCGTGCAGCAACTCGACGAGGATGAGCTGCGCTGCCTGCTCGGCCACGAGTTGGGGCACGTGGGCAGCGGGCACGCGGTCTACAAGACCATGCTCATGATTCTCACCCGGTGGGCGGCGAACCTGAGCTGGTTGCCGGTCGGCGCGATCGCGCTGCGCGCCATCATCGCGGCAATGCTGGAGTGGTGGCGCAAGGCGGAACTCTCCGCCGACCGGGCCGGCCTGCTCGCCGGGCAGGACCCGGGCGCCGCGCTGCGGCTGCTGATGAAGCTCGCCGGCGGCGGTGACCTGTCCCAGGTCGACACCACCGCCTTCCTGGAGCAGGCCGCCGAGTACGCCGGTGGCGGCGACCTGCGCGACAGCCTGCACAAGATCCGGATGACAGCGTGGAGCACCCACCCGGTGCCGGTTGCGCGGGCGGCGTCGCTGCGCCAGTGGATCGACTCCGGGGAGTACGGGCGGGTGCTGGCGGGGGACTATCCGCGCCGCGAGGATGACAGCTCGACAAGCGTGTCGGAGGAGATCAAGGCGGCTGCCGAGTCGTACCGGGAGGAGTTCAGCCGGTCGACCGACCCGCTGGTCGGGTTGCTGCGCCGCCTCGGCGACGGCGCGAGTGACGTCGGCGAGTGGGTGGGCGGCACCGCCGGTCGGGCCCGTTCCTGGATGGACGCCGCCACCGAGGCGGCGGGCCGCGCACACCGCGCCGGGCGGGCCGCCCCGGGCGCGCGGGCCGGCACCGGCCCCGCTGACAGCGGTGACGGCACGGGCTCCGCCGACACGCCCCGGTAAGGCCGGCATACGATGCCGGTCATGACCTCACCGATCATGTCCGAGTCCGAGGTGCGGGCCGCCGTCGAGCGGGAGATGCCCGGCGTCCGGGCCGACCTGGAGCGCCTCGTCCGCATCCCCGGCATCGCCTTCGAGGGCTTCGACCACTCGCACGTGGAGCGCTCGGCCGAGGCGGTCGCCGAGCTGCTGCGCGGCTGTGGCCTGGACGTCGACATCGTGCGATCCGGCGGCCAGCCGGCGGTGATCGGTCGTCGGGCCGCCCCGCCCGGCGCGCCCACCGTGCTGCTCTACGCCCACCACGACGTCCAGCCGGTCGGCGACCGGTCGCTGTGGGAGTCCGACCCGTTCGAGCCGGTGGAACGCGACGGCCGGCTCTACGCCCGGGGCGCGGCCGACGACAAGGCCGGCGTCATGGCGCACGTGGCGGCGCTGCGCGCGTACGGTGACGCGCTGCCGGTCGGCGTGGTCCTCTTCATCGAGGGCGAGGAGGAGTATGGCTCCGACTCGCTGGAGCAACTGCTGGTCGAGCACCGCGACGAGATCACCTCTGACGTCATCGTGATCGCCGACTCCGCCAACTGGGACATCGGCGTACCGGCGTTGACCACCTCGCTGCGGGGCATCGTCAACTGCTTCGTCGAGGTGCGCACGCTGGACCACGCGGTGCACAGCGGCATGTTCGGCGGCGCCGTGCCGGACGCGCTCACCGCGCTGGTCAGGCTGTTGGCGACGCTGCAGGACGACGCCGGTGACGTGGCGGTGGACGGCCTGGTCGGCCGGGAGGGCGCCACCGTCGACTATCCGGAGGACCGATTCCGGGCCGAGGCCGGGCTCGCCGACGGCGTGCAGCTCATCGGCACCGGCCGGATCACCGACCGACTCTGGACCAAGCCGGCGCTGGCCATTCTCGGTGTCGACGCGCCGTCCACCGGCGAGGCGCCGAACGCCCTGGTTCCGGCCGCGAAGGCGAAGCTCAGCATCCGCCTCGCTCCGGGCGACGACCCCAAGCGGGCGTACGCGGCGGTGCGTGCGCACCTGGAGCAGCACGCGCCGTGGGGCGCGCAGGTGACTGTCACCGTCGAACACGACGGTGACCCGTGTGTGATCGACACGTCCGGGCCGATGTTCGACGCCGCCCGTTCGGCCTTCCGGACCGCCTGGGACGGCACCGACCCGGTGGACGTCGGCATCGGCGGTTCGATTCCGTTCATCGCCACCTTCCAGGAGATGTTCCCGAAGGCGGCGATCCTGGTGACCGGCGTGGAGGACCCGCACGCCCGTGCGCACGGCCCGAACGAGAGCCTGCACCTTGGTGAGTTCGCCAGGGTCTGCCTCGCCGAGGCGCTGCTTCTGCGCAACGTGGCGGCGGTGAGCAGTTAGGTGTCAGAACGGCAACTTTGGGCCTGATCTGGGAGTTTACGGCGTGTCGGATGGTCAGCTGTTATAGCCTTTCGTACATGAGTACGAACGAGGTGATGGCCCGGTTGGGGGCCGCTGTCAGCGCGCTGGGAGATGTCGATGTCTCCGCGTGGTCCGAGGACACGCTCAACGAACAGCTCGGTGAGCTCTCCGCCGCACTGGTCGCCCTCGACTCGGTGCTCTCCCGGGTCGCCGGCGAGGTCCGCGCCCGAGGTCTGCGCATCGAGGAACCCGTCTCCGCCTGAACCGTCGTCCGCGTGAGTGGGCGGCACCCTGCCGACACCGCCCGGGCACGGCAATGCCCGGGCGGTGTCGGAGGTGACTGGCAGGATGAGCTGCGTGCGGTTCCTCGATCTGGCAGCCACCTCCGCCGCCGTCGGCGCCACCAGCGGCCGACGGGCCAAGGTGGAGCTGCTCGCTGACGCGCTGCGTCGGCTCGACCCCGGCGAGGTCGAGCCCGGTGCCGGCTATCTCGCCGGTGAGCTGCGCCAACGGCAGACCGGGGTCGGCTACGCGAGCCTGCGTGACCTGCCGCCACCGGCCGCCGAGCCGACGTTGACGGTGGCCGCCGTTGACGCGGCAATCGCGCAGATCGCCGCGGTGCATGGCTCGGGTTCACAGGCTCGGCGTCGGGCGTTGCTCGGCGCCCTCTACGCGGCGGCGACGGCCGACGAGCAGCGGCTGCTCACCGGCCTGTTCAGTGGCGAGCTACGGCAGGGCGCCCAGGCCGGTCTCCTCGCGGACGCGGTGGCCCGGGCCGCCGAGGTGCCGGTGGCGGCGGTCCGCCGGGCGCTGCTGCTCGCCGGTGATCTCCGGGCCGTGGCGGTGGCCGCGCTGGCCGGAGGGGCCGCCGAGTTGGCCGGGTTCGGTCTCCAGGTCGGCCGCCCGCTGGCGCCGATGCTCGCGCAGAGCGCCCCCTCGGTCGACGAGGCGCTGGCCGCTACCGGCACGCCGGCGGTGGTCGACGTGAAGCTCGACGGCATCCGCATCCAGGTGCACCGCTCCGGCACCGACATCGCCGTGTTCACCCGCAGCCTCGACGAGATCACCACCCGGGTGCCCGAGGTGGTCGCCGCGGTCCGTGCCCTGCCGGGCCGGGAGTTGGTCCTCGACGGCGAGGCCATCGGCCTGGACGAGACCGGCCGCCCACTGCCATTCCAGCAGACGTCGAGCCGGGCCGCCCGACGCACCACCCCCAGCACCACCGGGCGCACACCTGTCGCTCCGGCGGTGCTCGCGGCGGCTGCCAGCACCGGCGCGACGGTGCTCACCCCGTACTTCTTCGACCTGCTGCACCTCGACGGCCAGGATCTGATCGACAGCCCCGGCCGGGAGCGGTGGGCCGCCCTCGCCGGTTCGGTGGATTCGTCGCTGCTTGTCGGTCGGATGGAGGTCGACGGCCCGGAGCAGGCCGCCGCCGCGTTCGCCGCAGCGCTCGACGCCGGGCAGGAGGGCGTGGTGGTCAAGGCGCCGGACGCCCCCTACGACGCCGGCCGGCGCGGTGCCGCCTGGGTCAAGGTCAAACCGCGGCACACCCTCGACCTGGTGGTGCTCGCCGTCGAGTGGGGCAGCGGCCGACGCAAGGGCTGGCTGTCCAACCTGCACCTGGGTGCGCGTGACGCGCGCACCGGTGACTTCGTGATGCTCGGCAAGACGTTCAAGGGGCTCACCGACGAGCTGCTGCGGTGGCAGACCGAACGGTTCCTCGGCCTCGCCGTGGAACGCGGCGACTGGGTGGTCCGGGTCCGGCCCGAGCAGGTGGTGGAGATCGCCTTCGACGGGGTGCAGACGAGTTCGCGCTATCCCGGTGGGATGGCGCTGCGGTTCGCCCGGGTGGTGCGCTATCGCGACGACAAGTCCGCAGCGGAGGCGGACACCATCGACGCGGTCCGCGCCATCCACGCCGGCCGCGTGACCGGCTGACCGAGCGGGGTCAGGCGGAAGCGGTCGGCGTCGGCTCGGCGGCCCGGTCCAGGGGAGCCGGGGTGGTGCCGATGCCGGCGGCCCGGCGGGCCTCCCGACGGGCCACCCAGCCATAACCGAAGAGGGCCATCACCGCGAACAGCCACCACTGCACGACGTAGCCGAAGTTCTGCCAGTTGTTGGCGTGCCCGACCGGGACCGCCTTGAACACCGGATCTGCTGCCGGGGTCTGTTCGTCGAGCAGCAGATACGCACCGTAGACCGGGTAGGGAAGCTCGCCGGCCAGCCGCGACACCCCGATCCGCCGGATCTCCAACAGCCCGTCGCGTCGGGTCACCGCGCCGGCGCCGCTCTCGGTCTCATGCACCCGGCCGACCACAGTCACGTCGCCGGTCGGCGCGGCCGGGACCGACGGCTTAGCGGTCGCCCCACCGGGTGCCGGCGGGATCCAGCCCCGGTCCACCAGCAGCGCCGTGCCGTCGGCGAGCACCAGCGGGGTGAGCACCTCGAAACCGACCCGGCTGTCCACCGTCCGGCCACGGACCAGCACTGTGTTCGTGGGGTCGTACCGGCCGGTGACTGTGACCCGGGTCCAGACCTTGTCCTCGGCGGGGGCCGGACCGGCCGTCCCCCCGCCGCCGGTGGGGGCGCGCAGCGCGTCGGCGATCGGCACGGGAGCCATCCGCTGGCCCGCGTCGATCCGTTCGTTGACCTCGGTGCGCCCCCGGTAGCGGTCCAGCTGCCAGTTGCCGAGGAACACCATGACGGCGGCCGCGACCAGGGTCAGCGCGAGGGCGCCCAGCCAGCGTGGGCTCAGCAGGAACCGGTACACGGGACCGAGGCTACTCGTATGACCGGCGCCACTGACCTGGACCGGGCCGGACCGGGCCGGGCGGATGCTCCGGGGCGCTGCCAGGGCCGGGTCGCCCACCCCGGTTGGCGGTGCTCGCGCCTTGAGCCGGGCGGGTATCGTCACGCCGACGGATCGGCCTTGGTCGTCCCGTCGCGTACCCGCCGCCGCTCGCGAGGAGTCGATGATGACCGTCGTGCCGCGCCTGGTGCTCAGCGCGCCGTCCTCCGGGCACGGTAAGAACGCGCTGGCGATCGGGCTGCTCGCCGCCCTGGCCGAGCGAGGGGTCGACGTCGCCGGGTTCAAGCTCGGGCCGGACCACGTCGACGCCGCCTACCTCGGTCTCGCCTCCGGTCGGCCGGGTCGGGTGATCGACCCCCGACTGGTCGGCCTCGACCGGCTCGCCCCGCTGGTGGCGCACGGTGCCGCCGGTGCCGGGCTGGCAGTGGTGCAGGGCAGCATGGGGTTGTACGACTCGGTCGGTGGCCGCCCCGAGCAGGAGTCCACCGCCGCTGCCGCCGCCGCGCTGCGCAGCCCTGTGGTGCTCGTTGTCGACGTGGCCGCGATGGGTCAGTCGGTGGCGGCCCTGGTGCACGGTTTCCGCTCGTACGACGAGCAGTTGTGGCTCGGCGGGGTGATCCTCAACCGGGTGGCGTCGTCGCGGCACGAGGGGATGCTGCGCGAGGCGCTGGACGACGTGGGGGTGCCGGTCTACGGCGCGCTGCGTCGACAGGATTTGCCGGCTGTGCTGCCGTCGCGGCGCCACGGGGTGGCGCCGGTGGTCGACGACTCGGCCGACGCCGTCCGTGCGGTCCGCCGGCTGGGCGAGGCCGTCGCTGCCACTGTCGACCTGGAACGGCTGCTCGGGCTGGCCCGCTCCGCCCCGCCGCTGCCGACGCCGGCCTGGTCTCCCGAGGAGGCCCTCGGCACGTTCACACCCCCGGCGAACCGCCCACTGGTGGCGGTGGCCGGTGGGCCGGGCGGCAGCTTCAGCCACCCGGAGACCACCGAGTTGCTCCGGGCCGCCGGCGCCGAGGTCGTCGTCGTCGACCCGCTGCGCGACGAGGCGCTGCCGGTCGGCACCCGCGCGCTGGTCGTCGGCGGCGCGCTGCCCGAGGCATACGCCGAGCAGTTGTCTGCCAACCGGCGGCTCTGCATCGCGGTGGCCGAGTTGGCGCGGACCGGGCGTCCGGTGATCGCCGAGGGCGCCGGGTTGCTCTGGCTGGCCCGGGAGTTGGACGGGCTGCCGATGTGCGGTGTCCTGGACGCTGTCGGCGTCAGCCGCGACGGTGTGGTGGCCGGCTACCGGGAGGCGACCGCCCAGACCGACAGCGTGGTCGCCGCCACCGGCACGGTGCTGGTCGGGCACAAGGCACACCGTGCGGTGCTCACTCCCCGCGCCGGTCAGCGCCCGGCCTGGAGCTGGGACGGCGGCGCGCCGGAGGGCTTCGTCTGGCGCAACGTGCACGCCTCGCAGCTCACACTGCACTGGGCGAGCCATCCGGAGACGGCGGCTCGGTTGGTCGCCGCGGCGGCGGCCGACCCGACGAGCGAGGTGGTGCCCGCGCAGTCGGGCGAGGTGTCGGTGTGATCGGTCAGGTGGCGGTGCGCCGATTCCCGGCGTTGACCGTCTCCACTCCGCGTACCGAGGTGCGTCAGCTCACGGCGGCTGACGCGGCGGCGGCCGGGGAGATCTTCGCCGACAAGCTGACCCGGCGGTGGCTGCCGCTGCCCGACGACTCCGGCCCGATCGACGGGCTGGCCTGGTGCACCGATCTGGCCCGGCAGCGGCGCGACAGTGGGGAGGGTGACCACTACGCGGTGCTCCGGCGGGAGGACGACCAGGTGGTGGGCTCGCTGTGGACCCGGCGCACCGACTGGGGCGCCCGCCTCACCGAGATCTCCTACGCGATGGCGGCGCACGCGCGGGGCTTCGGCTTCGCCGCCGAGGCGGTCGACGCGGTGGCCATCGCGCTGATCCTGGAGCACGGCTTCCAGCGGGTCGAGTTGCGGGTGGCTCCCGGCAACCTGGCCTCGCGCAGGGTCGCCGAGAAGGCCGGGTTCAGCTACGAGGGTCTGCTGCGCAACGCCGGGTTCGTCAGTGGCGGCCGGGTGGATCTGGAGCTGTGGTCGTTCGTCGCGGCCGACCTGCGCTGAGCCCTGCGCCGGTCAGCCGACGATGGCGTCCGACGGTGGGGTGAACTGGCGGGTCGGGGTGCCTTTCAGGCCGTCGCGCAGGGTCTCCGAAACCGCCTTGATCGGGATCTGGGACTGCCCGTCACCGACAGCGTTGAACGGGTTGTCCGGGTCGGAGATGAAGCTCGCCGCTGCCAACTCCGGGGTGTAGCCCACGAACCAGGCCGACCGGGTGCTGTCGGTCGTACCGGTCTTGCCGGCCACCGGGCGTCCGACGGTGCCCCGCACGCTGTCGGCGGTGGACCAGCCGCCGCAGCTGCCGCGCGCCGGGGTGTCTCCGGTCGGGCAGCGGGCCGCGTCGGTGGCCGCCCGTGCTGCGTCCGCGCTCACCACCTGCCGGCAGCGTGGCTTGGCCACCTCACGGTGCAGGCCGCCCGGGGTGGCGTAGGTGGCGGGCGTGCCGTCCCGGTTCATGATCGCTTGTACGGGGATGGACTCGCAGTAGCGCCCGTCGGCGGCGATGGCGGCGTACGCGTTCGCCATCTCCAGTGGGGTGGCGTCGGAGACGCCCAGGGTGAAGGCACCCCACTTCTTCGCCTTGTCCGGGGAGGCGTGGTCCCGGTCGACGTCGGTGCGCCACCGCAGCCCGAGCTGTTCGGCCAACCGGACCGCCCGGTCCGCGCCGACCTTCTCCTCCAGCCAGACGAAGTACGTGTTCACCGATTTGCCGAAGCCGGACCACATGGTCTGCTGACCGGTCATGGCGCCGCTGGCGTTGGAGGGCGCCCAGCCGTCGTAGACCTCGGAGCGGTAGCGGTATGGGGCGTTGAACGAGGTGGAGAGGGTCATCCCCGAGTCCAGCGCGGCCAGCATCGGGAACATCTTGAACGTCGACCCGGCCTGGTAGCCGGCCAGGTCACCGCCGCCGAGCAGTGGTGCCACGGTGTTCGGGTAGTTGGCCTTCACCTTCGGCCCGGCCTCCGGGTTGGAGCTCTGCGGGTTCTCGGCCAGGTCCAGCGAGTACGTCCGGTTCACCGCCATGGCCTTCACCCGCCCGGTGCCCGGCTCGGACACCACGATGCCGTTGGCGAACGGGCTGCCGGTGGCCTCCTTGGCGCCCACGCTCTTCTCCGCGGCCTCCTGGATCTTCGGGTCGAGGCTGAGCACGATGCGGTAGCCGCCCCGGCGCAGGTTGTCCATCCGTTCCAGCCGGTTCGCCCCGAACGCGGGCTGCGCGCTCCACCAGTTCTTCAGGTAGTCGCAGGCGAAGCCCCAGCTGTTGTACTTTTCCGCCACTGCGGCGCAGTCGTGCGGTGGGGTGGTCAGCTTGAGCCGGATCGGTTCGGACTTGGCGGCGGCGGCCGAGTCGGGGGAGAGGTAGCCGAGCTGGCTCATCCGGTCCAGCACGTAGTTGCGCCGCCCGGTGGCCTCCTTCTGGTCGGAGTCGGCCGGGTCGTACTCCGAGGGGGACTTGACCAGTCCGGCGAGGGTGGCGGCCTCGACCGGGGTGAGGTCCTTCGGGGTCTTGGAGAAGAAGATCTCGCTGGCGGCGTAGATGCCGTACGCCCGGTGCCCGAAGTACGCCGAGTTCAGGTAGCGCTCCATGATCTGTTCCTTGCTGATCTCCTTCTCCAGGTCCAGCGCCATCCGCATCTCCTTGACCTTGCGCAGGCTGGTCTGCTGGGTGGCTTCCTGGACCTCCTTGGGCGTGGTCGCGCTGTCCCGCAGGGCCATCCGGACGTACTGCATGGTCAGCGTCGAGGCGCCCTGGGAGCCGCCGGAGCGGGCGTTGGAGACGAAGGCCCGGGCCACGCCCTTCGGGTCGACGCCGTGGTGCTGGTAGAAGCGGGAGTCCTCGGCGGCGACGATCGCCTGCTGGATGTTCGGCGACATGTCCGACAGCTTGGTGTACTGCCGGTACTCCTCGTAGAACATGGTCAGCACGGTCTTGCCGTCCGGGCCGTAGACGTACGAGGTCTCGGCGGGCAGGGCGGTCTTCAGCACCCGGGTCTTCTGGTCCACGGCGTGCGCGGTGGCCTTCGCGCCGAGCCCGGTGAGGGCGACCAGTGGATAGGCGGCGGCGGCGATCACGATTCCGGCGATCAGTCCGGCGCGGAGGAGAGGGACGAGTCGACCAGCGGCAGCAAGGGGTCGGTTGCTCACCTGGTCAAGTTATGACATTTCCGATTCGTACATGAGAAGAACTCTTAAACCGGCGAGTGGTGACGCGGCTTACGCTGGGATGGACTGTCCCGCCGGCCACCTTCCCGGCAGGATCGCGGACATGTCTGATCAGCCGAGCGCTGTCGCCCCACCCGCTGAGGGCGATCCGGACCTCGCCCACCACGGCGACGCGGAGGCGACAGCCGGTCTGATCGACCTCGCCGTCAATGTCCGTCGGGCGCGACCGCCCGCCTGGCTGGCCGACCCGATCGCCGCGACCCTGACCGACCTGGCCCGCTATCCGGACCCGGCACCGGCCCGGGCGGCGGTCGCCGCCCGGCACCGCCGTCACCCGAACGAGGTGCTGCTCACCGCCGGCGCCGCCGAGGGGTTCGTGCTGATCGCCCAGGCGCTGCGCGGCGTTCGTCGCCCCGTTGTGGTGCACCCTCAGTTCACCGAGCCGGAGGCGGCGCTGCGGGCCGCCGGACACCCGGTCGAGCGGGTCCTGCTCGACGCCGCCGACGACTTCCGGCTCGACCCGTCCCGGGTGCCCGCCGACGCCGACCTCGTGATGATCGGCAACCCGACGAATCCGACGTCGGTGCTGCATCCCGCCCAGACGGTGGCCGCGCTGGCCCGCCCCGGCCGGGTGCTGGTGGTCGACGAGGCGTTCGCCGACACCACAATCGCCTCCGGGCAACCCGGCGAACCGGAGTCGCTGGCCGAACGCCGCGACCTGCCCGGGCTGCTCGTGGTGCGCAGCCTCACCAAGACGTGGGGCCTGGCCGGGCTGCGGATCGGCTACCTGCTCGGCGACGCGGAGCTGCTGTCCCGGCTGGCCGCCGTCCAACCGCTCTGGGCCGTCTCCACGCCCGCGCTGGCGGCAGCGTCGGCCTGCGCCAGCGCCGTCGCGGTCCAGGCCGAACGCGCGATCGCCGCCGACCTTGCCGCCGACCGCGAGCACCTGGTCGCGCGCCTCGCCGAACTGCCCGGTGTACGCGTCGTCGGCCGGCCCGCCAGCGCGTTCGTCCTGCTGCACCTGCCGGGCGCGACAGCGATCCGGGCCGCCCTGCGCGAGCGCGGCTGGGCGGTGCGCCGAGGCGACACGTTCCCCGGCCTCGGCCCGGACTGGCTGCGGGTGGCGGTACGCGACCGAAACACCACCGACGCGTTCATCGACGTGCTGCGCGAGACCATGGAGGCATGATGCTGGAGACCACTGTCGCGGCGATCCGCCCGGCGGACGAAGCGGCCATGGCCGCCGCCCGGGAGCTGCACGGCCGGCTGACCAAGCCGGCGGGATCGCTGGGCGCGCTGGAGGAGCTTTCGGTACGCCTCGCCGGCCTGGCCGGGGTCTGCCCACCACCGCTGCCCGAACCGGCCGCAGTGGCGATCTTCGCCGGCGACCATGGTGTGCACGCCCAGGGGGTGAGCCCCTGGCCGCAGGAGGTCACCGCGCAGATGATCGGCAACTTCCTGGCCGGTGGAGCGGTGGTCAACGCGTTCGCCCGACAGGCCGGCGCCTCGGTGACAGTGGTCGACGTCGGCGTGGCCACCCCGCTGCCCACCGAACCTGCCGCCGAGCCGGCGGTGCGCGACCCGGCCGTGCCTCGGCTGGTTGCCGCGTCCGTCCGCCGGGGCACCCGCGACCTCACCGCGACCGCCGCGCTGACCCGGGACGAGGCGCTGGCGGCGGTGCAGACCGGCATCCGGATCGCCGACGAGCTGATCGACGCCGGCGCCGGCATCCTGCTCACCGGGGACATGGGCATCGGCAACACCACCCCGGCCGCCGTGCTGATCGCCGCGTTCACCGGCGCCGACCCGCTCGACACCACCGGTCGGGGCACCGGGGTCGACGACCCGACGTACGCGCGCAAGGTGGCCGTGGTGCGGGCCGCGCTGGCCCGGCACACCCCCGACCCGGCCGACCCGCTGGGCGTGCTGGCCGCCGTCGGTGGTCTGGAGCACGCCGCCCTGGCCGGGCTGATCCTGGGGGCTGCCGCACGCCGCACGCCGGTGCTGCTGGACGGCGTGATCGCGGTCTCGGCAGCGCTCGCCGCCGCCGCGTTCGCCCCGGAAGCGGTCTGTGCCATGGTCGCCGGCCACCGCTCGGCCGAGCCCGGTGCCACCGTCGCGCTGCGCCACCTCGGCCTCGACCCGCTGATCGACCTGGGGCTGCGCCTCGGCGAGGGCACCGGCGCGCTGCTGGCGTTGCCAGTGGTCACCGGCGCGGTCCGGGTGCTGCACGAGGTGGCCACCTTCGACTCGGCCGGGGTGGTCGAGAAGTGAGCACGTGCAGCGAACGAGCCGTGCGCCTCGGTGGTGCGGCGTGAGCTCCAATCCGTACCCCCTCGGTTTGCGGCTGCACGGGCGGCGGGTGGTCGTGGTGGGTGGCGGCGCGGTCGCCACCCGGCGCGTACCCGCGCTGCTGGACGCTGGTGCGGACGTCCTGCTGGTGGCCCCGGAGCTGACTCCGGCGTTGCGCGCCCGGGCCGACGCGGGTCGGTTGCACTGGGTGCCGCGCCGGTTCGTGCCCGAGGACCTGGACGGCGCCTGGCTGGTCCAGGTCGCTGTCGACGACCCGATGGCGGCGGCCTCGGTGAGCGCCGTCGCCGCCGAGCGGCGGATCTTCTGCGTCCGGGCCGACGACCGGACGGCCGCCACCGCCTGGACCCCGGCCGTGACCCGGCACGGCCCGGTCACCGTGGCGGTGCTCGGCGGCGGCGACCCGCGCCGGGCGATGACGGTCCGCGACGCCATCCGCGACCTCCTCGCCGTGCGCGTGGCACCGGACGGGATCGCTGGCCGGCCCGACGCTTCCACCGGGACGACCGGCGGACGGCAGGCCGGGCGGGTGGCGCTGGTCGGGGCGGGGCCGGGGGACCCGGAACTGATCACAGTGAAGGGCTGGCGGCTGCTCACCGAGGCCGACGTGGTGGTCGCCGACCGGCTGGTACCCGGGCTGCTCCTCGACGAGCTGCGCCCGGACGTCGAGCTGGTGGACGCCTCGAAGATTCCCTACGGCCCGTCCCGGGCCCAGGAGGAGATCAACCAGATCCTTGTCGACCGGGCCCTCGCCGGCGCCTTCGTGGTGCGGCTCAAGGGCGGTGACCCGTACGTCTTCGGGCGCGGCGGTGAGGAGTTGCTGGCCTGCGCCGCCGCCGGAGTGCCGGTGACAGTGGTGCCCGGCGTGACCAGCTCGATCGCCGCGCCGGCCGCGGCCGGCATCCCGGTCACCCATCGGGGGGTGGCGCACGAGTTCACTGTGGTCTCCGGGCACCTGGCACCCGACGCTCCAGCTTCGCTGGTGCGCTGGGACGCCCTCGCCGGTCTGCACGGCACCCTGGTGATCCTGATGGGGTTGAAGAACCTGGCCGCCATCACTGCCACCCTGATCGCCCACGGTCGGTCGCCGCAGACACCGGCCGCCGTCGTCCAGGAAGCCACGACGGGCACCCAGCGGGTGCTGCGCTCCACGCTGGGCGAGGTGGCCGCCGACGCGCTCACGGCCGACCTGCGCCCGCCCGCCGTCGTGGTGGTGGGCGACGTGGTGGGCGCGCTCGACGGCTGAGGCGACGGAGCGCGGCGGTGAACTCCGGCGACGCGCCGGTCAGAACATTGGCGGTGTGGCCCGAGGAAGCGGGTCGGTGTCCCCGAAACCGCCTAGAGGTGCCGGCACAGACGACGGGCCGGAGCAGCGCTGCTCCGGCCCGTCGTGGTCTGTCCGTCGACTACTGCTTGAGCATGTTGTCCAGCAGCAGGGCACAGCGGATCAGCCCGAGGTGGCTGTACGCCTGCGGGTGGTTGCCGAGGCCGCGCTCGGCGAGCGGGTCGTACTGCTCGGGGAGCAGCCCGGTCGGGCCGGCGGTCAGCACCATCTGCGCGAACAGCTCCTCGGCGTCGGTGCGGCGGCCGGTGCGCAGGTACGCCTCGATCAGCCACGCCGTGCAGATGTGGAAACCGCCCTCGCGGCCGGGCAGGCCGTCGTCCCAGTGGTAGCGGTAGACGACCGGGCCGCTGCGCAGGTCCGCCTCGATCCGCAGGACGGTGGACAGGAAGCGCGGGTCGTCGCCCGGGAGCAGGCCGGAGAGGCCGATCCAGAGCGACGAGGCGTCCATGTCCTCGTCCCCGTACGCGACGCTGTACGCCTCGACGTCGGAGTGCCAGCCGTGCTCCAGCACGTTGGCGCCGATCCGGTCGCGCAGGTCCTTCCACTCGGGCCGGTCCTCGCCGCCGTGCTCGCGCATCACGTGCAGCGCGCGGTCGACCGTCATCCAGCACATCACCTTGGAGAAGACGTGGTGCCGAGGTGGCAGCCGTGCCTCCCAGATGCCGTGGTCGGGCTCGTGCCAGCGGCGGCGGACCGCCTCGACCATGTTCTCCAGGACCCGCCACTCGTCGTCGCGCACTGAACCGCGAGCGTCGGCGACGGCCGCGATCAGGTCGGCGATCGGGCCGAAGACGTCCAGCTGCAACTGGTGGTTGGCGAGGTTGCCGACCCGGACCGGCCGGGAGCCGGCGTACCCGGGCAGCGTGTCGATGACCGCCTCGGCGCCCAGCTCGTAGCCGTCGATGGTGTAGAGCGGGTGCAGTCGCTCCGGGTGCCCGCCGGTGCGCTCGATGCAGCCGTCCACCCAGCGCAGCAGCGCCTCGGCCTCCTCGACGGAACCCAGGTCGACAAGTGCGCGGGCGGTCAGCGCCGCGTCGCGCAGCCAGCAGTAGCGGTAGTCCCAGTTGCGGACGCCGCCCAGCTCCTCGGGGAGCGAGGTGGTCGCTGCGGCCAGGATCGAACCGGTGGCTTCGTGGCAGAGCCCGCGCAGGGTGAGGGCGCTGCGCGCGACCAGGTCACGGGCGGTGGACGGCAGCCGCAGCGAGGCGACCCAGTCCTTCCACGGCTGCTCGGCGGCGGCCTGCCGCTCGTGGATCGGCACCCGGTGGTGCTCCAGGCTGTGCGTGCCGAAGCGCAGCTCCAGCACGACCTGCCCACCGGCGGCGGAGAGGTCGACGATCGCCTTGGCGGTCTCGTACCCTCCGTCGTTGCCGACCTCCCACTGCACACCGGGGGCGTAGAGCGCCACCGGTTCGTTGGAGCCGAGCACCAGCAGACCGTCGCCGAGCGGCTGCAACTGGACGGCCACCTGGCCGAACTCGGGCCTCGGCGCGAACTCCACCTTGGCCTTGCCGCTGCCGGTGAGCACCCGGACCAGTGTCGAGTCGCCGGTGATGACCGCCGGGCTGTCGTCCGGGGTGGTCTCCCGGGCGGGCTTGTCCAGCCAGTCGGTGACGGTGAGCCCGGACCAGCGGGTCTCCACTGTCATCGTGCCGGAGCGGTAGCGCTGGCCCAGCGGGATGCCGCCACGTTCCGGTGCGACGCTGAAGTGGCCGGCCGGGCTGCCACCGACCAGGTCGGCGAAGATCGCCGCCGAGTCCGGCTTGGGGTGGCAGAGCCAGCTCACCTTGGCCTCGGGGGTGAGCAGCGCGACGGTACGACCGTTGGCCAGCATGGAGTGCCGTTCGATCGGCACCGCCCGCTCACCGAACAGCCAGTGCCGCCGTGTCTCCAGGAGCAGCGCCAGCGCGCGGGCGGCCTCCAGCGGGTCGGCCACCCGGTAGCTGGCCTGGGTGTCGCCGGGGCCGATCTTGATGCCGAGGTCAGGGCCGTGCAGGTGAGCGAACCCGTTCTCGTCGGTGATGTCGTCGCCGATGAACAGCACCGCGCTGGAGGCGAGCTGGGTCCGCAGCTGGTCGAGCGCGGTGCCCTTGTGGGTGGCCACCACGGAGAGTTCGATGACCTCCTTGCCCTGGGTCACCGTGACGCCGTCGAAGGTGGCCGGACCGTTGCGGACCGCCTCGATGGCGGCGGCGGCGATCTGCGGGTCGACCCCACGGGTGTGCATCGCGACGCTCGCCGGTTTGCGTTCCAGCCTGATGCCCGGGTGCTGGGCGGCGATCTCACGCAGCGCGTTGCGGACCTGGGTCCGCACGGCGACCAGCTCGGGGGAGAGTCGCTCGACGAAGCCGATGTCGAACTCGGAGCCGTGGCTGCCGACGAGGTGCACCTCGCTGGGCAGCCGCGAGAGCGCGGCCAGGTCGCGCAGCGCCCGACCGGAAACCACAGCCACTGTGGTCTGCGGCAGCGCGGCGAGCGCGCGGACCGCTGCCACCGACTCGGGTAGCGGGACGGCAGTGCTCGGGTCTTCCACGATCGGCGCCAGGGTGCCGTCATAGTCGCAGGCGACCAGGAGCTGGGGGACCCGGGCGATCCGGCCGATGGCGGAACGCAACTCAGGGTCCATGACCCCGGTGGCGTTTGCCGCCCCATCATTGACGGACGTGTTCACTCGGCCTCCGCCTCGGGAACTCCGAGCTCCGAGAGGAAAGACTTGGCCCAGTGGCCCACGTCGTGGGTACGCAGGTGACGTTGCATTGTCCGCATCCGGCGGCGTGCCTCGGTTTTCTCCACGTGCACTGCCCGGAGGAGGGCGTCCTTGACCGCGTCCGGGTCGTGCGGGTTACACAAAAATGCCTGGCGAAGCTCGGTGGCGGCACCGGCGAACTCACTGAGTACGAGCGCGCCACCCTGGTCGGCACGTGATGCTACGTATTCCTTCGCCACGAGGTTCATTCCGTCTCGCAGCGGGGTCACCATCATCACGTCGGCAGCAACGTACATCGCCGCCAGCTCACTGCGACTGTACGACTGATGGAGGTAATGGACCGCCGGCACGCCGACCCTGCCGAACTCGCCGTTGATCCGACCGACCTCGCGCTCCACCTTCACCCGTAGTGCCTGGTAGTGCTCCACGCGCTCGCGGCTGGGTGTGGCGACCTGAACCATGACCGCGTCGGGAACTGTCAACTTTCCGTCAGCCAGCAGCTCCCGGAAGGCCTTGAGTCGCAACTCGATGCCCTTTGTGTAGTCCAGCCGGTCCACGCCCAGGATTATCGTCTTCGGGTCGCCCAACTCGGCGCGAATCTGCTTGGCCCGGGCCTGGATCGCCGGGTCGGCGGCCATCCGTTCCATCTCCTGGGTGTCGATCGAGATGGGGAAGGCGCCCGCCTTCACCTGCCGACCGTCGACCTGGATCATCTGCCCCTCGTAGCGCAGCCCGAGCAGGTGCCGGGCCAGCCGGACGAAGTTCTGCGCGGCCAGCCGCTGCTGGAAACCGACAAGGTCGGCGCCGAGCAGGCCGCGCAGGATCTCGGTACGGAACGGCATCTGCATGAACAGCTCGATCGGCGGGAACGGGATGTGCAGGAAGAACCCGATCCGCAGGTCCGGACGAAGCTCGCGGAGCATCGCCGGCACCAACTGGAGCTGGTAGTCCTGCACCCAGACCGTCGCGCCCTCGGCCGCCACATCGGCTGCGGCCTCCGCGAACCGGGCGTTGACCAGGCGGTACGCCTCCCGCCACCGGCGCTTGTAGGCCGGCGTCTCCACAGCGTCGTGGTAGAGCGGCCAGATCGTGGCGTTGGACTGGCCCTCGTAGTAGCGCTCCAACTCCTCGGCGCTGAGCGGGACCGGGTGCAGCCGGATCCCCTCCAGGTCGAACGGCTCGGGGGCCGCGCCGGTGCCACCGGCCCAGCCGACCCAGGTGCCCTTGTGTTCGGCGAGTACGGGATGCAGCGCGGTGACCAGCCCGCCAGGGCTGCGTCGCCACTGCCGACCCTCGGGTGTGCTCACCTCGTCGACCGGCAGACGGTTCGCCACTACGACAAAGGAGCTACGGACGGTCACGATCGGCTACCTCCGGGTACTGACGGGTCCACCGCGATGAGCGTACTGAGCGTAGCTGCGGCGTCTTGTGCCCCGTGCCGGAGTCTCCTACCCGCCTCGGCGCGACCGAATCCTAAAGGTGATCTTGTCGACAGCTCGCCGGTCAGAGGTCGATGATCGGCCATTCCTTCGGCAGTACCTCGCCGAGCAGTTCCCGCCGATCCGTCATGATCGGTGTGGTCGCCCTCGCGGCCTCCATCGCGGCCTGGGCCAGATCCATGCCGCCAAGGCTCCGTGACCAGCCGCCCAGGATCATGCACATGTCGTGCTCCACGGGCGTCACAACGACCTGGTCCAGGTCGCCGACGATGTCGAGCAGGGGCCACCCGTCGTGTGTCACCTGGCGGTACGCGGCGGCCAGGCAGAGCGCCGGGACGATTACGGCCTGTCGCCTGTCCGCGACCTTCGCGATCTGCTCCCCGACCACTTCCACGCCCTCGGAGTAGGCGAGAAGGCATGCGGTGTCGAGTACGAGACCTGCGTCAGTCACGAATCGTCATCCGTCCGCGAGATGCCTCGCTCAGCAGGGCGGCTGCCTTTGCGCGCAACTCCGGAGTGATCTTCGCGTGTGCCTCGTCGAGTTTCCTGCCCGCCTCGGCGAGGCCTTCATCAGTGAGCCGGAAGCCCACCTGTCGAAGTGCGCGCCGCGTGCGCTCGCCAGCCATCCGCTGACGAACCGACTCGGTAATGAAGGCGGAGGCGTTGGATTCCTGCGCCAGCCGCTCCGCCACGTCGTCGGGCACGCTGATCGCGATCTTCTTGGTCATACCGAGGACGCTAGTGGGTGATACCAGGGTCGGCAAGGAGGCGCGCCCGCGTACTCCTGGGGCGGGGTGATGTGGGCGAAGCGCGCCGTACCTGTCAGGATTGACGATGGCGTGCGCGCGGCCGGCTCCCGGCCGGCGGCGGCGGGCGGTCCTCGCAGCCCGCGCCGCGCCGCCGATCAGCGACAGCAACCGACGGAGGTAGCCCGCACCGTGGCCCAGTACATCTACGTTCTGGAAAAGGCGCGCAAAGCGCACGGCGACAAGGTCGTGCTCGACAACGTCACGTTGAGCTTCCTGCCGGGAGCCAAGATCGGTGTGCTCGGTCCGAACGGCGCCGGTAAGTCCAGCCTGCTCAAGATCATGGCAGGGCTGGACAAGCCGAGCAACGGCGAGGCCCGACTCATGCCCGGCTACACCGTCGGCATGCTCGCCCAGGAGCCCCCGCTCAACGAGGCCAAGACCGTGCTCGGCAACGTCGAGGAGGCGGTCGCCGAGACCAAGGCCAAGCTGGAGCGGTTCAACAAGATCGCCGAGCAGATGGCCACCGACTACTCCGACGAGCTGATGGAGGAGATGGGCAAGCTCCAGGAGGAGCTCGACCACCTCGACGCCTGGGACGTCGACTCCAAGCTCGAACTGGCCATGGACGCGCTGCGCTGCCCGCCACCGGACGCCGACGTGACCCAGCTCTCCGGCGGTGAGCGTCGCCGGGTCGCGCTCTGCAAGCTGCTGCTGGAGGCGCCCGACCTGCTGCTGCTCGACGAGCCGACCAACCACCTGGACGCGGAGAGCGTCTCCTGGCTGGAGCAGCACCTGGCGAAGTACGCCGGCACCGTCATGGCGATCACCCACGACCGGTACTTCCTCGACAACGTGGCCGGCTGGATCCTGGAGCTCGACCGCGGCCGGGCCATCGGCTACGAGGGCAACTACTCCACCTACCTGGAGAAGAAGGCCGCTCGGCTGGCCGTCGAGGGTCGCCGCGACGCCAAGATGAAGAAGCGCCTCACCGAGGAACTGGAGTGGGTCCGCTCCAACGCCAAGGCCCGGCAGACCAAGTCCAAGGCCCGCCTGGACCGGTACGACGAGATGGCCAACGAGGCGGAGAAGACCCGCAAGCTCGACTTCGAGGAGATCCAGATCCCGCCGGGCCCGCGCCTGGGCAGCACTGTGATCGAGGCGGTCAACCTCAGCAAGGGCTTCGGCGACCGGCTGTTGATCGACAACCTGTCGTTCTCGCTGCCGCGCAACGGCATCGTCGGCATCATCGGCCCCAACGGCGTCGGCAAGACCACCCTGTTCAAGACCATCGTCGGGCTGGAAGAGCCGACCGGCGGCCAGGTCCGGGTCGGCCCCACCGTCTCGCTGTCGTACGTCGACCAGAACCGCGAAGGCCTCAACGGCGACAAGACCGTCTGGGAGGTCGTCTCCGACGGGCTGGACTACCTGATGGTGGGCAAGGTCGAGATGCCGTCGCGGGCGTACATCGCCGCGTTCGGCTTCAAGGGACCGGACCAGCAGAAGCCGACGAAGGTGCTCTCCGGCGGTGAGCGCAACCGGCTCAACCTGGCGCTGACCCTGAAGATCGGCGGCAACGTCATCCTGCTCGACGAGCCGACGAACGACCTGGACGTGGAGACGCTGTCCAGCTTGGAGAACGCGCTGCTGGAGTTCCCCGGCTGCGCCGTGGTCATCTCGCACGACCGGATGTTCCTGGACCGGGTCGCCACGCACATCCTGGCCTGGGAGGGCGACGACCAGGACCCGTCCCGGTGGTTCTGGTTCGAGGGCAACTTCGAGGCGTACGAGAAGAACAAGATCGACCGCCTCGGCGCGGAGGCTGCCCGGCCGCACCGGGTGACCTACCGCAAGCTGACCCGCGACTGACCGGCCGAGAAGGTGTCTGACCGCTTCGTCTACCACTGCACCCTGCGCTGGTCCGACCTGGACGCGTACGGCCACGTCAACAACTCGCGCTTCCTCACCCTGTACGAGGAGGCGCGGGTGGCGTTGATGTTCGCCGGTGGCCGGGCCTGGGGCGTCGGCTCGTTCGCCGACGGGGTGGTGATCCGCCGGCACGAGGTCGACTACCTGCGCCCGGTCGACTACGCGCTCGGCCGCGCCACCGCGGAGGCGGCACCCACAGTGCGGATCGAGCTGTGGGTGGAGGAGATCCGGGCCTCCCGGTTCACCGTCGCCTACGAGTTGTACGACGGTGAGGTGCTGGCCAGCCGGGCCCGCTCGGTGCTGGTGCCGTTCGACCTGACCCGCCAGGTGCCCCGGCGGATCACCACCGAGGAACGCGACTTCCTGCTCACGTACGCGCCGCAGGGTGGTGTGGCGTGACCCGGCCGGGCACCGCCGAGCCGGGCCGGACGGCGGCGTCCACCCACGGTGTCGCCGGGGTGGCGGACGCGGGCGCCTTCCTGGCCCGGCTGGTCCGGTTGGATCCGGTCGCGCTGGTCCGGCTGCGGCCGGCCGGCGCACCGGGCCGGGTCGCCCTGTGGGCCCGGCTGCCGTGGCAGGTCCTGGTGGTCCGCACTGTTGCCGGTGGGCCGACCGACGGCGTCGCTGAGGACGTCACGGTGGCCGCCTCGGAGCTGCTCGGCGAGCTGGAGCGGGGCGGCGCGAGCCTGCCGACCCGCCGGGACGCCCAGTGGCGGTGGCCGCTGCCGCCGACGGGGAGCCGCCAGGTGGAGGCGCTGCCCGTCGCCGAGTTGCGGCGGATCGCCGACGCGGCGGCGGGCACCCTGCGGACGGCGAGCGAGCAGGGTGTGGCCGGCCGTGCCGTGGGCCAGCGGGTCTTGCGGGACGCGCTGCTCGACCACGTGGCGGTGCTGATCACCCCGGACGGGACGCCCGCCGCGCCGGTCGAGGTGCCGCAGCGGCTGGTGCAGGGGGTGGTCCGGATGGGCTTCCTCGGCGCCGCCCACGGCTCGCCGGCTGGCGAGGGCGGAAACGCCGTTCAGGTGCGGGTGGCCGGTCGTTGGGTCGGCCTGGTGGGACCGCACGGAGCGGCGTGGTTGCAGAAGGCCACGGATCTTGCCGTGACACCCCTGAGCGCTCGTCCGAACGGATGACCCCGGATCATTCTTCTGGTCAGGGGCGGTCGTTGGGGGGGTGCTTCAACCCGGCTGTCCGGGTACCGTCCATCCTCGGATCCAACGCACCGTAGGCGACTGGATCCGCTGGGGAGTGAGGTGCGCGAGCGATGCCGTGGTGGTCATGGCGCCCCGGTCCCGCCGACGGCGGCGATCCGGAAACCCGAAGCGGGGTCACAGTCGATAGCGCGGTCCGGATCGGGCCGCCCAGCCCTCGTCAGCCGGGGGACGACTGCCCGTCCAACGAGCGGCCCGTGCTGACCGAGATGCCCGCCACCGTCGAGCCGGTGAGTCTGCGCCGGGTCTGTGACGCGCTCGATCTGCTCGACGTGCGTTACCTGGCCGACGGCGACGGCAACCTGCTGGCGATGTGGGAGCGGCACGCGGTGCTGGTCACCCTCGAAGGGCCGGAGGACGAGATCCTGGTCATGCGGGCACGCCCGCACGCCACGGTCCCGCCGGACTGGGCCGACCGGGCGTACCGGGTGGTCAACGAGTGGAACCACACCCGCCGGTTCTGCAAGGCGTACATCGGTGACCCGACCGAACGCGGTCAGCTACCGATCTACGCCGAGCTTCAGGTGCCCCTGGGCGCCGGCACCCACGACGCGCTCCTGGTCGAGATGCTCGACTGCGGCGCGGCGGTAGCCACCAGCTTCGTGGACTGGCTGCACGACGAGGGCGCGCTGCTCTGACGCCGCTCCGGGTGGGCTGGGTCAGCCGCCGTTGGCCGGGTCGTCCTCGACGTTGACCATGAAGTACGCGGCCCGCTCCAGGTAGTCCCAGAGGGTGCCTGCGATCTGCGGCTCAAGGTCGAGCCGGTCCACGGCGCGGCGCATGTTCCGCAGCCAGGCGTCCCGTTCGGCCGCGCCGATCCGGAACGGCGCGTGGCGCATCCGCAGCCGCGGGTGCCCACGCTGAGCGGAGTACGTGTTCGGCCCGCCCCAGTACTGCATCAGGAACAGGGTCATCCGGTCCGCGGCCGGGCCCAGGTCCTCCTCCGGGTACATGGGTCGCAGCAGGGGGTCGTTCGCGATGCCGGCGTAGAACTCGTCGACCAGCTTGCGGAAGGTGGGTTCGCCGCCGACCGCTTCGAAGAGGGTCATCGACGCACCGGGACGGTCGGATTCACCTGCGGAAGTCACAGTTCCATCCTGCCAGGTGCGTCAGGCGCCGACCCGACCCGCACGACGTGCGTCGGATCACGCCGCGTCGACGACCCCGAATATCGGTCACCCGGCCTGCACGGCTGGCGGTCGGTTCGACGCTCAGGTGACAGCGTGCCGGCGGTGGCCGTCACCGGCACGCGGGTCGGACGCGCCCGCCACCGGGCGGTCGCCGGCCGGGTCGCCGAGCCCGGAAGGCGGCGGGTCGGCGTTGGCCAACGCGGCGGCAGTGATCGCGTCGTCCACCGTCTGCCGATCCGGCCAACGCAGCGTGGCCACCGCCATCAGCACCACCCCGGCTGCGCTCCAGACCCCCACCACGATCGGAATGGGGAACCGTTCGGCGAGCAGCCCGGTGACCAGCACCGAGAGGCCCTGGATGACCTGTATGCCAGTGGCCATCACCCCGAAGGCGCGAGCGCGGAAGCCGTTGGGCAGCGCCTGGACGAACAATCCGTTGGCCATCGGCATCATGCCGGCGACAGCGAACCCGCAGAGCGCGGCGAGCAGCGCGACCACCAGCGGCGGGGGGTCGAGTAGCACCGGCACGAGCACCAGCGGGGCGAGCACCGCGAGCGGCCGCATCAGCTTCAGCCGGCGAGCCGGCCCGAACAGCCGACTCACCAGCAACCCACCGAGGATGAAGCCGATCGGGTTGGCCACCATGATCGCCGCTTGTGCGGTGCCCGCGCTCACCGCGCCACGGCCCTCCTCGTTGGCCCAGGCTGCGGCCAGGCCCTCGGGAACGATCGAGAAGAGCATCGAACTGAACACCAGCACCGCGATGGCCCGCAGCACCGGTGTGCGGAACACGATGCCGAACCCCTGCCGAGTCTCCTGCAGCAGGTGGCTGCGGTGCTCCGGGTGCATCACCGGCGGGCGGTGGCGCACACCGAGGCGAACCAGCAGAGCCGAGAGACCGAACGTGACCGCGTTGAACAGCAGCGCCGCCTCCGGGTCGACAGCGGCGACAGCGGCGCCGAAGACGTACCCCACGACCTGGGCGGCCTGCCCGACGCTGCTGTTCAGCGACAGCCCCAGCACCAGTCGGTCCCCGGTGAGCAACTGCGGGATCAGCGCGGACTTCGCCGCCTGGCTTGGCGGGTTCGCGAGCGTGGCGGCGAAGATGAGCACCAGCACCGCCTGGTACGGCAGGCCCGGAATGGCGATGAGCAGCATCAGCGCCATCCGGATGAGGTCGCACGCCACCATCACCCGACGGAACGGGTACCGCTCAGCGAGTGCGGCGAGCACGGGACCGCCGAGCAGCCAGGGCAGGAAGCTGACCGCGAAGGCAGCCGCGGACAGCGCGACGGACCGGGTCTGCTGATAGACGAGCAGGGTGACGGCGGCCTTCGCGACATAGTCGCCGATCCAGGAGAGAGCGCCAGCCACGAACACAGCACGAAACTCGTGCTGGGCGAAGACTTCGCGGAATGTGGCGGGGCCTTCCGCAGAAGGTCGCTCGTCAGGCACCGTCGCCTCCATCGGCCCCGGCTCAGCCGCTCGTGGCAGCCCGGCCGGAAGCGCTCGTCAGATCTACGGATCAGCGAGGATGTGATCACGCTTTGGTGGGAACGCGTGCTCCGGATTCTGCCCGATCGTCTGACAACTAGCTAGGTCGAACGGGCCGTTCGTCGCCTCCCCGACTGAACGAACGGACGATACCCGAGGGGCCGGCCGGCCCGCGACCCCTGAATTGCCGGACATTGTCGACGGTGTCAGGTGGCGCCGCCCTGACCGGTCTCGCCCTCGGACAACGGCCGGGTCGACAGACCGGGATAGATGCGGGCCGCAGCGATCTGCGCGGTGATCCCCGAATTTTCCAGCGCCTCGGCGAGACGCCGACGCAGTTCCCGGCCCACCGCGAACTGCCCGTCCGCTGTCGTCTTCACCACCGTGCGGATGACCGCGCCGTCCACCGTCACCTGCTCGACACCCAGCACCTCGGGCGCCTCCACGATCTCCGGTGACAGCTCCGGGTCCATTGCGACCGAGGCGGCCGCTGTCCGTAGCACCGCCGTGGCCTCCTCGGTGCTGTTGAAACCGATGGGCAGGTCCACCACCACGAGGGCCCAACCCTGGCTCTTGTTACCCACCCGGATGATCTCGCCGTTGCGGATGTACCAGAGCACGCCGCGGCCGTCGCGCACAGTGGTGACCCGCAGGCCGACCGACTCGACCACGCCCATCGCCTCACCCAGGTCGACGTTGTCACCTACGCCGTACTGGTCCTCGATCAGCATGAACAGGCCGGCGATCAGGTCCTTCACCAGGCTCTGCGCGCCGAAGCCCAGCGCGACGCCGGCGATCCCCGCGCTGGCCAGCAGCGGAGCCAGGTCGAAGCTGAACTCCCGCAGGATCATCAGCAGCGCGATGCCGAAGACGAACGCGGTGGTCAGGCTGCGTAGCACCGACCCGATCGCCTCGGCCCGCTGCCTCCGTCGCTCGGGCACGAACTCGGCCGGGTCAACAGCGGCGGTGGGTACCCGCTCGCGCAGCGGCCGCAGCATCGTCGGCACCGCACCGTCGGTGGTCGTTCGAACCAACCGGTCGATCGTCCGGTGCAGCGCCCAGCGGGCCACCATCGCCAGTGCCAGGATCAGCAGCACCCGAAGCGGTTTGAGCAGGATCCAGTAGCTTCCCTCGGCGAACCAGGCCGACCCGGTGATCCGGTAGATCCACTCGCAGGAGGTGCTGCCCTGGCAGCTCACCGAGACGGCGTCGGACAGGGCTAGGGGCGTCACGCTGGGGGCACTCACCCTGTCTTCGTACCGCAAGGGGCCCGAGCGCCCGCCGCCGACCCACCGGCCGGGTGAGACCTACCGCCGAGGGCAGGATGTCCGCTGCCTGTTGCTCACCCTCTCCCGGGCAACGCGGCGCGCAACCGTTCGTACTCGGCCTGACTACCGATCGCCGCCCGGTGTTCGGGGTGCGCGACGTAGTGCCCGATGACCGCGGCGAGGAACCCCGCGTCGACGATGTCCGTCCGCAACGCCCCCCGGCTCCGCGGAATGCCGCGTCGCCGAACCAGCCGGGGTTCTGTGATCCTCATCGGGAGCCACTGGCGGCGGTCAGCAGCCGGGGGGATCTGCGGGGCCAGGAGGGCCTCCCACGGCACGGTGAGCGAGCCCAGCGGCCAGGTCTGCCGTACGCCGGACGGATGCAGCCGCACCCCGTGACCCCGCCACGCCCACGTCACCAGCAGCGCGGCCAGGACGATCCAGAGAACATCGAGAACCACGTCGAACGTCGACAGGGTGCCCTGTCTGGACGAGCGCAGCAGTGCGTCGACGCGGGTGGACGCGGGCCCGAGGTAACCCAGGGCGAAGAGCACCGTCCAGGCGGGCCCGGGTGTGGCGAAGGCCGGGATCTGCGGCCACACCACGAAGTAGGCCGGACGGACCCCCATGATGACGATCGCCAGGATCAGCGCCGCCAGGGAGATGAGGATCAACAGGCGCTGCCCCACGACGGAGGCGGCCCCCGAGGCTACGGCGTTCACGCCGACCAGGAGAAGCCCAAGTGCCAGGACGACGTGCCGGTGGCGCACGATCGCGTCGGCAAGCTTGTCGATCATGCCGCTGACCATAGGGGTGGATGGCTGCTGGACCTGTCGGCCGATCGGTCGAGGCTGAGCACTGGAGCGTCGTACCGAGGTGGCTGGTGAGACCGGTGGCGATCAGGCGGCCGGCGCAGGCCCGGCACCGGTGGGACCGGCGGCGGGGGTGTCACACGTCAGCGTCCGCCCAGGCTGGAGCAGTTGCCCGTCCCGGCGTGGGTGATCCGCTTACCAGAAGAGAGATTAGTACGTGCAATCCGGGGTCCGATCAGGGACTATTGGCGCAACGGACGTCGGTGATCGGCCCGGCGTCGACCGTGTGGGCCCTTGTGCCCGGCCCCGGTCGGCGGCGGTCCCCAGCAGCCGCTGAACCGGGAGGGTGAGCGCGATGCCTGACATACGACCCACTGTGGGCTCCGGCGCGTTGGTCCTCAACGCCACCTACGAGCCGCTGTGTGTCGTGTCGGTGCGTCGCGCCGCGATTCTCGTCCTCACCGCCAAGGCGGTCTGCGTCGCCGACGGTGACGGCATCCTGCACAGCGCCCGGGACGCGCTCCCGGTGCCATCGGTGGTCCGGCTGACGCGCTTTGTCCGGGTGCCGTACCGAACGCATGTCGGGCTGTCCCGCCGGGCGATCTTCGCGCGGGACGGGTGGCGGTGCGCCTACTGCCGAGGCCCGGCCGAGACCATCGACCACGTCTTTCCGCGCAGCCGGGGTGGCCGGCACGCCTGGGAGAACGTGGTCGCCGCGTGTGCCAGGTGCAACCACACGAAGGGCGACAAGACCCCTGCCGAGATGGGGTGGCGGTTACACGCCTTGCCGACCGCCCCGAAGGGCACCGCCTGGCGGGTGCTGGGCCACCGCGCCCCCGACCCCCGCTGGGCCGACTGGCTGGACCTGCGGGAGCCCGAGGCAGCCGCCTGACCCCGCAGGGCTTCGTCAGGTTCCGGATTGGGGGCGGATCGCCCGGCGCGCTGCGCGTTCGTGGCGATCGACCGCTCGGCGGTACGCGATATCGAGTAGCCGGTCGATCTCGGGCAGCAGTTGCGGACCGGGCATGACGATGCTGGCGAAGCCGTACTGTGCGTAGCCCGGGTGCGGTACGAGGGTGTCCAGTCGGGCGAAGTCGAACTCGTGCCGGTGCTCATCGAATGCCTTGGGCGGGAAGCCGAACAGCCGCTCGAACTCGGCCCGGCCCACGTCCAGGTTGAGGCGGAAGACGCCGGGGCGGTCAAGCTGTGCGGCCTCGTCGAAGCCGGGCACGTCATGCTCGACGATGGTGGCGAACGGCTGGCGGCGGTCCGGGCCGACGAAGAAGAACCGGTCGCCCCAGGCCGGCTCGGGTGATCCGTTCTCCTCGCTCGCCACCAACTGCTCGACGCCGCCCAGCGCGACGATCCGATCGGCGAGCACTGCCGGGTCGACACCGGTCGGCACGTGCAGGACCACGTCGGCGTGTTCGATGGCGGCCTGGTCCAGCGGGAAGTAGCGGTAGTCGTGCGTCCGCTGCTCCGCCGCTGCGATGTCGGACGTCGGCAGGTACCGGGGAAGGTTGGTCTCCTGCTGGAGTCGGCCCTCGTAGGTCGAGGCGGCGGGCGGTCCGATGCCGAGCGCCGGGCTCGCGCCGAGGCTGCCGGCGATCACCGCGTACCGGTCGCCCAGCAGCGACGCGACGATCGCGCCAGCGCCGGCCCAGGACACCTGGGTGTCGGCGAGCGTCATAGTGCTCAGGTGTCGCTGCAGGTGCGTGTTGTGCGCGAAGACAAGCGTGGGCCCGCGGTGTGCCTCGGCCGACCGGATCGCGAGCAGGTTCTCGGCCATCAGCGCGTCCCGGACCGCGGCCAGGCGGGCGAAGCGTTCCTCCTGGGCCAGTGGTGCGGCGGC
The DNA here is from genome assembly GCF_022230925.1 of Micromonospora alfalfae. Taxonomy (GTDB): domain Bacteria; phylum Actinomycetota; class Actinomycetes; order Mycobacteriales; family Micromonosporaceae; genus Micromonospora; species Micromonospora alfalfae. The sequence continues at coordinate 80,495 of NZ_JAKKFH010000015.1, read as the reverse complement.
TGCGGCGTGGTAACGCAGCAACGCGACAGCGGCCGTGGCGTGCACGAACGCCGCCGGCCAGCCCGCTGACCTCCACGGCGCCCGCAAATACAGCTCGGTCAGCAGGTCGTCGGCGAGCACCCGCAGTCGCTGGGCGTCGGCCGAGCGCCCGACCGATCGGCCCGGTTCCCAGATCGCGGCCGTGTCGCTCCACCGCGCGTCGTCCCCGATCAGGTCGTCGATCTCGGCAGCCCGGTCCAGGTTCAGGAACTGGCAGACCTGGGAGAGGTGACGGCGCGGGCTCGGGGCGCTCTCCAACTCCACCGGGGCGTCGAAGCCGTGGAACGTCAGGCGCTCGGCGACCGGCCGTCCGGCGTTCCACTCCCGCATCCTCAGCAGGAGGTCGCGGTTGGCCGGGGCCGCACCGAATCCGTGGCTGAACCCTTCGGCGAGCGCCCGGTCGAGCGTCACGGCGGCGACGCCCTGCACGAAGTCGTCGGCGATCAGCCCGGCCGCCCGGTCGCTCTCCACGGCGATCGAGCGGTAACCGTGCTCCGCCAGTGACAGAAAGGCCTCGTTGCGGAGCTGGAGGAAGGCGGACTCACCGTGCGTCGGTTCGCCGAGCGCGAGCAGGTCCGGGGATACCGCCAGCAGGTCGAGAAATCGTGGCATTCCATGAACCGTATCGTTGAACCAGCGTTTGAAACTCACGAGCCTTGGAGCGCGGTGACAGCCACAAAACCTTCAAACACGGGGGTACGCAGGCCGGTCGACCTCGCGCGCGCCCACGGTCTCTCCGCGCAGGCAGTACGCAACTACGAACGAGACGGCGTCCTGCCGCCGGCCCAGCGCACCCCGAACGGCTACCGTCGCTTCACCGAGCCGCACGCCAAGGCATTGCGTGCCTACCTCGCGTTGATCACGGGCCACGGCTATGCGGCCAGTGGCGAGATCATGCGGGCCGTCAACCGGGGTGAGATCGACACGGCGTTGCGCGTCATCGACGAGGGCCATGCCCTGCTCCAGCGCGATCGGGAAACCCTGGACGCGGTCGAGACGGCGGTGGCGACGCTCACCGGAACGAGACCGCAGCCGCAGAGCCAGAAAGCCGTGCCGATCAGCGTGCTGGCCCACCGGCTCGGTCTCCAGCCGGCCACGCTGCGCAAATGGGAGCGGGCCGGGGTGCTGCGACCGGTACGTGACCCGGTGACCCACTACCGGCTCTACCGTCCCGACGACGTCCGGGACGCCGAACTGGCGCACCTGTTGCGCCGCGGCGGGTACCGGCTCGACCACATCGCCGGCGTGCTGCGTCGGGTGCGCGAGGCTGGCGGTGCCGAACCGCTCGCCGCGTCGCTGCGCCAGTGGCGGCAACGGCTCACCGAGCGAGGCCGGGCCATGCTCACCGGGGCCGCCCGGCTCGCCGAGTACGTCGACGCCGGTCAGCCGCCTGAACGCGCCTTGACCAGCGAGGCGAAGACCACCACGTTGTCCGCGTAGCCGGTCTCGCCGCCGTCTTTTCGATACATGCCGAGCTGGATCGCACTGTAGAACATTTAGTTCTACACTCTGTCCCATGGAGCGTATCGGGGTCCGGGAGCTGAACCAGAACACGAGTCAGGTCCTGGCTCGGGTGAGTGGTGGCGAGACCGTCGAGATCACCGATCGTGGGCGTCCCATCGCCCGACTGGTTCCGGTCAGTGACGACAGGTCGATGCTGGCCAAGCTCGTAGTGGCAGGGCGGGCCGTTCCGCCAACCGGGAGCGGTCCTGTCCCGCTTCCGCCAACGCTCGGTGCCGAGGACGTGGACGTGGCTGCCGCGCTCGCCGAGATGCGGGACGAGGAGCGCTGGTGATCTACCTCGACTCCGCCGCCGTCGTGAAGTTGGTTCGGCAGGAGGCGTGCAGCGCTGACCTTGTTTCCTGGATCAACGCTCAGGGCGACGTTCCGCTGGTCTCCTCAGCTCTCGTCGAGGTTGAGGTGCCCAGAGCGTTGCGCCGATCAGCCCCGCAAGCGTTGATCGGAGTGCCGGTAACTGTCGGGCGCCTCTTCCGGCTGGAGATCGACGGAACTATCCGCGCGACCGCCGCCGCGTTCGCCGAGCCGACGCTACGCAGCCTCGACGCCATCCACCTTGCCACTGCCCAGGTCCTGACAAACGAGTCCGGGGTGGCACTTGTCGCCTTCGTCAGCTACGACCGGCGACTGCTCGACTGTGCCAAGGCCGTCGGGTTGCCTGTGGCCAGTCCGGGCCAGAACTGACTCGTAGTCCCGATCTGACTGCCTCAACCACCACGCGCCTTGACCAGCGAGGCGAAGACCACCACGTTGTCCGCGTAGCCGGTCTCGCCGCCTACCCACTGGCCGCCGCAGGTGATCAGTCGGAGGCTCGGGCGACTGAAGTCGCCGTACACCTCGTCCACCGGCAGCCCGCCCTTGTCGAACTTCTCCACCGAGTTGACCTCGAAGACCGCCACGCGCTGATCGGTGCGGGTGACCTCGATCTCGTCACCGGAGCGCAGCTCGCGGAGTTTGTGGAAGACCGCCGGCCCGCTGGTGGTGTCGACGTGCCCGACGATCACGGCTGGGCCGTACTGGCCCGGGGTGGGCCCCTGGTCGTACCAGCCGGCCTCCTGGGCGCGGGCCGCGTCCGGCACGGCGATCGTGCCGTCCGGGGCGATGCCCACGTCGTGTACGGGCGCCTGCACGTCGATCTTCTCGATGGTGAGGCTGGTGGGATGGCTGGCCGGCAGTACCGGAAACTTCTTCGGAGGCGGTCGCAGGCCGGCGCTGAGCCGGTCCGGCAGCAGGCTCATTCCGGTCACCTGCTCGACGCCGAGCATCGCCACGATCAGCACCATCAGCGCGGCGATGGCCAGCACCGGGAAACCGGGGCTCGTACCGAACCGGTGTCGGGCCGACGACGGCCCGGCCGGACGCTGCGGCGGCAGCGGGCCGGCGGCCGGATCGGTGGTGGTGACGCTGGCCGACACGGCCTGCCCGGCGACCCGGCGCAGCCGCCCGGAGACGCGGGCCACCAGCCGGCCGGACGCGCGTAGCGCCGGCCCGGCCCGGAGGCGGGCGCGGCGGTCCCGCCGCGCACGCGCGGATCTGCGGGTCATTGGTGATCCGGCTCAGGAGCCGGCTCCCGGTCGACGTCGGCCGCCGGCCATCCCGAGCACTATCGCGGTGGCCACCAACGCCACGCCACCGAGCACCAGCAGCGAGCCGGTGCCACGCCCGCCGGCCATCCCACCGCCGCCGGTCGCCGGGCCCTTGCTGGGTGAGGCCATGTTCAACACTGTCAACGTGGTCGAGGCCGTCTGGCCGTTCTCGCATTGCAGGTCGACCGGGTAGTCACCGGCCGCCTTGTCCCTCGGAATGGTTACCTGCCCGGTCAGGAAGCCCTTGTCGGGTTTGAGCATCACGTGCCCGAACGCGTCGGAGTGCACGTTGGACTGCCGATTGTTGTTGTCGTTGTCGCAGCTCGCCTTGATGTTGACCCGGCTGCCTGCCTGGGCGCTGTTCGGTGTCACCTCGACGAAGACGTTCTCGCCAGCTCGTGCCGGCGCGACCGACAACAGGACGAACGCCCCGACCAGCCCCACCAGTGTCAGTGCGGACGAGAGCGCGCGGTTGATCGTGCGGATTGCCTGCATGATTTCCCCCCAACCGGCGACGACCGCCGGAACCCTCCCCTGGGCACGCGCGCTGCTTTCCCGCTGGCCCGGAGGCAAACCCGCCCCACCCCCACCCCACCCCTCGCCCCTCGCCCCACCCACGCTCGCGATCTTGCACTTTCTGCGCCGACGAAGCGTCTCTTAGACGACATTTCGCCAACAGAAACTGCAAGATCGCGGGGGCGGGGGTGGGGGCGGGGTGGGGTTAGCGGGGGCGGGGGATTGGTCCGGTGGTGGGCAGGGGGGTGACGGGATGCCAGTTCAGTGGGGAGGAGAGGACCATCGTGCTCGACGGTTGGCCGTACGGGGCCAGGCGGTCGATGACTCCCTCGAACGCGCCGATCGAGCCGGCCGCCACCTTCAGCACGCTGCATGCGTCCCCGGTGATCCGGTGGATCTCCAGGATCTCCGGCCAGTCCGCCACCGCCGGGTCGTGCAGGATGCACCGCGCGCCGTAGCAGGACATTCGGATCAGCGCGACAACGGTACGGCCGGCGCGGGCCAGGTCGACGTGGGCGTGGTAGCCGGTGATGATCCCGGCCTCCTCCAGCCGGCGGACCCGCTCCGCGACGGACGGTGGCGACAGGTGCACCCGGCGGGACAACTCGCTGAAGGAGAGCCGCGCGTCGGCCTGCAACTCGCGCAGCAGCGCCCAGTCCATGTCGTCCACGCTCAGACCTTACTTTCGTGAACCGACTTCGCCTAGTTGCCTTTGGTTTGCCAGGAGAAGGCGGCGAGAGCCGTTGATTCGGCATTCCGCAGGCCGATCCGACCGCGAGATCATGACGTCGGCTAGTCCGGGGGAGGGAGACGAGATGGTGGATCAGACGGAGCGGCGGGCGCCGAACCGCCGTGCCACGGTGCAGCCGGTGACCCCCGGACAGCGCGTCGCGCAGGCGGAGCGCACCGGCGGTGAGCCGACCCTGGAGTTCGCCGACATGGTGCCGTACGACGCGTACGTGCAGGCCAGCGCCCTGCACAAGATGCAGCACCCGCTCAGCAGCGACCCGGGCGAGATGTCCTTCCTGATGGTCAGCCAGATCATGGAGCTGTACTTCGGGCTGACCTGCCACGAGCTGCGGGAGACCCAGCGGCTGATCCGCGCCGACCAGATCTGGGAGGCGTTGGCCCCGCTGGGCCGAGCCAAGCTGCACCTGGAGGGGCTCAACGCCGCCTGGCAGGGCCTGCGCTGGATGAGCCCGGCCGACTTCAACCGGTTCCGCAACCTGCTCGGTGAAGCCTCCGGCTTCCAGTCGGCGATGTACCGGCAGTTGGAGTTCCTGCTCGGCCTGCGTGACCCGACGTTGATCCGTCCGTTCCGCCGGCAGGCCGAGGTGCATGCCGAGCTGAGCGCCGCGCTGTCCACCCCGAGCCTCTGGGACGACGTGCTCGCGTTGCTCGCCCGGCGCGGCTTCGACCTCCCCGCCGACCTGCTCGACCGGGACGTGGCCGTCGAACACGACCCGCACCCGTTGGTCGAGGCGGCCTGGGTACGGATCTACGACGACGCCAGCCCGGACAATCACCTGCGGCTGCTCGGCGAGGCGCTGAGCGCTGTCGCCGAGGAGTTCGGCGACTGGCGCTGGAACCACGTCAAGGCGGTGCAGCGGACGATGGGCGCCAAGGTCGGCAGCGGAGGCTCCGCCGGCCTGGCGTGGTTGCAACGCAGCATGGCCCGGGTGGTCTTCCCGGAGCTGTGGTCGGCCCGCACCGCGATGTGACCGGAGAGCGAGAACAAGCAATGACTACCCCTGAAGCCGAGTCGCACCGCCTCGCCCCTGGCGACGCCGAGTCGCACCGCCTCGCCCCTGGCGAGGCCGAGTCGCACCGCCTTTCCGTTGGCGAAGCGGAAGCGCACCGCCGTGACGAGGCCGACCCCGGTCACCGGCACCTGTTCCACGTGCCGCCGGCCGACGGCGGCGACCACAGCGAGTCGGCGTACCTGGCCGGCAACTCGCTCGGCCTGCAACCTCGGGCCACCCGCGACGAACTTCTGGCCGACCTGGAGGCGTGGGGGCGGCTCGGCGTGGAGGGTCACCTGGAGGCGGAGCGCCCCTGGCTGCCGTACCACGAGTTGTTGACCGGGCCGGCCGCGCGACTGGTCGGCGCCCGGCCCGCGGAGGCCGTGGTGATGAACTCGCTCACCGTCAACCTGCACCTGCTGATGGTGAGTTTCTACCGACCGGCCGGCGCGCGCACCCGCATCGTCATCGAGGACGCCGCGTTCCCCTCGGACAGTTACGCCGTGCGCAGCCAGGCCCGGTTCCACGGCCTGGACCCGGACGACGCAGTGGTCCGGTTGCGTCCGCGCGCGGGTGAGGACGCCCTGCGTACCGAGGACGTGACCGACTACCTGGCCGCTGAGGGGGACCGGGTGGCGTTGCTGCTGCTCGGCGGGGTCAACTACCTCACCGGTGAGCTGCTGGACATCCCGGCGATCACGGCTGCCGGCCGGGCCGCCGGCGCGGTGGTCGGTTGGGACCTGGCCCACGCGGTGGGCAACGTGCCGCTGGCCCTGCACGACTGGGACGTCGATTTCGCCGCGTGGTGCTCCTACAAGTACCTGAACTCCGGCCCTGGTGCGCTGGCGGGCGTCTTCGTGCACGAGCGGCACCTCGGCGACGAGAACCTGCCCCGGTTCGAGGGGTGGTGGAGCACCGCGGCGGCGACCCGGTTCGAGATGACGCCGGTGTCCCGGCCACCAGCCACTGTGGAGGCCTGGCAGATCTCCAACCCGCCGATCTTCGCGATGGGCCCGGTGCGTACCTCGCTGGAGCTGTTCGACGCGGTGGGGATGACCGCGCTTCGCGCGCGCAGTCAGCGCCTCACCGGCTGGCTGGAGTCACTGCTCGACGAGGTGACAGTCGGCCGGCCGCTGCGGGTGGTCACCCCGCGCGACCCGGCCCGCCGAGGCTGCCAGCTCTCCGTGCGCATCGGTTCGGGCAGCGCCGCCGAGCTGACCAAACGCCTGCGGTACGAACACGGGGTCATCGCCGACGCCCGCGAACCCGACGTCGTGCGGTTCGCTCCGGTGCCGCTCTACTCCACGTATCTCGATTGTTGGCGTGCGGCTGCCGCGCTCGCCGCGACGGTGGGGGCGACCTCATGACAGCGCGGCGCGACGAGATCGCGATCATCGGTGCCGGGCTGGCCGGCTGTCTGGCTGCCTGCTTCCTGGCCCGGCGTGGCTACCCGGTGGCCCTCTACGAGCGCCGCTCCGACCCGCGTGTCGGCACCGCCGAACGCGGTCGGTCGATCAACCTGGCGCTCTCCGAGCGCGGCCTGGACGCGTTGCGCCGCATCGGGCTGGCCGAGCAGGTGATGACCGACGCGCTGCCGATGCGCGGCCGGATGATCCACCCGGTCGAGGGCGAGCAGCAGTTCCAGTCGTACAGCGCGGCCGGCGACCGGGCGATCAACTCGATCAGCCGGGGTGCGCTGAACAACGCCCTGCTGGACGAGGCCGCAGCGCTGCCGGGCGTGCGGGTCGTCTTCGACCACCGGCTGGTCGGGCTCGACCCGACCGACGGCGCCCTGAGCTTCGAGACCCCGCAGGGCACGGTCGCGGCGAAGGCGTCGGTAGTGCTCGGTGCCGACGGCGCCGGCTCCGCGGTGCGCGGGCAACTGCTGGCGTACGGGCTGCTGGACGAGAGCGTGGACTTCCTCGACTACGGCTACAAGGAGCTGACGATTCCGCCGCTGGGCGGGGACTTCGCCCTGGACCCGGACGCGCTGCACATCTGGCCCCGGGGCACCTCGATGATGATCGCGCTGCCGAACCCGGACCGCTCCTTCACCTGCACGCTGTTCTGGCCCAACGACGGTGCCGGCAGCTTCGCCTCGCTGACCAGCCCAGCGGAGATCGAACGGCACTTCACCGAGCACTACCCGGACGTGGTCCCGCTGGCCCCGAACCTTGTCGACGACTACCAGCACAACCCGGTGGGCGTGCTCGGCACTGTGCGCTGCACCCCGTGGCAGGTCAACGGAAAGGTCGGCCTGCTCGGCGACGCGGCGCACGCGATAGTGCCGTTCTACGGCCAGGGCGCCAACTGCGCCTTCGAGGACGTGGTCGAGCTGGACCGCTGCCTGGACGAGTGCGCCGACGACTGGTTGGCGGCGCTGCCGCTGTTCCAGCGGCGCCGACAGGAGAACGCCGAGGCCATCGCGACGATGGCGCTGACGAACTTCGTGGAGATGCGGGACAAGGTCGCCTCCCCGGTCTTCCAGACCCGGCGGCGGGTGGAGCACGCACTGGAACGGGCCCTGCCCGGCCGGTACGTTTCCCAGTACGAGCTGGTGTCGTTCTCCACCACCCCGTACGCGGAGGTGCGCCGCCGGGTGCGCCGACAGCACCGGGTGCTCGGGGCGGTCGTCGGCGGGGCCGCGCTGCTGCTGGTCGGCGCGGTCGGTGCGGCACTGAGCCGAGGGGGGCGGGCATGACCGGCAACTGGGATCCGCTGCTGATGGCCGGCCACGCGCCGAGTGGCCCGCAGCGGTTGCGTAACTTCGTCGCCGGCGAGTTCGTCGACGGCGGGGACACGTTCGCCAAGGCCAGCCCGGTCACCGGGGAGCAGGTCTTCGAGGTGGACGAGGCGTCGCAGTCCACTGTGGATGACGCGGTGGCCGCCGCCCGGGCGGCGCTGCGGGGGCCGTGGGGCCGGATGGGGGAGCGCGAGCGCGCCGAGGTGCTGCGCCGCGTCGCCGACGAGCTGGAGCGCCGCTTCGACGACCTGGTCACCGCCGAGGTCGCCGACACCGGCAAGTCCATCGCCCAGGCCCGCACCCTGGACATCCCGCGCGGCGCGGCGAACTTCCGCGCGTTCGCGGAGATCGTGGCGACCGCCCCCACCGAGTCGTTCACGACTGTCACCCCGACCGGCGGCCGGGCACTCAACTACGCGCTGCGCAAGCCGGTCGGCGTGGTCGCGGTCATCGTGCCGTGGAACCTGCCGCTGCTGCTGCTCACCTGGAAGGTGGCTCCGGCGCTGGCCTGCGGCAACACCGTCGTGGTCAAGCCCAGCGAGGAGACTCCCGCCTCGGCGACGGTGCTCGCCGAGGTGATGGCCGCCGCTGGCGTGCCGGCCGGGGTGTTCAACCTGGTGCACGGCTTCGGGCCGGACTCGGCGGGTGAGTTCCTCACCCGTCACCCGGGCGTCGACGCGATCACCTTCACCGGCGAGTCGGCCACCGGCGGCGCGATCATGCGGGCTGCCGCCGACGGGGTGAAGGCGGTGAGCTTCGAACTCGGCGGCAAGAACGCCGGCCTGGTCTTCGCCGACGCCGACCTGGACGCCGCGGTGGCCGGCTCGGTGCGGTCCAGCTTCACAAACGGCGGGCAGGTGTGCCTCTGCACCGAGCGCATCTACGTGCAGCGTCCGGTCTTCGAGGAGTTCACCGTCCGGCTGGCGAAGCGGGCCGGCGAGCTGGCGTACGGCTGGCCGACCGACGAGGCCACCGCCACCATGCCGCTGATCTCCCACCAGCACCGGGCGAAGGTGCTCGGCGCGTACGAGCTGGCCCGCTCGGAGGGCGCCGAGGTGCTCACCGGCGGCGGCACGCCCACCTTCGGCGACACCCGCGACGGCGGGTCGTACGTGCAGCCGACGGTCCTCACCGGGCTCGGCCCGGACGCCCGCACCAATCGGGAGGAGATCTTCGGCCCGGTGGTGCACATCGCGCCCTTCGACACCGAGGACGAGGCGTACGCCCTCGCCAACGGCACCGAGTACGGCCTGGCGGCGACCGTGTGGACCCGGGACGTGGGCGTCGCGCACCGGGCCGGCGCTCGGCTCGACGCCGGCATCGTCTGGGTCAACACGTGGTTCCTGCGTGACCTGCGGACCCCGTTCGGCGGGGTGAAGGCGTCCGGGATCGGTCGCGAGGGCGGCGTGCACTCGCTGAACTTCTACTCCGAACTCACTAACGTCTGCGTGGACCTGTCGTGAGCCGTAGCGAGGGAGCGGGCATGGAAGCTGACATCGAGGCCGCCAACCGGGAGTTGGCCGATGCCCGCAGCACCGGTAAGCCGTGCGCGCCGCTTCGGGGCCGGCTTTTGCCGGAGGGCGACGTCGAGGCCGCGTACCGGGTGCAGCAACTCCAGTCGCGGGCCTGGCAGGGCCGCGGCGAACGCCGGGTCGGCGCAAAGATCGGGTTGACCTCCCGGGCCGTGCAGGAGACCTTCGGGGTGTTCCAACCGGACTTCGGCATGCTGACCGACGCCATGGCGGTGGGTGACGGGGTCGAGGTTCCCATCGACCGGCTGCTCCAGCCCCGCGTGGAGGCGGAGATCGCCTTCGTGCTCGACAAGGATCTCCCGAACCCCCAGCTCACCACCGTCGACCTGATCCGCGCTGTCGACCACGTGCTGCCGGCGATCGAGATCGTCGACTCCCGGATCGCCGCCTGGGACATTTCCATAGTGGACACCGTTGCCGACAACGCCTCCAGCGGGCTCTTCGTGCTCGGCACCACGCCGCGCCGGCTCGCCGACGTGGACCTGCGGCTGTGCGGGATGGTGCTGGAGCACGCCGGCGAGCCGGTCTCGGTGGGCGCGGGCGCCGCCTGCCTGGGCAACCCGCTGCACGCCCTGCAGTGGTTGGCCGGCACCCTCGCCCGCGCCGGTGACCCGCTGCGCGCCGGGGACGTGGTGCTCTCCGGGGCGCTCGGTCCGATGGTGCCGGTCACCCCGGGTGCCGCGTACGAGGCCCGGATCTCCGGTCTTGGTTCGGTACGGACATCCTTCAGCGACAGGGGCGGTCAGTGACCACTAACGTGGCGGTGCTGGGATCGGGAAACATCGGCACCGACCTGATGATCAAGGTGCTGCGACTCAGTGACAGCCTGCGCATGGTGGCGATGGCCGGCATCGACCCGGCCTCCGACGGCCTGGCGCGCGCTCGCCGGCTCGGCGTCGCCACCACCGCCGAGGGAGTGGACGGGCTCGTCGCGATGCCCGAGTTCGCCGACGTCGAGCTGGTGTTCGACGCCACCTCCGCTGGCGCGCACCGACGCCACGACGAGGTGCTGCGCGCCCTCGGCCGAACTGTGGTCGACCTGACCCCTGCCGCGCTCGGCCCGTACGTGGTGCCGCCGGTCAACCTCGACGAGCACCTGCACCAGCCCAACGTCAACATGGTGACCTGTGGCGGGCAGGCGACAGTGCCGATCGTCGCCGCCGTTCGCCGGGTGACCCCGGTGGCGTACGGGGAGATCGTCGCCTCGATCGCGTCGAAGTCCGCCGGGCCGGGCACCCGGGCCAACATCGACGAGTTCACCGAGACCACGGCCCGCGCCATCGAGGTGGTGGGCGGGGCCGAACGGGGCAAGGCGATCATCGTGCTGAACCCGGCGGACCCGCCGCTGCTGATGCGGGACACCGTCTACTGCCTCTGCCCGGACGCCGACGCCGACACCGACGCCATCGCCGCCTCGGTCGCCGAGATGGTGGCGGCGGTGCAGGAGTACGTCCCCGGCTACCGGCTCAAGCAGGACGTGCAGTTCGACCGGGTCGAGGCGTACCTGCCGACGCTCGGGCGGCGGCTCGTCGCCCTTCAGGTGTCGGTCTTCCTGGAGGTCTCCGGCGCCGGGCACTACCTGCCCGCGTACGCCGGGAACCTGGACATCATGACCTCCGCCGCGCTGCGCACCGCGGAGCGGCTGGTCGCCCTGCGTTCTTCGGAGGTGGCCGCGCCATGACCGACCTGTACATCCAGGACGTGACGCTGCGCGACGGCATGCACGCCATCGCCCACCAGTACACAGTCGACCAGGTACGCACCATCGCCGCCGCCCTGGACGCCGCCGGGGTGGCCGCCATCGAGGTGGCGCACGGCGACGGCCTCGCCGGCTCCAGCGTCAACTACGGCCACGGCGCGGCCAGCGATGCGGAGTGGATCTCCGCGGCGGCCGAGGTGCTGACCACGGCGAAGCTGACCACCCTGCTGCTTCCGGGCATCGGCACGATCGCCGACCTGAAGGCCGCGAAGGCGCTCGGGGTGACAAGCGTCCGGATCGCCACCCACTGCACGGAGGCGGACATCTCCGCCCAGCACATCTCCTGGGCCCGGGAGAACGGCATGGACGTGGCCGGGTTCCTGATGATGTCGCACATGAACGATGCGGCCGGGCTGGCCGGGCAGGCCAAGCTCATGGAGTCGTACGGGGCGCACTGCGTCTACGTCACCGACTCCGGTGGTCGGCTGCTGATGTCCGACGTGGCGCAGCGGGTCGACGCGTACCGGCAGGTCCTCGCCCCGGAGACGCAGATCGGCATCCACGCGCACCACAACCTGTCGCTCGGGGTGGCCAACAGCGTGCTCGCCGTCGAGCACGGCCGGGTCACCGGGTCCGCGCCGGTCGGCCCCGACGTGGTGCACGGCCGGACGGTCCGCGTCGACGCCTCCCTTGCCGGCATGGGCGCGGGCGCCGGCAACGCCCCGCTTGAGGTCTTCGTCGCGGTGGCCGAGTTGCACGGCTGGAAGCACGGCTGCGACGTGTTCGCACTGATGGACGCCGCCGACGACATCGTCCGCCCGTTGCAGGACCGGCCGGTCCAGGTGGACCGGGAGACCCTCTCCCTCGGGTACGCCGGGGTCTACTCCAGCTTCCTGCGGCACGCCGAGCGGGCGTCGGCGAAGTACGGCGTGGACGTCCGGTCGATCCTGGTCGAGCTGGGCCGTCGCCGGATGGTCGGCGGCCAGGAGGACATGATCGTGGACGTGGCACTCGACCTGGCCGACCAGGAGGAGGCTGTGAGCGCGAGGAGTGAGCCGGGTTTGCGAGCCCCGCAGTCGCGAACGGAAGGTGGCTCGCTGTGAGCGCGAGGAGTGAGCCGGGTTTGCGAGCCCCGCAGTCGCGAACGGAAGGTGGCTCAGCATGATCGGACCGGACATCGTGGGGATCGCCGAGAAGTTGGGCACGGCGGCCGACACGGCCACCGCGATCCCGCAACTCGCCGCCGAGACCGGCCTCGACGTGGACACCGCGTACGCCGTGCAGGCCGCGCTGCTGCAACGCCGGCTCAACGCCGGTGAGCGGTTGGTCGGGCTGAAGATGGGGCTGACCAGCAGGGCGAAGATGGCCCAGGTCGGCGTGGACGAGGTGATCTGGGGGCGGCTCACCAACGCGATGCGGGTGCCCGACGGCGGCACCGTGGATCCGGCCGCTTACATCCATCCCCGGGTCGAGCCGGAGGTGGCGTTCCTGCTGGACCGGCTGCCCGAGCCGGGCGAGCCGGTCGGCGACTTCGCCACTGCGGTCCGCGCTGTCGCCCCGGCCATCGAGTTGATCGACTCCCGGTACGCGGACTTCCGGTTCTCGTTGCCGGACGTGGTCGCGGACAACACCTCGGCCGCCGCCTTCGTGATCGGGCCGTGGTCGCCGGTGCCGGCGGGGCTGGACAACCTGGGCGTGCTGCTGGAGGTCGACGGGCGGGTGGCGCAGGTCGGCTCGACGGCGGCGATCCTCGGTGATCCGCGCCGGGCGCTCGACGAGGGCATCCGGCTGGCGGGCCGGCACGGGGTGCGACTGGAGTCCGGCTGGGTCTTCCTGGCCGGTGCCGCCACCGCCGCTGTTCCGCTGCGTCCCGGCGCGCACGTCCGCGCCGTGGTCGAGAAGCTCGGCACCGCCTCGGTGCGGGCGTCGTCATGACCGCCCGGGTCGTCGCCGGGAAGGCCGTCCCTCGGGGGGCTTTTCCGCACGTCAAGGTCGCCGGTGGGTTCGTCTTCGTCTCCGGTACGTCGTCGCGGCGCGCGGACAACACCTTCGCCGGTGTCGAGGTGGACGGGTTCGGCACCACCAACCTCGACATCCGTGTGCAGACACGGGCCGTCATCGAGAACGTGCGGGATCTGCTGCGTTCGGTCGGCGCGGACCTCACCGACCTGGTGCAGGTGACGGCGTATCTGGTCAACATGAACGACTTCGGTGGTTACAACGAGGTGTGGGCCGAGTTCTTCGACGCCTCCGGACCGACCCGTACGACGGTGGCGGTACACCAGTTGCCGCACCCGCACCTGCTGATCGAAATCCAGGCCGTGGCCCTTCTTCCCTCGGGAGGTCAGTCGTGAGTGAGATCGCCGAGCCGTTCAGCTTTCCGGGCTGGATCGCCGACAACCAGCACCTGTTGAAGCCCCCGGTGGGCAACAAGGAGATGTTCCCCGGCGGGGACGACTTCATCGTGATGGTGGTGGGTGGGCCCAACCAGCGCACCGACTTCCACGTGGACCCGTACGAGGAGTTCTTCTACCAGGTCAAGGGCAACATGCACATCAACCTGGTCACCCCGGAGGGGCCGCGCACTGTGCACGTGCGCGAGGGGCAGATGTGGATGCTGCCGCGCAACACTCCGCACTCGCCGCAGCGGCCGGAGGCCGGCTCGATCGGTGTGGTCGTCGAGCGGGTCCGCGAGGAGGGCACGCTGGAGACGTTCCAGTGGTACTGCCCGGAGTGCGGCAGCAAGGTGCACGAGGTCGAGTTGCAGGTCCGCGACATCGCCGCCGACCTGCCCCCGGTGTTCCAGGCGTTCTACGCCGACGAGGCGGCACGCACCTGCGCCAACTGCGGCACCCTGCACCCGGGCAAGGGCTGATGCCCGCAGGCGTGGTCGACGTGCACACGCACGTCGTACCGAAGGGTTGGCCGGACCTCGGCGCGGCGTGCGGTGGGTCCGGTTGGCCGTGGTTGCGGGTCGACTCCGAGCGCGCTGCCATGATCATGGTGGGGGAGACGGAGTTCCGCCCGGTCGGCGCCGAGTGCTGGGACGCGTCGCGCCGACTGGCCGACATGGACGCCGACGGCGTGGCAGTGCAGGTGGTCTCGCCCACCCCGGTCTTCTTCAGCTACGACCGCCCGGCCGACCAGGCCGTGAAGGTCGCCCGGATCTTCAACGACCTGACCCTGGAGGTCACCGCGGCCGGGGGTGACCGACTGGTGCCGTTCTGCCAGGTGCCGCTCCAGGACCCGGACGCCGCGTGTGCCGAGCTGGACCGCAGCCTCGCCGCCGGGCACGTGGGCGTGGAGATCGGCAACCATGTCGGCGACCGGGACCTGGACGACGCCGGCGTGGTCACCTTCCTTCAGCACTGTGCCGAGGTGGGCGCACCCGTCTTCGTCCACCCGTGGGACATGCCGGGCGGGCCACGACTGGACCGTTGGATGGCCCGTTGGCTCACCGGGATGCCCGCCGAGACGCACCTGTCGGTGCTGGCGATGATCCTCGGCGGTGTCTTCGACCGGGTGCCCGAGACGCTGCGGATCTGCTTCGCGCACGGCGGCGGCAGTTTCCCGTTCTGGCTCGGCCGCGCCGACAACGCCTGGCACCGCCGTGGCGACCTGGTCCGGGGCGCGTCCGCCGGCCCGCCCAGCAGCTACCTCGACCGGTTCAGCGTCGACTCGGTGGTCTTCGCGCCGCCCGCCCTGCGGCTGTTGGTCGACACCCTGGGGGAGGATCGGGTGCTGGTCGGCAGCGACTACCCGTACCCACTGGGTGAACGGCCGGCCGGCGCGGTGGTCCGTGCGGCCGACTTCCTCAGCGACGACCAACGCGACAAGCTGCTGTCCGCCAACGCCCTCCGTTTCCTGCACGGCTGAGCACAGCGCCTCATCGGCGCGAGGAGATCTTGGACAGTTTCCGTCAGCAGTGAACGGAAACCGTCCAAGATCTGCGGCTCGACCCGGCAAGCGGGCAGCGCTCGAGCCAGCAAGCGGGCAGCGGCTGTCCGCTTGGTCCGTTTCCGATCGCCAGCGCGTGTCGGCTGCGCGAAGGGCCGACTGCCGGCAGGATGACGGCATGGCCGAGCCGCACGACCTGACCGCGTTGGAACAGGCCGCCGCGATGACCCGCGGCGAGCTGTCCAGCGTCGACCTGGTCGAGCACTCCCTGCGCCGGGTGGCGGCGCTCGGCGACACCGTGGGCGCGTTCGTCACCGTCACACCGGACCTCGCCCGGCAGGCCGCGCGCGCCGCCGACGCGGTGCCGAAAGAGGAGCGCGGCCCGCTGCACGGCGTGCCAACCGCGATCAAGGACCTGACGCTCACCGCCGGGATTCGCACCACCTTCGGTTCGGCAGCCTTCTTCGACTTCGTCCCGCCGGTCGACGCCGACGTGGTCCGCTTCATCAAGGCCGCCGGTCTGGTCAGCCTGGGCAAGACGACGACCTCCGAGCTGGGCTGTTCGCTCTACTCGGAGGGCCGGGTCGCGCCGCCGGCCCGCAACCCGTGGCAGTTGGCGTACACAGCGGGCGGGTCCAGCGGCGGCGCGGCGGCGGCGGTCGCGGCCGGGCTGGTCCCGGTCGCCCAGGGGTCCGACGGCGGTGGGTCGCTGCGCATCCCGGCGTCACTCTGCGGCCTGGTCGGCTACAAGCCCAGTCGGGGCCTCGTCTCCGGCGGGCCGGTCGGCTCCGGCGCGTTCGGCCTGCCCATCAGCGGCCCGCTCGGGCGGACGGTCACCGACGTCGCGGCACTGCTGGACGTCATTGCCGTTCCGGTCCCCGGCGAGCCCTACCTGCCGCCGCCCGCGCCGTCCGGCGGCTACCTGGCCGTCGCGCGCCGGGCCGAGCCCGGCCCGCTGCGGATCGGCCGGTTCACCACACCGATGCTCGCCGACGAACCGGTGCATCCCGACTGCGTGGCCGCCGTGGACCGGGCCGCCGCGCTGCTCACGGCGGCCGGCCACGAGGTGGTCGAGGTGCCGCCGCCGCTCGGGCCGGCGGCGTGGCCGCTGTTCGAGATCCTCTGGTACGTGCTGGCGCTCGCCCCGGTGCCACCGCAGCGGGAGGCGGAGCTGCTGCCGTTGACCCGGCTGCTCCGGGCCCGGGGCGCCGAACTCTCCGCCGGCACCCTGTCCGCCACCCTCGGGGAGTTGCAGGCGCAGGTGCGCCTCGGTGCCCGCCGCACCGCCGGCTGCGACCTGCTCCTCTGTCCCACCCTGGCCACCCCGCAGGCACCCGTCGGCTGGTTCACCGCCGACGCGGACCCGGCCGCCGACTTCGACAGGCAACGCCGATTCTCGCCCTACTGCGCCATCTTCAACGTCACCGGCGATCCCTCCGTCTCTCTGCCACTGGGTACCACCACCGACGGCCTGCCCGTCGGGGTGCTGCTCACCGGTCGGTACGGCGATGACGCGCGGCTTATCGCTACCGCTGCGCAACTGGAGAACTCCAGTGACGGATGGGATCGGCACCCCGCAATCTGGCGGGCCGTCGACTCCGCTAACGTGAATGGTGACGGAGTCGGGCGGTCGGCAGCGTGATCGTCCATCCGACCCGGTTGTTCACTGTCGTCCTTCTTCCGCCTGGGGGCGTTGGGATTGTCTGTTACCGAGACGTTGCTGGTCTTCGTCGGCATCCCGTTGGCCGCGGTGCTGGTCATCGCCGGCCTGTCGTACGCCGGTAGCCGTGGGGGTGCCACCGGTGGCGGCGGTGGCGCGAAGCGCTACCGGCCGGGCCGGCCCTTCGACTTCACTCCGGTCTGGTTCCTGGGCCGTCCGGAGCAGCTGGCCGACTCGGCCGGCACCGCGCTGACGGCGGGGGCGCAGGCGCCCGCGCTGACCAGCCACAAGCTTGAGCAGGCCAGCGTCGAGGCGCCGGCCGGTGGAACCGGAGGCGCAAGTGACCGTTGGTGAGAAGCAGGCCGGGTCGGAAAATCCGCCCGAGGTGCTCGACGGGCCGTTCTCGACCCGCCAGCTGCTGCGCATCGACGAGGCGTTGCGCCTGGCCGACAAGGGCACGGGTCTGGTCTTCTCGGTCTTCGTCGGTGGTCTCGACGAGCCGATCCGTGAGCACGCCCAGCGGCTGCACCGTCAGCTCGCCGAGCCCGACAAGTCGGTGCTGATCGCCGTGTCACCCAACCAGCGTCAGCTGGAGATCATCACCGGGCGGTACGCCCGCAAGCGCATCCCTGACACGTACGCCAAGCTGGCCGCGCTCTCCATGGTCGGCGCGTTCAGCGGCGGTGACCTGGCCGGTGGCATCATCAACGGCCTCGACCAGCTCGCCAGCCACGCCGGCAGGGGCTGACCGACACGACGCACGGGCATGCACGATCGTGCCTGATCCAGGAAAGTGGGGCCTCGGCTGCGGCTGAGGCCCCTCTTTCCATGTTCGAGCACGATCTTCGCCACCGACGGTCCGGGGCCGGCGCGGGCTCACACCCACGCCGGCCCCGGCCGGACAACGCTGCTCAGGCGCTCTGGGCGTCCTTCGCGCGGGCCTTCAGCGCCCGCATCACACCGTCGCGGCCCTCGGCCACCAGCCGACGCAGCGGGGCGGGGTGCCCGTCACCGGCCAGCCACGCGTCGGTGGCCGCGACCGTGTCGTCATCCACCAGGTAGGTCGGGTACGCCAGCTGGGCGAACTCCTGCGCCGGCTCGCTGTCCCGGGTGGCCCACACCTGCCCGATCGCCGCGAAGTACCGCTCCCGGTACGGCGTGACCAGCTCCACCTGCGCCGGGTGGGCGAAGCCCTGCAACAGCGCCCGGTGCCGCCAGTTGGGCAGCGCGTCCGGGCCGGTGAGCAGGGCCCACACGGCGGCCTTGTTCTCGGCCGTCGGCACCAACGCGTGCGCGTACGCGGCTTCCCGCTCGCCGCTGGCGGTGCGGTCGCTGCTCAGCTCCGCCTCGATCTCGGCGGCCCCGGCGGCGCCGTTGGCCACCAGCGCGGCCAGGACCGACCAGCGCAGCTCGGTGTCGACGGTCAGCCCGGCCGGCATCCCGGTGCCGTCCAGCCAACCGCGCAGCGTGGCCAGGTCCTCCTCGGAGCGGACCGCCGAGGTGAACGCACGGGCCCAGGCCAACTGGAACCCGCTGCCGGGCTCGGCGGCGGCGAGTGCGTCGCGGGCGGTACGGGCCAGGTCAGCCCAGCCGGTCGGCGCCCACGCCGAGTCGGCGTACAGGGTGAGCGTGGTGGTCGCCTGCCGCAGGGTGGCGGTGACCAGGTTGATGTCGGTCTCCGCGGGCAGCCCGCTCAGCGTCAGCGCCACGTAGTCGCGGGCGGACAGCTCGGCGTCGCGGGTCATGTCCCACGCGGCGGTCCAGCAGAGCGCGCGGGCCAGCGACGAGTCGAAGCCCCCGATGTGCTGCACCACCGTCGCCATCGAGCGCTCGTCGAGGCGCAGCTTGGTGTAGCTGAGGTCGTCGTCGTTGAGCAGCAACACGTCGGCCGCCCGGACGCCACGCAGCGGGGCGAGATCCGTGTGCTCGCCGGTCACGTCCACCTCGTACCGCTCCCGTCGGACCAGCCGCCCGTCGGTCAGGTCGTACAGGCCCACGCCGATCCGGTGGGTCCGCAGCGTCGGGTACGCCGCCGGGGCCTCCTGCCGCACCAGCACCTGCTCGTACGTGCCGTCGGCCCCGATGGTCACCTCCGGACGCAGCGTGTTGACCTGCGCGGTCTCCAGCCACTGCGCGGCGAACTTGCGCAGTTCTCGACCGGATGCGGCCTCCAGCTCGGTGAGCAGGTCGTCGAAGGTGGCGTTGCCCCAGGCGTGCTTGCCGAAGTAGGCCCGCAGCCCGGCCACGAACGGCTCCTCACCCACGTACGCGACGAGCTGCTTGAGCACGCTCGCGCCCTTGGCGTAGGTGATGCCGTCGAAGTTGACCTCCACGGCCTCCATGTCCGGCATCTCCGTGTAGACCGGGTGGGTGGAGGAGAGCTGGTCCTGCCGGTAGCCCCAGTTCTTCCGGATGGACAGGAAGGTCGTCCACGCCTCGGTGAACCGGGTCGCGTTGGTGTTGCACCAGTGGCTGGCCCACTCGGCGAACGACTCGTTCAGCCACAGGTCGTTCCACCAGCGCATGGTGACCAGGTCACCGAACCACATGTGGGCCAGTTCGTGCAGGATCGTGTTGGCCCGCTGCTCGTACTCGAAGTCGGTGACCTGCGAGCGGAACAGGTAGTGCGACTCGGCGTGCGTCACGCAGCCGAAGTTCTCCATCGCGCCGGCGTTGAAGTCGGGCACCCAGAGCTGGTCGTACTTCGGCAGCGGGTAGCGCACGTCGAACTTCTCGTGGAAGAAGTCGAAGCCCTGCTTGGTGATCAGGAACAGCTCGTCGGAGTCCAGGTACTGGGCCATCGACGCCCGGCAGAACACCCCCAGGTCGATGCCGTCGTGCGCGTCGCGCACCTCGTGGTACGGCCCGGCGCACATCGCCGTGATGTAGGTGCTCATCCGGGGCGACTCGGTGAAGTGCAGCGTCTTGAGCGCCTCACCCGCCGGCTCCTCCCGCTGCACCGGCATGTTGGAGACCGCCCGCCAGTGCGCCGGCACTGTGACGTGCCAGGTGTAGACGCTCTTCAGGTCGGGCTGGTCGAAGCAGGCGTACACCCGCTGCGCGTCGGCCGTCTCGAACTGGCTGTAGAGGTACGTCTCGCCGTCCACCGGGTCGACCGTCCGGTGCAGACCCTGCCCGCTGCTGGAGTAACCGAAGTCGGCGTCGACCACCAGGACGTTGTCGCTGTCCAACCCGGACAGGGTCAGGCCCTTCTCCGCGGACCAGTCGGAGAGGTCGACGGGCGTGCCGTTCAGCGTCGCGGACCGCACCGACTCGGCGGCCACCTCCACGAAGGTGCTCGCGCCCGGTTCGGAGCAGCGGAACCGGACCTCGGTCGTCGACCTGAACGTGCGGCCGTCGGCCGCCAGCACGGCACTGGACAGGTCCAGACTGATGTCATACCCCGTCACGTTGAGCAGGCGTGCCCGCTCGGTCGCCTCGACCTGCGTCAGGTTGCGCACTCCCGGCACTGTTCGTCTCCATCCCACATGTCGCCGTACGCCCGGCGGCGCCCGTTCGCCTACCGCTCGTGACGGCTGGCCCGAATCGAGTCTTCCATGTACGGGCAGCCCGCGGTGGCCGAGGTCACGCTCTCATTCGGGTGCCGGTCAATGCGCTGCGGGGTGAAGATTCACCTGAGACGCCGACCTGTCGGCGCCACCCGTCGCGAAGGGATCTCACAGTGACCGAACGTGTCACCGCCGACATGTGGTTCGACCCGGCCTGCCCGTGGGCGTGGATCACCTCCCGCTGGCTGCTCGAGGTCGAGCAGATCCGGGATGTGGACATCCGCTTCCACGTGATGAGCCTGGCCGTGCTCAACGACGGCCGGGACGAGCTGCCCGAGGACTACAAGGAGTTCCTGAAGACCGCGTGGGGCCCGGTGCGGGTCTGCATCGCCGCCGAGCAGCTGCACGGCAATGACGTGCTGCGCCCGCTCTACACCGCACTCGGCACCCGGATCCACCTGCAGAAGCAGGAGCGGGGTCCGGAGCTGTACGTGGCCGCGCTCACCGAGGCCGGCCTCGACCCGGCACTGGCCGCGGCTGCCGACAGCACCGACTACGACGAGGCGCTGCGGGCCAGCCACGAGGCGGGCATGCGCCCGGTCGGGCAGGACGTCGGCACTCCGGTGGTGCACGCGCCCGGCCCGGACGGCACCCCGGTTGCGTTCTTCGGCCCGGTGATCACTCCGGCTCCGAAGGGGGAGGCCGCCGGCCGGCTCTGGGACGGCGTGCTGCTGGTCGCCGGCACGCCGGGCTTCTACGAGCTCAAGCGCACCCGCGAGCAGAGCCCTATCTTCGACTGAGCGACGACCACCGCGCCCCCGTCCGTGCCTGCCTCATTGGCGCGGACGGGGGCGTTTCTCGTCCGATGCCGAGGTCGGCGCAGGCTCGTGGCGTCACCGGGAGGCGGGCGGCGTCGTTTCCCTCGGTGTCCGCCGCAGCGACCCGAAGGGCCGCACGCCGCAGTTCGTGGAGGCAAATCCCGATGGCCAAGCACCGTGCGTCCGGTGACGATCAGTTGACCCGGCAGGGGGTGATCGAGACTCCCGGCGCTGACTACTGGTCCGTTGACGACTCCCGCTGGCCGACGGTCCGCCCGGACCTGCCCGCCCACCTGGTGGATCTACTCGCGCCGCCCATCGTGGTGGGCGTGGCCCGGGTCCCGGTGACCTCCCGGCTCACCCCGCCCAGGGCGATCGACCCACTGCCGTCGTCCGTCGACGCGGTGCCGACCAACGTGTCGGCGCTGGTGCCGTCGGGGGCGGCGCCGGCCGAACCGGCGCCTCCGCCGCCGGCGCCGGCTCCTCCGCGGCCGGTGCCGACCCCGCCGCTGAGCCCGCGGCCCGTGCCGACGCCTCCTCCCGACCGTCCCGTGCCGGGGCCGCCCGCGTCGCCCCGCCGCGCCCTGAACACCGGGCCTGTCGGGGCCGGTCGGCGTGGCAACGGTGGGCCGGTGAGCGCGGGTAAGCATCGCCGGGGCACCTCCGACCGCGCCGGCTGACCGGCCGGGCCCCACCTGTCGCTTTCATCTGGTGGACGCCCCGCGGGTCCCCGTCGGCGGCGACATCGTCGCCGGTAGCGTCAGTGGGCATGACGGTCGTGCATCCGATCACCCGGGCCTGGGTCACCACTGGCGGCACCGGCGCGCAAAACTACGACGAGTTCGCCGACGACGCGGAGATCACCGCGATCATCGGGTCGAACCCGCACAGCGCTCTCGGCATCGAGATGCCGCATCGCGCCCCGCAGAGCCTGGGCAAGTCGTTCCTCGACGCGCTGCCGGACGCGGTGGCCCGCCTCGCCGAGGCCAAGGCCGACGGCAGCTACACCCCCGCCGAGCAGGTGGTGGTCCTCTACCGGATCAGCGCGCCCGGCGAGGAGCCGGCGTACGGGCTGTTCGCGATGGTGGACACCGACCAGATCTCCACTCGGGCGGACGAGCCAGGCCTGGTCATCCGCAACGAGGACGTCTTCATCGCCAAGGTGCGCGAGCGGGTGGCACTGGCCGACGCGCTGGGCCACCTGCTCTCACCCGTACTCCTGCTCCAGACGGGGCGTGGCGACGAGCTGCACGCCGCGCTCGCGGCGGCGACCGACACGGCAGGTGCGCCCGCCGCGACGGACACCGACCAGGCGGGGCGCACGCACGCCATCTGGCTGCTCGGCCCGGGCCCGGAGCAGGCCACGCTGACGGCTCTCGCCGGTGGTGGGGACCTGGTCGTCGCGGACGGCAACCACCGCAGCCTGGCCGCCCAGACCGGAGGGCTGCCGCGCTTCCTGGCCGTTGTCACCACCCCCGCGTCGGTGGCCATCCAGCCGTACAACCGGCTGGTCAGCGAGCTGACCACCACCCCGGCCGAGCTGCTCGACCGGCTGCGGGCCGCGGGCGCCGAGGTCGAGCCGATCGACGGCCCGGTCGAGGTCCCGGCGGCCGGCGGCACCGTGCACCTCCGCCTCGACGGCCAGGGGTACGCGGTACGCCTGCCCGCCACCGCCTCCGCCCGCCTGGAAAACCTGGACCACGCTCTGGTCGAGCGGCTGGTGCTGCGCGACGCGCTCGGTCTGGACCCGGGCGACAAGCGAATCACCTACGTCGGCGGTGACTACCCGGCGAGCTGGCTCACCGGTGAGGTCGACGCCGGCCGGGCCGAGCTGGCCATCCTGATCGCGCCGGTGACAGTGGCAGATTTCGTCGCGGTCAACCTGGCCAGGGAAAAGATGCCCCGCAAGAGCACCTGGTTCACCCCGAAGGCGCGCGGCGGGCTGGTCGTCGCCGAGCTGCCGCGTTGAGCATCATCCCCACGACCGTGTGACGAACCCGGCTCGGGGACGCCCCTGTGACGTCCCCGAGCGCGGCCTGACAGACTGCCCGGTATGCGCGTCTACCTGGGATCCGATCACGCCGGTTTCGAGTTGAAGGTGCACCTGGCCAACCACCTGGCCATGCAGGGCTACGACGTGGTCGACGTCGGCCCGCACAGCTACGACCCGGACGACGACTACCCCACGTTCTGCCTGCACACAGGCGACCAGGTGGTGGCCGACGAGACGGGCCTCGGAGTGGTCATCGGTGGTTCCGGCAACGGTGAGCAGATCGCCGCGAACAAGGTCGCCGGCGTCCGCGCCGCGCTGGCCTGGAGCGTCGAGACCGCTCAGCTGGCCCGCCAGCACAACGACGCGAACGTCGTCGCCATCGGTGCCCGCCAGCACACGCTGGACGAGGCGACCGGCATTGTCGAGGCGTTCCTGAACACACCGTTCTCCGGCAACGAGCGGCACGCTCGTCGGATCACCCAGGTGGCCGAGTACGAGCGGACCCGGAAGCTGCCCGACCTGCCCTGACAGTGCGGCGTTCAGCGCGGCGAGCGGGGCAGCTCCTCGCGGGGCACCCAGTTTCGCCGGACGACCACCACCCGGGCTTCCGCCTCGGCCAGGTCGTCGTCGGTGGGGCGGGCCGCGTCCCGGGCCCGTAGCGCGGCACTCAGTCCCACCTGGGACGAGCCGGAGCCGACCAATCCGCGCAGCCCCCGCTCGCCGTCGCGCTCGTCGCCGCCGGTGCTCCTGCGTCGCGGCGGCGGCTCGTCACCGTCGTGCACGCCCGGGGTGCTGACCGTCGGGCCGTCCGCACCCGGTCGGGTCGTCTCGGTGTCGGGGTGGTGGCGCAGCCGTCGCCGTCGTCGCTCGGGGTCACCCATCAGCCGACCGTACCCTGGCCGGGTTCGATCCGGCACCGTCGCGGGGCCGCGCGCCCCGGCCGGGGTCGGCGACCGATTTGCCGGCTGGCTACCCTCGAATCAAGGCGGTGCTGTTGCCGTCGGTCAGGGGGAGGACGAGATGGCAGACCAGACGCAGCCGTGGGCGGAGCGGACCGTGGAGGTGCCACCGCAGGCCGGCGTCGGGGTGCCGCCGCAGCGTGACGGGTTCCGCCGGGGGGTCGCTCCGGTGGGGGAGCCGCGCACCCCGCGGACGGAGCCGTTCCCGGTGGTAGAGCAGGAGCCGACCGGCACCGGTTGGCCCGGTGAGCCGGTGCCCCGCCGCTCGCTCAGCTCCCGGATGGCGCAGCTGCGGCGCGGCGGTGAATGGAGCGCTGCGGCAGGCCTCTTCGCGTTCGTGTGCTGGGGGATCTGGGCGCTGTCCGGCCAGGGTGACCTGAGCGGCCCGCTGCTGGTGCTGGTACTCAGCCTGCTGGTGGCGGCCGGCCTGTTCGCCCTGTTCCGGCTGGTCGGCCGGGTGGTGCTGGAGCGGCAGCTGGGCCGGGTCCGGCGCAGCGCCCGAGGTGCGCACCTGGCGACGGCGGTGTTCCTCGTCGGCCTCGGGGTGGCGTGGCTCCAGCAGACCGAGTGGGTCGTCTCGGCCTGGAACTGGATCTCCTCGAACTGACCGGGTGTGCACGGGTGGGCCGGTCCAGGACCGCCCACCCGTGCACCCGGTCGTCTCCCCACCAGGCACTGTCGCTGCTTACCCCGCCGGCCGCGGTTCATCCGTGGCCGGCCGCTCCGACCGGTACCTCCTTCGTGGGCTCGCGTGATCCCGATGGTGCGGCGGTCAGTGGGTGCCGCCGTGCCCCTCGGCGTCGGCCCGGGGCGACGCGACCCGGGCGGCCGGATCCTCGACGCCGGGCTCGCCGCCGTCCGGGGCGACCGCCCCGTCGTAGTTGTAGAGCGGTCGACCATCGTCGTGCTGCTTGGTGGTCTTTATGTAGCGGTGCATCAGGCCGTCGATCTCCACCTCGACGAGTGCCTCGTTGCCGGTCTCGTGGGTGCTGCCGTCTCGGGGGCCGCCCACCAGGTGGGCTTTTGTGTTCGTGTCCATGAACGGGGCCCTACCCACCAGACACCCGGCGGAAACGGGTGAAATCCGGCCAGCGGCGCAGGCGCGTTCGCGTCAGTGCTCGGGCTTGTGCGCCCGGACCAGGATGCGCTGGGCGTGGGCCACGAACGGACCGTGGCGACGGATGTGGTCGTGCAGATCGGCGAGGCGGGCCCGGTAGCGGTCCACGGTGAAGTCCGGCACCGTCCAGATGACTTTGCGGAGGAAGTGCACCACCGCTGCCACGTCGTTGAAGGTGGTCGGCAGCGCTTCGTGCCGCAGCTCGTCGATGACCAGGCCGGCGGCTCGCGCGTCGGCGGCGGCGCGGGCCGGGCTGCGTTCGTCACCGATCTCGCGGGGACCCGTGAGGAACTGGGCCAGCTCGCGGTTCGAGCCGGGGCCGATCTGCTGGGCCAGGTACCGCCCGCCGGGAGTGAGCACCCGTGCGATCTCGTCCCAGAGCACAACGTTGGGATGCCGGCTCACCACAAGGTCGAACGTCTCGTCGGGAAACGGGAACGGAGCGTCCTCGGCAACGTCGACCACCCGTACGCCGCGCGGTTCGAGCGCGCGTCGGGCCAGTTGGAGGTTGGGCGGCCAGTGTTCGGTGGCCACTGTCACCGGTGGGAATGCCGGCACCTCGGAGAGCACCTCGCCGCCGCCGGTCTGGATGTCCAGTGCGGCGCGGGCCACCCCCATTTGGGCTGCCATGAGTTTCAGATATCCCCAGGACGGCCGCTGTTCTGTCGCGCGGCCGTCGAACCAGGAGAAGTCCCAACCGTCCACGGATGCGTCGACACCTTCGCGGAGCAGATCCTGGAAGGTCGTCGTGTCCTGCATTGCGTCAGGCTGACAGGCCGCAGTGGTGATGGCAAGCAGATGTGTCAGGTGTCGGCGCAGGGTGCACGCAATGACTCCTGTCAGTGATCTGACACCAATTCCGAACGATCTTTCGGCGAGAATTCGTCACGTGGCGGATCTCCTTCGTTTCGAGACTGATCAGGGCGTCCTCCTCGTCGAGGAACACGCTGGCACCGATCTGGAACGGGTCGGTCTGCTCGACCGGATCCGCCCCGCCCGGCAGACGCTGGAAATGGCACTGGCCCACATCAGGCCCGCGCTCGACGCCGCGCTGGGCGTGGTCCGCGGGGTGGCGGTGCGCCCCGATCAGGTGGAGGTCGAGATCGGCGTCACCCTCACCGCGGAGGCTGGTGCGGTCGTCGCTCGTACCAGCGCGCAGGGCCACCTCAAGGTCAAGCTGATCTGGACCTCGCCCGTCCCGGCGCTGCCGTCGCCGGGTGAGGACGGGGCCGGCGCGCAGGAGGCCGCCGCGCATGACTGACCGCAGCGTCGGTATCCGGCCGCCGGCCGTCCTGGCCGAGTGGTTGGCGGAGCACGGATGACCGGCACCCGGTCGCTCGCCGGCCGGGTGCGGATACTCGGTGGCCACTCCTCGTCGGTCGTCGGCGCGGGCATCCAGTTGACCAGTGACCTGGTGCTGACCTGCTGGCATGTGGTCGATGACGGCACCGGGGCCGGCCCGCCCGGGGTGCTCGTCGACACACCGAGCCACCCCGGCACCCGGGTCGCCGCAGAGGTGACCTGGTCCCGGGGTGTCGGCCCGGCCGGCGACGGCGACCTGGCGGTCCTGCGCTGTGCCACACCGCTGCCGTCCGCCCCCGCCACCCTGGCGGATCGTGGCGACGACGAGTTCGACGTGCGGATCGTGGGTTTTCCGGCCAACACCCCGGCGTCCGTCATGGTGCTGGCGCGGGCCGTCGGCCCGGTCGACGGCGGCACCGGATGGCGGCAACTCGACCGAATTTCCCCTGCCACGGCCGGAATCGACAGGGGGTTCAGCGGTTCCGGGGTGTACGCGCCGGATGGCGCCGTGGTGGGCATGGTGCTGGCCCGCGCGAGCGTCGGCCAGCAGTTGGTCGGCTGGATGTTGCCAGTCGGGCAGTGGCGTGCCCTGCTGCCGTCCGGCCTGTTGCCGCCTGCCCTGCTGCCGTCCGGCCCGTTGGCGGCCGTCGCCCGGGCGACGCCCCGGACGCTCTCATTCGCGCAGAAGATGGCGCTGGCCCGACTGTTGGAGGAAATCCCGGTACTCCGGCACCCCGACAGCCGTCAATTGGTCATTCAGTCGCTGCCACCACACATCGGTCGGATGGTGAACCCATTCGGGCCATTGGGTCTAGACATGTTCGGCCTGATCCGGACGGCCTTAGAATACGAGGACGGGATCGCTGCTCTCTATCGCGTCCTGCTGTTGACGGAAGGGCCGACGAGTAGGCCACTGCGGGCCTTCCGTGACCTTGCCGAGAGCCTCGGTCTGCTGACGGGTACGGAGGACAATCGGTGACGACGCCCCGGATGCCGAGCGCCCAGGTGCAAGCCATCTGTGACGCACTGCTCTCGATGAGTTCGATCAATGACGGGAGCACCCGTTCGCTCTACCTCGACGAGGTCGAGGGGGAGCTGCGCAAGCGACTGTCGGTGCCCCGGCACTCCGAGGTCCGGTACGACGTCTACCGCATCGTGCGCACCTGCGCCCAGGAGCCCCGGGGCATGGCGACGCTGTTGCAGGTCATCGCCAACTTCCACCCGGGTGCCAGCGCGGTCACCTCCGCCCAGCAGATCTACCTCTCCTGGCTCCTCGCGCAGTTGCTCACCGACGTCCCGCCCGAGGTGTTGACCGCGGCCGTCGAGGCAGTCGCGGATCATCAGCTGTCACCGGAGGACATGCCCGGCCTGGTGGAGGCCGTCGGCTGGCAACCGGTGGGTGACTGGCGGGTCCCGGCCGCCGTGGCGCTGGCGGTCCTGGTCCTCACCGGCCTCGAGTCGGGCAGCAAGCCGCTCGAGCAGTGGTTGCGGGACGCGGCGGCGGCCCTGCGGCTCACCACCGCCGATCTCGACGAATCGCGCATGGCTGCGAAGGCGCACTGGACGTCGCTACGATCCCCGCACCAGGCGGCACCGGCCGAGACCGGTGGAGAGGAACCTGAATCCGACATGCGCAGGACGATCATCATCGAGGAGACGACGCCCCAGCGATCCCGAACTCTCATCCGGGGCGGCGTCCCACCGCGCAACCTGTACTTCACCGGCCGGGAGAAACAGCTCGTCGCGCTCGACGAGCTGCTGTCGTCACAGCACCGGGCCTCGGTGCTGCCGGAAGCGGCGCTGCGCGGTGTCGGTGGGGTCGGCAAGACCCAGCTCGCTGTCGAGTTCGCCTACCGGTACGCGGACCGTTACCAGCTGATCTGGTGGATGGCCGCCGAGGATCTCAGTGCGCTGCGTAGCTCGATCGCGGCCCTCGGCGAGCGGCTCGGCCTGGCCGCGAGCGCCAGCCTGGAGCAGACCGTGCGCACGGTCCTCGACTCGCTGTCGACGAGTTCGCTCAGTTGGCTGCTGGTCTACGACAACGCCGACGACCCGCACGAGCTGGCTCCACTCATGCCCTCGTCGAACCTCGTCGGCGAACGCGGCCACGTCCTCGTCACATCACGGAACATGGCCTGGTCGGCGAGCGCCCTGACCCTGGACGTCGACGTGTTCACCCGAGCCGAGAGTGTGGAACTGCTGCTCAAGCGGCGTCCCACGACCAGCCCTGACGAGGCCCGCCGGCTCGCCGCGGAGCTCGGCGACCTGCCACTCGCCCTGGAGCAGGCAGTCAGTTGGCTGCTCACCATGCTGTCGTCGGTCGACGAATACCTCGTCGACCTCAAGGAACACGCCCGGGAGCTGCTGGGTGAGGGGCAACCCCGGCAGTACCGGGGCACCGTGTTGACTGTGGTGTCGATGGCACTCGCCGCGATACGCGAGCAGAACCCGGCCGCCGCGCAGCTGATCCAGCTACTCGCCTTCCTCAGCCCCGACCCGGTCCCGATGCGCCTGCTCTGGGAGGGGCGCCGCGCCGGGTTGGACGAACCGCTGCGCACCAGCCTCCAGGAGCGCAACGACATAGCCCGGGCCATCCGGCAACTGGCGTCGCTCGGGCTCGCGAAGGCGGACAATGCCAGCCGGCACGTACAGGTGCATCGACTGGTGCAGGCGGTCATCCGGGAAGGGCTCGCCGAGCAGGGCGACGACGGCCCGCTGACGAATGCCCGCCGGCTGCTCGCTGCCGCCAACCCGGGCTTCCCCGACGACCGGAGCACCTGGCCCCGCCATGCCGACATCGCGCCACACGTCCGTGTCGCCGGTCTGATCCACGGTGACATCGACGCCCGCCGGACGGCGATGGACCAGCTGCGCTACATCTACAACCTTGGTGACTTCGAAGGCTGTCGGGACTTCGCGGAGGAGATCCTGGCCGCCTGGGACCAGCCCGGTCCAGACGGCCAGCGCAGCGGCGATCCGCTGACCCTGCTGGCGATGCGCCGGTACGCGGACGCCCTGCGGTTGCTCGCCGACCCGCGCGCGGCCGCGTTCGGCCTCGAAGCGCTGGAGCGGATGCGGACGAGCCTCGGTGAGGAGCACGAGTACACACTGGGCGCGGCGAACAGCGTCGGCGCGGACCTGCGGCGGCTCGGGGACTTCGCGGCCGCCGCCGACCTGGACCGGCGCAACCTCGACGTGCACCGCCGGGTGCTCGGCGACGGGCACCCGAGCACGCTGCGGGTGATGAACTCGATGGCGA
Source organism: Micromonospora alfalfae (assembly GCF_022230925.1). Lineage (GTDB taxonomy): Bacteria > Actinomycetota > Actinomycetes > Mycobacteriales > Micromonosporaceae > Micromonospora > Micromonospora alfalfae. The sequence continues at coordinate 50,606 of NZ_JAKKFH010000015.1, read as the reverse complement.
TCAACCTTCGCCTGATCGGTGACTTCGAAGGGGCGTACGACCTCAACCTCGAAGTGGCGCGGCACGCCGGTGCGGCCGCGGAGGACGGCACCTATTCACTGGTGCTGGCCCAGGAGGCCCAGGCGCGCGACCTCTACCTCCTGGGCCGGTACGCCGACGCGCTGGAACTGCTGGACAGCTCCCTGCCGGTGCAGCGGTCGCTGCTGGGCGCCGAGCACCTCACAGTGCTGCGGGCCACCTGCATCCACATCGCCTGCCTGCGCAAGACCGGGCAGCTCGACGCCGCAGTGACCGAGGGCGCGGCCAACTACCGGTTGGTGACCCGCCGCTTCGGCACCGATCATGTGCTGGCCGCGGAGGCGGGCATGACCTGCGCCAACGCCATGCGCGCAGCGGGCGACGCGACCCAGGCGTACGCCCTGGCCGCCCAGGGGCACACCACCTTCCGAGCCGTCTTCGGGGAGCGGCATCCGGTCACGCTCTGCGCTGCGGTCAACCTCGGGGTGATCCTGCGGGCGCGCAACTTCGACCGTGAGGCGCGGGAGTTGGGTGCGGCCACGTTGCAGGCGATGGGCGAGGCGTTGCCGCCCACCCATCCGTACCTGCTGAGCGCGCGCTCCGCGCAGGCGATCAACCTGGTCCGGTCACACCGGCTGGAGCAGGCGCAGGTGCTCTCCGAGGCGATCCTCGAGGACTCGCGTCGCCTGCGTGGGCCGGGGCATCCATACACGCTCTATTGTGCGGTCAACGCGTCGGTCGATCTGATCGAGGTCGGCGAGGAGGCTCGGGGCCGCGAGCTGCTCGACGAGGCCGCCGCGGCGCTGGAGGCGTTGTTCGGGCCGGACCACCCGGAGGTGGACGCCGCGCGGGGTCAGCGGCGCATCGAGTGCGACATCGAGACCGTCGGGCTGACCTGACGCCTCGTCCACCGGAGAGACGGTCGTACCGAGCCTTGGGTTCATCCGCTGGGGATCGTTTGTCGGCGGGCGCGCTCGGCCTCCGCCACCTCGCGCCGCCCGGCGGCGTCGGCGGACGCCGGGACCGGCACGGCGGCCAACTGGCCGATCCGTTCGGCCAGGCGATCTGCCCAGAGCCGCCCGGCCGAGGTGAGACTTGCGGCCCGGGCGAGCTCGACCAGAGCGCGCTCCAACTGGGCCCGTACCACAGCGAACCGCGCGGTGGCCTGGGCCGCGAGTTCCGGATGGGCGCGCAGCGCGGCCCACACCTCGGCGACGGCGGTGAACGCGTAGGTGCCGTGCAGCAGCCCGTCGATCGGACGCGGGTCAGGACGCCAGGGTGCGAAGTACCGCGCCGGGTCTGCGGGTTCGTGCAACTGGACCAGGCCGAGGACTGCGTTGAGTTTGCTGTGTTGCAGCTCGTGCACCATCGTCACGGCCAGATCCACCGGGTCGAGGTTGGCGTCGGCGGCCAACGCTCCGAAGGCGTCGGCGTGCGTGACACTGTGCCCGCGTTCGGTGCCGTCGGCCAACGGCACGAAGGTGCTGATGCCGGCGGCCACCTCGGCGGCGTGCGTTGGGGCGTACCCGACGAGCAGGTGCCAGGCGTGCCCGACGGACCGTTCCAGCTCGGCGGCCTGCGGCGCGGAGAGCCGGGCGGCGACCGGTAGCCCGAAGCAGTCGCGGTAGGGGTCAAGGTCGTCGACGCGGAGGTCGAGGGTGACCGACTGGTCGGTGAAGCGCCACCAGTGGGTGGGCGTCCACTGGCGCCCGGTCAAGTCGGCCGGCGTCACAGTTGTGCTGCCGCCGCCGCGGCGCAGCACCCCGAGGCCCGGCACGGGCACCAGGCCCGCACGGGGCGTGACCGGCACCGCCGCGTCCGACCGACCACTGAGGGCGGCCGCCGCGAGCGCCGCGAACGAAAGGTAGTCGGGTCGGCCGGTGTCGCCGTGCCGGACCCGATCGATCGCCCAGACGGCCAGCCACGGATGATCGAGCAGCACGTCAGCGGCGGCCGGGTCGACACGGTGGGCGTGGCCGAGCAGATGCGCCGACGCCGCCAAGGCGTCGTCGGTGTCGGCGAGGCTCTTGAGGACGAGCATCGTGCGGTTGCGTTGCGCCCGCCGCAGAGCGCGGATGGCAGCCGGGCCAGCCCGGCCGTCGGCCAGGCGGGTGAACTCCGAGTGGGTCAGCTGGAGTCGACGCCGGGGTCGAGGAAGCTGTTCCAGCCGGCGAGCGTCGTCTGCCGGGGACTCTTCAGTGTCGCGACCAGTTCCTCGATCCATCGGGCCAGTTCCGGATCCTCGTCGCGTAGCAGGTGGCTCAGACCCTGCGTCAACACGTCGACCACAACGAGGTGATCAGGTGCGGGTTGCTCAGTCATCGATGTCCCGGGTTGGCGCAGGCTTGCTGACATGAAAACACGTCAACGTCTGTGATCACCATCGGCTTACCGTCCGTCACCGAGGGTCGCGCGTCAGGGGCCGTACCGCCGCCGGCTGCTGCCGGCGGCGGTACGGGACCCGCGGGTCAGCCGGCGGCCGCCTCGGCGGCGGCGTAGTCGCGGGCCACCCGGACCATTTCCACCAGCCCGCCGGCGTACTCCTGGGATTCGCCGTGCGCCTCGTCGAACGGCGGCTGGAAGCCGACGCCCTCCCACTGGTTGGTTTCCGGGTTCCACAGGTCGTTGCCGACCTCGAAGTCCCAGGCGAAGATGCCCAGCTCGTAGTAGAGCTGGTCGGCCGAGTTGCCGGCGGCGGAGTAGAGCACGTCGGCGACCGGTCCGGTCTGCGACGGCCAGGTGACGGTGCCGCGCTCCTGGGCGATGGCGCCGACGATCCGCCGGGCGCTGTTGAGGAACAGCGTCGACTCGTCGATCGACGGTCGGGGCAGGGTGACCCTGCCGTCGGCCCGGTACGCTCCCGGCGGCCACATGAAGTACCCGCCGTAGGAGTGCACGTTCATCGCGAACTTGATGTTCGGGTGGGCCTGGGCGAGCGCGATCACGTTGCCGCTCTCCGCCTCGGAAAGCTCCGTCGTGCCGGCGAAGTTGCCGGACAGGCAGTTGGCGCTGGCGCCCACGTAGCCGTCGAAGTACGACCCGACTGTGTAGTTGCGGTTGATGTCGACGCCCCACGAGGTGCGGTTCTTCGGGTCGCGGGCCGCCCCGGTGCAGTGGTTGACGAGATTCTTGCGCTGGAAGTTGAAGTCGTTGAACGAGTAGTTCGCGCCGTCCGGGTTGACCGTCGGGATGACGAAGATGTCGACCTGCTCCAGCAGCTCACGGGTGGCCGGGTCGGTGCGGGCGTTGGCCAGCATCCGCTCGGCGAACTCCAGCGTCACCAGCGGGGTGGCCCACTCCCGGGCGTGTTCCTGGGAGTACGCGAGCACCCCGACCCGGGAGCCGTCCCGGTGTACGCCGAGGCGAAGGGCCTGCACCGTCCACGGCCGCGCCGGCACCTCGGTGCCCTGGAGGCCGTCGTCGAGCCGGGTGGGGCCGGCGACGGGCATCGGCAGCCCGGCCGAGCCGTCCTCGACGGTGGCCCGGAACCGGTCCGGTTGGCGGGCGTTGATCGCCGCCGCGACCTCGTCGGTGGTGCTCACCGTCTTGCCCGCCGTGTCGGTGGCCAGTGACACGGTGAGGACGCGGTCGCGGTAGCCGACGGTCAGTGGCCGGTTCGCCCGACCCGGGTCGACAGTCCGCACCTGTACGCCGTTCATGTTCTGGTCGCCGAAGCGGACCGACTCGACCACCACGGCGGCGACCGTCGGGTCGCCCAGGTAGCCGGCGGCGTTGCGTCGGTATCCCTGAGTCTTGTTCGGCAGGTCGATCACGTCCACCAGGTCCCGGTACTGGCGGGCCAGTCGCTTGATCCGCGCCTGGATGTCCACCGGCGTCAGGTACGCGTCGATGAAGTCCTTCTGGTAGCCGGCCGGTAGCGGCGGTGGGGAGGCGTTCGGCCAGAGCGTTGGCGTGATCGCCCGGCTGACCCCGCCGAGGCTGGAGGTCGCGCTCAACTGAACCGGCCGGCTCGGCACCGGCTGGGGAAGGTTGTAGTGGTACTGGTACTCGCCTGAGTCCTCGAACCGGTACAGCGGAAACGAGCCGGTGACGCCGTCCGCCGTCCGCCAACTGACGGTGATCTCCACGTCCGGGTCGTCGGTGGCGGTGGTGGCCACCTGGGCCTGCAGGAAGGTCTGTCCGTTGGTGGTCCACCAGTACGCCTGCTGCACCTGGAGGGTGTCCACGGCGGCGGCGGTGGACCGCTGGCCTGCGGCCGGCACGCGCAGCCCGGCGGCGGTGCGGGCCTGGGCCGCGCGGACGCTGTCGGCGTAGTGCCGGTTGCCGTCCCCGGCGCGCTGCACGATCTGCACGGCCGTCGCGCCCTGCGCTGTCAGTTCATCGAGCTGCGCGCCGCTGAGCACCAGGTCGGCGATGATCCGGCCGTCCCGTGCCCGGGGCCGGTTGGCCAGGTCCGCGCCGGTGGCCACGAGCCGGTCCAGCTGGGCCTGATCGCGGAGCTGGACTCGGACCACTGCCGTTTCGGTGGTGCTCAGGGTGATCGGGGCTGCCGGATCGGCGGGTGCCGCCGCGCCGGAAGCGGGATGGGACAACACTGCGCTGAACAGGATCACTGTGGTGGCGGCAGCTGTCCACCGTCGTCGGACGATCATGTGCCCTCCTGTGACGGACGTCGATGTGCTTGGTCCTTACACCAGTGCACAGATCGACACCTGTCAAGGTGGGGTGGCTGTTGGCCTTTGCCTGCGCGTTATACGCGGAGTCGTCCAGCGACTCTGCGACGTTCGATCGCAGTCGCGTTGGTAACGTCTGTTGTCGGCTCGCTGCTCGTGGTACCGGTTGCAGTCGTATCTCAACGTCGATGGCTCCGAGACGTTGGAGCAGAGCTGCCGAGACCGGTCGGTCTGGTTAGCTGGGCTCGTTGAGCGACGTGAGTGAGGCCACTCACAGAACGGATGCGACGATGGTTGCCCTGACGATTGACTTCATCGGTGATGACGCAACAATCAATGACTCCGTTCGGGAGTGGTTGACTGAGGCTGGCTTCCGCGCTACGAACGCCAGCAACGGCTCGAACGTCTGGGTGCAGAATGTTGCGGACTGCGAACAACTAGGCGCGCATCTGTCCCTCTTCGTCGCGGAGAGGAGCGATCCGTTCAAGCTGCGCATCGATGGTCCAGGCGGAGATTCCCTTATTCATGAGGTGCGAATGGTTGCGGACGCTGACTCAATGACACATCTTCTCGCCACGAGTGCTTATCTTCAGTGACTTCAGCTGTCGCTAACCTCGGCCCGTTCGCCAAAGTGCGCAGTTGTGACCGAGCCGTACCGGCAGCGTTGGTGACCAGGTTCGGCCGGCCGCTGCTCACAGTGGTGGCCGCGGTGGGGCTCGTCCTCACCGCGGCCTGCGGGGGCGGCTCCGGCACGCCGCCGGCAGCCGGCCGGAGTGGGCCGCCGGCCGGCGGGTACACCATCGATCCGGTCGCCGAGGGGTTGCAGCCGATCTTCGACATGGACCCTGAGCTTGGGGACCAGGTCGGCAGGGTGCTGATCGCGCCGACGCTGGACGTCGATGGTCTGAAGGTTGTGCCTCAGCAGTCGCCCTACGCCGACGACGTTCTCTCGACCGTCTGTGGGATGCGTCAAGGCAACGGCGTCTACGGCACTGCTTTCGGGCAGCAGCGTGAGTGGGAGGCACCGAATCTGCGGGTCATGCAGCTCGCCGGCGCGTGGGGTGTGACATCGGCTGCGGAGGCTGTCGAGCAGGTTCGCGGCAAGCTTGGTTGTGGCACCTACCGTGATCGCGAGGATCGGTATCGCGTTCTCGGTGAGACGCAGCTTCCTCGTCTGCCTGGGCTGGATGGGCAGCTGATGTACTGCGAGGTGATCGATGGAGCGGACCGCTCGGTGCCGACCCATATCTGTACCTTGCTGTTGGCTCGGGGTGCGCTCGTCTCACGGATCCGGACGCTCGCTTTGGACACTGCTACCGCTGAGCGGGTTACCAAGCAGTTCAGCGTGCTCGCGGCTCAGAGCCTCACCGCCGTCTCCTGAGAATCGACCTGTTGGTCACCTCGCCGGGTGCGGTCACCGCCCCCGCGAGGGTGGCGCGGGCGTGAGTCACGCGTTGATCCCTGTGACATCTGCGCGAGTTCCGGAGCAACCCTCCGAGCCGGACCCCGCGTGACTATCTCGAAACGGGGATCGGAGGCCTGAATGAGCGATCGCGATGAGGCGTTCGCCGAGTACTTCGCGGCACGGTCCGGTGCCATGCGCGGCACCGCGTACCTGCTGTGCGGCGACTGGCACCGTGCCGAAGACCTGGTCCAGACCGCGTTCGTCAAGCTCTACCGGGTCTGGAACCGAATCTCCCGGCACGAGGTGCTCGACAGCTACGTGCGCCAGATCCTGATCCGGACCTTCCTCGACGAGCGCCGCCGCGGCTGGTGGCGGCGTGAACGGGTGGGTGGCGAGGAGGCCGAGCAGGTGGCCCCGCCCGACTCGCCGGAGGGCCGACTGGTGCTGCTGCAGGCGCTGGCCCGGGTGGCCCCGCGTCAGCGGGCCGTGCTGGTTCTGCGGTACTGGGAGGACCTGTCGATCGAGGACGTCGCGGCGTTGCTGGAGTGTTCTCCAGGGACTGTCAAGAATCGTTAGAAGCTATGGTCGATGTTGCCGACATGGACGTCGATCTAGGGGGACGGTTCTGATGGTACGGCGGAAGGCCCGGTCGGGGAACCGGGGCCGGTTCGACAGCAAGGACGCACTGCTAGCCGGCGGCGTAGAGGTGCGGGCGCTGCGGTATCAGCGTGCGAGTCAGGACAAGAAGGAGCAGGGCAAGAGTGTCCACGACCAGGGTGTGCTCAACCTGGCGGAGATCACGAAGCGGTCCTGGACGGACGCGGGGTCGTTCACGGACAACCACCGCTCCGCGAGCCGGCGTGCCACGAAGGAGCGGGAGCAGTTCGAGTTGTTGATCGAGCAGATCCTCGCCGGCAAGGGTGACGTGCTGGTGGTCTGGGAGATCTCCCGCAAAGAACGTGACCTCGCGGTGTTCGTGAAGATCCGGGACATGTGCCACGAGGTCGGTCTCAACTTCTGGCTGGTCGGCGGGGTGCTGTACGACCTGCGGGACAAGAACGACCGGATGATGCTCGGCTTCCAGGCGGTGCAGGCCGAGTGGATGGCCGACTCGATCCGCGACAACGTGCTGCGCGGGATCGTCGGCGCCGCCGAAGCCGGGCGTCCGCACGGAAAGGTCACCTACGGGTATCGGCGGATCTACGACCAGCGCACCAGAGCACTCCTGCGCCAGGAGCCCGATACCGAGATCCGTACGGCCGTGGCGGCGGACGGGACGGTGACAGAGTATTCGCACGCGCAGGTGGTGCGGGACAACTTCCGCAAGATCGCCGAAGGTATGCCGCTGACGGTCCGCGAGGCCGAACTGAACCGCCTCGGCATCCCCGCGTCGCAGGGTGGGATGTGGCGACGCGGGATCCTGCGCAAGCAGGTGATGAACCCGGCGTACATCGGCAAGCGGGTGCTGCGCGGGGAGATTGTTGGCGACGGGATCTGGCCTGCGCTTGTCAATGAAGAGACGTACTGGTCGGTGGTGCGGATGCTCGGCGATCCGTCGCGCACCACGACCCGCGCCGGGAGAGCGGTGCATCTGCTGTCGTACATGGTGCGCTGCGGCGTGTGCGACGGGCCGTTGTCATCGCAGCGCCTGAACCGGCACGGCTGGGAGGGGCAGGTGTACTCCTGCCTGCACAAGCGGTGCACCGCAGTGAAAGCCGAGTTCCTCGACGAGTACGTGCAGCGCACCGTGGTGGCGTGGCTGTCCCGCCCCGACGTCTACGACATTCTCACCGCCGCCAGCGCCACCGACGAGGAGGTCGCCCACGCCCGCGCCGAAGCGCAACGGTTGCGCGGGGAACTGGAGGATTGGCGCAAGCTCGGGGAGCAGGGCGAGGTCACCGCGATCGCCTACGCCCGCGCAGAGAAGGGCCTGACGGCGCAGATCGCTGAGCACGAACAGCGCGCCGCCGACGCCGGCATTCCTGCGGTGCTGCGCGGACGCATCGGGGACCAGGCTGTGGCGGCGTGGCAGGAACTCGGTGACGACGTCGCGGTTAAGCGGGAGATCATCCGACTCGTCGCTGACATCAAGCTCCTGCGCGCTGGGTTCAAGGGCGAACGCCGCACCTTCGGCCGCCACCGCCTCGACTGGCGGTGGAAGTTCGGCCCGCAGGATCAGCAGGCGGCCTGAATTCGGGGGATTCTGAGTCAGGAGCCGCGAAGACGACTTGACCTGTGGGAAAAGTCGAGCGTCGATGGTGTCCGCCGCCCGCCCATGGGACGGGCGGCGTCATCCGTCGACGGAAGGTGTTCAGGCTGTGCCACGCGAACGACTCAGCACCCTGGCCGTGCTGCCCGACGATGCCACCGATCCGCTGTTGTGGCGGCTCGCCTTCGACGTCGCCTCCGCACATCAGCCCGACGAGCGCGGCGACTGCCGCAACCTGCAGTGCCAAGGGCAGCGCGGCATGTGCGCCGCCGCTCGCGCCGCCCGCCGTGCGATGAGCATGGCGCGGACACTGCGGACTACCGCGCCGCACCCGCCACCTGCTCAGGGCTGCGCTGCCGTGGACGACCCACCTAAGCGCAGCTTCGTCGGCTGGTTTACCGCGCGCTCGCCGATCGAGGCGACACACCCCGCCAGCCGTTCGGAGACGCTGCCACGTTGGCCGCATCCGAGACGCGCGGCGGCGTGACCTGATCCGGCTGTCGCAAGCTAGCGATGTGGCCGTTTACTTCAGGTGACCGAGCAGATCAGCAGTGTCAATCCTCCCTGCGGCGGTCAGCGCTATCGCGATGAAGGTCGCCGCCATTCCCGCGACGGCGGCCAGGACGGCAGCGGTTCGCTGCGCGCTATCGGTGAGCCTTGTCAATGCCACCGCGAGGCGCCCGGGGGGCTTGACGAACGTCTCTGCTGTCGGGGCCCCGCCCTCGTCGAACGCCTGAACCCTGGAGGCGAGTTTGCGCAGTGACGATGTCCCTTCCGGTTCGACCAGCAGGTCCAGCACCATGCGCAGCGTTTCTTGCAGGTCGAGGGGAAGCGTCGGGTCGCACGACTGTGGGCTTTGCAGATGTCGTCGGATCGACGCGCTAGTCGCTCGCAATGCGGTCGCTGCGGGGTGAGGGGCGAACCCTCGCGGTTGCCGACGATCCCACAACCCGGCGGTCTGATCGAGCAGCACGGCGATATCGACCAGACCGCTGCGGTGGACGTCGGCAACCGGCCGGAGTGGTTCAGGCATTTCCAGCGAGTCGGCGCGCTCTTCTATGACAGGCGGGGCCAACAACTGGCAGATCTCTACCGACAACTCCCACCCGGCCAAGCGACGGCGCAGGAAGGATGCCGCAATGTGAGCAGGCACCAGCATCGGTGTTACCGCCAGGAAGAGCACGATGAGGCCGAGCAGAGGGGGCAGTGCGGAGTCGGCGTCCGATGACGGCGTTGAAGCACTTGACGGCGTTGTAGCACTGTCCAGGTCGGGTATTACCGCGACCAGGACAAGGACGGGATACATCGCGGCGAGCATCTCGACCGTATGGGCCATCGTGAACCAGAACGCGTTGGCGGCGAGCCGGTCACGACCCCTGCTGGACAGATCGTCCGGAAAACGCAGGCCCGGAAGCTTCCCGCGCGGCTTGCCGGGCTGAGCGATGTAGCGCAGCCCGTTGAGGAAGATGCGTATCGCCACCAGAACGCCGAGGATGCCCGTGAGGCGACCCACTCTGTCGATCGCCTCCGCGAACTCGCCACCCGCGATGGCCCCTGGCACCAAGAGTAGGACGACGTAGGGAAGACTCACCGGCACCAGGAAGCCAACGATCGGGACCAGCAGCATCAGCGGCACCCGACGCCACGACTCGCGGGCGATCAGCCGGCCGATAATTCCGGGCCCGGCAGCCGACCGAATCAGCTCCCATGCACCTCTGCGCAGCCCTCGCCGTCGGATGGGCTCAAACGACGTGGACGAGACGCATCTCCACTGCACCGCCCAGAGCATCGAGCTGCCGAACGCGGCTGCCGCAACGATCCAGCCGACCATCAGGGCGATGATGCAGACGAGCAAGAGGGCCGCGATCACAATCACATCGACCGTCATACCAGTCACGGCCAAACGTGCCGGCCGTCCAGCTCGATATTCGGCGGTGTCGGATCTATCGAACCTGCGTTCGAACCAATACTCTTCGCAGTGTGAGGATGAGCCATGGGTGACCGCAGTGCCATCGAGTGGACGGAGGCGACCTGGAACCCTACGACGGGCTGCGATCGCGTGAGCCGCGGATGCGACAACTGTTACGCGTTGACGCTGGCCAAACGGCTCAAGGCGATGGGACAGCCGCGGTATCAGCGAGATGGAAACCCGCAGACAAGTGGGCCAGGGTTCGGGTTGACGCTGCACCCGGACAGCCTTGAGCTGCCGCTGACCTGGAAGCGTCCTCGGCTCGTCTTCGTCAACTCGATGAGTGATCTGTTCCACGCCCAAGTGCCGGCGAGTTTCGTCCGCCAGGTCTTCGAGGTCATCGCGGCGACCCCGCAGCATACGTATCAGGTATTGACCAAACGAGCACGCCGCCTACGCCGGGTGGCTCCATCTCTGACCTGGCCGTCCAACTTGTGGATGGGCGTGTCCGTAGAGGACGTCAGCACTGTCCACCGCATCGATGATCTGCGGGCCGTGTCGGCGGCGTTGCGCTTCCTGTCGTGCGAGCCGTTGCTGGGCCCGCTCCCGAGCTTGAAGCTAGATGGCATCGGCTGGGTGATCGCAGGCGGCGAGAGCGGTGCCAACGCCCGGCAGATGAATCCAGCCTGGGCCGTAGACCTGCGTGATCAGTGCACGCGCGCTGAGGTGCCCTTCTTCTTCAAGCAGTGGGGCGGACGGACGCCCAAGGCTGGAGGCCGCATCTTGAATGGCCGGACCTGGGACGACATGCCCCTCAGCCTAACCACCTGCTGACAACCACCCGGCCCGCATTGGCGATTGGCGGGCGCAAACCAGCAGCCTCTCGGACTACTCGGCCTTCACGCGGTGTCACTCACGGACAGTATCGCTTTACGCGCGTCACAATGAGAGACTGTCTCGCAACCTGCTGTGATGGGATGAGGAGGCTGGATGCCGGTCGACGGTCCGGTGCCATGGCCCTGTGCGGAACACACGGGCGCCAAGCACGACATCTACCGCCACTACCTCGGGAAATGGTTCCCCATCCTGCTTGCCTACTCCAACGCCTACCCCTCGGTCACCTACGCAGAGGGATTCGCCGGACCTGGCATCTACAGCGGTGGACAACCCGGATCGCCTGTCATCGCGATCCGCGCCCTCGTCGAGAACGTCCCCCCGACCAAGGGCATCGCCCGATTCGTCTTCATCGACGACGATCAGCGTTGTGTAGACATGCTACGGGAGACCCTTCAACAAGCGTTTCCCGACCGGCCACGGTCTACAGTCGCCATGCCTGTGACGATGGGCAAAGGCACCTGCGCCGACGACCTCGAAGCCGCTCTCGACCGCATAGGTGCCTGGGGCCAGCCGATCTTCGCGAACTTGGACTCCTGGGGCAACGCACCCGTGCCATTCAGGCTGCTGAAGCGCCTCGCCGCGAACGTGTCCACCGAGGTCATCGTCACACTGTTGCCGCAGCACTTCGTGCGCTTCGTCAGCAATCTTGGCGAGGCAGGTGACGACGTTTTCGGCGGCGACCCGCGCTGGCGCGAGGTCGTGAACCTCCCGCCAGCGGCAAAGAGTCGACACATCCTTACCTGCTACCGGCAGGCCCTGCAGGCGGCGGGCTTTCCCTACCTTCTGGACTTCGAACTGATCCCTCGCAACGGCCAACCCCTGTACCTCGTCTTCGGCACCGGGCACCCACTCGGCGTGCAGAAGATGAAAGCCAGCCTCTGGGAGGTCGACCGCGCCCAGGGCGTCGGCTTCCGCGATCCCCGCGACGAACAAGCGGAGACGCTGTTTGCCATAGATGAACCGCTTCTCGGACCGCTGACCCGACTACTGCAACACAGGCTGCGCGACAGCGAGCCGGCCCGCGTAGAGGACCTGCGCGACTTCGCCCTACTGGAAACGGTGTACCGGCCAGAACACGTCATCATGGCACTCAAGCCGCTCGTTGACGCCGGCGCTGTGAAGATTGAGGGCGGCGGCCGGCTACAGAGGTCATCCTTCGTTTCGCTGGCTAACGCGCGAACTCCTTAAGAAACGACGGCCGGGCCGCCGCTGGGCACCACATCCTCGCGGCTCGTGGTCTGCTGGTCGCGGCAGTGCACGCCGTCGGGCTCGCGTTCGCGCTCGCCTGGAACGGGTGCTGTTCTTCCCGTTCGGCGTCCTTACCGCGGCATACGTGGTTGGGCCGCCCAGACGTCCCAAGCGCCGATCTCTGCGTACTCCAGCTGGATGTCGTAGTGCTCGCCCCGGCGCAACGGATACCGGCCGTCGGGGGCCATGTCCTGGTCATGTAGTCGACCGGTGATGACGCTGTGGCATGGCAGTCGAAAGTCGCAGACGAGTGAGCCATCTTCATCTGAGGCGTCGTTCGCAACGATCGCGGCCATCCGCATCGGCGCGGGCACCACTCCGTTCCCGCAGGTTGGACAGGTCGTGTAGTACACCTGTCGAGCCTGCTCGCACGCGATGCTGAAGGCAACGTCCTGGAAGTACTCGCGGCCGGCGGGCGTGCGCCTGCCGATCTTGGCGAGGATCGTGATCAGTTGCTGTTCCGCCCAGTGGGCGCCCGCCCATTCGCCCGAAAACCAGCGACGTTCGATGGTGAGACCGTAGCGACCGCAGTCTCGCTCGTGGCGCACGTTGCGCGTCCGGGGGTCGGCCGTGCGGCCCACCTTGATGACTCCGTTGTTGAACTGCAGGACGTAGAGGTGTTCCTTGCCCGATTCCATCGATGTAGACCGACTTCTTGCCACGGCCGCGGAGTGTAGCGGCTGCCCCTGACAGCAGCCGGCAGGGTTTACCCGATGGTCTTCACAATCTGCGCAACGGCGTTCGCGATCCGTCGTACCACCGTCGCGACAAGGGCGGCTCGCTAGCCTCGCACTGGCCATCTGCGTGCCGAGATGAGCGCCCCAGCAAGCGGACCCCGTGGCCTGATTTTTGCAGACGATCCGGGGTGGACGGACGAGGACTGGGGCAGACGCGGGCAACATTTATAGCACCCTGTCGCACCAGCGGCAATGCTTGTTACCGATTCGTTACAAAATATTGATTGACTCCATCGGATTTTTGAGGCTTAATGGAGGGACATTCCCGCAGCGCCGGCTGGCGCGGTCGGCTACAGACGTAGCGGGCAGGCACCCCCTGAGGGGGTGCCTGCCGTTGCTGGTGCTGACGCTGCGGGTATGCCGAGTGTTGGGAGGACCCCCATGAAGGATCGCCTGTCGGCGAGTTGAGCCGTCGCACCACCTGATCGCGTTTGCGCTGTTGGTGGTGAGTCCTCACCCCTTGTGGCTCGGCTTGGCCGTCTGCCCTGTTTCCATGCTGTTGACCGTCGCCTGCTGTGCAGGTCACGGCGACGCCTGCTGCCGTGGTGCCTGCCCTTGCCCGGGGTTCGGCGTGTTCGTTGACTCGACCACAGTGACTCTTTCCGACCCCCGCCTCGCGAGGGGTCCGCCCGGCCGGGCGTTACCCGGCAGGGACGCGCATGCCCGTACCCGCCGAGCATGCGAGACCCGGGCGATCCCCTTACGCCGCGCCTGAAACCCACAAACTCAGCTTGGAGAAGATCGTGACTTCACTCGACATCATCCCTTCGGGCGCGGCCTTCGCGCCCGCCCTTCCGGTCCGCACCAGAGCGATAACGCCACTTGAGGCGATGCCCGGATCGGCCAACGGCAGGTGGTGGGCCTTTGGCGACACGTAAACAGCGGCACCCTGACTCACCCGAGGCGGTGGAGTCGGGGCAGAAGCGGCTAGAGAACCGAGCCCAGGTGACGATCATGCTGCTGATCGGCGGAGCGGCCGGCGCGGCGTCCTTCACCCACGTGCATGACGTCGCCGCCGCACACGGCCAGCCGGGCTGGCTGGCCTGGGCCGACGCGATCGTGTTGGAGTTGACCTCGATCGCCGCCGGTCTGGAGTTGCGCCGCAACCGGCGCTTGGGCAAGAACGTCGCCTTCCCTGCCACGATGCTGGTCGCGGCGGTGCTGCTGTCGTTGGCCGCGCAGGTCGTCGAGGCCGAGGCGTCGATGATCGGCTGGATCGCCGCCGCCCTGCCAGCGCTCGGTTTCCTGGCGATGGTGAAGATTGCCCTCGGCCGCGCCGACCCTGCCCCACCCCACTCAACCGTCCGGCCCGCGCGGACGGAGCCCGGACCGGCCCTGACCGTTGACGCTTCCGTCCCGGACGGCCGTCATCTGGTTCCCAGGATCGCTGCCGCCGTCCGGGACCGCGTGACCGAGGTCCCCGCCCGTGCGGACCAGCCCTGGGCGGTCCCGGACCGTCCGGACAGCCAGCCGTCGACCAACGATGGCGGTCCGGAGGTCGCCGTGCTGGTCCCGGCCGCCCGGACCGCCGCCCGCACCCTCACCGACGAGGGAACGCCGATGTCCCGCAAGGCTCTCGCCCGACAGCTCCGCGCGGACGGACACCAGTTGTCCAACGCCACCGCCTCGGCCCTCGTGCGTGTCCTGCGCGCCGAAACCACCTCACCCGCCCCGGACCTGTCACCCGGGGAGGCGGCGTGACAGAACCGCAACCTGCGGCTTCTGTCAGAGCGCGTCGCCGCTGTCAGACCAGTTTGCGCGCCTGTCAGCAGGCCCACGAGCTGACAGAACCTGACCGAACCTGTCCACACTCTTCCGCCCGCGACAGCGGCCGGTGCACCCGCCGCACGTCCACCCACACCTCTGAGCTTGGAGCAACAACAGTGATTACCCCACATGGTGAATCTCAGCTGGGTCGCCGCTTTCGTCACCGGCCCGACTCACACCCACTCTCACCGCACCGTCACGCCGAACCCGGTGTGCCCGGCGGTGTCGGAGTCAGTGCGGATCTCCGTTCTACCGTCCGTCTTGATCCTGACCCCCAACCTGACCCCCTAATCCCGCTCACAGCCCAGGTCAGTGCCGCTCTCAGCGGCGCGGGACCGCTCCAGACAGACCCTCCAGTCTCGGGTCTCTCCCCAGGGGCTTGTGCCCATGGGTAAACACCTACCGACCGCGGACCCGCTGCTGCGCCTGCAGGCCAGCGTCACCGCCCGTGACGACCAGCTCCTGGGCTGGCTCTACGACCACGGCGTCCTCACCACCGACCAGATCGCCGCCGCCCTGTTCCCATCCCTGGACTTCACCCAACGCCGCCTACGCCGCCTCACGGCGCTGCGGGCGTTAGACCGGTTCCGACCCAACAAGGCCGACGGCGGCTCCCACCCATACCACTACGTCCTGGACCAACTCGGCTACGACCACGTCCACGCCCAACGCGGACTGCCACGAGGCCGCCGGGACCAGGCCCGCCGCCGCAAGCAATCGCTGACCAGCCGGCCGGACCTGCCGCACCTGCTCGGCGGCAACCAGGTCTTCATCGACCTCGCCGCCCACGCCCGCACCTACCCCGATTGCGACCTGGTCCGCTGGGAGCCCGCGTCGGCCTATCACGAACCCGGCGCCCTCTACCGCGAAGGCGCCAACCCGAACATCATCCTCGCCGGAGCGACCGGCTTTCCCCGCCCGGACGGCGCCGGGGTGTGGACCGAGCAAGGACGGTCCGTGCCGTTCTTCCTCGAGTACGACACCGGAGGCGAACACCTGCAGATCCTCATCGACAAGGTCATCAAGTACGAGCGGCTGTACAGGATGAGCACCTGGGCATGGCCGGTGCTCTTCCACGTCCCCTCCGCACGGAGGGAGGCGAACCTGCGCCACCGCCTCGCCGCCATTCCCGACCTGGCCATGCTCCTCGCCACCACCACCGCCGAACTGCGCATCGCACTCGCGGCCAGCCCCGCTCACCAGGTCTGGCAACTCGCCGGCCGCGCCGGTCGTCACCGCCTCATCGACCTGCCCTACATCGACGCCGACCAAGACGACGAATACCCCACCCACGACCAGCCCGCCCCGGATGAGCGGCCCGCCTGATGAGCGGAAGCGGGACACGTGGCGTGTGTGGCGGCCTGAAGGCGGCACACGCCACCGAACCTCGCCCGCACGCGCAAACTCCCCGCCGGGGCGGTGCCGTCGCCCACCGTGAGGGCATGCACCGAGGCGACCGGAGCGGACTGCGCGCGAGTCGGACGGGAGCTGTCAGGGTCTGTCAGCCGCGCCGTGCGGCGATAGCGCTCACACTCACACCAGCGGCCCGCCGCTGTGAGTCGCTGTGAGTGGCGAACGTCTTCACTTCCGTGGCCACCAGAGGTACCGTCCGCAGCCCTTCACGCACGTCGAGCCGCGGCCGACTCCGGCCGACGGAGTCCGGTGATCGATTCCCAGCGAGTCCTACAGCCAAAACGAAGGAGATGCCCATGGCCCCACACGTTGACCTCACGCCACGAGCCGTCCTGGGAGGGACATGGCCACACGCCGTGACCAGAGATCACGTGCGAACACACCCCACCCGTCGCCGCCGACCCTGCCCACGCGGACAGCCGACGGCGAGGCCCCGACCGCGAACCCCGACTCCGAACCTGCCGTTCTCCCGGGGACGCTGTCGATGGCCCGCTACCTGACCGATCCCGACACCGAAACCGAGATTCAAGCACTGGCCGCCGAAGCCGGCCTTCCCACCGTTGACCAAGCCGCCACACTCGCCCGCCTGCTGCGCCTGCACCAACCCGCACCGCCACGCGCCGCGTGAGCTGCGCCCGCCCCCGTAGGGGCGGGCGCAGCTCGCTTCACCCCGAACGCTGGTCCCGTCCACATCGCGCGGCAGAGGGCGACCCCCCGCGTCGCGGCCACACCACTTTGCGAGTCCTGGACGCCCCACGCCGACGCGGGAACGCCTACCACCTGTCGCCCAAGCTGCCTGATTAGAAGACCGCGCCGAAGCAAGTCTTCGGCCAGCCCCGCCCCGGCTGCAACAAAGTCAACCTCCATACTGCCAGCGGCGACCAGCTAGCGCGGCAGGCGTTGGATACCGGCCTCAGGATCCAAGATCGATGGTCGCGTACGGCTCCCACACGTACATCCCCTCGTCGCGGTTGAGGACGATGAGCTGGCAGGAGTTGATCATTGCGTTCGCGCTGAGGTTCGGAGCGGAGGAGAGAGCCTCGATGAGCGGTGCCGCTGGGCCGTCGGTGTTGGTATAGGCCAGGCTGAGGTGAGGGTTGTAAGGCTCGGCCGGCTCGGGTACTCGTTCCTGTCCCCAGACGTCCGCGATGGCGCTGCGGATGGCGGTGCGTAGCTGCCGCACGGGCTCGACCGGGTCGACGGCGATCTGGATGGACTCGGGATCGATGTGGGGGGTGCCGATGGTGAGCTTGAAGGGTGCCAGGCGCGCGCAGCGGTTCTTGGCGGCAGCCACGATGGCGTCGACGTCGTCGATAGCGACGTCTTGAACGAAGCCGATGCCCTGCATGGTGAGGTGCAGCCACCGGTTCGGGATGACATCGAGGCTGGGCTGCGAGGAGAGCAGGGACCGGTACTGGTCGGCGAGTTCTTCGACCTCGGGTTGTCCGTCGAAGGTGATGTGCCAGGTGTAGAAGCGGGAGCCGATTCCCCAACCGGGTCGCCAGTACCAGTGGTTGCGGACGTCGGTGGCGTGCGGGACTGCCATGGGTTCTCCAGGTATCACGGAAGTTGGCGGGCGGCGCCGGTGGCGCAGAACTCGGTGATGGCTGCTTGGACACTGCGGGCCTCGATGCTCGTGCGCAGCGACGGGTCGCCGGCGAGACTTCGGCCGACGCCGCGCAGGCGGTGCACCAGCGGGTCGAGTCGCTGTTCGGGTGGCAGAGCGAGCACCGGAGACAGGACCGACACCGCGCCGTCGAGGCTGCCGGCTTTGAGGTGCGCTGCGGCGGCCCAGATGCGGATTTGCGCCAGTGTGCCGTACGCGACCGAGGGATCTGCGGCGGCTTCCGTGAGGGCGTGCTGGGCGTGCTCGATGGCGTTGGCGGCATCGCCGATGCGAAGCAGCACTGCACCGGCGTAGTTGTGTTGGCGCACCGTGCCGCAAGCTAGGAGGCCACCTACCGGGTCGCGGCTGGCATGTTGGCGGGCCTCCTCAGCCCGTTGCAGTGCCGCTCGGGCCGGCTCGGCAGCGCCGATCTCCGCCCACGCGTCGGCTTCCTGGCAAGCCAGCATGATCGCCGCGCTTCCCTCGGCGGCGTGGCCGTAGCCGCGTACGGCGGCGTTGGCCGCGTCCTCGAACCGCTGCTCCCACAGGTGAATCTTGCTGATGGTCGACAGGACCCAGGCGCGGAGCGTGTTGTCGCGGACGGTTTCAGCGCACATCCAGGCGGTGCGGGCCTGGGACTCGGCAGCGGCTGGGTGACCGAGGTCGCCGGCCATCCAGGCGAGCAATGTGCACAGGTAACCCGCCCAGGTGTAGAGCTCCCGAGTCTGGTCGGGATCCTGGCGCCCGGTCTGCAAGAGGCGAAACACGCGATCCGCCAGGAGACCCGCTCGGGCATAGACGATGACGGGTGGCTCATTCAGATAGTCGACAGCGATTCTGCGGGTGGAGGCGGCGACATCGTCAAGGGTGAAGGGCCCGACGTTGGAGGCTTGCGCCCATTCTCCGAAGCTGGCCGTACGTTCTGACACCGCTATCACCAATTCCGTCTCGTCCTGCAGAGCGCCGAGGTCCCACCGCAGAGGCTCAGTCATCGCGCCACGTGGTGCTGAGGCTGCGACGGATCGATTGGGCATCGGGGCGGCGTTCCGGCCGCTCAGAACCTCTCGGTCCGCGTCCGGCATAGCGGCCAAGTCGTCGAGGTCGACCAGACAGCTCGGTTCGGTCCCGAAGACATAAGCCAGGGCGTTCAAGGCGGCCAAGGTAGGTCGACGACCACCGAAGGGCCACCGCTCGTAATCGCTGATCCGTGCCCCGGTGAACGTCGCCGAACCGGTTCCATTGGTGTTCAGCTTCTCTGCCACCGCGTCCTGGGTCCAACCGTGAGCCTGTCGAAAGGCATCCCGAGGACGCAGTCCAAAGCGTCGCTGCAGCTCGGCCGCGATGGCGGTCGGCGTCGCGCCGAATTCGGCCAGTGTCTGGCGGACGTGATCGCGCTGTGCCTTGGTGCCAGTCGTCCTCGCCATCGTCGGACACCTCCTCCGTGTGGCCTCCCGTCGCACGGTATCGCCGCTCTGGCCAGGTCCGGTACGGGTCCTGGCGAGGCCAACGGCCCTCGGCTGGGTGAATCCACCTCAGTTGATCAATATTCGTGCAGGTCACAGGCGCGGCCGGGTGGGGGAATTTCTCGCCACTCGTGGGGATCCATCCGCATGGATGCGCTTGGCAAGCTTGCCGCACCGGATCACCGTCGGTCCGGACGTAGCCACCACCGGTGACTACATCAAGTCGCTGCCAAGCACCGTCAATCGGAGCGCCGCTGCCGTCAGGTTTCTCTCGGCCACCCGGCAGACGTCTCCCCGCTCGTGCTTCTCACCCTCGTGAGGATCCATGACAACTTCGAATGATCTGACCCGCTACGGCTATCGACAGGAACTCAGCCGCCAGCTCCGATCGCGGGACCTGGTGGCGTACGGACTGGTGTACATGGTGCCGATCGCGCCGATGGCGATCTTCGGCAGCGTCTACGCCGGCTCCGGCGGCATGGTCGCTCTTGCGTACGCCGTCGGTGTGGTGGCGTTGGTGTTCACCGCCTTCTCCTACGCACAGATGGTGAAAGCGTTCCCGATGTCGGGCAGCGTCTACAACTATGCCGGCCGGGGCATCAGCCCACCGCTCGGCTTCCTCGCCGGCTGGGTGATCCTCCTCGACTACGTGCTCGTGCCGGGGCTGCTGTACCTGGTGGCGTCGGTGGCGATGCACTCCACCGTGCCGGCGGTGCCGGTATGGCTGTGGCTGCTCGGGTTCGTCGCGGTCAACACGATTATCAACTCGGTCGGGATCCGGCTGACCGCGATGGTGACCCGGGTGATGCTGGTCGGCGAGTTGATCGTCCTGGCGGTCTTCCTCGCTGTCGCCGGCTGGGCTCTTGCCTCCGGCAAAGGCCGGTTCAGCTGGGACGCCTTCTACAACTCCGACACCTTTACCTGGTCCCTCGTCGCGGGGGCGGTGTCGATCGCGGTGCTGTCGTTCCTCGGCTTCGACGGCATCAGCATGCTGGCCGAGGAGGCCAAGGGCGGGTCCCGACAGGTGGGTCGTGCGATGGCCGGCGTCCTGATCCTGGCCGGGGTGCTGTTCATCGCGCAGACCTGGCTCGCGGCGATGCTCGTCCCCGCCCCCGACGCGCTGCTAGCTGAGGGCGATGTGAACGGCACTGCCTTCTACGACGCCGCCGCGGTAGCCGGCGGAGGGTGGCTGGCCACCTTGTGCGCTGTTGCGACGGCGATCGCGTGGGGGTTGCCGAACTCGATGGTCGCTCAGGTCGCCACGTCCAGGCTGTTGTACGAGATGGCCCGCGACCGACAACTCCCGGCCTTTCTGGCGAAGGTGTCGGTGCGCCGCAGCGTGCCGATCAACGCCACTCTGCTGACCGGCGCCGTGTCCCTCGCCCTCGGCCTGTATCTGGCGACCCGGGCGGACGGGATCACGCTGCTGTCGTCGCTGATCAACTTCGGGGCGATGGTCGCCTTCCTCGTCCTGCACGTCTCCGTGGTCGTGCACCATCTGATCCGCCAGCGCAGCGGCAACTGGTGGGCGCACCTGGTCATGCCCGGCATCGGGTTCGCCATCTTGGCGTACGTGGTGGCGAACGCCAACATCGCCGCCCAGCGTCTCGGCTTGGCCTGGCTCGCCCTCGGCGTGCTGGTCCTCGCAGGCCTCTACCTGACCGGTCGGCGGCCCGTGCTGTCCGGCATGGCAGCCACTGAGGCCGCCGGGCGCGACATGGCGCGGGTGTGATCGCGATGGACCAGTTCACCTACCGGCCCGCCCGCGACGAGCTGGCCTACACCTTCGGCGGGCGTCTCCCGGTCGCGCACGTCCGCTCCGGGGACATCCTGCGGGTGCACACCGAGGACTGCTTCGGTGGCCTCGTACGGGGACCTGCGGACCTGCCATCGCAGGTGTGCCGCATGCCGTACCTGAACCCGGTGTCGGGGCCGTTCTTCGTCGAGGACGCCGAACCCGGCGACACCCTCGCCGTGCACATCGCCTCCATCGTCCCCGCGAGGGACTGGGGTGTGTCGGCGACGTTCCCCTACTTCGGGGCGCTGACCTCGACTTCGCACACGGCCACCCTGCAACCGCCGCTGGATGAGCGGGTGTGGGTGTACGACATCGACCGTGCTGCGGGGGTGGTCCGCTATCACGCCACCGCGAGCGAGCACACTGTCGACCTGCCGCTGGATCCAATGATGGGCACCATCGGCGTCGCCCCAGGTGGCATGGAGTCCCGGTCCACGATCGTCCCCGACCACTACGGCGGGAACCTCGACACCCCCGAACTCCGTGCCGGCACCACCCTGTACCTCGGGGTCAACGTGCACGGCGCGATGCTGGCCCTCGGCGACGGACACGCCCGACAGGGCCAGGGAGAGGCGTGCGGCGTCGGCGTGGAGATCGCCACCATGACGACCCTGGCGGTCGAGGTCATCAAAGGTGCCGACACCGCCTGGCCACGTCTGGAAACGGACACCGCGATCATGTCGGTCGGCTGCGCGAGGCCCCTGGAGGACGCCTACCGCATCGCCCACCAGGACCTCACCGCCTGGACCGTCGACCTGTGCGGCCTACAGACCCTGGACGCCTACCAACTCATCTCCCAAGCCGGGCGGGCACCCATCGGCAACGTCTGCGACCCCAACTACACCGTCCTCGCCGCCGTCGACAAAGCCCTGATCCCGCAATCGCTGCCCGCCTACCGCGACGCACACGCCCGGCTGCGGAACCTTGCCGGCGCTCGGGAGTAGGGACATCTGATGACCGCCTCGATACCGCAACTGCCGCTGCGGGATGAGCTGTTCCTACTCGGACACCACGACGACACCGGCCAACCCCACCTCCACCGCCAAGCGCTGGCCCTGGGCATGGCCGGCGGCGTTCTGATCGACCTATTCCTCGCCGGGCGTATCACCCTCGATTCCTACGCCGACCGCCCGGCCGCGGACCGGTGGCTACGCCTCAACTCCGAGCAGCCGGTCGGCGACCTGATCGCCGACACCGCCCTCGCCGCGATCCACTACTCGCGCGCCACCCCGACCATGAAGGCGTTCCTGCGCAGCTTCGCCGACGACCTGTACGAGCGCACCCGCGCCGGACTCGTCGCCGCCGGGATCCTGCACCACACCGCCCGCCGCCGCCTCGGCGGCCTGGTCCGTGCCGACGCCTACCTCGCCACCGACACCAAGTGGGCCGTTGTAGCCCGCTCCCGCCTGCGCTACCTCGCCGCGGGCCGCGAACCTCCCGACAACCACACCGCCGCCCTCGCCGGACTCGTCGCCGTCCTTGGCCTGGCCGACCACCTCTACCTCGACGACGACACCACCACAGTGACCGCGCACCTGAAGACCATCGCCGCCCAACACCACCGACCCATCCGGGAAATCACCGCCGCCGTCGACGCAGCAGTCGGTGACCTCGCCACCGCCACCTACCGATGACCGCCGAGGAGACAACACCACCGTGGACCCCAGCCTTCGTATCCGTGCCGCCCGCTGGCCAGACAGGCAGACCGTCGCCGCATTGATCGCCGACGCCCTACACGCCAGCCCGCTCGCCGCCTGGCTGGTGCCAGACACAGTGCAGCGCCGTCAGGTGCTGACCGACGTCCTGGCGGTGTGGGTAGAGCACGCGATGTTCTTCGGCGATGTACACCTCGCCGACGACCTCACCGCCGCCATCGTCGGCTTTCACCGCTACCGACCGATCCCGCCGCCGGCCAACTACACGACCCGCCTCGTGAAGGCCGCCGGATCACATGCTGACCGCTTCATCGCCCTTGAGGGCCTACTCGCGCAGCAGCAGCCCACCGAGCCGCACTACCACTTGGCGTTCCTCGCCGCATCCCCAACCCATCAGCAGACCGGTCGCTGCGGTGCACTGCTCGCTCACCACCGCGCCCGCCTCGACCGCATCGGCCTGCCGTCCTGGACCGCCGTCACCGCAGACGCGGAGCACCTGCTCACCCACTACGGGTACACGCCCCGCCCGCCCCTCACCGTGCCGCATGGGCCGAGCCTGCGTCCCATGCGCCGGAACCTTCACCAAGCCAGCAGCCCGACGCCGATCAATCCCACGCGACCGGCGGGCAACCGCTGGCAAGACCAGCACGCCTAACCCGTCCACCCCTCAACGGACAGAGGCTCAACCATGTCCCTCCATTCCGTCGGTGACTTACCAATTGCCCCTGACCAGCAGTGTTGCCCAATGCTGCCCTGCTCAGACCTGATCATCAGTACGTTCGATGGCCGCCCAGAGGTTCCGCCAAAGGTTTGGGCGGTGCCCCTTCATGTGGCATCCCGGCTCGCCTCGCACCATCGCGAACAATGGGCGGCGGAGACGATCTCCCGCGACCCATCCGCTGACGATCACGCAGTGGCTGACGCCAAGAGGTCGATCGACCGCCTCAACGCCACCCGCATCGCTCTCATTGGTGAGATCGACTCATGGGTCGAGCAGGTGATCCAGCCTCCGCGCGGGGCACCGTTGCACACCGAGACGATCGGCTCCGTGATCGACCGCCTGGCCATCGCCTGGGTTCGGTGGAGGAGATTCTCGGAGACAGCCCACCTGGGCCTGCGCGACGTCGATCCTCCGCTGGCGCTCCATCAGTTCACCGAACTCTCCGAGGCATTCGACACCCTTGTGCTCGACATCCATGAGGGCCGCCGCCGAGTTCCTCCTTGGCGCACGCTGAAGAGCTATCGGGAGCCGCGATGAGGATCGCCGTCACCCTCAACGGCGCCGACAACGTCGGCAAAACCACGAACGCTCGCTGGTTGGCCTCGGCGCTGCCGGACGTCGAGTTCACCGGGACAGTCGATCGGTGGGACCGGCGATGGGCCGAGGTGTCCCGACGAGACTTCAGTCAGTGGTGGTTCGTCGACAGCACCACCGACGAACACATCGACCTCGTGTTCAGCTCCCACGCCGCGCGGAGCGCCGGTGGTGGTCCCTTGGCGTTGGAGGACCGCGGGTGGCCGATGCTTGTGGCGACCTGCGCCGCGACAGCGGCCGTCAAGGACGGCATCTCCACCGCCGAGGCGCTCGCGCTAGTCGAGACCAAAGCACGTCGCTACGCCCCTACGCCGCGCCGCGAGCTGCACCTGCTGCTGCGCCACAGCGACCAGGAGTTAGCCGAGGCGCACCACGCCGTGGCGCGTGAGCCTGTGCCGGCCACCGAGCGCTACGTCGAGTATCAGCGGCGGCTTGCCGAGGCGATCGATCTTCAAGTCTATGCCGGAAAGTATCAGGCCATCGTGGTGCGCGGGGACCGCCCGCTCCTGGATGTGCAGCGTGAGATCCGCGAGGCCGTGGCGCAACTCGACGTGCCCGTCGCCCCGCTCCCACCGGACCGGATCGAGCACCTATGGGTGCTCGCTGGCATGTCCGAGAGCGGCAAGAGCACTGTCGGCGATTTGCTCCGCACGGAGCACACAGCCACCCGCCTGAAGATCGGCTACCTCATGCAGCTAGCCGCGGATCGGCTCGGTAGGGCAGATCCGTATCGCGAATGGGACGAGCTGACCCAGGCGCAGATGCTCACGGAAGAGGTCCTGCGGTTCGCCGCGCTGAACCCGGGTTCACACCGGATCAGTCTGGAGAGTGCCCACCGCTTCAACGCCACAGCACACCTCCGCAGGATCTGGGGCCAGCGCTGCGAGATCCTGTTCCTTCGCCTTCCGGACCGGCTTCGCGCGCAGCGCGCCACCGAGACCATGGAATCGCTCTCCACCCGCGACGCGATCAAGCAAAGCCGGGGCGGAGACCGCATCGCGTTGATCGCCGACACGGTCATCGACAACGGTCGCAGCCTGGCCGCGCTGAAGAGGGCGGTCACGGAAGTTGTTCACCGTAGGTCCGGGGCCAGCGATCCGCCGCACTCGGACGCGGCCATCCCTGAGTCCCTGCAACCGGTACTCGCGGACTGCGTCGCCAGACTGACCGATTCTGAGACCGCGCTCGTCGCCGCCACCGGGAGCCTCGCCCATCAGGGCTGGCAGCCGGGATGGAGCGACATCGACCTCCTGGTCATACGCGACACGCTGCCGCTGGACTGGCTCCAAAGCAGGCATGTACCTCAGAG
Organism: Micromonospora alfalfae; assembly: GCF_022230925.1. GTDB lineage: Bacteria > Actinomycetota > Actinomycetes > Mycobacteriales > Micromonosporaceae > Micromonospora > Micromonospora alfalfae. Next base: position 25,223 of record NZ_JAKKFH010000015.1, on the reverse strand, counting down.
CGGACCGACGGGCGAGAAGATCGCGCTGTCGTCGTTCACCACCCGGGAGATGCTCACCGGGTCGGTCCCACCCCGAGTACTGCACGCTGTGCGGCAGATAGCCCACGACGGCCGCGGCCTGCTCTACCGCCGAAGCGGCCTCGTACTCAACGCCTTCGACGCACCAACCGACGACCGCGCCTCACGCAGCGAACTGCCGCTCGTGACGATGGTGCTGCGGCGACTCGCCGCGAACCCCGAACCCGATGTCCGCGCTGCCTACAAGCACATCGTGCTGATCATGAAGGTCATCCTGCGCGCCGACGGGGTGGACCTCGACGGCAGCGAGGAGGTTCGCCTCGCCTTCACCACCAGCCATCCGGACGCCGATGTCGACCTCCCGGCAGTGGCCGAGGTCAGCGGCGACCGGTGGCGACAGGACGAAACCCTCTCCTATCGGGTCCGTGGAGCCGCCGCCAAAATCCTCGCCTACCACGACGTGCTCGGCTGCTCGGTCGCGCCCAACACGCCCCAGACGGAAGGATCGGATCTTCAATGACCACCGCCTTCGACAAGGTTCTGCACGCCGAGCGAGTGACCCGGCTCGGGGTGGGAGACACCACTCGTCCGGCCGCGTCGTCCACGGTCTCGATGGCATCCGCACCGACGTAGCCGTGGATCAGGTATTGGAGACGGGGCGCTGCCTGTGGAAGCGATGGTGCGAGCACCCGGCGTACCGGCCGCACGATCTTCTCCTGGGCCTCGACGCCGGCGGCATCGTGCCGACGATCGCGGTGGCCTGGGCCAGCGGTAGCCAATATCGGCTCGCCTGGAAAGTCAACCTCGACCTACCCGGGAAGCTCGTGTTCCACGAGCCCCATGCCCGGCGTCTTGAGGTCTTCGCCTACGGCGACTTCGAAGGACTGCGCGTCCTCATCGTGGACGACGAGATCACCACCGGACTCACTCTGGCCAACCTCGTCGAGGCGCTTCGTGCGGCCGGCGCCGACATCACCGGCGCGCTCTGCCTCGTCGAAGACACCGCCGGCGAGGGCCGACAGCTACTCGAAGGCAACGGGGTCCCGCTGTGCGTACTGACCACGCTGTGACCCTCGTCGAGGAACCGGTGTGCCACCGCGGCGGACGGTGCGTCGTCCGGCGTGAACAGGCACCGCTCGGCCGGCTCCTGCCGTATCGCCGGGCCAACGGAGAGATCCCATCCCGGCGGGCACTCCTCGACGCGGTTCGTGAGAACGGGTGGCGCGTCGACTTCGGCTCTCGCGGACTCGGTGACCTGCTACTCGGTCTCGCCATGGCGCAGGCGCTTCACGACGCCACACACGATCAGTTCGAAACCCTGGAGTACGCGGGCAGCCGAGCGGACCTGATCGCCCGCTGCACCCTTCCAGTCACGGTCACGGACGGCAACGGGCACCAACTGGGCACGCTCGGCAGCGATGACGCCTTGGAATTCGACGCGGTCCCGGAATCGCCCCCTACGCTGCTCGACCTCATTGACGCCCACGTCGTCGAGGTCCATGCCGCGCTGCCGATGCGCTACTACCTCGACATCGAGCAAGCCCTCGGCGTCAGGCTCCCCGCATCCGACGACCCGTGCCCGAGGTTCCGGTCGACCGTCACAGCGCCACAGCCAATGCACGTGGTCTTCGTGGCCACGACAAGTCGCCCCGACCGCAAGGACTACGGCATCGATAACTTCAGCGCCGTCGCCGAACACCTGACGACCCGCCACTCGGGCGCCTGGCGCTTCAGCCTGGTGACACCACCGGGCCACCAACCTCCGGCACCCGTAGGGCAGATTGAGGTACTTCATTCACCAACGGCGGTCGACTGCATTGACCTCTTCGCCACCGCCGAGCTGGTCATCGGCAACGACACCGGCCTGACTCATCTCGCCGCGCTCACCATCCGACCGAACGGCAACCAGCCGCACGTGGTCGGCCTCTACGGACGGCACGGCTACGCCAAGTGGATCACCGGATCGCCGCACCACCACGCGGTGGCCACCCCGTTCTCACACCTGATGTCGGTCGCCGATGCGTGTCCCGTGCGGGACTGCTACGACGACACTCTCTGGTCCACCGCGAGCGACCTTCGCGCCATCCCCGTCAAGGACATAGCGGACTTCGCGGGGCAGTGCGCTGGTTGGTGGCCTCGATGATCCGGGTCGCCCGCTACCGCCGCTTCACCATGAACCGCACGTTCCACCTCGACATCGGCCCGCACCGCCTCTTCGCCAAAGTGAACCCGAACCCCGTGGAGGCCGCCGCCGAAGCCGCCGGATACCAACGAATCCGCCACCATTACCGGGTACCAGGGCTGCATTCCCAACACCGCATCGGGCACTGGACCCTCACCCTCTATGACCGCCACCAACCCGATCTCCCGGACACGGGCCTGCTCCTCGACGCTCTCACATCGACCGACCCCGACAGCGCGGCCAACCTCGATCGCGGGCTCGACGCGATCTTTCAGCACTACCGCCGGACCATCGACGCGACCATTTGGCGCGTCGCCGCCTCGCGCACCAACAGCAAGCTCTACCGCGGCCGGGCCCAGGCAGGCGGCAGGCTGGACCACTACTACGGCCACGACCCGGTCGTGCTCAAACTGGCCGACGCCGACGGTCTCCGACCCTCCGAGCTGCGAGAGACCACCCTCATGGTCAACGGACAGCCCCGACGGCTCGACCTCCATACCCTCGTCAGCGAGCTACGCGACGCCTTCCACCCCGACGAGCAGGTCTGGGCCGCGATGACCCAGGGCGACCCCACCGACTTCAATATCGGCCTCGACGCCGACAACCAGCCCGTCTGGTTCGACTACGACACCGCAGGCCTCAACGCTCTGCCCGGCGAGATCGCCTGCTTCCTCTGGTACCAGAGACTGCACGGCGCCTGGCTCGTCCCTCACTACAACAACGGCGCCTACGCCGACCACAGGAAGGCACTCGCCGAAGCTGTCGAGCCCACCGTTCGGCTCAGAAGACTTTCCCACCGAGTCGTCGGCATCGACTACCAGCACCAACCATCGCCGGCCCGGCAGCAAGCCATCACCCGATACCTCACGGCGCTCGCCCGGCCGCTTGCACTCTCCGCCGCCACGGATCTGCTCGCCTGGATACGCCCATACCTCGCCATGCGAATCCTCGCCGTCTACCCACTACAGCTCCTGGAGCCTCGCGACGCCGCTCTGTCGCTGGGCCTGCTCGCCGACCTTTACGCACCCGACGCGAACCTGGAGCAGATCCTCGGACTCACCACTCAGGCGCCAGCGGAACCGCCCTCATGAGCCGCCCCATCGCCGTCATAACCGGAGCAGGTACGGGCATCGGAGCGGGCATCGCCGCCCAACTGCCCGCCGACTTCGACCTTGTCCTGACCCACCGCCACGACGACACCGACCTCGCCGCGGTCGTCGAGGCCGCCCGCCGCCACGGCGCCCAGACCCACACCATCACCGGAGACCTGACCGCCGCTGCTACCCAGAGCGCACTCCGCGCCGCGATCGAGCAACACGCCGCCCGACTCACGGCCCTGATCAGCAACGCCGGAGCGTACCCCCGCATCCCTTGGAGCCAGACGGACCCCGATGCCCTTCGCGACCAGCTCGAACTCAACCTCGTCACGCACGCCGCTGTCATCCGGGCCGCCACGCCCGCCCTCATTAACAACAACTACGGGCGCATCGTCGCCGTCTCCTCAGTCATGACCCAGATCGGACGCGTCGACCTCGCCGGCTACATCGCCGCGAAAAGCGGCCTCGAAGGACTCGTCCGCGCGCTCGCCCGCGAACTCGGCCCCCACAACATCACCGTCAACACCGTGCGGCCCGGCTCAATCGAGGTCCCCGCGGAGCACCACGTCGTACCCGACCACGACGCCATGGTCCGACGCCAGCTCGACCGACAGTGCATCAAACGACGGGGCCAACCCTCGGACGTCGCCGCCGCCATCGCGTTCTTGGTCACCCCGGAAGCGGGATTCATCACCGGCCAGGCGATCAACGTCGACGGCGGCTGGCACCTGTCATGACCACCCTCTGGATCCGCCACGGAACCAGCCTCGACGGAATCACCCGACCCCACGCCCATGCCCGACCCGACACACCCCTCACCGCGCGCGGCGCGGCACAAATCGCCGCCACCGCTCACACACTTCGTGACCGCGGTGCCCGGCCCACAATCGTATTCACCAGCCCGCATCCGCGCGCCACCACGAGCGCGCAGATCCTGGCTGCGCTGCTCGGCGTGCCGCTCGCCGATCCCAACCCGCTGTACGCCGAGTGGCGTCCACCCGACTGCGTCCTCGGCAAAGGACCTGACGAGTACCCACTTGAGTACCAGACCTGGCGCAGGGACCGGCTCCGCGACCCGGACTCGGCCCTGGCCGGGGGCGAGAGCCTTACAGCGCTTTACGAACGGGCGATGGCCGCCGCGGCGGTCCTCGGACCTGCGGTTGAAGTAAACGACGCCTTGATCGTCTCGCACCGAGTGCTCATCGGCGCCGTCGCAGCGATCATCGCCGGAGCGAGCCGCCCCCAGGACGTGTTCCAAGCCGCGCGCCGCTTCACGCTCGCACCGGCAGGGATCTGGCCCGCCTTAGCTGAACTCCGATAGCAAGGCATCGGTGTTCGCGAGGATGAACTCCTTCAGGGCCTCAGGCTTCAGATCCACCTCAGGAAGGCGGTCGAGGGCCACTCGGTCCAGGGCATAGCCACCACGGCCCGGATCAGTGAACTCCGCACCCGTACGGGCGCTCTCGTCTACGCGGGTGAGCCGGCAGGAAACGAAGTGCTGTACGGACACCCCCTCGCCCGACGGTGAGCTAAACAAGAACACCTGGCTGAGCCGCTCTGCCTCCGCACCCAACTCCTCCTGTAGCTCACGTCGCAGTGCTGCATCGAGGGATGCGTCCGTCGGCTCAAGGCCGCCACCGGGCGCAGTCCAGTAAGAGGCCTGGCCAGGCTTCGTCCTCTTAATCAACACCAGCTGATCGCGGTCGTCCCACAGGATCGCCCGTACCGACCGACGCACGACTTCACGCATGTAGACCCCAATCAGCAGCTGCCCGAGGCGCGGGCGAATCGAAGTTACACCGTGACGTCGTGCGAGCACAAAATGCCACATTGTGATCCGCAGGCGTGACCTCACCGAGTGAGGTGTGGGAGTCGGTGCAGGAAGCGCGGGGGCTGCTGAAGGCCCTCAACTTCGACGGCGAATGGGGCAAACGCTCCGCACTCGTATTGCACGCTCTGCTGGGGCTGCTGCCCGACGAGCCGTGGTCGCAGGCCGCTAATCCGACCCCACGCACTGTGGAGCTCCTACCGCAGCGCTGTCGACACGAGCATCAGGAGCACCTCATCGACATCCCAGGACAACTTCACGCATACGCCGCAGCGCCCGCCGAGGCTGCGCTCCGCGAGGTTAGTGACGAGCGCAGGACACCACCGGAGTGGCCTTCAGCGGTAGCGGCCGAACGTGAGCGATCGTGTCCGCCATGATCGACGGACTGTCAACCGCTGTCGCGCTGGTAACGCCACCGCTGCCAGTCACCACCGCGCTCATCGCCGGCGTGGCTCTCACGCAACGCGCCCAGCGCCGCCAGAACGAGGCCGCCCGCGCCGCCGCCGTTCGCGACCGCGCCGAAGCCGCGACCACCGAACTGATCGTCGCGGCCACCGAACTGCACATGGCACTGGTCGCCGAACAACCCCGGTGGAACGACTGGCAGCCACGGCTGCTCACCATCGGTCAATCACTGCTGGAGTTCTTCGCTGGCCGCGAGGCCACCGGCGACGCCACCGGCGTCGCCCGAGCCGGCAGCGTCGCCGTGGACTGGAAAATGCGCAACCTTGCCTGCGGCGCGACGTTCCTGCGCGAGCCGTACGTGCGACTGACCACCGCGATCAGCCGTGCCGCCTTGCTGCCCGACGCCGACGTCGTCGCTGCGGCGATGCGTACCTCCGAGGCCGCCATCGCCGTCATGACCGCCTACGGCACCGACAATCTGTACCGGCCCCGCGCCGCAGCCGCCGCTCGCGCCACCGCCACCACCGCACTGCACGAAGCGATCGCCGACCTCATCACCACCGTCCAACGACACCTTCACCCCGCCGACCAGCCACCCACACCTCGGTGGCGGCGAACCCTGAACCGACGCGAGTGACACCCGAGTACTGCTGCTGTACGAGACCGACGGGTCGCTGAGTGGGTCTCGCTACCGCGGCGAGCCTCAATCGCGGACTGCCGACCGAGACGCCGCGATCAAGGTCGCCCCGCTGCGAAGCCTCGCGGCAACATTTAATTGCTTGATCAATGCCTACGGATAGCCGTCGACCGCATTGCGGCGATTAGGTGCTGTACCCAGCGAGACCTGAGTTCCCGGCGACCACGAGCGCATCGATCAAGGCCTGCCATTGTGCGAGTGTGTCGTGCTCCTCGGCTGTTGCACGAACCGCAATCAGCCATTCGTTAGACGACGTCGATCGGTTGATCGTGACTCGGCCATCTTGAATGCACAGGCCGGCAACCCAGGCGATCCCCCGGGTGGCTTGCTCTGAGGCCGGCAGCTTACGGACGAGCCGGATGAGCGCATCGAGACAACGCGCTTCCCCCACACCGACGGGAAGCCACCGATTCACCAGGTCTGTGAGCGAAGGGGGATCAACCCAGTCGATGGGTGGGCCAGACAATTCGTTGTACAGCCCCTGCGTCCACGACAGCGGGTAGGGCAACAGAGCGGCCGCAGCCCAGGCTCCCCAGGTTCGCTCACGGTAGACGTTAGGCTGACCCTCGACGTATGTGAGGGCATGAACCAGCAGGCCTGGCCATATATCTTTCGCCGCCCTGGCCAGGGCCGCGTTCTCGGCGCCGGCCGCTGCGAGTCCATGGAGCATGTGCATCAGCAGCCCGGCGTCGTGGCGCAGAACGTCGAGGTAATCGATGATCGGGCGCGGGTTGGCGTCGGCCGCATAGGACTGCAGGAGAGAGCGCGCCGCGACGAGCGCGTGCGTCCCCCGATGGTCGACGTTCCAACCTTCCTCCTTATGCCGGACCATGGCGCGCCGCTGGACGGCTAGCAAATCGGCGAGAAGATGCTGGGCGTCGTTGGTGACGCAGTGGCTGGTCGTTGCCGCGACACCCAGGGCGCGGATCGTCGGGTCGAGGACGGGGATGTCGATCGATTCGCCGTCGAGTTCCTTCAGGCGCGCGGTAACATCGCCCTCGATCGTCACCCGAGCGGTACGTTGGGTGTCGACATTCCAGGGCCCGATCTCGGCACCCCGTGCTGTTTCAAGGACCCACGCGAGCGCAGTCGTGTGAATGCACTCACCGTCGGTACAGGGTGATGCCCACACGATGTCGCAGCCGCGGCACAGGAAGAGACGGGTTTCGATCGGAGCTTTACCGGCTAGGGCGAGCCCGACCTTGGCTACGTCGGCGACTGCCACCTTGGCCTCGGTCAGCACGGGTGCGAGTTCTGGCGTGAGTAGGGCGGGGAGTGCGCGGGCGGCGGACCGGTCGGCGCCGAGGTCGAAGTACTGGCCTTCGTCGCGTAGGTCTGCGGAGTCGAGGAATGTGGCGGCGACTGCCATCACTACCCCGACGGCGAACGCGCCCTTGTCGCCGAGGGCTTCAGGTTCCCCCTTGGCGGCGTGCTCGATGGCTGTTCGCACGACCTGCGCGACGGCGTCGTGCGGGCGCATGTGGTGTTGGTGGGCTTCGAGTAGCGCTTGCGCAGCGGTCAGGTCGTCTGCGATCTCTGCGGCGGTGGGTGGCTCGTAGCCGTCGCCGGACCTGGCTGACGCCCAGTAGCGGTTTTGGAGGCGCAGGACTACGTGGTTCTGTTCTTGTTGGGCGATGATGTCGGCTTGGGCCGCGATGACTTCGGGCGGTGGAACGACCTCGAGGTATAGCTGATCGCCGTCCAGGGTGAGCCGGTACCGGGTTTCGTCGAAGTTGGCCGCCCAGTGCAGGGTCTCGTCCGGTCTGAAACCTTGCCGGCTGCCGTTGGCAACGAGTTGTTCACCGATGCCGCGTAGTTCCGCGCGGCGTGCTTCATGGGCATGGGTCATGAGCCAGACGGCCACTTGCTGCGGGGTCCAGCGGCGGCGCTCCGGGTGTGCGAGGTCGTCGGAGGGGGACGCGTGGAACCCGACATGTTCGTTGATTGTCCGGCTGAATTCAAGCAACCAGATGGTGGGCTCGGCGAGGAATCGGTCGAGTTGGTTGTCCGCCTTTTCGATGTTGCGGGCGAACAGCCCGTACAGCATTCCCGGAACCGCGAGGTTTTCGCAGCCGTCGAGGAGACGCTCGATGATGAAGTCTGGGGCGGCTCCCGAGTCGAGTAGTTGCTCGGCGAGGTGTTCCATGGCTTGCAGCGCGCTCATGCAGGGGTACGGGCCGTTAGACGTTCCTCGATACCACGCCCATACCTGGCCATCACCGATGTACCGGCGGGGCTGGCCGGTCAGATTCAGCGTGACAACCCAGGACTCATCGTCCGTCTCTGCGCTGGTATCCAGCTCCTCCCCGGGCGCAGCCATGCCGCGACGACGGTTCATTTGTGAGGTGATTTTCACGCGGACTCGGGCGGCGTGGTTGAGCACGTTGTTCAGCACTTGGGTGGATGTGGTAAGTGATGCGGTCCTGAGCAGCTGCAGAAACCCTCCGAACCAGTACGCGGCGAATGGCGGAGGGAAGTCCATCCAGCGCCCTTGGTGATCGCGGATACCTTCGCCGTGGTCGCCCCACCGGTCGTCGGTGTCCTCGTCAATGTAGTAGGCCTCGGTAAGCCTGGCGAGCAGCTCGGGGTCATGCCGGGCGATGCTGAGCGCGCTGACGGGTGCGTCGACCGCTGGAGCAAGGTAAGCGGGTGCATCTTCGGCCAGCGTCTGCAGGCAGGTTTCGACGTCGGTGTTGATGTCGGGCCCGAGCAGTGCCAACGTCTCGACGAACTCGTCGTCGGTGACCCGGTAGTCCAGGTTCTTCCGCTGTCGCCGGGGCCTTGCCCGGGTTGTCCAGCCGAGTACGTCGTCGTCGGTTGATTCTTTCGGCGGAAACCGCTCCCAGAAGTCCAACAATCGTATACGGAGCGCTTCGCGAAGTGCGTGGCCCGCCGGCTCGCCTACGACGATGAGGGCTTGGAGCCAGCTCGTGAGGACCTCGAATGCCTGCGTGGAGATGTTCCAGGGCTCATCGTGGTCGATTAATAGTCGTGCGACGGGTGCCCCGATCGACGGATCGATGGCCCCGTTAAAGGTGAACCGCTGCGTGATCACACGCAGCACGTCAGCCAGCTCGAGATTAGCGGGTTCGGCGCCGGTAGCGGCCTTGAGGCACTCATACGCGGGCGAAGTCTCCAGGACCGCCTCGATCGGAACATCTGCCCACCGGGAGCCATGTGCGCGGGCGAGATCCTTGAAGCCCGAGACCAGGGACTGGAAGGTCTGCTCGGGCTGGCGTGCGGGGTCGACCAGGTGACCCTTACACGCGAGGGCGACGGCAGACAGCGCCGATCGCGGCACCCCGGCGGCGTTGAGCGTGCCGACAATCTGTTCGGAGCGAAGGAGGTAAATGGCGGTCGCGTAGCGGCGTACTTCGTCGTGTGCGAACTGTGGCTGCCGGCGGTAGACGTTGTGGGGTGCCAGGAGGTGGTCGGCGCGTAAAGCATCGACCGCTGAGGCTTCGAAGATGCTCGGGCCGACCATCCTGTCGGGACCAGCGAGTGTGAATGCTGCGAGCGCGAGCAAGACTTCTTCCCGCGCCTGTGGTGACCCGTGGCCGGGGCGTCCGTCGCCGCGGACAACCTTGCTCCAAATGACCTGGAGGCAGTCCCATTCGCTCATTGGCCCATCGAGGGCGACGCCGGTTCGCGCGAGCAGGTCGAGCACGACCAGGCGCCTGAGCAAGGAGGCGCCGGGCAGGTTTCGCAGCAGTCCGCGTAGCAAGGGGAAGCGTTGCGCAACTTCGGCCAGGTCGGTGTCGTCCAGGGGTGCGACGTGGAAGGTCTGAGCGGAACCTTGCCATGCGATGGTCAACTGCTCGCGGACGAACTCTGCTGCAGGGTCGGCGGCGACTGCGACGATTCCCATTCCGGCCGTCGAGGCGGCGGTGACCAGATGGTGCAGCAGCCTGGCAGATCGTTCGTTCGCTGCGTCGGCGGCGTCGATGACGAGGACCCTGCGTGGCGCCGAGAGTTCGGCCATCACCTGGCCGAGCGGTGTACCGAGCAGGTGTTGGAGTTCGACGCCGGTGTTCGGCAGCTCGCGGAAGTTAACGACGACTGCTTCGAAGGCTCCGGGCTCGGCAGTCTCGAGTTCGGCGACGGTGGACAGGACCAGGGCACTCTTGCCGGTTCCCGAGGAACCGGTGACGACCAGCGCGCCGTGGTCGGAGGCGACGCGCCGCAGTTCGGCGGCAAGATCCGCGCGTCTTTCGGCGAACGGCAGCGCAAGCTCCGTCGCGCCACCGGTGCCGGCGCCGGCACCGGCGCCGAGGCTGCCGCGAACGGTGCCGAACGCCATGATGCGATACTGGTGCAGGATGTTCCAGGCCTGCTTGGTGCGCGTGGCTGGGGCGTCGATGAGCAGGTGGGTGTCGGCTCGCAGCAGGTTGAGGTCGACCACGGCTCCGAGAACGTCGTAATCGCCGGCTTTTACCTCGAGACGGTCACGCAGGCTGACGCCGTCGGCATCCTCGGCGGCAATGCCGTCCAAGGAGCTGGCCACAGCGGTCCAGTCGGACTCATCTGGGCTTTGTACCTTGAACCCGAGGATGTGCAGCCGTGTTAGGAGAGCCCAGGTCCGCTCTCTCACCTCGGTGTCATCGGGCTCCTTCCCGAAGGGCTTCGCGACCATCCGACGCAGGTGGAGGTAGCGGGTGCGTGCGGGTTGCGACCAACGGCCATCTGTCTCCAAGGCGGTATGGAAGGTGTTGGCGTCGCCGTTCGCCCGGGCAAGGTCGCACAGCTTGGCAACCTGTTCCCATTCGGGCTTCCACCCGGCGACCGCGACGGCGACGCGTCCGTCGGGATGGGCGGCCACCTCGTCGAGCAGCGACCCGACCAGCTTGACGGTCTCTTCGTGACTGGGGACGAAGTTGGGCGTCGCCCGGCAAGCGACGGCGAGTTCGATGTCGTGATCGCCCGCGACGACGAGCAGGTCGTCGGCCGGATGCTCGGGCCCGGTCTGGAACGCGAGCGATCGGACCGGGAGCTCGCCCGTTTCTCTCCGGCGGCTGCCAGTGAGCATGCTCGCGAGGTAAGTGGCGGCCACGCGGCGGGCGAAGGAAACCCCTCCTCCGCCGGTGGAGTACGTGTTTACGCCAGTCCGCGTCGACGCCTCTGCGTCCGCGGGACCCTCGTTCGAGCTACTCATCACATCTCCGGCGTTGCGCTTGCCCCGGCCGGTCGCCGGACCGCGTCGCACCACTCTAGGGCTGCTGACCGACACGAACCCGGACGGACGACCTCAAGATTGATAGCGCCATCGAAATCTCCACCCGCAGCTCCGGACGCCGTTTCCGCCTGCCACTTGACAGGAACCACCGACATATCAGGGCCAGCTGCGTATGGACCTTGGCGGCGGCCCAGGCCGCCGCCGCAGGGCTTGTCGTGCAAAACCCGGACAAACCCGACCGGCCCATCAAACTCGCCCCACTGGTGCTATCAGATCAGCGATCCCGCCCTGGCCGTTATCCGCTCCTACAGCAGCGACGAGTTCGACACCACCATCAGGAACTACCTGATCGACCTCCCCGGACAAACTGGACGCCTATGCCGCGGAGAGGAAGATGCGCCGTATTCCTGTAGTGCTGCCCGGCGGCCGAGAGGTCACTCTCAGTCCCGGCGGCCAGAACGAACTCCTCGACGTCATGATCAGGGACTTCTGCAGCTACTTCACCCCCGGCGGCGTCGTGCTCTACGTCGGCGATGCCGGGGACAAGTGGTCAGCCTTCGAGGAGAAGGCTCTCACCGACCTGGGTGTGGTCCTCGACCCCCACGGCAAGATCCCCGACCTGATCGTGTACATGCCGGACAAGAACTGGCTGGTGTTGCTGGAGGCTGCCCCCAAGCATGGACCTATCGATGCCAAACGACACGCCGAACTCCGCACTCTCTTCGCTGGCAGCACCGCAGGTCCTGTCTTCGTCACCTGTTTCCCGACCAGACAGAACGCGCGGAAATACCTTCACCAGATCGCCTGGGAGACCGAAGTGTGGTGTGCGGACAACCCGACCCACATGATCCATTTCAACGGCGAGCGGTTTCTCGGCCCCTACCCACTCGAAACGTGACCTTGTCCTGAACCGCTACGGGCCGTGGGCGAATCCGGATCGGTGACTAGGTCCGGAGGGCTTCGTGCCGGTCGGCTGGATCATCCGTTTCGGTCTCCCGGATCAGTTTGTCGAGTTCCCTCATTGCCCGTAGTCGTGCCGGAGCATGTCGACGAGGGCCATCCAGTACGAGCGCTAACTCAGCCGTTAGCGCTCGAACGATCCGAGCTTGGTCGTTCTGCGTTCGTCGGGACCAGGCAAGGCCTTGAATACACAAGATGTACCGTATGACCAAGTCTCGAACCGGACCCGGATATAGGCCCCCGTAGCGGCCGGTGTTCTCAAAGAGATGCTGAATTTGGTCGCGCATAACTTCGTACTGTTGCCGACGTCCCTCGAGGAGGCGCTGGCGCATATCCGCAGGTGTGCTTGGTGGTAAGTGCTCAGTAAGGAAAGCGGCCGGCAACGCGATTTTGATGATGGTTGCGAGGAGTTCGCGTCTGCCGCGCATGCCCTCGAGAATGCGGTCCTTGCGTGCTTCTAGCCACGGCTTGGCCGTATATTCGATGGCCAGGGTGGTGAAGACTGCTGCGGCGACGGAGGTTGCGACGGTATCCCAGTTGATGTTTGCCACAACCTAAGTTTGCCTGAGGCGGGGGCCTGCATCACATCGGGGTCATTGAGCCGAACTATCCGTAACTGATAGTGAAGAGTCTTCTGGCTTGCGCTGGGCCGGGCTGATTGCCTCTTCAGCGGGCCGCCGCTGTCGTCTGCGTGCCTTTACCTGTTTGGGGACATGGATAACGGTGATGTACGAGACCCGATCCGCAGAAACGACCAAGCGGTCGAGATTGGGTAGAGGGTGGGCAGTCGTCTCATTTGCTGAGGTAATTCGGATGGGTCTTTCCAGAGCGACGTCGCGGCACCCTTCCTGGTTGTCAAGCGCGTAAGAGTGCAGCTTGCCTTCAACTAGACGTCCATCATCAAGATGCAGCCCAATATAGGGCACTTTGTCTGCTGGCCGATCGCCGAGGCTGTGAACCCACACATTGCCATGGCCTTTGAACTCGGCGGGCCGGCGCAGCCGGTGGAGGCTGAAGAGCCCGTACGCGATGAGCAAGGCCACCACGAAGACGAGAGCTACGCTCCACGCTGCTGGCCGGGGGTGCGCTCGGAGGTAAGCGTCCCCGCCGACCGCCCAAGCGTCGACGTTGAGCGTGAAGGGCAAGAGACGGTGAGGTGTAAGTAGAACCGCCAGTGCAGCTACACCTGATGTGGCAACCCCGACGGCTAGTACCTCAAGAAGCTGATGGAGGCCACCATAGGTAGCAGGAGGGCGTAGGCGTTCGACTAATCGCAGATATAGCCATCCTGGTACGAGCGCGAGGATGATCAGCAGGGCGCCGAGGGTGACCGGCGGCAACATCGCTAGTCGCTGGCGGTAGGAGCGCTACTGCTGGGGCTAGCGGCCGAAGAGCCACCAGAGCCGTTGGAGGCGGGTGCTGGGCCGGGGGATGCAGCGGGATTCATCGAGGCAGACGGTGGGTTGAAGTCTGCGGCCATCGGAGTGAGGATCACCTGCGAACCGTGCTTGAACTCGCCCTCGCCGAGGCTTACGGGGTTGGGTCTGGCGTTGCTCTTGTCATCGGCCATGGCGATGATTATGCCCTTTGAGTAGCCGGGTTTGGCGCTCCGACCCGCGCACGTCTCGGCGACAACATCCCTTCCCGCTGCCTGCCGCATCCCATGTGGCTCGGACCCGACAGGCTGAAGTCACCTCCAACCGAGCCCAACAACCCAGACCCATGGCGCGCATGAGCGCGAACCTGGAGCGACAGGAGATCGCATGCCCGGGCCCTAATTGTCACGGACGCGCCAGGCAGCCCCCTCGAAGAGCTCATGCATTGCGAGCTCAGGGACGGTGTTATCAGCGCCTGTCAGCTTGGATGGTTCTTGAGCGGCTCCTCTGCCATGGCTACCGCTGACTCCCAACCGGTCAATGAGTCGGCTTGCCATCCTCGTGATCGAACGGCGACGTTAGTAGCAACGGCCATCAACGAATCACGAGCGTGCCGCAAATTCCTAAGGGGCTCCTTCCACTTAAAGCTGCTTGACCAGTGAGCGGAGGTTGCGGTGGATGCTGGTCGCCCGGCCTAGCCGCCGAAGCCCATTTGCGATGTGGGAAATATGTGCACGCTCACCGACGACGTGGTCGCAATAGCCCGCTGCCGACGTAAGGTACATCATGTCAACGAGATCGTTGTCTAACCAACGGAGGCGCTCATCTGAGAGCTTCTCATGAATGACTTCCCGAAACAGTCCTAGAGCCGGCATGTCTCTTAGGTCCTCCTCGCTATGATTAAGAGTCCAATTGGACATCTCCTCCGGTGTAATGCCAGCACGGTGTGCTTCCTCAGGAAGCTCTCGCCCCAAGTCGGCGATGAACTTCGCATGCGTCCTTCGGCGCTTCAACTCTTTCCCTTTTGGGTTGCTCTTCAAGAATGTCGCAAATTCCTGGAATCCGGATGCCCATCCTGGTGCAATGGACATAGGGATATGTTCCGCGTCGAGCACTGCATCGAGAATCCCTCCGATGCACCGAATGGCATGGACAGCCCATTGGGCTTCGGCTGGTAGATCCGCGCCGACGTCTGGAAGGTCGCTGCCTCGGCCGGAGTGGACGGCGTTCGGCTCGAGGGTGACTGCCGCCGGAGGGACCAGGCAAAGGTGACGGTATCGTACGGTCAACGCCTGTCGTATTTCAAACCGCCGAAGATCTAGCGGGTCACGCAGTTGCCAGCCCGCCGAGAGTTGGGCAATAGTAAGCGCCCGCCGGTAGCGCTGGTCGGCGTCGACCTGCTTGCAGGTTTCTGACAAGTGCGCAGAGGACATTGGCAGCACAACTTTCCGGGCCATCGCGAATTCAATGAGCTTCGCCGCTGCCTCGCGCTCCTGTTCGTTGGTGACCCGGTGTGGCTCGTGGAGCATATTGGCCAGGGCGCTCCAGTGATTTTGATCGAGATAGATCGTTGGTCTGCCGGCTAGGGGTGCGAGTTCGGTGGGCTGCGGTAGGTCGACGAAGATGTCGTCGCCTTGTTTTGTTCGCAGGTGCAACCGTGAAGACTGCGGAAGGTAGGTGGAGGAGGCGATTGCGCTGGTTGGCTCGAATACATCTCGCCCAAGCGGAGCAGTTGCGCTTCGGCCATCGGTGAAGGTGACGGACATCGTTCCGCCGCCTTCAAGACGCATTTCCGAGATCCCGTCGAAGGCCGAAGCGCTCACTGAGCATCCGCCTTATCTGATCGGTCGACGAGGTGAGCCACGTAGCTCAGGACCGCGAGCATCTCAAGCGCTTCACGAGAACTTGGATCCGGCCACCCTGGATGAGACACCACATTTCGCACACCCATAAAGGCGCCTCGGATCATCGCAGCGGCTCCCTCATGCGCTGACTTCCAAGTCTTCGAAGCCGAGTCAACGTCGCGCAGTCGAAGACGGGGCGACGCCACCGTCGGATCGCCAATAGAGAAGAGGCCAGCAAGGCCCTCGCCCGACACTCCTGGTCCGGCGATGCCCTGCAACAGGCCTTCGAGCGCTGTCGCACCTGTCTGCACCGCTGCGCGGAGGTGGCCGTCGTCCCACAGCTTGGCGGCGGCCCCCCAGATAGTTGGATGCAGCTCCGACGCCGACAGTCGAGGGCCCACCGGACCTATGATCTCGGCCAGTTCCTCCCGCTGCGCAAGGCTGGAGATCGCTTCGACGATCGCGACACGAGCCTGAGTAAACGGATGCCCTCCATACACTCCCTCTTCGTGCTCGACGACCTTCGCCGCCAACTGCACCTCACCCATCGCGACGATCACGTCTCGGGCCAACCTCGTCCGGGACCGCACCTCGTCGATGAGCGAGTCGACCTGCGAGTCGAGTGCGGGGTTCTCCTCCCCATACGGCTCTCGCTTTCCCCAGCGTCGGTCGTACAGGTCGCCCCACTGGTCGATGAGCTGAAGTACACCAGCAAGGCGTTCACGGGCGAGACTCTCGTTCACGCCGAGCAACGTATAGCAACGCTGCTGTGACACACGGCCTGGCTTCTATAGACACTTGACTACGGTGAAGAGCCAGGCGGCACGCGGGCTCGACACGTTGCGCGGCCTCCTGTCACCCGTCCACAGCGGGATCGAGATGAGAGAGCGATGAACGAAGAAGAGTTCCGCGAGGGGCTCCGCAGCGAGATGGCGCGGACAACCCCGCCACCACCATTGAGTACGGGAGCAGCGCTCGGCGCGGCACGGCGGACGTGCTTCCGTCGACGCGCTCTGTGGGCGTCCCTCGGATCGGCCGCCGTCGTGCTGGCCGTCACCGGCTTCGCGGCCGTCGCCACCCCGGACGGCCGCGTCTACCAACCGGCGGGTCAGGGGCCGCTGGGTTCTCCGGACACCAAGGAGCCGTGGCCGACCGGGCCGGACGGCCAGCCGCAGGAGGACCGGACCGCGCGGGCCGGATCCAAGTACGAGCAGGGAACTCACCTGCTCAGCGAGGCTGTCTCGGTCATACCTTCCGGCTACACCACGCCGGAGGACCCGCCGAACCAGTCCGCCGAGGAGCGGACGCTGCGGACCCACCAGGCGCAGTTCGAGGACAAGGTGGACGGCGTCGACGTGTGGAGCTACTCGTCCTCGGTGGCCGTGGCGCAGGGCAAGGGCACCGGTCGCGTGATCGTGGAGGTGCACGACGCCGGCAACCAGTTGCCGACCGAGCCGTGTGACCTGGCCCAGACCTTCTGGGGCATGCGGGGCGAATGCCAGGTGGAGACCGCCGGCACGACGCGGGTCGGCGTGGTGATCCGACCGACCGACGACGATCGGCTCGACCAGTGGTCGGCGTACCGGCACCCGGACGGCGTTGTGGTCTTCGTGGCGCAGACTGTGCGGCTGGACGAGAGCCGGCCAGCGTTGACGAAGCTGCCGTTCTCCGTTCCGCAGTTGGCCGCTCTCGCGGTCGACGAACGGTTCCACCTGAGGTGACTCGGCAACTCGGCCTAGCCGAGTGGGCCCAGGCGCCGCCGCCGCGCGGTTCACCTGGGCCTTGCTGTGTGTCAAGAGCCAGTCTGGTGACCCGTGCGCGGCCAGTCTTCCTCAGCGGCGCGCCGTGAGGGGCACCAGCACGAGGACGGCGATGCCCAGCATGGCTGCGCCGACAGCCCACCACCAGAAAAATCCCGAGAAGGCCGAGGCGACCAGGAGCCCCACGCCGAGACCGGCCAGCAGGCCGAGTGCGAACAGGGCCCGTGGCGGCAGGGCGAGGTACGGCAGGCGTCGTATCACCAGCACCTCCAACCAGGTGCCGCCCGCCGTCAGCAGCGCCGCACCGATTCCGTCCACTGCGGACAGCCCGTGACCCTCGCTGATGGGCACGAGAACCCTGCCCTCGTCACCGGCCGGGACGAAGAGGACCAGCACACCGACGACGATGAGCAGAGCGGCGGTGACGACCTGCCTGCGTGGGGCGCCCGCACCAACGGATGACATCGCTACAGTCTCGGCCGTCCGCCACCGTCTGCACAGGAGCCGTATCGGCGAACATCGAAGGTCTGGCGCCCGGGCCGGTGCGCTGTCAGCGTGGGCTGTCAGCCGCGCGCAGAGTCGAAGCTCTATCCTGCTCACTCCCGGACCGCAGGGCCAAAGGCGAGGGCCCGCCTTGAATCCATCTCTGGTCGAAGAGGCATGGCAGGAAGGACAGCACGACGATGGCACAGCACGTCGGCAACCCACGCGCACCGCAGATCTGGAGAGTCTCACCGCTCGGTCGATTCGGCGTACTCGCTCTGGTCCCTCTGGTCGGCCTGTTGTCGTGGCTGGTTCTCGGCTCCGTGCTCGCGAGCGCTCTCGCCATCGTCGGCGCGCTGCTGAGTTGGTGGAGGTTCGCCTGGTCTCCGGCCGTGATCCTCACGGACACCGAGGTGATCGTGCGGAACCCCAACGTCTCCCACCGCGTCGCTCTGCACGACGTGGCGATGGTGGATGCGGGTTACGGCGGCATGACCATCACGACGGCGAAGAACCAGCGTGTGGTCGCCTGGGCGGTCCAGAAGTCCAACCTCGCCAAGTGGACCGGCAGACACACCCGCGCCGACGATGTCGCGGCGTCGATCATCCAAGCGACTCGGCGCTACGCCGAAACGTCCTAGAGGGCAGCCGATCCCGCTCGGCGCGATGACGAGATGCGAAAGGCCCAGGTGCCGCGATCATGCGGTCTTACCTGGGCCTTCGTGCGTGGAGCGGGCGACGAGAATCGAACTCGCGTAGTCAGTTTGGAAGACTGAAGCTCTACCATTGAGCTACGCCCGCGTGCATCCCGCCGAAGCAGGACGCGCCCCTAGCGTACCCAATGTCGGTGCCCGACGCGTAACCGCGTCGCCGCCGCGCGAGGTCGCGTCGTCGGCGGGCCCGGCGGCACGGCGACCAAGATCCGCACAACATCCGGGATGTAGTGGCCTCGCCGTCCCAGGAGGCCAGAACATCCGTGACGTTGCGCGGATCTTGGAGCCGCCCGGCGGATCTTGGCGGCGAGCAGGTGGGGTGGAATGGTAATTTTCGGGTGATGTGTCCGGGTGGGGGATGCCCCGGCACCTACTGAGGCGTGGCGACGGCATAGACTGCACGTCGCCACGGGGTGTGGCGCAGCTTGGTAGCGCACTCGCTTTGGGAGCGAGGGGCCGTGGGTTCAAATCCCGCCACCCCGACTGTCGTCCGCGGCCGGGCCGCCCCGGGTGCCGCCCAGTGCGGCTCCCGGGCGATGCCGGAGCGTCAGGCCGGCTCGCCTACACTCGATGGGCTGAATCACGCCCAGACTCAACTGAGATCCGTCAAGGAGTACGCCTGTGAAGAGCACCGTCGAGACTCTGAGCCCGACGCGCGTGCGGCTCGCCATCGAGGTGCCGTTCGTCGAGCTCGAGCCGAGCCTCAAGAAGGCGTACCGGGAGATCGGTTCGCAGGTCCAGGTTCCGGGCTTCCGCCGGGGCAAGGTGCCGACCGCGGTGATCGACCAGCGGGTGGGCCGGGGCACCGTCCTCAACGAGGCGGTTCAGGAGGCCATCCCGGAGAACATCCTCGCCGCCGTGCGCGAGCACGACCTGAAGACGCTGGGGCGCCCGGAGGTCGAGATCACCGAGTTCAACGACGGTGACTCGCTGAACTTCACGGCCGAGGTCGACGTCCGCCCGGAGATCACCATCCCGGACGCGAGCACCATCGAGGTGACCGTCGACGAGCTGCAGATCGACGAGAGCGAGATCGACGAGCAGGTGAAGAACCTGCGGGAGCGTTTCGCGACCCTCAAGACCGTCGAGCGGGCCGCCGCCGAGGGCGACTACGTCCAGATCGACCTGAACGCCACCGTCGACGGCGAGGACGTGCCGGGCGGCCAGGCGAGCAACATCTCCCACGAGGTGGGCAGCAAGCAGCTCCTGCCGGGCCTGGACGAGGCAGTGGTCGGCCTCGCCGCCGGCGACGACACCACCTTCACCACCCAGCTGGTCGGCGGCGACTTCGCCGGTCGGGACGCTGACGTGGCGGTGACCGTGCGCACGGTCAAGGAGAAGGAGCTGCCGGAGCTGAACGACGAGTTCGCCCAGATGGCGAGCGAGTTCGACACGATCGAGGAGCTGCGCGGCGACCTGCGGTCCCGGGTCACCCAGGGCAAGCAGGTCGAGCAGATCTACGCCGCTCGGGACAAGGCCCTGGCCCA
This sequence comes from Micromonospora alfalfae, assembly GCF_022230925.1. GTDB lineage: Bacteria > Actinomycetota > Actinomycetes > Mycobacteriales > Micromonosporaceae > Micromonospora > Micromonospora alfalfae. The sequence continues at coordinate 5,200 of NZ_JAKKFH010000015.1, read as the reverse complement.
GCTCGTCGAGGCCGCCGACATCCCGGCCCCGGAGGGTGTCGTCCGCGAGGAGGTCGAGAGCCGCAAGCAGGCGATGGTCGACCAACTGGAGCGGATCGGCGCCTCCATGGAGGAGTACCTCGCGGCAGAGGACAAGACCGAGGAGCAGATCGACGCCGAGCTGACCGAGGCGGCGACCGAGGGCGTCAAGGTCCAGCTCCTGCTGGACACGCTGGCCGACGCGGAGGACGTGCAGGTCTCCGACGACGAGTTCGGGCACGAGATCGTGCACCGGGCGCAGCGCGCCGGGATGGCCCCGCAGCAGTACTACGACCAGCTGGTGCGCTCCGGCGCGGCCGCCGCGGTCTTCGGCGACGTGCGGCGGGGCAAGGCGCTCGCGGCCGTCATGGAGAAGATCACGATCAAGGACTCGGCCGGCAACGGGATCACCCTCGACGCCCTGCGCGCCGCCAACGAGGCGGAGCACAACCACGACCACTGATCGTCGGGTGCGGCCGGGCAGCAAGCACTGCCGGGTACGCCGGGCAGCAAGCACTGCCGGGTACGCCCGGAAGCCCGCGCCGCGGGTACCCCGACACAGCTGCGCTGAGAGCGAACACTGCCCCGACCGGGACTCTGCCGCCCCGCACAGCGGTTAGTGTCGGGAAAGACGGTACGGAGAGCGAAGGGCTGCCATGACCGACATGCACATCCCCAAGAAGTCGCTCCGGGCGATTGACGCGCGCGGTGGCGACTCCATTGGCAACCTCGACGACTCGGTCTACAACCGGTTGCTCAAGGAACGCATCATCTTCCTGGGCAGTGAGGTGACCGACCAGGTCGCCAACCGCATCTGCGCGCAGCTGCTGCTGCTCGCCGCGGAGGACCCGGACCGCGACATCAACCTGTGGATCAACTCGCCGGGTGGCTCGGTCTACTCCGGCATGGCGATCTACGACACCATGCAGTTCATCGACAACGACGTGTCGACCGTGGCGATGGGCATGGCTGCCTCGATGGGCCAGCTGCTGCTTTGCGCGGGCACCAAGGGCAAGCGGTACGCCCTGCCCCACGCACGGATCATGATGCACCAGCCGTCCGGTGGTCTGGGCGGCACGGCGTCCGACATCGCCATCCAGGCGGAGCAGATGCTCTACACGAAGCGGATGTTCCAGGAGCGGGTCGCGCACCACACCGGCCAGAGCCAGTCGCAGATCGAGGCCGACTCGGACCGGGACCGTTGGTTCACCGCCCAGGAGGCCATGGACTACGGCTTCATCGACAAGGTGATCATCGGGGCCGCACAGGTTCCGGATGGCGCCGGGACCCTGAGCTGAGGAGCTGACGATGACCGATCTGAGCCTGCCGCCCCAGTTCGCGGCCGTGCACAACCGCTACGTGCTGCCGTCGTTCGTTGAGCGCACGTCGTACGGGGTCAAGGAGTCGAACCCGTACAACAAGCTCTTCGAGGACCGGATCATCTTCCTCGGCGTCCAGGTGGACGACGCGTCGGCCAACGACGTGATGGCCCAGCTGCTGACGCTCGAGGGCACCGACCCGGACCGCGACATCATCATGTACATCAACTCGCCGGGTGGTTCGTTCACCGCCATGACGGCGATCTACGACACCATGCAGTACGTCCGTCCGGACATCTCGACGGTCTGCCTCGGGCAGGCGGCGAGCGCGGCGGCGGTGCTGCTCTCGGCGGGCACCCCGGGTAAGCGGATGGCCCTGCCGAACTCGCGGATCATCATCCACCAGCCGGCCACCGAGGGCGGCTACGGGCAGGGCTCGGACATCGAGATCCAGGCCCGGGAGATCCTGCGGATGCGTACGCAGCTGGAGGACATGCTGTCCCGCCACTGCAACCGCCCGATCGAGCAGGTTCGCAAGGACATCGACCGTGACAAGATCATGACGGCCGAGGAGTCCAAGGAGTACGGGCTGGTCGACACGATCCTGACCAGCCGCAAGAAGGGTCTGCTGGCGGCCAACGCCGCCCGCTGAGCTGTACCGGGTCAGAGGTTGGCCGGGGCTCCGTTCCCGGCCGACCTCTGACACACCCGTTTTGGGGGTCGGAGAATGCCCCGCCAGCGGGTAACGTCGGGTCCGTACCGCTTCGCCGGTTGGACCGGCGGCGCGAACTAAGCCGGGCGGCGCGCAACGTCCGCAGGTCAGGGCCGGGTCTCCGGCCGATGAGTGCAGGGAGAACGTAGGTGGCACGGATCGGTGACGGCGGCGACCTACTGAAATGCTCCTTCTGCGGCAAGTCGCAGAAGCAGGTCAAGAAGCTCATCGCGGGCCCAGGGGTCTACATCTGCGACGAGTGCATCGATCTCTGCAACGAGATCATCGAAGAGGAGCTGGCCGAGTCCGGCGAGGTGAAGTGGGAAGAGCTTCCCAAGCCGATGGAGATCTGCCAGTTCCTCGACACCTACGTCGTGGGGCAGGATCAGGCCAAGAAGGCGCTCGCTGTAGCTGTCTACAACCACTACAAGCGGATCCAGGCCGAGGCGGCTGGCGCGCCGGGCTCCGGCAGTGACGCCGTCGAGCTGGCCAAGTCCAACATCCTGCTGCTCGGCCCGACGGGGTGCGGCAAGACCCACCTCGCGCAGACCCTCGCCCGGATGTTGAACGTCCCGTTCGCCATCGCCGACGCCACAGCGCTGACCGAGGCGGGCTACGTGGGCGAGGATGTCGAGAACATCCTCCTCAAGCTGATCCAGGCCGCCGACTACGACATCAAGCGCGCCGAGACCGGCATCATCTACATCGACGAGGTCGACAAGATCGCCCGCAAGTCGGAGAATCCGTCGATCACCCGGGACGTCTCCGGTGAGGGTGTGCAACAGGCCCTGCTCAAGATGCTCGAGGGCACTGTGGCCAATGTGCCCCCGCAGGGTGGCCGTAAGCACCCACATCAGGAGTTCATCCAGATCGACACCACGAACGTGCTGTTCATCTGTGGTGGGGCGTTCGCCGGCCTCGACCAGATCATCGAGTCCCGCACCGGGCAGGGCGGCACCGGCTTCGGTGCCCGGCTCCGGTCGGTCTCCGAGCGGTCGACCGACGACATCTTCAGCCAGGTCATGCCGGAAGACATGCTCAAGTTCGGGCTGATCCCCGAGTTCGTCGGCCGGCTGCCGGTGATCACCAACGTTCGCAGCCTGGACCGTAGCGCCCTCGTTCGGATCCTCACCGAGCCGCGCAACGCCCTGGTCCGGCAGTACCAGCGCCTGTTCGAGCTGGACGGTGTCGAGCTCGAGTTCGACGAGCCGGCGCTGGAAGCCATCGCCGATCAGGCGATGCTGCGGGGCACCGGTGCCCGTGGTCTGCGGGCCATCATCGAGGAGGTTCTGCTCTCCGCGATGTACGAGGTGCCGAGCAACCCCGACGCCGCCCGCGTGCTGATCACCCGCGAGGTTGTCCTGGAGAACGTCAACCCGACGATCGTGCCGCGTGAGTTCACCGGGCGCCGGGCTCGGCGCGACCGCGAAGAGAAGTCCGCCTGATCCTTCCCGCATCACGCCGGCCGTTCGATCCTGAGCGGCCGGCGTGTTCGTGTTCGGCGCCGTTCGCCAGTGCCCACCACCCGTGCCGGCCAGACTGTGACGCTGTCCGTCAGAGCCCTCCAGCCGTACCCTTTGCTCATGCGTGTCGCCGTCTGCCAGTTGAACGCCCGGGACGACCGTAAGGCCAATCTGGCGGCTGCGGAGGCCCTACTGGAGCGCGCCGCCGCCGGCGGCGCGGATCTCGCCGTCCTCCCGGAGTACGTCGACTATCTGGGTCCTGCCGCTGGGCTGCCCGAACCGGAGCCGGTCGACGGCGAGGTGGGCAGCTTCTTCGCCGGTGTCGCGCGGCGGCTCGGGATCTGGTTGGTGGCCGGCTCGTTCCACGAGGCCGGCCCGGACCCGGACCACACCTGGAACACGTCGCTGGTCTTCGACCGTTCCGGCAGTCTGGCCGCGAGCTACCGCAAGATCCACCTGTACGACGTGGAGATCCCGGGTCGGGTCTCCTACCGGGAGTCGGCGAGTGTCGCGCCCGGGGTCCAACCGGTGGTGGTCGACGTCGAGGGGCTGCGGGTCGGCCTGTCGATCTGCTACGACCTGCGCTTCCCGGAGCTGTACCGGCTGCTCGCGTCCGATGGCGGCGCCCAACTGCTGGTGGTACCGGCCGCGTTCATGATGCACACCGGCCGGGACCACTGGGAGGTCCTGCTGCGGGCCAGGGCGATCGAGAACCAGTGTTTCGTGGCGGCGGCCGGTCAGACCGGCGACCACGAGCCAGGTCGCACCTGCTTTGGCCGCAGCATGGTGATCGACCCGTGGGGGACGGTCATGGGCCAGGTGCCGGACGGCCCGGGGGTCTCCGTCGTCGACCTGGACCTGGACCGGCTCGAAACGATCCGCGCCGAGCTGCCCAGCCTGGCCAACCGCCGGCTCTGAGCTGCCCGGCCCGGCCAACCGCAGGCTCTGCGTCATCCAGCCTGGCCGACCGCCGGCGCTGAACCTCAGTTCTCGAGCAGGACGCCGATCACCGCGAACCCGGCGATGGCCGCGGCGGTGACCAGCAGCGCCGTGGTCATCCGGGATTTGCCCCGTCGGGCCAGTCGTCCGACCGAGAGCACAAGAACGACCAGCACGACCGCGCCGATCACCACCTGCCAGAACGGCCCGATGAGGCCGAGCAGCGCCTCCTCGGCGAACACCCTGGCACCGTGCCCGGACTCATCCATGACTGACACTCTGGCACGTCGAGGCGGCTCCCGTCCTCGGCTGCGCCGGGGACCGGTCGGCGCTGTTCGCCCGAACCAGTGATGAACCCTGATTTGCCTTCTCCGGGCCGTCCGCGTAACTTTCTCTCTGCACGGGGGAGGCCGGACAAACTGGCCGAGAACGGGCGCCAGGCTCGTGGCGGGAACGCCGAGCGAGACTGAGGATCGGGCGGTGCGGAACACTCCGGAGACGGGGTTGCGAACGCGGAGCCGACCGGGTAGAGTGCTGAAGCCGGCAGGAGCCGGGCGGAGAGCCGCGAAGCGGTGATCGGCCGGTCTGCGGCTTCCCACGACAGAAACGAACGTCGGTAACGACGTGCGTCCTCGTGGACTCGAGCAAGCAAGGCTATCCGCATTATCTGTTGAAGCATGGCGAACCGCGAAATATCGGTTTGACACGGTGGAAACGAGCGGGTAATGTAGTAAAAGTGCCTGGCGCTG
>NZ_JAKKFH010000014.1 GCF_022230925.1 Micromonospora alfalfae | reverse complement strand
AACAACTTCATGATCACCGAGGCTGGGGGGTGGCGCGGGACCACGGTCCACTGTGGAGGGTCGGCGGTGTTACGGGGATAGTTCGGGCACGTTTCATTGATAGTCTTGACAGGCGTTGTTAGCGATAACACGATGGCCTTCACGCCGCTCTCGCGTTTGGAGCTCGTCTTGGTCGTGTCGGTCCGCTCGCGTGTCCTGAACATCGCCCGCGAATCCGCTGTGAACAGCCTGAACGCCGCCACCAACCACGCCAGCACCACGTTGACCCGACTGGCGTCCACAGTGCTCGCCGATCGTCTCCGTCCACTGTGCGCGCTCGCATCAACGGCCGTTCTCGTCGGTGCGATCCTGGTGGCCACCCCCGCCGCCGCGCACGCTGCCGACGGATGGTCGCCCCGATCGTCGTACACCTCGACCGACACCGGCGACGGCACCTACTCGGTGCCGCTGCTCAACGCCGACGTGCCGGACATCAGCGTCGAACGGGTGCCGGCCGCCGAGAACGACGAGGGTCGAGACATCTACTACATGATCAGCACGACGATGCACCTGAGCCCTGGCGCGCCGATCATGAAGTCGTACGACCTCGTCAACTGGGAGATCGTCAACTACGTCTTCGACCGGGCGAGCATCGGCGACTCCTTCTCACTGCGCAACGGCCAGAACTCGTACGGCCAGGGCCAGTGGGCGTCGTCGCTGCGCTACCACGACGGCACGTTCTACGCGGTCTTCAACACCAACAACCTCAGCGGGGCGTACCTCTACCGCACCGACGACATCGAGAACGGCCCGTGGCAGCGCACCGCCCTCGGCCGTGGCCTGCACGACCCGTCGCTCTTCTTCGACGTCGACGGCACCCCGTACATCTTCTACGGCTCTGGCGGCACCAGCGCCGTACGCCTCAACGCCGGCCTGACCGCCATCGCGCAGGACTATCCGAACATCTTCACCGCCGGCAACTACGCCGGGCAGCCGTTCATCGGCGGTCTGTTCGAGGGCGCGCAGGTCTACCACATCGACGGCTGGTACTACGCCGTCATCATCACCTGGCCGTCCGGGCAGGGCCGCCAGGTGGTGATGTTCCGGTCGAAGGACCTGCTCGGGCGCTACACCTCGGCCGGTGGGGTCAACACCTACGAGGCGCGCGGAGTGCTCAACTCCAACGGCTTCGCGCAGGGCAGCCTGGTGCCGATCAGCCGCGCGGGCGGCGGGACCGACTGGCACGGCATGTTCTTCCGGGACACGTTCCCGATCGGTCGGATCCCGGCACTCATCCCCGCCACCTGGCAGAACGGGTGGCCGACCTTCGGCACCAACGGCGTCGTACCGGTCAACGGCCTGTTCGACAAGCCGATCCGGCTCAGCCCGGCCGAGGAGCTGTTCGAGCGGCAGAAGAGCATCGTCGCCTCGGACGACTTCGCCAACGACGCGCCGCACAAGGCGTACCAGGACGAGCAGTGGACGGTCCCCGCGCCGCTCGACCCGGCGGAGATCGCCCCCAACGGGTCGCGGCTGGACCTGGCGTGGGAATGGAACCATGCCCCGGACAACCGGTACTGGTCACTCACCGACCGCGACGGCTGGCTGCGGTTGACGGCCGGCTCTGTGGTCACCGGCCAGTACGTCTACACGAAGCTGTCCAACCGGGCCGAGCTGGCGTGGTTCGAGGAGGCACGCAACACGCTCTCGCAGCGGACGTTCGGGCCACGACAGTCGGTCCAGACCCGGATGGACATCTCCGGGATGAAGAACGGCGACGTCGCGGGCCTGGCGGCCTACAACCGCGGATTCTCGTACGTGGCGGTCAAGCGGGTCGGTGACGTCAACACCCTCGGCGTCGTGAACCGGTCGCAGCCGTTCGCGGTCGACCTCGACCAGTCGACGCTGGAGAACTTCCTCGCCGGCACGACAGTGTCGCTGGGCGACGCGACCGAGGTGCACCTGAAGGCGGACCTCGACTTCTCCTCGCCGGTCGGGCAACTGTGGACGACGTTCTACTACAGCCTGGACGGAATCCAGTGGACCCGGCTCGGCAACCGGGTGGGCCCGCAGGCGCTCGACGGAAGCCTCGCCCACTTCATGGGTCACCGGGTGGGCCTGTTCAACTACGCGACCCAGGAAACCGGCGGCCATGTCGACTTCGACGACTACCTGCTCAGCGATGTGCTGACCGCGCAGGCCCGGCCACTGGACACCACAGCCCTCGACGCGGCCGTCGCCCACGCGCAGACGCTCGACCCGCGCCACTACCCGGCCGACGCCTGGGCCGCGACGCAGTCCGCGCTCGCGGCGGCGACGGCGGCACGGGACGGCCAGTTCGGCACCCAGAACCAGATCGACGCACCGGAGCGGGCACTCAGCCACCAACTGGCCCGACTCGGGGTGCTGGCGGCGCTGCCGGTGACGGCCACCGCCGAGGCGCGTTGCCTGAGTGGCAGGACCTACCTGGCGGTGCAGGCGCGCAACGACTCGGACGAGCCGGTCGACATCACCGTCGAGACCCCGTACGGAAACCGGTCGTTCGCCGCCGTCGGGCCGGGAGCGACCGTCTATCAGTCGTTCAACACCCGCGCGTCGTCGGTGCCGGCCGGCTCGGCGACGGTCCGGGCCACCGGGGCGGTCGCCGGCCGGGACGTGACCACCGTCCACACCGCCCAGCACGCCGCAAACGCCTGCGGCGGATAGCCCCACCACGAGCCCTCGGCTCACCGACCAGCACCACCGGCGACGGCCGCGCGGCGCGGAACAGCGGGACCTGTCCCGCGCCGCCGGCCACTGTCGGACCGGTGGCGGTCGTCGACCCCCTGATGTCCGGACCACCCACGGAAGCGCACCCACCGATCCCCCGTACACCGATGACCGCACGTCAGAGATGAAGGAGGATGTCTCGTGGAACAACGAATGCGACGGGCGACCCGAGGACGGGTCGCAGCGCTCGCGACGGTCGGCCTGATGCTGACCACGGGGTTCGTCGCCCCGGCGGCGCCGGTCCAGGCCGCCGACACGAACCTCGTCGTCAACGGCGGCTTCGAGGACGGCCTGACCAACTGGTTCGTCAACAACGGAAACGCCGCCGACGGCGCCCAGTTGTCGGCCACGTCGGACGCCTACTCCGGCGCGAACGCGGCGCTGGTCACCAGCCGGACGACCACCGGGTCCGGCCCGATGCAGGACCTCAGCGGCAAGGTGCAGGCCGGCCAGGCATACACCCTCACGGCCCGCATCAAGTACGAGAACGAGAGCGGACCGGCGACGAAGCAGTTCTTCGCCACCATGCACTACGGCGGGGGCACCTACACCAACCTCGTCAGCGTGACGGCGACGAAGGGCCAGTGGGCGCAGTTCAACGGAACGTTCACGATCCCGACGACGCAGAGCGTGTCGACGGCGCGCCTGTTCTTCGAGACCCCCTGGACGAGCACGCCGTCCACCGACCCCGCAGTGCACCTGATGGACTTCAAGCTCGACGACGTGTCGGTGGTCGGCGCCGCGCCGCCCGCGCCCGCGTCGAAGACCATCGAGGTGGTCGGCAAACTGCCCGGGGAGCACAACCCGTTGATCGGGCACAAGTTCGGGGCTGACGGTTTCGGCCTCGTGCACGACGGCCGGGTCTACATGTACATGACCAACGACACCCAGGGCTACGCCCCGAACCCGACCACTGGCGTCTCGCCGGGGATCAACTACGGCGACATCAACCAGATCACGGTGATCTCTTCCGAGGACCTCGTGAACTGGACGGACCACGGTGAGATCCAGGTCGCCGGCCCGAACGGGGTGGCCCCGTTCACCGCCAACTCGTGGGCTCCGGGCATCACCAAGAAGGTGGTGAACGGGGTGGAGAAGTTCTTCCTCTACTACGCCAACGGCGGTGGCTCCAGCAACGTGATCACGGGTGCGTCGCCGCTCGGCCCGTGGACCAGCGAGCGCACCAGCACGCTGATCGACGGCCGTACGCCCGGCGCCGAGGCCGTCGCGTGGAAGTTCGACCCGGCCCCGTTCGTCGACGACGACGGCCAGCCGTACCTGTACTTCGGTGGTGGTCCCGCGTCGACGAGCATGCCGCCGTCCGAGCGCTTCAACAACCCGAAGAACATCCGGTCGATCGAACTCGGCGACGACATGGTCTCCACCGAGGGAACGGCCGCTGTGGTCGACGCCCCGGTCGCCTTCGAGGCGGGCCACGTCTTCAAGCGCCAGGGCAAGTACTACTTCTCGTACTCCTCGCACTTCGGCGGGAACGACTTCGGTGGCAGCCAGCAACCGCTCCCCGGTTACCCGGGGGGTGGCCAGATCGGTTACATGATCTCCGACGGGCCGATGTCGTGGCCGAAGGAGACCTACGCCGGTGTGCTCTTCCCCAACCAGTCGCAGTTCTTCGGGGCCGGCACCGGCGGTAACAACCACCAGTCGGTGTTCGAGTTCGGGGGCAAGTACTACTTCACGTACCACGCCCCGACGCTGAACAAGCGCATCAACGGCAACACCACCCAGGGGTACCGCAGCCCGCACATCCAGGAACTGACCTTCAACCCGGACGGCACCATCCAGCAGGTCGTCGGCACCTACGCCGGCGTGGAACAGGTCCGCGACTTCGACCCGTACCGCGTCTTCGAGGCCGAGACCTTCGGCTGGAGCAAGGGCGTCGCGACCACGAAGGTCGAGGGCAGCTCCGCCCAGTTCGGCGGCGCGGCACCCAACCTCGTCGTCCGTGACATCGACAACGGGGACTGGACGGCGCTGTCCTCGGTGAACTTCGGTGACAACGGCGCGCAGAGCCTGACGGCGCGGGTGCGTGCGCTCGCCGCCGGCGGGCAGATCCAGGTCCGGCTGGACGACGTCGACGGTCCCGTCGTCGGCACTGCCACTGTGGACAGCCAGGTCGGCCAGTGGGCCGAGGTGACCGCCGAGCTTGACGGTGTCAGCGGCGTGCACGACGTCTACTTCACCTACACCGGCCCGGCCGGTGTCGACCTCTTCGAGATCGACAACTGGGCCTTCGCGGCGGCCAGCCTCGACCTGCCCGTCACGCTCACCGCCTCCACCCGATGCGTGGGCGGCAAGGCGTACGTGACGGTGCAGGCGCGCAACGACCACGACGCGCCGGTCGGCATCACCCTCGAGACGCCATACGGCGAGCGGTCGTTCACCGCCGTCGCACCGGGCGCGAACGCCTACCAGTCCTTCAACAGCCGTGCCGTGTCGGTGCCGGCGGGTTCGGCGACCGCCCGGGTGACCGGGGCGATCGGCGGACACGACGTGACGACAGTCCGCACCGTGCAACACCCCGCCGGCACCTGCGGCGGATAACCCCCTCATGGCGGAGAACGGAGATCACATGAACACATACAAACGGCGGCAGACACTCGCGGCCGGCGTCGTCGGCGCCGTGCTGACCGGGGCGGCGGTGCTGCCGTCGCCCGCACTGGCCGAGCCCGGTGACGACGCCAGCGTGCGGGTCACTGTCGACATCGACGAGATCAGGGAACCGGGCGTGCTCGCCCTGTCGATCGCCGGCGACGCCGTCGCGCTGTCCGAGGACGGCTCGACCCTGCTGGTTCGCCAGTTCGTCGGCACGCTGCCGACGGTGACTGTCACCGACACCCGTGTCGCCGACGAGGTGCCCGACGGCGCCAACTGGGCGGTGCTCGGCAGCGCTACCGACTTCGTGGGCACCACCGGCCAGGCGCCGATCACCGCCGACCACTTCGGCTGGAAGCCGCGCCTGCTCGACGGCGGGGAGACCGGCCTGGTCACCGAGGGCGAGGAGGTGGTGACCAGCCTGGACGAGGCGACCCAGCCGGGCAACAATGTCGGCCTCGTCGACCAGGAGCTGCTGGTCTCGGCCTTCGACTCCGAGGCCGTCGCCAGCGACTCGTACTCGGTGAACGCCGACCTGTACCTGCGGACCCCCGCGGAGGTCGCCGCCGGCGCGTACAGCTCCACGCTCACGCTCTCACTGTTCGAGTAGTGGCCTGGGCGGGGGCCCGGATCGGGCCCCCGCCCAGCCCCGTGCCGAAGGGCCGTTTCATGACCGTCACCCCGCTGCGCCGCGCGCTCGTCGTCCTCGCCGTCGCGTCCCTCGCGGTTGCGGCCGCGCCGAGCGCGGCGGCGGCGGAACCGGACCCGAAGGCCCTGACCTGGACGGTCCAACCGGCCACCGCGAGCGGGCCGGACCAACGCCGATGGATCAACGCGAGCCTCGACCCGGGGCAGGCGGTGACCGAACACCTGGCGGTACGGAACTTCAGCCGCACCGCCGTCGCCTTCTCCCTGAAGGCGGCCGACGGCTACCTCACCGACAAGGGCCGTTTCAACATGCTGTCGTCCGACCGCCCCTCCGTCGACGGCGGCACCTGGATCGACGTGCAGGAGAAGGTCACCGTCGGCCCCAACGAGACACGGGTGGTGCCGTTCACGATCACGGTGCCCCGGGGCGCCACACCGGGCGACCATCCGGCCGGCATCGCCGCTACCGTCACCAGCACCGGCGGCACTGTCAACGTCGAGAGCCGCGTCGGCTTCCGGGTGATGCTTCGGGTGAACGGCTCCGCGCAGGCTGCCCTGGCCGTCCGGGGCCTCGGGGCGACGTACTCCCCGTCGTGGAACCCCTTCGCCGGTGGCACGGTGCGGGTCCGCTACACAGTCGAGAACGACGGCAACGTCTGGGTCAGCGGAACGAGTCGGGTGGCGATGTCCGACCTCCTGGGCCGGAGCAGCCACGACGCCACCAGCGCCGTCGAGGAGTTGCTGCCCGGCGGCGCTCGGACGGTGCAGACCCGGGCCGACGGCGTCTGGGCCCTGGGGCGCCTCCGCACCACAGTCAGCACCTCGCCGACGCTTCTCGGCGACGGCCAGGCCGGGGCCGACCTCCGACCGGCCTCGGCCACCGTCACCACCTGGGTCGTACCGTGGGCGCAGCTCGCACTGTTGGGTCTGCTCGCCGGCCTGCTCCTCGGGCTGCGGGCGGCGTCCCGGCACCGGCGGCGTCGGCTGGCCGGGCTGCTGGCCCGCGCGAGGCAGGAGGGCCGGCAGGAGGGTCAGGAGTCAGTGCTCGTCGGGGGCGCGCCCGCTGCTGCCGAGCCCGACGCGAGCGACGCCCGCCGGTGACCCGGCGGCGCGAAGCAATCGCGCTGCCGGGTCGCGGCGAGGCGTCGCCCGGTCCGCGGCCTCAGGACCTGGACTGGCCCAGCAGCCAGCGCAGGATGCCGGCGTCCTCGTAGGTCGGCCCGAACGCCGCGTGGTAGTCCGGCAACGAGAAGGCAGCGTCGGCGTACTCGGTGTAGCGCACCAGGTCCGCTGCCTGCTCCGGCGTCTTGCCCCGGGCGGCGTACGCCTGCCGCAGCACCGACGTGGAGTTACGCGCGCCGGAGACGTTGAGCAGGTGGTCGTGCTCGCCGTGCGTGATCCACACCGGCACCTCGGCCGCCGCGATGGCGGTCGCCTGGGTGGCACTGACCGGGAAACCACCGGTCACCAACCCGCCGGCGAACAGGTCGGGACGCTTGGCGAACGCCTCCCAGAGCAGCTGGGAGCCGTACGAGACGGTTGTCGCGTACACCCGACGGGTGTCCACCGCGAACTGGCCGACGAACTGGTCGAGCAGCTTGACCAGCAGGTCCGCCTCGGCGACCCCACCGACCCGCTGGTGCTGGGGTGCCAGGACGATGACGTCCTCGGCGGTGCCGGTCCACTGCGGCTGGAGCCACGCTGTCGCCGGGATGTCGGCGGCGAGTTGGACGCCGAGGTTGTCACCGTCCCAGCCCATGCCGTGGCCGGGTAGGACGACCATCAGTGGGTATTTGCGGCCCGGCTGGTAGTTCTTCGGCAGGTGGTAGTGGTACGGCAGCACCATTCCGCCACTCAGGAACGAGCCGTAGGTGAACTCGTCGACCAGTTGGTTGACCGGCTTCTCGGTGACCGGACGCGATTCGCGCGGGGTGGCCCGGGCGAGCACCGGCCCCTTGCCGGCCCCACGGCCGGGCTGGCCGTGCACGTCCTTGCGCTGCACGACCCGGGTCGGCAGCTCCGGATTGACCTTCACCGTGCAGAGGAACGTCGGGCACTTGGAGACGATGACCGTCGAGCCGCCGGTGTCGGCGGGGTCGAGTTCGACGATGACGTACCGGCCTGGCGCCGATCGGTGGTCGGCACGGGTGCCTGGTGTCCCGTTGGTGTAGGTGTGGGTGACGGTCCGGTCGGCGAGCGTCGGCAGGTCCTCGATGGGGTTGAAGCGGAAGTTGTAGATGGTGTCGGTCACCGAGAACGTGGCGGTGTCGAGGGTGCGGGGGTTGACAGTGGCCCCGTACTCGATCGCCACCGCCGAGACCTTCTGGCCGTAGGTGTAGACGGTGGTGATCGGGGTGATGCTGCGGATTCCGTCGGTGGCGCCCCTGCTGTCGCTCGGGCTGCCGTACGCGGTGCCGGAGGCGCCGGCCAGGACGAGGGTGGCGGCGAGCGGGATCATTCCTTTTCGCAGTCTCATGCGGGTCCTTTCTCGGGGGTGGAGCCCTCAGCCAGCGATCCGCCCGGGGACCGGGAGTGGGACGGGTCGGAGTCAGCCGGTCGCTAAACTGATTTAGCAGAGCATCGGTGGCGGGCTCGGCGGTGTCAATACCGAGCGCTGCAACAAACCTGCAAGCGTCAGCTATTGCGTTCAGGGAAACCGCTTTCCTACGATTGCGTTACATCGATGTTTCATATGACGGTCGAGCGAGCGATGTCACCGGGCGCACTCCGCTCACACGACACAACCCTGCTTCTACCAGGGCGCGAGAGACCTTGATGAAGACTCCGCGATTTACTGCCGCCAATTTCTGAATTCCGTCCGTGGGCGGGTGGGGTCGCGACGTCCATCGATTCGAAGCCGGTAACGAGACGAATGCGAAGGTGAGACGACATGAGACGACCAGTTGTGCTGCGACGCCAGGCAGTGCTGGCCGCGGCGGCCGTGGTGATCGCGGTCGGGGTGGTGGCCCTGCCGACCCCGCAGGCCTCGGCGGCCGTCGGCAGCGCCACCGGCTACGCCACCCAGAACGGCGGGACCACCGGAGGCGCGGGCGGGCAGACGGTACGGGCCACCACGGGCACGGCGATCCACGCGGCTCTGTGCGGTCGGACCAGCAGCAGCACCCCGATCACCATCGAGGTCAGCGGGACCATCAACCACGGCAACACCAGCAAGGTGTCGGGGTCGAGCTGCAACACAGCGGCGGGCGTGATCGAGCTCAAGCAGATCAGCAACGTCACCATCATCGGGGTCGGCAGCGCCGTCTTCGACCAGCTCGGCATCCACATCCGCGATTCCAGCAACATCATCATCCAGAACGTGACGGTGCGGAACGTCAAGAAGTCGGGCTCGCCCACCTCCAACGGTGGGGACGCCATCGGCATGGAGAGCACTGTCCGCAACGTCTGGGTCGATCACGTCACCCTGGAGGCCTCGGGTGGCGAGTCTGAGGGGTACGACGGCCTCTTCGACATGAAGGACAACACCCAGTACGTGACGCTGTCCTACAGCATCCTGCGCAACTCCGGTCGCGGCGGCCTCGTCGGGTCCAGTGAGAGCGACCTGTCGAACGGCTTCATCACGTACCACCACAACCTCTACGAGAACATCGACTCCCGTACGCCGCTGCTGCGCGGCGGGGTCGCCCACATCTACAACAACCACTACGTGAGCCTGCACGAGTCCGGGATCAACTCCCGGGCGGGGGCCAGGGCCAAGGTGGAGAACAACTACTTCCGCGACTCCAAGGACGTGCTGGGCACCTTCTACACGAACGAGCGCGGTTACTGGCAGGTCGCCGGCAACGTCTTCGACAACGTGACCTGGTCCAGCGCCGGCAGCGAGAACTACCCCGCCGGCCCCAACCCGACCTCCAACACCACCGTCAGCATCCCGTACTCGTACCGCCTCGACGGGGCGAGCTGTGTGCCGGACGTCGTCCGCCAGACGGTCGGCGCCAACACGGGCCTGAAGGTGTCAGACGGCAGTTGCTCGCCGCAGACCCCGCCGCCCACCACACCGCCGCCGACCACGCCTCCGCCCACGACCCCGCCGCCCACCACGCCTCCGCCCACCGGCGGGACCAACCTGAGCCTCGGCGCGGGCGCCGACGGCTCCAGCAAGGCCAGCGGGACCAGCTACGGCAACGTGCGGGACGGCGATCTGAGCACCTACTGGTCGCCGGCCGGGTCGACCGGCACGATCTCGATCAAGTGGGGCTCCGCGACCCGGGTGTCCCGGGTGGTGATCCGCGAGCCGTCCGGCACCCAGGGCTCCATCGGGTCCTGGCAACTGATCAACAACGACAACGGAGCCGTCCTGGCCTCCGGCAGCGGAGCCGGTTCGATCACCTTCTCGGCCACCGCGATGAGCAAGATCAACTTCAGGATCAACAGCTCCAGCGGTACGCCACGGGTCGGTGAGTTCGAGACGTACGCCAGCTAGACGGGTGAGTCACAACCCTGCCGGTGTGAACCGGCGGGGTGTGGCTCGGCCGACTGCGGCGGTGAGCGGTATACCTCAGCGGTATGAACATGCCTCTGAGGTATACCGCTCCTCGGCGGATCGAACCGGGCGGGCCAGCCGAGGCCGTCCGTCACGAATCAGTGGACGGCAGGGTGTCCATGAAGGAGCTGACCGAGAAGACCGCCCGTCCGGGCCCGGCCGGGCCGTACCCGGGCGGGCTGGACAGGCCGTGGGCGTCCATCGTCGCCCGGTACGCCTCCAGCAGGCGGACGTGGTATTCGAGCGGCGCGCCCTGCGGGTTCGTCCGGCCCAGCGGTGTGGTGGGCTCCGGGCACCAGGTGGTGAACCGGGGCGTGATCCCCCGGGACATGAAGTAGTCAAGCCCTTCGGTGGTGGACGCGATCGCCTCGTCGACGCTGGTGAAGCCGTGCGGGGCGGCCATCTCCACGCCCGCCACGAAGTTCGGGATCACGTTGCGCGGGCCGAACACCTCGGCGGAGTCGAGGATGCGCCGGTGCCACTCCTCCCGACCGACGTACCGCTCCTTGCCCGGGCAGTACAACTCGAACAGCCGCTTGTCCCACACCTCGTAGTTGGGGTGGTAGATGCGGATTCCGTAGTCGTGGAACCGCTGCACATCGGCTCGGGGCAGCGCCTGGGCCACCACCTTGCCGATCCACCGTCCCGGAAACCGCTCCTCGATCGCCTGCGCGTACCGGCCGTAGAAATCGGCCTCGGCCAGCCCGTTGACCTGCGAGGTGATGCTGCCACCGGTCAGCGTGTACGCCTGCGACGCGCGATCGACGTCGTGCCGGTCGATGATCTCCAGGGCCTCAAGGACCTCGTCGACGGGCTTGACCCCGGTGTAGGGCCGGCCGGCCTGCTTGTGCTGGCGCCAGTTGTGGTTGATGTCGCAGTACTGGCACTCCTCCTTGGCACCGAAGTACTGGCAGACCCGAAACGCGGTCAGGTAGATCAGGTAGCCCCACTGGATCGTCGGGGCGACCTCCATCACCGACTTGCCGTTGGCGAGGGTGTGGCGGTAGTACGCCGGCATGGGGGGCAACCCGACATCGGCGATCGGCTGTCCGTCCAGGAACAGGCGCAGTCGACCGTCGCTGTCGGTGCCGACGCGGTACGGCGAGCTGGGGTTGGTACGGACCGACACGACGGTACGACGCAGGTCGTACGGGCCGCCGGTGAGCACGATCTCCTCCGGTGGCCGGCGCAGCGCCGCCGTCCCCAACTCCGGGAGCGTCCGGTGGTCGAAGGAGAAGATGAAGTACGACTTCGGCTTGACGTCGCCGTGCTCGTTGTCGGTCAGTGCCGCGTCGTCGAAGGCGAGCCCGCCCCGCAGCAGGTCCTCCTTGAGGACCGCCTCCCGTGGCACGTGTGGGAAACGGCCCATCAACTCTTCGACGAGGTCGGTGCGCGACGTCATGCGGTTCCTCCCGAACGCGGTACGCCGAACCGGGTGGCCGGTGCCACAGGGTGCCGGTTGATCAGTTCTGCTTGGTCTCCCAGAAGATCTTCGAGATCTCCTCGATCCTGCCGAGGAGCTGCTCGGCGACCGCCGGGTCCGCAGCGCCCTTCGCGCCGCCGGCACCCGCCAGCTTCGTCGCCTCGTTGAAGAGGCTGTGCAGCTGGGGGTACTTCTCGAAGTGCGGCTGCTTGAAGTAGTCGGTCCACAACACCCAGAGGTGGTGCTTCACCAGCTCGGCTCGCTGCTCCTTGATGAGCAACGCGCGGGTGCGAAACTCCGGGTCGTCGCTGGCCTGGTACTTCTCGGAGATTGCCTTGATCGACTCGGCCTCGATGCGGGCCTGCGCCGGGTCGTAGACGCCGCAGGGGAGGTCGCAGTGCGCGCTCGCGAGGGTACGCGGGCGGAGAAGGCGGGACAGGAACATCGGAATCCCTTCGACGGTGGTGCTCAGCTGACGTACGTCCGGGCACGGCGGCCCTGACGTGATCATCTAGGGACGCTAGAACCTCAACCGCACTTCATGTCAAGGCCGGGTCGATAGCGAGCCCTGTTTCCGGACGAGCGTCAGCAGGGCGGCGTGCGTCCGCTCGTCAGCGGCAACGACGAGACCGTCCCCACCGGTGTGCAGCGGCTGACCGTCGAGCCCGGTGACCACGCAGCCGGCCGCTTGGCAGAGCGCGATTCCGGCCGCGAAGTGGACGCTGTTCCGCAGGTCGTGGCGGTCGGTCACATAGGCGGCGCGGCGACCGGCGGCGACCCAGGCCACGGCCAGGCTGGTGGAGACCACCCGGGGCCGGAACCGTTCGAGGAAACCCTCGTCCGTGAGCAGGCGGGCGGCCAGGAAGCCGTCCCGGTTGGGAAAGGGCGGGTCGAGATTCAGGTCGACGAGCGTCGACTCGGCCGAGGGGACGAGTCGCTCGTCAGTCCCCGCGCTCCGGACGTACGCGGCGGTGCCGTCGGCCCAGAACACCTCGGCGGCGAACGGGTCCACCGAGGCCGCCACCGTGACGTCCGACCCGACCCGCAGGGCTACGTTGACCGAGGCCAGCATGGTCCGCGCGGCGAAGTTCAACGTGCCGCACAGCGGATCGACCAGCCAGGTGCGCCCGTTGTCGCCGGTACCCGTACGCCCGCTCTCCTCGGCCACCACCGCGTCGTCCGGACGCGCCGCGCGCAGGACGTCGAGGATGGCCCACTCGGCCTCGACGTCGGCAGCGGTGGCGAAGTCACCGCCGCTCTTCATGACGCGCGTCAGCTCCGAGCCGTACCGGGAGCGGACGACTGCGCCCCCAGCTTCCGCCGCCTCGATGGCCAACGCCTGGTCTGTGATCGACATGCCCGAACCATAGGAGCCGTCGGCAACGTCGATGACAGCCCCACACCCGGGCCGTGGGTCACCGGGCAGGTCAGTCCGACAGTTCCATGATCGGTAGTTGACTGACGACCGCCGTCATGATCATGGGAGCGTCGCCGTCACACTGGTTGACCGAGACAGCGACCCACCGACCCTCGGTCACCGTCGGCCCCCAGACCGTCAGATCGCCGAAGCAGTCCCTGTCGCTGAGCGACTGGAACAGCGCCGGCATTGGTGCACCGGCCTGATGCCGAAACAGCGGCACCCGCATGCAGACCCTGCGGTGCGCACCCCACCTCCGGTCCAACTCCCGTACGACGAGGGCCAGGTTCGCCTCGGCGGCCTCCTCGGCCTGGTTCCATTCGGCGCCGTACACACCCGTCAGCGCCTCGCTCTCCCAGAGCGGGGCGATCCGGAAGCCCGCACCCCGGGTGCCGGTCCACTCACCGGTGGCCGGGTCTCCCTCGTCGACCGGGACACCGTCCGTGGGCAGGTCCGCGGCGAGCAGCGACTCGATGTCGGACACCGTCCGACCAGCGTCGAACACCTCGCCGGCCCGGCCGGTCATCGGGGGACTCCTCGTACCGCTGGCGGCCCGTACCGCATCGTCCGCATCACCCGTCTCCGTCGGCTCTCCGGCCCTCGATCATCGCACCGTGGGCCAGCCGACGAGGGGGCGGGCATCGGTCAGGAGATCGCCTTCTGCACCAGCTCGGTGATCTTCTTCTCCACGGCCGGGCTCCACTGCTGCAACGCGTACGCCACCGGCCAGAGGTCCCCGTCGTCGAGGTTGGCCGGGTCCTGGAAGCCCACTGTCGAGTACCGGTAGTTGAACTTGCCGGAGTCCTGGAAGAAGACGACGATCTTGCCGTCCTCGTTCGCGTAGGCGGGCATCCCGTACCAGGTCTTCGGCGTCAGGTCGGGGGCGGCGGCGCTCACCGTCACGTGCACCCGCTCGGCGAGCGCGCGGTCCTCCGGCTCCATCTGCGCGATCCGGTCGAGGACCGCTTGCAGCCCGTCCGCCTTCTTGGCGCCCTTCTTGCCCTCGGCGCGCAGCTCGGCGGCGCGTTCCTTCATCGCGGCCCGCTCCTCGGCGCTGAAGCCGTCGGACACGGTAGTGGTCTTCGCGGACATTCTCGGGCTCCCTATCGTCGTGCAGGTCGGCATGCTGCCGTCCACCTGGGGAAAGGCTAGGGCGCTCGGCCCAGGCGGGCTTCTCGATTCCTGATCGGTTCGAGACCGGACAGCAGGTGGCGGGCCTCGTGCCAGTGATTTGCCGGTCCGCGTGATCGGTGGCTAGGTTGTCGACCGAAGCAGAACGACCGGTCTAGGGAGTCCGTCATGAACATCAGCGCCGATCGGATGGCGGCGGCGTACTTCGACGCCTTCGAGACGCTGTGCACAGTGACCCCGAAGGGCGGGTACGCCGAGATGGGCACCGCCCGCGCGGGGGTGACGCAGGCCGGCGTCGCGACGCTCAACGCGGCCTACGACAGGTCCACCCAGCCCGATCTCGGTTCACTCGACGAGATGGCGACCGAGGTCGGCAGGCAGGCCGCGCACTGGTCGATCATCGTCAGGGGCGAGGCGGACGACCAGGTCGCTGGCCTCGCGGCCCGGCACGGCCTCCTTGAACGCGCCGAGCTGCCCCTGCTGGCCTGCGCGGCGGACGATCTCACCTTCCGTGCCGGCTCGGCAGAGCGACCCTCGGTGCGTCAGGTCGGCGCCGCCGAGAACGACCTCTACACCGACGCGCTCACCCGGAGCTTCGAGGTTCCCGAGGGCCTCTTCGGATCGCTGACGGGCGGTGCGGTGCTCGACGCCGAGCCCATCACCGGCTACCTGGCCGAGGAGTCGGGCCAGCCCGTCGGCACCGGGCTCGGGATGCTGACGTCCGGGGTGGTCGGCGTGTTCAACATCGCCGTGGTTCCGTCCGCCCGGGGCCGTGGCCTCGGCCGGGTGATCACCGAAACGGTTCTGCGGGACGGCATCGCTGCCGGCGCGGATGCCGCCTACCTGCACACCAGCGTGATGGGTCGCCCGCTCTACGAGTCGATGGGCTTCACGCTCGTGGAGACCTGGACCATGTTCCACGCGCGGTGACGGACGATGTCGACCGGGCGGTGCCAGTGACGGGGGAGAGGGCCATGACCTTCAGTGAGAGCGTGCGTTCGGCGTTTCGGCGGGGCGAGACCGACGCCGTGGTGCGGATGAGCGAGGCCGAGATCGAGCGGGCGCAGGCGGCCGGCGACCCGGCGGGCGAGGTCGAGGCCCGGTACAGCCTCGCCCGGGTCGCCATTCGCGGCGGTGACCTGCCGGGCGGAGAGGCCCGGGCCCGGGAGGCACTGGAGGTGGCGCTGCGCTCCGGCGACCGCAGCCTTGAGGAACGGCCGAGGCACGTGCTGGCTGGCGTCGCGCGGATGTCCGGCGACCTGCTCCGCGCCCGGGACCTGTACCGGGAGAGCATCGCGCTCAACGAGGCGCTCGGCCAACCCGAGACGGTCAACTCCGAATATCACAACCTCGCATTCTGCGAGCTGGGGCTGGGCAACCTCGACGTGGCGCGGACGCTGTTCGCCGAGAACCGCGAGCGGGTGTTCGACAACGGGTGGGCCGACTTCGTGCCGTACGTCTGCGTCGCCGGCGCCGCGCTCGCGACCGCCGAGGGGGACCACTCCCGCGCGGCCCGGATGATCGGCGTCGCGGACGCCGCGTTCGCGGCGCTCGGCCAGGTGCCGGACCCGGACGACGCGGCGGACCTCGCCCGGATGCGCGCCGCAGCGACCGTGGCGCTCGGCCCGACCGACTTTGACCAGCAGTACGCCGTGGGCCAGCACCTCGAACCGCGGGCGGCCTTCGACGTCTAGGCGGCCTCGGGTGCGGTCGAGGCTCGGGCGGCGGTGATGGTCCGTCCCCGCTCCGACTCCGGGAAGCGGTCGAGCATGGCGCGTACCTCGTCGGCGCTCACGTTGGCGCCGAACAACTCGCTGCCCGGTTCGAGTCGTACCCCCTCGGCCAGCGGGCCGGCGACGACCGGATCGAAGCCGAGCGCGTCCACCAGGGCCGCGACCTCGGTGAGGTCGGCGTTGTCGTCGCCGGCGATCGCGATGGCCTTGCGGCCGCTCGTCCCCGCCGGCCGCGCCTCGTCCTCCAGGTCGTGATAGCCCATGTGGTTGAACGCCTTCACGACGCGTGAGCCGGACAGGAACGCCTGGACGGTCTCGCTCGACGAGGTACGCGGGTTGGTGAGGTCGTCACGGACGCCGTCGATCTCCCACCAGTAGTTCATGGCGTCGACGACGAGCTTGCCGCGCAACGCCTCGGCGGGAACGCTGCGGTACTTGCCCAGGGGCAGGGCGAGGATGACGACGTCGGCGTCGGCTGCCGCGTCGACAGCCGTGGTGGCCTCGGCCCCCGGCGCGAGGACCTCGACGGTGAGGGCGATCTTCGCCGGGTCGCCGGAGCCGGCCACCCGTACCCGGTAGCCGGCGGCGACGGCGAGCCGGGCGAGCACCGTGCCCACCTTGCCGGCCCCGAGGATGCCGATGGTCGCCGGCCGGCTCCGGTCGTTGTCGAACATGGTCGTCCTCTCGCGTGGGAAGTGCTGATCAGGCCAGCAGGTCGCGGACCATGGGGATCACCTTGGAGCCGTAGAGTTCCACGGCGCGCATCCGGGCGCTGGCCGGTTGCGCTCCGGCCGAGTAGATGAGGTCGAACCGGCCGACGCCGAGGCTGCGGATCGCACGGGCCATCCGGCGGGCCACCGTCTCCGGTGAACCGATGTAGAGGGAGCCGTTCTCCACCTCGGAGTCGAACTCCTGACGGCGGATCGGCGGCCAGCCCCGCAGTTTGCCGATCCGGTCCCGCATGATCCGGTAGTGCGGCCAGTAGATCTCCTTGGCCTGCTCGTCGGTGTCGGCGATGAAGCCCGGCGAGTGCATGCCGACCGGGTGCGCGGTCGTGCCGAGCTGGTCGGCCGCCCGGCGGTACAGGTCGATGTAGGGCGCGAAGCGCTCGGGGGCGCCGCCGATGATGGCCAGCATGAGCGGCAGCCCGTACTGGGCGGTGCGGACGACCGACTGCGGTGAGCCACCCACACCGACCCAGGTGTCCAGGTGACCCGATTCGGTCTTCGGGAACACGTCGGCGTTCTCCAGCGGGGCACGCAGGGTGCCGCTCCAGGTGACCGGCTTCTCGTCCAGCAACTTGACGAACAGTTCGATCTTCTCCTCGAACAGCGTGTCGTAGTCGCGCAGGTCGTAACCGAAGAGCGGGAAGGACTCGGTGAACGATCCGCGACCGAGGATGACCTCGGCTCTGCCGTTCGACAGCGCGTCCACTGTGGCGAAGCGCTGGAACACCCGTACCGGGTCGTCCGAACTCAGCACTGTCACGCCGGAGGCCAACCGGATCCGTGAGGTGCGGGTGGCGATTCCGGCCAGCACCGTCTCCGGCGTGGAGACCGAGTACTCCGGCCGGTGGTGCTCGCCCAGGGCGATGACGTCGACCCCGAGTTGGTCGGCGAGCACCGCCTCGTCGACGACCTGCCGGATCGCCGCCGCGTGGGAGACGAGCTTGCCGGCGTCGTCCTGCGGTACATCGCCGAACGTGTCCAGGCCGAACAGCAGATCAGACATGGTTGGGCTCCTTAGCCAGCAGCTCCCGGACCCGCGGCGCGACCTCACTGCCCAGCAGTTGGATGGTGCGCGCGCGTGCCTCGCGGGGCAGGTGCATGATGTCGTACTTCAGGTCGAAGCGGCTCAGCCGCAGGTCGCGAGCGACAGTGGCGATCTTCTGCGCCACCGTCTCGGGTGAACCGACGAAGAGCGCCCCGTGGTCGATTTCGGCCTCGTAGCGCGCGCGGTCCGGTTTGTAGAAGCCGCGTTCGGCGGCCAGGGCCGCCACGACCGGCTGCCAGTATCGCCACCACGTCTCCACCGCCTCCTCGTCGGTGTCTGCGACAAGGCCGAGTGAGTGCTGCCCGATTGGCTGCAGGGTATGCCCGAATTGTTCGAGCGCCCTGGTGTAGAGGTCGACGTGGCCGGCGAAGCGCTGGGGACGCCCGCCGATGATCGCCAGCATGAGCGGACGTCCGTGCCGGGCGGCGCGGATCACCGAGTTCGGGCTTCCCCCGACACCGATCCAGGTCGGGATGCCGCCGGGCCGCATCCGTGGGTGCAGGCGCTGGGCGGTCAGTGGGCTTCGTACCGTGCCGGACCAGGTGACCGGTTCGTCCTGCTGGAGTCGCAGGAAGAGGTCCAGCTTCTCCTCGAACAACCGCTCGTAGTCGGCCAGGTCGTAACCGAACAGCGGAAACGACTCAGTAGCGGATGCGCGCCCGAGGACGATCTGGGCGCGGCCGCCGGAGACGGCGTCGAGGGTGGAGAACTCGTGGTAGAGCCGTACCGGGTCGTTGGTGCTGAGCACTGTGACCGAGGTGCCGAGGCGAATTCGCTCGGTCGCCGTAGCGACCGCCGCCAGCAGCACCGGTGTCGCGGAGTCGTTGTGGCCCTCGCGGTAGTGCTCACCGACGCTGAACACGTCGAGTCCGGCCGACTCGGCGAGCCGTGCCTCGTCCACCAGTAGCCGTACGGTCTCGGCGTCGCTCAGCACCCGGTCGCCGTCGGTGGCCACCTCCCCGAACGAGTTGAGCCCCAGCTCGAAGTCTGCAGCTGCCATCGTCTCCTCCTCGTGCAATCCGCCGGCGACCCACGGGAGCGGACCTACCGGTTGACGTGTCAATGATGCTAACTTGACGATTGACACGTCAATTCCCGGGAGAGTGCGATGACGGAGGCCACACCCGGCCGGCGGGGCGGACGCCAGCTTCCGACCGCCGACGAGCTACGAATCTGGCGGGACTTCATCGAGACGACGGCAGCGCTCGGCTCCCGGCTCGAGTCCCGCCTACAGGGCGACTCCTCGCTCTCGAGCGGGGACTACTCGGTGCTCCTCGCCCTCAGCGAGGCGGAGGGCGAGGCGATGCGGTCGTCCGAACTCGCCTCGCACATCGGGTGGGAGCGGAGCCGGCTCTCCCACCACCTCGGGCGGATGGAGCGGCGCGGCCTCATCCGCCGCCAGGAGTGCGCCACGGTTCCCCGTGGGGCGGAGGTGCTGCTCACGACGGCGGGCGCCGAGGCGTTCAGGGGAGCCACCTATCCCCACCTGCGCGCCATCCGGGAGCTCTTCGTCGACGCCCTCACCCCGGATCAGATCGTCGCGGCGGGCGAGATCGCCGCGGCGCTGCGAGCGCAGCTCGACGCTCTGCGCACGCAGTGACGCACCGGGACACCTTCCCGGCGATATCGCATCCATAACGGCGAGTGTTCGGGCGATTGCCGAGAGCTATGTTCGGGTGGTCCAATCCTCCAGGAACCCGCCAATCCGCCTGCCCTGGCTGAGACGGCGACGGGTGCCGCCCCGGGAGGTACGACCATGATCGAGACCGCCACCGCAGAGGCTCGCCGCGTTCGACCGGGCCAACCCGGCCCTGCGCGCACGGAGTCGGTGCTGCCGGAGCTGCGGGAGATGTGGTGGGAGACGGGGGTGCGGGCGCGCGCGGAGGCCGGCGTCTTCGCCGTCTTCGCGGAGCTGCCCAGGCTCGTCTGGACAGCCATCGGTATCAGTTGGCGCGCGGACCGGCTCCGTACCGGTGTGGTGGCCGTGGCCACCGTCGGCGCGGGGGTGATGGCCGCCTTCGGCCTGTTGGCCACGCAGCGGGTGTTGGTGGAACTGTTCGCCGGAGGACCCACCGCCGACAAGGTACGGGCGGCGCTGCCCGCGCTGGCCGTGCTGGCGGCGACGGTCGCGCTCCGCGCCGGGATGGGCATCGCCACCGGGTACGCGCAGAACGGGTTGACGCCCCGGGTGAGCCGTGAGGTGGAGCGGGGCCTGTTCGAGGTGTCCACAGCGGTCCGGTTGGAGGCGTTCGACGCCGACGCGTTCGCCGATGACATGGAACGCGCCTCGCGGGGCACCGAGTCGACGATCGGGCTGGTGCAGGCGTCGATGAACCTGCTCGCCGGGCTGGCCGGGCTGCTGGCCGTGGCGGCCGCCGTCATCGTCATCCATCCGCTGCTGCTGCTGGCGCTGCTTGTCGCCACGGTGCCCAACGCGTGGGCGTCGTTGCGGGCCGGGCATCTGCGCTACCAGACGTACACCACCGGATCGGTGCGCCGACGTCGACTGTGGCTGCTGCACAAGTTGATGGCCGAACGTGCCTCGGCCCCGGAGTTGCGCTCCTACGGGCTGCGCCGGTTCCTGCTCGACCAGTACGACCGGGTGATGCAGGTGGAGACCGACATCCAGCTCGCCCTCGCCCGGCGGGTCACCACGACCACCACTGTCGGCGCCATCGTCGGCGGCCTTGCGACCGGCACCGTCTACGCCCTGCTCGGAATGCTGCTCCTCGACGGGCAGATCCCGCTCGCCGCCGCCGCGACCTGCGTCATCGCGGTGCAGTCGGCGCAACGGTCCCTGGCCATCGCCACCTTCCAGGTCGACCACGTCTACACCGAGGGGCAGCACTTCGGCGACTACACCGGTTTCATGACCCGTGCCGACGCGTACCTACCGACCGGCACCGGGCCCGTTGCCGCCGCCGATCCGGACCGGCTGCGGGAGTTGACGGTCGACGAGGTCAGCCTGCGCTACCCCGACCGGGACGACCCCGCCGTCGACGGCGTCACGTTGACGATCACCGCCGGGCAGACTGTCGCGTTCGTCGGGGAGAACGGCTCGGGCAAGACGACACTCGCCGCGATGATCGCCGGCCTTCGCGCCCCCACCGAAGGCAGCATCGAGTGGAACGGCCGCCCGTTGTCGGACTGGAACGTCGACGGGCTGCGTGCCCGGATCGCCGTGGTGACGCAGGAATACCACAAGTGGCCGTTCACCGCGGCCACCAACATCGCCATCGGCGACGTCGACAGCGAGGCCCGGCAGGATCGCATCGAGGCCGCCGCCGGCCGCGCCGTCGCCCACGACATGATCAACGAGCTTCCGCACGGGTACGAGACACTGCTCGACCGGACCTTCGCGCGCGGCCAGGACCTCTCCGGTGGGCAGTGGCAGCGCATCACCGCAGCTCGCGGGTTCCTGCGCGACGCCGAACTGCTGATCATGGATGAGCCGTCCTCAGCGCTCGACCCCCGGGCCGAGGACGCCCTGTTCCAGACCATCCGGGACCGGAAAGGTCGCGCCACCACGATCCTCATCACGCACCGGCTCGCCAACGTCCGGCACGCCGACCGGATCTTCGTCCTGCACCACGGCCGGCTGGTCGAGGCGGGCACACACGCCGACCTGGTCGCCACCGGCGGTCGGTACGCCGAACTGTTCGCCCTCCAGGCTGCCGGCTACGACGCGAACCTGGCCGAGGGCAACCAACACACCTGAACCGTCCAGTCGGACCTTCTCCCGCTGGATCGCGGGAGGCTAGGCTTCGGCCCATGTCAGGGTGGCGGGGCCGGACGGCGGACGTGGCCCTGGTGCCCGCCGTCGGTCTGGTCGCCGTCACGGGCCTGGTGGTGCAGGCGCGCGGCATCGACACCGCCCCCGAATGGGCGGCGCTGCTGGCGGTGCTGCTCTCCACCGGCGCGTTGTACGTCCGGCGGCGTCATCCGGTGCCGGTGGGCGTCGTGGCGCTGGCTGCCATCGGCGCGTACGGGGCGTTGCTGCACCGGCCCGGTCCGATCATGGTGGTGTTCGTCGTGGCGCTCTACACAGTCGTCGACGAGGGACATCTCGCGGTCGCCATCGGGCTCGGTCTCGCCTCGGTGATCGCCTTCGCCGTTGCGGACAGCTACAACCGGTCCCCGAACACCATGAACGGGGCGACGCTGCTGCACGCCGGTTGGCTCGTCGCGGTCATCGTCGGCGTGACCCGCAACCGCCGTGCCTACCTCGCCGAGGCGCAGGCCCGAGCGGTCGTCGCCGAGCAACGGATGGAGGAGGAGGCCCGGCGGCGGGCCACCGAGGAGCGGCTGCGCATCGCCCGGGAGTTGCACGACGTGCTCGGCCACCACCTGTCGTTGATCAACGTGCAGGCCAGCGCCGCGTTGCACAGACCCGATCCGGTCCGGTCCGAGCAGGCCCTCACCGCGATCAAACAGACCAGCAAGGAGACGTTGAGTGAGTTGCGCGCGACGCTGGGCGCGCTGCGGCAGGCCCCGGCGGTCGTACCCGCACCAGGTCTGCACCGCCTCGGTGATCTGATCAGGACGGCCGCCCGGCCGGAGTTGGAGATCCGCACCGAGCTGGCCGAGACGCTGTCGCTACCGCCGGAGGTCGACCTTGCGGTGTATCGGATCGTCCAGGAGGCGCTCACCAACGTGGCGCGTCACGCGCGTGCCACCGCCGCCGTGGTCAGGGTCCGGCCCGATCACGACGACGTGCTCGTGGAGGTCGAGGACGACGGGACCGGCCAGCCGGGTTCGCCGGGCAGCGGGATCCTCGGGATGCGGGAGCGGGTGCGGGCCCTCGGCGGTTCGCTGACGACTGGCGCGCAGCCGGACGGGGGCTTTCGGGTCTGTGCCCGTCTGCCGATGCGACACGATCCGGCGCCGGTGGGGGAGCAGATGTGATCCGGCTGCTGATCGTCGACGACCAGACCCTGGTACGCGCCGGTTTCCGATCCATTCTCGACGGTGAGGACGGTCTCGAGGTGGTCGGCGAGGCTGCCGACGGATTCGAGGCGGTGCGGCTGGCCCGGCAACTGCGACCCGACGTCGTCCTCATGGACATCCGGATGCCCGGGCTCGACGGCCTGGCCGCCACTGGTGAGATCGTCGCGAACTCCGATGCCCGCGTCATCATTCTGACCACGTTCGACCTTGACGATTACGTCTACGACGCGCTGCGGGCCGGGGCCAGCGGCTTCCTGGTCAAGGACACCGAGCCGGCGGAGTTGATCCACGGGGTGCGGGTGGTGGCCCGGGGCGACGCGCTGATCGCGCCGTCGATCACCCGACGGTTGATCGCCGAGTTCGCGGCCCGAGCCAGGCATCCCGACCCCGGGCCACGACTGGGTGTGCTCACCGAGCGGGAGCGTGAGGTGCTGACGCTGGTCGCCGCCGGCCTCTCCAACGACGAGATCGCGGCGCGGTTGGTGCTGAGCCCGGCGACCGCCAAGACACATGTCAGCCGGATCATGACCAAGGCCAATGCCCGGGACCGAGCCCAGTTGGTGATCCTCGCCTACGAGTCCGGTCTGACAGTGCCTGGTTGGCTCACTCGCTCCTGACCACCGCCGTCGGGTCGTCCGGTACGGCCGCCGACGGGGCAGCCTCCGGGTTGAACGGGATCAGCCAGGCCGGAACCGGTCAGCGTCAGCCCGCCAGGCGGCCGGTGCGGCGCGCGCGAAGCAGGGCCAGCCCACCGAGCACCACGCCGGCCAGCCCGACCACAAGCGCCACGTAGGCCCCGCCCCGCCCGTTGCCCGTGCCGATGCCACTGTCCGAGGTGGCCACCACCAGCCCGCCGAGCGCCATGCTGATCAGCCCCGTCACCAGGGCCAGGACGCCGCCGAGGCTTCCCGAGCCGGTACCGAGGCGATTGGCGGGGCGGGCCAGGGCCCGTCCTCCGATGACAGTGCCGACCAGCCCCAGCAGGGCGGCCACACTGGCACCGAGACGCCCGGAACTCATGGAGAGAGCAGTTGCGGCGGTCGGTTGGGCGGAGAGGTGCGTGGCTGCCGGTGCGGCCAGCTCGATCAGTGCGAGCGGAGCGGTTACGGCGGTGGCGAGCAGGTGACGGACGGACATCATGGATCCCCTCGGTCGCGTGACGGGTACGAGAGGCAGCCTAGGAAGCAAACCCCTGCTGAGTCGTCATGCCGGAGTTGCCGATGGGCCTACCACCCGGGATGTACGCGCTCGGGACGTCGTACCGCAGCGGTTGTCTCTACCGTCCAGCGCATCACGGCGTTGGGGAGCCGCCCTCCGATCTGGGCTCCAGCACCACCACTGTGGTTTCCGACGATCGCCGCGCCGCGTGGGCGTCGAAGTTCTTGTCGGAATCGCGCCAACGGGGCCACAGCCGCGACCGCTCGTCGTCGGTGGCGGCACGGGCGCGGACCAGTCGCCGCCCGTCGGGCAGATCGACTGACGCATCCGGGCGGGCCTGGAGGTTGAGCCACCAGGCGGGTGCGCCCTCGCCCCACCCGTTCATCGCCACCCCGACCAGGTTCGGGCCATCCTCGAAGTAGGCGATGATGACGCTGCGCTGCTGACCGGTGCGGCGGCCGACAGTGGTCAGCCGCAGCGTGCCCCACCGGTGCTCGCGCGGTCGCCACAACCCGACCCGGCTGCCGGTGACCCGGTACAGGCCCCGGTGCACCGACCATGCCAACCGGATGAACCACCGCGGCGGAAGCCACGGTGCCTTCGTTGCCTGACCGTCCGACATGACGACCTCCTCCACCGACCGACGATGACGGCCCGACTGGCTGCCGCCGAGTTCGGCGACGCCCACTGTGGACCGTGATCCTCAAGTCTTCCGGCGGGAGCGCGACTCGCGTCCGGGTGTCCAAGATTCGACTGAGGATCGAACCGATCGGTGGAAGCCCCGCTTCGATGGCGGGCCTGTCACCCCTGCCAGGCGTCGATGGCGCGGACGCCGTCGCGGACGACCCGGTCCAGGATGGCGGGGTTGCCGCTGGCGCCCTCCCACCCCTGGTCGTCGAAGACCGTCACCGTGCTGTCGACCCGGGCCACGGCGATCTGGCTGGACGCGGTGCCGCCGGTGCGTTCGCCGTTCAGGCTCGTCTCGGGCCAGGTGCGGGTCAGCAGCAACGCCTCGTCGCCGACCCCGGGCAACGCCTGACTCTTGACGGTGACGCGGTTTCCGGACTGGTCGTACGAGGGACACGCCTGCACCGCGGTGCGGAGCCGGCCCAGGTAACCCGAGGCGCCGTCGCCGTCGAAAGTGAAGATGGTCTGGTGGATCATCCCCTGCGGCACGTTGCTGGAGGGCTCGCCGGCCTTCTGGTAGGTGACTGTCATCGCGGCGCTCGCGGTGACCTGCCGGCCGCCGGTGCCGAACTCGTTGTCGCACAGCTTCGGCAGGGCCTCCTCGACCGGCGTCGTCCGTCGAGGAGACTTGCGCAGCTCGGCGGGCAACTCGACGAAGGCCGAGGTCGGGATGGTCACCGGGGTGCTCGCGCTCGGCGATGGCGCGTCTGTCGGGGGCGCTGACGCCGACGCGGTCGCCGGTGCGGTGGTCGCCGGGGCAGAGCCGGGCGGGTCCTCGGTGGCGGTGCAGGCGGCGGCCAGCGCGACGGTGCCGAGCAGCGCGAGCGCGCGTCGCGTACGGGCCATCGGCAGTGGTGTGTATCGGCTCATCATCACCCCTCGTCTGTCCCGAGGCAGTTCCCTGCGCCGAGTCGACCGAAACGACGTCCAGGTCGGTGCGGGGCGACGTCGGCGATCCGTCGCCCGAGCGCGCTGACCTGTTTCCCGCGACCGACGGATCGAGCCGCCGCTTCGTCACTGGTCTGATGAGCTACGGGAGAGCCGGCTGCTGCTGGCCGAGCTGACCGCCCGGACCCTGCGGCAAGGGCTGCACCTGCTGGGCATCCGCACGTTGGAGCGGATGTGACGAGCCGGCCTTCCGGCCCGGTCAGCGGGCCCTCTTCGTGGCCCGCTTCCTGGGCGGCGTCAGGAGGTCGGCGATCTGCGCGATCGCGGCGGGCACCAGGCGGTAGTACGCCCAGACCCCGCGCTTGTCGCGTTCGAGTAGGCCGGCCTCGGTGAGGATCCGAAGGTGATGACTCACCGTCGGCTGGGAGAGATTGAGCGCCGCGGTGAGGTCACTCACTGACGCCTCACCTTCCGGCGCGGACTGGATCAGGCTGAGCAACCGGAGTCGCGCCGGATCGGCGAAGGCCTTCAGCACCCCCGCTAGCCGCTCGGCATCGGCCCGCTTGATGGGATCGCCGGTGAGCGGCGAGATCGCAGGCATGGCAGTTTTCGCAGTTCCCACGCCTGCCATAGTGACACCAACACCATCAATAAACCGGCAGATCCGGCACCAGCCCTCCGATGGCGTCCGGATGGCGCAACGGAACCACCGAACGTGAGTCGAACCTCGACGTCCGTGGTGGCACACGGGCCGTGTGGAGCTTCGGGAAGCTCCACACGGCCCTGGGCGTCAGCGGCGGGGTTTGGGTGCGATGCGGGGCAGGACGTACGGTGGCCCCGCGAAGATCAGGTCGGACTTCAACTCCTGGTACGCGCGCTTGGGCTGGTAGTTCTCGTCGTAGATGGTGGCCAGGCCCTCCGGCGGGTCGTCGAACCAGCCCGGCACCCACGAATGGTTGTCACTGAAACCCCAGACCGTGTACGACAGGCAGCTCCGCACGGCGAGGCACGCCTTCATCAGCACACTGAAGTTGGCGGCCGACGCCTGTAGCCGGGGGTTGATCTCCTCCGAGTTGCCCGCCTGGACGCCCTCGGTCAGCTGGCTGCGGACGTCGACCTCGGTGAACGCGGTCGCGACGCCGAGCCCGCTGAACTTCTTCAGCGCGGCGGTCACCTGGAGGGTGTCGAAGTTGCCGTACTGGGTGCCCAGGTGGCCCTGGGAGCCGACGCCGTCGATCGGGACGCCCTGGGCGCGCAGGCTCTTGGTCATGTCGTACACGAACTGGGTCTTGTCGTCCGCCGGGTTGCCCGAGCCGAACGCCTCGATGTTGTAGTCGTTGTAGAACAGCAGGGCCTTTGGGTCGGCGGCCCGCGCCCAGCGGAACGCGTCGGCGATGTAGCCGGGCCCGAGGTTCTGCGCCCAGAAGCCCTTGTAGTGCAGGGTCGACGGGGTGTCCCACGGATCGCTGACCGCCTCGTTGACCACGTCCCACTGCCAGATCTTGCCCTTGTAGCGGTTCACGACTGTGGTGATGTGCTTGCGCAGCAGCTCGCGCAGCTCCTGCTTGCTGATGGAGCCGTCGGCGACGCCGCTGGTCAACCAGGCGGGCAGCTGGTTGTGCCAGACCAGCACGTGACCGCGCACGCTCTGCCGGTTGCGCTTGGCGAAGTCGACGAACTGGTCGGCCGGCCCCCAGTTGTAGCTGCCGCGGGTCGGCTCCAGGCTCTCCCACTTCATCACGTTCTCGGCGGTGACCGAGGCGAACTCGGAGGAGGCCAGCTTGCGGTACTGCGGGTCGCTGGCGTCATTGAGGGCATCCATGTTGACCGCGGTGCCGACGTGCAGGCCGTGGCGCAGGCCGAGGGTGCCGAGGCTCTGCGTCGTGGGGTCGTACTGTCGACTCGCTGTCGCCGGCACCGTGTTCAGCGTGGCGATGGTCGCGACGGCGACCAGGCCGACTGTCGACCACTGTCTCAACTTCATGTGCCTTCCCTTCCAGACGATCAATAGATGAATGTCGATCTAGGAGGTGAGGGTCCGGTATTGGTGGGGTGGAGACGCGAGCTGGTGGGGTGACGCCGGTAGTTCCGGCCGGAAACCGGAAACTCGCTCGAAACGTTAAGCCGATCTATGTCTGGGCGTCAACGCTGAAAACTTCCGGAAATTCATCACATGACCTGCGTACCGCTGAGCGGCTGGCGGTCGAAACTTCCGGAGGCCGGCGATCGGCGATGGGTTCGCGCGGTGAGGTCAACGCGGCGCACGACACCAGGCACCGTCGACCCGGTGGCCGACGATGCCTGGTGGCGCTACGGAAGAGTGATCAGCGCAGACCGGCGAAGAGGTCGTCCTCGGGGGTCGGCGCGCCCGTCCGGTCCCGGACCCGCACGAAGGTCTCCACGCCCATCAGCTCGGTGAACCGCTCCTGGCCCAGTTGCAGGAAGAAGATGTTCTCGGTCTGACTGGCGTGAGTGGCCAGCGCGTCGAACTTCTGCGCGCCGTACTTGCTCGTGTCGACCCAGGTGGTGATCTCGTCGTCGGGCAGGCCGAGCTGCGGCACCGGCTCCCCTGCCGAGTCCGGCTCGGCCCAATCGACGCCGAGCTCCTTCATGATCCGACCGAACTCCGCGAACGCCGTACGCGGCACGGTGGTCCAGTAGACCTTCGCGGGGACGTCCGTCTGCTCGACGGCGGCCATGGTGATCCGATGGGCCTGGATGTGGTCCGGGTGGCCGTAGAAACCGTTCTCGTCGTACGTGACGATCACGTCCGGCTGGTACTGCCGAATCAGCTCGGCGAGTCGGGCCGCCGCCTCCGCCACCGGCGTCGTCCAGAACGCGCCGGGCTGGTCGTTGGTGGGCCAGCCCATCATCCCGGAGTCGGCGTAGCCGAGGGTCTCCAGGTGGGTGACGTTCAACGTGGCGCAGCTGGCCTCCAGCTCGGCCTGGCGCATCGCCACCACAGCGGCCGGGTCGTGCCCCTCCTCGCCCGGCTTGACCCCACCCGGACCGTCCCCACATCGCCCGTCGGTGCAGGTCACAAGGACTGTGGTGACCCCCTCGGCGGCATAGCGGGCAAGCACGCCGCCGGTGCTCGTCGCCTCGTCGTCGGGGTGGGCGTGCACCGCCATCAGGGTCAGAGGTCGCTCAGCCATGCCACCACCCTACGGTCATCCGGCTACGGCCCCACGACCTGCACCGGGAACGAGGCGGTCCTCGTCACACCGACCACCGAGTAGGACACGATGACGGTCCGCGCACCTGCGGTGGTGCTGTCGTACCCCGAGAGCGTGTACCCGCCGTGGCCGTGCTCCAGCACCTCGTCCCGCATCCCGTCGGTGTAGTCGGCGGTGACCACGAGCCCCGTGCGGTCCAGGGGCTCGCCGACGGCGTACGTGGTCCTGGTCGGTGGCTTCCGCACCGCGACGCTCGTCGGGTCGGCACCCCGCATAGCGGCATGCTCCGCCTGGGTGAGGGCGAAGACGGTCCCGTGGCGCAGCACGCCGTCCGCCAGGTCGTATGCCGGCTTCCGACTCCAGTCGATGGGCGTCCAGTCGCCCGACGCGAGGTCCGCGCTCCAGTACGGGTGCAACTGCTCCTCCAGGTGCCCACCGGAGGGCGAATCGGCCCAGATCTGGTCGGCCCAGAGGTAGTAGCCCTCTCCGCGTACGTCACAGGGGTTCGCCTTGACCACCATCGGCGCTTCGGCGTAGGTGGTGTTCATCCTCCGGTGGGTGATGCAGCTCGCCACCAGTTCCCACTCGTCAGGGGGAGCGAGGATGGCTGTCGACCGCTCCTGATAGATGTCCTGCGCGCCGCACGACGGGACGTACGGTGTGACCCCGACGCCAGTGGCCGTCCGGTCGCTGACGAAGCGGTGGTAGGACCCGTCCGTGTCGTCCCGGATGATCATCGCGTCCAGCGCCCCGTGGTGGGGCCGGCCGCACATCACCTGCGCCGGGGTGAACGTCACGAAATCTCGCGTGGTGCTGTAGAGGGTCTGGTTCCTCGTGAGCGGGAAGCGGCCACGCGGGTCGGTGCGCTCCGGTGTGTAGTAGGTGCCGGGGGCGTACATCGACGACGTCCAGTAGACGACGTAGGCGCCGATCGACTCGTCCCAGATGGCCTCCGGGGCGAACGCCATGCCTGCCTCTTCCGGGGCGACCAGCACGTGTCGCTGCTCGGACCAGGTCCGCAGGTCGGTGGACTCCCACACCTCGATGTGCCGGCTCGCGCCGCTCTGCGCCCAGTCCCAACCCCGCCACCCGTACGACCGGCCATCGACGTTCAGGTCGGTGGCGACGAGGTAGAACCGGTCCCCCTCCGGGGAGCGGACGATCGACGGGTCGCGGATGGCGTGCATGCCAGCGCGGGACCGCAGCACCGCCTGCCCGTCGTTGACGGCTGCCCAACTGGTCGGATCGTTTCCGATGCTCGCGGCAAGGTAGAGCTGTTGCCCCGCCTGGCTGTTGGATCGGGCGAAGTTCGCCATGCCGTAGCGCGAGAACGGAGCCAGCGCGACAGCGGGGCGCACTGTCAACACGAAGTCCCGGCGCGCCTCGACGGCGTCGACCCGGATCCGGGCCGTCATGGTCACCTCCGTCGCGGCGGCCCCGACCGGCGGACGGGTGACGACACCAGCGGCGCTCGCGCCGTCCGCCCGATCGGACACGACGTCGGGATTCGACGACGTCCATCCGATCGCAGCACCAGTCGCCGTCGCCGTCGGCAGCGTCACGTTCCCGCGTACGTCGTCAGCGTTGCGGATCGTGATCTCGGCCAGCGCCCGGTCCGCGCCCGCGCCCGCGGTGGTCTCCTCGCCCCGTGCCACCCGGACCCCCCTCCGCCACCACCTGACGCACCAAAGCGGGCATCGTACCCAGTTCGGCATCCGTCGGGCGGTCCTCGTGTGAACGGCTCTCACGCTCCGGGCAGGTCGTTAGATTCGGGCGTGATCGGCACATCCGAGCAGGTCCGGACGCGGGGGAAGTCGATGGCAAGGACCGCTGGCGGGTTCACTGACCTGCGACAGGTCGAGGCCGGTGTGCTGAACGTCGGATACGTGGACGCCGGGCCGCCCGACGGGGACGCGGTGATCCTCCTGCACGGGTGGCCCTACGACATCCACAGCTTCGCCGACGTCGTGCCGCTGCTCACCGCCGCCGGTCACCGGGTCGTCGTACCGTACCTGCGGGGCTACGGCACGACCCGGTTCCTCTCCGACGACACCATGCGAAACGGCGAACCGGCGGCCATGGGTCTCGACCTCATCGCCCTGATGGACGCCCTGAACATCGACACCGCGAAGCTCGCCGGGTTCGACTGGGGCGCGCGGACCGCCGATGTCGTCGCCGCGCTGTGGCCCGAACGCTGCCGAGGGCTGGTCTCGGTCAGCGGTTACCTGATCGACGGGCAGAAGTCGGGCACGGTCCCGTTGCCGCCGAAGGCAGAGTTCGCGTGGTGGTACCAGTACTACTTCGCCACCGAACGCGGTCGGGAAGGCTACGACAAGAACCGGCGCGACTTCGCCAAGCTGATCTGGCACACCGCGTCGCCCAGATGGACGTTCGACGACGCGACGTTCGACCGCAGCGCGGCGGCGTTCGACAACCCCGACCACGTCGACATCGTCATCCACAACTACCGCTGGCGGTTGGCCCTCGCCGACGGTGAGCCGCAGTACGAGGAGATCGAGGAGCGCCTGGCCGCGAAGCCGAAGATCACGGTGCCCAGCATCTCCCTGGAGGGGGATGCCAACGGCGCGCCGCACCTGGAGCCCACCGTCTACGGCAAGCAGTTCGCCGGCCCGTACGAGCACCGGACCGTCGGGGGCGGTGTCGGGCACAACCTGCCGCAGGAGGCGCCGCAGGCATTCGCGGACGCGGTGCTGGAGGTCTGAGTCGCTAGCCTCCCGGTCGCCGGGGCGTCGGGCGTTCCACCCGCACCGGATCGCCACGGACCAGCCCGTCGTGGATGCGCCACCGGGCGGTGGTGACGGCCCGCCGCGCAGCCTTGTCGCCCTGCTTGATGCGGTGGCGCAGCAGGTCCAGGGCGATCCGGCGGTTGAGGCTGAACTGCCGCTCCTCGTCCACCACGACCACCAGGCCCGAAGGACGGTGCGTCGCGCGTACCGCAGTGCTGGCCTTGTTCCGGTGCTGACCACCCGGCCCGCCGGTGCGGCAGGCGACGATGTCGACGTCCGCCTCGCGGAACGTCGTCGGCCGAGCGGCGCGTTCGGGCGGCTGGGCGGTGACGTACCAGTTCTTCCGGCCGATGCCCGACCGGTACGGGCTCGGGGCCTGCCAGCACAGCGTCCCGGTCCACGAGGCCGCGAACGCCTCGGCGTCGACGCCGGAGATCCGGATCAGCACCGACCGGTAGGTGCCGGCGCGGTCGCCGGGGACCGCCTCAACCTGCTGGATCGTCAGACCTCGGCCGACGCCCTCGCCCCGCAGGCGGTGCAGCAGTTGACTCAGTGCCCAGGCGCACTCCTGCGGCCCACGCCCGGCTGACAACAGCAGCAACGCGGTCACGAGCGGCCTCGCCGGCCGCGGTGGCCCCGCCGGTCCGGGCGTCCGGCGGACCCGAGGTCGGGCGTCTTGTAGGTGACCACTGGCGTCGTGCTGACCACCGGCGTGGCCAGCCGGTGTTCGACCAGGTCGGCGATCACCTGCTCGATGCGCTTGTACGCGGTGGGCGCCTCCTCGAAGAGCAACTGCCGGTCGCCGCACACCACAAGAGAACCCACAGGGGTACGGCGTAGCTCCTCGACAGTGTGCTTGGCCCGGCCCCGCCGCAGCGCGTCGGCGCGCGACATCTTGCGGCCGGCGCCGTGGGCCACCGAGAAGTTGGCCTCCGGCCCGGCGTGGGCGGCCACCAGATAGGACGCCGTTCCCCGGGTACCGGCGATCAGGACATCGCGCCCGTCACCCGGCGCTGCGCCCTTGCGGTGCAGGTAGACCCCGTCCCGAACCTCGACCAGGTTGTGGCACTGGTCGACGATCGGCGCGGTGGGCTCGGCCCCCAACGCGTGCGCCACCCGGGCGGCCAGCACCCGTCGGTTGAGCGAACCCCAACGCACGGCGTCGTCGTGCATGCCCAGGTAGGCGTCGGGGTCGGGTGCCGCACCAGCGCCGTGGACCTCGGTGTGCGCCCGCAGGATCCGCTCGCCCAGACCACGGGAACCGCTGTGCACGATCAGCACGAGATCGCCCGCGTCGAGCCCCAGCCGGCCTGCGTGCCGTACGTCGAAGACGGTGTCGACGCGGGCCAGTTCCACGAAGTGGTTGCCCCGGCCCACCGTCCCGAGGCCGTCCAGGTGGCCGGCCGGAACGGCATCGTCGACGGCGGCCCAGGCGGGGTCGTCGGCGTCGCGCACCGGGTCGAGCGCCTGGTCGAGGTCGGGGAACCGGGTGGCGAGCCGTTCCGGTACGGCCCGCTTGAGCTTGATCGGAAACACGGCGATGCCGCAGCCGATGTCGGAGCCCACCAGGAACGGGTACAGCACTGTCGACGCCATGGCCGCGCCGATGGGGGCGCCCTTGCCGGGATGCAGGTCCGGCATCGCGGCGACGTGCCGCATGCCGTCCAGGGCGGCGACCTGTTGGCACTGCGCGAGCGCGTCGGACTCGATCCAGCTCGCGGGAGAGGCGAACACCGTGACGGTGGCCGGGGCGGGCGGGGGCAGGGGCTCCCGAGGGAGATGGTGCTGGGACAAGGAGGCTCATCTCTGGCTGCGAACGTGAAAGCGGACGGCGTCACGGCCCCCGGGAGGCATCACCGGTGGCGCGGAGCAGGGGGTGGAGTCCGTCAGTACGTCATGGACGTCACTCTGGCCGAGGCGCGCCAGGCACGACAACCGATTTTCCTTCACGACGTACGCTGCCGCGATGAGCGCACCGCGTCGCATCCTGGTCTACGGGGTGTACGGCTCCGGCAAGTCCACCCTCGCGGCGCGGTTGGCCGAACACCTCGGACTGCCCTGGTATCCGGTGGACGATCTGCTCTGGCAACCGGGCTGGGTCGAGGTGCCGGTCACCCAGCAACGTGGCCGGATCGAGGAGATCTGCCGACGGGACCGCTGGATCATCGACGGGGCGTACCACGGCTGGCGGGATGTCCCGATGGCCCGCGCCGATCTGGTCGTCGGCCTGGACTATCCACGATGGCGTTCGTTCGGGCGGTTGCTCCGTCGTACCGTTCGCCGGGTGGTCACCGGCGAGGTGATCTGCAACGGCAACCGCGAGTCGCTGAGCAGCGTGCTGTCCCCGGACTCGATTCTGGTGTGGCACGTCACGGCCTTCGGCCGCGCCCGGCGGCGAATGCGGGCCTGGCAGGCCGACCCGTCCGCGCCGCCGGTGGTGTTACTGCGCTCCCCAGCGGAGCTGGACGTCTGGCTGGCCGGGCTGCCCCGCCGGTGAGGCCGCGCGAGGCGCGGACGGCCGCCGCGACAGTCAATGGCGAACGCGTCGTCGGCCCGCTCCCGGTGGGGAGCGGGCCGACGACGTGACGTGGCCCGGCCGGGATCACACCGGCCGGGCCACCGATCAGGACTCCAGGCGTCGACGCCGGGCCAGGAAGAACGCGAACGCGCCCAGCACGACCATCACACTCCCGACGCCGGTCAGGGCCGGGACCGCGCCGCTGCCGGTGACAGGCAGGATGGGTTGCTTGCCGCCGCCACCAGGTTGACCGGGTGCCCCAGGGCTGCCTGGTGCTCCTGGTGCTCCGGGGGGCCCGGACGGACCAGGTGCTCCGGGGCTGCCGGGTGCTCCGGGTGCTCCCGGGCTACCTGGTGCGCCAGGCGCTCCCGGGCTACCGGGCGCTCCTGGACTGCCGGGTGCGCCGGGGCTGCCGGGTGCTCCTGGACTGCCGGGTGCGCCGGGGCTGCCGGGTGCTCCTGGACTGCCGGGTGCGCCGGGGCTGCCGGGTGCTCCTGGACTGCCGGGTGCGCCGGGGG
>NZ_JAKKFH010000013.1 GCF_022230925.1 Micromonospora alfalfae | reverse complement strand
GAACCCCAACCGGGGCTTTCCGTACCGCGTCCCTGCCGCTCTCGCGCCGGGCACTTTTACTACGTTACCTCACCGTCTTCGCCGTGTCAAACCGTGTGTCCCGGTCTGTCATGCTTCGTACGGGTCAGCGCCGGCGCACTCACGCAGCGGCGAACCGCTGCGTCAGGTCGTCGGATTCAGCAGACCGGCCGCTGCGGTTTCCCGCAGTCTCGCCCGGTTCCCTGCCGGTCGTGAACCTTACCCGGTCGGCTTCGCCGCACCAAATCCGCCTCGCGGCCGATCCGGCGAGCCCCGCCCGGACCGCGTCTCCCAGGAGCGAACCCCTGCTTGACCCGGTTGCCATCCCGTTTCGGTGCTCTAGGACCTTCGTCCCGTTTGCCCCGTTCCGCGCTGGCAGAGAGAAAGTTACGCGTCTGCGGGTTTGATCGTCAAATCCACGGGTAGCGGCGCGCGTCACATTCGCTCGTCCGAACAGTTTCCCCAGGTCAGAACCGTTGGCCGACGACTAGGGCTCGGAGACTGCCCGCAGGAGGGGTACCGACCGGCCTGATCCGCAGCAGCGGCGTGGGCGATCAGGACGGCTGCCGCCGCCGGGTGGCGAGCCAGGCCCGGACGCCGAGGACGCCCGCTGTGGTGCCGATTGCCAGGGACGCGGCGATTAGCAGCGCGTGCACCCACAGGAAGCTGGTGGCCGCGCCGTCCGCCACAGTGCCGGACGCCCAGGACCGCGGGTCCTGCCAGATGGCCACCGCGAACCTCGGCCAGATCACCCAGGTCCAGACGCCGACTCCGACCAGGAAGAGACTCCACCCTCGCGACAGCACCATGGCAGCCGAGTATGCCAGCGCACCTGCTCACCGGACCGGCGGCGCGGAATCGAACGCCCTGCCACACCTGGACAGGAGCTTGTTTCCGGCGTCAGCGGGGTGGGCACTGCGAAGGGGGACAGCTGAGGACCGTCCCCTGGAGGTGCCCCATGCAACCCTCGATCTTCAACCCCTGGGCCTGGCGTGATCCGTCCGCCCTGGCCGGCGGCTATACCCAGACCACCCCCTCGGTCACCCCTCCGGAGGGTCAGGAGGGTGGACACGACGGCCCGGATGCCCCCGGCCCGGGTACGCCCGTCGACCTGGTGGGTTATCAGGTGCAGGCGAGCGACGGGCGCATCGGCACCATCGACGAGACGAGCGATGAGGCGGACGCCGGGCACCTGGTGGTGGACACCGGGCCGTGGATCTTCGGCCAGAAGGTGCTGCTGCCGGCCGGGACGGTCGACCGGGTGGATCACCAGGAACGCGTCGTGCACGTCGACCGGACCCGCCAGCAGATCAAGGACGCGCCACCGTTCGATCCGGTTGCTGCCGACCAGGAGTACCGGGAGCGCGTCGGGGCCTACTACGCCGACAGCTACCTGCCCCCTCCCGGCGCCATCCCGCGGGTAATCTGAGGCAGTGGTTCGGACGGGCAGCTGCGCATCCGAGGCGGTCGACCTGGTCGACGGCCGCCTCCTCGGTGCCGTGCCCGAGATCCCGAGCAGCTCCGACGATGGCCGTGAGCAACTTCTGAACGTCCTCCGTGCCGGTGGTCTGCGGTTTCGCGCCGGCGCGCGATGGCGGGCGACTCGCTGAGTCGATCCCGCTGACCGAGCAGGGCTGAGTCAGCCCTGCTCGCCGCGCGCCCACGCGTGACCCACCTTCTCCAGACGAGAGGCACCACCATGTCCGTCGCACGAATGCTCACCGGCGACCGGCCCACCGGCCGCCTGCACCTCGGCCACTACGTCGGCAGCATCGCCAACCGGGTACGGCTGCACCGGAGCTACGAGAGCTTCTTCATCATCGCCGACCTGCACATGCTCACCACCCGCAACCGCCGGGAGGACATCGACCAGGTTTCCGGCAACGCCCGCGAGATGGTGACCGACATCCTCGCCGCCGGCGTCGACCCGGACCGGGCCACCTTCTACCTCCAGTCGGCCATCCCCGAGGTCGGCGACCTCAACACCCTCCTCCAGAACCTGGTGACCGTCCCCCGGCTGGAACGGGTGCCCTCGCTCAAGGACATGGCCCGCGACGCCGGCAAGGAGGAGATGACGTACGGGCTGCTGGGTTATCCGGTGCTCCAGGCCGCGGACATCCTCTGCGTCAAGGGGGAGGTGGTTCCGGTCGGCCGGGACAACGCCGCACACGTCGAGGTGACCAGGGAGATAGCCCGGCGGTTCAACCACCTGTACGGCCCCGTCTTCCCGGTGCCGGAGTTGATCCCGGCGGACACACCCAGCCTGGTGGGGACCGACGGCGCCGCCAAGATGAGCAAGAGCAGGGGCAACTCGATAGCGCTCTCCGACGACGCGCGGACGGTGCGTCGCAAGGTGCTCGGCATGTACACCGACCCGAACCGGGTGCGGGCCGACGTGCCGGGCACTGTGGAAGGCAACCCGGTCTTCGCGTACCACGAGGTCTTCAATCCGGACCGCGACGAGGTGGCCGACCTGGCCCGGCGGTACCGGGCCGGGCGGGTGGGTGACGTGGAGGTCAAGGAACGGCTGATCGTCGCGCTGGAGGGGTTCCTGGCGCCGATCCGGCAGCGCCGGGCCGAGATCGAAGCCGACCGGGGCCTGGTCGACCGACTGATCGTCGAGGGTACGGAGCGGACCCGCCAGGAGGTACGTCAGACGGTGCTCGAGGTACGCGGGGCGATGGGGCTGACCGGCGCGTACCAGCAGGTGCGGCGGCGGGCTGAGCGGAGCCGCCGCCGGACGGACGCCTCGACCTGAGGCCGGGCCGTCCGGCCGGCGGCGTGATCAGCGTGGCCCGTGGCTGGCCCGGCCAGCTCGACGGCACGGTCGCCGGCACGGTGCGAGCGCTGCGGGACCTGATGTTCGGCGGCACACCGCCGGCCGAGATGACGCAGAATGCGAGAATGGGGAGGAATCTCGGCATTCACCCGGTTCCGGCGGGGGTGACGCACCGGACCACGAT
The DNA here is from genome assembly GCF_022230925.1 of Micromonospora alfalfae. GTDB lineage: Bacteria > Actinomycetota > Actinomycetes > Mycobacteriales > Micromonosporaceae > Micromonospora > Micromonospora alfalfae. The sequence goes on along the minus strand of NZ_JAKKFH010000013.1, from coordinate 64,931 downwards.
GTTCGAGATCTTCTTCGATCTGGTCTTCGTCTTCGCACTCACCAGGGTCATCACGTTCATGGCGGGGTCGCCGAGCGCGGTCACCCTGGCGCAGGGGCTGCTCCTCCTGCTCCTCCTGCTGTACTCCTGGTCGCCGTACATCTGGGTCGGAAACCTGGTCCGGCCGGATGTCGGCCCGGTCCGCGCGGTCACCCTGGTCGCGATGGCGGCGATCTTCGTGGCCGCGCTGGTGTTGCCGGACGCCTGGCAGCAGAGTGCGCAACTGTTCGATGCGCCGTTGACTCTCGCCCTGGCCTACGTGGTCGGCCGGGCCGTGCAGCTCGTGATCTTGTTCTGGGCGAGCGTGACGAACCCTCCGCTGCGGTCGACGCTGCGGTTCTTCGCCGTGCCGGTGGTGCTGGGCTGGGTCCCGCTGATCATCGGTGCCCTGCTCGGCGGTGCAGCCCAGACGGCGCTCTGGACTGTCGCGTTTCTGCTGAACATCGGCGGCGCCCGGATCGCGTCCACCTTCCGGCCGTGGCAGTTGCGCAGCGTGGACCACTTCAGCGAGCGGTTCGGCCTGGTGCTCATCATCGCGCTGGGTGAGTCCCTGATCTCTGCCGGCGCAGGTCCGAGGGCGATGGCACCTGTCGGCTCCGCCCTGGTGGCCGCACTGCTCGGCCTCACCTGCACGGTCTGCCTGTGGTGGCTCTACTTCGATCGGCTGGCGTCCGCCGCCCGCGAGGCGGTCAGCAACGTGCCGGGTGAGCGACGGGCCCGCGTGGCCGGCGACGCGTACGGCCTCGCCCACTCCACCCTGATCATCGGCGCCATCTACGTCGCGCTCGGCATCGAGGAGGTGATCGCCCAGCTCACCGAGGAGTCCGCGCACCCGGGCCGGCTGGGCTGGGAGGCCGCTACCGCGCTCTACGGCGGTGCCGCCCTCTACCTGCTCAGCAGGTTGGTCTTCCGCAGGCTGACGGTTGGCGCGGTGTATCCGACGCAGATCGTCGCCGGGCTGCTGCCGCTGGCGGTGCTGCCCATCGGCAGATCCGTGCCGCCACTGGCGGCGCTCACAGTGCTGACCGCCCTTCTGGTCGGAGTGACCTGGTTCGAACGACGGCTGGACGGACGCGCCGAACGACCCGACCCGGCGCAACCGCGCCTCTCCTGAGCACAGCCGACACGGCCCGGCCAAAAAGATCTGCCACGCCGTGTCGATATCACCGACCCGCGTTCGTCGTCATGCTGTACGGCGACCCGCCGCACCGAGAGGAGCCGAAACGTGAAGTACATGCTGCTGTTCATGAGCCCAATGGTTGACGGGGAGGTCGTCGACAACGGGTGCAGCTTCGAGGACTGGATCCGCTACGACCGGGAGATGAAGGACGCCGGAGTCTGGGTCTCCGGACATCCCTTGCAGGACCTGACCACCTGCACCACGGTGCAGGTCAACCCGGACGGCGAGCGCACCATCACCGACGGGCCGTTCGCCGAGACCCGTGAGCTGCTCGGCGGGTACGACGTCATCGACGTGCCGGACCTCGACGCCGCGCTGGAGTGGGCGGCCCGCAGTCCCGGAGCCGTCGCTACCGGATCGGTTCAGGTCCGTCCGATCTTCGAGATCGACGCGCAGGTCTGACAGTGCAGGGCGAGGGGGCAGCCGTCGGGTCGTCGGTGGAGGCGGTGTTTCGGGAGGAACGCGGTCGGCTGCTCGCCTCGCTCGTGCGCCGCTTCGGCGACCTCGACCTGGCCGAGGAGGTCACCTCCGAGGCCATCGAGGCGGCGCTGACGCACTGGCCGGCCGACGGCGTCCCGAGCCGGCCGGGCGCCTGGCTGCTCACCACGGCTCGGCGTCGGGCCGTGGACCGGCTTCGGCGGGACCGGGTGCTGGCGATCCGGCTCGCCGTACTGCAGGCGGAGGCCGAGCGGGCCGATCACGCGCCACCCGCCGACGCGGACCGCGACCTGCCCGACGACCGGTTGGCGCTCTTCTTCACCTGTGCGCACCCGGCGCTGGCGGCGCAGGATCGCGGCGCGCTCACCCTGCGGTTCCTGGCCGGCCTCACCACCACCGAGGTCGCGCGGGCCTTTCTGGTGCCGCCCGCCACCATGGCCCAACGACTCGTCCGCGCCAAACGGAGGATCCGCGACGCGCGTATCCCGTTCCGGGTGCCGGGACCCGACGAGCTGCCCGGTCGTCTACCCACTGTGCTCCAGGCCGTCTACTCGGTCTTCACCGAGGGGTATGCGGCCAGCTCCGGCCCGGATCTGCAACGGATCGACCTGGCCGAGGAGGCCATCCGGCTCGGCCGGATCCTGCGCCGGCTGCTGCCGGCAGAGCGGGAGGTCGCCGGGCTGCTCGGTCTGATGCTGCTGGTCCACGCCCGGCGGGACGCGCGTACCGGGCCGGACGGCGCCATGATCCTTCTCGACGACCAGGATCGGAAACGCTGGGACCGTCAGATGATCGAGGAGGGGCGCGGGCTGGTGGTGGTCGCGCTGACCGGCCGAGCGCCCGGCCCGTACGGCGTGCAGGCCGCCATCGCCGCGCTCCACGACGAGGCCGCCGACGTGGCCAGCACCGACTGGCCGCAGGTGGTGGCACTCTACGACGTGCTGCTCGGTCTGGTGCCCTCACCGATCGTGGCGCTCAACCGGGCCGCCGCGGTGGCCATGCGGGACGGGCCGGCGGCGGGGCTCGCGCTACTCGACGAGTTGGCCGACGAGCCCCGGCTGCGCGGCTACCACCCCTATCCGGCGGCGCGGGCCGACCTGCTGCGCCGGCTCGGCCGGTACGACGAGGCCGCTGCCGCGTACCGCAGCGCGTTGACGCTGGTCGGCACCGAACCGGAGCGCGCGTACCTGCTCAGCCAGCTGAGAGCCGTCACCAGCGAGTGAGCTGTACCCTTCCCGGGTGAGTCTGCCGCTGCCTCCCGGACCGTTCGCCGCGTACCTGTTCGACTGCGACGGCACCATCGTCGACTCGATGCCGCTGCACTACCTGGCCTGGCAGCGGGCCCTGGCGGAGTGGGACTGCGAGTTCCCCGAGGACCTCTTCTACGCGTGGGGTGGACGGCCCACCGCCGACATCATCGTCGCGCTGAACGAGCAGCAGGGTCTTGCCATGCCGGTGGCGGCCGTCGTCGAGCGCCGGGAGATCTATTACCAGGAGTTGCTGCCGCAGCTCGCCGCCGTGCCCGAGGTGCTGGCGCACATCCACGACGCACACCGACGGGTCCCGTTCGCCGTCGTCTCGGGCAGCACCCGCGCGTCGGTCACCGCCTCCCTGGAGGCGCTCGGCCTGCTGGACCGGTTCGACGTGCTGGTCTGCGCCGACGACTACACCCGGGCCAAGCCCGACCCGCAGGCGTTCCTGCTCGCTGCGGAGCAGCTCGGCGTACCCCCGGAGTCCTGCCTGGTCTTCGAGGACACCGACCTGGGCATCCAGGCCGCGACGGCGGCCGGCATGGCTTCGGTACGCGTGCCGCAGCAGCGCACGCCCTGACGTCTCAGGCGACAGTCAGCAGGAGCTTGCCGGCGTAGGACGTCTGTAGGCGCTGGTGCGCGTCCCGCACCTTGCCCAGCGGGAACTTCTCCGCGACGTGCACGACGAACGGTCCGGCCTCGATGAGTTCGTTGAGGCGCTGCAACTGTCGAGGGCTCGATTCGCCGTCGTACGCCCGGACCATGACGCCCGGCCGCTCCTGCGGCTCCGGCCGCACCCCGTGGGCGAACGCGACCACACCGCCGTCGGCCAGCGCCTCGGTGAGCCGGTCCAGCGTCGCGCCGCCGGCCATCGCCAGGATGGCGTTCACCCCGCCCGGCGCGGCGTCCCGGATCCGGGTCAGCACGTCGGTCATGTCGCCGTGGCCGTCGAGGGACACGTCGGCGCCGAGCCTGGTCACCAGCGCGACGCCGTCCGCCCCGGACGCCACGGCGATCACGTTCAGCCCCTGCCGCTTCGCCAACTGCACGGCCAGGTGCCCCTGACCGCCGCTCGCACCGAAGATCAGCAGCCAGTCGCCGGCCGACAGGCTGATCGCGTCGAGTCCGGCCAGCGCGGTCAGCGCATCGGTGGGCATGGCTCCGGCGTGCTCGGCGGGCACACCGTCGGGCATCTTCGCCGCGTACTCCGCCTTGACCGACGCGTACTCGGCGTAGAAGCCACCCTTCGGACGGGTGGTGGCGGAGACGTAGACCAGGTCACCCACCACCAGACCGGTCACCTTGCTGCCGGCGGCGATGACCGTTCCGGCACCGTCGGAGCCGGGCACGATCGGGAGCGCCGAGCCCTCCGGCACCAGCACACCCTCACGCTCGTACGCGTCCCACACCCCGACGCCGGCGCTCAAGACCTTGATCAACACTTCGTCGTCGGCGACCTGCGGGATCGGCAGCTTCCGCAGGGTGATCACCTCCGGCCCGCCGAACTCGTCGAAGGCCGCGGCCTGCATCCGCTCTGGCACATCCCCGTCAACCATGTGGATTCCCTCTCCGTGCCGGCGTCACCGTCGCAGCATGCCGGCTCGGGAACGGGCGTGGCCCGGGGCCGAGCGTCGTTCACCCACAAGGACGAACGCCCGCGTCTGGTGGGCCCGGCCGGGCGTAACCGGGGTGGGCACGGGAATGGCCGCGTACCCGCCGGGCGCGAGCGCCGGCGCGTTCGACGTTGAGGCCGGGCGCGTCGCGCTGGCCGCAGGACCGACGGAAGGGGCATCGTGCACGCTCCGTCGACGCGGGCCACGGCCTGGCTCCTGGTGGCACTCGCCACGGCCTCCGGCTGCCTCGACGTGATCTGTCTGACCAAGCTCAACGGCTACTTCGCCAGCGTGATCACCGGCAACCTCGTGCACTTCGGCCACGCGCTCGCCACCGCCGACACCAGGTCGCTCGCCGGGGCGGTGGTGGCGGTTGGCGGGTACGCGGCGGGCGTGGCCGCTGCCACCGTGCCGTTGCGCCACACCCCGCCGGGTTGGAACCGCCGTACCGCTGTGGTGACGTCGGCCGAGGCGGTGCTGCTGCTCGGCTTCACTGTGGGCTGGTTCGCCTGCTCGGCACGTCCCGGGTACGGCTTCGGGCTCGTGCTGCTGGCGATGGCGGCCGTGTCGAGCGGCATCCAGAGCGTGATCACCGTGGCCGCTGGCGTACGGGGTGCGTCGACCACCTACCTGACCGGCTCGCTGACCGAGTTGGTCAGGCGTCGCGTCGTCGACCCGCACCGGTTCGCCGACGTGGGTGGCGTCGGCCGGCTGGCGGGGCTGGTGGTCGGCGCCGTGCTCGGCACCGTGGTGCTGCGTACGGCCCCGACCTGGGCATCCGTGCCGGCGGCGGTGCTGGTGATAGCCGTGATCGCGCTCGCGATCGGCCTGACCCAGCGGGTGGGAACCGCCGCCGGCCAAAGCCAGCCGAGGTGAGCGGAGCCGCGGTCAGGAGGTCTGCGGCTCCGGGCCCCGAAGCGCCTGCTCGACGGCGTCGCGTACGCGGGCGTCCTCGCGCGCCTTGCTCTGCGCCCGGTTGCGGCGTCGGTACAGGTACCCCCCGACGAGCACGGCGATCAGCACGACGAGCACCAGCACCAGCATCCAGGGCAGGGCCCAGCCGTGCGCGGTGACCTCGACCGGCTTGAGCGAGGTGGTGGAGCCCGAGGCGTCGGTGAGCAGGGGTGTCACTGTCGCCGTCGCGGCCAGCGAGATGGTGGGAGCCACCCCGTGTACGGGCACCGTCACGTCCCAGCTCTCACCCGGAAGCAGTTCCGGCGGCGCGGCGACGTCCTCGGCCCGCACCCGCAGCAGGCCGAACGGGCCCGAGACGGTGACCGCCTGCTTGCCGGACAGAGCCGCGTTGCCGACGTTGTGGACCTTGTAGGTGATGGTGGCGTCACCCTTGCTGAACGGGTTGGTCGGCCCGGCGTACGTGACGTGGAGGTTCTCGATCGCGAGGTTGGGCTTCAGCTCACCGCCCACCCGCAACTTGATCCGGATACCGAGGCGCCGGTCGACGTTGATCCCCTCAGCCTGGTCGGCCTGCGTCAGCGTGGTGAGGATGCCACCGACGTAATCCCCGGGCGTGGCGTTCTCCGGAACGTTGACGGCGAAGGGGACCTGGGCGGTCTTTCCGGGCTGGATCACCACGCTGCCGGCGTTCGGCTTCACCCAGGCGCCGATCGCGATCGACTTCTTGTCCTTGGTGAGCAGGTCGAGCTGGCCGGCGTCGGTGGTGAAGCCGTCGGCCGCGTACACGGAGAGGGTCAGCGGTGCCGGGCCGCGGTTGGCCACCACCATGGCGTCCTCGACGGCGCCGCCCGGGTTGACGTTGTAGCTGTAGCTGGACCGGGCCTCGCCGTAGCCGTTGGAGGCCGTCCGGACCGTCCAGGCGACGTTACCGTCCGCCGCCAGGGCGGGGCCGGCGCCGACACCGACGGCCGCGACGACGGCGAGCAGGGACAGTGCGGTGGTACGAAGGGCTGTCTTCCAGCGCGTTACGGACGGTTGCATCTCAAGTCCTTGTGGTGATCTTGGTAGTGGGTGAACCGGTGGCGGGGTAGGCCCCGAAGGTGCCTACCCCGCCGAATGGAACAGTCCGGTCAGCTGCTCAAGGCAGTGATCGTGAGGGTGGTGCGGTAGCTGCCCTTCGCGATGCTGTCCGGGATCTTCAGGTCCAGGTCAGCGCCGAGCTTGGCGCCACCACGCGGGTGACCCTGCGCGGCTGCGGCGAGCGCGCTGGAGACTGAGAGGCCCTTGCCCTGGTCGTCGAGGGACGACAGGACCGGGGCGCCGGCCTCGGCGCCCGCGCCGGCGTCGAGCACGTACGGGTTCCAACCGAGGTAGGAGCCGGAGAACTTCTTGTCGGCGTCGGAGAAGTCGCCGACGTTGGCCGAGATCGACCACGGGGCGAGCGACCGGCGGCTGTCGGACACGAGGATCGGGTTGATCTTGCCGTTGGCCTGGAAGTAGGTGCCGTTGCGCTCCTGCGCGGTACCCAGGTCGACGAGGCCGTTGTAGCCGTCGATCGTCCAGCCGAACTCGCCCGGAGCCGGGTTCGGCACGTTGACCTGGATGGCCTGGCCGTCACCGTGGAACGGGTGCACCGTCACGTTGTCGACGATCGAGCCGACCGGCTGACCGTCAGGGGTGTTGACGCAGGAGAGGCCCTTCTCGACGGCCGCGTTCGGCGCGGCGCAGGTGCCGCTGCGAACGTTCGCGAGAACCAGCTTGTCGCCGCGAACCTGCACCTTGACGTAGCTGCGCACGTGCTCCTGGTTCTGCACGGAGTTGTACCAGTACTTGTTCGGGTCCAGCGGGTCCGGGCCGTTGCCACGGATGCCGGTGCCGGTGGTGTCCGGCTTCTTGATGTCGTAGTACTTCGAGCCGGAGGCCGAGTTGGCTGTCACGTAGATGACGCCGCCCGGGCCGGGGAACACGTCGGCAGCACCCGGCTGCTCGGCCGGGTTCTCCTTCTGGCCGTTCTTGATGGAGTAGCTGCGGGTGTAGCTGTGGTCGTGGCCCTGCAGGACCATGTCGACGCCGAGGTTGGAGAACGCGGTGGTGAAGTCTTCCCGCCGCTGCTTGTTGTCGGTGTCGGTCGCGTGGCTGGCCGGCGAGTAGATGGAGTGGTGGTAGACCAGCACCTTCCACTTGGCCTCGGAGCCGTGCTTGTTGATGACGTCGGTGACGTACGCGACGTGCGCCGCGTCGCCGCCGGCCGAGCCGTCCGCCGGGTTGACGTAGCTGTTGCTGTTCAGGTCGATGAACAGCACATCCTTGTGGATGAACCAGTAGTCGCCGCCGGACCGGGTCGCCTGGTCCCCGTTGTAGTACTGGGACGAACGGTCGGTGTTCGGGGTGAAGTGGTGCTGCTCGTAGGACTTGCCGCCGACGTCGTGGTTGCCGATGGTCGCGACGAGGGGAATCTGACGCAGCTGCTCGGGGGCCAGGAACGAGGTCCACTGACCCTCGTCGTTGGCGCTCTCGACGTGGTCGCCGGCGGAGACGAGCAGCTCGGCGTTCGGGTTGGCCGCGGTGGCGACCTTCAGGGTGTCCTCCCAGCCGGCCTGGTCCTTCAGCCGGTCCCCGGAGGAGCCGATCTGCGGGTCGCCGAAGAACAGGAAGTCGTAGTCGCCCTCGAAGTCCTGCGTCTTGAAGGCGTACGCCGGGGACCAGCTGCCCTCGGCGCCGACCCGGTACGAGTACGCCGTCTTCTCACGCAGGTTGCTGATCGTGGCGTGCCGGTTGAAGCCGGTGGTCGAGGTGTTCGCGGCACCGACGGCGTCGAAGCTGACCGCGCCGGCCGGGAACTCGCCGTTGACGATCTCGGCGGTCGGGGCGAGCTGGATCTTCTGCGCGGTGTCGGCGGAGGAGTACCAGCTCACGATGCGCTGGGTCTCGTTGGCGCCGACGCCGAGGACCACACCGGTGATCGTGGTGGACTCGGCCGCGCTCGCGGTGGCCATCAGGCCACTGCCGAGGGCCGCGCCCATTCCGAGGAAACCGGCTGCGACCCCGGCGACCAGGCGCCGCCGCACGAGCGCGGAGGCCCGTGTCGAGGTGCTCAATGTCATCGACATTGTTCCCTTTTCAAATAGAGAAATGGATTGTGCCTTCACCCGACGCTGGGGAAGCAGTTCCACGGTTTCGTCGCCCGATGAACCGATCATGAACGTGATCTTGCGAAAGACTGCACTTCACGAACTACTTAGCCCTGCTCATGATCCAGAAATGCGCTGCACAAACCAGATCAACCCCATAATGGACACCCCCGCAGAAACGGCCCCGGTCGCCCAGAGGCCGGCTTTCGGCGCACGACGGCGCAGCACGAACAGCAGCGGAAAGACGAGAGCGATAATCGTCAACTGAACGACCTCGATGCCGACGTTGAACACCAGCAACGACCACAGCAGGGTCCACGACCACGCCTCGTCGATACCCAACGCGCCCGCGAATCCGAGGCCGTGCACGAGGCCGAAGCAGAACACCACGCCGAGGCGGATCCAGCCGGCCTGATCCAGGCCGAAGTGGCCGCGCCCGGCCGTCTCCAGGTCGGTCGCGTGCTCACCGCGCCGCCAGATGCCCCACAGGTGCCAACCGGCGACGACGGCGATCGACAACGCGATGATCGGCTCCACGATCGCCCCCGGCACCTCGACCAGGCCGAGCGCGGCGAGCAGGAACGTCACCGAGTGCGCCAGTGTGAAGCTGGTGGCCGCGAGCACGATCTCCCGAAGCCGCCGAGACCCGGCGATGAGCGCCAGCAGGAACAGGATGTGGTCGATCCCGGTCAGCAGATGCTCGGCACCCAGGAGGAAGAACTCGCCGAACCGCTCGTACCAGGCCTGTGCGGTCGAGAAGGACGTGTTGGCGGCGTCCAGCGCCGCACTGCCCGAACGGCCGTCGATCTCGTAGGTGACGATCGTCTTCGTGCCCTTGACGTAGCCCTCGCCATCGGGAAAGAGGCCACTGCGCACCACGTGCTCGTCGACCCGCTCCGGGCAGGTCCAGTCGAGCAGCAGGTTCGCGTACGGCACGCCCTCGCGCTCACCGATCGTCGCGTCACCCACCTGCGTCGGCAGGCAGGCCGCACCCCGGGAACTCACCGCGAACCGGTCGGAGACGTACCGGAGAACCGCCGACGCGTGACCCTTCAGTGCGGCGGCCTGGGCGGCGGTGTCGCCCGCCTCGAACGCGGCGGTTCCCGCCCGGAAGAGCGGGTCGTCGTCGCCGGCATCCGCGGCGGAGACGACGAGGAGGTCGTATTCGAGCTCCACGCCGGTCCGAATGTGACCCTCATCTCCCGCTGCAATTTTCGCGTACACAGTCGACGAGAAGCCGTGCGCGGACGCCGGTGAGGTGCCCAGAAACGGAACAACCGCTGCGGCGAACCCGACAGCGGCGACGATAACGGTACGACGGATGCGGCCTGACATTCGACTCCCTCGGTTGGCCAGTGCACGTTGCATGTCGTGGGTGAACACCAACCCGCGCACCGACGAACCGCCGGAGAACAACTTCCCCGAACGACCGCCCACCGATTACCGGTGACCGGAATTGAGATAGGAATACGAAGAAGTACGTGCACTTTCCGCCACCACCCGGAGGACGATCACCTTGCGCCCCCCGCTTCGGGCCGTTGCCATGCTGGCCGCGACCGCCGCGCTGGTCACCGCCTGCAACTCCAGCGACGACTGGTCCGAGCCACGTCCGGCGCCCAGCGCCATCGGCACTCTCGGCAGCGGGTTCGTCGACCCCTCGACGAAGCCCGCGCCGGAGGCGACCATCACCCCGCAGCCCGGCTCGTGGGCCGACGTCCACCCGCCGAAGGACTACCGGGTCGTCCTGCTGACCAGCGGTGCGGACAACCCGACCAAGGCCCTCGTGACGGCGGTGAAGGAGTGGGCCGACGACGAGCACGTCGATCTGAGGACCATCGTCGTCGGCAATGCGCACGACGCCGTTCCCAGCATCGCCAAGGCGATGGAGATGGGCCCGGACCTCATCGTCAGCGCGGGCAACGACCTCATCGACGGGCTCGCGCTGGTCACCCCGAACCACCTGGACGAGAAGTTCCTCGTGGTCGGCGCAGAACTCGCCGAGCCCACCCACAACGTCACAGCTGTCGACTGGGACGGCGCGTCGTTCCGTGGCGAAGGGCTCGGGATGTCCTCGACGTACGACCCGAACTCGTTCACAGCGGACCGGTGCGCGGCGGCCATCCGGGCGGGCGTCGCCGCGGTCCTCAACGATCTGACCGGGCTCGTGGTCTGGCTCTGACGCTCGGGCTCCGCCGCACGGCCGCGCGGCCCGGTGCGGAGGCTGCGCACCTCCGCACCGGGCCTGCGGGTCACCCTGTCGAACAGGTGGGAGTCATCCCCGCACCGGTGCCGTTGCCCTGGTAACCGAACTCGGTCGACTGCCCGGCCGCGATGGAGCCGTTGTAGTCGACATTGGTGAACTGAACGGTCCCGGTGCTGCCGCTCCGGTTGGCGCTCCAGATGCTGGTGATGCTGGCACCCGACGGCAGAGTCATGGTGACCGTCCAACCGTTCACTGGCGCGGTGCCGGCGCTCACCCGCACCGTGGCGACGAAACCGCCAGTCCACTGGTTGACCGACACCGTCGCCGCACAGCCACCACCGGTCGGCGGCGGCGTGGTCGGGGGCGGCGTGGTCGGCGGCGGCGTGGTCGGCGGCGGCGTGGTCGGCGGCGGGGTGGTCGGGCCGTCAGCCAGGACCGGGGTCGGCCAGTCCCGCCAGTCGGCCAGCCGGCCGAGCGCCTTGCTGGAAATCCGGATCACACCCGGCTCGTTGCCCGTCTTCAGCAGGAACTTGCGGATGTTGTTCTGCAACGGGGTACGCCACTCGGGGCGGTTGGCGCAGTGGCTGCCGTCCTGCACGTCGGACCAGTAGGTGATGTTGTCACCGGCGCCGAGCGCCTTGTAGACCTCGGCACCGCCGAGGGCCGCGACACTCGCCGACCGGGGGCCGAGGTTGGCGATGTGCGGGTTGTCCATGATGAACAGTCCGCGCGGCGCCACCATGGCGACCATCTCGTGGGTGTCCACCGGGAGCCGGTTCGGACTGCTGGTGAAGGAGCCGAACGCGTCACCCAGCCAGGGTTGCTCTCCGTACGCGCTGCTCAGGCTCTGCGCGCCCTCACCCGGGATACCCCGGAAGATGGGGACGCCAGCGCTGCCCGACTCGATCGGCATGGTCAGGGCGATGCGCTGGTCGAACACACCGATCGCGAAGGCACCCTTGCCATAACGGGAGCAACCGGTGACGCCCATCGCGTCCGCCTTGAGGATCCTGCCGTCGGACTGCTCGATGACGTCGATGATCCGGCTGACGCCCCACCCCCAGGCGGCGAGCAGCCCGGTGCTGCTCGATGCGCCGTAGATGCTGTAGAACGCGCCCTGCTTGTTGTTCCGGGGAGTGCCCTCGCGGCCAACTGCCAATGGGTCGTAGCTGATCACGGCAGCGCCGGCGGCCTTGATGGTGGCCGTGTCGGCGCCGAACCCGCCGACCACCACGACGGCCGGGAAGGGACCGGTGCCGCTCGGCAGGTCGACCCGCGCCGAGAAGCTGCTGCTCCTACCGTTGTGTGCCACGTTGACAGTGACGGTGCTGTTGGACACCGTCCCGGTGACCGTCGCGGGTTTGGCGGGCTTCTCGCCGAAGACGAACTTCTCGGCAAGCTCCTTGATCTCCGCCCGCCGGCAGCGCCAGTCGGACCTGGTGGTGATGGTCGTCCCGTTCAGCTTCTTGAAGGGATCGGGAAGCTTGGCGTTGGTGGGCAGCGAGCCCAGGTCAGGCAGACCGGACACGGCGCAGTCGACGCCCTCGTCCTCCACTGCCGCGGCCAGCGTGCCTGCTGCGGCTTGAGCATTGGTCGTTCGTGTCACTACCGATACCGATCCGGCGACAGTGAGCGCTGCCAGCGCCAGCACGACGACCAGGAACCGGGTTCTGGAACGGCCCGAGGGGATGGTCACTAGAGGTCTCCTTCCGAGGTGATGGTTACGGAAAGGGACGAAGCGAGATCGATGATCACGATTGCCAGCCACGTCAAGCCTGAGTCGGCTCATCGCTAAGTGTCAATGTTTTTCCGAAAGTTTCGGCCCTGGCGCATCGAAACCTTTCGACGCCAGCATCCGGCTCGACGGCCGGCATCAGGTTCGCCGCGCACCGACGGCACGATCATGGCCCGCTGGCGGGGCCGCTCACCTCGGCCCGCGGTCCAGGAACTCGTACGTGGTGGTCAGGCCCTCGGGCAGGTCGGGGACCAGCGCGTTGGTGCCGTCGACCACCTGGACGTAACGCTTGCCCTGGAAGATCGAGTAGCTGCCGTCCGGAACCTGATCGATCCGGAAGAGCTGCGTCGAGGCGGCGGCATCACACGCCCGGCCGCGCACGCTGCCCGGCGCGGCGTCGTGCACGACTGTCAGGCAGATCGCGTCGGCACCGGACGCCAGGAGGATCCGGTACCTGTCGCCCTCGGGACGCAGCACCCACAGCGCCCGATCGTCGATGCCCTGTTCGGTGGTGGCCCGCACCTGATCGCCGTCGCTGTCGATCGCCAACGCTGCCCCACGCATGCCGGGCAGCACGATCTGGACCTGCCGCCGTCCGCCGAGGATCTCCTGCGGTCCCGCCGAAGCGGTCGCGGAAGGGACCACTGGCGGTGCGGCCTGGGAGGCCGGACCGCCGCCAGGCGTCTCGACGGTGTCGCGCACCTGCACCACAGCGGTGCCGGCGGCGAGGGCCACCACGGCCAGTCCAACTGCACCGACGGCCGCCCGACGCCGCCGACGCCTGTCGCTGCGGTGCCGCAACGCCTGTGCCCCCGGCAGCGTGGTGACTCGCCGGACCTCGTCCACGATCGCGGTGAGATCGTCGCGCGGATCAGCCATGGGAGGTCTCCTCCTGGTGCGCATCGGTCAGCAACCCGGCCATCGCTCTCCGACCACGGGCGAGGTACGTCTTCACGGTTCCGACGGGGGCCTGCATCTCGGCTGCCACCTCCGCGACGCTGAGGTCGTTGAGATGGTGCAGCACGACAGCCCGCCGCTCGTTGGCGCTCAGCCGTTGCAGCGCCTGCAACAGCGCGACGTGGTCCTCGTTCAGCCCGGGCACGCCCTGGTCGACCGCTGCCCGGCGGTGCGCGCGTACCCGGTTGAACGCCTTGCGCCAGCTGCTCACAGCGATCCGGGAGGCCACCCGACGGACCCACGCCTCCGGACTGTCCGTCTCCCGCACCGTCGCCCATCGCTGCCAGGCCCGCATGAACGCCTCGGCGACGGCGTCCTCCGCCTCGGCGCGGTTGCCGGTGAGCGCGTACACGTGACCCACGACCCGACCCGCACAGGCCGCGTAGAGGGCGTCGAACTCTTCGGCGTCACGCATCCGACCGGTGCCCTCCCATGCCTCGTCCCCTGGTCACCGCCGCATGGAACTCGCCAGGGTGGACCGGTCACGTCGGCGCGGGGCGCGATTGTGGCCTCTGTCACATCACTGTGATCAACCTGACGACCCGGCCGGGCGTCATCGTGCCGACCCGGGAGACGCCCGTGGCGGAGAGGACGATGTGCGACGACGGCAACGACGCGCCCTGACAGCCGGCGTACTCGCGACAGCGCTGGTTGCGGCGGGCCTGATCGCCCAACCGGCGAACGCGCAGGAAACGCCGACGCCCACGGCCCCTGGCACCCACGGAACATTCACCCTGATCACCGGTGACCGGGTTTCGCTGGACGCGGCGGGACGACCACAGATCCAGCGCGGGCCGGGTCGGGCCGGAATGCGGTTCGTGAGCAGCCGGGAGGACGGTCACCAGTACGTCATCCCGGTGGACGCGATGCCGCTGGTGCGGGACGGACGGCTCGATCGACGCCTGTTCGACCTCAGCACGCTCGGCAAGTTCGGCTACGACGACCGGGCAGCCGAACTGCCGCTGCTGGTCGCGTACCCCGAGAACATGGCGGCGCGGGCACGGACCGCGACCACCGGGGGTGCCGGGCGGGTGCGGGCCGACCTCCCGGCCGCGCACGCGCTCGCGGTCCGGGCGGACCGGGACGACCGGGTGACCCTCTGGACGTCACTCACCCGAGGTACGCCGTCCGCGCGCACCCTCACCGCGGGGGTCACCCACATCTGGCTGGACGGTAAGCGCACTGTCTCCCTCGATCGCAGCGTGCCGCAGATCGGTGCCCCGGCGGCGTGGCAGGCCGGTTTCGACGGCACCGGCGTCACCGTCGGAGTGCTGGACACCGGGATCGACGCCAGCCACCCCGACTTCGCCGGCCACCTCGCCGAGGTCCGGGACTTCACCGGCGGCAACGACCCCGCCGACTCGGTCGGCCACGGCACCCACGTGGCGTCGACGATCGTCGGCAGCGGCGCCGCCTCCGAAGGCAGGTACCGCGGTGTGGCACCGGGGGCGAAGCTGCTCGTCGGCAAGGTCTGCGCCACCACCGAGTGCCAGGACTCGGACATCATCACCGGCATGCAGTGGCTCGCGCCGCAGACCCGGGTTGTCAACCTGAGCGTGGGCGGCGACGACGCACCCGGCCTCGACCCGCTGGAGACCGCGGTCCAGGAGCTGAGCCACCGGTACGGCACCCTCTTCGTTGTCGCGGCCGGTAACGAGGGGAAGCCGAAGTCGGTCTCCTCGCCGGCCTCCGCCGACGACGCTCTCGCCGTCGCCGCCGTGGACGCCGACGACCAGCGGGCCTACTTCTCCAGCCGGGGTCCGCGCGTCGGCGACAACCACATCAAGCCCGAGATCAGCGCGCCGGGCGTCGACATCGTGGCCGCCGCCCCCGGCGGCGACTACGCCACCATGTCGGGTACGTCGATGGCGACCCCGCACGTGGCCGGCACCGCAGCGATTCTCGCCGGGCAGCATCCGGACTGGACCGGCCCGCAGCTCAAGGCCGCCCTGATGGACTCGGCAAAGCCGACCGGCGAGGACACCATCTACGAGCAGGGCGCCGGCCGGGTGGACATCGCCCGCGCTGTCGCCCAGCCGGTCGCCGCCGACGTCGCCGCCATCGACTTTCCGGTGCAGCGTTGGCCGCACGCCGACGACAGCCCGATCACCCAGGTCGTCGGCTACCGCAACACGGGGACCGTGCCGGTCACACTGACGCTGGCCATCGCTCCGGCCCCGGCCGGCATGCTCACCGTCAGCCCGGCCACGCTTGTGGTGCCGGCCGGTGGCCGCGCCGAGGCGACGATCACGGTGGACACCAGGGTGGACGCCCCGGACGGCGTCTACCAGGGCGCGCTGACCGCTACCGCCCCCGGCGACCTGCGGGTACGGACGCCATTCGTGCTGAACCGTGAGATCGAGAGCTACGGCGTGCGGCTCAACCACACCGGACGCGACGGCAAGCCGGCCACCGAGTACACGACAGTGGCGGCGAACCTGGCCACCGGCGAGTTCAGCACCCTCCCCACCACACCGGGCGGCGGCGTCCTGCGGCTGCCCAAGGGGCGGTACGCGTTGTACAGCACCATCCACGAGGGTGGCGTGTCGACCCTGCTCGCGCAGCCGGTCCTCGACGTACGCGGCCCGGTCACCGAGGCTGTCGACGCCCGCAACGCCAAGCCTGTCGCGGTGACAGTGCCGCAGCGCGACGCCGCGCCGATCTCGATCAACGTGAGCGCCAACTGGGACGACGGCATGCGCTACCCGGGCGTCCAGCTCAGCGGAGTCTCCTTCACCGACGTCTTCTTCGGCCGACTCGGGCCCGCCGTCGCGGCACCCGAGTTCACCGCGACGCTGGGCGTCGGGCTCGCCCGACCGGGCAGGGACGGCACCTTCCGGAACAGCCCCTACACCTACGACCTGGCGTACGTCGCCAATGGCGACATGTTCACCGGCCTGACCAGGAAGCTGTCACCGAAGAACCTCGCCACGGTCAGGACGACCTACCGCAGCCAGTCCACGACGGCGACGGCCACCCGGTTCCACCGCGCGTCGGCGCCCGGAGGCGCGGGCCCGATCGGGTCGAACACGCCTGTCGACCTGCCGTTCAAGGGCACCGAGTACTACAACACCGACGGCGGCATCGTCTGGACGTCCACGTTCGTCGAGGGGGACAACCTCACGACGCAGGATTCGACCTTCAGGTCGGGGCGTACGTACACCCAGACCTGGAACGCGGCCCCCTTCGGGCCCTCCGTGACCCAGGCGCCGACCCTGTCACCCCTGGGGTACGCGGGCCGCGACGGCGACACCATCTCGATCGCGTCGGTGCCCCTGTTCGGCGACGCGACCGGTCGCCCCGCGAGCCGTGACGACCAGCCGGTGCGGTTCCGGCTGCTGCGCGACGGTAAGGAGATCGGCACCTCGGACAGCCCGTGGGCCGAGTTCGCGGTGCCCGCCGGGAAGGCCACCTACCGGCTGGAGGCGACGGCCACCCGCAGCGCACCGGACACCCTGTCGACGTCGGTCTCGGTGGCCTGGACCTTCACCTCGGCGCACACCACGTCGCCGGAGCGGGTGCCTCTGACCACGGCTCGCGCGACGCCAGTGCTCGACGACAGCAACACGGCACGGGCCGGCCGGGTCATGAAGATCCCGGTGGCGCTGGATCGGCAGGCCGGCTCGAAGGCCGCACCCAACCGGATGCTCGCCGTGTCCGCGTCGTTCGACGACGGCCGGACGTGGGTCGCCTTGCCGGTGATCCGGAACGTCGCGCTGATCAGTCATCCGCGACGGGCCGGATTCGTCTCGCTGCGACTGACCGCCACCGACACCGCCGGCAACACCGTCACGCAGACGATCCAGCGGGCCTACCGGATCGCCTGACGCATTGCCCGGTCCGGGGTGGCGGCTGCTGGAGCCGCCACCCCGGACCGGACCTCGGTGCCTCGGTGCCTCGACGCCTCAGGCGGTGAGGGCGCCGTCGATGGCGATGGACGCGCCGCTGATGAAGGTGGCCTCGTCGCTGAGCAGGAACGCGGTGAGCGCGGCGACCTCGTCGGAGGTGCCGGCTCGTCCGGTCGGCTGCGCCGACAGGTGGCGCTCGGCGATCTCCGGGGCCTGGCTGACCACGCCCTGCCAGAGCGGGGTGTCGATCAGACCGGTGACCAGGGCGTTGACCCGCACACCGGAGCGCGCCACGTCCAGAGCCGCCGAGCGCGTCAGACCGATGACCCCGTGCTTCGCCGCGTTGTAGGCGGCCTGGGTCCCGTCGCCCTTCACGCCGGAGACCGAGGCGTTGTTGACGACCGCGCCACCGCCGGAGGCGATGATCGCCGGCAGCTCGTACTTGAGGCCGTAGAAGACGCTTGTCAGGTTGAGGGCGAGCGACCGGTGCCAGTTGTCGCTGTCGGTCTCGCGCACGCTGGCCATCGGGCCACCGCCGGCGTTGTTGAACGCGCCGTCCAGCCGCCCGTACTCCGTCACGGCGGCGTCGACGAGCCGCGCCATGTCCTCTTCGACAGTCACGTCGGTGGGCACGAAGAGGGCGCTGCCGCCCGCGTTCCTGATCCGCGCGGCGACCTCCTCGCCCCGGTCCTTGTCCCGGGCGCCGATGACGACGCGGGCCCCTTCCGTGGCCGCCCGCTGGGCGAACGCCAGGCCCATGCCCTGCGTGCCACCGGTCACGATCAGCACCTTTGCTTCCAACCGTCCAGACATCTCGTCTCACATCCACTTCGACTGGTGAGCCGCCACGGGGGGCCCGTGGGGCTCTTCGTGAGACGGAACGCTAGCCTTTTCTGGAACGTTCGACAAAGTAACGGCACTCACAGGTGACGCCTCTGCCGGCCCTGTTTCCTCCCGATTTGTCGGCTCTAGCCGACAAATCCGGCCGTAAGGACCGGTGAGTCACCTCGCGGCGGCCCTGTAATCGCCGGCACATTCTTTGGCGACCGTTCCACAACGTGGTTAACGTTGGGCGAGTCGCTCGAATCCTCACAAAACTCTCTTAAGGATCACTCATGCCCACAGGTCGCGCCGCCCCGGAGTCCCAGCGGTGGAAGGCTCTGTTGTTCATCTCCATCGCTCAACTGATGGTGGTGCTCGACGGGGCGGTCATGAACATCGCGCTCCCCTCGGCGCAACAGGCGCTGCACTTCACCGACGGAAGCAGGCAGTGGGTGGTGACCGCGTACGGTCTGGCCTTCGGCGGTCTGCTGCTTGTCGGCGGCCGGATCGGCGACATGGTCGGGCGCAAGCGCACCTTCCTGATCGCGCTGGCCGGCTTCGCGATCGCCTCGGCCATCGGCGGCCTGGCCGTCAACGCCGCGATGCTGCTGCTCGCCCGAGCACTCCAGGGTGTGTTCGCGGCTCTGCTCGCGCCGGCCGCGCTCTCGTTGCTGTCCCTGTCCTTCACCCAACCGAGGGAACGCGCGAAGGCGTTCGGCGTGTTCAGCGCGGTCTCGATCGCCGGCGGCGCTGTCGGCCTGATCGTGGGAGGGCTGCTCACCCAGTACCTGAACTGGCGCTTCGCGATGTTCGTCCTCGTGCCGATCGCGGTCATCGGGATACTGGGCGCCAGTCGCACCGTCCACGACGACGGCGAGCGGCACCGCGCCCGACTCGACCTGCCCGGCGTGCTGCTGGCCAGCTCCGGACTCGTCGGCCTGGTCTACGGGTTCGGTGTCGCCGAGAGCCACGGATGGTCGGCCGGGGTGACCATCGGGTCGTTCACCGCCGGGGTGCTGCTGCTGGCGACCTTCGTCGTGGTGCAGGCGCGGGTCAAGTCCCCGCTGTTGCCACTGCGCGTCCTGACCGAACGCAACCGGGCCGCCGCGTACCTCTCGGTTGGACTTGCGATCGTCAGCATGTTCGGGATGTTCCTCCTGCTCAGTTACTACTTCCAGCAGGTCAAGGGATGGTCGCCGGTGCTGGCCGGTCTGGCGTTCATGCCGATGGCAGTGCCGCAGGCGATCGGGGCCACGCAGATCGGCGCTCGACTCGCGCACCGGATCGCCCCCCGGCCGATCATGGTCAGTGGGTATCTCGTCACAGCGGTGGGTCTGGTGCTGCTGGCAGTGCTCGACGCGGACAGTGGCTTCCTGGAGATCGCGTTCGCCGAAGCCGTGATCGGGCTCGGCATCGGCACCGCCTTCATGCCCGCGATGAGCATCTCCACCCACGGCGTCGAGCCCAAGGACGCCGGTGTCGCCTCCGCGATGATCAGCTCATCGCAGCAGGTCGGCGGGTCGATCGGCACCGCCCTGCTGAACACCATCGCGACCAACTCGGCAGCCACCTACCTGGTTTCACACGGTGGCCCGGCGGCGCAGGCCCAGCAGCGGAACGAGGCTCTGATGCACGGCTACTCGGTCGCGTACTGGGTCGCCGTCGGCTTCGTGCTCGCGGCGGCCCTCGTCTCCGTGGCCATGGTGAACGCCGACGCCCCGAAGCACGTCCCGGCCCCGACGGACGCCCTCGGGGACGTCAGCCCGGTGCCCGTGCACTGACAGCTGTCGCACGTGTCGATCCGGTCCGGTGACCGAGGACACGGTGCACTGACTCCGCCGAGAGGGTGGAATCAGTGATGTGAGCAGAGAAGGCACCGGCGAGTGACGTCGTGAGGTCCACCCTTTCGACCCGCGATCCGGGTTCGTCCAGCGGTGACGCGACGCCGGCGGCAAACGAATCGATCCGGGTGACGCCCGCCCACCGGCAGCGCTGGGCGGTGCAGATTATGGCTGTCGCGCCCGACGACCAGGTGCTGGAGATCGGCTGCGGTCGGGGAGCCGCCGTCTCCCTGGTCGCCGACCAACTCACCACCGGTCGAATCGTCGCCATCGACCGTGCCGCGACGATGGTGCGGCTCGCTACCGAACGGAACCTGAGCCACATCGATGCCGGCAGGGCCGAGATCCGGCGAGCAGGGTTCGAGTCTGCCGACCTGCCTACCGACCACTTCACCAAGATCTTCGCGGTGAACGTCAGCCTCTTCTGGTTGGGCGACGCGGCGCAGCAGATCGCTCGGGTGCGCAGCCTGCTGGCGCCGGGAGGACGGCTCTACGTCGTTGGCGAGCGCCCTACCGAAGCGCACGCCACCGCGAACCTCGCCGCGACCGAACTACTGCTCGAAACCCACGGTTTCGCCACGTCCACGTCGAGCGCCACCCGTGGTCAGGGCCAGGTGCTGACCTGTGTCACCGGCACGCTGATCCGGTGAGCCTGGGCCTGTCGCAGCGTTGACATGAGCCGGGCGGGCTCGGCGTGACGCCGAGCCCGCCCGTTCCGGGTCAGTCGAGCTTGTTCAAATCGGTCAGCGTTGCAGGGTCAGCAGGCCCGGCCGGTACGGCAGCAGGCCGTAGTCGACGCCGTCGGAGCTGGGGGAACGACCCTGGTAGAGCAGTTGCAGGTTGCAGGCGTCGACGGTCATCGTCTGGTCGGCGTTGGTGCGCAGCAGCTCACCGTGGCTGATGTCGTTGGTCCAGGTCGCACCGCTGTTGACCTTGCCCGCGAACGGGTTGCTCTGGGACGCGGCCTGCGGCGTCCACGAACCGTTCAGGCTGGTCGCCGTGAACGAACGGAAGTAGCGGCCCGTCGAGCCGATCGCCTCGACGATCATGAGGTACTTGTTCAGACCCTGCAGCTTGTAGACCTGAACGGCCTCGAACAGGTTGTTGGTGGTGTCGCTCATGATGGTCGTGTAGCTACTGCCGAAGTTGCCCGGGAAGTTCCCGATCGGCATGCTGGCCCGGTAGATCTTGCCGTTGTCGCCGGCGAAGAAGAGGTACATGTTCGTACCGTCACCGATGATCGTCTGATCGATCGGACCGGTACCGGAGCCGGTGATGCTCCCGGTGAACAGCGGCTGCGCCGCGGACCAACCGTTCGCGTTGGTGGGGTTGGTCGAGGTCCGGTAGGAGAACGCCGTGCCACCCCACTGGTAGGTGAGCACCCAGATGTTCTTCGGCGCGAAGTAGAACAGCGACGGCGCGACAGTCCCGGAGTTCATCGTGTTCTGGGTGGCCGAGGCCATCTGTGAGTAGTTCGAGAAGAGGCTGAAGTTCATCGAGCCCCAGCTGCTACCGAAGTCGTGCGTGGTGGCGTAGACCAGCTGCTGGCCGTTGTACGGGGCGACCGTGAAGTCCTTCAGCGACACCCAACCCGACTTCGGGTTCGCCAACACCCCGGTGGAGGACCACCGGTACGTCGAGGGCAGGTCACACGTGCCGCCCGGCGGCGGGGTGGTCGGCGGCGGCGTGGTGGGGTCGGTCCCACCGCCGACGCGGACGAACTGCCACTGCTGGTTCGCGCCGTTCCAGTCGTCGTACTGCACGATGTTTCCGCCGTCGGCGGTCGAGGCGCCCTGCACCTCCATCACCTTGTTGCTGTTCCGGTTGATCAACCGGACGTAGCCGCTGTCCGAGTCGGCCAGCCGGAACTGCTGGTTGGTGCCGTTGAGATCACTCCACTGCACGATGCTGCCACCGTTGGCGGTCGAGAAGCCCGAGACGTCCAGCACCTTGCCGGACAGCCGCGACTTCACCCGGTAGTAGCCACCACCGGAGTCGACGAACTGCCACTGTTGCTGGTTGCCGTTGTTGCGGGCCCACTGGGTGATCCGGGCACCGTCATTCGTGGCCAGGTTGTAGACGTCCAGGGCCTTGCCGCTGTTGCGGTTGACCAACACGTACCACGCGTTCGTGTCGACCGTCGCCGCGGCGGCGGGTGACGACACCACAGTTACGGCGGCACCACCGACCATCAACGCCGCAGCGCTGGCGGCGAGGATGCGGGGCAACCACCACCGTCGCCGCCGTGACGGCGTTGCGATCGATGGAGACCTATCGAGGGCAGACATGATCCTCCTCCAGTGACCAAGAGCCGAACGGCCTGCCCGAGGATGGGCGTACCGCGACGCGTGGCCGAGCGCGCA
Source organism: Micromonospora alfalfae (assembly GCF_022230925.1). GTDB lineage: Bacteria > Actinomycetota > Actinomycetes > Mycobacteriales > Micromonosporaceae > Micromonospora > Micromonospora alfalfae. The sequence continues at coordinate 42,596 of NZ_JAKKFH010000013.1, read as the reverse complement.
GACGTCAGATAGTTAGCGTTAACAAGACGCCGGCGAGCTGTGGCGCACGCCTGATTCGAGATCGACGAAGCAGGGCTTGCCCGGAAAGCCGAGGTCTCGTCGTCCTTAGGCATCGACTGTGAGCGATAACATGCCGTTCGTCAAGACGTAATGCGCTGGGAACATCTGCCGCTGCCGGGCCGCGGATCTTGGGGTGAAACGACTTGAACCGCATTCCCGCAGGCATCGACCCAGATCCCCCGCAGGGACCACCGACGAGCCCTTGAGGAGGCCCCACGAGCGCGTTAACATCGACGGCTGCCCATCGCCCGCAGCTTGCTGGCGGTGCCGATGAACGCAGCCTGACGGGACGACCGGCAGGAGCGCTGGCGCGGCGACGGTCAGAAAGCGATCACCTGCGAATCAGAGCCGGCGGTGGCTGGCCCGCAGGGGCCGGGTACGTCCGAGTCAGACAGCGCCTCGATCGACAAGGCTGAACGTGGTGTTCAGCGGCGCGTCGCCGAGAAACTCGACGAAGATCTCCTTCTTGGTCGGGCTCCACTGCACCGGGCCGTACTCTTCGCTGATGATGGCGTAGGAGGGGCGCCCCTTGTCGTCCCTGCCCTCACGGCTCATCGCGAACAGAGTTGCCTTGGTCGGCCGACAGTCGGCTCCCACCAGCGCCGAGTACCCTTCTGAATCGACCTTGACGCCAAGACAGGGTCGGTGGGCGATCTCCGGGTTCACCGATTTGATCATGTAGTCGACACCGACTGGTTCAAGCACGAAGAGCGCGTCCTTGCCGGTTCCGTTGCCGACCTCGAGCTCGCCGTGAGACGGCAGCGACAGGTCACGGTCGATCTCCACCACGTGCAGCAGGATTCGCCGCTGACCAGCCAGCATGGCGTGGGTCGGGTCCGTGCTGGCCGACGCTGAGGCGGACGGCTTGCCCGACGCGGGCGTGGACGCCGTGGCCGCCGGACCGCTCGTCTCCGGGCCACCGCTCGGCGGCGAGCCGGCCAGGTCCGCTTTGGACTGCCCGTCGAACAGTTTCGGACCGAACAGGACAGCGGGCACCAGCACGGCGATCACCGCAGCGGTCGCGCCCAGAGCGATGAGCCAGCCACGCCCGCGTGAACCCCCGCGACCGCCAGTGGCCAGACCCGATGGCATCGACCCCGCGCCCTGATCATCACCACCGGGAGCGGGCGGCACATTCGACGGCGTCGCGCCCGGGAGCTCGGCCGGCCCGCCGGCGCCCACCGGAGACGCTGCCGTCAACAACCCGTCGAGCAACTCCCGGGCGGTGGGCCGGGCAGCGGGGTCCTTCTCCAACGCGCGGGAGACCAACTCCCGCAACGGCCCATCGAGCCCGGTCAGGTCCGGTGGTTGAGTGAGGATTCGCATGGCGGTGGCGGTAGGTGAGTCGCCCCCGAACGGGCTGCGCCCGGTCGCGGCGTAGGCGACCAGGGCACCCCAGGCGAAGATGTCCGCGGCCGGGCCCGCCGGACGGCCGGAAGTCGTGTCGAACCGCTCCGGAGCCATGTACGAGAGGGTCCCGACCATCTGGTTGGTCCGGGTGTGCTGGCTCGTCGCCTCGAACGCTCGGGCGATGCCGAAGTCGATGACCTTGATCCCACCCGGTGCGACCAGGACGTTCGCCGGCTTCAGGTCGCGATGGATCACCGCAGCGCCGTGGATGGCGGTGAGCGCGGTGGCCACCCCAACCGCGATGCTGTGCAGCCGCGCCGCCTCCAGCGGGCCCTGCGTTCGAACCACCTCGGCCAGGCTGGGGCCATCGACGTACTCCACCACCAGATACGGCGGGTCATGGTCCGGGTCGGCGTCCAGGACCTCGGCTGTGCAGAACGGTGGAACCTGGCGGGCGCGGTTCACCTCACTACGGAACCGACCCCGGAACTCCTCGTCGTGGGAGAGTTCGGCACGGACGACCTTGACCGCCACCAGCCGACCCTGCGGTGAACGGGCCAGGAAGACACTGCCCATGCCCCCGTCGCCGAGCCGGTCGAGCACCTCGTACCCACCAAGGCGTGTCGGGTCACCGAGACGCAACCCGTCGCTCACGCCAGATGCCCGCAGAGCGCGACCACCGCGCGAGCCGTTCCGCCCATCACCCGTACCCGTTCCCCTCAGGTCACTCCGATGCCGGCCGCAGCCTATCGTCCGCCCACCGAACCCGGTCGATGCCGTCCGGAGAGTGGGCGGCAGGGGACGACGGTGGTCGGACCGTCAGCGATCCGACCACCCGGCGCCGCCGCACAGGTTATCGGCGGCTCCACTGCTGGTTGGCCTGACCGGTGCAGGTCCAGAGGACGAGCTTCGTGCCGTTGCCGGTACCCACGTTGTACGGGTCCAGGCAGAGGCCGGACTGCACGCCGGTGATGGTGCCGTTGGCGTTGACGTTCCACTGCTGGTTCGTTCCGCCGTGGCAGTCGTAGATGGTGACCAGGGTGCCTGGCGAGGTGCCGTAGCCGGCGGCATCGAGGCACTTGTTGCCGTACACGGTCAGCGTCTTGCTGCTCGTGTAGGTCCACTGCTGGTTGGTGCGGCCGTGACAGTCCCACAACTGCACCTGGGTGCCGTTCGTGGTGGAGGAGCCGGGGACGTCGACGCAGCGACCGGACAAGGTACCCACGATCGCGGTGGTCTGCCCGGTGCCGCTGCCCGGGTTGCCGATGCTGCCGGGCACCGACTGCAACGCGCTGTACCAGCGGGCGGCCATCTTGTCGTAACCGCCGGCGGTGGGGTGGACGCCGTCGATCAGGTCGGCGGTGGTGAGTGCGCTGTGCATGTCGACCAGGCGTACCTTCTTGCCGGCGTTCACCTTGCTCTGCACGATGCCGGGGATCGCCGCGTTGAACGTGCGTGCGGCCGCCTCCTGGTTGCTGTTGGAGAGCGGGATGATCTGCGCGACGAACACCTCTGCGGTGGGAGCCGTTGTGGTGATCCGGTCGATCAGGGTGGACAGCCGGTTCGGCGCGGTGCTCACGTTGTAGTTCTGCAGGATGTCGTTGGTGCCGATGTGCAACAGAACGGTCTGCGGCCGCTGGGTGTTCAGCCAGCCGACGATGTTCGCGTCGATCTGGTCGATGCGCCAGCCGGGATGACCCTGGTGGTCGTGGTCACCCAGGCTGGCAGGCCCGTTGAACTGCGACCCGACGAAGTCCACAGTGTACCGACCGTTGACGAGCCGCTGCCAGAGCCCGATGCGGTACCCGCCCGGCACCTGTGTGCCTTCGGTGATGGAGTCGCCGAGGGGCATGACCCGCACCCCGCCGTTGGATTCCGCGTTGGCCGGTCCGGTCGAGGTCAGCACCCCGGCGAGGACAACACCGAGTGCGGCAGTCGCCGCGAGCCATCTTGCCCTCGTTCGCATAGATTTCTCCCCTGCAGTGGTAGTGCTGACCGAGGAATCAGGCCGTCGCGACCGACGCGACATCGGCATGACGATGCCGTCGCAGCACTGGGACGGGTTGTTAACGCTAACAGCGATTCATGTAAATTCTTGTCGCTGACCTCGCCCACGTCAAGCGTGCCAGCAACCCGGGTCGCGACGCCGAACCAGCGCGATGCCCGCCTCGCTGGGCCGAGCGAGTGATCCACTCCGTTTTCGCGAAGTCGGCGGGTCCCCGACGCCGGGGATGCTCCGGCTTCATGAAGGACGAGTTGGAGGCGGTGATGCACGCCGAGCGGGCCGGCTTCGACACCAGTGGGGCAGGTGGGAGCGCGTGGGGCCAACGGAACGTCTGTGCCGCTTAGGTCGAATGTAGGTCTTTTTCGCATAAGCCCGGTTGATGTGAGCTTCGCTCGACTACCTTCGCCTTGGTGGCGATAACCGATTTGTCGCCTTCTGCACCGACTGCGACGTCCGGAAACATGGTGTACCGAGAAGGGCTGGGTAGCTCGATGTCCAACTATCTACACCCGAAGATGAGCGAAGTGGCGGCCGACCAGGCCCCGCTGCCGAAGAGGCGCCGGGCGCGTTGGCTCGTCGCCGGGGCGGCCGGGTTGACCGGAGTGCTCGGTCTGGCCGCCTTCACCTCGGCGGGAGTGAGCGGGGCAGCCGGGAAGAACGACGGCAGCCCGTCGAACGCCGGAGCGCAGGTCCTCGCCGACGGCAGCCGGGGCAGTGGCGACGACCACGGAGGCCAGGACCCGGGTGGCCGCGACGGCAGGGACCACAAGAAAGAGGACGACCATCGCGACGACTTCCGGTCCGTACCCTGCAACGCCGACGAGCTGATCGCGGCGATCGTCCGCGCGAACGCCGACTCCGGGGCGAAGCTCCGCCTCGCCGAGAAGTGCACCTACACGCTCAACAGGTCGGCACCCCAGCCACCGGTGCCCTTCGGCGCGGTCGGCCTACCGATCATCACCCAGCAGGTCGTGATCGACGGAAACGGATCCACAATCGTCCGCGCGGCCAATGCCACCCCGTTCCGGATCCTCGAAGTCGGAACCGGCGGCGACCTGACGCTGCGCGACGCCACCATCAAGGGCGGCCTGGCCGAGGGTGGGATCGGCCAGGGCGGCGGTGGCATCCGGATCGACATCGGCGGCAGGGCCGTCATCGAGAACACCGAGGTGGTCTACAACCACACCAACGGCCCGGGTGGCGGCATCGCCAACTACGGCGTCACGAAGATCCTCGGCGGGAACGACCACGGCAACGGCAAGGACTGGGACAGCAAGGACAAGGACGGGAAGAAGGACCGCGCCAGCACCATCAGCAACAACAGCGCCGTGTTCGACGGCGGAGGCATCTACAACAACGGCAACCTCACAGTGCAGAACACCCGACTGAGCTACAACAACACGATCGGCACCTTCAACATCGTGCCGATCGGCGGCGCTGGCGGCGGGTTGTCGAACAGCCAGGTCGCGGTGCTCGACAACGTCCACCTGGACAACAACACCGCGGGCTTCCGCGGCGGTGGCATCCGCGGCGGCCTCAACTCCACCACCGAGGCCAGGAACGTCGAGATCAACGACAACCGAGCCGGCAGCGAGGGCGGCGGAATCTTCACCGACGGCGACTTCCGCCTCAAGCACGGCAACGTCCACCACAACGAGGCCGGCCAACGCGGCGGCGGCGTGTTCAACCAGATCAACCAGTTCGTGGCCGAAGAGAGCCGGATCAGCGAGAACGTCGCCAGCACGAACAGCACCATCGAACACGGCGGTGGCGTCTACAACGGCAGCGGCACCGTCGTACTGCGCCGCACGCACGTCGACCGGAACAGGGCCATCGGCTCCAGCTCGCAGGGCGGCGGCATCTACAACAACGCCACGCTCACCCTCACCGAAAGCAAGGTCACCGACAACATCTCCACCCTGGCACCCGGCGGGATCTTCAACGACGGCGGCCAGGTCACGGTGGACCAGAAGACGGCCATCACCGGCAACCGGCCCACCAACTGCACACCCAGCTCACCGCCGGTGCCCAACTGCTTCGGCTGATCACCCGCTCGCCCCGCACCCGGGTAACAGGAGACAGGCATCCGGTCCCGCACTGGTTCGGTCACGCAGACCGGACCCGTTGCGGGACCGGATGCCTTCCAGCGGACGAACGCGCGACGACGCGCTGCTACTCCACCGCCAGCCGCAGTCCCAGCGCGATCAGGATGCCGCCGGTACCGGTGTCGACCCAACGGCGCACGGTACGACGGCGTCTCAGCCAACCTCCGACCCGACCGGCGAAGACGCCCACCCCACCGTCGATCAGGAACTCCAGGCAGATCAGGATGGCGCCGAGCACAGCGAACTGGATCCACACCGACCCCAGCGACGGATCGACGAACTGCGGAAGAAACGCGACCGAGAAGATGATCATCTTCGGGTTGGACAGATTCGTGAGGAAGCCCGTGAGGTAGGCACGGCGAGCCGAGATGGGCGCGCCGTCACCGGTGGACACCACCAGGTCACCGGACTGCCGGATCATCTGGATGCCCAGGTAGGCCAGGTAGACGGCACCAGCGAGGCGCAACGCGGTGAACGCCTCGGGCACCGCCGTGAACAGCGCGCTGAGCCCGGCGGCCGCAGCGATGACGTGGATGGCCTCGCCGGTCGCGATGCCGGCAGTGGCGAGCAGCCCGGTACGTGGGCCACCACGCATCCCGGAACCGAGTACGAACAGCATGTCCGGGCCCGGCGCCAGCGTAGCGACGACAGTGGCGAGCGTGAACGCGGCGAGCAGCCGCGGATCCAGTGGCACCCAGTCAGGTTGGCATGCCGCCCACACTCGGGACAATAGATGCCCGAACCGACAGATCCGCGCCACCGTCCGGGCCGGCGACCGGTCCCCCGCCGTTCGGCAGCTGATGCGACGCGCCACCCGGGCCCTGTCCCGGAAGTTGAACTGACCGCAGGACACGGCCGAGCAGGCCCCGGTCGATCTTGCCGTTGGCGGTGAGCGGCAGAGCCTCGAACCGCGTGAGCCGGCGGGGCACCATGAACGGAGCGAGCGTGGCCCGCAGCATGGCCAGCAGCTGCTCCTCGTCGACCACCGGCCCCTCGTAGGCGAGGTGCAGCTCCACACCGCCCGTCGGCACGGCGAGGGCCAGGGCGACAGCCTGCGCCACCTCCGGGTGTCGCCGGGCGACCGCCTCGATCTCGCCGAGTTCGACGCGGTATCCGGACACCTTCACCTGGTGGTCCAGCCGGCCGAGGTGGATCAACCGGCCGTTCTCGTGGCGGACCCGGTCTCCGGTCCGGTACCAGTCCGATCCGGACGGCGTGCCATGGCGGAGCCGGTAACTGCCGGAGGCTTCGGTGACGAACCGCTCGCTGTCGTCCGCCGGGTCGAGATAACCCGGGAACCGCTGCGGGCCCCTGACGCACAGCTCTCCCTCGGCTGCGGGGCGCAGGTCCTCGTCGAGCAGTAGCCAGGCGACTGCCGGGTAGGGCTCCCCGATGGGCACGGTGCCGTTCGTGGTGGCCGGCCAGTCGGCGGGCGATGCCGGCAGGCGGTAGCCGGTGCAGGTGACCGTGAGTTCGGTGGGTCCGTACATGTTCTCGATGACGCTGTTCGGCGCGGCACCCTGCCAGGCGGCCGCAGCGTCGACGGACAGCGGCTCGCCGCAGAACATGCTCCATCGCAACGTCGGCATCCGGTCCGGGCCCAGCTGCCGTAGCCGCCGCGCGATGGCGATCACCGACGGCACCGAACTCCAATGGGTGATCTCGCGTTGCCGGACGAACCGGACCGCCGCCAACAGGTCGGCCGGTTGCGGCACCACCACCGTCGCTCCGGCGCCCCAGGTGGCGAACAGGTCGAAGATCGACGGGTCGAAGGTGAGGTCGAACATCTGGGACACCCGGGCGTCGCTGGTCAGCTCCGCGCGTCCGGCCACGGCCCGCAGGAAGGCGAGCACGTTGGCATGGGTCACCGGCACGCCTTTCGGCGTCCCGGTCGACCCGGAGGTGAACATGATGTACGCCGGACGGGCCGCGTCCGCCCAATGTGCGGCCACCCCGTTGGCAGGTGGGAGCGCGGCGAGAGCACTGTCGTCGACAGGTAGCACCGGCACCGCACCGGCGCTGCCACCGGCGTCGGCGAGGACCAGGTCCAGCTCGGCCGCCGTGGCGACGGCCGCGGTCCGCGCAGGCGGATACGCCGGATTGAGCGGCACGACCGTGGCATTCAGCCGGTACGCGGCGAGATATCCGGCGTACGCACCGGCGCTGCGAGCCGCGAGCAGCCCCAGCCGGTTCGGGGGCTGTCCGAGCCGGCGCACCACCGCAGCGGCGACCCGGCCGGCGAGATCGTCGAGTTCCCCGTACCGGAGCCGGTTGACGCCCAGGTCCAGCGCGATCCGATCCCGATGCTGGGCGGCGGACTCGGCGAACCAGTCGTACAGCGTGTTCACGCGGTCGCCCCCTCGGTGATGATCCGGTCGAACGCGGCACGGACCACACCCGGCCGGGGCCGCCCACGGTCGGCCGACTCCACGGCGAACCGCAGAGCCCGTGGGAGTTCCTCCCACGCGGAGACAGCGGCAGCGGCGGCCGCCGGGTCGGTCAGCCCGGCGGCCGACCGGACCCGGTGGCGGAAGAGCTGGTGCCGGCTGGCCGCCCACAGGTCGTCGGCCAGAGCGGCGAGCCTTGCCCGGTCCTCGACCACCGCGGCGAGATGCGTCACCGCGTCCGAGCCGGTGAGCCACCCCGGCTCCACGGGAGTACGCACCGCAGCGGTACGGGCCAGCCAGCGGTACTGCGATGGCGGTGGCACCTCGACGGGCTCGCCGAGGGCGTGCCGATCGCGGTTGGCGACCTCACCGGACGCCGTGGTGACCGGCGAGAGCAGCACCTTCAGCTCGTCCTCGGTGACCTGCCCGTGGTACGGCCGATGATCGCCGTGCGGGGTCGTCGCGGCGAAGTGGTCCTCCACCTGCCAGCCGCCTCCGGGCCGGCCGGTCAGCAGCACCCAGTGCGGCGTCGCGCGGCGCTGGTACTCGGGAGACCACTGCAGCTGTTCGGTGTTCGCGACCGCCAGGACCTTGCCGTGGGTCTCCAGCTCAGCGGCGATCCCGGCCGTGGCCTCCGCCCACCGGCCCGTCCCGACATATCCCAGGCTGCCACCGTCGATACGGCTGTGGTGCGACAGTGCCGTCGTCGCGGGGAGGACCGCGAGACGAACCGCGTCGGCCAGTTCGGACCGCAGGTGCGGCCGCCCGGGTGCCAGGTAGGCGGCCAGGTTGCTGGTGTAGCAGCTCAGATCCGCCCAGTTCGTCATCGTTCCCCCTTCCCGGACCACCGTCACCATGCGAGACCGTGCAGGAGGTCGTCGACCCGGTCGGCGAGCAGCTCACGGGCCACCTCGCCGACACCGCCACCGATGCCGAACACCGCCGCCTCCGTACGCAGCCGCTGGACGCCGTCGTCGACGAACCCGTCCGCGCCGTGCAGCCGGGCGCATTCACCGAGCACGTGGTCGACGGTGTCGGCGGTGGCGATCTTCACCCGGGCCGCGGCTGCGGGATCGTGCCGCGTGGCGACCAGCGGGCCGGCGGTCACGCACACCGCGCGGAGTTCGTGGACGCGGGCCAGGCATCCGGCCACGTGCCGCCGTACGCCCGGGTCGTGCCAGAGAGAGGTGCCGCCGTCGTCGGGCCGGCGCAGGCGTTCCACGGTGTCGGTCAGCACACGCCGGCACAGGGCGACCGCCCACAGACCACCGGCCAGCCGTTCGGTGGCGATGTGCCGGGCGAACAGTGCCATCCCCCGGCCACGGCCGCCGACGACGGCGGTGGCGGGGAGCTGTACGCCGGTGAACGTCACGTCGCCGAGCCCGGCCCCGTCGAACAACTCGGTGCGGGCCGGGGTCACAGTTACACCGGGAGCGCCGGCCGGGACCAGCACGAAGCTGAAGCTGGTGAAGTGCCTGCCCTCCTCGTGCCGGGCCAGCACGAGGAACGCGTCGGCGGTACGCGCGTTGGTGATCCACCGTTTCGTGCCGGTCAGGGTGAGCCGGTCGCCGTCGATCCGGTAGCCGCTGCCCAGCGAGCTCAGCTGCGAACCACGGCCGCTGTCGGTGGCGGCAAGCGCCAGCACCGCCCGCCCGGCGGTCACCTCGGCGGTCAGCGGATGATCCGGCAGGGCTGTACGCAGCAGCGGAAGTGCCGCCGCGACCTGCACACAGACGCCCAGTGTGACCCCGATCGGCTGGGACGCGTCCACCGCGGCCAGCAGCCGGCCGAGCCGTTCCGGACTGACGCGTCCGTCCGGCTCGTAGAGGGACGCGATGACGCCGGACGCCCCCAGAGCGGGCCACACCGGACGGTCACCGGTGAGGGCCCGGGCCAGCGCGTCGCCGGACCCTGTCGTCCGCTCACCCACCAACATGGGTGACTTTCCGGTCGAGCAGCACGTGCCGTCCGTCGGCGAGGTCGAGCCGGTCGTTGTGGTAGTTGAGCGACGCCGACCGCAGATCCCGCAGGACCCGTTCGAGGTAGGTGTCCGAGTCCTTGAAGTAGCCGTGCCGCAACCCGACCGCGTCGACGAGTTCCTCGACGGCCTGCCGGCACGACTCCGCCGCGGTCACCTTCAGGCCGTTGAGCAGCATCTGCACCGGCGCGGTCGACAGGTCACCGCCGTCCTCGACGATGCGCTGGGTGTGCCGCAGCAGCGCGTGGACGGCGTCGATCCGATGGCGGGCCCGACCCAGACGGGTCAGGAGCAACTCGGACTGATGGTCGAATCGGCGCCGGCCGTCGGGGCTGCGCAGCAGGGTCGCCACCCGCGACAGCGCCCCGGCGGCGGCACCCAGCCAGCAGGCGGCCCAACCGAGGTGGGCCAGCGGCGAGAAGAGGGCCAACGAGATCTCCCGGAACCCGTGCTCCGCGCCGATCAGCTGGTGGCGGGGGACCGTACCGGTGAGCCGTAGCGCCACACTGTGGCTGGCCCGCATGCCCATCGGTTGCCACTGGCCCGACTCGGTGATCTCCAACTGCTCGCGCTCGGCATAGACGAGGCAGACCTGTCCGGGTACGTCGGCGCCGGGGCTGCCCATGGTGATGAGGAAGCCGTCGGCGTGGGCACCGCCGGTGACGATCGGCGCGAACCGCTCGATCAGCAGTCCCTCCTCCGTGTCCCGCAGCGGCGCGCTCGCGGACAACAGGTGACCACCGGTGCCCGCGGCGGTGGTCACCGACGCCAGATAGCGTTCGCCAGCGGCGATGCGCGGCAGAAGAGTCGCCCGCAGCTCATCGCCGCCATACCTGGCGACGGTGGCGACCTGCTGGCAGTGCATCGCGAAGATCAGAGCCACCGACAGATCGGCGCGGGCCAGCGACTCGGCGCAGTCGATCAGTTCCGCCGGGCCGCCGCCCAGCCCGCCGTACGCGGCCGGCACGACCAGCGCCAGCAGCCCGGATGCGCGCAGTTCGGCCAGCGCCTCGGTGGGGAAGACCGCCTCGTCGTCGGTACGCCGGGCATGTTCCCGGGCCACCGCCGCGACCCGTTCCACCCGCCCGGCCAGGTCGACGACCGTAGCCGCCACCGCCGTCATCAGGCGTCACCGCGAGCGTTGCGCACGGCCGCCCAGAGGCTTCCGGCAGTGGCGAACGTGCTCTCGGTCAACGCCTCGTCGGGAAGGCTGACACCACAGTCGTCCTCGATGGCGAAGAGCAGTTCGATCGACTGCATCGAGTCCAGGCCCAGATCGTGCAGTGAGGCGTCGGCGGTGATCTGGTCGGGGGTGGCGTACTTGAGGAAACGCGACAGCAGCGCGACGAACTCCGGATTCACAGCGGCTCTCCCAGGGAGATCGGGGTACGGACCAGGTCCATCCGGGACACGTGCCAGGTGGCCGGTTCCGGGGCGGTGGAGTCGAGAACCACCTCGGCCGGCAGCGGGTGGCCCAGGAAGGCGAGCAGGCTCGCGTCCAGGCCATAGGCGCCGACGTTTGGTACAGCCAGCAGGTCGCCGGGTTCGAGCCGGGGCAGTTCGACGCCCCGCGCCCATACGTCCAGCGGAGTGCACAGCGGGCCGCACACGGTGGTCGGCACCGTGACCGCTGTGGGTGCCGCAGCGTCGACCGGGATCAGGCTCGGCACCAGCGGTGGGAGGCGGCGCAGCCCCGACAGGCCGCCGAGGTGGTTGATGCCTGACTCGAGGACGACCAGGTAGCTGCCGTGCGACGATTTCGCGTCGAGGACCCGGGTGAGCAGGGTGCCGGCGGTACCGACGAGGTAGCGGCCCGATTCAAAGGCAATCCGGGGTCGGCCGTCCCGCCAGTCCGGTACCTCCGCGTCCAGCAGGGCGGTGAGCGGCTCACGCAGCCCGGACAGGTCGAGGCGACCGCCGGCCCGGCCGAACGGCGCACCGAACCCGCCGCCGAGGTCGAGCACGTCCAGGCGTACCCCTTGGGCGCGCAGCACCTCGCGCAGGTCGGCGGCGGTGCGCAGGCTGCTGGTGAACTGGGCGAGCAGATCGTCGACGGTGGTCAGGTTGGTGCCCATGTAGAGGTGCAGCCCGGTCACTGTCACGTGCGGCCGGTGCCCGAACCGCTCCGGGGCGGTCGCCACCCAGCGGGCGTCGGCACCGAACGGCGACGACACCCCGGTCATGGTCAGGCCGGGCCGGGACGCGGGCGCGTCGGCGTTGATCCGCAGCAGGCACCACACCGGCACGCCAGCCGCTTCCGCACACCGGTTCAGCTGGTCCAGGGCGTTCGGCGAGTCCACCGAGAAGTGCCGCACGCCCCCGGCAAGCGCGGTGCGCAGGTCGACGTCACGTTTGCCGGGACCGGCGTACAGGATGGTGCCGGGATCCCAGCCGGCCGCCAGAGCGGCGCTGAGTTCGCCCGGCGAGCAGACCTCGGCACGACTGCCGGCGTCGCGCAGCGCGCGCAGCATTTCCGGGTGCCGGTTGGCCTTCACCGAGTAGTACGTGTCGGTCCCCTCGGGCAGGGCGATGCGCAGGGCGGCGAGGTTGTCCCGCGCGGCTGCCAGGTCGTACACGTAAGCCGGGGTTCCGGCAGTGGCCGCGACGTGGCGGGCCAGCTCGTGGTCAAGCACTCTCGGCCACCAGGGTGGTCAGGGCCTTGCGGTCGATCTTGCCGTTGTGGGTAAGCGGCAGACCGTCGACCACCACGCACCGTTGCGGGATCTTGAAGACCTCGAGATGGTCGCGCAGCTGGTCCAGCACCGTCTCCGCCGCCAGCTCCGTGACGGCGACCAGCACCGACCGCACGCCGTCGCGCGGTGGCAGGACCGCGACGGACGTGACCCGCGGTATCCGGCGAGCCGCGGCCTCCACCTCGGTGGCGCTCACCCGGTATCCGCGTTCCTTGTAGATGTCGTCGGTACGACCGTCGACGTAGACCCATCCCCCGGTCTCCACCCGGCCCTGGTCGCCGGTGCGCAGCTGGGTGGTGAGGCCCTCCTCCACCCGGAACCGGTCGGCGGTCAGCTCCGGACGCCGCCAATAGCCGGACATCACATGCGGGCCGCGGACCACCAGCTCACCGACGGCACCGTCGGGCAGACGACGTCCCTTACTGTCGATGGCGAACACTTCCGTCCCGGCCAGCGGCCGGCCGCTCGACCCGGGCCGCTCCCGATCACCGTCCGGGGGCATGATGGCGACCCGCTTGCATTCGGTCAGGCCGTACATCACCTGGGTCCGCAGATTCGGCATCCGGGCCCGCAGCGTCTGCAGCAGGTCCACGGGCATCGCCGCGCCGGTGGTGGTGAGCAGCCGCAGTTCCGGCGGCTCACCGCCACGGCCCAGCAGCCGGGCCAGCATCTCGGCCGTCGACGGGACTGCCGCGAGCACTGTCGCGCCGGTCGCGGTGAGCGCCGCCGTCAGGCCGGGCCCGGTGACGGTCAGACCGGCCAGGTGTATCCGAGCGCCGCTGAGCGCACAGAGGAAGAGCTGGTACAGCCCGTAGTCGAAGGAGACCGGTGACGGGCAGAACACCACGTCGTCGCGGCGATAGCCAACGGCATCCTGAATGGCCGCGACAGCGAACAGCATCTGCTGGTGGGTGGAGACCACCGCGTTGGGTCGAGCCGTGGAACCGGAGGTGTAGACAAGACACACCGGGTCCACTGTCAGCGGCTCACCACCCGGCGGCAGGCCGTCCAGCGGTGCCCGCGCCACCAGTCCGCTGAGGTCGCCCGCTGCGGACCCGGACTCGGCCGCCAGGACTCTGACCTCCGCGTCATCGCTGAGGACCAGGGCCGGCTCACAGTCATCGAGCACATGTCGCAACGGATCGCCGCGGAGCTGTTCGTGCAGGACGACGAAGATGACGCCGACGCGGGCCGCGGCGTACAGGACGGCGGGCAGGACCACCGACGGCGGTGACACGATCACCAGCCGGTCACCGCGGCGCAGCCCCGCCCCGAGCAGCCCGGCCGCGATCCGGCGACCCGATGTCACCACCTCGGCGAAGGTGGTCCGGTCCGGGCCCGCGGTGACGGCCACGTCGTCGGGGGCACGCCGGGCCGCCGTGTCGAAGAGCTCGTGCAGAAGGGTCATCGGGCGCCGGTCCCGGCGCGGGCGACGATCCGGCACAGGCCGTCGAGGTCCTGCAGGTTCTCCGGCACGAGATCGTCGGCGGACAACTCCACACCGACCACCCGTTCCACCAGCTCGACGATCTCGACGATCCGCAACGAGCCGTACTCGGGGGAGGTGTCGAACCGGGCGCCGCCCAGCACCACTGGCACGGGCAGGCGGAGGACGGACGCGGCAGCCTCGGCGACGTGCTGCCGCCACTGCTGCCCGCCGGCCGCCGGTACGGCGAAGAGCGCCTGGTCCCGGTGCAGCAGCTCACCAAGTCGCCGCAGCGGGGCCTCCGACGCCGGCCGGCCGCGCTGCGCCATCCGCCACGCGACGTAGGTCTGCTGAACCAGCCCCTGCCAGGCCCCGAGATGTTCCTGGAGTTCCATTCCGCGGCTGGTGGCGTGCAGCAGCCGGGACCGTGCGAGCAGCCAGGTCTGCAGGGTCAGGCGGGCGAGCGCGGCAGCGGGGTCCGGGGCGTCGGCGTACGCGGCCAGGTATTCGGTCGGGTCGTCGAGCTCGACCGTCGGCCGCGGGTCGGGCAGCGCCGCCGCGCCGAAGCTGATCACGTCGGCGGTGTCGCCGAGTGCCGTGACCAGGTCCTTCACGTTCAGGTCCCAGTGTCCCGGTACTGCCGGCCCCCATCGGGTGTCGTTGCGGTAGGCGTCCCAGACACGTACGCCGTCATCGTGGGAGTGCACAAGGAAGCTGTGCCGCATGTGCTCCTGCCCGGCGTAGGGAAGCCACGGCAGGTGGTAGGCGTCGGCGACGACGTAGAGCGGCTCGCGCCCGGCGATCAACTCGGGCACCCGGTCCGCCGGGCAGGCGTCCCAGCGCTCGGCGACTGCGAGGCCGAGGAGCCCGGCCGAGTGATCCACCTGGTCGGCAGGAACGGGTTCGACTGTCCACCAACCGTCGTCGAGCCGGGGCCGGAAGGCGAGCCGCGCGCCGAGGCGCAGATGGGTGCCGGGTCCGTGCCGCACGTCGGCCAGCAGCGCGAGGTTGACCTGCACGCAGTCGAACAGGTCGGCGGGCAGCGCATCGAGGGCCGCGCCGAATCCGGCGGCGGGGCCGCTCATCGGGCGGCCCGCTGCACGAGGTCGACCAGGTCGCCCACGGTGCGCGGCAGGGGGGCGGAGAACAGATCGTCGGGCAGCGTGACACCGAGCTCTTCTTCGATCTTGAGCATTACGGCGAGCAGGCCCAGCGAGGTCACGTCCAGCAGCGGCCCGGTGAGCGGCTCTGTCTCGGTGATCCGACCGGCGCTGATCGTCAGCTGGGACTGTGCGATGACGACCCGCTTGACGGTGGCCGCAACTGCGGCGCGGTCGGCGGTTCCGGTGGGCACTCTGTCGCTCCTTCCCGAGTGGACGGCGGTGCCGGATCAGGCCAGCGGGCACCCCCGTACCTCACCGCGGCGTCGTGCTGTGCCGCGGCGAGGCGAAGACGTGTTGATCAGTTGCCGTAGAGGCCGGCGAGTTCCAGCGAGCGCAGCCGGTCGTAGTCGGCGATGACCTGCTGCCGGTCGGGGGCACACAGGTAGAGCGTGCCCGGGCAGGTGGCCATGTCGGTGGTGGGCGACAGGAGGGTGCCCTCCGGGATGTTGAGCACCAGGCTGTCGAAGGACGGGAGCGCCCGGACGGCCGCCCAGGCGTCGGCACCCGGCATGACGCCGTCGCGCTCGGTGATCAGGTTGACGCAGCGCAAATTGGCGTCGAGCCGATAACCGCTGGTCCCCTGACGCGTGAAGACCTCAGGGTCGGCGATCGCCAGGGCGAGGCTGTCGACCTGGTTGGTGCCGGTGCACCGGGTCAACAGCTCAGGCATCTGGCCGCCGCCGAGGCGGGCGCCGCACTCGACCAGAACCGGTCCGGACGCGGTCAGCATGACCTCCGTGTGCCCTGCGCCGGTACGGATCTCAAGCGCGTCCAGCACCGCCAGGGTGTAGTCGGCGATCTGCCGGGCCGCACTGTCATCCCAGGCCAGCAGGTCCTCGTAGTCGTAGATGGTCCGACCGCCGGTGGAGCGCTTGTGATAGCGCCAAACCTCCACGATCCGGTGCACACCGGCCCGGCTGACCGAGTTGACGTAGTACTCGGTGCCGGCCAGGAACTGTTGCACCAGAACGAGGCGGTTCTGGCGGCCGTACCGGTCGATGTTGCCGGTGATCCGCGCGTACGCGTCCCTGATCTCGTCAGGGGAGTGGCAGACGTAGACGTTGTCCCCGCCCGCACTGGACGGCGGCTTGAGAACCACCGGCCATTGCCCCCGGTCACCCGCCCAGCCGAGGATCTCGTCGACCGACTCGGCCCGGAAGCCGTCGGCGGCGGCCAGGCCGGCGTCGCGGATCGACTCGTGCATGGCGAACTTGTCGCGCCGCGCCAGGGGATTCCGCATGCCGTTGCCCGATGTGCCCAGGGCGGCGGACATCTGGTCGGCCAGCAACACCCCGGACTCGGCGCCGGCCACGACGATGCCGACGTCGTGCTCCCGGAGCCGGGCGACTGTGGCGTCGAGGTCACCCTCGTGCTTCAGGTCGACTGTGAATTCCTCGGGCCGGTAGCTGAGCCGCCAGTCGGGAGCGTCAGAGCGGATGTGGATGAATTCAATGCCGCGACGCCGCAGCGCTGCCGGCAGGTGCCGGCCCGCGCCGTACGCGTCGACGATGGCGCATTTCATGGAGGACTCCTTCATCGGCGGACTCCGTCGGTGTCGTACGCCGACGGCACGGTCGCAGTTACCAATCGGCCGTCGTGGCGGGCCCGGGCCAGGGTCCCGGCGGTCGCGAGTGCCACGATGCCCACGATTCCCACGATGGTCAGTGGTGAGGGTTGCAGCCGGCCGTCCAGGAACTGCATGAAGTAGGCGAAGATCGGTGACAGCGAGACGATCAGTGCCGTGGTGATGGGCTCGGTGTGCCTGATCCCGATCTGCAGTACGTAGATCGGGAGCCCGATGCCGATGACGGCCACCACGGCGCCGGGCACGAGCGCGGCCCGCACCTCGTCCAGCGAACTCGTCGCGGTCATCGCCCACCCGATCGCGATCATCAGGAAGAACCGCACCGCCAGCACCTCCTGCGGGCTGCGACCGCGATCGCTGAGCCGCTTCATGTAGGTGATGTTGGCCGCCGATCCGATCGCGCACACCACCGAGAAGAAGAGTCCCCAGGCGGCGGTGCTCTCACCGATTTCCCCGACGGCGGTCTCACCGGTGAAGGAGCCCCACACCAGGACGCTGAGGAACACGCAGATCCCCAACGCGACCACGACCTCCGCAGCGATGACGGACGCCCCCCGGCGCAGGATCGCGCCGGTCACGAGGATGAACACCGGACCGAGGGCCAGGCCGACCACGTTCACTACCGCCGGCTCCAGGTTGCGGAGGGCGTAGAAGGTGGCGAGCCACGTCACGGCGGTGGTGATGTTGATGGCGATGACGTCGTGACGTGAATCACGCAGCATGGTCAGGAACGCTGTGCCGTTACGCACGACCTCCAGGACGAGGAAGAAGACCGCCGTCAGCGTAAAGGAGACCGCGGTGAGGCTTTCCGGGCTGACCACCTGCAGTCGGTTGCTGCCGTACACGTCCATCGCGGCGGTCAACGCGGCGAAGATCAGCAGCGGCAGAATGCCACGCCGAATCGTCGCCGATTGCCCGGTCTCCGACTGCTGCGCCATGTCCTGGCCTCCCCGTAACTGGCTGTGAACCGCGCCAGACCGTCCGAAGTGTACTTACTTCGGAACACCATGAGGCGATCGAATTCCAACCATGTACCAGATCATCGGCCTATGGCAGATATTCCTGGCAGGCGACGCCGTTGGCGGACAGGAAGTCCAACCAGCTGTCGATCGACCCGGGGTCGGAGGTCGCCTGGTGCAGACCGGGAGACATCCGTCCGGCCAGCAACTCGGCGAGCCCGCCGGCGAGGGCCACGGAGACCAGGCGAGGTGTCGCGTTCTCGGTGGCATCCCCCTGGACGTCCATCGTGTATTCGCCGGCCCAGCGCGCTCCGTCGCCGGCAACCGCCTCCAGCCGTACGAACATGACCACCCGGTCATGGTCCTCGCTGGTGGCCGGGTACTGCTCGGCCAGCCGCGCGGCCAGAGCGGTGATCTCGTCGGCGGTGCCGTTCTCCAGCTGAGCGAAGACCGGCTGCCAGGCGTCGGTCCATCCGTCGAGCCGGACCGTGCCGCGAACGAAGGTGTCAACCTCCCAGGACTTAGGGAACTGATATGTGGTGATGTAGGGGATACTGTCCCTGTTCGCGTAGACCTCGAATGGTTCGCCACCCAGGACAAGCTTCTCCGCAGCGCGGTACGGCCGGTCGACGGTCAGCTCGCGGCCACCCTCCACGAAGCGGGCGGGGGTGCCGAGGGCGGTCAGGACACCCCGCGGCGCCCAGCTGAACCGGTAGCGGAAGTCGTTCGGCACCGCGGGGAAGCTCCCGCAGTACGACGTGAACGACACAGTCGCCGGAGTATCGCCGAGGGCCTTCTCTGCGGCCTGAACGAGCCGATGAGCCAGCAGATGATCGATTCCGGGGTCGAGCCCCGCGTCGGTCAGCACCACGAGCCCGGCTCGTCGCGCGTCGGCGGCCAGCTCGGCGACCTCCGCGGAGACGTAACTGGAACTGGCGAAGTGCGCCGACTGGCGCAGGCAGAGCCGCAGCACTGTCGGGTGCTCCGCGGCCGGCAGCATGGAGACCACGAGATCACCAGGGCGTACGGCGTCGGCGAGGGCTTCCCAGCCGAGTTCCCGCGCGTCGGCCTGGCCGGTGAGCCCGAGCCGGTCGAGACAGGCCTGCGCCTTCTCGCGGCTGCGTCCCCAGACCGTGGTGCCGGTAGCGGTGGCGCAGACCAGGGCGAGCCCGCTCCCGGTCGACAGACCGGTGCCGAGCCAGTGAACCCGTCCGGTCGGCTCAGTGAGGGTGGATGTCACGACGGGCTTCCCATCAGGTCGAGTTCAGATGTCGCGGCGGCGAACCGGTCGTACGCCCGTCGCCAGACCGGCGTGTCGTCCGGCAGGGTGCGCAGGTGCGGCAGCAGGTCGGCGGAGAAGGCCGCACTCGCCTCACGCGGCAGCAACGAAGGCAGGTTGTCGATGGCGAGCAGGTCGAGCGCGGGCTCGGCACGCAGGTGGTGCACCGGCCGGGCCCAGTCGGTCGGGTTCCGGTAGATCGGCAGCAGGTTGAACTCGGACGTCACGTCGCAGGTCACATCGCTGATCACTGACAACTTGCGAGCCGGGTCGTCGAGATCCTCCGGGCGCACGAACGGAGGCGCGAGTTCGTTCGACAGC
Source organism: Micromonospora alfalfae (assembly GCF_022230925.1). Taxonomy (GTDB): domain Bacteria; phylum Actinomycetota; class Actinomycetes; order Mycobacteriales; family Micromonosporaceae; genus Micromonospora; species Micromonospora alfalfae. Next base: position 23,285 of record NZ_JAKKFH010000013.1, on the reverse strand, counting down.
ACGGTGTTGACCAGCACATCGTGGTCGAGGATCGCCCGGCGGTCGAGATCGCGGGTCTCGGCGACGTCCCACGCCGTTGGCTCGACTCCGCCCACTGACAGCGCGTCTCGCGCGCCCCGGCCGCACCGGCCCAGCGCACCGATCACCAAGGCCCGTACACGGGCGTTCCCGGACGCGACGAGAGCCTCGTCCAGTTCCGGGCGGCTCATCGTCCGTAGGGGCGGGACGAGCCGGCCCCGGAAATGCAGGAGCGCCAACGCCGCGCCCACGTAACCGGCCCAGTAGCCGAACGCGGCGACCCGACGGCCCGTGTCGTCGGTCAGGTATTCCAGGTCCAGCAGAGTTCCACCGGCCCGGAAGCGGCGCAGCAGCGCCGCCCCGTCGCGCTGACCCTTGTAGGCGTGCCCGAAGAAGATGTGCCGGTGGCGCAGCGGCTCCGGCTCGTCGGCAGGGGCCTTGAGCCCCACGATGACGGTCTCGGCCGACGCCTCCGGCCAGGTGCCGGCCGCGACGATCCGGGCACCGGCCGCCGCGTACTCCCCGGTGTCGAAGATTCGGTGCGCCGACTCCTCGACGGTCAGCCGCACGCCGTCGGCGATCAGCACCCGGGCGTCATCAGGGGTCAGGACGGTACGGTGCTCGTCCGGGTTGATCTCTTCGCGTAACCACAGCTCAAGAACGCTCATCACACGCTTCCCGATCAGGCGTGCAGCTGTGCTACGACCACGGACCGCCGGCGCGGACCCGACTGCGGGCGCTGGTAGTGGAAGTGCTGGATCTCGACTCGGTCGAAGCCCGCAGCGAGCGCCTGCTCACCGAGGTAGCCGGTGGACAGCCAGTAGAAGCCCTTGACGTTCGAGGCCGCCTGCACCCAGGAGTCGTTCTGGGTGTCGTCGTTGGACGCCACGAACGACGCCACGCCGGCAGGTCCCGGTTCGAGCCACGAGTGGATGCGCTTCAGGATCGGCTGAAGTCCGTTCTCGGGGTCGTACAGATGCCCGAGCACGCCGTCCATGTAGATGACCGACCACTTCTCGTCAGGCGTCCAGGTGTTCAGGTCCGCCTGCTGCGCCTCAAGGCCCTTGGCCCGAGCGAGATCGACCGCCTCCTCCAACGCGTCCACCGCATACACGCGGAAGCCGGCCTTGGCGGTGTCCGCCTCCACCACGGCGTTTCCGCAGCCGAGGCTGAGCAGGCCGGTGGCCTTGTTGCTCCGCAACTGGTTCACCAGGACGCCCGTCATCCAGCGGCGGTACTCGCTGGAGTAGGTCGACGGCGTCACCGAGTCGCCACGGGCTCCGCCCTTCTCCCAGATCTCGAAGAGATTCGGCTCTCCGTCGCCCTGCGGGCGATAAAAATCCAGAAGTTCCGTGTTCTGCCGACTTTCCGTGCTCATTTTCCCCCCGTTTGCTACCGGTTGTTCACAGAATCACGTGACGAGTACGACCGCGTGCACAATGGCACACATCGACGCGTCGTATCGTCTTGGCGGTTCAAGTGATTAGTCAGAATCCCCGTATGCATCGAGACGACCAGGAAGCACCAGGCCACTCTCGCCAGTTCGGACCCCAGCCCGACAGAGATCGATGCAAGCACATGCACCCCTAGCTGTGCAAGCAATGTTTCCTAAGATGTGGGAACGGCGACTCGACGCCCAGGCTAAATGCCGATCAGCGACTGGAGAACGCTCCACGTACCCCACACCGGACGCGCGATGAGCTATCGTGCCGAAGGTCCGGCGGGTGACATTCCTGCAAAGTCGCAGCTCCTTGGCCGCCGCGTACACATGTCGTCCCAGCACACGAAACGCCACCTTTTAAGATCACTTGCATCGATGCCAATGGAGGCACCGCGTCACCTCGCCCCACGCCACCGCCGCCCCCGACGAGCACCGTCTGTGACGAGCGCCACACGTAGCGGGGCAACGAATGTGAGGATGATGTCGGATCATGCATTTCGTCCACTAACGCGTCAGCCCGTCACCCCTCCCTGACCGGTGATCACCACGACCGGAGCCGCTCTGTGGTGAGCCGCGAATAATTGCCGGAGATGTCCGTGCCGCAAATGATGAATCGGATTCACCTCGACGACGTGGTGCGCACCTACTACCGTCGGGTCGACGCCGATGACATCGATGGGATGATGCTTCTCTTCGAACCGGACTCCATTTACGACAGGCCAGGCCAGAAGTCCATTATCGGGCGATCGGCCATATCTGCGTTCTACCGTTCCCAGCCACCTATTCGTAGCCGCCGGCACAACCTTTCCTCCTTGATCATAGAAGGGCCGGAGGTGGCAGTGCACGGCACTGCGGACCGGATCACCCTGGACGGGCAGCACTCGACAATCGGCTTCGCCGACTTCTTCACCGTTTCCGGATCCGGCCGGTTCTCTTACCGCCGGACCTTCTTCTTCGTCCCATTCGCCTAGCGACTCCCATGGAGAGATCAATGAGCGCAGCTGAGGGTGCGGCGCGCGCCGGCGCGGAACTTCTGGTCGAAGCGCTGGTGCGGCACGGTGTCAACACGATCTTCGGCTTCCCCGGAGACACCAGCATCCACTTCTACGACGTCATCGCGAGGCGCCCGCAGGACGTCCGGCACGTGCTGGCCCGCGACGAACGCCACGCGGCGTACATGGCTGACGGCTACGCCCGTACCCTCCGCCGCCTCGGGGTCTGCGAAGCGCCCAGCGGCGCGGGCGCCGTCTATCTGGCCAGCGGTCTGGGCGAGGCCTTCGCTTCCGGCATCCCGATCCTGGCGATCAGCACCGACAACCCGCATGGCAGCCGGGGCACCAGCGCCATCAGTGAGATCGACCAGATGGCACTGTTCAGCGGCGTGACCAAGTGGCGGCGAACCGTGGACCAGGCAGCTGACCTGCCCGGCGCGGTCGCGGAGGCCGTCGCCGCAGCGACGAGCGGCCGTCCCGGCCCGGTAGTGCTGATCATCCCGGAGAACGTTCTGGAGGAGACCGCCGACCTGCCCGTCGGCACCGGCAGCAGCACGGTTCCCGCCGCACGCCCCCTCGCCCCGACCGAGGCAGTGAACACGGTGGCCGGACAGATCGCACAGGCCGCACGCCCCGCGATCGTCGTCGGCGGCGGCGTACACCTGTCCGGTGCCTGGCGCGCCCTCACCGACCTCGCGGAGCACGCGGCCATTCCGGTCGGCACCTCCATCCACGGCAAGGGCGCCCTCGCCGAGGACCACCCACTCGCCCTCGGCGTCGTCGGCGCCAACGGCGCCCGGGAGTACGCCAACGACTATCTACGCAACTCCGACTTCGTCCTCTTCGCGGGAACCCGCGCGAACGCCACCGATACGGCCAGTTTCACGGCACCCCCACGCTCCGGCACCCGGATCGCGCACATCGACCTCTCTCCGCAGCGGGCCGGACGCAACTACCCCGGAAGCACGCCCCTGATCGCGGACGTCGGGACGGCTCTCGACCAGCTCCGCCAGGCGCTACCCGCCGCCGACGAGCAGACGCGCGACGATCGGATCCAGGCTCTCGCCACCGCCCGGCAACTGTGGGTCACGGCGAACTCGTCGCCACTGCCGGACCCCGGTGACCAGCGGCTTCAGCCGCGGGACGTGGTTCGTGCGCTGCATGCCGAATTCGGCGGGTTCACCTGGGTCGTGGCGGACGCCGGAACTCCCACGCCGTTCCTCGCCTCGTTCTGGGAATCGTCCGGCGACGGGTGGCGAGTCGTCATTCCTCGCGGGCACGGGCCACTGGGCTTCGCCATCTCGGCCGCGATCGGCGTTGCCGTGGCGCACCCCGGCGAGCGGATCCTCTGCCTCACCACAGAGGGCAGCGTGGCGATGGGTCTCGGCGACTGGGAGACGGCCGGCCGGCTCGGGCTGCCGATCACCTACGTGGTCCTGGACAACACCTCCCTCGGCTGGATCAAGATGATCCAGCACCTTTACGCCGGCGGGCGCTATTTCGCGGTCGACCCCGGACGTATCGACCCCGTCCTGCTCGCCAACGGCATGGGACTGCCCGCGGCACGAGCGTTCGACCCGGAACAGCTCAGCGTGATGATCAAGGAGGCGGCCACCGGGAGTGGTCCGTCCGTCATCCACGTCCGGGTTCCCGAGCACATGGACAATCCGCCGCCGGTGGAGGCGTGGCAGGCAGCAATCGCCGGCACCGCCACGCAGCGCCCGATCCACTGAGGACCTTCGCCCCTCCGCCGGCGCGCCTGACCTGGAACGCGCCGATATCGAAAGGACACGTCGTGGCACGCCGCCTGTTCACCTCCGAGTCGGTCACGGAAGGCCACCCGGACAAGATCGCTGACCAGATCAGCGACGGAATTCTCGACGCCCTGCTCGCACAGGACCCGCGGAGCCGCGTCGCGGTGGAGACCCTGATCACCACGGGCCAGGTGCACGTGGCGGGCGAGGTCACCACGCAGGCCTACGCCAACATTCCCGGCATCGTTCGCGACACGATCCTGCGGATCGGTTACGACTCGTCGAAGAAGGGCTTCGACGGCGCCTCCTGCGGCGTGAGCGTCTCCATCGGCTCGCAGTCGCCCGACATCGCGCAGGGTGTCGATGCCGCCATCGAGAAGCGCGAGGGTGGGACCGGCGACTCGCTGGACAGCCAGGGCGCCGGGGACCAGGGCATGATGTTCGGGTTCGCCTGCTCGGAGACGCCGGAGCTGATGCCGCTGCCGATCGCGCTGGCGCACCGCCTGGCCCGCCGGCTGTCTGCCGCCCGTAAGGACGGGACGATCCCCTACCTGCGTCCCGACGGCAAGACGCAGGTCACCATCGAGTACGACGGTCTGCGTCCGGTGCGTCTGGACACGGTGGTGGTGTCGTCGCAGCACGCCGCCGACATCTCGTTGGAGTCGCTGCTGACGCCGGACGTCAGCGACCACGTCATCGCTCCCGAGCTGGAGGCCCTCGGCCTGGACGTCGAGGGCTACCGGCTGCTGGTGAACCCCACGGGGCGATTCGAGATCGGCGGTCCGATGGGTGACGCGGGCCTGACCGGCCGGAAGATCATTGTCGACACGTACGGCGGTTACGCCCGTCACGGTGGTGGTGCGTTCTCCGGCAAGGACCCGTCGAAGGTGGATCGTTCGGCGGCGTACGCGACCCGCTGGGTCGCCAAGAACGTGGTTGCGGCCGGCTTGGCCGAGCGGTGCGAGGTGCAGGTGGCCTACGCGATCGGCAAGGCCCACCCGGTGAGCTTGTTCGTGGAGACGTTCGGGACCGAGAACGTGCCGGCCGAGCGGATCGAAAAGGCGATCAAGGAGGTGTTCGACCTGCGTCCGGCCGCGATCATCCGCGACCTGGACCTGCTGCGTCCGATCTACCAGCAGACCGCAGCGTACGGCCACTTCGGCCGTGAGCTGCCGGACCTGACGTGGGAGCGCACTGACCGCGCCGCCGACCTGAAGAGCGCGGCGACCAACTGACATGGGGCGGCTCTACGTCACCGGATCGATCGCCACGGATCACCTGATGCGTTTCCCCGGCCGCTTCTCCGATCAGTTCATCGCGGACCGCCTGCACGCGGTGTCGCTGTCCTTCCTGGTCGATGAACTGGTGATCCGTCGTGGTGGCGTTGCCGCCAACATCGCGTACGGCATGAGCAGGCTCGGTCTACGACCGAGCCTGGTCGGCGCGGTCGGGCGCGACTTCGCCGACTACCGATCGTTCCTGGAACGGCACGGCGTCGATTGCTCGCCAGTGCTCGTCGTCGATGGCGAGCACACGGCCCGTTTCATCTGCACCACTGACGAGCAGCAGTGCCAGATCGCGTCCTTCTATCCCGGCGCGATGGCCGAGGCCCATCGCCTGGACCTGGCCGCCGTCGTCGGTGCCGACCGAGCCGCACCGGACCTGGTGATCATCTCGCCCGACTCGCCGGTCGCCATGCTGAGACACGCAGCCTGCTGCCGGCAGGCCGGCTGGCCCTTCGCGGCCGACCCGTCGCAGCAGATCGCCGGGATGCCGGGTGAGCAACTGCGTGCCTTCATCACGGGGGCCCGCTACCTGTTGACCAACGAATACGAGTTCGACCTGCTTCTGGAGAAGTGCGAACTGACCAAGAAGGGTCTGCTCGGGCTGGTCGGCACCGTGGTGACCACACTCGGCCCGCGAGGCGTACGGATCCGCGACGAAAACGGCGACGCCACGGTGCCCGCCGCGTCGGTCCCGGTGGTGGTCGACCCCACCGGCGGTGGCGACGCCTTCCGAGCCGGATTCTTCGCCGGCATCGACTGGGGCCTGTCGCACATCGACGCCGCCGCGATCGGATGTCAGCTCGCCTGGTACGCCCTGCAACACGAAGGTGGTCAACAATACGACGTGACTGTCGAACAGCTCTGCGCCGAGCTCGCCAAGCATTACCGTATCGACCTGGCCGATGCCGTGCGTACGGCCGTCGGCCGCACCAACGCCAGCTGAACGCCCCACTGTCGAAGGCACTGCGCACATGTTGCTCGATGGAGAAGCCTTGTACGAGATCACCGAGACCCGGATCTCCTATCACCGGGGTGACATTGCCGCTGAAGCGCAGATCGAGGCGGTCCTGCCGGCCGGCTCCGGGCGCTGGGCCGTCGTCACCGACGAGACCCCGTTCCACCCGGTCGACGCCGCCTGGCCGGACCAACCGGGAGATCACGGCAACCTGACCGTGGGCGATCAGGTCACCCCGGTCGTCGACACCCAGATCGTCACGTTCCGGCCGGCCGACGGTGCCGTGTCCATCGGGCCTGAGGTGACCGCACGCCGTGGCGACACCGAGCACGTGTTCGCTGTCGCTCACCTCATCGTCAAGCAACCGGAGGAGTCCTGGGTGGGTCGGACCGCCCAGCTGACGGTGGACGATCATCGGCGTCGGTGGTTGAGCGCCGCCCACACCGGGTGCCATCTGGTGGCGTACGCGTTCAACGAGGCCACCGAAGAACTGTGGAGCAAGGACGCGCCCCGGGATTCCCGGGGAAGCCGCAACTTCGACGCCGCCGCGCTGATCGACAGCCGGCACGACCTGGGCAGCAGCGTGGACCGCTACCGCCTGGGCAAGTCTTTACGACGCAAGGGTTTCGACCACGCCCGGATGCTCGCCGGCCTCGACACGTACCTCGCTCGCGCCAACGATCTGCTGGCCTCCTGGGTCGCCGCCGATGCCCCGGTTCATCTCGTCGGATCGTCGGACAGCTTCACTGCGGAACGGGTCTGGCGCTGTGAGATCTCGCCGGTGGCGACGATGCCGTGTGGCGGCACACATGTCAGCAGCCTCGGGCAGCTGCGTTCCATCGAGATTCGGGCCGAGTACCTGGAGCCGGAGAAGGAGATGCACCTCATCGCGGCCTCTCTGCCGCGATGAGCGGAGGCGGTCAGACCTCCAGGAGGGTACAGAACCAGTGCATGCCGTACCCGATGCCGGCCAGTGCCACCACGTCGCCCTTCTGCAGATCGCCGCGCTCGACATAGGTGTCCAGGCAGATCAGCTGGTCAGCGGCGCCACAGTGGCCGATTGACGCCCCCAGCTCGAAGTTGGTCCGATCGAGCGGCAAGCCGACCGCCTCGGCCACGTCGACCATCGCCTTGTAGTTGTCGTTGAGGTAGATCAGCCGGGTCAGCCGGGCCCGGTCGACACCGGAGCGCGCGAAGGCGTTGTCCACGACCAGAGCGACCCGCTGGTTCAACTCGCGGGTGAACCGTGTGAAGTGGTCGGGGTCGCGGCGGAACTGCCGGTAGACGGCGGCGAGCCGGTCAAATTCGAGGTTGCCGAGGCCCTCCGGGGCGATCGGTGCCGCCGCCCCGCCGTACTCCACCCGGAAGAAGTCGACGCATTCGGGATCAGTGAACTGGTCGGTCGCCAGCCACCGCAACGTCGCGTGGTTCCGCCTCAACACCGCGGCGGCGGCCCCGTCGCTGGAGACACACGTGTTGGTGTTCATCCGGTTGGCGTGCCCCTCACTGACCTGGTTGATCGCGACGAGGAGGACGGTCCGCACGTCGTCACGGACGGCGAAGGTCCCGGCGATCTGCTGGAACGCCGTCACCGTGGCGGCGCAGGCCTGAGTGAGCAGCAGGGTCGGCGTCCCGACCATCCCCAGCTCCCGGGCCACCGCCGAGGAGACGTCCCACTGCAGGTAGTCAGGGACGTCGCTGGCGGCCACCACGAGCAGATCGACCTCGCCGACCTCGATCCGCGCACGCTCCAACGCCTGGGCGGCCGCTCGGGCGCCGAGGTGCGCCGACGTGGTTCCGTCGACGACCCGATGGAACGTGCGATAGCCCCACGCCATCACACGCTCGGGATCCTTCACGTAGCTCGGTGCCACCTCAGCGACATCCTGCGGTTCCCCCAACGCGGCACCCAGCGAGACGACACCGAATTGCACGGGCGGCATGGCACTTCCTTCCTTGTGGCGGTACTCCACGCTCGGGTCAGGCCCCTCCGGCCCGACTGGGCACCCCGGCGTCACCGGGTTCCCGGGAACGCGGCGGACGCTGTGTGAGCACCGATGTGAGCACCCCGGCGACGAGAAGGACGGCTCCCAGGACCAGCCAGCCGACCGGCCCGCGTCCGACGACGGCAACGGTGAGCAGCCCCGGGCCGATGACCGCGAAGCCACCCGCGCCAAGGTTGTAGAGACCGAGATAGAAATTGCGTCGATCAACCGGGGACAGCCCGAAGGACACGCCCCATCCTCCGGCCGACTGCCACAGCTCCCCGAAGGTCAACGCCACCGCGGCGAGTAGCAGAACAACCGTCGCGCCCACGTCGCCCAACCCGCCCGACACCGCGGCCAGGACGCAGAACACCGCGAGGGCCACACCCGCGCGGCGCTGGAGCCGACCGGCATGACCGAGGTCGTCACCACCACGGCTGAATCGGACCTGCAGCGCAACGGCAAGGACGGTGTTGATGAGCAACACGACTCCGACGACCGGCTTGGGCGCCGACGTCTGCGTCACGATCCACAGCGGCAGCGCGACACCCAGGATCGCAGCGTGCAGGAACAGAATGCCGTTGAGCAGGGTCAGCGACACGAAACGCAGGTCCCGCCAGGGGAGTGCCCCGACACTGGCACCGCGCTCGCGTACCGCGACACCCCGCGGTAGCTCCGAGCGCACCCGCAGCAGCAAGAATGCGGTGATCAAGAAAGCCGCTGCGTTGACCAGTACAAATCCGATGTACGCCGACGCGTCGGCCAGGGTGATAAAGAGTGTGGCTGCCAGCGTAGCGAGGGAGTAGGCCGTGTTGCGCACCACCGAAACGGCTGCCATCGTCCCGACCGGCGTATCGTCCTCGGCGATCGAACCGGCAATGGATTGCAGCAGGGGGGTGGCCGCGTTCTCGGCCATGCCGATGAAACACGCCGCTATCAGGAATCCGCTGAAATCGTCGACCAGCGGATAGGCGAAGAAGCCGGCAGCGCGCCACAACTGGAGCACGATGAGCATCCGGGGCGCTCCGACCCGATCGGCGAGCCGGCTGATGGGTACGACGCAGACCAGCCCGCAGAGCGCCGCGATCGACAGGCCGGTGCCCACCTGCGTGCTGGTCAGTCCGATGACCTGCGTGTAGAAGAGGATCGACCCGGTGAGGAAGATCCCCCGACCCGCCGCGTCGATGAAGACCGCCAGCAGGAAGGCCCGGGCGGCTCTGCCACGGGACAGCCGGCGGATCAGATGCAGGTCGAGTCCGAGTAACCGGTTCAACGCCGTTGGCCGCGAACAATCGTGGCGGGCATATTCCATTGGGCCGCCATATCGGCGTTACCCCGAATGAAGCCCGCATGGCGATCCTCACGGGCGCCCATTCGCATCGTCAAGTGCGCATGTCGAATCATTCGCCGACCCTTCCCCCGATGTTCGGCACCACAACGCTCGCGGGAAACAGTCCAAGGCAACGGTCTGATTGACCCACAGCGATCCGTGTTCGGATCCTAGATCGACGGCGCAGCGGCGACAATGGATGTCCCACAGCGCGGCTGTGAAGTAGCTCTCACCATCTGCAACGGTCGGTGGCACACGCTGGGCGGCCACGCGTCCGTCGGCCGGCCGAGGCGCCGTAGGCCACCTCGTTGGCATCGGCGGTCCCCGTCCGGGGGAACGGGGGCTGCTGGCACACACCCCACCAGTTGTTCACTGCCGATGCGGCACGGTTGCGCGGCGCGCAGATGCAAGGATCCGGGGCGTCATTGATGCTGGCTCAGTGCCGTTTGGCTGGTCGGGGGCTTTCCCTGCTCTGTGCGCCCGAAGGGACTCGAACCCCTAACCTTCTGATCCGTAGTCCGAAGTGAACGCGCCCACTTCCCACGCTCGGCTCTATCGCAAGATCTGTCCGACCGCAACCACTTCAGTCCGGCCGCATCCCACCGCGTCCGTGCAGGTCCAAAGCCCGCAAGCGTCACGCATGGAGGTTGATCGATAATTTGGCCCGCCTCGTAAGCGGCCAGAAGTCCGGCCCCGTCCCCAGAGCGTCCGTGTCAGTTCCCCGACGTCCGTGCACCCACCGAGCACCCACAGCCCCACCTCAACCTGGGCCGATTGCCGGGGTTGACGTGGCAGAGAGGGCAGCGGCGCCCGTGGTAGCGGGATTCTGATCCGTGCTGGTTCCACCATCTGGGCAAGTGCTGCTGTCGACATGAGTGGTCCGCTGACGGCTGAGTTCGAGGCCAGCTACGTCGGGGGTGATGGGCCCAGGCTCGCTCTTCCTTGATCAGCTTGACTAGGTGCGACCCTCAGTCACGTTCGAAATGCCGGATTTCGCCTGCTTCGTCCTTGCACATGGAAGAGTGAACATCATGACGATGAGCGATCCGGCATCTGCGGCGACAGACCCGGGGTACGCCGCCGCGCTGGACACGGCTGAGCGTCTGCTGGGCTTCCGCTTGGAGCGCTTTCTTGGCGCCACCCCTGGTGAGCCAGCTAACGGCGCAGACTTCAAACGGATCGCGACGATGCACGCCTTCGGCGACGTCTGGCCGCGCACCGAGCACCTAGATACACGGACGCGGGCACTGGTGTCCGTCACCATCGCGGCGACACTCGGCGTCCTGGAGCCCCTCCGTGGTCAGCTCCGCATCGCGCTCAACGCCGGCGCCACCAAGGAAGAGATCGCCGAAGTCTTTCTTCAGGTCGCGGCCTACGCTGGCGTAGCGCGCGCGTTCGACGGCTACCAGGTCGCGGCCCAGGTCTTCGCAGAGAACCCGGATCGTTCAGACCCTGGTAAGTAAGGGGATCAAGGGTTTTGGTGGCGGGCGAGGCGGCTGCCCTGCGCCGACAGCCGCCGAGGACATGCTGGAAAAACGGCGCGAAACTCGTCGCGGTCCTGCGCGACGCGATCCCGCCCGAGTCAGACTTGAGCAGCGTGGTGGGTTGACCAGCGCGGCACGGGACTGTCCGACCTTCGGCTCTGTCTCACATTCGGCTCTGTCCCATCGCCACCGGCGTGTTCGTCCACTGGGCGAGCAACTTCAGTGCCTCGTGGGATGAGCTGTCTGGTTCGGCGGTGAACACCACGAGGTGCTGGTCGGACTTGCCGCTGACGTCGAATTGCTGCGAATCGAGGATGAGCGGACCGACCAGTGGATGCTGGTAGATCTTGCGGCGCAGCGTGGCGCCGGTCACGAGGTGGCCGCCCCACCAGGTGCGAAAGTCCGCGTCTTTGACGGAGAGAGTCCCGACAAGTTCGGCCAGGCGCTGATCGCTCGGGTAGTTCCGGGCCTCCATACGTAGATAGGCGACGCATTCCTGGGCGGCCCTGGCCCAGTCGGTGTTCAATTCCCGGTAACCCGGATCGAGAAAAGTGAGCCAGAGAAGGTTCCGGTGCCGCTCCGGCAGTGCCCCATAATCGGTGAACAAGGCAGCGGCCAGGGGATTCCAGGCGAGGATGTCCAGTCTCCGGCCGAATACGTAGGCGGGAACTTCGTACAGGCTATCGAGCAATCGCTGGGTCTGCGGGTCAACCCGCGACGTGGTCTGAGTACGGGATCCTGGGCGCTGTTTCGGCCCTGCGATCGAGTGCAAGTACTCCCGGCCGTCGCGGTCGAGACCAAGCGCGTCCGCGAGGGCGTCGAGGACCTCGGGTGACGCAGTGGTGACGCGTCCCTGCTCGAGCCGGGCCAGATAGTCCGCGCTGACATTGGCCAGCTGGGCGACCTCTTCACGGCGCAGCCCGGGAACGCGGCGCCGCCGTCCGCCGTCGGGTAGGCCGACGTCGTCCGGCCGGATACGTGCACGACTGGCCCGCAGAAACTCAGCAAGCGGATTGCTCACGCTGGACTCCGGGCGCTTGGACATGAAACCCAATCTACCCCCGGGCCTCGGCGGATACCTGGGACTGTCTTTCCCATGAAGAACTTTCCCATGAAGAACCGAACCTGGCCGACCCGATAAACCACGATGACACTTGGACGCATCAGCAAGCCACCACTTGCCCGGACAGCAGCAAAGCCAATAGAGGGCACGGATGTCCGGGCCGGGACTAATGGGAGAGGAAGCCCTCCATGTCGAAAACGATCGTGGTGACCGGTACCGCAACTGGAATGGGCCGGGCCATCGTCGAAAAGTTCGCCTCCGAAGGCTGGAACGTGGTCGCGACGGTCCGCAAGGAGGCCGACCTGACGGTGCACGATGGATTGGAGCGGGTCAGGACGCTGCTGCTGGACGTCGATGACGAGCAGGCGGCAGGGCCCTTCGCGCAGACCGCCGTGGAGCAGTTCGGACAGGTCGACGTCTTGGTCAACAATGCGGGTTTCTACCAGATGGGGCCGGTGGAGGTGAGCAGCATGGACCAGATCCACCGGCAGTTCCAGACCAACGTGTTCGGACTGATCGCGCTCAGCCAGGCCTTCCTGCCGATCTTCCGCGCCCAGCGCTCCGGAACGATCATCAACATCTCCTCGTTGACCGCCGAGCAGGGTTATCCGTACAGCGCCGTCTACGCCGCCTCCAAGGCAGCCGTGGCGGCGCTCAGCGAGGGGATGAGCCTGGAGGTGGCCGCCTTCGGCATCGCGGTCAAGGCCGTCCTGCCCGGACAGCACTCCACCCGCATTTTCACGAAGATCGACATTGCGCAGGACGTCCCTGCGGACTATCAGGCTGGAATCGATGCGTTCTTCTCCAAGAACGCGCCAACCGGCTCCGACCCGTCGATCACCGCCGACGTCGTATACCGAGCCGCCGTCGACGGGGACAACACCAAGGTACGTTACTACTCCGCACCGGACTCGGCAGCCATTCCCAGGGCCAAGCAGATCCTGGGCGCCGACGGCTACTGGGCGGAGTTCCGTAACGCCGTCCTCGCAAAGCCCAGTCCGCTGTTCACCGCGCTGATCCCGGCTCCGGGCGAGCACCCGATCGAGTGGCAGATCTCCTGACCAAGCGCTGACGGCCATGGCTCCCACAGAGTTGACAAGGAGTCGTTGCCTGGTCCGTGTACAACGACTACGACCGGGCGGCGACCTGGATCGCCTGCAGCGAGCCACAAAGGTGAATGACTCCCTGAGACCGGACACCTCCTGACTTGGCATCCTGCCGAGGAGGAGGAAACCGCTGTGGCTCGACAGAGCAAGTACCCCGAGGAGTTCCGCCGCCAGGCCGCTGCGCTGGTGCTCGACTCAGGTCGCACGATCCGTGACGTAGGCCGGGAGTTGGGCGTCAACCACGAGACGCTGCGCAACTGGGTCGATCGTTTGCGGCAGGAGCGCGATGGCGACCGGCCCAGCGACCTGGCCGCTGACGAGCGGGCCGGTTGCGGCGTCAGGTTGCCCAGCTGGAGCTGGAGAAATTGGGACTGGGCCGGCAGGCACCGGACAGGGCGGGACGCAAGGGATGCTCGTCGCACGAGCACCCACCGAGCACCCAACTGTCCACAAGGGATGGAACAAGCAAGGGGCCTGACCGCCATTCTGGCAGGTCAGGCCCCTTGTGATCTTGTGCGCCCGAAGGGACTCGAACCCCTAACCTTCTGATCCGTAGTCAGATGCTCTATCCATTGAGCTACGGGCGCTTGTGCTCAGCCAGTCTACACACCCGGCTTTCGCGCGGAGACTCCGGGATTCGAACCCGGGAGGGGCTTTAAGACCCCAACCGCATTAGCAGTGCGGCGCCATAGACCAGACTAGGCGAAGTCTCCCTGGTGATCCTCAGACCACCGCGCCCGAGGATACAGGTCGCCACCCACCGGGAGCAAAACGACTTCCGGGGTACGCCCACCGCGACCCGTCCACCCTCCGTGTTTCCACGCTGTGCGCCGGCGTGATCGGGACTACGCTCCATCGATATGCAGGAGCAGCCGCCCAGCGAGTCGACCCGTCGAGAGCCTGCTGAACGAGCACGTCAGCGCTCCCCACGGGCCACCTTCCGGCCGCCGACGGTGGCCGAGGAGCCCACCGAAACGGTGGAGCCGGCTGAGACGCCGGCACCGCGTTCAGCCGCGCCGGCGGGCCAGCGTCCTCGACGGGCCAAGGCCGCCCCGCCGGTGCTCTTTCAGCCTCCGGAACCGGACAGCCCCCTGCCTCGACAGCCTCGGCGCGCACCGACCGAGCTGACCACCGAGGCGGGCGCGGAACAGCCGCAACAGCCGGACGGCGATCAAGCAGGCCCCGCAACAGGCGTCGCGCGGACACCGCCGAAGGCCCGGACCGCCCCCGTTCGCAAGGCTGCCCCTCGGACGGCAGCCGAGACGCCCGCAGAGGTGACCCCGACCACGCCGGCGCCGCGCAAGCGCGCCGCGAAGACCACCAAACGCGCGGTCACCCCACGCAGGAGCACCACGCCGACAGAGCCCACCCCCGAACCCGTGCACGCACAGCAGGCGGCACCATCCGAGCAGCAGACGGCACCCGCCGAGCCCCAGCTGGCACCGGCAGCACCCGCCGTGCGACAGGCTGAGCCGGCTCTGGGGCGTACCCCGGAATCGGAGCTGCGCGCGGTCGCCGCGCGCGTGCTCGACCACCCTGGCTTCGCACCGGAGCTGTTGGCTCTGGCTGCGGTGCGGACGTTCGGGCCCGGCGCGGCCGGGTGGGCCGCTGGGTTGCGCGACCGGTATCCGGACGCCTCGGCGGACGGCCTGGCCCGGTTGGCGGCCCGGCGGTTCGTCCGCTCGGCGGGTGCGGGTGGGGCGGCCGCCGCGCTGGCTGGCTTCTTCGCGCCGCTGGCCGAGTTGGTGGCGGTGCTGTGGACGCACTCGGAGCTGGTGCTGCACCTGGCCGCGGCGTACGGCAAGGATCCGACGCATCCCGACCGGGCCGTCGACCTGTTGGTGCTGACCCAGGTGCACCCGGATCGGGCGAGCGCGGCGGCGGCTCTGGCCGCCGCCGAGACGGCTGGTGACCCGGTCGAGGGGGCGTGGCCGCGGGCGGTGGAGGCGGCTTGGCGGTTGGCCGCGCCGCTCACGGCGCAGGCCGGTGGTTGGGTGGCGTTGCGGCTGGTGGCCCGATTGCTGCCGGGTGCGGCGGTGCTCGCAGCGGCGTTGGGTGACGCGGCGGCGGCCGACCGGCTCGCGGCCCGAACGGTGGCGGTTTACCGACCTGACCGGCGCTGACGGGTCAGAGCCAGTCGAACCACTCCCGGGGCAGCAGCGCGTAGCCGACGAAGGCGAACACGTCGAGCACCGTGTGCGCGATGATCAGCGGCATCACCCGCCGGGTGCGCAGGTAGAAGAGGCTGAACACGACGCCCATGATCGCGTTGCCGACGAACGCGCCGAAGCCCTGGTAGAGGTGGTACGAGCCGCGCAGCAGCGCACTGGCCGCGATGATCGCAGCCAGCCGCCACTGGAGCTGACGCAGCCGGGTGACCAGGTAACCGACCACGATCACCTCTTCCAGCACGGCGTTCTGCACGGCGGCGAGGATCAGCACCGGAACCGTCCACCAGACGTCCGGCAGCGCGGCTGGCACCAGCGTGGCGTTGAGGCCCAGGTGGGCCGCCACCCAGAACAGCGCCAGCCCGGGTAGGCCGATGAGCGCCGCCAGGCCGGCGCCGCGCGCCATGTCCTGACCGGGCCGCCGGGCGTCCAGGCCGAGGGTCCGCGCCGGGTCGCCGGGGTCACGGCTGAGCAGGTGTACGGCGAGCAGCACCGGCAGCAGCGCGAACACGATGCCGAGCAGTTGGTACGTGAGGTCCAGCCAGGGGCGGGCCGACGCCGAGGTGTTCAGCGAGGCGGTCTGCTTGGAGAGCGGACCGTCGGCGGTCAACTTCGCGATGATCGAGACCACCGCGTATATCGCGGACTGGCCGAGGGACAGGCCGAGGACCAGCAGCGTCTCGGTGCCCAGCAGTCGGCGGGACACCGGGCGGGTCAGCTCAACTGTCACCGCACCACTCTGCCCGACGTACGGCACCGGCGGCATGGCCGACCGGCCACCATGAGCCGATCGCACATTCTGTGCGACCAGTCGACACGCTCCGTGGAGATTCTATGGGCGCCCGATCCGTTGCCGTCTGGAGAAGGAGCGTCAGTGGACAACCTCGCGCGGTTGCTGAAGGAAAGCTGGACCCTGGTTGAGGACGACCGGGTCCGGCTGAGCGGTCACTTCTACGCTCGGCTGTTCCTGCTCGACCCCGCCCTGCGGCAACTCTTCCCGGTACAGATGACCGGCCAGGGCGACCGCCTACTCGAAGCGATCATCACGGCGATCCACACTGTCGACGACCCGGAGAGCTTCGACGAGTTCCTCCGGGCGCTGGGCCGCGACCATCGCAAGTACCACGTCGACGAGGGGCACTACGCCACGATGGGCGTCGCGCTGCTGGACGCGCTGCGCAGCACCGCCGGCGACGGCTGGAACCTGGAGTACGACCAGGCGTGGCGGGAGGCGTACGCGGCGATCGCCGCCCTGATGGTGGCCGGCGCGGCCTCCGACGACGACCCGCCGTTCTGGCACGCCGAGGTGCTGACCCACGAGCGGTACGGCCCGGACACCGCCGTGCTGACCTGCCGGGCGTTGCAGCATCCGCTGCGCTGGCAGGCGGGGCAGTACGTGAGCCTGGAGGTGCCGCGCTTCCACCCCCGGGTGTGGCGCAACTACTCGGTGGCGAACGCCCCGAACGACGACAACGTCCTGGAGTTCCACGTGCGGTCTCCGGGGGCCGGCTGGGTGTCCGGTGCCCTGGTGCGGCGGGTGCGGCCGGGTGACCTGCTCCGACTGGCGGCGCCGATGGGGTCGATGACCCTGGACCGCGCCTCGGAACGGGACATCCTCTGCGTGGCCGGCGGCGTCGGACTGGCGCCGATCAAGGCGCTGGTGGAGGAGCTGGCCACCTTCAACCGGACCCGGTGGGTGCACGTCTTCTACGGTGCCCGGCAGGCGGCCGACCTGTACGGCCTGGACGGGTTGCAGGAGTTGGTGGCCGTACACCCGTGGTTGTCGGTCACCGCCGCGTGCAGCGAGGATCCGGACTTCGACGGCGAGCAGGGCGAGATCCCGGAGGTCGTGGCCCGGTACGGCCCGTGGACCACGCACGACTGCTTCGTCTCCGGTGCCGCCCGGATGGTCCGGTCCACCCTGCGGGTGCTCGCCGCGGACGATGTGCCGCCGCCGCACATCCGTTACGACACCTTCGGTGACCTCTAGACGTTCCTCCCCCCACACCGGGGCGCGTGCCCCTGCCCCCTGGGGCACGCGCCCCGGCCCTTCCTGGTCAGTAGCGCCAGGGGCGCCCGGTCTCGCGGTACTCCTCCACCGGCACCAGTGGCACGCCGGGTGCCATTCGGTCGACGTACAGCCGGCCCTCCAGGTGGTCGATCTCGTGTGCGACCAGCCGGGCCATGCCGAATTCGAACGACGTGATGATCCGGCTGCCGTCCCACTGGGCGTGTTCCACGTCCAGTCGCAGCGGCCGGGGCACCAGACCTCGGTGGTCGAAGAAGGACAGGCAGCCCTCGTACTGCTCGTCGGTCTCCGGGTCGGCGTCGACCACCCGGGGGTTGAGCAGGACGACCGGATCCGCCGACCGGTCGGGGGGCCGCACCACGGCCGCCGCCCGGCCGATGCCGAACTGCGGGGCGGCGACGCCCACCCCCTTGCTGAACGGGTGCAGCTCGTCGAGCCGGGCCAGGGCCATGGTGAGCCGGTCGACGACGTCCCGGGCGACGTGTTCCTCCCCGGGCAGGTCGAATGGGCGGGCCCGCTGGCGGAGCAGGTCGTCCCCGCGTTGCACGATGCCGAGGCCGCGCATCCGGTCGCTGGGTCGGACCCGGGCACCGCCGGGGCCGATGTCCGGTTCGGTGTCCGGTCGGGCACGGAACCGCCACTGCATCCGGTAGCGGGCGTTCAACGGGGGGTCGTCGGTCTGCCAGTCGTAGATCACCCGTTCGCCCTCGTCGTGACGCTGCGGCGCCGTCCGCAGCGGGCCCTCCTCCGCGCTGAGCGAGGTCTCCACGCCCCAGACCTGCGGGTCGAGGGCCACGGGCAGGTCCAGGCGTACGGCGAGCTGCCGGGTGGGCAGTCGGACGGCTCGCTGGAACCAGGGGCCCCACTTCTCGTGCCCGACGCTGTACGCGTACTCGATGGTGGCCCGGTCGCCCGGGTAGAGGGGGAAGCGTCGCTCCCCGTTCTCGAAGAGCAGCCAGATCTCCTTGAACGCGTCCCGATCGTGCTTGGCTCGCCAGTGCATCGGCTCCGGGTCTCCGCCGCCGTCGTCTCGACGGGCCTGTATCTGCAGCTCGGCGAAGGTGAGGGGATGCTCCCGATGGTGCCGGTTGGAGCGGCCGGGGTCGTTCGGGTAGCGGTCGACGGCGACCCGGACCAGGTAGCGGGTGACCGGCTCTGTGCCGGCGTTGTACAGCTCACGGTGGATGACGCACCGGTAGCCGTCGTCGGCGTGGGTGAGGGTGGCCAGTTCCCGTTCCACGACCAGGCCGGTGCCGGGTGGCAGCCACTGGCCCGGCAGGTACGGCTCGCGGTGCGGCTGACCCGCCCGGGCGTGCCGTAGGTCGTCGTACTCCCGGAAACGCTGCCAGATCGCGCCGCTCGCCTCCAGGACGGCCTCCGCGCGGCGGGCGAAGTCCTCGGTTGGGCGGTGCCGGCGCCCCTCGACGTGACTCACGTAGGACGGGTCGAACCCCATCAGGACGGCCAGTTGCTTCTTGGACAGCCCGCGCACGGTCCGTTGCCGGGCAAGTTCGGCCGCGAAGGAGTCGGCAGCCCGTTCGAGGGGTGAGGTAGTCATCAGCTTCCTCGTGGCCGGGGCTATAAGTTTCACGTTCCGTACGCGAGCACACACGCAAGTGGCATGTTTTCGACACACCGCTTGACAATTCACCGACGGCCATCGATTGTGCGGCGGCGTTTCCCAGCACTGACTCCGGGTAGTACGCGAAGCGCTACTCCCGTCGAACACGGGGTGACCTGGGCCTCCGAGATGTGACCAAGGTGAGCCTTCCCTTACGGCCGCGGGCTTGGTTAGGCTAGCCTTAGCTCAGGACGGCACTGGTTCGTCCGCCGGGGCGCACTCCTCGGTCACACAGACAGGGGACGATTCGGGTGACAGCGGTGATGCCACGGCGGGAGGCCGCCACCACGCCGCTCGCCCCCGTCACCGCGGCGCTCCGGGCCATGTTCGGCACCGACGACCTCCCCGGCCTCGCCCGGGGCCTGCTGGTCGACGACGAGCTCGGCTGGGCGCCCGCCACCACCCTGATCGACGGCAGCCGACTGCCGGAGTTGCTGAACGGCGCCGCCGTCCGCTGGGGCGGCACCCCGCACGCCTGCGCGGCGCTGGCCTGGAAGTCCTACAGCTACTGGGCCGCGCTGCCGGTGGTGCTCGGCTGGGCCTCCGCCCGACGGGTGCCGCTGCTCGATCCGGCCGACCTGCTGATCCACTTCGAGGACCATCGGCAGCTGCTCACAATGGGCATGCGCCGGGGCACCACGGTGGCGGTGCTGCCGAACGACCCGCTGGCGCTGGCCGGCCTGCCGGAGGTGCGGGTCGTCGCCGACGAGGCGGAACTGCTGGCCGCGCTACGCGCGTCCCTGCTCGACGCCCACCTGGCCCCGCTCATCACGGCGATCCAGTCCGAGGTCAGGGTGGGCACCCGGACGCTGCTCGGCTCTGTCGCCTCCGGCATCGCGCACGGCATCCTGCGGGCTGCGGACGCCCTGCCCGGCTCCACTGTGCAGAGCATCGACACACTGCTCGGCGCACTCGACCTGGCCGACCTGATCGAGTTGGTGCCGGGGCCGACCGGTGAGCCGACAGTGCAGCGCCGCACCTGCTGCCTCGCCTTCACCCTCCCCCGCCCGAAGGTCTGCCAGGGCTGCTGCGTCCGCTAGGGCATGTCTCATAAGGGCGGTCGAGCCGAGGCGGAGTCCGGGCGGCGATCCGGCAAGACGCGGTTCCGTCCGGATACCGGTGTCGTATCCGGACGAAACCGCAACGCCGCCGGTCGTTGTCCGGGCCCGCCGCAGGCCGGCCAGTTCTTATGAAACAGGCCCTGGGCCAGGCTGGGCGGCACTGCTCGCTCAGTCGGTGAACGACCGGACATCCCACACCCACACGCCGCCGGTGAAGACCGGTTGGATCCCGGTCAGCTCCGTCATGCCCCGGCGCAGCGCTTCCTCGTGCTCGTGTGGCCCGAGGATGACCACCCCGGCCCGCCAGTAGCGCAGGTCGTCGACCGCTCGGACCCGGCTCTGCGGGGTGATCGGCGGCACCGCCCCGGTGCGCCTGATGGTGGCGAAGAAGCTGCTTGTGGGTCGAGGAGTCGCACCGAACAACGCGACCTTCGGCGGATCGGCGTTCGGGCGGGTGTCCGGGCCGAGGAAGTAACCACGGGCCAGCGGCATGTCCAGCCGGGTCGACGCAGACCAGCGCAGCGGCTCGGCGTAGGTGGTGTCCGGCAACGGCAGGGTCACCACACTGCGCCCACCGGCCACGTACGGCCGCCACGCCCCACTGGTCACGAAGCTGGGGACCGGGTCGAGGTGGGCCACGGGCAGCGGGGTGGGGAAGATCGGCAACAGGGCCATCGTGAGCACGGTCGCGGTGACGAAGCGGACCTGCCCCCGAGCGGCCGGGTGCGCTTCGGCCAACTCGCGAGCCCGTTCGGCAGCGTAGGCGAGCAGCAGCCCGATGATCGGGGTGATCGCCAACGCCCAGCGTGTCGGCACCACCGAGTGCAGGATGGGCAGGTTCTCCAGCGCCGCCCACGGGCCCGGCACACCCGTACCCCGGTTGTCGAAGCGGACCTCCCGACCCAGCGAGAGCACCGCGAAGAGCAACCCGAGCGCGGCCAACGCGAGCACCACGATCGAGCGGCGCAGCCACCAGACCACTGCGATCACCAGCACCACCAGCGCCCAACCGAAGAAGCTGTTCTCCTCGGTCGGGTTCTTGGCCAGGCCCGCGGCGGTGCGCGCGCTACCGGCCAACGATTCCCGGGAGTACGCGACGAACGAGGCCACGTCGCTGGAGTAGCCGCGGATCAGGCGGGACAGCCCGGAGTACGCGCCAGGTCCGAAGAACTGGACGTACAGGGGGTACGCGAGCAGGAGCCCGGCGACCCCGGCGGCGACGGCCAGCCCGGCGAGAAAGGATCGGGCCCTCGACCGTAGATCCGCGCGGCTGAGGGCGAGCACCCCGACGATCACGCCGAGCCCGATCGCGGTCATCAGCAGGATCTCCAGGTTGAGGAACGCCTGCCAGACGATGACCAGCGCGAGGAGGACCCCGTTGCGCAGCCAGCGGCCCGGTTCAGCGAGTCGCAGCGTGCGCCAAATGATCAACGGGACGACGAACTGCGACACGATGTTCGGGTGCCCATTGGCGTGCGACACCATGGCCGGCGCGAACGCGCAGAAGCCGGCGCCCAGCCACGCCGGCCCCCGACTGCCGATCAGGACCCGGGAGAGCAGGAAATACCAGGCCGTGGCTGTGGCAATCATGCCGGCGGTGAGAAAGATCAGAAATGACGCCCGCGGCCCAAACAGCACTGTGATCGGCGTCATTGGCAATGAAATGGATAATACGGACGTATTGGCCATCAGATTGACGCCGTCGGGGACGTTCATCTGATTGGAATGGAACGGGTACGCAAAGTGCGTGACGACTCGCGTACCGTGAGCCATCATCCATTCGAACTGCGACTGATCGGACTGGTTGTCCCGCACATCGCTGCCCGGGTCCAGCCAGAGTCGACAGGTGACCCAGAAGCCGAGCAGCACGAAGCTCAGCACGGCGGCCAGATCGGCCCACATCCCCCTGCGGGAAGGCCGAACAGCGCCGGAGGCCCCCTCCGCCGACGACGCGGCGGCCGGG
This sequence comes from Micromonospora alfalfae, assembly GCF_022230925.1. Classification (GTDB taxonomy): domain Bacteria; phylum Actinomycetota; class Actinomycetes; order Mycobacteriales; family Micromonosporaceae; genus Micromonospora; species Micromonospora alfalfae. Next base: position 1,029 of record NZ_JAKKFH010000013.1, on the reverse strand, counting down.
CCGCCACTGTCGCTGGGCACGTCCGGTTCAGGAGTAGTCATGACAATTCATAGGGTAGTCAGCCTATGGCACCGCCGTGACATGTTTCGGGGTACTGCCGTACTATGTGCCGGGTTCGCCGACCGCCGATCACGAACCCACCCCCCGACCACAATTCGGCCACCCCGATGCCTCGATTCTTTCGCCGTCTCAGCGGATGATTCACTCTGTCGGTCCAGGCTCGGGTCGAGTTCATATCGTGAGGAATCGACGCATGGCAGAAATCACTGGGGATCAGCGCGTGCAGTCCGAGGTGCTGGAAGGCCTGGCAACCGCTGTCAACCACCGTCGCTGGTTCATCGAACTGGCCGTGCCGTACCTCGGTGACGACCCGATCGAGATCGGCAGCGGCCTCGGTGACTACGCGCTGGAATGGTCCGAGCGGCTGCCGCGGTTCACCGCGACCGAGGCCGACCCGGACCGGCTGGTGCAGCTCAAGGAGCGCCTCGCCGACCGTCCGAACATCGACGTCCGGCAGATGCTGCTGCCGCACAACGGCCGGGGCGACTACAGCGCGGCCGTCTCGTACAACGTCCTGGAGCACATCGAGGACCACGTGGGCGCGCTTCAGAGCATGCGCGACCTGGTCCGACCCGGCGGCGCCGTGATCATCATCGTGCCCGCGTTCCAGTTCGCGATGGGCCCCGCCGACATCGCCACCGGGCACGTCCGCCGCTACACGAAGAAGACGCTCGGGGCGGCGATGACCGAGGCCGGCCTGACCATCGAGAAGATGCACTACGCCAACGCGCTCGGGCTCATCGGCTACTTCATGGCCACCAAGGTCTTCCGGCTGATGCCGAAGGAGGGCCCCATGGTCAAGGTGTACGACACCCTGGTCCTGCCCGCCACCAAGGCCGCCGAGCAGCTGGTCCTCCCGCCCTTCGGCCAGTCCGTCTTCGCCGTAGCCCGCGTCCCAGCCTGACCCCGCCCCGCCCCGCCCCGCCCCGCCCCGCCCCGGCCCGCCCCGGCCCGGCCCGGCCCGCCCCG
>NZ_JAKKFH010000012.1 GCF_022230925.1 Micromonospora alfalfae | reverse complement strand
CACCAGCATCCACGCCCACGCCCGGTGCTGACGGGGGACGCGCCGGGACCTCCCACGGCCGCGGCGTCGGGCCGAGACCCCCCGGACCGTCCAGCGCCCCCCGGGGCGCGACGGGCCCGCCGGGACCGCCGGGACCGCCGGGACCGCCGGGACCGCCGGGACCGCCGGGACCGCCGGGACCGCCGGGACCGCCGGGACCGCCGGGACCGCCCGGGACCGCCGGGACCGCCCGGGACCAGCCGGGACTGCAAGCGACCGCCGGGACCGCGCCGAGCCCACCCGGGACCACCCGGGACTGCAAGCGACCGCCGGGACCACCCGGACTGCCCGCGACCGCCGGGACCGCGCCGAGCCCACCCGGGACCACCCGGGACCAGCCGGGACTGCCCGGCACCGCCGGGACCATCCCGAGACCGCCGAGCCCACCCGCGACCGCGCCGAGACCAGCCGGGACCGCCCGGGACCCACCCGCGACCGCCGCGACCGCGCCGGGACCACCCCCGGGGTTGGACCTTCAGGCGGCCGCCCAACTGCGGGGGCCAGACGGAAAGCGCCCGCTCCGACGGACGTCGGGGCGGGCGCTTCGGGGTACCGAGGGGCAGGTCAGGGGGCTATGTAGGTGACCGTGATCTGCTGGTAGCCGAGGGACCGGAGCAGCCCTTCCAGCATCTTGCGGGTGTTCTCCTCGGCTCGGGCGGAGAGCCCGCTGTCCCGGGCGGCGGCGGTGATCCGGTCCTCGGCGAGCTTGTAGACCTGCTGCTGCCGGTTGGGGTCGTTGCCGACCAGGTCACCGAGCCGGTTGAGCAGGCCGCGCTGCTCGGCGAAGACGTAGCTCTTCTCCATGTCGAGGTTGGTCTCGCCGAGCTGCGGCGCGGGCAGCTTGATCTCGACGGACTTGCCGTCGGCGGACTGGACGACGGCACCCTCACCGATCTTGGTGAAGTCGACGTACGCCTCGACGCTGCCGGCCCCGACGAACAGGGTGCGCTCGTTGAGCAGGAAGTCTGGGACGTTGCGCCGGTCGTTCTGCGTGTCGACCACGACCTGGAAGTTGCCTTCCGCGGCCACGTATCGGCTGAGGTCCTGGATCGACTTCAGCAGTGGTGGCTGACTGCGGTCGGTCTGTTCCTTGGCGAACGGGTTGCGGAACTCCGGGAGGATCCCGGTCGCCTGAATGCCGAGCAGCACGACCACTGCCAGCGCGGCGGCGCCGAGCAGCAGGAGCAGGCCGCGGGCGGCCCCACCGCCACCGCCGGGGGCGTCGCCACCGCTCGGCGGGCCACCGGGCCCATCGGACCCATCAGGACCAGCGGGACCACCAGGCCCACCGGGGGCACCCGGTGTGTCAGCGGTCCACTCGGGTGTCGCGGTCGACCGCGCCTTGAGATCGTCACCGGTCGGGTAACCGGGGAACTCTCTCGTGGGCTCGTTGCTGCCAGCGTCGCGGGCCATCACGCTCACCGTCCTCGTCAGACACGTCGTCTGTCAATGACGGTACGGCCCCGATACGACAGTCGCTCGGCGAGCGCCAGGAAGTGACAAACGAGCAGGTCAGGCGAACGCGGAGAGCCCGGTGAGTCGCTGCCCGATGACCAGTTGGTGGATCTCGGAGGTGCCCTCGTAGGTCAGCACGCTCTCCAGGTTGTTGGCGTGCCGCATGATCGGGTACTCACCGGAGACGCCGTTGGCGCCGAGGATGGTGCGGCACTGCCGGGCGATGGCCAGGGCCTCCCGCACGTTGTTCAGCTTGCCCACGCTGACCTGCTCGGGCCGCAGCCGTTGGGCGTCGGCGAGCCGGCCCAGGTGAAGCGCGAGCAGTTGCCCCTTCACCAGTTCGACGGCCATGTCGGCGAGCTTCGCCTGGGTGAGTTGGAAGCCGGCCAGTGGGCGACCGAACTGGGTGCGGCTGCTCGCGTACGCAAGTGTGGTTTCCAGGCAGTCGCGGGCGGCGCCGACCGCGCCCCAGACGATGCCGTAGCGGGCCTCGGTGAGGCAGCTCAGCGGTGCCTTGAGCCCGACCGCCTCGGGCAGTTGGGCGTCGGCCGGGAGCCGGACGTCGTCGAGCACGATCTCGCCGGTCACCGACGCGCGCAGCGACATCTTGCGGCGGATCTCCCGGGTGGTGACGCCGGGAGTGTCAGTGGGTACGGCGAAACCCCGTACGCCCTCGTCGGTGCGCGCCCAGATCACCGCGACGTCCGCGATCGGGGCGTTGGTGATCCACATCTTCCCGCCGGTGAGCACCCAGTCGTCGCCGTCACGGCGGGCCCGGGTGGCCATCGAGGCGGGGTCGGAGCCGTGATCCGGCTCGGTCAGGCCGAAGCAGCCGATCGCCTCACCGGTGGCCATCGACGGCAGCCAGCGTTGCTTCTGCTCCTCGCTGCCGTAGCGCCAGATGGCGTACATGGCGAGCGATCCCTGCACGGAGACCAGGGAGCGGAGGCCGGAGTCGCCGGCTTCCAGCTCCTGGCAGGCCAGTCCGTAGGCGACGGCGGAGGCGCCGGCGCAGCCGTAGCCGGTCAGGTGCATGCCGAGAAGGCCGAGCTTGCCGAACTCGCGGGCCAGTTCCCGGGCGGGCACCTTGCCGTCCTCGTACCAGTCGGCGACGTGGGGTCGCACCCGGTCGTCGACGAGTTGGCGGACGACGTCGCGGATCTGCCGCTCCTCCTCGCTGAGCGACGGGTCCAGGTCGAGCAGGTCCAGCGCACCGGTCATGGACGCCACCCTAACGAAGGTTCAGCGGGGGAAAGAAGGGCTCGTCACTCGATGGGCTCGGAGAGCACCAGCACCCGCGCGTGGATCTGGTTGCGCTGCTGGAGGGCGGCGCGCAGCGCCCGGTGTAGCCCGTCCTCCAGGTAGAGCCCGCCGTTCCACTGCACGACGTGCGGGAAGAGGTCACCGTAGAAGGTGGAATCCTCGGCGAGGAGTTTGTCCAGCGCCAACTCGCGCTTGGTGGTGATCATCTGATCCAGGCGCAGTGGCCTGGGCGGGATCTCCGCCCACTGCTTGAGCGTCAGATTGTGCTCCGGATAGGGACGCCCGTCCCGGACCGCTCTGAAGATCACGACGGCACGCTCCCCTCCCCGTGGCCGGGCCGACCGACGGCGCCGAGCCGGGCCGCGGCGGGCACCGCGCGGCGCGGCACCGATGACCGTGCCAGCCTAGCCGGCCAGCGCACGCTACGTTCTGCTCCCTGATGTCAGTTTCGCTATCGCTCGTCCGATCCTCAACCGGACGAACGGGACGTCCGCGTCAGTTCCACCGCCCGCGTCGCACCACCTCGTCCATCGGGCGACGTCCACGGCGCAACGATGGTGACCGATGGTCGGTCGCACGGTAACCGATTGTGACGGCACCGATGGGTTGGTACTCGGCCGGCACGCCGAACGCGTCCCGGTAGGCGGCGAGCCGTTGCGGTGGAATGCCGAAGAAGCACGCCCCCAGCCCCTCGTCCACGGCGGTGAGCAACATCAGCAACGCCGCGAATCCGGCATCCACGTGCCAGTACGGCACCGGCCACCGGTCCGTGGACTGATCCGTCCAGCCCTTGTCCGGCTCCGCGTACCGCCGTAGGTAGGCCGACTCGTTGGCGTGCGGCACCACGATCAGGGGTGCCCGGCGCATGCCCGCGAGCCAGCGCTCCCGCCCACCGCCAGCGGGGGTGGTGGCGGCCCAGAACCGGTCCCGATCGGCCAGTTCCTCCAACACCAGGAAGCCCCAGCCCTGGGCGAAGCCGGCCGACGGCGCGCGGACCGCGTGGTCGAGCAACCGGTCCACCACGTCGGGCGGGACCGGGCGGTCCGGGTCGTAGTTGCGCACCATCCGCCGTCGGCGGACGACCTCGGCGAACTCCATCAGGCGCCGGGGCGGATGCCCCAGGCACCTCGCCAGGTGGTGCCGGGCTTGAGGGTGAGCAGGTCCTTGCCCGACCGGAACGCGTCCGGCGGGCAGGTCATCGGCTCGACCGCCACCGAGCGGCGGTGCCGTTCGCCGGTGAGGGCGTCCCCGGTGAACACCTGCCACCAGCCGAACTCGGCGTCCGCCCAGATGCTCACGGCGGCCGAACCGTCCGGCGCGGCAAGGCTCACCGACGAACCACCGTCGGCGTCCCGGATCACCTCGCCGAAGCAGGAGTCCAGCACCGCCGCACCGATCCGGCGGGGGCTGGTCCAGTCGTACTCGGTGCCGGCCACCGGGGTCACCCCCACCGGCAGCAGCCGACCGTCCACCAGCACCCGGCTCCGGGTGGGCAGCCGCAGCACCAGGTCGTCCACCGCGACGCCCGGCAGTTGCAGGTACGGGTGCACGGAGAAGCCGAACGGGGCCAGTTCCCCGCCGATGTTCGTCACCTCGTGCTCGGCGCGCAGCCCGTCCGCGTCGACGCTCCACCGGCTGCGCAGCCGCAGCGGCCACGGGTAGCCGGGCTGCGGCGGCAGGTCGTAGCCGACGGTCACGGCGTCGGCCGACTGCTCCAGCAACTGCCACGGCACCCAGTTGACCAGCCCGTGGATGGCCACGTGCCGCTCCGGCTCGGTCAGCGAAAGCTGGTGTGTCCGCCCGTCGAACGAGTAGCGACCATCGCGGATCCGGTTCGGCCAGGGTGCCAGCACCTGCCCTGTGCAACCGGGGCAGACCTCGTCGGTCTGGTACCCGTCGAGCAGGTCGACGCCGTCGTGCCGGTACGTCCGGAGCCCACCGCCGACCTCCACGATGACGGCCTCGTGACCGGCGGCGGAGATGGTCCACTGGGCGCCGGAGAACGGGCGCGGATCGGGGCTTTCCATGCCGGCGACCCTAACCGGTCAGGTCCGGTCGCCGCTCGACGCCGTCGCCGCCCGGTAGCGCAGCAGCGCCGGGAACGCGACGGCGAGCACCACCACGAGCACCGCGGAGGCGAGCCCACCGGCCACCCAGGCCACCCCGCCACCGAACCCGGCGGCCATGGTGCCGGCGCGCAGGTCGCCCAGGCGTGGGCCACCCGCCACCACCACCGTGTTCACGCCCTGGAGCCGGCCGCGCATCCGGTCCGGTGCGTAGACCAGCAGCATCGACTGACGCAGCACCGCGCTGATCAGGTCGGCGGCGCCGGCCACGGCGAGCAGCACGACCATCAACCAGAGTTGGTGGGCCAACCCGGCTACGGCGATCGCCAGTCCCCAGCCGACCACCGCGAGCACCAGGCCGAGCCCCTGCCGGCGGATCCGGCCGATCCAGCCGGAGGTCAGCCCTCCGATCATCGAGCCGATCGCGATGGCGCTGTAGAGCAGACCGACCGCGCCACCGCCGCCGAACCGCTCGTGGGCGATCTCCGGGAAGAGGGCCCGTGGCATGGCGAGGATCATCGCGATCAGGTCCACCCCGAAGGACAGCAGCAGAACCGGGGTGGTGGCCAGGTAGCGAAAGCCGTCGATGACGCTGGCCAGGCCGGCCCGCCGGGCCTGACCGTCGGCGGTGGGCTCGGGCGGGAGCGAGGGTAGCCGCAGCGCGGCCCAGAGCATCGCGGTGAACAGCACCGCGTCCAGCCCGTAGGCGATCGGCAGGACCACAGTGGTGTCCGGCGAGGCGGCGAGGATCAGGCCGGCGGCGAGCGGGCCGGCGACCGAAGCGGCGGTGAAGGTCGTGTAGTTCAGGGTGGAGGCGGACACCACCAGGTCTTCCGGCACCAGCCGGGGCAGCATGGCGCTGCGCGCCGGCGAGCTGATCGCGAAGGCGACCGACTGCACCGCCATCAACGCCAGCAGCAGCACCGGGCTGCCCACGTTCAACAGCGCCTGGAGCAGCAGCCCGAGAGTGGATGCCCAAAGCAACAATGAGCCGCCGAGCAGCACCGCACGCCGGTCGCGGGCGTCGGCGACCGCGCCGCCCCAGAGCCCGAAGACCAGCAACGGTACGAAGGCAGCAATCCCCAGCAGGCCCACCCAGAACGAGTCCCGGGTCAGCGCGTACATCTCCACCGGCACCGCTACGGCGGTGAACTGGAAGCCGAACATCGCCACCGTGTTGCCGAGCCAGAGCCGGCGGTACGCCGGAACCCGCAGCGGACGTACGTCGATCGCCCAGCGGCGCGCTGCGCGCGGCCGGGTCTCCCGCACACCCGTCACGGCGCCAACCGCTCGACGATCCAGTCACCCTCGTCGGGGCGACGGAAGCGGAGCCGGTCGTGCAACCGCCCGGCCCGGCCCTGCCAGAACTCCACCGAGTCGGGTTGGACCCGGAGCCCTCCCCAGTGCGGCGGGGTCGGGATCTCGGCCTGGTCGGCGAACCGCTCGACCGCCTCCCGGTACCGCTGCTCCAACGCCGCCCGACCCGACACCACCTGCGACTGCGGGCTGGCCCAGGCGCCCAGTTGGGAGCCGCGCGGCCGGCTGGCGAAGTACGCGTCGGTCGTGGCGCTGTCGACGGGCGCGACACGTCCGGCGACCACCACCTGACGCTGCATGGGAAACCACGGAAAGACCAGGCTGGCGTACGGGTTGGCGGTCGCCTCGACGCCCTTGCGCGACAGGTGGTTGGTGAAGAAGACGAAGCCCTCCGGGTCGTACCCCTTCAGCAGCACCGTCCGCCCGCTCGGCCGGCCGGCCGAGTCGGCGGTGCCCACCACCATGGCGTTGGGTTCGGGTAGCCCGAAGGCCACCGCGTCGGCGAACCAGCTGTCGAACTGGGTGTGCCAGTCGGCGGCCAGGTCAGCCTCGGTCAGGCCCAGGTCCGCGGCGTACTCGTTACGCATCGCGGCCGGGGCGGGTGTGTCGCCCGTCACGTCCCCACTCCTTCTCGGGGGCCCCGCCAGCGCCCTTCCGCGCTGACCAGCCCGCCCCGCCCAGTCTCACTGAGCCGGACGGAGAATGCGCGTCCGGGGATGTCGCGTGCAGCACAGTCGCAGCGGGTCGCGTATCCCTTACTCAGCAGGCAGTATGTTGCGAACACATCCCTGAGGGTCGCCTAAGGCGCTCGGCCGATCGGGCCGGATGAGCGATCGGGCGCACCGACCAGATCCAGGAGAGCGACATGGCCGATTTCAAACCCGGGCTGGAGGGCGTCGTCGCCTTCGAGACCGAGATCGCCGAACCTGACCGTGAGGGCGGTGCGCTGCGCTATCGCGGAGTCGACATCGAGGATCTGATCGGCCAGGTGTCGTTCGGCAACGTGTGGGCACTGCTGGTCGACGGCCGGTTCGGGCCGGGCCTGCCGCCGGCGGAGCCGTTCCCGGTGCCGGTGCACTCCGGTGACATCCGCGTCGACGTGCAGTCCGCGGTCGCCATGCTGGCCCCGTACTGGGGTCTCAACCAACTGCTGGACATCTCCGATGAGCAGGCCCGTGAGGATCTCGCCCGGGTCTCGGTGACCGCGCTCTCCTTCGTCGCCCAGTCCGCCCGCGGCCTCGGCCTGCCGGCGGTGCCGCAGAAGGAGATCGACAAGGCGCAGACCATCGTCGAGCGGTTCATGAAGCGCTGGCGCGGCGAGCCCGACCCGCGGCACGTCAAGGCAGTCGACGCGTACTTCATCTCGGCCGCCGAGCACGGCCTCAACGCGTCCACCTTCACCGCCCGCATCGTCGCCTCCACCGGGGCGGACGCGGCCGCCTGCATCTCGTCGGGCATCGGCGCCCTCTCCGGCCCGCTGCACGGCGGCGCCCCGTCCCGGGTGCTCAGCATGCTGGAGGCGGTGGAGCGCAGCGGCGACGCGGAGGGCTACGTCAAGGGCGTCCTCGACCGCGGTGAGCGGTTGATGGGCTTCGGCCACCGCGTCTACCGTGCCGAGGACCCGCGCGCCCGAGTGCTCCGGCGTACGGCCAAGGAGCTGGGCGCGCCGCGCTTCGAGATCGCCGAGGCGCTGGAGAAGGCCGCCCTCGCCGAGCTTCAGGCCCGCCGCCCGGACCGGGTGCTGGCCACCAACGTCGAGTTCTGGTCGGCCGTGGTGCTGGACTTCGCCGAGGTGCCGGCGCACATGTTCACCTCGATGTTCACCTGCGCGCGGATGGGCGGCTGGAGCGCGCACATCCTGGAGCAGAAGCGTCTGCAGCGGCTGGTCCGCCCGTCCGCGCTCTACATGGGCCCGGAGACCCGCAAGCCGTCCGACGTCGAGGGCTGGGCGGCCATCCCGCACGGCGTCTGAGCTGGTAGGCAAGGGCCCCTCCCCGACGCTGGACGTCGAGGAGGGGCCCTTGTCGACGTCGCGGGTCGAAGAGTGGTCATGTCGTCGGTTATCGGAGCCGACTGTGGCGAAGGACTCAGACCGACCGCCGGGACCCCGCCCATCGCCGTCCGGTCCGGGTGCGAGGATGAGGGCCGGCAGTGTCGCCGGGCCCGCCCTCGCCCTTGCGGAAGGATCTTCAAGACCGTGGCTGACGCACCGATCATCCGGATTCCCGATGAAGTCAAGCCCGCCGATGGACGTTTCGGCTGCGGCCCGTCCAAGGTCCGCCCGGCGGCGGTGTCCGCTCTCGCCGAGGTCGCGACCAGCTACCTCGGCACCTCGCACCGGCAGAAGACGGTCCGTGACCAGGTGGCCCGGCTTCGCTCCGGCATCGCCGAGTTCTTCTCGCTGCCCGAGGGCTACGAGGTGGTCATCGGCAACGGCGGCACCACAGCGTTCTGGGAGGTCGCCACCTTCGGCCTGATTCGTGACCGGGCCCAGTTCGCCAGCTTCGGCGAGTTCGGCGCGAAGTTCGCCAAGTCGGTCAAGGACGCCCCGTTCCTCGGTGAGCCGACCGTCCGCAAGGCCGACGCGGGCAGCGCGCCGACCCTGGTCGCCGAGTCCGGCGTGGACGCGTACGCGACGCCGCAGAACGAGACCTCGACCGGTGTGGCGGTCCCGATCAGCCGGGTGGCCGGTGCCGACGAGGGCGCGCTGCTGCTGGTCGACGCGACCTCCGGCGCGGGTGGCCTGGAGGTCAACGTCGGTGAGACCGACGTCTACTACTTCGCCCCGCAGAAGTGCTTCGGCTCCGACGGCGGTCTCTGGCTGGCCCTGATGTCCCCGGCCGCACTGGACCGGGCCGCCGAGATCAAGGCGTCCGGGCGCTACATCCCCGCCTTCCTCGACCTGGTCACGGCGATCGACAACTCGCGGTTGGAGCAGACCTACAACACCCCGGCGCTGGCCACCATCTTCCTGGCCGCCGAGCAGACCGACTGGATGAACGCGCAGGGCGGCCTGTCCTGGGCGGCGAAGCGCACCGCCGAGAGCGCCGCCGCTGTGTACGGCTGGGCCGAGCGGTCCAGCGTGGCCACCCCGTTCGTCACCGACCCGGCGCTGCGTTCCAACGTGGTAGCCACCATCGACTTCGCCGACGGGGTGGATGCCACGGCGATCGCCAAGGCGCTGCGCGCCAACGGCATCGTTGACACTGAGCCCTACCGCAAGCTCGGTCGCAACCAACTGCGGGTGGCGCTGTTCCCGGCCGTCGAGCCGGCCGATGTCGAGGCGCTCACCGCGTCCATCGACTACGTGGTCGAGCGACTCTGACGTTCGGTCACGGTCGGTGTCCGTCGGGGCCTCCACGGACACCGACCGTGATCATCGCCGCAGCTCAGTCACGACATGCGGGGTGTCGCTTCCCCCACCCCGAGGCAGATGCGCGTACGGTGGTCCGAGACGCCTGGGTGGCCGACTCGTGGTGTGCGGCCAGCGAAGCGGGACGGAGGCAACGTTATGCGCCCAGTACGCTTCGTCGCCCTCTCCGAGGACGGCCAGGCTCTGGTGCTCGCCGACGAGGTTGGGCGCCTCCTCGCCCTGCCGATCGATGAACGCATCGCCGGTGTGATGCACCCCGAGCCGGGTGCCCCGCCGCTCGCGGTGGCACCGAGCACCGTCGACCCGATTCCCTCACTGTCCCCCCGGGACATCCAGGCCCGCATCCGCTCCGGTGAGTCCGCTGAGGACGTCGCCCGGATCGCCGGTGTGCCCGTCGACCGGGTGCTGCGCTACGCCGGCCCGGTGTTGCAGGAACGGGCGATGCTCGCCCAGCACGCCCGCCGCACCCGCCTCAAGGGCGCGGAGAAGCCGACCCCGCTCGCCGAGGTGGTCAACGGCCGGCTGAGCCAGCACGGCATCGACACCGAGAAGATCTCCTGGGACGCGTACCGGCGCGACGACGGCACCTGGCGGATCATCGCCACCTGGCCGTCCGGCAAGGCCACCGCGCAGGCCATCTGGGACATGGACAAGGCCCGGCAGGTGGTTACGCCGCACGACGACATGGCGCAGTACCTGTGTGCCGAGCGGCCCACGCCGATCCTCGGCCAGGAGCCGGCGCCCGAGCGGGGCGGGCACGCTCTGCCCAGTCCGTCGCGTGGTGAGCCGAGTCGTGGCGGGCACGGGTTGCCGGCGGCGTCCGAGCACCCGCGCCCTGGCCGCGATCCGATCCGGGCCGGCCGTGACGCCCTGCTCGCCTCCCTGGACCGCCCGCTCGGCGCCTCGTCGGGTCGCGGGCTGGAGCCGCGTACCCCGGCTGCCCTGGCCGGTTCGGACGCGCCTCGGCAGCGGCCGGTCGGTGGGGGTGCCGCCGCGCTGCTCGGCGGTGGCCAGGGTTCGGCGTTCGACGACGATTCGGACGCGCCCAAGGAGGTGCCGGCCGTGCCGTCGCTGGCGGTGCTGCGGCCCCGCCGGACGGGCGCTGCGGCGGCCGCCGGCGGCGAGTCCACCGACGCCAACGGCAAGCCGCGCAAGCGGCTGCCGAGCTGGGACGACGTGCTCTTCGGCAGCGGCCCGGCCGCCCGCGAATCTTCCTGACGCTTCGCGTTGACGGGTGACGGTGCGTCACCCGTCAACGCGCGCGTCCTGACCTCACCGAACGTCTCGGGCGTCTTCGTGGTCAGCGGCGGCGACCCCGCGTACGGCCTCGGCGACGGCGCGGAAGTCCTTCTTGAGGATCGCACCGTGGTTGCTGGCGACCTTCGCTCCGATGGTGATGTGCGGGTTGCGGGCGGTCACCGCGTCGAGGCTGGCGCGGATCTGCTCCTGTTCGTCCCCGCGACTTCCGAGGGACGTTCCCGAGGCGACGACGTACCGCACCGGGACGCTGATGGCGTCCAGCACCGGGCCCAGTTCCCGCTCGCGGGAGAGTTCGCCCAGTTCGATGTTGCTGTCCGCCATCTGGTCGGCATTCATCCGTGGGGTCAGGCCGGTCGGGCGGAGCAGCGGCATGAACAGGTTCATCCGTCGGAACATCTTGCGGATCCGTTGCGCCATGGCCTCGTCGAGCCAGTCGTGCGGGAACGCGCCGTCGACCAGGACCGCGCCCAGGGCACGCTCCGGGTTCCGGTTGGCCCAGTGCGCCCCGACCACCGCTCCGTAGGACCAGCCCACCAGCAGCGCCTGGGCCACCCCCCGGGCGGCGAGAACGGCGTCGACGTCCCGGACAGCCGCTTCGAACGAGTAGTCGGCTGAGCGCTTCGACTTCCTGCCGCGAGCCCGCTCGTCGTAGGTGATGTGCCGGAATTCGGTGCCCAGCTCGGCGATGACCCGCCGCCAGTAGCCCTGGGTGGCGAACTGACCGTTGAGGTAGACCACCGGGATGCCGGGGCCACCGGTGTCGGTGACGGCCAGGGCCGTGTCGTCGACTGGCACCATGCCGGTCCACGGGGAGTTGGTTGAGGGGTTGTCAGTCATCTCGATCCGTCCTTTTCAGAGGCTGCGGGCGTTGATGTCGCCGTGCAGGGTGCTGGCGTGGATGTCCAGCTCGACGGTGCCGTCGTTCTTGAGGGCGTTGCTGACGCGGCCGTGGCCGGTGCCGGCGTCCAGGGCGGCCGAGACGCCGGCCGCCGCCGCGACCGAGATGTCGCCGGACTGGGTACGGAGGACGACGGTGCCACGGATGGCCTCGGCGACGGTGACGTCACCCCGGGCGGTGCTGATCTCGGCGGGGCCGTTGAGTCGGCCGACCTCGACGTCGCCGTCGATCGCGGTGAGGCGAACACTCGCGGCCTCGTCAATCTTGATGTTCCGGTACGCCCCGTCGAAGGCGACGTCGCCGAGGCGGCCGACGCCCCGAAGTTCGGCGCTGGCGGCCCTGCCCTCGATGTGGGAGTCGGCGGGCACCCGGACGGTGACCTCGAGGGAGCCGGAGGGGCCGAAGAGCTTGTTGGCGGGACGTGCGGTGGTGATTCGCAGGACGCCGTCGGCGTAGGCGACGGTGGTCTGCTCGGCGGCCCTCGTGTCGCTGCTCTTGGCGGGGTCGGCCGGGAGGATCTCGACTGTGGTGTCGGCGCGGTCTGCCGCGATGAGTTGGATGCGTCCGGCGGGGATGTCCAGGACGGCGGAGATGGGGGCGGGTGTGTCGAACGTCTGCATCGTGCTCTCCCAGGTTCGCGTTTTGTTTCTGATATGGGAAACGCTACGTTGCTTTCCGGATTACGCAACAAGCTTGTTGCAGCAGATCGGCGTTTTCGCTGCTAGATCTCGTGAGATTGTTGCAACGAGCCTGAATCTAATGCAACAACGACCATCGCTTTCGTTGCATTGATGTGTGGGTTAACGCTATGGTGACGGCGTCGGGGGCCGCTGCCCCACGGGGACCACGAGGGAGATCGCGATGCCGGGAGGCAGACTCAGCCAGCAGGAACGCCAGCAGATCGCGCTGGGGCTGGCCGACAGCCTCCCCTACGCCGAGATCGCCCGACGCCTCGACCGTCCCACCTCGACCGTCACGCGTGAGGTGATGCGCAACGGCGGGCCCACCGGCTACCGCGCCGATCTGGCCCACCACGCGACGGAGCGCCGCGCCCACCGGCGCAAGCCCGTCCCCTCCCGTGGGGCCGAGGCGGCCCGTCGATCAGACGGACGCGACGCCCAGGCCGTGGCCGACTACGAGGAGGCGTTCACCGCCGTCCTCATGGCCTCCGGTCTGAACAGGATGGGGGCCCGGGTGTTGACCAGACTGTTCCTCACCGACTCGGGCAGCCTCACCGCGTCCGAGCTCGCCCAACGCCTCCAGGTCAGCCCGGCGTCGATCTCCAAGGCGATCACCTTCCTGGAGAGCCAGAGCCTCGTCCGCCGCGAACGCGACGAACGCCGACGCGACCGCTACGTCGTCGACGACGAGCTCTTCTACCAGGCGACGATCGCCAGCGCTCGGGCCAACGACCATCTCGTCGTGATCGCACGCCAGGGCGTCGCCCTCCTCGGCGCGCACACCCCCGCCGCCGCCCGCCTGGAGAACATCGCCCGCTTCCTCGACTTCATCAGCGAGAGCATCACCCGCGCCGCCGACCAGGCCCGCGAGGTTCTCCGCAGCAGGCCTTCCACAGCGATCAGCGACGTGCCGCCGGGTCACGGCGACCAGGCGGCGATCCGCTCGTAACACGGTCCGCCGCTGAGGCGGCTGCGCACCAGCAGCAGACCCGATGCGACCACCAGGGGCGGAGCGCCACGAAGAGTCGCACAACGTGCGGCCGCTCAGCGGTGCCGCTGCCGAAGCCCGGCCCGAGCCGCCGGAAGGGCCAGCCCGGCGGCGTGCAGCACGCCCTCCACCCGGACCCGCTCGATCTCCTGATCGACGCCCTCCAGCTCGGCGAGGTGCTCGGCGATGCCGAGGGCACGGCAGGCGAGGCGAAGCCTGTCGTCGTACGCCTGGAGCAACGCGCTGTGCCAGACCATCGAGCGACCGCCGCCGCCGACCCGCTGACCGCCGAGACGGCGCAGGTCGGCGGCGAGCTGCTCCAGCGGCCGGCGGTCAACGCTGTCGAACTCGCTGAGGTCGATGTCCCGGGTCAGGGCGTCGGCCTCGATGGCACGGTCGAGCTTGGCGATCGTGCGCTTCTCCCGTCGGCGCTCACGCCACTCGGACCAGCCGCAGACCACCCGGTCGACGATCTCGTCGTAGCAGAAGATCAGGGCGAACGCCGCCGGCAGAGTGGCCACGGCGAGGAACGCCAGGGCCAGCATCAGCGCGCGTCCGACTCCCACCCATCGACGCTAAGCCCCACCGTGCCACCTCGCCAGCGGTTTGGCCGCATCCGCGCAACCGGACGCGGCCGGCGTCGGTGGTAAACCTCAGCAGTCGGTGGAGGTGACGTAGAAACGAGGCATCGGCAGCACCCGGAAACGCAGCCGGGCACCGGAGTGGCGCAACTGCCAGGTGAGCGCGATCAGCGCGGCGGCCAGCGAGATGAGCCCACCCATCCAGATGCTGGCACCGGCACCGTAGTGCTCCGCGACCCAGCCGATCAGCGGCGCGCCGACCGGGTTGGTGCCCAGGAACACCAGCACCCACAGGGCCATCACCCGTCCCCGGAAGGCCGCGTCGACGCCCATCTGGATCCGCTGGTTGGCGGCCTGGGCGAAGAAGACCATGCAGAAGCCGGTCGGCACCAAGAGCGCCACCACCAGCCAGTACGCGGTGGAGAGGCCGACCAGGGTGCCGAAGCTGGCGCAGGCGATCGCCGCGCCGAGCACCAGCCACACCGACGGGCGGCTACGGCGACCGGTGCCGCTGAGCGCGCCGCCGAGCGCGCCGACGGCCAGCGCCGTGCTGAACAGACCGAAGGAGGCGGCGCCGGTGTGGAAGACCGTCTTCGCCAACGCGGCCAGGGTCAGCTGGAAGTTGAACAGCGACATGCCGACCACCGACATGATCGCCATCGGCAGCAGCAGGTCGGGGCGGCGCCACACGTACCGCAGGCCGTCGACGACCCGGGCGGACGCCCGCTCGTCGCGGGGCAGCAGGGCGTCGCGGTGCAGCTCGGTCGTACGCATCCGGACGACGTTGACCAGGGGCGCGACCGAACTGAGGGCGGTGAAGAGGAAGACCGGGCCGACGTCGAACGCGGCGATGGCCAGGCCGGCCACGGCCGGTCCGACGATCCGGGCGGAGTTGAACACGGCGGCGTTCAGCGACAGCGCGTTGGGCAGCAGCGGCGTGCCGACCAGTTCGGAGACGAACGCCTGCCGGACCGGGGTCTCCACGGCGTTGGCGGTGCCGAGCAGCGCGGCGAAGGCGAAGACGTGCCAGAGCTGCACCAGGTCGGTGAGGACCAGCATCGCCATGCCGAGTGCCAGCAGGCTCCAGAAGGCGTTGGCGGCGAAGAGCAGCACCCGCTTGTCGTACCGGTCGGCGAGCCGGCCGGAGAGCAGGGTGAGCAGGAGCACCGGGGTGAACTGGCAGGCGGTGACCACACCGAGCGCGGTCGCCGAGTTGTTGGAGAGCTCGAGGACGAGCCAGTCCTGGGCGATGAACATCATCCAGACGCCGATCAACTTGATCAGCTGCCCGGATGCGAAGAGGCGGTAGTTGCGGACCTGTAGGGACTGGAACATCGTGCTCAGCTTCGCCTGCACTCTTGGTGCGCCTCCTCCGGACGTACGCGTCATCGACACGTGACGGCACGGACCCGGTGGCGCGGGTGCGGCTCAGGCGCGAGCGAGCTGCTGAAGAATCTCGGCGGCCCTCTGCAGGGTCTCCCGTTCGTCCTCGTCGAGCGCGGCCAGCCGGTGGGCCAGCCATTCGTCGCGGGCCCGCTCGAACTGGTCGAGCACGGCCTGCCCTCCTTCGGTCGCCGCGAGGATGACCTGCCGCCCGTCGGTCGGATGGGGTGTCCGCCGCACGAGGCCGCGGTCCTCCAACTTCCCGACGATCTTGGTCATCGTCGGCGGCTGCACCCGCTCCACGTCGGCCAGTTCCCGGGGCGTCATCGCGCCCGCCAGCCGCAGGCTGGTGAGCGCGGAGACCTGGGTGACCGTGAGGTCGCCGACCGGCCGGGCCTGTCGGACCCGCCGGTTGAGTCGGGTGATCGCATCACGCAGCTGGGGAGCCAGCTGCGCCGGTGGCACGCGTTCCGCCGTCACCGTCCGCTCCGTCACAGTAGTTAGCTTAACTAATGAGCATGGCTAACGACATCCGTTATGACCAGGCTCACGAGGGGATTCAGATGGTACGGGCGGGGAGTCACGATCGACTCCCCGCCCGGACGTGGCTCAGAGCACCACTGACTCGATCGGCCCACGCAGGAAGTACAGCACGAAGAGCACTGCCACCCCGTACAGCAACGGGTGGATCTCCCGGGCCTTGCCCCGCGCCAGCTTGACCACCACGAAGGTGATCAGACCAGCGCCGATCCCGTTGGAGATCGAGTAGGTGAACGGCATCAGCACGATGGTGAGGAACGCCGGAATGGCGATCTCGTAGTCGGACCAGTCGATCGTCCGCACCGCTGTCATCATCAGGAACCCGACCACCACCAGGGCCGTCGACGCCGCCTCGAACGGCACGATCACCACCAGCGGCGCCAGGAACATCGCGAGCAGGAAGAGCACGCCGGTGACCAGGTTGGCCACCCCGGTCCGCGCACCCTCCGCGACACCGGCAGCGCTCTCGATGTACGACGTGTTGCTGGAGGTGCTGGCCGCACCGCCGGCCGCCGCCGCGATCGAGTCGACAAGCAGGATCTCCTTGGCCTTCGGCGGAGTGCCCTGCTCGTCGAGCAGGCCGCCCTCCTGGCCTACCGCGACCATGGTGCCCATGGTGTCGAAGAAGTCCGTGATCAGCAGCGTGAAGATGAACATCAGCACGACCAGCCAACCGGCCCGGCCCCACGAGTCCAGCACGTTGAACTTGCCGAGCAGCGACAGGTCCGGCAGGTCGACCACCGACTTCGGCAGCTCCGGCACGTTCAGCGACCAGCCCTTCGGGTTGGGCTGACCGTTGACGAACGACGGGCCGATGTTGCCGATGGCCTCCACGATCACCGCGAGCACCGTCGAGGCGAGGATGCCGATCAGGATCGCGCCCTTCACCCGACGGACCACCAGCACCAGCGTGATCAGCAGGCCCACCACGAAGACCAGCATCGGCCAGCTCACCAGCTTGCCGCCGATGCCCAGGCCGACTGGAACGGTGGTGTTGGCATCATCCGGGATGCGCCGGACGAAGCCGGCGTCCACCAGGCCGATGATGGTCAGGAACAGACCGATGCCGACCCCGATCGCGCTCTTCATCTGGGTCGGCACCGAGCGGAACACAGCGGTCCGCAGACCGGTCAGCACCAGCACCGCGATGATCAGACCCTCGATCACCACCAGACCCATCGCGTCTGCCCAGGTCATCTCGGGGGCGATCTCGTACGCCACCAGGGCGTTGACACCCAGACCGGCGGCGAGCGCCAGCGGGAACCGGCCGACCACACCCATCAGGATGGTCATCAGGCCGGCGACCAGCGCGGTCGCGGCAGCCAACGCGGGAATCGGAAGGCTCTTGCCGTCACCGTCGACGGCGCCGCCCAGGATCAGCGGGTTGAGCACCACGATGTACGCCATCGTGAAGAAGGTCGCCAGGCCACCGCGTACCTCACGGCTCAACGTCGAGCCACGGGCGGAGATCTCGAAGAACCGGTCGAAACCGTTACGCGGATGAGCGGGGTTGGGAGGTGTGCCGTTCTCGGGCGGCGCTACGGCCATCAGGTCCTCGCAGGTGATCTTCCAGTTGTCGCGCGCATCGTCCCAGATCGTCGGTGGGCAGGGGAAGTAGATCCCGTACGCTTGCCGAATGCCGAACGAGCAGCCACCGCGGCCCGCACCACTGGATCCGCCGATGGTGCCGTTCGCCCTCGCCGGGCTGATCGCGTGGGCGGTCGCCGGACTGGTCCTGCTGATCTTCTTCAGGGGTTGGCTGACCGACCATGGTCACCAGAACTGGCTCTGGACCTGCCTCGCCGGTTTCCTGTGGGGTTTCCCGGGCCTCGCCGTGATGATGCGGCACGACGCCAACCGCCGACGCCGCCGCGCGAGGTGAGCCGACCTCCGCGCCGGAGCACTCCGGCGCGGACGATCAGGAGTGCCCGTACGGCTCCGCCGGCTCAGCCGCCTCCACCGAGCCCGGCGCCCGGCTGACCGACATGGCCTCCACCGCGCTGTCGTCGTACACCGTGGGCAGCTCGTCGACAGCGGTCTCGGCCGCCTCGATCAACGTCTCGGAGTGGGCGCCGCAGCCGTGGTCGGCGCTCACCACCCGACCGTCGTCGGGGGCGTAGAAGTTGCCGCACGCCCCGAATGCCTGCCGCATCGCACCGGCCAGCGGCAGGTAGAAGCCGCAGGTGCCGCAGCGGGCGGCGGACGGAGCGGCGGACGAGATGGCCGCGGCGGGGCCGTGGTCACCTTCGTACCAGCGCTGCGCCGTGTCGATGCGGCCCTCCCGGGAGAGCACGCGGGCGCGCCCGAGGCCCAACTCCCATGCCGTCTCCTCGACCGCCGGGTCGTCGGAGAGCAGGTAACCGGGGACCAGCCGATCGTCGTCGGGCGAGGTCGGGAGCAGGTCACCCGGCCCCAGGTCGCCCGGCTTGAGCCGCTCCTGCCAGGGCAGCCAACCGGGTGCGAGCAGCGCGTCCGGGCCGGGCAGCAACACCGTCTCGCAGATGGTCACCGTCTTGCTGCGCGGCACCCGGGTGACGGTGACCGCCCAGCGCCAGCCGTTGTAGCCGGCGAGGCGACATTCGAAGTAGTGGGTGACCAGCCGGTCGCCCTCGGCAACGACCTGCAGGTGGTCGCCGACATCGTCGGCGTCCACCTCGGTGATGCCGGCGCGGGCCACCTCGACGGCGGCGGCGCAGACCTGGTCGAGACGGGCGGCACGGGTGGAGGCGGGCCTGGTCACCCGACCATTGTTCCCCATGCGCCTCGCAGGGGTGACAGGGACTCCCGGGGAACCTTTCCCAGCGGTGGTGCGGCGTACCCGGATCAGATGGGCGAGGATGGTGCACATGCCGTCGTACTCCCGCTCCGGGCGATCCGTCCTCGGGCGGACCGTCGGCACCAGCATTCGCGCCATCCGTCTGCTGTTGCGCGGTTCGGTGGGCAGCGGCCGCTGGGTGACCCGCCGGGCCGGTCGGGCCCGCGCCCGGGGCGCCGGCGGCGAGGTCGGCATGGTTCGCCTGTTCGACCTGCACGCGCTCTCCTGCGCCGGTGACACCCTGATCGCCATCGGTCTGGCCGGCACGATCTTCTTCAACGTGCCGCTCGGCGAGGCCCGCAGCAAGGTGGCGCTCTACCTGCTGGTCACCATGGTGCCGTTCGCGATGCTCGCCCCGGTGGTGGGCCCGCTGCTGGATCACTTCCGGCACGGCCGGCGGTACGCCCTGGCGGCGACGATGCTCGGCCGCGCCTTCCTGGCCTGGTTGATCTCCGACTACATCCACGGCTTCGGGCTCTACCCGGCCGCGTTCGGGGTGCTCGCGCTCTCCCGGGCGTACGGCGTGGCCCGTTCCGCGGCGGTGCCCCGGTTGCTGCCGGAGGGGCTCGGCCTGTCCCAGGTGGGTGCCCGGGCCAGCGTCTACGGCACTGTCGCGGGTGCGCTGGTGGCGCCGATCGGGTTGGCCGCGTTCTGGTTCGGGCCGCAGTGGCCGCTGAGGGTCGCGTCGGTGATCTTCCTGGTCGGCATGGTGATCTCCCTGCGGCTACCGCCGAAGGCCGACTCGGAGCCACCGGAGCGGGTCCCCCGGCCACTGCGTGCGCTGGGCCGCCGCCGTGGCGACCGGCCGCTGGGCCGGGGCCGACCGTCCGGCCGGCTGGTGATCGCCACCCTGATCGGCGCGGCGACGCTACGCGCGCTCTACGGCTTCCTGCTGCTCTTCCTCGCCTTCGCGATCAAGAAGGGCGACCTGACCACAGTGGTGTTCGACCGGGATCTGGGGGCCGAGTGGGCGTTGGGCGTGGTCGGCGGCGCGCTGGCGGTCGGCACCTTCCTGGCCACCGCCATCGGCACCCGACTACGCATCCACCGGCCGACCGCCATCCAGTCCAGCAGCATGATCATCGTGGCCGGGGTGGCGGTGCTCGCCGTCATCCAGTTCTCGCTGCTGATGGTCGCCCTGCTCTGCCTGGTCGCCGCGCTGGCCAGCGGGGTAGCGAAGCTGGCGGTGGACGCCTCGATCCAGGAGCGCATCCCGGAACGGTTGCGGGCCAGTTCCTTCGCCCACTCCGAGACGGTGTTGATGCTCGCCTTCGTGGCCGGCGGCGGGCTCGGGCTGGTGCCGTTCGATGGCCGGATGGGCATCGCCGTGGCCGCCGGGGTCGGCGTACTGGCCGCGATCCGGGGTGTGCTGGCCGCCGCCCGGCTGCGCGGCGAGAAGCTGGCCGGCCGACCGCTCGGTGACGACGAACTGACCGAGGACGAGCCGGCGGACGAGCCCGGGGACCCCACACCAACCTCACCGGCGCCGGCCCAGACCAGCTCGCCGCAGTACGACGACCCGAGCCTCACCCCGCCGGGCTACCACATCTACCGCCCGTCGTCGGCCGTTGGCGGCCCGGGTGGCGGGGCCGACGACGAAACCCGCCGGGAGTCCCCCGGCTCAGTCCCGTGACCGGTCTGCTGGTGGTGACGGCGGTTCCAGCCGAGGCGGACGCGGTCCGCGCCGGGCTGACCGACCCCACGGTGACAGTCACCCCGATCGGTGTGGGTCCGGCCGTCGCCGGTGCCGCCACGGCCCGGCTGCTGGCGCTGGCAGAGGCCGCCGGCCGCCCGTACCGTGCGGTGGTCAGCGCCGGCGTGGCCGGCGGCTTCACCGGGCGGGCCGAGGTCGGCGACACGGTGCTCGGCACCGCCAGCATCGCTGCGGACCTGGGCGCGGAGTCGCCCGACGGCTTCATCCCGGTGGACGAGCTGGGCATGCCGCCCGCGCTGCTCGGTGCGGGCAGCAGGGTGCCGGCGGACCCGGGCCTGCTGGCGGCACTGCGAGCCGCCCTCCCGACGGCCACGGCCGGGCCGGTGCTCACTGTCAGCACCGTCACCGGCACCACGGCCAGCACCGACGAGCTGCGCCGGAGGCATCCGGAGGCGGTCGCCGAAGCCATGGAGGGGTATGGCGTGGCGGTCGCCGCGGCGCAGGCCGGGGTGCCCTTCGCCGAGCTGCGCACCATCTCCAACCCGATCGGCCCCCGCGACCGGGACGCGTGGCGGCTGCGCGAAGCCCTCGCCGCCCTGACCGCGGCGGCCCCGGCACTGCGCTGACTCAGCCGAGGCTCAGAGGAACCAGCGCTTGCCCGGAGGGCCCAGGCGCAGTGCGGCCGGACGGCGCCCCTCGATCTCGAAGCCGCACGCCAGTAGCAGTTCGGTGCCGCAGCCCCCGGCGGTCCGTTGCACCTCGGCACCCCACCGTCGGTTGTCGCGATAGCGCCGGTTCAGCTCGTACGCGGCCGTTGGCAGCGGAAGTGGATACCGCTCGGGAGGCAACCGGTACCACTCCGCCCACCAGGCGCCGGGCCAGTCCCGAGGTTCGTGGACCGGCCACACGTCCAGGTGAGCCGGGTATCGGCGGCCTGCCTCGTCCCGCATGTCGTCGTGCGGAACCGGCACGGGCTCGGCGAAGCCGGAGATGGATGCCGGGACGCCGATGGCCAGCTGCCCACCCGCTGCCTGCACGAGGCGTTCCACTGTCCGGTATCGGGGATCGCTTGCCCGCCCCGACTCGATCCGGGCCAGCGTCGGCTGAGGCACCCCGGACTTCTCGGCCAACTGTCGCTGACTCAGATCGGCCCGTCGACGCGACGCACGGAGCGCCTGCCCGAGATCGGCTCCGCCGGCCTCGTCGGTGTTGTCACTCGCCTCGGTCACAGGCCGATGGTCCCGGCTGGTCAGTGCGCGATCAACACCCCCGCGTCGGGCTGTGGATAACGCTGTGGACAACCGCTCCGCTCGGTGGACGACCTACTCCCGCGAGCCCCTTTGGAGCTGAACCGTCTGCGACATCACCGCCCGACCCATGCTCCCAGGTACGCAGCGTGTCCGGTTTCAGACCCACGATCGCCGACGCCGGGCGATTCGTTTGTGGCATCAGCTCCAAAGGGAGACCTGGGCAGGTGCTGGACCCGGCCGGGTCGGTCGTTCCCACGCGTCCCTTCCACCCGGCGAGGCTTCCGCCGGGTTCGTGCCGCCGCCTCGCTCCGACTCGGAACACCGCTGCGGATCACAGTCGTGGGGTGGGCACCGACCCCGGGCGGAGGGCGGGGCTACCGTGAGGGTGTGGCGCTCTCCCTGGCTATCTCGCCCTGCCCCAACGACACGTTCGTCTTCCACGCGCTGGTGCACGGGCAGGTGCCCGGCGCGCCGCCGGTCGAGGTGACGTACGCCGACGTGGACGTCACGAACACGGCGGCCGAGCGGGGCGCGTTCGACCTGGTGAAGGTGAGCTTCGCGGCGCTGCCGTGGCTGCTCGACGACTACCACCTGCTGCCCTGCGGCGGCGCCCTCGGTCGCGGTTGCGGTCCGCTGGTGCTCACCCGGGGCGACAGTGACGGCGGGCCGGACCGCACCGACCTGACCGGTGCGACGGTGGCGGTGCCGGGTGACCGGACCACCGCGTACCTGCTGTTCCGGCTCTGGTCGGCCGGGCGGCCACCGGCCCGGATCGAGGTGGTTCCGTTCCACGAGATCATGCCGGGCGTGGCGGCTGGGCGCTACGACGCTGGGCTGGTCATCCACGAGGCCCGGTTCACCTACCACCGGCACGGCCTGAGCGCCCTTGTCGACCTCGGCGAATGGTGGGAGGCCGACACCGGTCTGCCCATCCCCCTCGGCGCGATCCTGGCCCGACGCGGGGCGGTCGACCCGGAGGCCGCGGCCGGCTGGGTCCGCGAGTCGGTCCGGCAGGCCTGGGCGGACCCGGCGGCCAGCCGGGAGTACGTGCTGGCGCACGCCCAGGAGATGGAGCTCGACGTGGTCGACCGGCACATCGGCCTTTACGTCAACGAGTTCACAGCGGACCTGGGCGAGGCCGGTTTCGCCGCGGTGGCGGCACTGCTCGACCGGGCCGCCACCGCTGGCCTGGTGCCTCAGACCTCCAGCTCGCGGGCCACCGCGTGGACCAGCTGAGCGATCTTCTGCGCGGCCTTCCTGTCCGGGTACCGACCCCGGCGCAGGTCCGGCTGGACCTTCGCCTCCAGCACCTTGATCATGTCTTCGACCAGGCCGTGCAGCTCCTCGGCCGGCCGACGACGTAGCTCTGCCATCGACGGCGGCGCGTCCAGCAGCTTGACCCCCATGGCCTGCGCGCCCCGGCGGCTGTCCACCACGCTGAAGTCGACCCGCTGGCCACCCTTGAGGTCGGTGACACCCGCCGGCAGCGCCCCCTTGGGCAGGAACACGTCGCCGCCCTCGTCACTCGTGACGAAGCCGTATCCCTTGGCCGTGTCGTACCACTTCACTCGACCCGTAGGCACCTGAAAACCCCTGCTTCACTTGAGCCGCTACTGCTCCAAGGCTAGCTGGATCATCCCGTCGAGCGCCGCTGGGAATTCGGTGAGCTCCTCCAGCACCACTTCCGCCCCGGCCGCGCGCAGCTCATCGGCGGAGCACGGGCCGGTCGCCACAGCGATGCCGGGCACCCCGGCCGCCGCCGCCGCCACCATGTCCGCGACATGGTCACCGACGTAGTGGGTGGCGCCGTGCTCCCGCAGGGCTGTCGCCTTCTGCTCGGCGAACAGGTCGCCGGCCAACTCGTCGACAGTGAGACCGAGGTGGTCCAGGTGCAACCGGGCCAGCCGACCGATCTTGGATGTGACGACCAGCACCCGGCCACCCCGCGCACGGATCGCCTCGACGGCCTCCCGCGCGCCGGGCAGCAGGAGCGTCGGGGTGATCGCGTACGCCGGGTAGAGCTCGCGATACACCCGCACGGCCGACTCGACCTGCTCCGGCGGGAACCAGTGCGCGATCTCGGTACGCAGCGGCGGCCCGAGCCGGGACACCGCCAGTTCGGCATCGACCGGCACACCGGTCCTCGCGGTCAACGCCCGGTACGTCGCGGCGATGCCGGGGCGGGAGTCCACCAGGGTCATGTCGAGGTCGAATCCGACGGTCAGTGCGGGCATGTCGAGAAACGTACCGGCTACTCCCGGTCGACCGGACGTCCGAGGGGCGCGGAAGCCCGGTGCCGGGCTAGCGTGGAAAGACGATGACCACCTCACTCGCCGACCACCTGCGGTCGCTGCCCGACGAGTCACTGGCCGCGCTCCTCCAGCTGCGGCCCGACCTCGTCGTGCCCGTGCCGGCCGACGTCTCCGCCCTGGCCATCCGGGCCCAGTCCCGGGTCTCCGTGGCCCGCGCGCTGGACGGTCTGGACCAGTTCACCCTCCAGATCCTCGACGCCGCCCGGCTCACCCGGAATCCGGACGACGCCACCACCGCCACCGACACCGTGCTCGCGATGGCGACCTCCGGGCCGCAACCGCCGGCTCCGACGGCCGTCCGGGCCGCCGTGGGCCGACTGCGTGCGCTATTCCTGCTGTACGGCCCGGAGCACGCGCTCCAGGTGCTGCCCGCCGTCGACGAGGTCTCCCCGTACCCCGCTGGGCTCGGCCGACCAGCCGCGGAGCTGGACCCGCGCACTGCCGCGCTCTGCGCGGACCCGGCGAAGCTCCGACGGACGGTGCTCGCCGCCCCACCCTCGGCCCGGGCGATCCTGGACCGGTTGGCGGCCGGCCCGCCGGTGGGCAGCGTGCCGCCGGGGGCGTTGCAGGCGCCCCCGCTCGGCGCGGCGGACCCGGTCCTCACCGACCCGACCAACGGGGGCGCCCCGACCGGCTCCCCGGTGCGGTGGCTCGTCGACAACCGACTGCTGGTCCCGGCGACGACAGGCTCGTCCACGGCCAGCGGAACTGTGGAGCTGCCCCGCGAGGTCGGCCTGCTGCTGCGCCGCGACAGCGGCCCCCTCGGGCCGCTGCGTACCAGCCCACCGCCGGTGGCCGCCGCGCCGCGCGAGCCGAAAGCTGTCGACTCGGCCGGGGCCGGCCAGACCATGGATGTGGTCCGAAACACCGAAGGGCTGCTGGAGCAGCTCGCCGACGAGCCCGCGCCGGTGCTGCGTTCGGGTGGCATCGGTGTACGGGACCTGCGGCGATTGGCACGTACCGGCGGGCTGGACGAACCCACCACGGCGCTGCTGCTGGAGGTGGCGTACGCGGCGGGGCTCCTCGGTGAGCTGGAGATGCCCGGTGCGACCACCGGCCGGTACGGGGCGGATCAGCAGGTGCTGCCGACCGGTGGGTACGAGGTGTGGCGGGCCGCCTCGCTGGCCCAACGGTGGGAGCAGCTCGCCCGAGCGTGGCTGACCATGACCCGGCAGGTGGGGCTGGTGGGCCGCCGTGACGACCGGGACCGGCCGATCACTGCGCTCTCCGCCGAGGCCGAGCGGGCCGGAGTGCCGGCCACCCGACGGGCGGTGCTCGGCGTACTCGCCGATCTGGAGCCGGCGACGGCACCCACCCCGCAGGAGGTGCAGGAGCTGCTGGACTGGCGGGCCCCGCGTCGTAGCCGGGGCCGGGACGCCGCCCACCGGGAGGTGCTGGCCGAGGCCGCACAGTTGGGCGTGACAGGGCTGGGGGCGCTCACCTCGTACGGTCGGCTGCTGCTGGGGGACCTGACGTCGACCGACGAGCGGGGTGACGACCCGCTGGGCGTGCACGCCGACGTCGAGAGCGGCGAGCCGTCCGGTGCCGCACGGGCGCTGGACGCGTTGCTGCCCGCACCGGTCGACCACTTCCTGGTGCAGGCCGACCTGACAGTGGTGGTGCCCGGCCCACCCGAACCGGCGCTCGCCGTCGAGTTGGAGGCGATGACCGAACTCGAATCGGCCGGCGGGGCCAGTGTGCACCGTGTCACCACGGCGAGCGTGCGGCGGGCCCTGGATTCCGGCTACACGGCCGACGACCTGCACGACGTGTTCCGGCGTCGGTCACGTACCCCGGTGCCACAGGGGCTCACCTACCTGATCGACGACGTGGCCCGTAAGCACGGCGGGCTGCGGGTCGGCCTGGCCGGGGCGTACCTGCGCAGCGACGACGAGACGCTGATCAGCGAGGTGTTGGCCGACCGGCGGTTGGAGTCGTTGGCGCTGCGCCGGCTCGCGCCGACGGTGCTGTGTACGCAGTACCAGGTTGGTCGGCTGCTGGGCGCGCTGCGCGACGCGGGGTACGCCCCGGTGCAGGAGGACGGCACCGGCAGCACGGTGCTGACCCGGCCGCGAATCCGGCGGGCCCCGCCCCGGGTGTCGGTGACCACCAGGACGATCGACCCGCTGGCCGCCCCGAAGCTGCCCATGCCCCGGCTGCTCGGCGTGGTGGAGCACATCCGGCGAGGCGACGCGGCGGCGCGGGCCGCCCGACGGGCACCGGCGGTGGTACGCGGCGGTGCGCCAGGGCTGGGCGGCGGCCCGGTGCCGGCGCACACCCACAGCGAGGCCCTGGCGGTGCTCCAGCAGGCGGTCCGGGACAAGGCGCTGGTCTGGGTCGGTTACGTCGACGCGCACGGGGCGACGGCGTCACGCCTGCTCAAGCCGGTCTCGATCGGTGCCGGCTATCTGCGGGCCGAGGACGAACGGACCGAGATGCTGCACACGTTCGCGCTGCACCGGATCACCGCGGCGGTGGTGGCGGACTGACCGACGGCGGCACCGCGCGGGCGCCGTCGGTCAGCGGCGGCTGCGGCGTACGGTGCCGACCACCGAGATGATCAGCAGCAGCGCGAAGCCGGCGCCCGCGGATTCCCCGACCGAGTCGACGAAGCCCTGCTGGAGCACCAGCCAGCCGAAGAGGAACCACCCGAGGAGGAGCGTCGCCGCGACGGCGTACGCGATCACAGTCGCTCGGGACACCTCGTCGGGTGGTGCGTGCTCGTGCTCCGCGATCACGTCACGGTCGACCGTCATGCCCAGCCTCCCCGCCCGGTCCGGCCCTGGACTCCAAGGGTGACACTCGTTGGTCCGGTCGGACAGGGGGTTATCGCCGCGATTCGCTCGGCGGCACTCAGGTGCCGGGGCGTCGGCCGATCAGCACCACCCGGGTGCCGACCTTGCCGAGCTCCCACATCCGGACGGCGTCGGCGTGCAGGAGGTTGACGCACCCGTGCGAGCCGATCGACTTTTCGTGCAGGTAGGTGGTGGTCTCGTGGAAGCCCATCCCCTGGGTGAAGTGCTGCCAGTACGGCAGCCACACCTCGTACGGGTTCGACCATTCCTTCGGGTTCCGGTAGTTGACTGCGTACGTGCCGGCCGGGGTGCGGTAGCCGGACATGCCGGTGCGGGTCACCGTCGGTGCCATGATCACCTTGCCGCCGCGAAGCGCCCAGACGGTCTGCCGGGTCAGGTCCACGCAGAACGTGGTGCCGGTGCCGGCCTTGCAGCGGGTCGTGTCGGTGGTGGCGAGGCGCTGGGCCACGTCGAGGGTGGTTGGTCCGGCGCGACCCTCGACGGGGCGAATGCCGTACCTCTTCTGGAACTTCTTGATCGCCGCGCAGTCGGCGGCGGACTGCCGGCCGTCCACTGTCACCGCCCCGAACCCACCCAACCGGGCCAGGTGGGTCTCCACCGCACGCTGGTGCTGCCCCTGGGGGCAGCCGGCGACTGTCGGCGTACCGGTGCCGGGGGTCGTGGTGGGTGCCGCGCGGGTCGGCGTTGGGGTGGGTTTCCGGGAGGGCTTCGTTGTGGGCGCGGCCGGTGTGGGTCGGCCGTGCTGGTCGGGTCCGGACGTGTCGCCCGCCCCCGTTGCCTGTTCCGCCGCACCGGCCGGGGCGGCTCCCCCGCCACCACTCCCGCCGGACTGCGGATCGAACGCGCACGCTCCCGCGCCGACCAGCACGACCACCACGAGGGCAACCAGCCGGGAGGCGATCCGAACATGCTTCATGGGCCCTCCCCAGACAGTCGTCCCTTTACTAGACGTTCGTGAGTGCCATCACGGTTGCGCCCGGTGAGCATCTTTCTTCCGCAGTCCCGCATCGTGCAACACTGGATGGTCGGCCAGCAGCGGGTATGCGACCCGTTCCGGCCGGTCGGCCAACCGAGGAGAGGACGCTGGCGTGAGCGGTGGACCACTGATCGTGCAGTCGGACAAGACCCTGCTGCTGGAGATCGACCACCCCGACGCGCAGGCCTGCCGGATGGCGATCGCGCCGTTCGCGGAGCTGGAACGCTCGCCGGAGCACGTGCACACCTACCGGCTGACCCCGCTGGGCCTGTGGAACGCCCGCGCGGCGGGGCACGACGCCGAGGGCGTCGTGGATTCGCTGCTCAAGTACTCCCGCTACCCGGTGCCGCACGCCCTGCTGGTGGACGTGGCCGAGACGATGGACCGGTACGGCCGGCTTCAGCTCGCCAACGACCCGGCGTACGGGCTGGTGCTGCGCGCACTGGACCGGCTGGTGCTGATCGAGGTGGCGAAGAGCAAGAAGCTCGCCGGAATGCTCGGCGACAAGATCGACGACGACACCATCCGGGTGCACCCGTCCGAGCGTGGCCGGCTCAAGCAGGCGCTGCTCAAGCTGGGCTGGCCGGCGGAGGACCTGGCCGGTTACGTCGACGGTGAGGCGCACCCGATCGAGCTGGCCGAGGCCGGCAAGGACGGGCGCAAGCCGTGGACGCTGCGCTCGTACCAGCGGGAGGCCGTGGAGGCGTTCTGGGCCGGCGGGTCGGGGGTGGTGGTGCTGCCCTGCGGCGCCGGCAAGACCCTGGTCGGCGCGGCGGCGATGGCCGAGGCGAAGGCGACCACCCTGATCCTGGTCACCAATACTGTCGCCGGCCGGCAGTGGAAGCGGGAGCTGATCGCCCGCACCTCCCTGACCGAGGAGGAGATCGGCGAGTACTCCGGCGAGCGCAAGGAGATCCGCCCGGTCACCATCGCCACGTACCAGGTGCTCACCTCGCGGCGCGGCGGCGCGTTCACCCACCTGGACCTCTTCGGGGCCCGCGACTGGGGCCTGGTCGTCTACGACGAGGTGCACCTGCTGCCCGCGCCGATCTTCCGGTTCACCGCGGACCTCCAGGCTCGCCGCCGGCTGGGCCTCACGGCGACCCTGGTACGCGAGGACGGCCGCGAGGGTGACGTGTTCAGCCTGATCGGGCCGAAGCGGTACGACGCGCCGTGGAAGGACATCGAGTCGCAGGGCTGGATCGCCCCGGCCGAGTGCACCGAGGTCCGGGTGACCCTCACCGACGCGGAGCGGATGTCCTACGCGACGGCGGAGGCGGAGGAGCGCTACCGGATGGCGGCGACCGCCCGCACCAAGCTGCCGGTGGTCAAGGCGCTCGTCGAGCGGCACCCGGACGACCAGGTGCTGGTGATCGGCGCGTACATCGACCAGTTGCACCAGCTCGGGGAATACCTGGACGCGCCGATCATCCAGGGTTCGACCACGAACAAGGAGCGGGAGCGGCTGTTCGACGCGTTCCGGTCCGGTTCGTTGCGGACCTTGGTCATCTCGAAGGTCGGCAACTTCTCCATCGACCTGCCCGAGGCGGCGGTGGCGATCCAGGTGTCCGGGACGTTCGGGTCACGCCAGGAGGAGGCGCAGCGGCTGGGTCGTGTGCTCCGGCCGAAGGCCGACGGCCGGCAGGCGCACTTCTACACGGTGGTGTCCCGGGACACGATCGACACGGAGTACGCAGCGCACCGGCAGCGCTTCCTCGCCGAGCAGGGGTACGCGTACACGATCGTCGACGCCGACGACGTCCTCGGCCCGAAGCTGCCCACTGTCGACTGACGCACGCATGGCCTTGATCGACTCGGTTTTCAGGAAGTCGCGGTGTCCGGGGCAGCTCAATGCCCCGATTTCCTGAAGACCGAGTCGATCAGCGCGTCGCAGGCGCGGGCGAGCACGGGGCGCGGGGCGAGCAGGGGCGAGCGGGGCACGGCCGAGCGGGGACGCCGCGTCTCTTGTGCTCGCTATGGACCTGATGTCGTAGACGAATCGACCGTCGACTGTCCTGGACGAATCGGCCAGCCACCGTCGTCGACGAATCGGCCGTCGGCCGTCCTGGACGGATCGGGCGTCCGAGTGCGCGGTGGGCCGCGGGCGACTCCGGGTCGGCGGCCTCGTAGAGCACGACCCGGCGGTCAACGAGCGTCAGCGCTTGGCGGACTCCGCGACGAAGACTCCGCGCCCCGGACGGCCAACGAGCACGCCCTGCTTCCGCAGCTTCGCCACCGCCCGACTGATCGTGGACTGTGAGACGTCGTACTCGTCTGCCAATACGCGCCCGGACGGGAGCTGGGACCCAGGCGAATAGGCCCCGCTCTTGATCTTCTTCAGGAGGTCGTCGAGCAGTTCGTCCATAGTGGGCGGGATAGGCACGTGGAGCCCCTTGCAGTCGGTTGGCTCGCCCAGTATTGATCAGCCGCTTCGACGCAGGCAACGTATGTAGCGCGAGTGACATAGGTGGGTAGATGACTCGGAGACGTCCTTGACATAGGTGACTCAGTATCGGTAGCGTCGCTCTCGGTGATGCGGTGCTGCTGCGGTCGGTTGGCGCCTCTCGTACTGGTCTCGCATCGCCGCCGAGACCTCACCCGCCGCGCTCCCCCGGCGCGGTCTGCCGCCGTATCCCCCGGACGGCCGCAGGGCGGGGCGGTCTCCGTCGACCGCAACCGGCGGAGGCCGCCCCTGCACGCCGATGCATCCGACGAAGGGCGGTCACCGTGCGCAACCTGTTCCGTCGGCTGCCGAGGCGGCGCGAGGAGCCACGTGCGACGAGAAGGCGGGACGATCTGCCGCAGCCCCGTCAGCTTCTCGAACGGTGCCACCACCGATGAGCGGGCGTTGGGTGATCCACCTGCCGATCAGCGCGCCGGATTTGCTGCGCGCCCGGATCTTCGCGCGTACCGCCGCTCGGGTGTTGGTGCGACTCAGTGCGCTGGTCGAGCCGGGCGGGGTCACCGTCTCGGCGGAGGACCAGCAGGGCGTACGACACTGGGTCTTCTGTGATCGACCACTGCCCGGCGGCGCGCGGTGCCCCCTGCCGGTCGACCACCTCGCGCCCTGCGCCCGGCACCCGCTGCGGCCCAATCGTCGGTAGGCCCAGGGTGCGCCTGGGCCCTGACGGCGAGCGCGCTCACCGGGAGAAGCGGTCCACCAGCACCGTCAGCCGGCGGTCGTGGCCGGGGCGGCGGAGTCGGCCGCTGCGCATCAGCGTGACCAGTCCGTGCAGGCCGCTCCAGAACGTCTCGGTGAGCGTCTCCAGGTCGCCGCCACCGGCGAACGGGCGCACCGTCTCGGCCAGCTCGGCGAAGCCCCGGGCCAGGTCGGTCGGGACAGTCTGGCTGGCGAACGGCAAGTCCACGGCGAGGGTGAACATCGCGTCATAGAGCGCTGGGCGCTGCTCGGCGAACGTGACGTACGCCGCCGCGACGTCGGCGACCGCCTGTCGTGGGTCTGCCGCGGAGGCGCGGGCGGACACCAGCGCGGTTGCCAGTTCGGCGAAGCCCTCGACGGCGACCGCCGCCATGATGGCGTCCTTGCCCTTGAAGTGGCTGTAGAGGACGGGCTGGCTGTATTCGATCTCGGCGGCGAGCCGCCGGGTGGTCACCGCGTCCCAGCCTTCCGCGAGGGCGAGGTCGCGGGCAGCGGCGATGATGGCGCGTTCCCGTTCCGCCCGCTCGCGCTCGCGGCGTGCCTGAGTCGACATGAGAGCAACCCTAGCACCGCTAGCGAAGCTGTCGATGCTCTGCTAGCGTCGCTCTCATATCTAGCAGCGCTAGGAATTGGAGTAGACCCATGCTGGCACCCCTCGCCTACGGGCTCGCCGTCGTACTCAGCCTCTTCGTCGCCTTCATCGGTGCGCGGTTCCTGCTGGTGCCGCAGGCCGCAGCCGCCGGGTACGGCGTACCGGCCAAGCCGGACGGCGACCCCGCCTACCTGACCGTCAAAGGACTGAAGGACCTCACGTTCGGGCTGCTCGGGCTCGCCCTGATCGCCTTCACCACTGCCGAGGCGGTGGCGTGGTACATGCTTGTCGTCGCGGTCGTTCCGCTGGGCGACACCCTCATCGTGCTGCGCAACGGCGGCACGAAGGCCGTCGCCTTCGGCATCCACTTCGCCACCGCCATGGTCGTACTCCTGAACGCCGCCCTGCTGTTCGCCCTGTAACCAGACCCAACCCCACCCGGCCCCACTCTGGCCCTGCCCTTGTTGATCAAGAGGTTTGCGTCATCATCGGGCCGATCGATGACGCAAACCTCTTGATCAACGCAGTGGATGGGTCAGGACGTGGGGGGTGGGCAGCGGTCGGGGAGGGTGACCTCGCCGGGGCGGTGCTCGAAGGTGTCCATGGTGAACCATTCGTCCAGCTCCGGGTCGAAGAGGTTCTGCAGGCCGAACTGCAACACCTGCCGCCACCGACTCGGGTCGTGCTGGTCGACGTAGATGTCGCCGAGCGCGAGCGGGAACCGGAAGAACTCCCCGGGCACTGTGGAGCCGCCGACCACCCCGACCCGCCAGTGGTCCACGTGCCGGTCCTTCTCACCCTGCAGGACCTCCGGCCCCACGTAGCGGGCGGTCTTCAGCTTGTCGTTGAAGATCTGCCGGTTGAAGAACCCCGGCACCTTGCTGCACGCGCGGGGCGGGAACAGCGGAATGTTCGGCCACCTGTAGGTGAGTGTGTAGAGCGTGTTCTCGAAGATCAGGTTCGTGAACCAGATCGGGTGGTCCGGGCCACCGGCGGTCATCTGGCTGTTGCCGTCGCGGCCCTGCCAGGAGAACGGCACGTCGATGCCGAGGTCCCGCACGATGTACCGGCCGGTGCCCTGAAAGTCCGCGGGGAGCAGCGGTGGGCGCGGCTCGCGTGGTTCGGGAACGGTAGGGCCGTCGGCCTGGGCCGCCCGGGGCAGCGGTGCCGCCGCTGGGCCGGGCGCGACCACGCCGAGAGCGAACAGTCCACCGGCCACCACCGACACCAGTGTCCGACGTGTACGCCCCGACGCCATGTGTCCCCCGCCCTGCCGATGAACGTGCCAGATACCTTCGGCGAAGCGTAGGAGCAGGCGAAACGTGAGGATCGAAGGAACGAGCGGGCTCCACCGGAAGGGTGAAGCGAGAGGGGTCGGCGGTTCGCCGCAGAGCGAACCGCCGACCCCGACCGCCAGTGGGCTATCCGGCGCCGCCGGCCCGGAACGCCATCCAGGCGTCGCTCATCCGGTCGGCCTGCCCGGCCGTGAACATGTTCATGCAGGAGTCCTCCGTGTAGTCCATGAAGTTGTGGATCGGGTCGAGCCCGGGCGCAGCGCAGGAGTCCGCGCCCACCGGGCAGTCGAACTGCGGCGCCGCCTCACGCGGGGTGTCCGCCACGAAGTCGCCGGAAGCGGAGCAGCCGTGCGCGAAGGTGTGCTCCAGCATCAGCCAGTGCCCGACCTCGTGCGTCAGCGTGTCGCCCAGGGCGTACTTGCCGGCCGTACCACCAGGCATCGACTCGTCGAGCATCACCACGCCGTCGATGTAGCCGCGCCCGTTGTTGTAACCCTTCGGGAAGTACGCCCAGCCGAGCAGCCCGTCGCCGATGTTGGCCGCGTACACGTTGAGGGTTTCCGAGTCGCCGGTGTACAGCGCCTTCTTCATGTCCCGCTCGCTCTTGCCCGGCACTACCGTGTACCAGGCGCTGTTCACCGTCCACGTCGTGTCGACGAGCGAGAACCGGAACGGCGTGTTCGAGGCGTCTCCGGCCGTACGGCCCGCGAACGAGTCGTTGAGCACCGCCATCTGCGCGGCGATCAGGGTGTTCCACCTGGTCGTCTCGGCTGCTGTGAGCGGATGGTCGGAGATCATGTGGAAGACCGTCGGCACCGTGACGCTGCCGTTCGGCAGCCGCGGCGCGTCTTTGATCACGCCGTAGGCCTTGGCTTCGTTCGTGGCGTACAGCGCCGGCTCCTGGGCGGCGGCGCCCTCGGCCACCCGGGCCGCGCTGTGCGCGTCGGTGCCCGGCTCACACGCGGTGACTGACGGGGAGGCGGTCGCTGGCGCGGCCGTGGCGAGCGCCCCGGAGGCACCGCCGGACGCCAGGATCGTCGCGGCGGTGGCGGTGAGGACCGCCAGTCGGAAGGTCGGTCTTCTGCGCATCGGTGCACCTTTCGATGAGGGAGACGGTGCGGTGTCGATGACGTCGCTGTTCGGGTATGAGAACACGCCGACGGCATCGACAAAAGACCCTCTGAGCAGGGCAGATGGCGATGTAACGGAACCGGATCGGCCAGCGCTGTTTGGGCCGCTCCGGCGGGGTTCAGAGGACGCGGGTCACCTGTTCGGCGACGATTACCGCGTCCCGCCGCGCCGGGTCGAGGTTGGCGCTGATCACCACTGACGCGCCGGCCGAGAGTGGCGCGAGCAACCACTTCAGCGGCTGCTCGGTCTCGGCGGCGTCAACCAGTAGGCGGTCGCCGGCGTGCAGGTCCAGCATCGTGGCGAACTCCTGGGCGAGCGCGCCCCACTGACCGTAGGTGGTGCCGTCAGCGGTGGCCGGGTCCGACGGGTGGATGGCAGTGTGGTCGGGCGTGCCGTCGCCGTGCCGGAGCACCTCGGCGGACCAGTCCAACCAGCCCAACGGCACGTCGTCCAGCCGCCCCGGCCCGGTGCCGACGAGATAGCGGTGCGGCGCGTCCGGCACGTCCTCCAGCCAGTCGTCCTGCCGCTCCGGCGTCACGAAGACCGCGTCGAACGGCCGGTCGCCGCCCGGTTCGAGCACCGCCAGGCCCGCCGTGGCGCGCGGTCGGAACGACACCGCCAGGCCCGAGGCCCAGGCGCCCAACAACACAGCGGCGGTACGCCAGTGCGGCGGCAGCAGGACCGCTACGCGGCTGCCGGGGCCGAGCCGGCAGCCGTCCCGCAGCAGGCTCGCGCTGCGGGCCGCCCACTGGCCGACCTGCTGTGCCGTCAGGTCGACGCGCTCGCCGGTCGCCTCGTCGCGGTAGCTGAGCAGCGGACGCTCGGCCTCGACGGGCCGGGCCGCCAGGTTGGCCGTGACGGTTGGCTGCATCTCCACGCTCCCCGGGTCGACGTCGGCATCACAGTACTCAACGACTTTGGTCGCACCGGTCGTCGGCCGATGGCCGTATCGGGTGACCGGGTGGCTCGCGCAGTGTGCGGGGAACGATCCCCGAGACGCCGCCGAGGAGCGCCGATGCCGACCGGACCCGACCCCGTCACCGCCGACCATCCCGCCGCCGACCACCCCGCCGACGCTGGCCGCCTGCCGTTGCGCCGGCGGCTCCTGCCGGTGATCGCGTTGCTGCTGCTCGCGCCCTGGGCGGCCGAGTGCTCGTGGGGTGGCTTCGCCATCGACGACTTCCTCCCGGTGCTGATCTTCCTGGGCCCGATGTACGGCGGCGCGGCGCTCCTGATCCGGGAGACCGCCCGCCGCTTCGGCGCGGGTTGGCCGACGATAGTGCTGCTCGCCGCCGCGTTCGGCGTGCTCCAGGCCGGGCTGGTCGACCAGTCGTTGTTCAACAGCGACTTCCTCGACGACACCCAGTACGCCGACACCCGGGCCGCCGCCGAGGCGACGCTGGTGCCGGGGCTCGACTTCAGCCTCCGGCAGGCGTTCGACTACGTGGGCAACCACATCTTGCTGACGATCTGCGCGCCGATAGTGCTCATCGAGTCGTTCCTCGGGCCGGAACGGCGGCTACGGCCCTGGCTGGGCTGGCCCGGTCTCGCCGTGGTGGGCGTGCTCTACCTGCTCGGCAGCCTGTTGATCTTCTCCGACAGCAGCGGCCGGAAGGGCTTCCTGGCCAGCCCGCTCCAACTGGCCTTCGCCGCCGTGGTGGTCCTCGCCCTGGTCGCTGTCGCAGTGCTGCCCCGCTGGCGTCACCCTCGCCCGCGCCGGGCCCGTCGGGCACCGCACCCACTCTGGGTCGGTCTACCCCTCGTCCTCGTCCGCCTCGGCTCCGACCTGACGCCCGGCTGGCCGGGGATGATCATCGCGCTTTCGCTCTCCGTCGTCGCCGGAGGGCTTGTCGCGTACTGGTCGTCCCAGAACGGCTGGGAGCAGCGGCACGTGCTTGTTGCCGGCACCGCGGGCCTGGTCATGGCCGCCGCGTTCGCGTACCTGGTGCCGCCATACTCCCCGGCGAGCCCGGCCGCGGCCCTGGCCGGCGACGTCGCGGTCACCGTCGTCACTGTCGCCCTGATCGGCGGCGCCTGGTGGCGGCTGCGCCGTGCCTCGCCGACTGTTCCCGTCGCCGCGAGCTGATCCCGTTGGCCACCACCGGTAAGACGGTGCTGCTGCGTCTCGGCGACAGCCGCAAGGTTTTCGGCCGCCGCTGATCCGGCAGCCGGCAAGGCCCGGCGTCCACAGGCGTGGACGCCGGGCCGCGCGGTTCCTACTCCTTGACCATCACGACGTCGGTCGGGCGTTCGACAGTCACTGCGGTGCCGTAGTCGAACAGTTCGAGGGTCGAGTTGGACGTCCCCGTGTCGAGACGGCCCTTCGCCGTCGACTGCCAGGTGAAGGTGAGCGCCACAGTCGCGATCCGACCGTCGCGGTCCAGCGTGACGTCACCGGTCGTGTTGCTCGACCCGTCCCTGCCGCTCTCGGCATAGCTGAAGTGCAGCGAGCCGTCCGGATTCTCGGTGACTGTCGCGTTCTGCCGCTTCAACGCCGCGAACAGGGCAGCCGGGTCGGGCTCGGCGGAACCCAGCACGTCGTTCCCGTCGCCGTGCAGGGAGAGCCGGTCGTACGTGCCCGGGTACTGCCCGTACCGGCCGTACGCCTCGCCCGGGCCCTTGTCAGCCGGCAGCGGGCCCAGCGGGCGTTCGCCGCCCTGGTACCTGGTGCCGTTGATCAGCAGTTCGGTCATGACCGAGTCGTCCTGCGGCGCGCGGACGTAGCCGGTAGCGGTTTTCGGGTCGAACGCGCCCTCGTAGGTCAGCCCGTCCCGGCCCGAGTTGGTCAGCCGCATCCGGTAGCTGATGTTCTCGCTGGCGGCGGCGGCCGAGACCAGCCGCATCGCCGGCGAGGCCGGCTCCGGCGGCGCGGCCTGGGTGGTGACGTCGGAGCGGCCCGCCGGGGAGTTCGTCGGGACGGTCAGCGCGGTGCCGACGCCCAGCGCCAGCAGCGCGCACGTGCTACCGACGAGCGCGGTGGTCCGGCGCCGCCGGGCCCGTCGGCCGCGCTCGATCAGCGCACCCACCGGGGGTACGGAGTCCGTCTCACCGTCGACGATGTCGTGCAGCCGATGGGCGAGACGGTCATCGATGTTGTTCATGACTATCACCTGCTTACCGAGTCGAAGGATTCCTCAAGGAGGTGGCGCAGTTTGCCCAGTGCGCGGGCGTTCTGGCTCTTGACGGTGCCGAGCGAGCAACCCAGCACCTGGGCGACCTCGCGCTCGCTCAGGTCCTCGTAGTGGCGGAGCACCACCACCGCTCGCTGTTTGGCCGGCAGTGACATCAGCGCCCGGCGCAGCACGACGGCGTCCGGGCCGACGCCGTCGGCCGCGGCGGCCCGGTCGGGGACGTCCGCGAAGAGGCTCTCCCGGCGACGCCGCCGCCACGCCGACGTGTGGTTGTTGACCAGGGCCCGGCGCAGGTAGGCGTGCGGGTCACCGAGCCGGGACAGCCGCCGCCACCGCTCGTAGACCTTGACCAGGCTGTCCTGGAGCAGTTCCTCGGCCCGCCACCGGTCGCCGCTGAGCAGCATGGCCAGCCGGATATGTCGCTGCCACGCCACCTCGACGAACGCGACGTAGGACCGGTCCGCCGCGGACAGTGGTTTCTGTTGGTCGGTCACGCGCCTTACACGCCGCGGGGTCACCGAAGGTTGTCAGGCCGAGGGGAGTTCCGGACCGCCGTCGAGCAGCGGGCCGAGCAGGTCGTCGTACTCCTCGACCCGGGTCAGGACCTCGGCGGCGGTGAACTGGCGGACGGCCGGCTTCCGGCCGCGCGCGCCGGCCTCGACCTCGTCCCAGGTCAGTGGCGTCGACACCGACGGCACCGACTGGGCCCGCAGCGAGTACGGCGCCACTGTGGTCTTCGCCGCGTTGTTCTGGCTCCAGTCGATGAAGACCTTGCCCGGTCGGAGGTTCTTCGCCATCTTCGACACGATCAGCTTCGGGTGGGCCTTCTCCAACTCCTGGGCGATCCGCCGGGCGTAGTCGGAGACGACGTCGGACGACTGGGTGCCGGCGATCGGGCAGCAGAGCTGCATGCCCTTCTTGCCGGACGTCTTCGGGTACGACTCGATGCCGTCGTCGGCGAGGCGGTCGCGCATCAGGACCGCCACCGGGCAACACTCGGCGAGCCCGGCCGGCGGGCCCGGGTCCAGGTCGACGACCATCATGTCCGGGTGTTCGCCCACCTTCCACTGCGGTGTGTGCAGCTCCAACGCCGCCAGGTTGGCCAGCCAGACCAGGGTGGGCAGGTCGTCGGCGACCACGTAGTCGATGGTCTCCCGGCCCTTCGTCGACCCGGGTGCCGGCAGGTTCTCCACCCGCACCCAGTCCGGGGTCGCGGCCGGCGTGTTCTTCTCGAAGAACGACTTGTCGTCCACCCCGTTCGGGAAGCGGATCCGGGTGACCGGTCGGTCCCGCAGGTGCGGCAGCAGCACCGGGGAGATCCGGGTGTAGTAGTCGATCACCTCACCCTTGGTGAACCCGGCCGCCGGGTAGAGCACCTTGTCCAGGTTGGACAACTCCAGCGCGCGACCTTCGACGTCCACCC
Source organism: Micromonospora alfalfae (assembly GCF_022230925.1). Classification (GTDB taxonomy): domain Bacteria; phylum Actinomycetota; class Actinomycetes; order Mycobacteriales; family Micromonosporaceae; genus Micromonospora; species Micromonospora alfalfae. The sequence goes on along the minus strand of NZ_JAKKFH010000012.1, from coordinate 193,646 downwards.
GTAGCCGCTCAGCCGGCATCGTCGACCTCCTCCGGAGGCTTGTCCGGGCGCAACCGCAGCACCCGGGGGAAGCGCAGCCGGCCGTCGGGGGTGCGCTGGCCGTACTTCACCTCCACCACCACCTGGGGTGTTACCCAGATGGCGCCCCGCGCATCCTCGCGTGGCATCCCCGGCGCGAACGGTGACACGCCGGAGCGCAGCGGCTCCAGCTCGGCGAGGAGCTGCCGCTCGATGGCCGCGCCGATCCCGCCGCCGACCCGACCCCGGTAGATCAGTCGGCCGTCCGGGCCGGGCACCCCGACCAGCAGCCCGCCGATCCGGCGCGCGCCCGGTCGCCAACCGCCGATGACGAAGTCGCCGGTCACCTCCAGCTTGACCTTCACCCAGTCCGGCGAGCGCACCCCCGGGCGGTAGACGGCCCCGACCCGCTTGGCCATCACCCCCTCCAGGCCGTGCTCACCGGCCGCCTCGTAGGTGGCCGGCCCGTCGGCGAACATCGGCGGCACCGCCCACCGGAGGCCACCGAGCGCGAGCGCGTCCAGCGCCTCCCGGCGGCGCTCGTACGGCCAGCCGGTCAGGTCGTCGCCGTTCAGCCGGAGCAGGTCGAAGATCATGTACGTCACCGGCATGACAGCTGCCAGCCGGGCGGCCTTGGCCCGGTCCCGGACGTGCATCCGCTCGGCCAGCGCTGTGAACGACGGTTGCCCGCCCTGGCCGAGCAGCACCACCTCACCGTCGAGCAGCGCGTCGTCGACCTGCTCGGGCAGGGTGGCCAACTCCGGGTACGCGGCGGTGATCTCCACGCCGGAACGGGCATAAAGGTGCTGACCGCCACCTGAGATGTCGGCCAGGGCGCGGACGCCGTCCCACTTGAACTCGTACGCCCAGCCGTCACCCGCCGGGAGCGGCCCGGTCATCGCGAGCATCGGCTTGAGCGGCGCGCCGGGCACGACCCGACTGTAGTAGCAGCCCGAACACCTCGCGTCCGGTTCTTTCGGATGCGAGCATGGTCGATACCGGGGAAGGGAGCGCAGGATGCGTGCCATCTGGAAGGGAGCCGTGTCGTTCGGGCTCGTCTCGATCGGGGTGAAGCTCTACTCCGCGACCGAGGAGAAGGACATTCGGTTCCACCAGGTGCATCGCGAGGACGGCGGCCGGATCCGCTACAAGCGCACCTGCTCGGTCTGCGGCGAAGAGGTCACCTACGACGACATCGCCAAGGGCTACGACATCGGCGGCGGCGAAATGGTGATCCTCACCGACGAGGACTTCGCCGACCTGCCGCTGACCAGTTCCCGTGCCATCGACGTGCTGGAGTTCGTGCCAGCCGAACAGGTGGACCCGATCCTCTACAACAAGGCGTACTTCCTTGAGCCGGAGGGCGCGGCGACCAAGCCGTACGTGCTGCTGCGCGACGCGCTGACCGACTCGGAGCGGGTGGCCATCGTCAAGGTGGCGCTGCGCCAGCGGGAGCAGCTGGCCACGCTGCGGGTCCGCGAGGGTGTGCTGCTGCTCAACACAATGCTCTGGCCGGACGAGATCCGTACCCCGGACTTCGGTTTCCTCGACGAGGACCTCAAGGTGCGCCCGCCGGAGCTTGCCATGGCCAGCTCACTGATCGACTCGATGACCGGCGAGTTCGAGCCGGACGTCTTCACCGACGACTACCGGGCCGCGTTGCAGGAGGTCATCGACGCCAAGGTGGAGGGTCGGGAGGTCGTCCAGCCGGAGGAGGTCGAGGAGGCCCCGGCCGCGGCGGTGGACCTGATGGCCGCGTTGAAGGCCTCGGTGGAACGCGCCAAGGCGGCTCGCGGCGAGCAGCCCGCCCGCGGTGGTGGCGACGGCGAGCCGACGCCCATCTCGTCGGCGCGGTCCGCGCAGAAGGCAGCCGAGAAGAAGGCGGCCAAGGCGCCCGCGAAGAAGACAGCGGCGAAGAAGACCGCCGAGAAGAAGGCGGCCGAGCCGGCGAAGAAGACCGCCGCCAAGAAGACCCCCGCGAAGAAGGCGGAGCCGGCGAAGAAGACCGCCGCGCGCAAGACAGCACCCCGCAAGAGCGCCTGACCGTACGGCAGCGGCGGCGGTGTCCGCCTCGCCGGGTACGCTCCGCCGGCCGCTGGCGACCGGAGGAGCCCCCATGCCGTACACCCCTGATCTGGACCGGTTACTGACGCCCGGCGCCCGCTACACCGACCAGCACGGCGGGTACCTGATCGAGGTTCACCCGGCGGGCGACGTCGTGCTGCCCACCGGCCAGGTGGTCGGGTGTGACCCGCTGGTCTGCCCGGAGGGCGAGCCGTTCACTGTCACGGTCCCGCCGGGCCGGTACGCCGCCCGCGCCTGGGTGGCAGTGGTGCTCCGGGAGAACGCCGAGGTGGACCGGCGGGTGGCCGCGTTTCAGCTGGTCGTCTCCGACGAGCCGACCATTAGCTGGGAACCGGCGGTCGCGGGCGACCAGGACGTCGCCACGCTCGGTGCGGACGACTACTTCGGGTACGGGGTGGACGCTGGCACCGGCACCCTCGCCGACCCGACAGCGCTCAGTGTCCTGGAAGGCTGGGACTACGACCGGGTCGAGGATGTCTTCATCCCCGACGAGCTGCCCTCGTCCCCGGTCCCGGGGCTGATCACCGCTGTCCTGGACGAGGCCAGCGGCGCCAACGTCGTCACCGTGACCACCGGTTGGGGCGACGGCTGCTACGGCACCTGGATCGGCCGTACCGCCGACGGACGGATCACGTCGTTCGTGACCGACTTCATGGTCGTCCCGGAATAACCGCCCAGGAACGCCCCGGAACTGTCGCGCTGGGCGATCCGAGGCGTCGGCGGCGGGCACGGTAGGCCGCGGTGCGGGTACCGTGTGCGTCGGCTTTCCCCCCGGCACCGGGTGCCGGCCACACTTCGCAGCAGGGAGTCGACGACGTGAGCGAGCGGACGCAGCAGACGGGCCCGGACCAGAGCCCGGCAACCAAGTCGGGGCGCCGCCTGGCCGCCCAGTTGGCGGCGAAGAAGGCCGCCGACGCGAGGCGCAAGCGCAACGCGTGGGCCAGCGGCCTCGCCGCCGTCGCCGTGGTCGGGGTGCTGATCGGCGTCTTCGTGACGATCGGCGGGGGTGACGACAAGCCGAAGACCCAGGCCGACTCGACCCCGTCCGCCTCCGCCCCGGCCCCCGACGAGGCCGGCGCGCCGCCCGCGCCGCAGCTGCCCGCCGACGCCGATCCGGCACTGAAGACCAAGCCGACGGTGACGCCGGGCACTGGCGACCTCAAGAAGCTCACGGTCACCCCGCTGATCAAGGGCAAGGGCCCGGCCGTGCAGAAGGGCCAGAACATCACCACCAACTACGTTGGGGTGTTCTACAAGGACGGCAAGGAGTTCGACTCCTCCTGGAAGGGCGGGCAGCCGGCCACCTTCCCGATCGGCGTCGGTCAGGTCATCCCCGGCTGGGACCAGGGCCTGGTCGGAGTGACTGTGGGCAGCCGGGTGCAGCTCGACATCCCGGGCGAGCTGGCGTACGGCAACGACGAGGCCGCCGCCGGTGGACGTCCCACCGGTCCGCTGCGCTTCGTGGTGGACGTGATCGCCGCCCAGTGACCTGTCCGGGTCGTCCCGGTTGTCGCCGGGACGCGATGGAGTTGTTCACATGGGGCTTCCGGCCCGTCACCCAGCGGCAGTAGGTTCGGCGTCACCCCGGGCGGTTCGCCGCCCGGGGTGAGCATCCGGAACGGGGACGCGGAGGTGCATGTGACGGCGCTGGACGAGCCTGGGCGGACCGCCCGGTCGATGTGGGCGTACTTCGAGCCGGTGCACACCGTCACCTACCTGCACCCCCGGGCCCGGGCCGCGTACGAGGCGGTCGGGCTGCGCGGCTACTGGCGCGGTTACTTCGCCGGCCGGGCCGCGCCGCTGGGGGCCACCGAGGCGGCCCCGGTGGTCGCCGCCTTCTTCAACTTCGCGCCGCCGATGGTGGCCCGCGCGCTGCCGGCGGTGTGGCGGTTGGCCACCCCGCCGGAGGCGCTGCGCGCCCGTCTGACCGGTGCCGTGCAGGCGCTCGCCGAGCTGACCTACGAGCTACCCGAGTCGCACCTGGTGGAGGCCGCCGACCTGCTGGAGCGGGCCGCGGCGGCGGCGCAGACCGCCGGCCGGGTGCTCGGCGCGGCCAACGCGGCCCTCCCGGCCGGCGAATACCCGCTGGCGCGGCTGTGGCAGGCCGCCACCACGCTGCGCGAGCACCGGGGGGACGGGCACGTGGCGGCGCTGGTGGCCGCCGGCCTGGACCCGGTGGAGACGCTGACCGGGCGGGTCGCGCTGGACGGTTCGCCGCCGCAGTACCTGCTGGGCCGGGGCTGGTCCGAGGAGCAGTGGCACGCCGCCCGCGGGCGGCTCACCGAGCGGGGCTGGCTGACCGGTGACGGCGCGGCCACCGACCACGCCCGCGCCGAGTTCCAGGCCATCGAGGACGCCACCGACCGGGCCGCCGCGCACCCGTGGCAGGCGCTCGGCGCCCACGACACGGACCGGCTCCGGGAGCTGCTGGAGCCGATCGCCCGGTCCGGCCATGCCCTGCTCCCCGAGGGCAGCCCGCTCGGTCTGCCCGCGTTGCCCGGCTGACCGGGCACCCGCGAGTCGGGCAGGATGGGCCCGTGACTGATGCGGTGGTCTTCGACCTGGACGGCGTGATCGTGGATTCCGAACCGGTGTGGGAGGAGGTCCGCCGGGCGTACGTGGCGGCGCACGGCGGGACGTGGCAGCCGGACACGCAACGCCGACTCATGGGGATGAGCACCGGCGAGTGGGCCCACTACCTCAGCGGGGAGCTGGGCGTCGACCGCACCGCCGAGCAGGTCGCCGTCGAGGTGGTCGAGGAGATGACCCGACGCTACCGGGACCACGTACCCCTCATCGACGGCGCCGACCAGGTCGTTCGCCGGCTGGCCGCGCGGTGGCCGCTCGGGTTGGCCAGTTCGTCGCCGACCCGGCTGATCGAGGCGGCGCTGGCGGCGACCGGCCTGACCGACGCGTTCGGCGCCACCCTCTCCACCGAGCAGACCGAGCGGGGCAAGCCGGCACCCGACGTGTACCTGAGCGTGGCGCAGCGCCTCGGCGTCGACCCGGACCGGTGCGCGGCAGTGGAGGACTCGTCCAACGGGGTGCGCTCCGCCGCGGCGGCGGGGATGCGGGTGGTGGCGGTGCCGCACGGCTCGTACCCGCTCGACCCGGACGCCGCCGGGCTGGCGGCGGTGACGTTGAACGCGATCGGTGAGCTGACGCCGGAGCTGGTGGACGAGCTGGGTTGACCCGGGCCGAGCCGGGTAGAGACCACTGATGAAGGCCATCGTGTACGAGCGCAACGGCGACAGTTCGGTGCTACAACTGGTCGACCGGCCGGTGCCGGAGCCGGGCGCGGGCGAAGTCCTGGTGCGGATGGCGGTCTCCGGGGTCAACCCGACCGACTGGAAGTCCCGCCGTAACGCCCCGCCGAACGGATGGCAGATCCCCGGGCAGGACGGCGCGGGGTTGGTCGAGGCGGTCGGCGAGGGGGTCGACCCCGACCTGATCGGTGAGCGGGTGTGGGTCTGGGAGGCCGCCTGGCAGCGACAGTGGGGCACGACGGCGGAGTACACGCTGGTGCCGGTTCGGCAGGCGGTACGTCTCGGCGCCGCTCCGTTCGAGCTGGGCGCGGCCCTGGGCATCCCGTTCCTCACCGCGCACCGCTGTCTGACCGCTGGCGAGTTCATGCCGGACACGCTGCGGGCCGGGGCGCTGGCGGATCACACTGTGCTGGTGCAGGGCGGTGCTGGCGCTGTCGGCAACGCCGCGATCCAGCTCGCCCGCTGGGCCGACGCCACTGTGATCGCCACTGTGAGCAGCGCGGAGAAGGCTCAGCTCGCTGCCTCGGCCGGCGCCTCCTTCGTGATCAACTATCGGGAGCAGGACGTGGTCGAGGAGGTCCACAAGATCGCCCCCGACGGGGTCCACACGATCGTTGAGGTCTCCCCCGCCCGCAACGCCGCTGTCGACGCCCGGGTGCTGCGGCACGGCGGCGCGGTCTGCATGTACGCCGACAACGGCGGGGACGAGGTGACCATCCCGATCCGGGCGATGATGGCGCCGAACGCCCGCTGGCAGTTCGTCCTGGTCTACACGGAGCCGAAGGCGGCCAAGGCGCCGGGCGTGAAGGACGTGGCGGCGGCGGCCAGCCAGGGTGGCATCCGGGTCGGCGCGGACGCTGGCCTGCCGCTGCACTACTACCCGTTGGCGGAGGCGGCCGCGGCGCACCAGGCGGTGGAGGACTCGACGGTGGGCAAGGTGCTCATCAACACCAGCGACGCCTGATCGGGTCGCCGGCAACCCGATTTCCCCGTCAGCAGGACAGAAGCGAACAATTTTCGCAACAATGACGGTGCGGGTCACCCCGCGTGGAGCGGGCGGCCCCGGCGCGGTGCGAACGCCGGGGCCGCCCCTGGGGAGGGTTTCAGGAGTACTCCCGCCTTAACAGGCGACAGTGCCGGGGAAAACGTTACGGGGCTGTCAGCTCCCGGACACTCAGCTCGCCCTCGGCGTACCGCGAACGGACGACCTTCTTGTCGAACTTGCCGACACTCGTCTTCGGCACCGTGTCGATGAACGCCCAACGCTCGGGCAACTGCCAGCGCGCCACCGACCCGGCCAGGAAGTCCCGCAACTCCTCGGCGGTCACCGAAGCGCCCTCCCGGAGCACCACAGTGGCCAGCGGACGTTCGTCCCACCGCTCGTCCGGGACCCCCACCACGCACGCCTCCAGCACCGCCGGGTGGGCCATCAGCGCGTTCTCCAACTCCACCGACGAAATCCACTCACCACCGGACTTGATCACGTCCTTGGCGCGGTCGGTCAGGTTGATGTACCCGTCCGGCGAGAGGGTGCCCACGTCGCCGGTGCGCAGCCAGCCGTCGCGGAACTTCTCCTCGTCCGGGGCGTCGTCACCGACGTACCGGGCGGTCACCCACGGCCCTCGGACCTCCAGCTCGCCCACTGCCGTGCCGTCGGTGGGCATCGGGTCACCCGACGGGCCGACGATCCGCGCCTGCACGCCCGCCGGCACCCTCCCCTGGGTGTAGCGGTAACGCCACGCCTGCTCACCGGTCGCACCGGCGGGTGGACGTGAGACCGACCCCAGCGGGGACATCTCGGTCATCCCCCAGGCGTGGATGACGTCGATTCCGTGCCGCTCGTCGAACGCGTGCATCAGCGCCGGCGGGCACGCCGAACCGCCGACGATCACCTCACCGAGCGAGGAGGTGTCCACGTCGTGGGTGTCCAGGTAGGCCAGCAGGTCGGTCCAGATGGTCGGCACCGCGCCGGCCAGGGTGGGCCGCTCGGCGGCGATCATCTCGGCGATCGGCGCGGCCTGGAGGAACCGGTCCGGCATGATCAGCGACGCGCCGGAGAGGAAGGCCGCGTAGGGCAGGCCCCAGGACATGGCGTGGAACATCGGCACGATGGCCAACTCGCGGTCGGTCGGGCCGAGGCCGAACCCCTCCGGCATGCAGACCTGCAACGAGTGCAGGTAGATCGACCGGTGCGAGTAGGCCACACCCTTCGGGTTGCCTGTGGTGCCCGAGGTGTAGCAGAGCGCGGCGGCGTCGCGCTCGTCCACCTCGGGCCAGTCGTACACCTCGGGCCGGTCGGCGAGCAACGCGTCCCAGTGGTGAACGGTGATCCGGTCGCCGGCCGCCGCCACCAGCGGAGCCGGGTCGCCGCCGCCGACCACCACGACGTGCCGCACAGTGGTCAGCTCACCGATCACCCGGGCCAGCAACGGGATGAGCGTGCTGTCGACGAGGACCACCCGGTCCTCGGCGTGGTTGGCGATGTAGACGACCTGGTCGGGAAAGAGCCGGATGTTCAGCGTGTGCAGCACCGCGCCCATGCTCGGCACCGCGAAGTAGGCGACCAGGTGCTCGTTGTTGTTCCACATGAAGGTCGCGACCCGCTCGTCGCCGGTCACCCCGCACTCGTCGCGCAGCCCGTGCGCCAGCCGGGCGGCGGTCCGGCCCACCTCGGCGTACGTCATCCGGCGGGGTTCGGCACCCGTCCAGGTGACCACCTCGGCCGTGCCGTGCACCAGCGCACCGTGGTCGAGGATCCGGGAGATCTGCAGAGGGGCGTCCATCATCGTGCTACGCATGGGTAACAAGCTAGTGTCGGCGGTCACACGTTGGGAACCCCCGTAAGTTGTCGCAGGTGAGCATCTCCTGGGCCGACTCATACGTGGGGCAGTTGCGCGCGCTCGCCGGGGACCGGACGCTGATGTTCGTCGGCGCCCGTGCCGTGGTCAACGACGACGCCGGACGCATTCTGCTGATCAAACGCTCGGACAACGGCCAGTGGGCCATGCCGGCCGGCGCGATGGAGCTGGGCGAGTCGATCGCCGACTGCGCGGTACGCGAGGTCCGCGAGGAGACCGGGCTGCGCGCGCTGCGGGTCTGCGCGTTCGCGCTCTACACCGGGCCGGACCGGACGAGCACCAACATGTACGGCCACACGTACCAGGTGTTCACGACGGCGTTCAAGGTGGAGGAGTGGGACGGGCAGTTGGCCCGGGTCACCGACGAGACCACCGACGCCGGCTTCTTCGCCCGCGACCGGTTTCCCGCCCCACTCTCCACCTCGGTCATCGAGACCCTTGCCGACCTGGACGTCTTCGAGCAGACGAACCGGCTCATCCTCAAGTAGGTCGGCCGGGCCGCGTTACTGCGGGTAGCGCATCCCGGCGAAGAACCCCTCCTGGATCCAGTTCGGGTACGCCACGGGCAGCTTGGTGGCCTCGTCCAGCTCGGTGAGGTCCTGCTCGGTCAGCGTGAGATCCGAGGCGGCGATGTTGTCGACCAACTGCTCGTGCTTGCGGGCACCGACGATCACGCTGGTCACCGCCGGTCGGGACAGCAGCCAGGCGACGGCCACCCGGGCCGGGCTAACCTCGTGCCGCTCGGCGACGCCTTTGAGCACGTCGACCACTCCGAAGGCGTGCTCCGGGTCGAACGGGGTGAAGCTGGCGTACCCGGGCTGGGCGCTGCGCGCGCCACTGTCGGCGACGGCACCGTCCCGGCTGACCTTGCCGGACAGGAAACCACCGGCGAGCGGGCTCCAGACGGTCAGCCCGACACCCTCGTTGAGCGCCATCGGCACCACGTCGCGCTCCACGTCCCGGCCCAGCAGCGAGTAGTACTCCTGCACCGAGACGAACCCGGCCAACTTCTCCCGGGCGGAGATACCCAGCGCCTTGGAGATCTGCCACGCGGCGAAGTTGGCGGCGCCGATGTAGCGGACCTTGCCCTGCCGGACCGCGTCGTCGAGCGCGCGCAGCATCTCCTCCATGGGGGTGATCTGGTCGAAGTTGTGGATCTGGTACAGGTCGATGTGATCGGTGCCCAGTCGGCGCAGGCTGTCCTCCAGGTTCTGCATGATGTGCAGCCGGGAGGTGCCGACGTCGTTCGGGCCAGGGCCCGTCCGGGAGTGCACCTTCGTCGCCAGTACGACGTCGCGACGCCGCTTGCCGAGCGCCTTGCCGAGCAGTTCCTCGCTCTCGCCGTCGCTGTAGCCGTCCGCGGTGTCGACGAAGTTGACGCCCGCGTCCAGCGCGGTGTCCACCAGCCGCTGCACCTCGGGCAGCGCCAGCCCACCGAGGGTGCCCCAGAGAGGGTGCCCGCTACCGCCGAAGGTCATCGCGCCGAGCGAGATCTCCGAGACGTACACCCCGGTGGTGCCCAGCAGTCGGTACTTCACGTGTGTCGCTCCTCGTGGTGGGTCGGAGGCCGAGGTCAGGCACTCCGTGGTCACTATGTCGGACACTGTGTCCGGCAACGAGCGTACGTCGCCCACCCGACCCCCAGCCACCTAGGATTCCGGCTATGCCCTCGATCACCCGCCGCCGCCCGCGCAACCCCGACGGACGCGCGGCAGTCGAAGCGCGGGTGCTGGCGGCCACCGAACGGCTCCTGAAGGAGGGAATCCGCTTCACCGACCTCGGCGTGCAGCGGATCGCCGCCGAGGCCGGCGTGGCCCGGTCGACCTTCTACACCCACTTCCGGGACAAGACTGAGCTGCTCATGCGTCTCGCCGGCACCATGCGGGAGAGTTCGTTCGACCGCACCGGCGACTGGGACCCGGGCGGCCCCGGCGACCCGCTCGCGCGGCTGACCGAGGTCTTCGCCGACGTGATCCGGATATACCGGACGTACGCCCCGGTGCTCGCAGCGGTCAGCGAGGTCGCCGCGTACGACGAGGCGGTCCGGGAGTACTGGGCGGCCGGGCTGGAGCAGTTCGTGGCCCGCACCGTGGACGCGCTCCGGGTCGAGCAGCAGGCCGGGCGTACCCCCGCCGACCTGGACGTGACAGCGGCCAGCCGGCTGATAGTGGTCGGCGGCGACCGCTTCCTGGCCGACCACGTCAGCACGACCTCGGCCGACCCCGAGACCGACGCGGCAGCCGCCCGGGAGTTGGCCGCGACCTGGTGGTACGGCGCCTACCGCCGCCCCGCCTGACCACCTAGGGCACGGCTGACACCGACCGCCCCGGAGCGGTCCGGGGCGGTCGGTGTCGAGACGCTCAGATCATCGTCTGGGACTTGGCCTCCATGTCGGCGGCGGCCTCCTCCTTCGACTCGCGGGTCAACGGCTTGCCGCCCGGAGCCGGGGCCTCCCCGCCGAGCGGGTCGGCGCCACCTGTGGCACCCTGCGGGCCGGCGCCCCGCAGCTGCGTGTTGGGCAGTGTCAGGGTGACCACCACCGCCACGATCGCGATCAGGCCGGCGGTCAGGAAGACCATGTCCAGCGCGTCGACGAAGGCGCCCTGGATGGCCGCACGCACCGGCCCCGGCAGGGCCAGGATGGTAGCCGGGTCGTTGATCGAGATGTTGGTGCCGCCACTCGCCGCGACAGCGGCCTGCTCCTGCGGCGGGAGCTGCGCGATCGCGCCGGGCAACCGGTCGGCGAGCCCGCCGGTCAGCCGGGACGAGAGCACCGTGCCGAGGATCGCCACCCCGAACGAACCGCCCAGCGACCGGAAGAAGGTCGCCGACGAGGTGCCGGCACCCAGGTCGCGTACCGACACCGCGTTCTGTACCGCCAGGATCAGCGACTGCATACACAGGCCCAGCCCGACGCCGATCACCACCATGTACCCGAACGCCACCCACAGCGAGGTGGCCACCTCCAACTGGGTGAAGAGGAACATGCCGACCAGGAGGGTCACCGAACCGGCCACCGGGAACCACTTGTAGCGGCCGATCCGGGTCATCGCACGACCGGTCAGGATCGAGGTGATGATGATGCCGGCCATCATCGGCAGCATCAGCAGACCGCTTCGGGTCGGCGAGGCGCCCTTCACGATCTGCAGGTACAGCGGGATGAAGATGATCGAACCGAACATCACCAGACCGATGATGAGCAGTGCCGAGTTGGCCAACGCGAAGGTGGCGCTCCGGAACAGCCGCAGCGGCAGGATCGGCTCGGCCACCCGGGCCTCCTGGAGGACGAAGAGCACCCCCAGCACCACACCGGCCACGAAGAGCCCGATGATCACGCCGGAGCCCCAGGCGTACTCGTTGCCGCCCCAGCTCAGCGCGAGCAGCAGGGAACTCACCCCGGCCACCAGCAGGCCGGCACCGAGCCAGTCGATCGAATGGTCCCGACGTTCGAACGGGATCAACCGCATCACGTGGTAGCAGACGACGATGGCCAGGATCGCCAGCGGCACGTTGATGTAGAAGATCCACCGCCAGTCGGTCTCCGCGAAGTAACCGCCCACCAGCGGCCCGGCGACCGACGAGATCCCGAAGACCGCGCCGAACAGGCCCTGGTACCGACCACGTTCCCGCGGTGACACCACATCCGAGATGATGGTGAACGCGAGCGTCAGCAGACCACCGGCGCCGAGACCCTGGATACCCCGGGTGACGATCAGCTGGGTCATGTTCTGCGACAGCCCGGCCAGCAACGACCCGACCAGGAACGTGCCGATCGAGAAGAGGAAGACCGGCCGACGCCCGTACAGGTCGGCCATCTTGCCGTAGAGCGGCGTCGACGCGGTCGAGGCGAGCAGGTACGCGGTGACCACCCAGGAGTAGTGGTTGATCCCGCCCAGCTCGCCCACGATGGTTGGCAGCGCCGTACCAACGATGGTCTGGTCGAGTGCGGCCAGCAGCATGCCGGTCATCAGGCCCAACATGAGCAGCCGGATCTGCTGACGGTTCAGCACCGGCGCATCTGAGGCTTCGGTGGTCATGTGCCCTTCTATCCCGCGAGCCGCAGAACATGCGCCGACCCAGCAAAAAACCCCACCCCCACCCCACCCGCTCCACCCGGGTTGATCATGAAGTTATTGCCACGACACGCCGCGCCGAGGGGCAATAACTTCATGATCAACCGAGGGGGGTGGGGTTAGGGGGTGGTGAAGGTTTTGGTGATTGCTGCGCAGAAGGCGGGGAGGTCGTCGGGTTTGCGGCTGCTGGTCAGGTTGCCGTCGGTGACGCACTCCTCGTCCACCCAGGTGGCTCCGGCGTTGGTCAGGTCGGTACGCAGGGTCGGCCAGGAGGTGATCCGCCGGCCCCGCACCACGTCCGCCTCGATCAGCGTCCACGGGCCGTGACAGATCACCCCGACGGGCTTGCCCGCGTCGAAGAACGCCTTCACGAACCGCACCGCGTCCGGGTCGCCCCGCAGGAAGTCCGGGTTCGCCACCCCTCCGGGCAGCACCAACGCGTCGTAACCGGCGACGTCGGCCTTGTCGACCGTCACGTCCACGTCGTACGTCCTGGAGTGGTCCAGGTGGTTGAAGGACTGGATGGAACCGGCCTTCAGCGAGACCAGCTCGGCCGTCGCGCCAGCGTTCTCGACCGCCTCGCGTGGTTGGACGTACTCGACCTCCTCGACGCCGTCGGCGGCCAGGAAGGCGATCCGCTTGCCCTGCAATGTCGCTGCCATCTCGGTACATCTCCTTTCCGGGGGTACCTCATTTCCCTTCCCGCCCTCGAACACCCGAAACAGGGCGGACAGGTTCGGACCGGCGAGGACCGGTCAGGGGCCGCCGAAAGACCGCCTGAGCAGCGGCGGGGCCGGTCTGCGCGCAGGTTTGCCCGCCAGGCCGCTGGGGACCCGGGGAGGCATGGCAGGAGCAGCAGCGGAGCAGCGCCGGTTCGCCACCGTCGTGGAGAGCTGGCTCGGACGCCCAGTACTGATCGTCGGTGACGCCATGTTGGACGAATGGCGGTTCGCCGACTCCGACCGGCTCTGCCGGGAGGCGCCCGCCCCGGTTCTCACCCTGCGCCGGCGGATCTCCGCCGCCGGTGGGGCCGCGAACACCGCAGTCAACGTCGCGGCCCTGGGCGGTCGGGCGGTGCTGGTGGCACCGGTCGGCGCCGACGTCGCCGGTGACGAACTGCACGACTGCCTGGACCGCGCGAGCGTCTGGGACCGCACCGTCAACCAGCCCGGGCGACCCACCCCGGTCAAGCGGCGAATGTTGGCCGGCAACCAGATCCTGCTGCGTGAGGACTCCGGCGACCCGGAGGACGCGCTGGACCACGAGGGGGTGACCCGGCTGCTCATCGCCCTGAGCTGCGCCACCGAGGAGTTGCGTGCCGCCGCAGGTGGGGAGGCCCCGGCACTGGTGGTTTGCGACTACGGCCTGGGCGCGCTGCCCGCGCCGGTCCGCGCGTGGCTGGTCGAGAACCGCCAGCGGTACGCCACAGTCGCGCTGGACGCCCACGACCTGGCCGACTGGCGGGGCCTCGCGCCGACGGTGGTCACCCCCAGCTTCGCCGAGGCGACCCGGCTGTTGGCCCGCGCGGGCGGTACGACCCGACCGACCGGCGGGACCGAACTGCACCTGGAACACCCGGGCGGGGACCCGGTCGACGGACCGTCCGAGATGACAGTCGGCGCGGCACCGGGGGCGGTACGCGCCGACGACACCGCCGCCGAGCTGGCCCGGGTCGACCGCCCGGGACCGGTCGGTGAGCCGACCCCGGGCGAGGGACGGGTGGCCCTCACCGGTGACGGGCTCAGCGTCACCGGCACCGGCGTCACAGTGAACACCCGGGCCGGAGAGGGCGTCGACCGGGCGATCCTGGCCCAGTCGCGGCTTGCCGAACTGCGTGCGCACACCGGTGCCGACGTGGTCGCGGTGACCCTGGACACCGAGGGTGCTGTGGTCGGCGGCGCCGACGGGGAGCCACGACGCAGCCACAGCACCCCGGTGCCGGCGAGCCACGCGGTGGGTGCCGGCGACGCGTACCTGGCGGCGATGACGTTGGCCCTGGCCGCCGACGCGCCCCTGCCCACCGCCGCCCAGCTCGCCCAACTCGCTGCCACCATCACCGTCTCGGACACCGGCACCTGCGTGTGCCGACGTGACGACCTGCTCGCCGCGTTGGACCAGCCGACCGACACCACGAGCCACCCCGCGCTGGTCGGCGGCGACGAGTTGGACGCGATCGTCGCCGAGTACCGCGAGGCGGGACGGTCGGTGGTCTTCACAAACGGCTGCTTCGACGTGCTGCATCGCGGGCATGTGCGCTACCTGGAGCAGGCCCGCGCGTTGGGCGACCTGCTCATCGTGGCGGTCAACTCGGACGGAAGCGTACGACGGCTGAAGGGGCCGGACCGGCCGGTCAACCCGGTCGAGGACCGGGGTGCCCTGCTCGCCGCGCTCGCCTGCGTGGACCACGTGGTGGTCTTCGAGGAGGACTCACCGGCCGCGCTGATCGAGGCGGTCCGACCGGACGTGTACGTCAAGGGCGGCGACTATCCGCCGGAGCTGGTGCCGGAGGCGCCGCTGGTGCGCCGGCTGGGCGGCCAGGTGCGCACCCTGGGGTACGTGCCGGACCGGTCCACCTCCGCGATCATCGAGCGGATCCGGTCGCACAGCCAGGACCCGTCGCCACACCTCGACGACCGGGAGCCCGACCCGTCGCTGCGCACCCGCACCCAGGCGTCGTGAACCGCCCCCTGGACCTCGGCACCCCGGAGGAGTTCCGCGCCGACCGGCTGGTGGACGTGCTGATTCCGACCCGGAACCGGCCCGCCGAGCTGGCCGTCACACTGGGCGGGCTCGCCACCCAGGACGGGGTACCCGGCTTCGGCGTGGTCGTCAGCGACCAGTCCGACGGGGATCCGGCGTACACGCATCCGGCAGCTGCCACCATGGTCCGGGCGCTGCGCCACCGGGGCCACCCGGTGCTGCTGACCCGCCGGCTGCCCCGACGGGGGTTGGCCGAACACCGGGCGTACCTGCTCGCCGCCTCGGCCGCCCGGTACGTCCTCAGCCTCGACGACGACATCTGGCTGGAACCGGGTGCGCTGCACCGACTGGTCACCGCGATCGGTGAGCTGGGCTGCGGGTTCGTCGGCAACGGCGTGCACGGGCTCTCGTACACCGACGACGTACGGCCGGAATCGCACTGCCACTACGAGGAGTGGGTCGGCCCGCCCACACCGGAGCGGATCCGACCCGACACCCCGCAGTGGAACCGGGCCCGGATCCACTCGGCCGCGAATCTGCTGCACATCACCGAGCAGTTGGCGCTGCCGCCGGGCGCGTGGCGGGCGTACAAGGTCTCCTGGATCGGCGGGTGCGTGCTCTACGACCGGGCCAAGCTCGTCGACGCCGGCGGCTTCGACTTCTGGCGTCGGGTGCAGGAGAAGCACCAGGGGGAGGACGTGGCCGCGCAACTCGCCGTGTTGTCCCGCTACGGCGGCGCTGGCATCCTGCCCAGCGGCGCGTACCACCTGGAGTCCCCCACCACCGTCACCGACCGGGACGTGGAGGCGTGGGAGGTCGTCCTCGCCGACGAGGACACCCCGCAGCCGGCCTGACCTACGGGGTGAGCAACTCCCGGGCGGCTTCCAGCACCTCGATCACCGGTACGTCGGTCACGAACGAGTCCCGGTGCGGGCAGTCACCGTCGCCGGGCCGGTGCGGATAGATGCCCGGTGTGCAGTCGACACCGCAGACCGGGCAGTGCACCGTCCACGAACTGATCGGCCGGTGCCGGCCCCGCAGCGGGCTGGCCCCGTTGATCAGGTTGCCGACCCAGAAGATGCCCACGGTGGGCGCGCCCACAGCGGCGGCCAGGTGCAGCGGGCCGGTGTCGTTCGAGACGACCAACGCGCAGTCGGCGTAGCAGCCGACCAGCCCACCCAGGCTGAGCGTGCCCACCTGTGGGCGCACCGGCACCTGCGCCGCAGCGACGACCCGGTCCACCACCTCCTGCTCGGAGGGTGTGCCGGTGACCAGCACCTCGTAGCCGTCCTCGTGCAGCGCACGGGCCACCTCGGCGAAGCGCTCGGCGGGCCAGCGGCGGCGGGTGTCGGTGGCACCCGGATGCAACGCCACCCGGGGACGGCTGGCCGGGCCGAGCACCTGGGCGGCCTCGGCCCGGTCGGCGGCGGTCACCGCCAGCGTCGGCGTGATGGTGGTGGCCGGCGCTCCCGCCAGCGCCACCACCTCCAGGTAGCGGATCACCTCGTGCTGGTAGTAGACGTAGCGCAGCCACCGGTCCAGCGGCGGCGCGTCGTCGGCGCGCAGGCCCACTGTCAACCGGGCGCCGAGCCGACTGATCAGCGGGTTGGAGTTGGCACCCCCGCCGTGGATCTGCACCGCCAGGTCGAATTCCGCACCGGCGGCGGCAGCCACGAAGCCGTCCATCGACGACTCCGGCTCGCCCGGCTCCGGCGTACGGATCCCGGCTGCCGGCGGCACCACCAGCACCCGGTCCACCGGGCCGGGCCGGTCGCGCCAGAGCTTCGCGTGCCACGGCGCGCCGAGCAGCACGATCTCCGCCGCGGGGTACGCGCCGCGCAGCGCGTCAAGCGCCGGCAGGGCGAAGATGAAATCACCGAGCGCGTTGGCGCGCAGCACGGCGATCCGCCGCACGTGGGGAAGGCGCTCGGCGGTCGGGCCGAGCACGGACGGGGTGACCACCCGGCCCGCTACGGCCGGTCGATCTCGCCGGCGGTGTCCGGGCGGTGCAGCTCCCGGTCCGCGGCGGGATCGGCTGGCATCGGCGTACCCGTGGAGAGGTCGCCGGAGCGCGGCCCGGTGCGGCCGACGGTGATGGTGCGCGGTGCGGGCCGGGTCGCCCGTGGCAGCCGGACCCGGAGCAGGCCGTGGTCCATCACCGCGTCGATGGTGTCCGGGTCGACCCGCGCCGGCAGGGTGACCCGGTATTCGAAGCCGCGCGTCTCGAAGCCGCCGGGAATGCCCTGGTCGGCGTTGACCTCGGCCTCCGAGCGGGCCCGCACGCACAACTCGCGGTCGTCCAACTCGACGGCCACCTCCTCCGGCGCCACTCCGGGCAGCCGGACGACGACCTCCCAGCCGTCCGAGGTCTCGGTCAACTCGACGTCGGACCCCCCACCGCGACCACCGACCAGGCGACTCAACTCGGAGCGCAGCGACTGCAACTCCCCCATCGGGTCCCAGCCCTGCTGCCGGCTGCCGCGCCACCCCCGGCCGAAGCCGCCGAACTGCTGCTCGCTCATCACACCTCTCCGATCCGCTGGGTGGCCGTCGGCGGCCGAAGTGAACTGGGCGCGTCCAGGCCGGCGTCGCTGTCCACGCCCACACCGAGCCGGTCGACCAACTCGCCACCGAGCCAGGCGCTGATGCCGAGAATCGCCAGCGCCACCACCTCGATGGCGACCAGTGCCCCGCCGGCGGCCCGGGAATCCGCGTTGAGCCGCACCGCCCACACTGCGGCGAAGAGCAGGATCACCGCGACGTTGGCGCCGGCGTGCAGCAGACCCACCCGCTTGGCGCGGGTGCCGGTCGGGATGGCCAGCAGGTCGAACGAGCCGGCCGCCGCGGCGAGCAGGCCGCCGATCAGGCCGACTGTGATGTTCCAGTACGCGACCTCGCCGAGGAAGTCGGGACCGCCGACGGTGTCCACCACGTCGAACAGCACCGCGGTGGCCAGCAACGCGACCGGGAACATCACCAGCATCGGATGGACTGGATGACCCAGTACCTTGAGTCGGCTCTCCATCTCCCGGCCTCCACTGGTCGGCGTGCTGCGGAACGGTCTCCTGCGGCGAGCGCGTCGGGTGAGGCCGTACCCCCGGCAACCAGGCACAAACCTCGCGCTGGTCAAGCGGCCTAGGCTGACGACGGTGGTGCCCACCACCGGGTCAACGGCTGAGGGAGGATCAACGTGACGGTGGAGATCACCTCGCACGAGGAGTTGCGCGAGCTGCTCGGCGTACCGCACGCGCGAGCCGCCAACAAGGAACGCACCCGCCTGCACGAACGGGACCGCGAGTGGCTCGGCGCCTCGCCGTTCTGCCTGATGGCCACCGCCGGCGCGGACGGCAGCTGCGACGTCTCGCCCAAGGGCGACCCGGCCGGGTTCGCCCTGGTGCTGGACGACGCGACCATCGCGCTGCCCGAGCGGCCCGGCAACAAGCGGGCCGACGGCTACCGCAACATCCTCGACAACCCGCACGTCGGGTTGCTCTTCCTCATCCCCGGGCGGACCGACACGCTGCGGATCAACGGGCGGGCCCGCCTGGTCAGTGACGCCCCCTGGTTCGACGACATGGTCGTCAAGGGGCACCGGCCGGTCCTCGCCGTGGTGGTGGAGATCGAACAGATCTTCTACCACTGCGCGAAGGCGTTCCTGCGGTCCGCGTTGTGGCGGCCGGAGACCTGGCAGCCCGACGTGCTCCCGTCCCGGGCCCGCCTGATCAAGGAGGTCGAAGCCCTTCCGGAGAGCCTCGAAGATCTGGAACGGTACTACGGCCCGGAGTACGCCACGAAGATCTACGCCTGAGTTGCGCCGCCCGGCCGAGACGGCTGCCCCTCGGCCGGGCGCGAGGGACCCGGCTCGTCCCCACGCCAGTCCGACCAGCCGGCCGGGTTGCCGAACGACTCCCGGGATATCCCGGAGCCGGTCTCCGGCCACGAACCGAACCTGTCGTTGTGCAGGTGCGCGAAGAGATAACACATGCCCTCGCAGTCGGCGTCGAGCAGCGCCATCGCGGGGTTGGCGCGGACCGCTTCGTAGTACGCCCGTCCCAGGGCCACTATGAAACCTCGGGCGTAGAGGAAGCCGTCGTCCGACCCGTCGGTCACCTCGTGGATGTCCTCCCGATCGATGTCGTGCAGCTTGCGCTCCACCACCCGGTCGAGGTCGGTCAGCTCCTGCCCGCTCAGCTCGACGGTCAACTGCCCGAGACGATCCAGGAAGGCGTCAAGCCAGGCGTCGATCGCGTAGGACGGCCCGTCATCGTCGTCGCCGTCGTCATCGGTGGGGTCGCGCTCGACGAGGGCCTGACGCAGGGCCAGAGGTTCGGCGCCCAGCTCCGCCCAGGCCGACTCGATGAGCGCCCACAGCCGGGCCTCGTCGGCGGGGGTGGGAAGCGTCTGAGGGGTGTCGGTGGTCACTGTCACCGTCGGACCGTAACCACCGGCACCGACGCTTTCAGGACTTCGGATCGGCGGACACCATCCACAGGTGACCGTCCGGGTCGGCGAAGACCCCCGCGTACCCCCAGGGTTGCTCCGCCGGCTCGGTGATGATCTCGGCGCCGGCCGCGCGGGCCCGGCCGACGACCCTGTCCGCGTCGGTAGACGAAGCGACACCGAGGTTGAGCAGGCACTCGCTCTGGCCCTTCGGGGCAACCTCGTGTCGGCCGATCACCCACCCGAAGCCGCCGACCGGGATGAGCATCAGCCGCAGCCCGTCGTTGACCACGAACTGCAACGGCTCCGGGATGCCGTCGTCGGCCAACTCGCCCACGGCGTCGAGGCCGAGGCCGTCGCGGTAGAAGCGGTAGGAGGTGGCGCGGTCGGCTATCGGCAGACTCACGATCACCGGTGCGGAAGTCATGGGTGGACGCCTCCAAAGTGTCGGCTCGGCATGGCCAGCCATCAGTGTGTCGCTCAACTAGCGTTGGCGTGGTGACCACAGACGACTGGCTGCCGGAGACCCGCACCTCCTACGACACTGTCGCGGTCAGCTACGCCCGCCTGGTCCGCGACCTGTTGGCCCAGGCACCGCACGAACGAGCCGCGCTGACGTCGTTCGCCGATCTCGTACGGGCAGCCGGCGGCGGGCCGGTCGCGGACGTGGGCTGCGGGACTGGTCGCATCACCGCCCACCTGCACACGCTCGGCGTCGACGCCTTCGGGATCGACCTCTCGCCCGGGATGATCGAGGTGGCCCGCCGTGATCACCCCGAGCTGAGGTTCGAGGTCGGCTCGATGACCGACCTCGATCTGCCCGACGGCTCGGTGGCCGGCCTGGTCGCCTGGTACTCCCTCATCCACATCCCCGACGACGACATCGACGCCGTGTTCGCGCACTTCCGGCGGGTGGTCCGGCCCGGCGGTCCCCTGCTGCTCGGGTTCCACGTGGGCGACGAGACGACGCTCAAGACAGAGGGGTACGGCGGCCACCCGATGAACGTGCACGTCCATCGTCGACAGCCAGCCCAGGTGGCGGCGTGGCTGCGTCAGCACGGGTTCACCGTCGACTCGCAGACCACCGTCACTTCGGCGGAGAGCCGGCTCGGCGGAATCATCGTCGGCCGACGGGAAGACGGTTCAGGCCTACCTAGATGAGCGAAGGCCCTGACCGGCATTCCTGCTGGTCTGGGCCTTACGTCTGGAGCCGCCTGACGGAATCGAACCGTCGACCTACGCATCACGATCAAGTGGCCTATATCTGCCTACCTGGCAAAACCCCGCCGCTATGTTGCGAGGGTGGATCAACGGAGTACGGACGAACTGATTGACCGCTACGTCGTACCGTTCTACCTCGACATGATGGGGACCAACGCCCTCAGGTACGGGCCTCCCCTGATTCCGGCCCTGGCGGAGCTGAGCGGAGACGCATCCCCAGCCGACGTGATCGCACTCCTGCAGGACAGTTGGCGTCCACGCGTCATGGGTGCCTGGTACGCCATAAGGGTTGGCGGTCCTGACGTATGCGCGGCAGTCCTCCAGGCCCTAGCCACATCGCGGGGTTCCCTCGATGCGCCGTCGCTCACGACAGCAGCCGTCGTCCTAAACGGCCCTGGGGCCGTTGAAGCCCTACAGCAGTACTTCACCGAGGATCAGGCCCAGGGTTGGGGGGCAGGCGGGGTAACCGCCGCCGCAGCGGACTACCTCCGTCGTCACCACCAGGTCGCCACGCCGCTTCCACTTCCGACCGACTCAGACCGGGACACCTTTACCGCTCTCATCGACATCGCACGGCGGCTGCAAGCGGCCTGACCGGCCAGTCATCGACTTCTCGCTTACAAGTTCTAGGCGCTTCGTCTGGCGGAGTCCGTCCGGATCCCCGACCTCGGACGACTGTCCGTGTCCGGCGGCCGGCGGCTGTCCTCGTCCCGGCCCGTCGCTGTCGCCGTTGCTGTCGAAAGCCACCCGTGTTCCGTCACGGAACGCCTGATAACCGCTGTAACGGTGGCGGTGTGTTGGGGCAGGATCATCGGTCGTGACACTTGTCCTGCCGCCGCGCCTGACAGCCTCGGCTCAGACCTTGCGCGACGCGGCTCACCGCCGCGGACTAGGCACCGTCCAGCTCCCCACGTTCGAGGTACCCGCTGGGTTGTGTGCTGATCACCTTCATGCGGGACCAAGCTTCGCCGACGTCGTCGCACCGCTGCTCGGGATTGCGCCCTTGGAGGCTGAACCTGGCTGGCTGACCGGGCTTCCCCGTGAATTTACCCGCCGGGAGATCATCCTGGTCCCAATCGGCGAGGCCTACGAACTCCGTCGGCCGGCGTTCATCAAGTCGCCCAACGACAAGAACATCCCGGCGATGATCTACACCGACGGCTCGCGCCTGCCCGGCCCGGATGCTGTCGACCGACGAGCTCCAGTGCTCGTCAGCGACATCGTCGACTTCACCGCCGAGTACCGGCTACACCTGCTCGACGGTGTGGTCTACGCAGGCAGCCAGTACGCCGCGCACGGCCGGTTGCACCTCGGCCCTCCGTCGACCGACGCGCTAGCCTTCGGCACCGACCTCCTCGCCGGATATGGGCACACGCTGCCTTCCGCCATCGTCGTAGACGTAGGACTGGTCGACGGCTACTGGGCCGTGATCGAGGCAAATGCCGCGTGGGCAAGTGGTGCCTACGTAGCGGACCCGGACCTGGTCCTCGATGTCGTCCTCCGAGCGGCCGGCCCAACGGCTTCGGTCAGCGCCCGCGATCGACAGTTCATTCGACGGCCCAGCGGCCCGAACTAGCCCCTCAGGCCTCTTCGGTGTGAACGCGGGTGCGGCGCATCGTCTGCTGCCGTCGACTGTCATCCCGTACCGCTCAGCTCGGCCAACACCTCGCCTGCTGTCGCCACGTGTCGCCCCCGAGCGGCACGTTCGATGCATGTCGACTCCACGAAAGGGCAATGCCGCGTAGGCGCCCCGCACAATTGCGTGCCGACTCTCTCCACCGGAGACCCCTTGACGGCTCGGCCCAGCGAGGGCAAGCAAAAGGCCCAGGTCATGATCGGCGATCAAGCCGGTGACCTGGGCCTTTCCGTGGAGCCGCCTGACGGAATCGAACCGTCGACCTACGCATTACGAGTGCGTCGCTCTAGCCGACTGAGCTAAGGCGGCAACGATCAGCAAGTGTACGGCACCCCGGCGGTACCGACCGAACGGGATACCCCCGCCGCGCCGGCCAGCACCAACCGGACATCGGCCGTCATCTGGACGCTTACCGGACAGCGGATGATCGGGTGCGGGACTACGCTGCGGCGGGTGAGCGACGAACGCGACCACCCCGAACGTCAGGACGAGACGACCGAACGCTCTGACCGCGCGCCAGCCGGTGAACGCGTCGCCCATCGGCCGCGCAGCACCGATCCGCTGGAGTTGGGCTTCACGCCGCGCAAGCCGGTGCCGTGGCTGGCGCCGTTTCTGCTGATCAGCACCGGCATCCGGACGCTGCTGGCGGTGCTCTTCGGGGCGTACCTCGACAAGCGTGAGTTGCAGAACGCGTTCGGCGACGGCGTCTTCCGCCAGGTTGGGCCGGACGGCGGGCTGTGGCTCGACTACGTGGCCGACCTGGGTGACGGCTTCAACGCCACCTACTCGGTGGCGTACCTGCTGGCGCAGCCCGAGCTGACCGTCGACGGGCACCGCCTGCCCCGGGCGCAGACCCTGGTGATGGGCGGCGACCAGGTGTACCCGTCGGCGGCCTACGCCGCGTACGAGGACCGGTGCAAGGGTCCCTACCAGGCTGCCCTGCCGGTGACGCCGGCCGAGAAGCCCACGCTCTTCGCGGTGCCGGGCAACCACGACTGGTACGACGGCCTCACCGCTTTCCTGCGGTTGTTCGTCCGCTCCCGGGACCGCAACTTCGCGGGCTGGGGCACCGGGCAGTCCCGGTCGTACTTCGCCGTGGAGTTGCCGGCCGGTTGGTGGTTGCTCGGCGTTGACGACCAGTCCGGCTCGTACCTGGACGACCCGCAGCTGGCCTACTTCGACGAGGTGGCCAAGCGACTCGGGCCGGAGTCCAAGGTGATCATCGCGGCGCCGGCGCCGACCTGGGTCAAGGCCGCCGACAACCCCACGGCGTACGACTCGATCGACTACTTCATCCGCACGATCATCGACCCGACCGGGGCGCGGGTCCGACTGTTGCTCTCCGGGGACCTGCACCACTACGCCCGCTACTCGGGGCCGGACCGGCAGTTGATCACCTGCGGTGGGGGCGGCGCGTACCTCTATCCCACCCACAAGCTGCCGGAGCGCATCGAGGTGCCACCGCGGGACACGCTGACCCGCAAGGCCAGCTCCGCCCAGCCGTACGACCTGGTGGCCCGTTACCCGGACGCCGCGCGGTCGCGCCGCTACGGCTGGGGCATCTTCCCCCGGTTGCCGTTGCGCAATCCCGGCTTCACCACGTTGCTCGGCACCCTGCACACCCTGCTGATGCTTGCCATGGCCGGTGCGACGGCGAACTGGGCCGACAGCACCAACCAGCGGCTGTTCAGCGTCCCGCTGGTGGTGATGGTGCTCGTGACGGTGATCGCGGCGGCCCTGTTCGCCAAGCCGCCGAGCGCGAGCGGCAAACGTCACGCGCGGCACTGGATCCTCGGCGTCGGCCACGGCGTCGCGCAGGTGGCGCTAGGGGCGGCCGGCACCTGGGTCTGGTTGGCGCTGCCGTTCTACGACTGGCCGTGGCCACTGCCGGCGGTCGCCGCGGCGGTGCTCTACGGCCCGGTGATCGGTCTGGTCGCCAGCCAGCTGGTAGCGGCGTACCTGCTGGTGGCGGGCTCCTTCGGAGTGAACGTCAATGAACTCTTCGCCGGCCAGGGCATCGAGGATTCCAAGTCGTTCCTGCGACTGCGCATCGACACTGACGGCACGTTGACCATCTACCCGCTGGGGGTGGACCGGGTCTCCCGCGACTGGCAGGTGAACCCCGACCAGTCCCCCACCCAGAGCTGGCTGATCCCCAAGCGCCCCCTGACCCCCCACCTAACCGAACCCCCCACAGTCCTGCACTAACCCCCACCCCACCCCACCCCCGCCCCACCCCGCTCCGTTGATCATGAAGTTATTGCGCCGACACGCCGTCCGGCATGGCAATAACTTCATGATCAACGCGGGACTGGCGGACCCGGGGGGGCCGGCGGACCCGAGGGGCCGGCGGGGCGGGGTTAGGGGGTGTAGTGCTGGTCGTGGGCTTGGCGGGGGGCGCAGACGGAGGCTCGGGAGCAGGAGCAGCGGGAGCCGTCGGCGTCCAGGCGGACGGTCACCGCGTCGCGGGGGACGCTGTGGCCGACGACCCGGCCGTCACCCTCGGGGGTGGAGACCCGACTGCCGACCGCCGGGGCGGTCTCCTGAAAGCGCTGGTACAGCGGGTGCTCGTACTTGAGGCAGCACATCAGCCGCCCGCAGGCGCCGGAGATGCGCAGCGGGTTGAGCGGTAGGTCCTGGTCCTTCGCCATCCGGATGGTCACCGGCTCGAAGTCGGTGAGGAACGTGGCGCAGCACAGGTCCCGACCGCAGGAGCCGATGCCGCCCTGCACCCGCGCGGAGTCGCGGGCGGAGAGCTGGCGCAGTTCCACCCGACAGTGCAGGGTCGCGCCCAGGTCGCGGACCAGGGACCGGAAGTCCACCCGGTGCGGGGCGGTGAAGTAGACGGTGCTGCGCTCACCGCCGCTCTCGGCGGAGCCGAGCACATGGTCGACCGCCACCACCTTCATCGGCAGGCCGTGCGAGCGGATCAGCCGTTTCGCTGCCACCTTCGCCTCGGCCTTGCGCCGACGTAACGCCTCGTCCCGGCGGAGGTCGTCGTCGCCGGCCAGCCCGACCAGGCGGGGGAAGCCGTCGGTCTCCTCGGTCACCCACTGCGCGGCCCACACGCACTCCGCCACCTCGGGCCCGTCATCGGTGGGCACCAGCACCCGGTCGCCCACCTGCGGGCGCAACTCGCCCGGGTCGAGGTAGTAGAGCCGCCCGTACCGGTTGAAGCTGACCGCGCAGAGCATGCCCATCCCCCCACCCTACGACGGGTCACGGCACAAGGCGCACCGGCCGGCTACGCCCCGCTGCCATTCATGACCGTCGACTCGACCTATTGCCGGGCGTCCCGTCGTGCCGTTGCTGCTCGCCCGGACGGTTGAATCCGGGGCCGGGCAGGAGACAAGACGTGCCTCGGCGGCGTTGAGTGGAGGCAGACCTGCGGGGGGTGCAGGGGGAAGACCACGGCGTCGCCGTGGGCGCCGGCTTCAGGTCAGGCGCCCGCGAGCGACGCCGTGGCCTGTCCGAGGCAACGCGGCCACGGCCGGGCCCGGTTACCAGCCGACCCGGGTGGGCTGGTCGTAGCGGGGACGCCCGTCCGTCGGCGGACGCCACGCGGTTTCGGCCAGGCTCGGCGCCCACTGACGCAGCAGGGTCTCCGCACCGTCGTACGCGACGCAGAGCACTGCCAGCACCCGTGCGGCGATCTCGGCCGCGTCGGCCACACCCGGCCCGACCGGCCCGGGGCGCGTCGACGCACCGGTGGCGGTGGCGGCGACCACGGCGACCGCTTCGGCCGAGCGGAGCACGTCGGCCAATGTGCGGGCCAGCGCGAGACGGCTGCCCTCCACCCAGTCGGCGAGGGCGTCGGCGTATCCGGCTGTGGACTCGAGTCGCCCGACCAGGCTGTCCGGCCCCTCGTCGAGGTGGCGTAGCAGCGCCGCCCGCTGGTGCCCGTACGCCGTGGCGGCCGGACCGGACCAGAGCACCGAGTCGGTGAGCGCGGCGGAGACGTCGTCGTACCCCCGGACGAGCCGGCGCACCGCGTGGCCGGCGCTGGCGAGCGGCGCCGGGTGCAGGTCGAGGAAGCTGCGAACCGCGTCGCCCGGCAGCACCTGCATGCGGCGCAGCAGCGGCCAGACCCGGTGCCCCTCGGGGACACCGGCCGCGATCAGTCTGTCCACCCGGCGGAGCAGGTCGAGGCCGGGCTCGGCGAGCCGGTCCAGCGCGTCCATCACGGTTCCCCGGTGAGCCGGCGGCGGGCCGCCCTGTCGACCTCGGCGTAGCGGTCGGCGGCTTCCCGCACGGCCGCCGCGGCGGCGGCCAGTCGACCGGCGGCGGCGCGGGCCTCCCGAGCCCGGTCGTCGGTGGCGGTCGTCCACTGCCTGTGCAGCGCCCGACCGATCTCGCCCGGCCGGCCCGGTGCGTCGGCGCCGAACGCGGCCTGAGCCGGATCGCTGGCGGTGACGGTGTGCGAAACGAGGGTGAGCGTGGCGCTCGCCTCGTCGAGTCGGGCGGAGAGCGCGCGCAGCGTGTCCATCTCAGGCCCCCGCGAGCGGTCGGTAGGCGGCGAACGTCTCGTTGTGCAGCTTTTCCCGGGCCCATTCGGCGGCGTCGGCCGCTGCGGTGACCGCGGCCTGCACGGAACCGGCAACGTCGCGCGGGCTGCGGGTGTGCAGCGGCCCGAGGAACCGGACGTCGGTGATCCGTCCACCGGCGGTGACCACCACCTCGACCAGGCCGTCCGGCGAGCGGACGGTCACCTCGACGGTCGACACCGCCTGGTCGAACTCGGCCTGGAGGGACTCGATCCGGCGGTAGCGTCGCACCGCCTCCTCGATCCAGGCTTCGTCGATCTCCCCCCGCGGCATCGGCCGACTCCTCCCGGGTGATCCATCACTCAGTGTGGTGCCACCGTCACCACGGCACAGGGACCGTACCGCACCGCAATCGGGCCTGTCGATGCCTGTGGACAACGGCCGGAAGTGCGGGTCAGCCCTTCCAGAGGGCGAGCATCATCGCCTCGACCGCGATCCGCGGCTTGACGTTCGCCTCGATCGCCGCACGGCAGGCGAGCACGGCCTCCAACCGGCGCAGCGACCCCTCGGCGTCCCACTTCTGCGCGCCGGCGCCGGCCAGCGTGGCAGTGTCGGTGTGCACCGGGGCGACGGGTGCGCGCAGCGCCATGGTGAGCGCGTCCCGGTAGAAGCCCGCGAGGTCGACCAGCGCCCGGTCCAGTGCGTCCCGCTGGGCCCGGGTGGCCCGGGACTTCTGCCGCTTCTCCAGCTCCTTGAGCTGCCCGGCAGCGCCCCGCATGGCGCCGGCCGCGCCCCGGCCGGTGCCGCCCGCGCCGAGCGCGGTCTCCAGTGCCGCCCGCTCGGTGGTGTCGGCCTCGGTGACCGACGCCTCGGCCTCCGCCTCGGCCGCCTCGATCAGCGCGGACGCCGCGTCGAACGCCGCGCCGACACCGGTCAACCGGCGGGGCACCGCGAGCACCGCCTCGCGTCGTTTGCGGGCCTCCGGGTCGCGGGCCAGCCGGCGGGCCCGACCCACGTGACCCTGCGCGGCCGCCGCCGCCCACTGCGCCACGTCGGGGGCGATGCCGTCCCGGCGAACCAGCACCTCGGCCACCGCCTCGGCCGGCGGCTGCCGCAGGGGTACGACCCGGCAGCGCGACCTGATGGTCACCGAGATGTCGTCCGGGTGGGTGGACGGGGCGCAGAGCAGGAAGACCGTCCGCGGCGGGGGTTCCTCGATCGCCTTGAGCAGCGCGTTGCCGGCGGCCTCGGTGAGCCGGTCGGCGTCCTCGATGACCACCACCTGCCAGCGCCCGCCGGACGGGGTGCTGGCCGCGCGGAGCACCAGCGCGCGCATCTCGCCGACGCCGATGGAGAGCCCTTCCGGCACCACCATCCGCACGTCGGCGTTGGTGCCGCCCATTGTGGTGTGGCAGCCGGGGCACTCACCGCAGCCGGTGCCGTGCACGCACTGGAGTGCGGCGGCGAACGCCCGTGCGGCGACCGAACGGCCGGAGCCGGGTGGCCCTGTGAAGATCCACGCGTGCGTCATCCCGGCGGACGGGTCCAGCCCGCCGCTCACTGCGTCGTCGGCAGCGGACCCGTCACCGCTGGCCGGGCCGGCCGCGACCAGCGCGGCGGCGCCAGCGCGCAGCACGGCGGCTGCCGCGGCGGCTGCGCGCCGCAGCTCGACCACCGCCTCGTCCTGACCGACCAGGTCGGCGAAGACGTCCGGCATCAGGTCTTGTGCTCCATCGTCACCAGCTCCGCGTCGGATAACTCAGGTTGCACCGAGGTGTCCGGGCCCTGCGCCGGCCGCGGGTGCACGATGCCGCCCGGCTTGCCGAGCATCTCCTCGACCCGCCGGACCACCAGCCCGGTGATCTCGTCGGCCGGCCGGGAGGCGTCGAGCACCAGGTAGCGCTTCGGGTCGGCGGCGGCGAGGTCGAGGAACGCGTACCGGACGCGCTCGTGGAAGGCGACCGACTCGGCCTCCAGCCGGTCGGTGCCGGTGTTGCGGGAGGCCACCCGGGACAGGCCGGTGCGCGGTTCGACGTCCAGCAGCACCACCAGGTCGGGCTTGAGCCCACCGGTGGCCCAGGAGGAGAGCCAGGAGACCTCGTCGACGGGCAGTGTGCGGCCGGCGCCCTGGTACGCCAGGGACGAGTCGACGTACCTGTCACTGATCACCACGCCGCCCCGAACCAGCGCGGGCCGGACGACGGTGGCCACGTGGTGCGCCCGGTCGGCGGCGTAGAGCAGCGCCTCGGCCCGGGGGGAGGGCGCGTCGTCGCCGGAGGTGTCCAGCACCAGCGACCGGATTCGCCGGCCGACGCCGGTGGCCCCCGGCTCGCGGGTGACCACCACCTCTCGGCCGTGCCCGCGCAGCCGCTCGGAGAGCGCGGTGAGCTGGGTGGACTTCCCCGCGCCCTCGCCGCCCTCGAAGACCACGAAGAGCCCGGCGGAGACGAACGGCTCGGCGGGCATCAGCGGACGGCCCCGGATGGAGCCCCACAGGTCGGCGAGGACCGGGACGCCCTTCTTGTCGTCCATCTGGCCGAACGCGCTGATCCCGGCGAAGATGCCGGCGGCACCGGCTGCGAGCAGCAGCAGTCGGGTGGAGGAGACGGAGATGCCGAGGTCGGCGATCTCCAGCTTGCGGGAGCCGCCGACACCGACCAACACGCTGCTCAGGCCGATGGCCAGGATCAGCACCAGCCGGGTGCCGATCTGCACCACGGCGAAGACCCGGCCGCGCACCTCGTCGGCCACCTCGCCGCCCAGCAGCGTGGTGCCGGCCAGGAAGGCCATCCCGGCACCGGCGCCGACCAGCACCGCGCCGACGATCGCCATGGACAGGTGGATGGCGAAGGCGAGGGTCATCACCGCGGCGCTGGCCAGCACGATGCTCATGCCGAACCAGCGGCGTCGGGACATCTCCTTGACGACCATCGGGCCGAGCCCGATGCCGAGCGCCAGACCGACGAAGATCGCGCCGAAGAGCAGTGAGAACGCCGCGTCGCCCGCGCCCAGCGAGTTGGCGAAGAACTTGGCGGTGCCGACCACTATGCCGCCGCCGGCGAACGCGCCGAAGATGCCCAGCACCAGGCCGCGGACCAGCGGGGTCTGGCCGATGTACTTCCAGCCCTCGGAGAACTGCCGGAACATGCTCTGCTCGACACGCTCCGCCTCACCGCGCTGCGCCTCACTGATCTCCTTGATCCCGAACGCCACCACCAGCGCCGTGGCCAGCCGGGAGAAGGAGTTGAACCAGAGCGCGAGCTGGGCCGGCTCGGCCCAGGAGGGCAGGTCGCCGCCGACGGCACCACGGACGCCACGGTCGAGCACGGCGAGGCCGATGGCGGCGGCGACGGGGGTGAGGCCGTAGGTGGTGATCAGGGTGAGCTGGTTGGCCGCTTCCAGCCGGGCCCGGGGGATCAGGTTCGGGACCGCGGCCTCCTTGGCCGGGATCCAGAGCAGGGTGAGCGACTCGATCAGGAAGGTGGCGATCAGCGCCCAGCCGACCACCAGGCCACCCGCGGCGCCGCTGAGGGCGTAGAGCGGAATGGAGGCGAAGAGCACGAAGCGCAGCAGGTCGCAGATGACCATCGTCCAGCGCCTGTCGAACCGGTCGGCGAAGACGCCGGCCACCGGGCCGAGCACCAGCGCGGGGAGCAGCCGGATGGCGGTCACCCCGCCGAACGCGGCGCCCTGGGCGGTGCTGCCCTGCACCTGCGAGGCGGCGAAGAGTGCGGTGGCCAGCAAGCCGAGCCAGTCGCCGAAGGAGGCCGCGCCGAGCACGATCCAGAGCCGTCGGAACGGCCGGATGCGCAGCACGGACCGGATCGCGGCATAACCGGACGGATCAGCCTGGCCGCCGTTGGGCTGCGTGGCGGCGTTGCCCGACTGGTCACCCGGGCGCGACACGCCGGGCGACTCGCCGCTGTTCTGGCTTTCGATGGCCGTACCTCCACGTGCCGGCCCATCGCTGGGCACCTCCGGTGCAACACTCTAGACCCGGTGGGGGCCACCCCCCGGGCGACATTCTCCTGCTCGCTGAGCCTAGGCCGCCGGAGGTACCGGCCGCAGCCCGGACGTACGCGAGGGTATTTCGCATTCTCCGTCGGACAGTTAGCGTGCACACGTGGCCATCGAAAGCGACAAACTTCGCGAGCGCCTGGATCGGGCGACTGCCCACCTCGACCCCCCGTACGCGGTGGTCGACCTCACCGCCTTCGACGCCAATTCGGCCGCCCTGGCCGATCGCGCCGCCGGAAAACCGGTCCGCCTCGCCAGCAAGTCGGTCCGCAGCCGCGAGTTGATCAGTCGAGCGCTCGCGCGGCCGGGCTGGCATGGCGTGATGGCGTTCACAGTGCCCGAGGCGATCTGGCTGGTCCGCGCCGGCGTCAGCGACGACGTGCTGGTCGCGTACCCGAGCGCGGACCGGGCCGCCCTCGCCGAGCTGGGCGCCGACCCGACGCTCGCCGCCGCCATCACCCTGATGATCGACGGCACCGGCCAACTCGACCTCATCGACGCGATCGAGGCCCCGGGGCAGCGCGCCGAGCTACGGCTCTGCCTGGATCTGGACGCCTCCTGGCGACCGCTGCGCGGCCGGGTGCACGTCGGCGTCCGCCGCTCACCGGTGCACAGCGCGCGGGCAGCCGGCGCGCTCGCCGCAGCCGTCGCCGGTCGGCCCGGCTTCCGGCTGGTCGGGCTCATGTCGTACGAGGCGCAGATCGCCGGCCTGGGCGATGCGCCGCCGGGCAAGACACTGCTGGCCGGCGCGATCAGGCTGGCCCAGCGCGGGTCGTACCGCGAGTTGCTGGCCCGCCGTGGCGCAGCGGTCGCCGCGGTACGCGCGCACGCCGACCTGGAGTTCGTCAACGGCGGCGGCACTGGCAGCGTGGCCGCGACCAGCGCCGATCCCGCGGTAACCGAGATCACCGCGGGATCGGGCCTGTACGGGCCGACACTGTTCGACGCGTACCGCGCCTGGCGTCCCACCCCTGCGGCGTTCTTCGCCTGCGCTGTGGTCCGTCGACCGACGCCGGAGCTGGCGACGGTGCTCGGCGGTGGTTGGATCGCCTCCGGCCCGGCCGCCGACAGTCGACTGCCCCGGCCGTGGCTACCGGCGGGGCTGAAGCTGGTCGGCACCGAGGGCGCCGGCGAGGTGCAGACCCCGCTGTCCGGAGCGGCGGCGGCCGGGCTGAGCGTCGGCGACCGGGTGTGGTTCCGGCACGCCAAGGCAGGTGAGCTGTGTGAACGGGTCAACGAGCTGCACCTGATCGAGGGGGACGCGGTAGTGGCGACCGTGCCCACCTACCGGGGTGAGGGGCAGGCCTTCCTCTGAGACCGGGCAGCCGCCCCCACCGCCGGCCGAGGCCCGCCCGCCGCGCCGACTCAGGCGGGTTGGGGCGCCTCGGCCTGCTTGCCGACGGGGGACCGGCCGTTGTCCGGGCCGTCGACCTGACGGTGCAGGTACTCCCGGATCAGCGCCTTCGCCTCCAGCAGCACCCGCTCGTCGCCCTCGGACTTCCGGCGGAACGCGAGCTTGATCAGCGCGTCCGCCGCCTCGACCGCGATCTCCAGCACGAAGCGCAGCTTGGGCACGTCGGTGAGCCCGAAACGCTCGGTGAGCACCCGGGCCAACTGGTCGGCAATCACGCCGTTGTTGTCCCGCTGCTCGTCGAGCAGGTGCAGGTCGACCACGTCGCCGAAGTGCAGGGTACGGAAGCCCGGGACGGTGCGGTGCATGGTGATGTACTCGTCGATGCCCGCGTCGACGCCGTCCCACCAGTGGGTCATCTCGTCGGAGGCGAACCTCTCGTCGAGGCGCTGGAGGTAGGACTCCATGGTCCGCAGGGTCAACGCCTGCACAATCGCCCGCTTGTCCGGAAAGAACTGGTAGACCGACCCGATCGCCACCTCGGCCCGCTCGGCGAGCAGGGTGGTGGTCAGCCCCTCGTACCCCACCTCGTCGACGAGTTCGGCGCAGGCATCCAACATGCGCTGTACCCGCGCGACACTTCGACCTTGCACCGGTACGCGGCGCAGCGGCCCGGTCGTGGCGGCTGGTGTGGACACTCTGCGCCACCCCCCTTCGACGGATGAACATATCTCCACGTCACGAGTCCGTGACTACCGGTACAACGAGCGGATCGCAATTGCGGTATTTACCAGCTAGAACGTTCCTGATATGAAGTCAGTTCATATTCATGAATGAGGAGTGCGCATGGTCCGCACCGCACCGCTCGGGGCTGGATGGTCCAACTGGGCCGGGAACCAGCGTGGCAGCGCCAGCGCGATCCTGCGCCCCGGCTCGCCGACCGACGTCGTAGAAGCCGTCAGATCTGCCGCCGCCGACGGCGCTCGGATCCGGGTGACGGGCAGCGGCCATTCGTTCACCGCCGTCGCACTCGCCGACGACCGTCGGATGGACCTGTCCGAGCTGGACACCATGGTCAGCGTGGACGTCGCCCACCGACTGGTCACAGTGCCGGCGGGCATGACCCTGCACACGCTCAACGGCCTGCTCGCCCGGCACGGCCTCGCGCTGCCCAACCTCGGCGACATCGACGCGCAGACCGTCGCCGGGGCGATCTCCACCGGCACCCACGGCACCGGAGCCGGCTACGGGTGCCTCTCCACCTTCGTCGAGGCGATCACTCTGGTCACCGGCACCGGCGAGGTGCTGCGCTGCTCCGCCGACGAGCATCCCGACGTCCTCGCCGCCGCCCGAGTGTCACTCGGCGCGCTCGGCGTCCTGGTGGAGGTCACCCTGCGGTGCGTTGACGCCTTCGTCCTGCGCGCCCACGAACGACCGGCCGAGCTGGCCGACGTGCTCGGCGAACTGCCCGAGCTGATCGGCCGGCACGACCACGTCGAGTTCTACTGGTTCCCGTACACGTCGCGGGTCCAGGTCAAGGCCAACGACCGGGTACCGGCCAACGACCGGCCGCTGTCCCGCTGGCGCGGCTGGATGGACGACGACTTCCTGTCCAACCGGGTCTTCGCCGGCGCCTGCCGACTCGGCCGGGCCGTGCCCGCGCTGGCACCGGGGATCAGCGCCGTCTCCGCCCGCGCCCTCACCGAACGCCAGTACACCGGCCGCTCCGACCGGGTCTTCTGCACCCCGCGCCGGGTCCGCTTCGTGGAGATGGAGTACGGCCTGCCCCGCGAGGCGTTGCCGGAGGCGCTCGCCGCGCTCCAGCGGATCGTGGACGGCCTGCCGTTCAAGGTGCTCTTCCCGGTGGAGGTGCGGTTCACCGCCGCCGACGACATCTGGCTGTCGCACGGCTACGGCCGGGACAACGCCTACATCGCCGTGCACCAGTACGTCGGTATGCCGTACGAGCCGTACTTCACTGCCTTCGAGCAGGTGGCCGCCGGGTTGGGCGGTCGCCCGCACTGGGGCAAACTGCACTACCGCGACGCCGCCTCGCTGGCCACCGCGTACCCCCGCTTCGCGGACTTCCAGGCCGTCCGCGACCGGCTCGACCCGCACCGCGTCTTCACCAACCCCCACCTGAACCACGTGCTCGGGGTCTGACGGCTCCGTCGGCGCACGCCGTCGCGGTGACCAGCGCTAGAGCGCCAGGTCGTCCAGGTTCACCGCGTCGGCCATCGCCTCCGCGCCCCTGTCGTTCAGGTGCATGCCGTCGCCGCTGTCCAGCGCCGGGTGGATGTGGTCGGGGGCGTGCGGGTCCGCGACAGCGCTCGCCACGTCGAAGACGGCGTCGAAGGCGTCAGTAGTACGGATCCAGTCGTTCACCTCGCGTCGGGTGGCGAGGCCTGCCGGTGTGCTGATCTCCGGGCCACCGCCCGCGAAGGGGCCGATGGTGGCGGCGACGATCCGCAGACCGGCGCCGTGGGCGCGGTCGGCCAGCTCGCGGAAGCCCTCGACGAGGGCGTCGGCGGTGACTGCCGGCTCGCCCAACATGGCCGGCAGACCGAGGTCGTTGATACCGAAGTGGACCAGAACGTGGGTCCGGAAGCCGGCTGTCCAGATCATGGTCGTTTCGGGCCCTTCAGATGTCCAGGACGACCCGGCCGCTGGCCGAGCTGTGTTCGGCCAACTCGTGCGCGTGTGCGATCTCCGCCAGCGGAAGACGGGCGGCGATGGGGTAACGCAGATCGCCGCGTGCCGGGCCCTGCCTGTCGTACCACGCGGCGCGCATCACGCACCCACCACGTCGGTCGTCGTGCCCTCCTCGGCGCTGATCACCGAGTCGATCAGGGAGAAGAACGTCTGGATGCCGGGCCGGTTCGCGCCCCGGCGGCGGGATTCGGCGTGGTCCTCGGACGAAGCCCAGAAGACGATGTCCAGCCACTCGTCCGCGCCCAGCCGGATCAGCCGTGCGCCGAGGAAGCCGGCGCGATCGGCCTCGAAGTCGCGCAGCATCGCCGGCCGCGCGGCCAGCAGATCCTCCGCGCGCTCGGCGGGGACGCGGAACCGGGTGATCTCGACGGTGGTCATCGTGCCTCGATCCGTTCGGGTGTGGTTTCGGAGTCGCTGACACCCAGCATCAGTCTGAGCTGGGTCAGCAGGACGTCGCGGAAGTTCGCTGGCGCCGGCGTGGGATGGTGCTGAACCCGCGAGACGATCAGACCGGCCAGCGCGGCGAGCAGGAGATCCGTCACCGCCTCGGCATCGTGGGCCGGCGTGAACGCCCCCCGGGCGGCGCCCTCCCGGACGGCGGCCAGGAAGGGCTCCCGGTAGCGCTGCTGCACAGTGGCGCTGTAGTCGCGGAGTTCGTCGTCGCGCATCGCGGAGCGCCAGAACTCGACCAGGACCTGCCTTGTGCTCTCCGAGTTGTGCAGGCTCCGGTCCACCAGCGCGACGAGTCGTCGCCACGGATCGGCCTCGGCGGCGGACACCGCTCGCAGGGCCTCCACCTCCCGGTCGGTGAAGACCTGCATGGCCTCGATGATCATGTCTTCGCGGGAGCCGAAGTAGGTCTGGAGGGTGCTGATCGCCACCCCGCCGGCCGCTGACACGTCGATGAAGCGGGTGTTCTCGTAGCCACGGGTCGCCAGCACGGCGGCCACGGCGTCGAGAACGGCAGCCCGCTTCTCGCCGCCCGCCCGCCTCTTGCGGATCATCTCAACCTCGGCGGGCACAGCTCGCAGATCGGCATGACCAAGCGGTACGGCGGTACCGGCGAAGCGACGAGCGGCACCACCTCAGCGTGATCGGAAACACCTGGACCACGACCACAGCCGTAGATCTTGGACAGTTTCCGTTCAGAGAAGACGGAAACTGTCCAAGATCTGGAGCGCCGCGTCACGGATCAGAGCGGCCCGGACGGGAGTTACTCGGTGCTGGTAGCTGCCTTGCGCGGGGCGGCCTTCTTCGCCGGAGCCTTCTTCGCCGCCGTCGCCTTGGCAGTGGTGGTCTTCTTCGCGGCGGTGGACTTGCTGGCGGCGGCCGTCTTCTTCGTGGCAGTCGCCTTCTTCGCTGGCGCCTTCTTCGCCGCCGCCTTCTTCCGCGGCGCCGGACCCTTCGCCCGCTTCTCGGCCAACATCTCGGACGCTTCCTCGATGGTCAGCGCCTCCGGCGTCTGCCCGCGCCGCAGCGACGCGTTGAACTCACCGTCGGTCACGTACGGGCCGAACCGGCCGTCCTTGATCACCATCGGCTTCTCGGTCGCCGGGTCCACGCCCATCTCGCGCAGGGGCGGCGCCGCGGCTCGCCGTCCACGCGCCTTCGGGGCGGCCAGCAGAGCCAGCGCCTCGTCCAGCGTGACGGTGAACATCTTGTCCTCGGAGTCCAGCGAACGGAACTCCTCGCCCTGCTTGACGTACGGGCCGTAGCGGCCGTTGTTGGCGAAGACCTCGACGCCGTCCGGCGCGACACCGATCAGCCGGGGAAGGCTGAGCAGCTTGAGCGCCTCCTCCAGGGTCAGCGAGTCCGGCGTCTGCGTCCGCAGCAGCGACGACTTCCGCTCGCCGCTTGACACGTACGGGCCGAACCGGCCGGACTTGAGCACGATCGGCTCGCCGGTGCCGGGGTCGTCGCCGAGCTTGCGCTCGCCGCTGCCGCCCAGGAACAGCTCGTGCACCTTCTCCGGGGTCAGCTCGTCCGGGGCCAGGCCCTCGGGGATCGGCGCCCGGTCACCCTGGGAGCCGCCCTCCTCGCCCTCGGCGGCCGGTGCCGGCTGCTCGCCACCGGGCAACTCCCGTTGCAGGTACGGCCCGTAGCGGCCGACCCGCACGACGACCTCGCGGCCGTCGTCGTCGGTGAAGAGCGGGATGGAGTTGACGCTGCGGGCGTCGATGTCGCTGAGGTTCTCGGTGACCAGCTTCTTGAGCCCGCCGGAACGGGCGATGTCCTGGTCGCCGGCACCGTTGGAGCTGCCGAAGTAGAACGCCGTGAGGAAGTCGACAGCAGCGTGGTCACCGCCGGCGATCTCGTCCAGCTCGTTCTCCATCGTGGCCGTGAAGTCGTAGTCGATGAGGCGTGGGTAGTGCCGCTCCATCAGCCCGATCACCGCGAAGGCCAGGAACGTCGGGATCATCGCCTGGCCGCGCTTGGTGACGTACCCCCGGTCCTGGATCGTCTGCATGATCGACGCGTAGGTGGACGGGCGGCCGATGCCCAGCTCTTCCAGGGCCTTGACCAGCGACGCTTCGGTGTAGCGCGACGGCGGCTGGGTGTGGTGACCCTGCGCGGCCAGCTCGTCGGCGGTCAACGGCTGATCCTTGACCAGGGTGGGCAGCCGACGCTCGGCGTCCTCGGCCTCGGCGTTCTCGTCGTCGCTCGACTCGACGTAGGCGCGCAGGAAGCCCGGGTCGGTGATGGTCTTGCCGGTCGCGCCGAAGTCGGCTTCCTCCTGCGAGGTGGAGACCGCCCGGATGCGCACCGACACGCTGGAGCCGACCGCGTCGGTCATCTGCGAGGCGATGGTGCGCCGCCAGATCAGCTCGTAGAGCTTGAACTCCTCGGCGGACAGCTCCTTGGCCACCTCGCCCGGGGTACGGAAGTTGTCCCCCGCCGGGCGGATCGCCTCGTGCGCCTCCTGCGCGTTCTTCACCTTGCCGGTGTAGCGGCGCGGCTCCGGCGGAACGCTGCGCTCGCCGTACAGCTCGACGATCTGTCGGCGGGCCGCCGAGATGGCGGTCTCCGACAGGTTGACCGAGTCGGTACGCATATAGGTGATGTAGCCGTTCTCGTACAGGCGCTGCGCGGTGCGCATCGTCTGCTGCGAGGACAGGCGCAGCTTGCGGGCCGCCTCCTGCTGGAGGGTCGAGGTGATGAACGGCGCGTACGGGCGACGGCGGTAGGGCTTCTCCTCGACCCGGGTGACGGTGAACGGCCGTCCGTCGAGCCGGGCCGCCAAGCCACGGGCGCCGCTCTCGTCGAGGTGCACCACCCCGGCGCCGGCCCGAACCCGACCGGTGGTCGGCTCGAAGTCCTTACCGGTGGCGATCCGGTCACCGTTCAACGCGATCAGTGTGGCGTTGAAGTTTCGCGGCCCCTCACCGGCGTTCGCCACGGCGAGGGTGGCCAGGATGTCCCAGTACTCGGCGGTGCGGAAGGCCATCCGCTGCCGCTCCCGCTCGACCACGATGCGGGTCGCCACGGACTGCACCCGGCCTGCCGAGAGCCGCGGCATGACCTTCTTCCACAGCACCGGGGAGACCTCGTAGCCGTACAGCCGGTCGAGGATCCGGCGCGCCTCCTGGGCATCGACCAGATCGCGGTCGATCTCCCGGGGGTTGGCCACCGCCGCCTGGATCGCCGGCTTGGTGATCTCGTGGAAGACCATCCGCTTGACCGGGACCTTGGGCTTGAGCGTCTCGACCAGGTGCCAGGCGATCGCCTCGCCCTCGCGGTCCTCATCCGTCGCCAGGAAGATCTCGTCGACTTCCTTGGCCAGCTTCACCAGCTTGCTGATCTGCTGCTTACGGTCGGCGGAGACGACGTAGAGCGCCTGGAAGCCGTTGTCGACGTCCACCCCGAGCCGGGCCCAGGGTTCCTTCTTGTACTTGGCCGGCACGTCGGCGGCGTTGCGCGGCAGGTCGCGGACGTGACCGAAGCTGGCCTCCACGACGTACCCCGGGCCAAGGTAGCCCGAGATCGTCTTGGCCTTCGCCGGTGACTCGACGATGACCAGACGGGTGGTTCCAGCGTTGCTCGGCACGTCTCTCCCCGACCTCACTCCTGCTCGTGGTCTGCCGGCGCCCGGACAGCGACCGCTTTCGACCCCGCCGTCGCACCGGCGGTCCGGATGTCCAACGTAACGCGCCGCCCGCGTTTCGGGTTTCGCGGGCCGCAAAACGCTTCGACGCGGCGGTCGACGCCGCCCCACCGCGCTCAGCACTGCCGGACGGCGCCACCGTACACCGTGGGTAGGGCTCGAGGCGGGTCACTGTGACGATGGCGGACCCACCACCGAGACCCGACCCGCCCGTTTTCCGCCTGGATCGACCCGCCCGCTGTCCGGCACCGGACACCCGGCCGGCACCGCCCAATCGCGTCGATCATGGACTTGTGGTGGGCGTTTTAACCCCGGAGGAGCAATACGTCCCCCACCGCAACTCCATGATCGACCCGGGGGTCAGGTTGGCCAGGTGTTGGTTGGGGCTGCGGGCGGCGGCGCGCCGACCAGCTCGGCCAGCCGGGAGAGTCGGCGGCGGCCGGTGATCCGGTACGCCGGGCCGCCCTCACCCGGGCCGAGCAGCGTTCCGGCCAGCCCCGCCGAGGCGAGCGCCACGCCGATCGACTCCCAACACTCCTGGTCGTCGGCGCCCAGCCGCAACAGGAAGCAGTCCGGAGGCTCCGCCGTCCCGGCGGCGGCGAGCCACAGCCGCAACCGTCGACCGGTCAGGTGGAACGCGTGCGGCGGGCGTTTCGTCGTACCGTGCAGCCAGGCGGCCGCGAGCGGCTTCAAGACCCGGGTGTACGAGGTACGAACGGCGTGTCGCGCGCCCTCGGTCGGCTCCCAACTGGCCGCCAGCCCACGCGACGCCAGCTCGGCGACGAGCACGTGCACCCGCCAGGCGGCGTCCACCTGCACCGAGAGCCGGGCGGTGCCGCCCATCCGGACCACCTCACCCGGCCCGGCGAGCAACCCGGCCAGGTCGGCGACTGTCGGTTCGGCCGCGTCCGCGCCGAAGAAGACAAGTTGCCGGCCCGCATCGTCACCCTGCTGGGAGGAGCCGTGCTGCGCCGGGCCGGCCTGCGGCACGCCGCGGCGGCGTCGCCCGGGAGTGGGCGTGTCGGACTCGGGCGCGGGAAACAGCGCCGGGGGCGGCTGTGCCTTCCCGGTGTCACCGAGCCCGCTCAGCGACACTCCGGCACCTCGTCGAATGCCTGTTTCAACTCCTCGGAGTTGAGCTTGCTGGTGTCCAGCGCGCTGGCGTCGTACTCCTTGTTGAGGGTCTCCACGGCGGCCCGCACCCCGTCGTAGAAGA
Organism: Micromonospora alfalfae; assembly: GCF_022230925.1. Lineage (GTDB taxonomy): Bacteria > Actinomycetota > Actinomycetes > Mycobacteriales > Micromonosporaceae > Micromonospora > Micromonospora alfalfae. The sequence continues at coordinate 153,467 of NZ_JAKKFH010000012.1, read as the reverse complement.
CTGTCGGCTCGCCGGTGGCCAGGCCGTCGATGGTGTCCCGGGCACGACCGTACGCGTCCCGCATCTTTCCCAGGGAGCCACGGAATCCGGCGGAGATGGCCTCACCGTTCTCCGCCTCCGGGATGCCCGCCTTCTCCACCTTGCGGCGCGCGGCCTCGCTGGCCTGCTCCGCCCCATCGAAGAGCCGCACCAGGTTCTCCTTGGCCTGCGCCGGCGTGGTCTGCGCGGTCATCTGCTCGTCAGTGCTGCTGGTCAGCTTGTTGATCTCGGAGCGCCACGGGGTGAGGGCACCGCAGACCGAGGCCGCCCAGGCCCGTGGGCTGGGACCCCCGCCGCAGCCGGCCAGGACGACGATCGTGGCCAGGACCACCGTGAACTTTCCGGCGGCAGACGCCCGGCACGTACGCATGCGTTGCAGCGTACGGCCTTTGGCCAGGTGTGGCATCGGGCCGTTCCTGGATCAGGCGTTGACCGTCTCCGGGCGGTGATCGGTGCTGCCCGCGCCGGTGTTGCCATCGACGTCCGAGTCGGACATCGCGATGCCCTTGCGCTTGCTGAACACCACCGACGCCACGATGATCAGCGTCGCGACCAGCGCGATGCCGACCCGCAGGCCGACGTTGCGGTCGTCGCCCACGCTCCAGGCCACCACCGCGGGCGCGATCAGCAGCGAGACCAGGTTCATCACCTTGATCAGCGGGTTGATCGCCGGGCCGGCGGTGTCCTTGAACGGGTCACCGACGGTGTCGCCGATGACAGTGGCGGCGTGCGCCTCGGAGCCCTTGCCCCCGTACGCGCCGTCCTCGACCAGCTTCTTGGCGTTGTCCCAGGCCCCACCGGAGTTGGACAGGAACACCGCCATCAGGGTGCCGGCACCGATCGCACCAGCCAGGTACGCAGCGAGCGCGCCGGGCCCGAGGCCGAAGCCGACAGCGATCGGCGCCAGGATGGCGAGCAGGCCGGGGGTCATCAGCTCGCGCTGTGCGTCCCTGGTGCAGATGTCGACGACCTTGCCGTACTCCGGGCGCTGGGTGCCGTCCATGATGCCGGGCAGCTCACGGAACTGCCGGCGGACCTCCATCACCACGGCACCGGCCGAGCGGGACACCGCGTTGATGGCCAGCCCGGAGAAGAGGAAGACCACCGCCGCGCCGATGATCAGGCCGACCAGGTTGCGCGGGTTCGCCACGTTCAGCGAGTTGAGGATCTCCGTCCCGACGTCGCCCACGCCAGCCGTCGCGTACGCGCTGCGGAGCGAGTCGGTGTACGAGCCGAACAGCGCGGTCGCGGCGAGCACCGCCGTGGCGATCGCGATGCCCTTGGTGATCGCCTTGGTGGTGTTGCCGACCGCGTCCAGCTCGGTCAGCGTGCGAGCGCCGTGCTCGTCGAGGTCACCGGACATCTCGGCGATGCCCTGCGCGTTGTCGGAGATCGGCCCGAAGGTGTCCATCGCGACGATCACGCCGACGGTGGTGAGCAGGCCGGTGCCGGCCAACGCCACAGCGAACAGCGACAGCGTGATGGAGCTGCCGCCGAGCAGGAACGCCCCGAAGACGCCGGCGCCGATCAGCAGGGCCGAGTAGACAGCCGACTCCAGGCCGATGCTGATGCCGGCCAGGATCACCGTCGCCGCACCGGTCTGCGAGCTCTTGCCGATGTCCTGCACCGGGCGCCGGTTGGTCTCGGTGAAGTAGCCGGTCAGCGCCTGGATCGCGGCGGCCAGCACGATGCCGATGACCACCGCGCCGATGGCGACCAGCCGGGGGTTGCCGGGCGCGTCGGTGAGCCCGCTGTCGAACTCGCCGAAGGTCGCCGGCAGGTACGCGTAGGCGGCGATCGCCACCAGCACAGCGGAGAGCACCGCCGACAGGTAGAAGGCCCGGTTGATCGCGGTCAGGGCGTTACGGTCGGAGGCGCGCAGCCGGGTGATGAAGACACCGACGATCGCGATCAGCACGCCGATGGTGGAGATGATCAGCGGGAAGACCAGGCCCTCCTCGCCGAACGCGGCGCGGCCGAGGATCAGCGCGGCGACCAGCGTCACCGCGTACGACTCGAACAGGTCGGCGGCCATGCCGGCGCAGTCACCGACGTTGTCGCCCACGTTGTCGGCGATGGTGGCGGCGTTGCGTGGGTCATCCTCGGGGATGCCCTGCTCGACCTTGCCGACCAGGTCGGCCCCGACGTCGGCGGCCTTGGTGAAGATGCCACCGCCGACCCGCATGAACATCGCGAGCAGCGCGGCGCCGAAGCCGAAGCCCTCCAGCACCGTCGGCGCGTCACCCCGGTAGAGCAGGACGACCAGCGCGGCACCGAAGAGGCCGAGGCCGACGGTGAAGAAGCCGACGACCCCCCCGGTTCGGAACGCGATCTTCATGGCCGCCTCGCGGCCGCCTGCCCGCTCCCTCGCGGCGGCGGCCACGCGCAGGTTGGCCCTGGTGGCCAGCCACATGCCGGCGCCGCCGATGAACGCGCTGAACAGGGCGCCCACCACGAAGAACAGTGAGCGGCCGATCTTCACAGCGAGTTCACTGCCATCGGTGTCGTGCACCGGAAGCAGGAAGAGCAGCACGACGGCGATGACGACGAAGATCGCCAGGGTGCGGAATTGCCGGAGCAGGTAGGCCGAGGCGCCCTCCTGGACCGCCCCCGAGATCTCCTGCATTTTTTCGGTGCCCTTACCAGCGGCCAGCACCGTTTTTGTCAGGGCGGCAGCGAAACCGAGTGCCACCAGCGCGACAACCGCGGCGATGACGACGTAGGTGACATTGCTTCCGGTAAGGGAAAGCCCGCCGCCGTCGGCGGCCAAGGTCTCGGACATCTGTGTCCTCCTGTTACCGAACAATCGCGCCGGTGAGTGGAGACGCACTGACCGACGCCTGGATGCGGACTCGCAAGCGCGCGCCAACCCACCAGCGGACCAGCGATGAACACCCATACCCGCTGGCTGCGGGATAGGTCACTTGCTGACAACCCGGGTACTGTAGCCCTCCGCAGTGTTGGAGGTCACACCCAGGTGGCACCGTGTCGCGATGATCTTCGTCGCTGTGTTATGAAACGAAATCTGATATAGGGCCCCATCCATGCAAAGAAGGCCGCATCCCCAGCAGGGGACGCGGCCTACGCAGCGAAACTGGTCAGCGGCCGACCGGCCACACCATCCGTACCTCGGTGCCGATGCCCTCGTCGACCGGGCGCACCTGGAGATCCTCGACGAAACCGGCGAGCAGTGCGAAGCCGACGCCGGTGGTCAGCGCCTCATCGGTCAGCGACTCGTTGGCCAGCTCGTCCGGTGGCAGCGCGGTCAGACCGATACCCGCCTCGATCGGCGCCCGGTCCACCACCCGCACGGCGTACGAGCCACCGTCGGACATCTCCACCAGCACCGGGTCGGCCAGGCCGTACTGCCGGTGCAGGGCCACCGCGCGCGTGCACGCCTCACCGATGGCCAGGCGCACCTCGTCCAGCAGTTCCTCCCGCACCCCGGCCCGCCGGGCGACGGCGACGCCGACCAGGCGGGCGGTGCGCACGTGCACCGGAGCGGGCGAGAAGGAGAGCTTGACTGTGGCCATCACGCGCCGGCGCCCGCCGAGTCAGCGCTGATCGCCGCGTCGACCGTCGGGTGCAGCGGAAACACCTGGTCCAGCGCGGTGATCCGGAAGATCTTGAGCAGCGGTTCCTTGTCGCAGACCAGCGCGAACGAACCGCTGGTCGAGCGGAGCCGCTTGAGCGCGCCGACCAGCACGCCCAGCCCGGTGGAGTCGAGGAAGTCCACCCGACCGAGGTCGACCACCACGTGACGGGCGCCACCGTCGATCAGTTCGAGGAGTCGCTCACGGAGCCGGGGCGCGGTGTAGACGTCCACCTCACCACCGACCTCGAGCACCGTGTGCTCGCCCACGGTGCGGGTCGCCAGTGACAGCTCCATCGGTCCTCCTCGCCAGAGCCGTAAACTCTCGTGGGCATCTAACCACTACCGCCGGGACGGCCTGCGGACGCCAGCGGAGGCTTCCCCTTACCCCGGTGTCCGACTTTTCATCTCCGAACACCAGTGCGAGAGTGCAGGGCGTGACCTCCAACGACTTCAGCTCCGCGCGCGGCACGCCGCGCCACGACCTGGAGTCGTCGTCCGCGGCCACCGTATCCGCTGGTCCCGGCCCTGGGCCAGCGCCGGCCGACCTGCTGCGCCGGCTACGCGCCCGGGGTGCCGCCGACCCGGTCACCCACGTCGAGCGGGTGCCGGCCCGCGCCGGTGTGCCCGCGCCGTGGCCGTCGTGGGCACCTGCGGAGTTGCGCGCGGCGTTCACAGGACGCGGCGTGGTCGCGCCCTGGCAGCACCAGGCCCAGGCGGCCAACCTTGCGTACGAGGGCCAGCACGTGGTCGTCGCCACCGGCACCGCGTCCGGCAAGTCACTGGCGTACCAACTGCCCGCCCTTGCCACACTGCTCGCCGATCCCCGGGCCACATTGCTCTACCTGGCGCCGACCAAGGCGCTCGCCGCGGACCAGTTGCGCGCCGTCGCCGCGCTGGAGCTGGAGGGCATACGCCCCGCCTGCTACGACGGGGACACTCCGCGCACCGAGCGGGAGTGGATCCGGCGGCACTCCCGGTTCGTGCTGACCAACCCGGACATGCTGCACCACGGCATCCTGCCCGGGCACGCCCAGTGGTCCGGCTTCCTGCGCCGACTCGCGTACGTGGTGATCGACGAGTGCCACACCTACCGGGGCGTGTTCGGCTCGCACGTCGCGCACGTGCTGCGTCGGCTGCGTCGGCAGTGCGCCAGGTTCGGGGCCACCCCGGTGTTCGTGCTCGCCTCGGCCACCTCCGGCGACCCGGCCACCGCGGCCGGACGGCTGACCGGCCTGCCGGTGACAGCGGTCACCGAGGACACCTCCCCCCGTGGCGGGGTGACCTTCGCGCTCTGGGAACCGCCGCTGCTGCCACCCGACTCGTCGGCCGCTTCGCCGGTGCCGCCGCAGGCGACCGGCGAGCACGACGAACTTCACCAGGTCCGTCGGTCGGCGCTGCGCGAGACCGCGGACCTGCTCGCCGACACTGTCGCCGAGGGGGTACGCACCCTCGCGTTCGTCCGCTCCCGCAAGGGTGCCGAGGTGGTGGCCGCCAACGCGCGTCGAGCGCTGGACGACGCCGTTCCGGGGCTCGGCGACCGGGTGGCCGCCTACCGGGGCGGTTACCTGCGGGAGGAGCGACGCGAGCTGGAACGGGCCCTGCTGCACGGCGACCTGCTCGGCCTGGCCTCCACCAACGCGCTGGAGCTGGGCGTGGACCTGGTCGGGCTCGACGCGGTGCTGATCTGCGGCTACCCGGGCACCAGGGCGTCGCTGTGGCAGCAGGCGGGCCGCGCCGGGCGTTCCGGGCAGGAGGCCCTCGCGGTGCTGGTGGCCCGGGACGACCCACTGGACACCTACCTGGTGCACCACCCGGAGGCGATCTTCGGCGCGCCGGTGGAGGCGACGGTGCTCGACCCGGCCAACCCGTACGTGCTGGCGCCGCAACTGGCCTGCGCCGCGGTGGAGGCACCGCTCACCCCGGCCGACCTGGCGCTCTTCGGCGAGGGGGCGAAGGAGGCGGTCGACCAGTTGGTCGCGGCCGGGGCGCTGCGGCAGCGGCCCACCGGTTGGTACTGGCGGCACCGGGAGCGGCCCGAGGTGGACCTGCGCGGCGAGGGCGGCGCTCCGGTCGCCGTGGTGGAGTCGTCGACCGGCCGACTGCTCGGCACTGTCGACGGCGGCTCGTCGCACTTCCTGCTGCACTCCGGCGCCGTCTATCTGCACCAGGGCGTCTCGTACGTGGTCGACCAGCTCGACCTGGTCGACGGTTGCGCGCTGGTACGCGCCGAGGAACCGGACTGGTCCACCCACGCCCGCGACGTCACCGACCTGTCAGTGGTGTCGGTGCGCTCCTACGTGGACGCCGGGCCGGTCGGCATGTTCCTCGGCGAGGTGGATGTGACAAGCCAGGTGGTGTCGTACCAGCGGCGGCGAATCGCCACCGGGGAGGTGATCGACACCCGGCCGCTGGACCTGCCCACCCGGGAGCTGCGCACTGTGGCGGTCTGGTTCACCCTGTCACCGCAGTCGCTGGCCGCCGCCGGGGTCCAGCCGGCCGACGTGCCGGGTGCGCTGCACGCCGCCGAACACGCCGCGATCGGCCTGCTGCCGCTGATGGCGACCTGCGACCGGTGGGACATCGGCGGGCTCTCCACCGCCGTGCACCCGGACACCGAGGCGCCGACCGTCTTCGTCTACGACGGGCATCCGGGTGGCGCCGGGTTCGCCGAGCGGGCGTACGGGACGGCGTCGGCGTGGCTGCGGGCCACCCGGGACGCGATAGCCGAGTGCGGCTGCGAGACCGGATGCCCGTCCTGCGTGCAGTCACCGAAATGCGGCAACGGCAACAATCCCCTCTCCAAGCCGGACGCGATCCGGGTGCTCGACGTGGTGTTGACGAACCTGCCGGACTGAGCGGCTTGCATGAATCGGCATGGCACGGGGCACAATGATGTGGGAGCGCTTCCATCGATGCCCATGTTGCTGATCGCCCCCCGTGCCCGAGGAGAAGCTGTGGCCGACACCATCGCCGAGACCGTCGACCTGCTCTACACCATCGACCAGGACAATCTCACCCTCGACCAGCAGATCGCGCTGGGGTCGGCGTTGGCCGCCCTGGCCCAGGCGGAACGGCTGGAACAGATCAACGAGCGGCTGCGCGGCATTCACCAGGTGCTCAACACCTGGTCGCTGCGGACCGTGACCTCCGTCGACAGTCGCTGAGGTCGCCGGGAGTGATCCTGCAAGGGCACCGGTGATCACTCCGTGCTGGGTAGTCGTCCAACGGGCTCGACGGCTACCCAGCCGCAACTGATCATGGACAGCAGGGGGCGCGACGGTTGTCGGGCTGTGCGAGACTCCGGCGCACCAACCCCCAGAGGAGTGCACATGCAGCTCGACAACTTGCAGGGCCAGCACCAGTTCCACATCCGCCAGCGACTGCGCATGATGGTCAACCAGTACGAGGTCCGGGCGGTCGCCCCCGACGGCACCGAGGGTGAGCTGCTGGCGTTCGCGCAGCAGAAGCGGCTCGCCTTCAAGGAGCAGGTGACCATCTACACGGATGACTCCAAGCAGCAGCCCCTGCTCGGCTTCAAGGCCCGCCAGCGCATCGACCTCGGCGCCACGTACGACGTCACCGACGCGGCCGGCAACCCGATCGGCCTGTTCCGCAAGGACTTCGCCCAGTCGCTGCTGCGCTCCACCTGGCACGTCGAGCAGGCCGGCCTGCCGCAGGTGACGGGCCAGGAGCGCAGCATGCCGGTGGCACTGCTGCGTCGATTCGTCGACTCGCTGTCCTGGCTGCCGTACCACTTCGACTTCACCGCGGGCGGCCAGCCGGTCTTCACCGTGGTCAAGAAGTGGGGCCTGCGCGACAAGTACGTCGTCGAGGTGCAGAACCCGCAGATCGACCGCCGCCTGGTCATCGCGATGGCCGTCGCCCTCGACGCGCTCCAGGCCCGCTGACACACCCGGCCTCACCCCCCCGTTTGCCCGCTGGCCGGGGCCTGGGCCTCCGCTGCCCGTGCCCCGGCCGGCAAGCTGCCGCTGCCCCGCTCCCTCGCCCTGCGCCCTCGCCCTGCGCCCTCGCCCTGCGCCCTCGCCCTGCGCCCGCTCCCTGCCCTTCCCGCGCCCTGCCGCTGCCCGCGCCCTGCCCTGCCGTGGCACGGCACGGGTTCACGGGCCCGCTGCGGCTGGCTCGGCTCGGGTCCTCCCTCTTCTAGGATTCCCGCCATGGGCCCTGGACTCGCCAATCTCTCCGTGCGGCAGCTGGCCCTGTTGGAGAAATGGCTTCCCGGTGCCGAGGTCGAGCGGGATCACAGCTGGGGCCTGGTGCAGACCACTGTCCTGGAGATGGCGTACGCCGGGTCACTATTCATCGTCAAAGCCGGCGGCGACGATGACCATCACGTCGAACGCGAACTCCACGCCCACCTCAACTGGCTGAGCCCGTGGACCAGGCTGGGCCGCGCGCCGATCATGGAGCATGGCGACGCGGCGGCGAAACTACTCGTCACGAGATACCTGCCGGGTGAGCTGGTGCTGGGCAGTGAACACGCCAATGCTCCCGCGACCTACCGGGAGGCGGGCGAACTGCTCGCACTGCTCCACGCGCAGACCCGCATCACTGACGACGGCTACGAGAAGCGGGAGAACCGAAAGTCGCTCACCTGGCTCGACGGAGCGCACCGAATCGCTTCGAGCACTGTGCACCGGCTGCGCGCCGAGATAGGCAGTTGGCCCACGCCGGCAGCGCTGCTCGTGCCGACCCACGGAGACTGGCAGCCCCGGAACTGGCTCGTCCACAACGGCACCGTCAGCATCATCGACTTCGGTCGCGCCGCGATGCGCCCCGCCTACACGGACTTCACCCGGCTGTCGGTCCAGGACTTCCGCCGCGACTCGCAGCTTGAGAGCGCGTTCCTCGACGGGTACGGGGCCGATCCGCGCCGGACGCCCGCCTGGCACCGCACCCGAGTCCGCGAGGCGATCGGCACCGCAGCCTGGGCCTACCGCGTGGGCGACGAGTCGTTCGAGGCCCAAGGGCACCGAATGATCGCCGAGGCTCTCGCTTCGTCGTAGCGCCCACTGGCTTCGTCGTGGCCCCACTGGCTTCGTCGTGGCCCCACTGGCTTCGTCGTGGCCCCACTGGCTTCGTCGTAGCGCCCACTGGGCCGACCACTCACCCCCGCACCGGCCCGGCACGGGCCGTCGACGCCGCGACCCGGGTCAGGCCGGGCAGTGGCGTGACAGTCACCTCGGTGGTCACCAGCAGGTCCAGCCCGTCGAGACGACAGCCGACCAGCCGCGCGCCGTTGCGAACAGCGATGTCCACAGCTGACGCGCACGCCGCCGCCTCGCCATCGAGCGCCTTGGCGGCCCCGGCCAACGCCCCCAGGTCGGCGGCTACCGCCGCCCGCTGAGCCGCCATCGCAGCACCGGCGACAGCAGCGCCGAACGTACCCATCAGCACGAACACCAACCCCACTGCCAGCAGGATTACGGTCGCCCCACCCCGCTCGTTGTCAGGACACGGCATCACGGCATTCCCTCTCCGCCGCGGGGTTCGAGTGCCGCGACGGCGGTGGCGACCACTGTGATCCGCGGCAGTCGGCCGCCCAGCGCACGCACGGGTGCCCGAACCGTCGCCTGCGCGCGACCCCCGTCAATCGACACCGACACTTCCGCGCCCGACGGTGCCGCGTATCCACCGCCGCTGTTGTCCGCCTCGTCCCGAGCGGCGGCCAGCGCCGCCTCCCGGGCCGCGTGTAGGCAACTAGCCCTGGTGCTGACGGCGTTGACTGCGGTCAGACCGGCGAGCAGGAGTAGAAGCAGCGCCGGCAGGCCGGCCGCCAATTCGGCGGTGAAGGACCCTCGGTCTGCGTCGGCGCGGAATTCCCTCTCACCACCGCCGGATGCCCGGACGAATCTCCGCTCGTCGCCGGATACCCCGCCGACGAGACGCAATGTCCGGCTGCCGACGAACGTGCGTGCGGCGACCTCAGACCCCGGGACCCGGCCGGCCTGCCGGCGCCCGATCACTTCAGTGCCCGGTCGATGACGGCGGTCAGCGCCGACTGGACGTTGCCGGAGGTCAGCACCTTCAACAGGATCCCGGCGAAGGCGACCGCGGCGAGGGTGCCCACGGCGTACTCGGCCGTGTTCATTCCGGCATCGCCGCGCAGGCGAGCGATGAGTTTGCGCATGACTGTTTCCCTTCTCGATGGGTCAGAGCACATCGCCGAGAACGGCGACGATCACCGGCACGAGGCCGGCGAGAATGAACGCCGGCAGGAAGCAGAGCCCCAGCGGCAGGACGATGAGCACGCCCGCCCGACGGGCCGATGCCTCGGCGGCGGTGGCCCGGTCGGCGCGCAGGTCGTCGGCGAGCCGGGTCAGTGCGCCGGCCAGGGCGGCACCACTGTTTGCCGAGCGCAACGCCGCTGCGGTCAGGCGCTCAGCGCCGGGCACGCCGTTCAGCGCGGACCATGCCTCCGCTGGGCCACCACCAAGCAGCAGCGTGCGGCCAACCCGGGCCAACCGGCCGGCGAGCGGCCCGTCCAGTGCCTCGGCGACGGCCAGCACCGAGCGATCCACCGGCGCGCCCGCCCGCATCGCCGCCGCCAGCAGGTCGGCGGCGAGCGGCAGGTCAGCAGCCTCCTGCTGCCGCCGCCTACGCACGGCGGGCGACTCGATCCGCCGCAGCAGGACATCGAGCAGGAACGCGGCCGGGAAAGCGCCGAGCAGCCCGAGCCAACCCTCGACGACGATGGCCACGGCAAGCCCGGCCAACACCGCCACGAGCCGGATCACGTCCGGCCGTCGCCGACTGGTCGAGCTGGGCGGGCCCGCCGGGCTGGGCAGGCCCGCTGCCCTGAGTTGACCCGCCGAGCTGGGCTGACCGGCTGAGCTGGGCTGGCCCGCCGAGCTGAGGTGGCCGGCCGGGTTCCGGGCCGTCATCCGGCCCGCCCCGGTGTCGCGCCCAGCCGTTCTGCCCAGAGGAGGCCCACGATCTGCAGGGCGACCGCGACGACAGCGCAGGCTCCACCGACGGTGCTGTGCAGGAGCACCGCCACGGGGTCGACGCCGATCCCGTACCCGAGCCCGATCCCGCCAATCGGCAGCGCCGCGAGTAGCCAGGCCGTGGCCCGCGCACCCGCCGCCTGGGCTGCCGCTGCGGCCAGGCCCCTGTCGGTCGCCCGGGCGTCCGCCTCGATCCGCTCGACGAGCTCCGCCAGCGGCGCGCCGGTCCGGTCGGCCAATCGCACCGCCGCCGAGGTCAACTGATGTAGGCGGTCCGCCCTGCCACGTTCAAGGTCCGCGACATCGAACGCGTGCGGCACGGGCAGACCGGCCCGCAGGTCCGCCGCGAGGCCGCAGAGCTGGTCCAGCCCACGTCGCCTGTCCCGCTCGGCGCTCCGGTTCACTCGCCAACGCAGCGCGGCGCGCACGGCCAGCGTGCCGTACCCGGCCATCGCGACAGCGGCCACCGGACCCCCGACCACGGCACCCACACCGCCGCCGAGCAGACCGGCCACCGGCAGCACGCGGGCCGTCGATCGCGAGATGCGCAACGACGCAGGCGTACCTCGCCTTCCGGCGGTCGCGCCGACGCGCCCGTGAGCGCGGCAATCGGCGATCGCGCACCCGTCGGACGCCGCCCCGGCGGACGCGCCCCGACAGCAAGCGTCCAGGTCGCCGTGCCCGTCTGCGGTTGCCGGACCGGCGACGTGGTTCCGACCGGTCACGTCCACACCGTTGACGCCGATCGTGGTCGTGGCCGCCGAGGTGCCAGGCCATTGTTCGGCGTCGAGCATGGTGGGGGCCAGTTCGGGGCGGGTGGTGCCGGTCGGGCGTCGGAGATCCCTGCGGGCCGGCGGGCGCGTCGGGCCCTCCGGACGCGTGAACCCGCCTGCCGCTCCCGGCCACCTCGGGCTGCCTGTGACGTCCCGGTCGGGCCAACCGAGTGCCGTCCGTCTTCCGTTGGCACCCGCGGTAGGTGCCGACTCGAACGCGATGCCGACCGGATGGCCGTTGGTCGGGGCGGCGCCAGCGCCGTCGACCGGCCCGTCCGGCGTGCGACCGAGCTCCCTGATCCACCGCACCAGGGCGTCATCCGGATCGGCGCCGCCGCCCCTCCGTCCCGGTGCCAGCACGCGACGTCGACGGGCCCGAATGCTCTGCACGGGCCACGCCACCAGGGCGGCGGCGACCAGGAGCAGCGCCGCCACCAGAATCGTCTCGGTGGTCATGCCGGACCCGCCGATCCGGGCCAGGGCTCGCTGAGGATGGGCGGGACCGCCACCCCACGCTGGCGCAGCAGCGCTCCGAGGGCACGGGCGGCGAGACCGAGCCCACTGCCGCGTACCCAGGCGGGCACCACTGTCACCATCCGATCGGGCCCCTCGGGCAGCAGCAGGCAGACCGACTCCAGGACCCGACCACGGTCGCCGCGTCGCACCTGGAACAGCACCTGCAACGCGGCGGCCACCTGGGCGTGCAGCGCGGCGCGGGGCAGCCCACCCAACATGCCCAGGGCCTCCAACCGGGCCGGCACGTCCGACGGTGTGTTGGCGTGCAGGGTGCCGGCACCCCCGTCATGGCCGGTGTTGAGCGCGGCCAGCAGGTCGACCACCTCACCGCCCCGGCACTCCCCGACCACCAGCCGGTCCGGGCGCATCCGCAACGCCTGCCGGACCAGGTCCGCCAGGCTGACCACGCCCGTGCCCTCCACATTGGCGGTACGTGCCTGGAGCCCCACCACGTGCGGATGCCCCGGACGCAGCTCGGCGGCGTCCTCCACCAGCACGATCCGTTCGGTGGCCGGCACCATCCCCAGCAGGGTGTTGAGCAGTGTCGTCTTGCCCGACCCGGTGCCCCCGGTCACCAGGTACGCCAGTCGGGCCGCGACGACTGCGGCGAGCAGTGGTGCCAGCGGTCGCGGCACGGTGCCCTGGCGCACCAACTCGTCGAGGGTGAACGGCCGGTGCCGGAAGGTTCGCAGCGACAGGTAGGGACCGTCGGTCGCCACCGGCGGCAGCACGGCGTGCATTCGGGTGCCGTCGGGAAGCCGCGCGTCCGCGTACGGGGAGCCGTCGTCGAGCCGCCGCCCCGCGCTGGCGATCAGCCGCTGCGCCAACCGGCGGACGTCCTCCACCGAGCCCACCGGGACGGCGACCTGGTGCAGCCCCGACCCTCGGTCGACCCAGACCCGGGCGCCGTTGACGAGGACGTCGGTGACCTCCGGGTCGGCGAGCAGCGACGCCAACGGCCCGGCGCCCACGAGGTCGTCGCGCACCCGGTCGGCGATCCGCAGCATGGCGGTGTCACCGAGCACTGCGGCGGCGGGCTCGGCCCGTACCGCGGAGACGATGGCCGCCGCGGTGACCGGGGTGGTGGCGGCGGCGATCCGCTGCCGCACCCGGGCGGCGAGGGTGCCGTCCTCCGGCCCGGCGGTCATGCCGCACCCGCAGCGGGCACGCCGGTGAGGTCGCTGACGATCCGTTGGCAGAGGGCGGCCAGTGGGCCCTTGCCCCCGGCTGCCGGCGCCTCGCCCCGCTCCAGCCCACGGCAGAGCCCCGGCTCGGGGCGCAGCGTGCCGGCCAGTGGGAGACCCAACGCGCGTGCCACCTCGGACGCCCGCAACCGCCCCGGTGCAGGCCCGCGCACCACCACAGCGAGCGCAGCGCAGTGCGGGGCGGCAGCGGCCACCACCCGAGTGGCCGCAGCGGTGGCACGCAACTCGGCCGGCACGACGACGAACGCCTGGTCGGCGGCTTGCAGCGCCACCACTGCCGCGTCGTCCAGCTGTCGGGGTAGGTCGATCACCACGAAGTCCCGCCCGCGCCGGGCCGCGTCGACTGTCGCCGCCATGGCCGTCGCCGGTAACGCCAGCATCTCGCCGCGGTCCCAGGAGAGCACCACGAGATCACCCCGGCTGGGCAGGGCCTGCACCAGCGCCGGGGCGTCCACCCGCCCGTCGGCGCTGGTGAGGGACGGCCAGCGTAGGCCTTCCAACTGCTCCCAGCCCAGCACGAGGTCGAGGCCACCACCGAGCGGGTCGGCGTCGACCAGGAGGGTGCGCAGCCGGGCCCGGGCGGCGGTCACCGCAAGACCACCGGCGAGCACACTCGCGCCCGCACCGCCCCGACCACCGAAGACCGCGACGACCCTGGCGCCGACGCCGACCGGGCGGTCCGGGTCGTGTTCGGCGAACCGATCCACCAGCCACGGCTCCGCAGCCGGCAGCGTGGCGACGTGCTCGGCCCCGATCAGCTCGGCGATCTGCCAGCCGGGGTCGAGCTGACCAGCCCGGCCGAGCAGCACCAGCCGTGGTCGTTGCGGCAACCGGGCGCGGAGGCAGGCCTGCGCCTGATCGGCACCGAGCAGCACCAGGGGCGCGGGAAGCCACCGGGTACGGGCGGCCGCTGGATCGCGGGCGAGCTCCACCTCGGTCCCGCCGACGGCGGCGAGCCGGAGCACATCATCGAGCAGATCGTCGTCGCCGGTGACGACAAGCGGGAGCCGGCGGATCGGCGGAACCGTGGTACGGGGTGGCATCGCGGCCTCCAGCGGTCGGGCTCTGGTATGCCGCCGACCCTGCTCGGAATCCGCCCCACGAGCCGTCCCGATGTCGTCGCCTGTGGACAACCTGGTGGGCTGTGGAAAACCCCCACTCGAACAGTTGATCTGCTACGAGCGCGGGCAACTCCGCAGCTACTGCCGCTGTGGAAAAGGACAGCGGGGCCGCTCCCGGAAGGAGCGGCCCCGAGCGTCGGCGATCAGCCGACCCGGTCGGTCCAGGCGGCGTCGAGGATCACCTGGTACGAGCTGATCCGCACGGGCGACAACGTCAACCGCTCGTGAGCGAGCAGTTCGCCCGTCCTCGGATCGAAGACCAGAAGAGATTGCGCGTCGTGTTCGCTGTCGTCGAAGGTGACGGCGACTCCATGTCGGCCGGCGCGGTCCGTGACCTGCCCCCGCCAGCGGAAGCCGGGCACGTCGGCGAGCACCCGCAGGACCGCCGCACGGGTCGCACGCGGTAGGACGTACCGGCCATAGAGCGTGCTGACCTCCTTGCTCGCCGCGGCGGGGCCGTACTCAACCTTCAACAGTTCCCGCAGCTCGGACGGGACAGCCGTCGGTGGGCTGAGGTCCATGGGCGGCAGCGGATACCTGTTGGGAGCGGGGGTGCTGCCGGCCGCTGGCTGCGAATCGAGTCTGCGCTGCCAGTAGGTCCGTGACTCCTGATCGGGGTACTGCGGCTCGAGTTGGGTGTTGACCTGGCTACCGGTCCCGTCGGCGGCCTGCCAGACCTTCGTCTCGCCGACGAAGGCGACGAGGTGGCGACCGTCGGCGGAGGTCATCACCGGATCGCCCCACACCTTCGTGTGGTGGTACATGTAGCGTCCGCGCTGGTGGTCGTACGCCGCATCTTTGATCTTGTCGGCAAGCATGCGTAGCTGCGGACCGGCGGCCGGCGGATCCGCGTCGAACTGGTACGCGACCGGCACGAGTACCGTGCCCGTCGCCGACCCCGGGGTGTCCGGTGTGGCCGCACCGAACGGCTGGAGCACCGCCACGGCACCGGCCGCGACCGCCAGCGTCCCGGCCGTCAGGACCAGCCGCCTGGTCGGACGTACGCGACGACGCCCGGCGACCGTTTCGGTAGCGTCGGCGCGGTCGATCAGTTCGCGCGCCGAGACCAGCGGCGGCTCGACGGCGACGTTCCGGGCCGGGTCGGCCGGGCCCAGAAGAGTACGGGTGCGCACTGCTCCGAACATCACAGATCCTCTCGAATGGTCGCCAACACCGGTCGACGTCGGGTCTGCGCGAGCCGGGCCGACATCGCTTCGGCAAGACGACGGCGGGCGCGATGCAGGCGCACTGCGGCGGTCGCCCCGGTGCAACCGAGAACCTTGGCCGCCTCGGACACCGTCAGCTCCTCCCAGCCGACCAGCCGGAGGATTTCCTGGTCGAGGTCGTTGAGGGTGGCCAGGGCGGTCCAGATGTCGGCGACCCCGACGCCCGTGTCGGCACCCGACGATCCGGCCAGTCGCTCGAGGTCGACTTCGGTGATCGGGAGGAGGTCCGGTGCGGCCCGCCGCGACCGCCAGTGGTTGGCGAGGAGGCGCCGGGCCACCCCGTACAACCAGGGAAGGCTGCGCTCCGGCACCTCGGCGCGGCGACGCCAGGCGACGACGAAGACCTCCTGGGCAAGTTCCGCCGAGGCATCCCGGTCAGCGAGCCGGCGCAGGCCGTATCGCACTATGTGCTCGTACTCGGTGGCGTAGAGACTGGTGAACCAGCCCTCGTCCCGCGTATTCGGTGGACCCACCCGAACCCCCATTGCCTCGGCGACTCTCACAGTGGCTTGTGTCGCTGAGGACCAGAGGATTACCGCGCGGCCGAGGGCGGGTGCCGCCCACCGGGAGAACGAGCGTTGCGGTCAGTCGTCGATCGCCTGGTAGACGGTGGTCCAGAAGTCCTGCCACATCGGCAGCCGCTGGTCGCCCGCGTGCGCCCGCTGCATGAACACGATCGTCGTCAGGTCCTCGGCGGGATCGTTGTACCAGGCGGTGCCGTAGAAGCCGGGCCATCCGTAACTGCCGACCGAGGGCCCGAGGTGCGTACGGCGGGTCCGGACCGACATTCCGAAACCCCAGCCGATGGCGTCGAAGTAGCCGGGCCAGAACCCGGAGACGGCCTTCTGCCTCGGGGTCAACTGGTCGCTCGTCATCAACGACACCGCCGGCCGCGACAGCACCCGCTCGCCGCCGTGGGCGCCGCCAGCGAGCAGAGCCGAGGCGAAGGCGAGGTAGTCCTGGGCGGTCGAGACGAGACCGCCGCCACCGGACTCGAACATCCGCTGTCGACTGAACCGCCCGTCGGGGGCGTCTTCGACAACCGGCTCGCCGGTGGCGGCGTTGTCCTGCTCGTACGCCGTCGCGAACCGGTCGATGCTCTCGCTACCCACGTTGAAGGCGGTGTCGGCCATTCCCAGTGGCTTGCAGACCCGCTCACGGATGGCGTCGCCGAAGGACATGCCGGTGGCCCGGGCGATGAGCACACCTGTCACGTTGGCGGCGGTGTCGTACATCCAGCGCTCACCTGGCTGGTGCACGAGCGGAAGGGCACCGAGCTGGCCGATCCACTCGTCCGGCGACCGATACTCGAGTGCGTCCAGCGCGTCGGCGATCGGCACGGTTCCCGGCTCGGCGGGGACCATGCCGGTGCCAAGGGTGCCGTCCAGGACGTCCCGCAGCGTTATCGGGCGTTCCGCCCTGACGGTGTCGTCCAGCGGACCGTGCGGATCGGCGAGCACCGTCATGTCCGCCAACTCCGGCAGGAGATCGTCGACCGGGTCATCGAGGCGGACTGTGCAGTCCTCGACGAGGGTCATCGCACACGCGGCGACGATCGGCTTCGACATCGAGCCCAGGCGACAGATCGTGTCGGCCGCCATCGGCGTCTGCGCCCCTGGGCCCTCGAACGCGAGCTGACCCGTCGCCTCGATGTGCACCTCGCCGTGCCGGGCCAGGACGACCACCACGCCCGGGACGAAGCCGGACTCGACGTGGCGCTCAAGCAGCCCTTGCAGCCGAGCCAAGCGCTTCGACGAGAAACCGCCAGCAGCCACCTGTTCCCTCCCCAGCTCGTCCCGCTTGGCAAATTACACGCCACGCGTCGATCGCACGGTCCGCGACAAGGTGGAGGGATCCCGTCCGAGCAGCACCGCCTTCGCGGGGGCGCTCCCGCGATGGAGCGTTTCCAGCAGAAAGGGACGACCCCCGTCGGGGGAAACGGACACAAGTTGCCGGTCACTGCCAACTGATGGCGGCCCTCGTCGACGAGCACGGGCCGAGCGTCGTCGGTTCACGTTCCGGGTCGACCCGCATCGAGGCTCGCGCTGCCTTCTTGCTGCCTCGCTGCCTGACGCCTCGCTTGCAGGCTCTGTGCGCTCCGCCCGCCTGGATTCATCTGCGTTCGGGACCTCGGACGACTGTCCGCGTCCGGCGCCTACTGGCTGCCCTCGTCCCGGCCCGTTGCTGTCACCGGTGCTGTCGACAGCTTTCCCCGCCGCACCCCGACAAGCCGCTAACATGCGGACATGTGCCGGTACGCCGAGACCACCTACAAGGTCCACTACGTGTGCGTATCGTGCCGTCGTAGTCACAAGTACGCCTGGGACGGCGCGAAGCACCCATGCACGTCGTGTCGACAGCCGATGGTCTTTGCTGGACACGACTTCGCGGCCCCCCGTCGGCGCAATGACTCCGGGTGGGCCGCGGTTGCGGCAGTCCTCGGGGCGGGACTGCGCTACGAGGGGTTCGAGGCCTGCGGGTGCTCGCGGGAGCCGAAGTTCCGGCCACGATCGCGCGCCCAAGTCCGGATGCGGCGTCGGGTCGCCAGCCGCTTTGGGTTGTCGGAGGCTGAGGCGATAGCTGCTCGGGATCCGTACGGCCTTGGTTGACACTGTGAGGCTCGCAAAGGCACTGCTTCACGATGACTTGTGAAAGGGCTGGCGACGGCTTGGACGCCGCCGACGACCCGGACCCGCGCACGCTCGTCTTCCACGACCGGGTAGGGCGCCCGCTGCGCCGGTCGAACTTCCGCCGCCGGATCTGGCTGCCCTCGCTGGTCCGCGCCGGGCTGCTCGGCCGGGTCGCCAACACCGGCCCACACCGGTTCCGCGCTTCGTGGCCCGATCGGGAGGGCATCGAGTGATCGGCCGAGTTCACCACTGAACGGGAGGCTGTCGCCTGCGTCGCGGCCAAGGCTGCTGGCGGGATGCGGTTCCACGATCTGCGGCACGCCTACGCCACCTGGCTGGTCACCGACGGCGTCCCGATCAACCTGGTGCAGCGGGTCATGGGCCACGAGCAGGCATCCACGACGCTCAACCGGTACACCCACACCCCGGACGACTACGCCGCCCGCGTCCTGGAGGCGTTCGATGGCTCTGCTGCCCCTTTGCTGCCTCTGGCCGTAGAAACGCTGTCCCTGGACGGTCTGGACGGGCCGGAGGACGACTTGTGAGCTGTGGTGGAGCGTTTCCAGCAGAAAGGGACGACCCCCGTCGGGGGGAGACGGGGGTCGTCGGAGGTTCGGCTCCGGGGGGGTCGAGCCGAACCAACTCAGCGGTCACGGGGGGTGCAACCGCTGAGGGTCTGCCTGTTTCGAGGATGTGAAAGCTCGTCGTACGGACAAGTCTGCCTGAGCGGGCCCGTCACGTCGAGTGGTGCTGCCTCCACTCACTGCGAAAATCTCCTCGCAGAGTGTGAGCGTGATCACGCGGAGCGGAGAGCCCGCAGGTCTGAGGGGTGGCATGACCCCGGGCACCCGCCGACGATAGACCATCCGGCTAGACTTTCGCGCCGTGGGCCGAAGTGCCGCTTTCTTCGATCTGGACAAGACCGTCATCGCCAAGTCGAGCGCCCTGGCGTTCGGTCGGCCGTTCTACCGGGATGGGCTGATCACCCGGCGTGACGTGGTCAAGTCGGCGTACGCGCAGCTGATGTTCCGGCTGGGCGGCACCGACGAGCAGACCATGGCCCGAACACGGGACTACCTGGCTGCGCTCTGCAAGGGCTGGCAGGTGGAGCAGGTCCGCCAGATCGTCGCGGAGACGCTGCACGAGCTGATCAACCCCTACGTGTACGCCGAGGCCGCCGCCCTGATCGAGGAGCACCAGGCGGCCGGGCGGGACGTGGTGCTGGTGTCGGCGTCCGGTGAGGAGATGGTCCGGCCGATCGGCGAGCTGCTCGGGGTGACCGACGTGATCGCCACCCGGATGACGGTGCGGGACGGCCGGTACAGCGGCGAGGTCGAGTTCTACGCGGCCGGCCCGAGCAAGGTTGAGGCGGTCAGCGAGTTGGCCGCCGCCCGGGACTACGACCTGGCTGATTCGTACGCCTACTCCGACTCGTACAGCGATCGCCCGTTGCTGGAGTGCGTCGGCCACCCGAGTGTGGTCAACCCGGACCGGCAGCTGCGCAAGCTGGCGTCGGAGAACGCGTGGCCGGTGCTGGAGTTCCGGCACCCGATCCCGCTGGGCCGGCGGCTGCGGGAACGTCCTGCGGTTCCGGTGGCCGCCGCGGCCCTGGGGGTCGGGGTGGGCGTGGCCATCGGCATCGCCTGGTACGGCCGCCACCGCCGAACCCGAGCAGCCACCACCGCCTGACCACCCGGCCCCACCCCGTCCAGGTCGATCATGGGCTTGTGGTGGGCGCCTTCGGCCAATTGGCACCTTTTGCGGGGCACCACAACTCCATGATCGACACCGCGAGGACGGGCCGGAACCGATCGCCG
The DNA here is from genome assembly GCF_022230925.1 of Micromonospora alfalfae. Taxonomy (GTDB): domain Bacteria; phylum Actinomycetota; class Actinomycetes; order Mycobacteriales; family Micromonosporaceae; genus Micromonospora; species Micromonospora alfalfae. The sequence continues at coordinate 133,580 of NZ_JAKKFH010000012.1, read as the reverse complement.
CTCAGGCGGCGGCGAGGATCTCGTCTCCGATGGCGGTGAGCTGGTCGGTGCCGACCTCGACGGCGGCCATGTAGTGGCGTAGCCAGGAGCGCAGCCCGTCCGGGGTGCCGGTGGCGAAGGCACCGGCCGCGCCGACGTACTCGGGCTCCCGCTCGCGGTGCCCCACGTCGACGGGGAGCAGGCCACGCGGGTCGAGGCCGCTGGCGAGCAGCACCAGCCGGGCCGCCCCGCGGGCCACCACGCCGGACGGCCCGGCGAAGGGGCGCAGGTTCAGCAACTCCCCGTGTACGACAGCGGCGAGCACCAACGGGGAGACCTTCGTGCCGCCGGCGACGAGGCCGGCCAGCCCGTCCAGCCGGGTGGCGACCACCGGGTCCGCGACCGGACGGCCCAGCTCGGCTTCCGACACCAGGTCCCGTGCGGCGAGCACGTGCAGTTTCGCGAGCGCCTGGCGGGGCGCCTTCGGCCACAGCTCACTCAGGCCCGGCAGTGCTCCGGCGACCCGCAGCGCCCCCTGGAGCACCGGGTCGGTGACGGTGCCGGCCCGGACCGCCTCACGCTCGTGCCCGGCCCCCTCAAGGGCCGCACTGGCCACCGCGGAACGGAGGCTGACCTCGGCGGCGACCTGTCCACCGTGCCGGCGCAGCGCCCGGTGCCCGAGCGCCTGGTCGAACCGCGCGCGGGCCTGCTCGACGGCGGCGGCGATGTCGGCGAGCGCGAGCAGGGGCGCGAGCGGGTCGGTGGTCACCCCGCCACGCTAACGACCCGGTCCGGCGCGGCGGGCCGCACCCGCCCGCAACGCGACCCGGACCACCCGACCGGCACGGCACCTCCCGACCCGGCGCGGCAGTCTCGGCAAGATCGACACGGGTTCATGGAAATCGCGGTGTCCAGGTCAGGCGGACACCGCGATTTCCGTGAACCCGTGTCGATCAAGGCACTCGGGCCCACGCACGCCGGCACGGCTCGTGTCGATCGAGGCACTCCGCGCAGGGACGGGCCGCCGGGCGCGCGGCGGGGGCCACTCGGCGCGACGCAGTGGGCAGCCGTGGCCGGTTGCATGCCCCGCGACTACCCTCGTGCCATCGAGACCCAGGTCACCCCGAGGATGAGGAGTCACGGCATGAGCGAGGCATTGGCCAATCTGCTGAACGAGACGCGCCAGTTCCCCCCGCCGGCCGAACTCGCCGCGCACGCCAACGTCACCATCGATGCGTACGCCGAGGCTGAGGCCGACCGGCTGGCCTTCTGGGCGAAGCAGGCGGATCGGCTGGCCTGGTCGAAGAAGTGGGATGAGGTGCTCGACTGGTCGAACCCGCCGTTCGCGAAGTGGTTCGTGGGTGGGCAGCTCAACGTCGCGTACAACTGCCTGGACCGGCACGTCGAGGCGGGCCGGGGCGACAAGGTCGCGATCCACTGGGAGGGCGAGCCGGGCGACACCCGCACCATCACGTACGCGGACCTGCACGAGCTGACCTGCCGGGCGGCGAACGCGCTCACCGACCTGGGGGTGACCGCCGGCGACCGGGTGGCGATCTACCTGCCGATGATCCCGGAGGCGGCGGTGGCCATGTTGGCGTGCGCCCGGATCGGGGCCGCGCACAGTGTGGTCTTTGGTGGCTTCTCCGCCGACTCGTTGAGCAACCGGATCCAGGACGCCAGCGCCAAGGTGGTGATCACCGCTGATGGTGGTTACCGGCGGGGCAAGCCGTCGGCGTTGAAGCCCACTGTGGACGAGGCGGTGGCGAACTCCCCGTCGGTGGAGCACGTGCTCGTGGTGCGCCGCACCGGCGAGGACGTGGCGTGGTCGGAGAAGGACCACTGGTGGCACGAGACGGTGGAGACCGCGTCGGCCGAGCACACCGCGCAGCCGTTCGACGCCGAGCACCCGCTGTTCATCCTGTACACCAGCGGCACCACGGCCCGCCCGAAGGGCATCCTGCACACCACCGGCGGCTACCTCACCCAGGCTTCGTACACGACGCATGCCGTGTTCGACCTGAAGCCGGAGACGGACGTCTACTGGTGCACTGCCGACATCGGCTGGGTCACCGGGCACTCCTACATCGTGTACGGCCCGCTCTCCAACGGCGCCACGCAGGTGATGTACGAGGGCACCCCGGACACGCCGCACAAGGGCCGGTTCTGGGAGATCATCGACAAGTACGGGGTGAGCATCCTGTACACCGCTCCCACCCTGATCCGAACGATGATGAAGTGGGGCGACGACATCCCGGCGGGCTTCGACCTGTCGTCGCTGCGCCTGTTGGGCAGCGTCGGCGAGCCGATCAACCCGGAGGCCTGGATGTGGTACCGGCAGCACGTCGGCCGGGGCGAGCTGCCGGTGGTGGACACCTGGTGGCAGACCGAGACGGGCGCCATCATGATCTCGCCGTTGCCGGGGGTGACCGCGGCCAAGCCGGGTTCGGCGATGACGCCGCTGCCGGGCATCGTGGCCGACGTGGTGGACGACCAGGGCCAGTCGGTGCCGAACGGCGGTGGCGGCTATCTGGTGCTGCGCGAGCCGTGGCCGTCGATGCTGCGCACCATCTGGGGTGACGACGACAGGTTCATCGACACGTACTGGTCACGTTTCCAGGGCATGTACTTCGCCGGCGACGGTGCGAAGAAGGACGACGACGGGCACATCTGGCTGCTCGGCCGGGTGGACGACGTGATGCTGGTGTCCGGGCACAACATCTCGACCACCGAGGTGGAGTCGGCGTTGGTGTCGCATCCGTCGGTGGCCGAGGCGGCTGTCGTCGGCGCGACCGACCCGACCACCGGTCAGGCGATCGTCGCGTTCGCCATTCCGCGCGGCAGCACTGACATCGCTGGCGAGGCGGGCGAGCAGCTCATCGCCGACCTGCGCAACCACGTGTCGAAGACGCTGGGCCCGATCGCCAAGCCGCGGCAGATCATGCTGGTGCCGGAGCTGCCGAAGACCCGCTCCGGCAAGATCATGCGCCGGCTGCTGCGGGACGTGGCGGAGAACCGGTCGCTGGGCGACGTGACCACGTTGCAGGACTCCTCGGTGATGGACCTGATCTCTTCGGGGATGAGCGGTACGAAGTCCGACGAGGACTGACGGTAGGCGTACTCATTGGAGGGTGGCGGTCCGTGCGGACCGCCACCCTCCGTCATGTCTTACGGGCACGGTCCGCGCCGGCTCACCGCTGTCACATCGGTCGGTCGGGGGAGTCTGGAGAAGCTGAACGGGCACAGGCGTAGATCACCTCTGTCCTTTCGGCCAGTTGTGCTTTAGGTTCACGCAGGTTGGAAGAGTTCGACACACATCGCTTCGATGGTCGGCCACGCCAACGTCCTCCTCCCCATGCCCGAGAAACGGAGCGGCATGAACCACAAACCGCAGTCCAGGGCGCGGCGACGACTACTCGTCGCGCTGCCCGCCATCGCCCTCGCGGCCACGTCACTGACCGTGAGTGGCAGCGCGGCGGCCCAGTCGCCGTCCGGCACCCCCCAGGCGGTGATCGGCGCCGACGAGCACTACATCAACTACGCCGAGCCCGAGGTGCAGCCGGACACCACCGGCCGTGAGGTGAAGGGCAAGGGTGGCATCTACACCCCTGCCGCGGAGTCCGCGCGCGCGTTCGACCGCAAGCACGCCCGGGGCAACCCGGTGACCGCACGGCAGCTGGCCAAGGACGAGGCCAAGTCGCTGAAGACGGGTCAGAACCCCCGCAAGTTCAAGAAGGCGCCGACCACCCAGACGGCCAAGCTGCTGACGCTGCTTGTCGAGTTCAACGACAAGGCCAACGACGACTTCACCGGCGTGATGGTCCCCAAGACGGTGTTCGAGGACCGCACCTGCGTCCCCGGCACCGTCCAGAACGGCCCGAAGCACAACAAGATCCCAGACCCGGCGCGCCTGCCCCACGAGGACAACAACTCGATGTGGGTGCCGGACTTCTCGCCGCAGCACTACAACAAGATGCTCTACAGCAAGAAGGGCATCACCGAGCGGGTCCGCACCGACCTGAAGGGCCCGGACGGCAAGAAGGGCATCGACCTGTCCGGCCGCACCATGCACAACATGTACCTGGAGATGTCCAAGAACGCGTACACGGTGGACGGGCAGTCCAGCCCGTGGATCACGGTGCCGCACTCGGAGGGCTGGTACGCGGCCAACCGCTGCTTCCAGGACGAGACCGGCGCGTGGGTTCCCGGCCGTGAGCAGTCGATGAACGGCCACCCGGACAACCCGGCCGGCGCGGGCCGCCTGGCGACCGACGCGATCGACGCGCTCGTCGCGAAGGACCCGAACTTCCCGTGGGCCGACTACGACATCGAGGACCAGGCCGACCGTGACGGTGACGGCAACGTCTTCGAGCCGGACGGCGTGATCGACCACCTGGTGCTGGTGCACGCCGGTCAGGGCAAGTCCCGTGGCGGTGGCGCCGAGGGCGTGTACGCCGTGTGGGCGCACTCCTCCACTGTCGCCGGTGGTTACACCATCCCGGGCACCAACCTGAAGGCGTCGAACTACATCGTGCAGCCGGAGGACGCCGGCGTCGGCGTCTTCGCCCACGAGTTCGGCCACGACCTGGGCTTGCCGGACCTCTACGACACGTCCGGCAACGCCGACTCCGACGTGGACTTCTGGGACCTGATGGCCTCGGGCTCGCACTCTGGTGAGATCTTCCAGGCGCTGCCGACGCACATGGGCATCTGGGACAAGTGGGTGCTCGGTTGGGCCGACCCGCTGACCATCCGCCCCGGGTCGAACCCGCGCGAGGTGAAGCTCGGCCAGACGTCGCGCACCCCTATCGACTCCGAGGACGGCATCAAGGTCGACCTGCCGGACAAGGTGACGACGCTGGCCACCCCGCACAGCGGCACCAAGATGTGGCACAGCAACAACGACCAGGAGTGGGCCGACGTCAAGCTGAGCCGCTCGGTCGACGTGCCCGCGGCGGCCGACTCGAAGTTCTGGATGTGGAACAACTACATCATCGAGGAGGACTGGGACTACGGGTTCGTCGAGCTCTCCACCGACGGCGGTACGACCTGGACCGAGCAGAAGGTGTACGACGAGGGCGGCACGGTGGTCACCACGCCGGACGGCTACCCGGACCCGAACGGCCGCATGAACGACTTCGGCGGCAAGAAGTACGGCCTGACCGGCAGCACCGACGGCTGGCGGCACGACTACGTCGACCTGTCGGCGTACGCCGGTACGACGGTCCAGCTGCGGCTGCGCCAGGCCACCGACGAGGCGTTCGAGGAGCGCAACTGGTTCGTCGACGACTTCTCGGTCACCGGCGGCGGCGCCACCACCTGGAGTGACGACGTCGAGGGCGGCGCCAACGGCTGGACGGCAACCGGCGGCACCTTCGTCGACACCACCGGTGGGGGCTGGAAGGTCTCCAGCGGCACCGAGGTGCACGCCCAGTTCTACCTGGCGGAGTGGCGCAACTTCGACGGCTTCGACAAGGGCCTGAAGTACGCCTACGACACCATCTACTCGCACGAGGCGTGGAAGGTCGACCGGATCTCCTACAACGCGCCGGGCATGCTGGTCTGGTACCGGGACACCGCGCTGGGCGACGTCAACCACGTCACCGGGCAGATGACCGCGCTGCCCAGCTACGGCGCGAAGGGCGGGTTGCTCATCGTCGACTCGCACTTCGACCCGTTGCGGCGCACCGGTGAGGCGGCAGTGAAGGACCCGTCGGTGACGGACAACCTGCCGAGCCGCCCGCAGTCGTCGAACGCGGCCTTCACGTTGCAGCGGACGTACCCGTTCACCGAGTGCCTGGAGGCGGCCGACGAGCCGTACAGCGCCTACTGCACGAAGTTCAAGGGACTGCCGCCGGTGAAGGCGTTCACCGACGCCAAGGGCTACTACCCGGGCATCGAGATGCGCGACGGCGCTGCCTACGCCCGGGACAACGACGCGTCGGTGGTCCTGCCGTCGCGCAACAACGCGCCGTACACCACCCGGGTCACCAACCCGGACGGCAGCCCCGCGCCGGAGTTCTACGGCGTGACCCTGGGCGGCGGCGCGATCGTGCTGGGCACCGGTAACCCCGGCGACCAGGGCGTGAACTACGGCGTCTCGCTGACGATCAAGAAGGCTGCCGGGGACAACTCGTCGGCCATGATCTACGTGACCCCGGCGAAGAAGTAACTGTTTCGCGGATCGACAACTGACTGTGGGGCCGGTGGCGGAGACGCTGCCGGCCCCACTGTCGTATGTGCGATCAGCTTGATCGAAAAATGTCGTTGTATACGTTCGCGTCCGGGTCCACGCTGGTCAGCGTGACTGATGAACCGGCGGGGTGTGACGGTGAAAAGCGTTCCCAACAAAATCTTGCAACAAATCGACGCGTTCGTCTTCCCACCCGTCCCGCCAGTAACTATGTTCACCAATGGTCCCACTAGTGGGATCGATCTCCCACCGGCCCGTACCCCCGTTGGGCCGGTTCCCTCACACCGGAGGTACCACGTGCGCAAAGTCGCAGTGGGTCTGCTCGGGCTCTCACTGACGGCGACAGGCCTGGCTTTCGGCCCGTCCGCCTCGGCGGCGCCTCAGCCCAAACTGCCGGCAGCAGCACCGGCCGCTGCCGAACCACAGGCACTGAAGGATGAGCTCCCCGACAAGCTCGAGGACAAGCGCCGCGAGCTGCGTGAGCAGGGTCTCGCCGACGTGCTGAGCGGGCGCAGCAAGCCGATCGAGCGCAACGGCAGCACTGTCGTCAAGGTCGGCCAGGTCGGCAAGACGGGCACCAACGCCAAGGCGCGCTCCGCCGCCGGCGGCGGCCAGGAGACCAGGGATCAGTACGTCGAGCTCAAGCGTGAGCGGACCGACAAGATCTTCGTGATTCTGGCCGAGTTCGGTGACGAGCGGCACCCGTCCTTCCCGGACAAGGACATGAACCCGGACATCGCCGGACCGGCGACGTTCGACGGTCCGTTGCACAACAAGATCCCCGAGCCCAACCGGGCCGTGGACAACTCCACCATCTGGCAGCCGGACTTCAGCCCGGAGCACTTCCGCCAGCTCTACTTCGGCACCAACCCGGGCGACGAGTCGCTCAAGCAGTACTACGAGGCACAGTCCTCGGGTCGCTACACCGTCGACGGTGAGGTGACCGACTGGGTCAAGGTCAAGTACAACGAGGCCCGCTACGGGCGCTCCGACGACCCGATCGCGGACGACTCGGACGACCCGGCCAACGACCCCGCCGTCTGCGCCGACAACGTCTGCTCGAACACCTGGGCGCTGATCCGCGACGCCGCCAACCAGTGGGTCGCCGACCAGAAGGCCAAGGGCCGGACGGACGCCCAGATCGCCGCCGAGATGAAGTCCTTCGACCAGTGGGACCGTTTCGACTACGACGGTGACGGCGACTTCAACGAGTCGGACGGCTACATCGACCACTTCCAGATCGTCCACTCCGGCGGCGACCAGGCCGACGGTGACCCGCAGCAGGGTGAGGACGCGATCTGGAGCCACCGTTGGTCGGCGTTCAACAGCTCGCCCGTGGGCCCGCCGAACTTCCCGATCGGCGGCACCCAGATCGGCAACACCGGCATCTGGATCCGCGACTACACGATCCAGCCGGAGAACGGCGGCCGCAGCGTCTTCTACCACGAGTACGGCCACGACCTGGGCCTGCCGGACGACTACGGCCCCGCGGACAACAGCAACGAGCACTGGACCCTGATGGCCCAGAGCCGGCTCGGCGCCAAGAACGACGCCGGCATCGGCGACCGTGGCGGCGACCTCGGCGCGTGGAACAAGTTCCAGCTCGGTTGGCTCGACTACGAGGTGGTCGCGGCGGGGCAGAAGCAGACGCTGAAGCTCGGCCCACAGGAATACAACTCGAAGGAAGCACAGGCCGTCGTGGTCGTGCTGCCCCAGAGGGAATACACCTTCAACTACGGTCCGCCGTTCGAAGGCTCCAAGCAGTACTTCTCCGGTAACGACGACAACCTCGACAGCAAGATGACGAGGACGTTCGACCTCACCGGCAAGTCCGCGGCGGCGCTGTCGCTCAAGGGCAAGTACAGCATCGAAGCGGGTTACGACTACCTCTACTTCGAGGCGTCGACAGACGGCGGTCAGTCCTGGACCGACCTGGACGGCACTGTCAACGGCAAGCCGATCGGCGTGGACGGTGCCGGTCGCCCGGCCCTCGCCGGCAGCAGCAACGGCGCCTGGGCGGACATCAACATCCCGCTGACCTCGGTCGCCGGCAAGTCGGCGCAGGTCCGCCTGCACTACGTCACCGACGGTGGCGTCTCCGAGGGCGGCTTCTTCGGTGACGCGATCACAGTGACCGCCGACGGCCAGACCGTGTTCAGCGACGGCGCCGAGACCGACGCCGGCTGGAACCTGGAGAAGTTCGAGGTGGTCGGGGCGACCTACACCCAACTGTTCGACAACTTCTACATCGCCGGCAACCGGTCGTACGTCTCGTACGACAAGTACCTGAAAACCGGCCCGTACTTCTTCGGCTACGCGAACACCCGCCCGGACTGGGTGGACCACTACGCGTACCAGGAGGGCCTGCTCATCTCGTACTGGAACACCCGGTTCTCCGACAACAACACCGCCCCGGCCTCCCCGACCAACCCGGGTGGTCACCCCGGTGAGGGTCGCAACCTGTACATCGACGCGCACCCGCGCCCGATCTACAACCTGACCGGGGCACCGTGGCGGGCCCGCGTCCAGATGTACGACGCGCCGTTCAGCCTGAACAAGGCCGACTCGTTCACCCTGCACCTCAACAGCCAGCCGCAGTACATCCGTGGCCAGGCCGCTGAGCCGCTGTTCGACGACACCAAGAAGTACTTCTACGAGGAGCTGCCGAACCACGGCGTCAAGCTCCCCGCGACCGGTGTCAAGATCAAGGTTCTGGAGCAGGACGGCACCTCGATGAAGATCCGGATCAGCTGACCACTGATCCCGCACCAACCAGCGACGCCCGGGCAGGTCACCTGCCCGGGCGTCGCCCTTTCTGCGCCACCTCCCCGGTGGCCCGGACCGAGTTGGTCGAGCCGGTTCCCCTGGTCCCGGTCCGGGGCAACCCGGGGCTTTCCCCTGTTCAACGCGACCGCCAGGGTCGCCTGCGGCAACCGGGTCCTAGGCTGTCTGCCATGACCGACCAGCGCGGCGGGGCCGTCGACGAGTCCTGTGTCCTCACCGAGGGGCCGTGGACGCACCGTTTCGTCGGCGCCAACGGCAGCCGGTTCCACGTGGTCGAGGGCGGCACCGGGCCGATGGTGCTGTTCCTGCACGGCTTCCCGGAGCACTGGTGGGCCTGGCACCAGATGCTGCCGGCGGTCGCCGACGCCGGCTTCCGGGCGGTCGCCGTCGACCTGCGCGGCTACGGGGCCAGCGACAAACCACCCCGGGGGTACGACGGCTACACCCTCGCCGCCGACATCGCCGGGCTGATCCGCGCGCTCGGTGAACGGTCCGCGACGATCGTCGGCAGCGGCCTCGGTGGCATGGTGGCCTGGACGGTGGCCTCGTTCCACCCGTCACTGGTCCGCCGACTCGTGGTGCTGGGGGCACCGCACCCGCTGCGACTGCGCGCCGCCATCTTCGCCGACCCGCGCGGGCAGTTCACCGCCTCCACTCCGGCGTTGAAGTTCCAGCTACCCCGCTACGAGCACGTCCTGACCCGCGATGGCGCGGCGGCCGTCGGCGAGATCGTGCGCCGCTGGGGCGGCCCACAGTGGGTGGCCGGGCCGGACTTCGAGGCGTACGCCGAGCGGTGCCGGGAGGCGATGTGCATCCCGCAGGCCGCGTTCTGCGCGCTGGAGGGTTACCGGTGGGCGTTCCGCTCGCTGCTGCGACTGCACGGCTACCGGTTCGTCCGTCTGATGCAGAAGCCACTGTCCACCCCGACGCTGCAACTGCACGGCGCCCTGGACACCGCCTCCCTGCCCCGCACCGCCCTGGGTTCCGGCCGGTACGTCGTCGCCCCCTACGAGTGGCGACTGCTCGACGGGGTGGGGCACTTCCCGCACCTGGAGGCACCGGAGTTGGTGCTCGGCGAAATCCTGCGGTGGGCGAAGACCTGACCGGTCAGACCCGCTGCTCCCGCAGGTCGGTGACCTCGGCAGCGGGCGCCCAGCCCTGGTAGACGCCGAAGTCGAAGACCTCCAGCCGCATCGCCTCGGCCACCGGCCACCGGCCACCTGTGTACTCCACCCGCAGCCAGGCGTCGTGCTCGCCGAGCACTATGAACGGCTGCCCCTTCCAGGTGCAGGTGGTCCGCACGTACGCCAGGTCCTCGATCTCGCTCGCCGGCAGCACCCGGACGTAGCGGCCCGCGCGGACCTCCTCGAAACCCTCGCCCGGCTCGGGCTGGTAGAGGCGGATGTCGTCGCCATCCGGGCTGGCCTGGTACTCCCGGCCCTGCCAACGGGCCACGTAACCGTCGCGCATCACGCCTCCCCGACCCGTCGCCAGGTGACCGAGTCGGTGTCCAGCTCCGCGACCACCCGCTCGCTGCCGTCCGCGCCGATGCGCCAGAGTTGGGCGCCGTGCGGCAGCCGCGCGCTGTCCACCTTGAACTCCGCCACCACGTCGCTGCTCTCACCCGGGGCGAAGCCGTTGCCCCGGAACGGCGGGCGTTCGATGACCCAGCCCTCCATGGCCCGCATCGCCGGCTCGTTCTGACCGCCGTACGGGATGCGGTAGAGGCTCGGCCGGTGCGCCGGCCAGCGCAGCACGTAGATCTCCTCGGCGTCCGGTGCGAACGGCGAGCCGGGGTAGCTGAGGCCCAGCGCGTCGTGCAGCTGAGCCGGTGTGGTCAGGTGGGACAGCTCACCGGCCCGGTGCACGAACCCGGACACCCGGTCGTACCCACGATCCAGGTAGTACGCGAGCTGGCTGGGGGCGATCGCCTTCTGCATGACCGTCGGCCGGGTCGGGTCGACCGCTGCGGGGGCGTACCGGGGACGGGCGGCGGGTTCGGCAACGGCCGGCGCTTCCGCCTGGTCCACTTCCAGGTCGTCCCCGAGCCCCACCTCGGCAGCCCAGTTGGCCAACGCGACGATCTGCTCGCCCGGCAACTTGGCACCCACCGGCGTGCCCGGGTTGACGGCGAACGACCAGTCCTCGTCGGGCCAGCGCCGGATCAGTTGGGCGAACTTCACCCGGACCGTGTCGACGTCCCCCTCGACATGGTCGGCAAGGCGCTCCGACGACGTGTAGACCACCACGTACGTCTCGCCGTCGAGCTGCCCGGTACGCCAGACGAAGCCGGGATCCCCGGGGCGGCTCCCCCGCACCGAGTCCGGTGCCGCCGGCAGTAGCACCCGGGCCAGCAGCAGGGTGGACAGGAACGTGTCGGTGCTGCCCGACCCGGCGGCGCTGAGCAGGTCCTCCTCGACCGTGTTGGCCGGCTCGAACTCGACCGGCGGCGGCTCGTCGGCCGGCGGGTGCGGACCGTCGTCAGCGATCACGCTCGCGCCGCCGGCCTGGTCCGTAACGGCCGGTCCGGTCGACGAGACAGCACTGTTGGCGCGGTCGTCACGGTGCGGGGCGTCGCCACTGTCGTCGATGCGCGGATCGCCCAGGCCACCGCCGACGGCGCCGACCTCCGTCGGAGTCACGGGATGCGGGGCGGACGGGCCCGGGGCGGACTGACCGGGGCTGAACGACGCGGGCCCGGATGGGCTGGAACCGAAGGACGACGGACCGAACAGGCCCGGGTCGGAGGACGTCGAGCCGTACGGTGGCGGGGCGGCCTCGGCGGGGCTGGGCGACGACGGGCCGAACAGGCCCGGACCGGGGGACGTCGAACCGAACGGCGGGGCGGCCTCGGCGGGGCTGGGCCGCCGGGGCGCGTCGACCGGCGCGCTGCTCTCGATCGGGTCGGTGAGGTCGCGGGACTCGATGATGGTGCCCTCGATGACGATGGGCGTGAAGCCGCGGCGCGGCGCGGGCGGCCCGGAGACCGGTTCCGCGACGGACACCGGCAGATCCTCCGTCGGCTCGAACCGGCCCGGCCGGTCCTGAGGAATCGCCTGCGTCTCCTCCGCCGACGGCCGCCCACGCGCACCGGTCAGGGGAGGCTCACCGGTCACCCGGAACGCGCGGGTGGGCTCCTCGGCCAGCGGGTTGTGCCGGCGCGGCGGCAGCGGCTGGGTGATCTCCTCGCCGGATGGCGGCGCGTCCATCCCACGGGACGCGCCGAGGCCGCCCTCCGGCCGTCGTATCGGTTGGGTGGCGGCCGGGTCCGCCGCCATCGGAAAGGCCCGCGTCGCGGTCTCGTCGGCCGGCGCGTCGGCTGGGCGGCGGCGAGGGAAGGGCTGGCTGCCTCGCCCGAACCGGGTCGGCGGGGCCGCCCGGTCACCGGGGCGTCCTCCGCTCGCGGCCGGGTCGCGGGCCGGGCTGGGGTCGAAGAAGGAGCGCCGAGGGGCGGCCTGGGGGCCACCGTTGCCGTTACCCGGGGCGGGGCCGTCGACGTCGCCCGGCCGGGTCCCTGTCGGCCAGCCCACGCCCGGCACGGCCTGGTCGGCGGTGGGGCCGGCGGTCGCCAACGGGGTGAACCGGGACGGCCGGCCGGTGCGGGGCAGTGCTCCGTTGCCCGGGGCGGGCCGGGGCGGTTCGGTCGGGTGCCGCTGACCGGCGGCGGGCAGGTCCTCCTCGCCAGGTCGGCGCGGCGGCTCAGCGGAAGCGGGTGGCCGGGGTGCCCAACCCGACACCGGCGGCTCAGCGGAGGCGGGTGGCCGGGGCGCCGGACCCGGCACCGGCGGGGCACCCACCCGAGGGCCTGGGCTACGCGCGGGCCTTCGGGGTGCGAGCGGAACGCTCTCGGGCGCGGACGGGGCCGCCCCCGTCACGGGGGGCGATCCGGCGGCTGGGGCGGCGTCCCGCAGTGGCGCGCCGGGCCGGGTGCGCGCCAACGTCTCGGCCCGCTCCAGGCGGGCGCGGGCACCCATGGCACGGCCGGGCAGTCGCACGTCGCCTCGGGACAGCTGCGACACGAACCACGCCGGCAGGTAACCCTCGACCGGCAGACCCGGATTGACGGCGAGCCACCACTCGTGGTTGGGCCAGCTGGCCGCGAGATCGGCGAAGGGGATGCGTCGGTTGCTGCCGGCGTGATCGCCGAGGCAGGCTCGCAGGGCGGCGGCGGAGGTGAAGGCCAGGACGTGGGTCCGGCCGCCGGTGGTCCAGGTGCCCCATCCGGCGGGTGGCTGGCCGGGCTGCGTCGGCGCGGAGACCGGCAGCAGCACATCGGTGCGGGACAGGAGCCGGAAGTAGAGCTCCTGGTCGTTGGCGCGCAGCGCGTCGCGCATCGCCACCTCGGCCTCCGTGGCCGGCTCCCATGCGGTCACGGCCACCTCCCCTTCCGAGAACAGGCCACAGGTATCGCGTACAACCTACAAGGTGGTACCAAGATCACAATGGCTGGCCGGCGGCGGCCAGCCGGGGACCGGAGGAGGCGATAACATCCCGTTCCGGAGCCGATACGATACGGAGGGTGTCGATGTCCCAATCGATCGCGCGCCCGGTCCTCGCAGGTCTGACCGTCGGCCTGTTGACCGTACCGGCCCTTCCGACAGTCGCCGCCACCGCCGGGCTCCGGGCGGCGCCGGCCTGCGCGACAGCACTCGCCCCCGTCCGGCCGGTCGCGGCCAGGCCCTGGCCACAGCAACGGTACGACCCGGCGCGGCTCGCGCCCCTGGCCACCGGTGCCGGGGTGACAGTCGCGGTGGTCGACTCCGGGGTGGATCGGGTGCACCCGCAGCTGGCTGGGCGGGTGCTGGCCGGCATCGACCTGCTCGACCCCGGCGGGGACGGCGGTCGGGACTGCGCCGGGCACGGCACCGGTGTGGCGAGCATCATCGCCGCGGCACCCCGCCCTGACGTCGCGTTCCGCGGCCTGGCACCGGGTGCCCGAATCCTGCCGGTGCGGGTGAGTGAGCAGCAGGTGGTGCAGGGGCGGGAGTCGGGGCGTACGGTCAGCGCCGACGAGTTCGCCCGGGCCATCCGGTGGGCCGTCGACAATGACGCCGACGTGGTGAACCTGTCCGTGGTGCTGTACGCGGACGACCCTGAGGTCCGTTCGGCAGTGCGGTACGCGGTCGACCGGGACGTGGTGCTGGTGGCCGCCGCCGGCAACCTGCACGACAGCGGGGACCCCCGACCGTTCCCCGCCGGCTACGACGGGGTGCTCGGCGTGGGTGCGATCGGGGCGGACGGCGGGCGGGCGACGTTCTCGCAGACCGGCCCGTACGTCGACCTCGTGGCTCCGGGCAGCGAGGTGCTGACCGCCGCGCCCGGTGCCGGCCACCATCGGGTCGAAGGCACCAGCTACGCGGCGCCCTTCGTGGCCGCCACCGCCGCGTTGCTGCGGGAATACCGGCCGGAGCTGACCGCCGCCCAGGTGGCGGAGCGGATCATCGCCACCGCCGATCCAGCTCCGGGCGCGGGCCGGGGCGGCGGGTACGGCGCCGGAGTGTTGAACCCCTACCGGGCGGTCACCGAGACCAGTGGCGGCCGTGCGGCCGGCGCACGGCCGGTCGCCGCTCTCGCCGACGATCGGGCCGACCCGACGCAGCTCGCCCGCCAGGCCCGTCGGGCCGCCGCACGGGACCGAGCCCTGCTGATCAGCGCGGTGGCCGGCATAACAGCGGTCACAGTGGCGCTGCTCGCCCTGCTGGCGCCCCGGGGCGCCCGTCGACGCTGGCGCCCGGCCGGCCCGGCCTGAGCCCACCTGCGCACGGCCTGAGGCCGCCGACGTGCGGCCTGAGCCCGCCCGCATGCAGCCCTGACCGTGGACCGGCTGCGGGCGGGGCGCTGGCCCGGACACGGTCAGCGCTCCCGGCCCACATCGCTCACTGGAACAGCCCGGTGTTCTTCTTCTCGGTGTCCAGGTAGTCGGTGGCGGAGTCGTTCACCGCCAACCTGATGTCACGCAACATCCCCTGCAGGTCCTGCGAGGCCGAACGCCACCGCGCCTGCCGCTGCTCGTAGGCCTGCCGCGCGTCGCCCGTCCAGCTCGCCACCAGCGGGGCGGCGTCGCGTTCGAGTTGGCCGAGTTGCGCGTCGAGGGTGTTCAACGCCTTCTGAATGTCAGCGCCGGCCTGCTGCAGCGCGGCGAAGTTGACGACCAGCACACCATGGTCCATCGGATTCCCTCCCCAGCGGGATCAGAGCGGCAACTGGATGCCGCCGCGGTTGGTGCCGGCCACCCGGCTGGCCACCTCGTCGTCGGACGCGTGGTACTGCCGACCGGCGGTGCGGATCGCACCGGCGGTCTCGCGCAGCGCGCGGTGCAGCGCCGCCTGGTCCTGTGACCACTGCTGCTTGACCTGCTCGAACGACCGGCCACCAGCGCCACGCCAGGCCTGCTGCAACACCTCCAGCTCGGCCAGCAGGCCGGTCAGCATGGACTGCAACGACTGGTCCACCTGCTCGAACTTCGCGGCAGTCTGCTGCATCACAGCTGCTTCTGCCTTGGTTTGGGACATCCGGACGTCACCTCGTCTCTCGGATCGCACCTGGCCGTCGACGCGCCCACCCCCCGGGGCGACGCGTCGTCGCTTGGCCCGGTCGTCGAGCACTGAGACCCGGGTCAGCGAAGGACTTCGTGGCTGACGGTAGCGACCTCGTAGCGGTTCTGCTACCCCGCCGGCTTCCCCTGTGGACAACCGAGGCGGCCATCGGTCGCTTACGATGTGCCGCAGCCACGTCGCGGCGCGTGACGGGCCGCCGGAGGGCGGACGGCCGCCCGACCCGGTCCCCACTGGTCGAGGAGGCACGGTGCCGGCGATCACCACCGGAGGGCCGCACCCACCGACCCCGGTCGGGTCCGAGGCAGGTGCCTTCCCACTGTTGGGCGGGCCCGGCCGATCCACCGACCGCAGTCCGGGGCCTGCCGATCAGCGCACCCCCCGTCGCCGTTCGTCGACGGCCCACTGGGTCGCCCTCAGCCGTCGTGCGGCTGCCGGAGTGCGAGCCGGCCAACTGGTCACCGCACAGGTCGCTGCGGCGCTCGTGCTCGTCGCCCTCGGCCGACCCGCACCGGTCGTCGCGGCGGCCGTGCTGGTGGCCGTGCTGCTGGTGGCCGCCGCCTGGGTGCCGGTGCGGGGGCGGTGGCTGTTCGAGTGGCTGGGCATCGCCATCGGGCACCTCAGCCGTCGGCGGGGGTTGACCGGGCCGGCCGACGCGGCCGAACTGCTCGACCTGGTCGCCCCGGGCACCGTGGTCCGCTCGACCGAGTTGACCGGCGGGCCGGCGGCCGTCCTGGAGGACACCACCGGCATGGTCGCGCTCCTGGAGCTCGGCGACCCCGGCGACCTGCTGGGCGACGTGTCCCAGGCGATCCCCGCCCCGGCCGCGTTGCTCCCCCCGACCGGTCCGGACCAACCCCCGCTGCTGGTCCAACTGCTGCTCGCCGGTGCGCCGGCGCCGGTGCCGAGCGCCGGTGGCACTGTCGGCACGTCGTACCGGCAGCTCACCGACGGGCGGCTCGCCGGGCGCGAGCGGGCGGTGGTGGCGGTCCGGGTGCTGCGGATGAACGGTTGGTCCGAGGAGGACCTGCGCCGGGTCCTCTCCGGCACGGTCCGCCGGATCGTCCGCCGGCTCGGGCCGTTGGCCGCGCGGCCGCTCGGGGTGCCGGCGGCGCTGCGCGTCCTGGGTGAGCTGGCCCACCACGAGGGCGAGCCGGTCCGGGAGTCCTGGCCGGCGATCCGGTCCGGCACTCTCGTCCAGGCCACCTTCCGCCTGCTCCACTGGCCCGACGCGGGCGCTGTGGCTGGACGTCGGCTGGTGCCCCGCCTGCTCGCGCTGCCGGCGACGGCCACGACGGTGTCGATCTGCTCAGGCCCGTCGCCGACGATGTCGACGTCGTCGGGTCCGGCGGCGGCCGGCGGAGTGCCGACGGAGCTGACCGTACGCCTGGCCGCCGGGACGACGGCCGAGTTGGCGGCTGCCAGCGAGGCGCTGGTCCGCCTGGTGACCGACCTTGGCGGAAAGCTACGACGACTCGACGGCGCCCACCTGAGCGGGCTGGCCGCCACGCTGCCGTTGGCGCTGGCGGCGCCCGGGGCGCAGCCCCGCCCACCGGCGGCCGGGGCGCGACCCGGCCCGGCCGTGGACGACTGGGAGCTGTCAGTGGGCGACGCGGGAATGATGGTCGGCACCAACCGGCACGGCCGCGCCGTAACCGTGCGACTGTTCCGGCCGGAGAGCACCCGCGTCCTGCTGGTCGGCGGGGTACGGGCGGCCCAGCTGGTGGCCCTGCGCGCCCTGGCACTCGGCGCCCTGGTGGTGGTGCAGACCGCCCGGCCACGCGCCTGGGAACCGTTCATCCGAGGGGTTGGCGCGCCGGGCGGCACGATCCCGCTGCTCCCTCCCGGTCGGGCGGTCGCCGACGGGGTGGGCACCGCGCTGCGTCCGTTGCTTCTGATCGTCGACGCCGGGCCGGTGGCTGCCGAGGCCGCGCCGGGCCCGCCGTGGCGGGCCACGCTTGTGGTACGCGACGAGCTGACCCCGGCCGATGTGGACGCGTTGAGCCGCGCCGACCTGGCGTTGCTTCAGCCACTGTCCTCCGCCGAGGCCACCCTGGCCGGAGCCGCGCTGGGGCTGGGCGGCTCGGCCGAGTGGCTGACCCGGATCCGGGAGGACATGGTGGCGGTGGTCAACCGGCGGGCGCTGCGCTGGGCACTGCTCTCCCCCACTCCGATCGAGGCGCAACTGATCGGGCCGCCGACGCGCGGCTGATCCACCGGGACGGCCAGCCGGCGGGTTACGTCGGTGCGGTGTCCGTGGCACGATCCCCGCCATGGGTTTTCTGAAGGGTCTGCTGATTCGGCTGGCCAGCACAGCTCTCGCTTTCTGGCTGGCCACGCTCCTCATCCCGGGCATCTCCCTGGATTCGAACTCGGCCACCGAGACGGTGACCACGCTGCTCCTGGTGGCGGTGATCTTCGGCGTGGTCAACGCGGTTCTCCAGCCGATCATCAAGACCGTCGGTTGTGGCTTCTACCTGCTGACCCTGGGTCTCATCGCCCTGGTGGTGAACGGGCTGCTCTTCCTGCTCACCAGCTGGATCGCCGACCAGGCCGGGCTGCCGTTCTCGGTGGACGGTTTCTGGCCGGCGGCTGTGCTCGGCGCGCTCTTCGTGAGCATCGTGACCTGGATCCTCGGCGCGGTCCTCGACCGGGACTGACCGCCGACCAGCCAGCACCGACCCGGTCCGTCCGGGGCTCCGACCTCGGTCGGGGCCCCGGCGGGCCGATGACCAGAGTTCGGGAATGTGGCGGCCGGACTGCCCACCTCGGCGGTTAGCGTCGCTGTATGTTCTCGCTGACCTGCCCCGACGGCCACCTGCTCAGCACCGATCCGGCGCGGATCGACCTGGATCTGGTGCACCACTGGTTGTCCACCGACGCGTACTGGGCTCTCGGACGAGACCGGGAGACCATCGAGCGGTCGTTCGCCGGCTCACTTCCGTTCGGCATCTACCGGCCGGAGGACGGCCGCCAGGTCGCTGTGGCCCGGGTCGTCACGGACGGTGCCACCTTCGCCTGGCTCTGCGATGTGTACGTCGACCGGCCCGCCCGGGGTCGCGGGCTGGGCGGATGGCTGGCCGGCGCGGTCCGCGACCACCTGGCCGAGCTGGGCGTACGCCGGATCCTGCTCTGCACCAACGACGCGCACCAGGTGTACGCGGGGGTGGGCTTCACCCCGCTGGACGCGCCGCAGCGGTGGATGCAGCTGGACCGACGACCCCCGGTGACCCCGATCACCGGAAAGGAACAAAGCAGCACTACGCCCCTTACGGTGGAAGCGTGACGCCACTCCGCCTGGGATACCTCTACGGCCTCGGCGCGTACCTGCTCTGGGGTTTCTTTCCGCTCTACCTGAAGCTGCTGCGACCCGCCGGCCCGCTGGAGATCCTGGCCCACCGGATCGTCTGGTCGGTGCTCTTCGTGGCCCTGCTGCTGGCGGCGCTGCGCAACGTCGGCTTCCTGCGGGCGCTACTGCGCCGCCCCTGGGCGGTGGCGGGGATCGTCGCCGCCGCCGCGCTGATCGCTGTCAACTGGGGCACCTACATCTACGGGGTCAACTCCGACCGGGTGGTGGAGACAGCGCTCGGCTACTTCATCAACCCGCTGGTCGTGGTGCTGCTCGGGGTGACGGTGCTGCGGGAGCGGCTACGCCCGGCGCAGTGGGTGGCGCTGGGGATCGGCGCGTCGGCGGTGGCGGTGCTCGCTGTGGACTACGGCCGGCTGCCCTGGCTGGCGTTGACCCTGGCGTTCAGCTTCGCCGGCTACGGCCTGGTGAAGAAGCGGCTCGGGCTGCCGGCGGCGGAGGGGCTGTTCGTCGAGTCGGCGGTGCTGGCGTTGCCGGCGCTGGGTTACCTGGGCTGGCTGACGGCGAAGGCCGACCTGACCTTCGGGCACGTCTCGGCCGGGCACACCGCGCTGCTGGTGCTGGCCGGCGCTGCCACGGCGATTCCGCTGCTGTTGTTCGCCGGGGCTGCCAACCGGCTGCCCCTGAGCAGCCTCGGCATGGTCCAGTACCTGGCGCCGATCCTTCAGCTCGGCTGCGGGGTGCTGATCTTCCACGAGCCGATGCCGCCGGCCCGGCTGGCCGGCTTCGCGTTGGTCTGGCTGGCCCTGATCGTCTTCACCGCCGACGCCGTCCGAACCTCCCGCCGCACCCGCCAGTCCCACCAACCCACCAACGTCCCCGCCCCTCTCCCCACCCCCTGACCCCGCGATCTTGCAGTTTCGGTCGTCGATACGCCTGCCATGCCCCTTTTGCCAGGGCAGAAAGTGCAAGATCGCAGAGGACCGGGTGGGGCGCACCGGGGTTAGGGGACGGCGTAGGTCAGTAGGGGCGTGCCGTCGGCTTTTTGCAGCTCCACGCTGACCAGTTCGGCGTCGGTGAACCTCGTCGCGCCGGTGAAGCTGAGGTCGTCGCCGGGTGCCGCCAGCCAGGAGCCGATCTGCTCGGTGGCGCCGTTCGGACCGCGCGCCACCAGCCGGAACGGGTACGCCTTGCCGTAGCTCGCCCGCGCGTCGTACCCGCACCGCATTTTCACCTCGGTGCCCCACTTGGTGCCGGTCAGCCCGAGGTCGGCGTGCACCGGCCCGGCGGCGGCCACCGGTCGCATGGCCACCATCGACACCTGCGGGGCCGGGTTGCCGGGCGGGCCGACCGGTCGAGGCAGCGCCACGGCGGTGCCCACCCCGACCAGCAGCGCCAGTCCGGCGGCGGCCAGTGTGGTCAGTGCGTACCGTCGCCGGTCCGCGGCGCGTTCCCGACGACGGCGCTGGCGGGCCTCGTCGAGTAACGCGGGCACCCGGGGCGGGGCCGGCGGCGGCAGGATCTGCTCCAACCCCGCCGGGTCGAGGCGCCCGAGCAACCCGGGTAGGACGGCGATCTCGGCGACCGCCTCCCGACACGAGGCGCAACCGCCGAGGTGCCGCTCGTAGG
This sequence comes from Micromonospora alfalfae, assembly GCF_022230925.1. Lineage (GTDB taxonomy): Bacteria > Actinomycetota > Actinomycetes > Mycobacteriales > Micromonosporaceae > Micromonospora > Micromonospora alfalfae. Next base: position 113,134 of record NZ_JAKKFH010000012.1, on the reverse strand, counting down.
CCGCCCGCTCGGCGGGGGCCAGGGCGCCCAGCACGTACGCGCCGTCGTCGTACGCGAACTCGCACCGGGTCATCCCGTCACCCCCATCTCGGCCAGGACCAACCGTAGAGACCGCAGCGCGTAGTGGGTGCGGGATTTCACGGTCCCTGGCGGTACGCCCAGGCGGGACGCCGCTTCGGCAACCGACCGCCCCTGGTAGAAACACTCGACCAGCACCTCCCGGTGGGTCGGGCTGAGCCGGTTCAGGGCCTCGGCGACGGTCCACGCCTCCACCGCCCGTTCAGCCTCGTCGATCACGTCGGGCGGTTCGGGCAGGTCGTCGGTGAACACCTCGCCGACCCGGGTGGATCGCCGCCGCCAGGCGTCGATGGCAAGGTTGCGGGCGGTGGTGAACAGCCAGGACCGCACCGATCCGCGATTCGGGTCTAGTGACTCCGGATGTCGCCAGGCCCGCAGGAGCGTCTCCTGCACCAGGTCCTCGGCCCGCTGCCGGTCCCCGTTGACCAGCCGCAGGGCGTGGGCGTACAGCGCCTCCGCGTGCTCGTCGTGCAGCGCGCGCAGCAGTTGGGCGTCGTGGTCGCTGATGGCGGTCTCCCTCGCTTCCGGCGCGCGTCCGGCGGTGCGTCCGCTCGGGAATACGTGCTGTCACGCCGATCGGTTCAGCCCGAGGTCAGACCGGTTGCGTGTCGGTTGCCATCGACGAAGGTGTTCACGCCTGGTTCACATCGCGGCCGACGAGCGCTCACCACGTCCTCCTAGCGTCCGGCTGGTACGCCGCCTGTCGTTCCACCGACTTCTCTGGAGGCCTCCCCCATGAGCGACCGCCCCCGGCTGCTCCCCCTGTTGAACGGCACCCGCCATGGCACCCGTGATGCCATGACCTGCCTGTACCGGTGCGGAAACGCCTGTGACCACCCGGTACCGAACACCTCCGACAACGCGTACTTCGGTGACGTGGTGAAGGCCGAGGTGTCGCGGCGTGGCGTGGTCCGGGCCGGCGCGGTCGGCGCGCTGGTGCTCGGTTTCGGCGGCGCGGCAGCCGGCGCGCTCGCCGGGGCGGCCCCGGCCATGGCCACCCCGACCGCCCCGGACGTCCCGGAGAACCTCGGGTTCGGTCGTCCCGGCACCGGGGTCGGCAGCGGCGCGCTGACCTTCAAGCCGATCCCACCGAACAAGCTGGACACCCTGGTCGTGCCGAACGGCTACGACCACGCCGTGGTGATCAAGTGGGGCGACCCGGTGCTGCCGGGCGCGCCGGAGTTCAACCTGCACCACCAGACCGCCGCCGCGCAGTCGAAGCAGTTCGGTTACAACAACGACTTCGTGGGCGTGCTGCCGCTGGACAAGCAGGGCAAGCGGGCGCTGCTCGTGGTCAACCACGAGTACACGAACGAGGACCTGATGTTCCCGGGCTTCCCCGGCCTGGACGGGCTCTCGGTGGAGCAGCTGCGCACCGCCATGGCCGCGCACGGCATGTCGGTGGTGGAGCTTGAGCGGGTCGCGGGCACCGGGCAGTGGAAGCCGGTCGGCAAGGGCCCGCGGCCGTACAACCGGCGGGTCACCGCCCTGAGCACCAAGTTCGACCTGACCGGCCCGGCCGCCGGCTCGGCCTGGCTGAAGACCGCCGCCGACCCCAGGGGCCGCACCGTCGTCGGCACTCTGAACAACTGCGCCGGTGGCGTGACCCCGTGGGGCACTGTGCTCTCCGGCGAGGAGAACTTCAACCAGTACTTCGTCGGCGCCGACGCCGTCCCGGCCGAGCTGAAGCCGAAGCTGGACCGTTACGGCATCAGCACCGCAAGCCGCTACCCCAGCGGCAGCCGCAGGTGGGAGCGCGCGGACGAGCGCTTCGACCTGGCGAAGCACCCCAACGAGGCGCACCGGTTCGGCTGGGTCGTCGAGATCGACCCGTTCGACCCGGAGAGCCGCCCGCGCAAGCACACCGCGATGGGCCGGTTCAAGCACGAAGGCGCCAACGTGATCGTCGCGAAGGACGGCCACGTGGTCGCGTACATGGGCGACGACGAGCGGTTCGACTACCTCTACAAGTTCGTCTCGGACAAGAAGTTCATGGCTGGCAACTCCTGGGCTGCCCGGAAGCACAACCTCACCCTGCTGGAGTCCGGCACGCTCTACGTGGCGAAGCTCGACCAGAGCAGCGCCGCCGAGATCGACGGCACCGGCAAGCTCCCCACCGACGGCGCGTTCAACGGTCGGGGTCGCTGGATCAGGCTGGTCAGCGGCAACCGGTCGTTCGTCGACGGGATGACCGCCGCTGACGTGCTCACCTTCACCCGGCTCGCCGGTGACAAGGTCGGCGCGACCAAGATGGACCGCCCCGAGGACGTCGAGCCGAGCCTGCTCACCGGCAAGGTGTACGTGGCGCTGACCAACAACACCAACCGGGGCGTCGGCAGCAACCCGAAGGCCGACGAGGCCAACCCCCGCACCGCCAACAAGCACGGGCAGATCCTGGAGCTGGTCGAGGACCGCAACGACAACACCTCGGAGACCTTCGCCTGGTCGCTGCCGATCGTCTGCGGCGACCCGACCGACCCGTCGACCTTCTTCGCCGGGTACGACAAGACCAAGGTCTCCCCGATCTCCTGCCCGGACAACGTCGCCTTCGACGCCACCGGCAACCTCTGGATCTCCACCGACGGCAATGCGCTGGGCAGCAACGACGGCCTGTTCGCCACCGCCGTGGAGGGTCCGGAGCGGGGTCACCTCAAGCAGTTCCTCACAGTGCCGCTCGGCGCGGAGACCTGCGGCCCGTTCATCACCGAAGACAACCGCTCGGTCTTCGTCGCCGTGCAGCACCCGGGCGAGATCACCGGGGCCTCGGTGGAGAACCCGGCCTCGAACTGGCCGGACGGTGACTACGCCAAGCCGGGCGTGGTGGTCACCTGGCGCCTCGACGGCGGCCCGGTGGGCAGCTGACACAGCACCCGCGGCGAAACGGCCGCTGACGTTGCACACGCCGCCCGGTGGGTCGCTGACGTTGCTCCGGCGGTCCGGCGCTCGACCGCCCCGAGAGGCCCTCTCCCAGCCCGGGAGAGGGCCTCTCGGCGGTCAGTTGTCGGTGGCGATGCCGTCGGCCACGCCGCGGGCCACTGTGAGCAGCTTGGCGCGTACCACCCGGGCGGAGGTCATCATCTCGCTGGCCGGCAACGCGCAGGCCAGCACGACGCGGCGTTCCATGTCCTTGTCCGGCGCGACGAGCACCGCGGCGCAGGCCACCCCCTGGCGGAACTGCCCCATCTCCAGTTGCATGCCGCGCCGGTCGCCGGCCGCCAGGTCGGCCTCGAAACTCTCGGTGGTGGTCAGCGTGGCGGAGGTGAACGGGCGCATGCCGTACTCGCGCAGGTAGCGGTAGCGCTGGTCGGTCGTCAGGGTGGCGAGCAACGACTTGCCGAGCGCTGTGGCGTGCGCCCCCTCGTCGAAGCCGGGGACCAGATCCTCCAGGTAGGGCGAGCGGTGCCCCTCGGCGACAGCGGTGAGGGCCACCTGACCGCCGACGAACCGGCCGAGGTAGTGGCTGTAGCCGGTGTCCACGGCGGCCCGCCGCAGCGTCTCACCGACCGCCGGCGGGCCTCGGAACGCCGTCACCAGCTCCCGGTACCGGTCGGCCACCTCCAACCCCACTATGTACGTGCCGTCCTCGCGACGGATCACGTAGCCCTCGTAGGCGAGGGTGCGGACCAGGTGGTAGGTGGTGGCCACGGTCAGCTCGCAGCGCCGGGCGATCTGCTTGACGGTCAGGCCCTTCGGGGCGCGACCGACCGACTCCAGCACCCGTAGCGCTCGGGACACGCTGCGAATCAGGTCCGAAGGTTCTGCCAAGGGGTCGCGCACAACCACCTCCGCCGCCGGGGACTTACACCATATGAAAAACAGGCCCGGTGCGAAATGCCTGTTCGGGTCGAGGATGCCAGATCACCATCCACAGCTTGTGCCCCGCCGGTCACCAGGAGTGCTGTGAGCGGGGCTCGCGTAGGTTTGCCGAACGATGACCGACACCTCCAACACCCCCGATCCGGCCGTTGCCCGACCCCGTCCGGTCCGGGCCAGCGCCGGCGCAGTCGTCACCACGGTGGCCTGCGTACTCCCCGTCTTCCTGCTCGGCGGTCTCGCCGTGCAGATGGGCACGGACCTCGGCTTCTCGCCGGCCGGCCTGGGCCTGGCCGTCTCCGTCTACTTCGGGGTCAGCGCGCTGGCCTCGGTGCCCTCCGGGCGGCTGGTCGAGCGGTACGGTCCGGCTCTGGTGGCCCGCTGCGGCATTCTGCTGGCCGCTGGATCGATGCTCGCCGTGGCCGCCTTCGCCCGGTCGTATCCGGTGCTGGTGGGCCTGCTGGCCCTCAGCGCCGCCGCGAACGCGCTCGGCCAGTTGGCCAGCAACGCCGCGCTGGCCCAGCACGTTCCGGCCCGGCGGCAGGGACTGTCGTTCGGTGTCAAGCAGGCCGCCATCCCGGTCTCCACCCTGCTGGCCGGGGTTGCGGTGCCCACCATCGCGCTCACCGCCGGGTGGCGCTGGGCGTTCGTGGCCGCCGCCGTGGCCGCGCTGACGACGCTGGCCGCCGTACCCCGGCAGTTGCCCAATCCCGCTCGGCGGGCCGGAGCCGGGCGCGCCGGGCGGGCGACGGCAGCGCTGGTGGTGGTCGGCGCGGCGGCGACGTTGGCCTCGGGCGCGGCCAACTCGTTGGGCACCTTCCTGGTGGACTCCGCAGCGGCCCGGGGTCTGTCGCCGGGTCTCGCCGGCCTCACCCTGACCCTGGGCAGCGCGGTCTGCGTGGCGGCTCGTGTGGGCGTCGGCTGGTTGGCCGACCGCCGCGACACCGGCCACGTCGCAGTCATCGCCGCGATGCTGCTCGTCGGCGCGGTCGGGTTGGGCCTGCTCGCGTTGACCGGCCCGGTGCCGTTGGTGGTCGGCGTGGTGCTCGGCTTCGGTCTGGGCTGGGCCTGGCCCGGGCTGATGAACTTCGCGGTGGTCCGGCTCCACCCGCAGTCACCGGCCGCCGCCACGTCGATCACGCAGACCGGGGTGTACGCGGGCGGCTGTCTCGGCCCGCTGAGCCTGGGCCCACTCGCCGCGCACCTCGGCTACCCGGCGATGTGGGCCATCGCGGCCGTGGCGATGCTGCTCGCCGCCGCACTCATGCTCGTCGGCAGCCGACTGTTGACCCGCGCCGCCGCCGCGGCGGGCCGGGGCGTGGATCAGCTGGTGCGGTCGGCGATGTAGTCGCAGAGCGACTCAAGTGCGCTGCGGGACGGGCCGTGCGGCAGCGGGGCGAGCTGCGCGCGGGCCTCCTCGGCGTAGCTGCGCACCGTCTCCCGGGCCCGCTTGAGCGCCGGGCTCTCCCGCAGCAGCCCCAACGCCTCGGCGTGCAGCACGTCGTCGGTCAGCGGGCCGGTCGCCAGGATCTCCCGCAACCGCACCGACGACGCGTCGGAGTCGTCCGCCTCGCGGGCGTAGAGCACCGGCAGGGTTGGGACACCCTCGCGCAGGTCGGTGCCGGGGGTCTTGCCCGACTGCACCGACTCGGAGGCGATGTCCAGCAGGTCGTCGGAGAGCTGGAAGGCGACACCGATCGTCTCGCCGTACCCAGCGAGGGCCTCCACGTACTCCGGGGCGGCGCCACCGAACATGCCGCCGAACCGGGCGGACGTGGCGATCAGCGAGCCGGTCTTCTCGGCGATCACGTGCAGGTAGTGGGCCACCGGGTCGTCGTCGGCGCGCGGCCCGACCGTCTCCGCGATCTGGCCGTGCACCAGCCGGGCGAAGGTGCGCGCCTGCAACCGGACCGCCTCGGTGCCCAGGTCGGCGGCGATGTCCGCCGCGCGGGCGAAGAGGTAGTCGCCGACCAGGATGGCGACCGAGTTGGTCCACCGGGAGTTCGCGCTCGGCGCGCCCCGACGGACGGCGGCCTCGTCCATCACGTCGTCGTGGTAGAGGGTCGCGAGGTGAGTGAGCTCCATCACCACTGCGGCCGGGACCACCTGCGCACCGGTCGGGTCACCGAACTGGGCGCCGAGCGCCACCAGCAACGGCCGGAACCGCTTACCGCCGGCCTCGACGAGGTGCCGGGCGGCCTCGGTGACGAACGGGTCGGCACTGGACACGCTGGCCCGCAACTCGACCTCGACCGTGTCCAGAAGCCCCAGCACTGACGCCTCGACACGGGGATCGGCGAGATGGAGGCCAAGCGCGCCGAACTGACTCGTGCTCGCCCGACCCCGCCGACCGCCGGAGCCGGAGGCACCTGAACGCTCGCCCGCCGGTTTCACCACGCTATCAACCATGCCACACCCGTTCGACCTGCTCCGGCCCGGGGATACGCACCGGGGGCCGGCACGTGAACACGCGCCGACCCCCGGTGATCGATCCTTCGGTCATCGAACAAATTCGGCGGCTCCGGCAGCCAGATCGAGCAGCGGCGCCGGTGCGACACCCAACACCAGGGTCGCCAGCACACCGATCATCAGCGCGGCGGAGGTGAGCCCACCGGGCACCGTGACGGTCGGGGTCGACTCGCCCGGCTCGGAGAGCCACATCATCACCACGACCCGCAGGTACGGGAACGCGAGAATCATGCTGGTCAGCACACCGGCGATCACCAGCCAGGCCTGGCCACCCTCCAGCGCCGGCCCGAAGATGGCGAACTTGCTGGTGAAGCCGCTGGTCAGCGGAATACCGGCGAAGGCGAGCAGGATGAACGTGAACAGCGCGGCGAAGAACGGCGACCGACGGCCCAGCCCGGCCCAGCGGGACAGGTGGGTGGCCTCGCCGTCGTCGTCGCGTACCAACGTCACCACGGCGAACGCGGCGAGCACCGAGAAGCCGTACGCGACCAGGTAGAACATCGTGCCGGCCAGCCCGTCGCGGCTCGGCGCCAACACACCGACCAGCAGGTAGCCGGCGTTGGCGATCGAGGAGTACGCGAGCAGCCGCTTGATGTCGGTCTGGGTGACCGCGAGCACCGCACCCACCAGCATGGTCAGCACCGCCACCGCGCCCAGGACCGGCGTGAAGTCCCAGTTGGCGTCGGCGAACGCGACCTGGAAGACGCGCAGCAGGGCACCGAACGCGGCGACCTTGGTGCAGGCCGCCATGAACCCGGTGACCGGGGTCGGAGCGCCCTGGTAGACGTCCGGGGTCCAGACGTGGAACGGGGCCGCCGCGGCCTTGAAGAGCAGACCGATGGCGAGCAGCGCCATGCCGGCGAAGAGCAGCACCGGGCTGGCCGGCGACTCGCCCACCGCCGCGTGGATGGTGGCGAAGTCGACGCCGGACGGGCGACCCGGGATGCCGGCGGTGAAGCCGTAGATCAGGGCCACACCGAACAGGAAGAACGCCGAGGCGTACGCGCCGAGCAGGAAGTACTTCATCGCCGCCTCCTGGCTCAGCAGACGCCGACGACGGGCCAGCGCGCAGAGCAGGTAGAGCGGCAGGGAGAAGACCTCGAGTGCGATGAACATGGTCAGCAGGTCGTTCGCCGCCACGAAGATCAGCATGCCGCCGATAGCGAACGTGGTCAGCGGGTAGACCTCGGTGAGGCCGTTGCGCCCCTCGGCCTGCCGCCGGTCGTCGGCCGACTCCGCGGTCACCGCGGCCTGGGCGACGAACGCCCCGCCCCGCTCGACCGAGCGGTCACCGATCAGCAGCAGCGCCATCGCGGCCAGCACCAGGATCGCGCCCTGGAGGAAGAGCGTCGGCCCGTCGATCGCGAGCGCCTGGCCCGCGGTGATGATCCGCTCATCGGCGCTGAGGACCACCATGGTCAGTGCCGCGAGCACCGCGAGCAGCGCCAGCGTCAACTGCACCACGTGCCGCCAGCGACGAGGCACCAGGGCCTCGACCAGCACGCCGAGCAACGCCGTACCCAGCATGATCAGGATCGGAGAGATCGCCGCGTAGTCGATCGACGGCAGCTTCAACTCGGTCACGGTGCCGACCTTTCGTTCGCGACTGCGGGGCTCGCAAGCTCACTCCTCGCGCTCACCGAGCCGCCTCCTGGACGGTGCCGCCCACGGACGGCGCCGGGTCGGTTCTGCCGATGTCGTCCATTGTCGCCTGGACGGCGGGGTTGATCACGTCAGTGACCGGCTTGGGGAAGAAGCCGAGCAGCACGATCAGCGCGATCAGCGGGGCGACGACCACCTTCTCGCGCAGGTTGAGGTCGCGGCGCATGCCGTCGACCTCGGTCAGCGCCGGGTTGAGGGTGCCCTGGGTGGTGCGCTGCACCATCCACAGCACGTACGCGGCGGCCAGGATGATGCCGAGCGTGGCGATGACCGCTACCGGCTTGTTCACAGTGAAGGTGCCGATCAGCACCAGGAACTCGGAGATGAACGGCGCCGTGCCGGGCAGCGCTAGCGAGGCGAGACCGGCGAAGAAGAGCACCCCGGCGAGCAACGGGACCAGCTTGCCGGCGCCACCGAAGTCGCTGATCAGCGACGAGCCCCGCCGGGAGATCAGCATGCCCACCACCAGGAAGAGCAGGCCGGTGGCCAGCCCGTGGTTGAGCATGTAGAGCACCGCGCCGGTGCCGGCCTGGGTGGTGAAGGCGAAGATGCCCACGCCGATGAAGCCGAAGTGCGCGATCGAGGTGTACGACACCAGCCGCTTGAGGTCGTTCTGGCCGACCGCCAGCAGCGCGGCGTAGACGATGCCGATCACGCCCAGGGCCAGCGCCCACGGCGCGAACCACTTCGACGCCTCGGGGAACAGCGGCAGGCAGTAGCGCAGGATGCCAAACGTGCCGACCTTGTCCAGCACGCCGACCAGCAGCGCCGCCGCGCCCGCCGGGGCAGCGCCACCGGCGTCGGGCAACCAGGTGTGGAACGGGAAGAACGGCGCCTTGATGGCGAACGCGAGGAAGAAGCCGAGGAACAGCCACCGCTCGGTGCCGGTGCTGATGTCGACCTGCGACAGCGCCTGCCAGTCGAAGGTCTTTCCGCCGACCACCCACAGGCCGATCACCGCGGCCAGCATGAACAGACCGCCGACGAGCGAGTAGAGGAAGAACTTCACCGCCGCGTACTGCCGCTGGTGGCCGCCGTAGCTGCCGATGAGGAAGTACATCGGCACCAGCATGACCTCGAAGAACACGTAGAACAGGAACACGTCGGCGGCCGCGAAGACGCCGATCATCGTGCACTCGAGGACCAGCAGCAGCGCGAAGTAGACGGGCACCGACCGCTTCGACGACTCGGCGTCGTGCCAGGACGCCAGGATCACCAGCGGCACCAGCACCGCGATCAGCATCAGCATCACCAGCGCGATGCCGTCGGCCGCGAAGGTGAAGCTGACCCCCCAGTTCGGAATCCACGAGTACGACTCGTGGAACTGGAACCGCTGGCCGCCGGCCTTGAAGCTGACCCACATCACCACCGAGAGCACCAGCACGAGCAGCGACCAGGCGAACGCCACCTGCTTTGCCAGCTCCGGGCGGTGGCGCGGCAGGAAGGCCACCACCAGGGCGCCCACCAGCGGCGCCACGGTGAGCACCGAGAGGAACGGGAAGTTGGACATTATGCGGCCTTACCTCCGTCGTGGATGCGTGGTCCGCCGGCGGGGGCGGGCGTATTGAGGTCGATCACGCCAACCACCCCGCCTGCACCGCCAGGAACGCCGCCATCACCAGCAGCGCACCGGCCAGGATCGAGGTGGCGTACGAGCGGACAAAGCCGGTCTGCATCCGGCGGAGGCGGCCCGAGCCCCCGCCGACCGCGGCGGCGAGCCCGTTGACGAGCCCGTCGATGCCCCGGTTGTCGAGGTACACCAGCGCCCGGGTGAGGAAGATGCCCGGCTTCTCGAAGACCGCCTCGTTGACCGTGTCGGTGTAGAGGTTGCGCCGGGCGGCGGTGACCAGCACCCCGGCCGGCTGCGGCACGGTGGCCGTGCCGGCCCGGAAGAGGAACCAGGCTAGCCCGGCACCGAGCACTGTCACCAGCAGCGACAGGATGGTGATCACGGTGTGCGAGAGGACCGCCGCGTGCTCCGCGTGCTCGCCGCCCAGCCCGGCGGTCTCCGTCAGCCAGTCCGGAACGGACGTGGCGAGCAGGAAGCCGGCGCCGACCGACCCGACGGCCAGCAGGATCAGCGGGATGGTCATCAGCTTCGGCGACTCGTGCGGGTGCTCGATGTCCTCGGTCCACCGCTGCGGCCCGTGGAACGTGAGCACGAACAGCCGCGTCATGTAGAACGCGGTGAGCCCGGCGCCGAGCAGTGCCGCACCGCCGAAGAGCCAGGCGGTCCAGTCCTCCCGCTCGAAGGCGGCCACGATGATCGGCTCCTTCGAGAAGAAGCCGGAGAAGGGGAACATGCCGATGATGGCCAGCCAGCCCATCATGAAGGTCAACCAGGTGATCTTCATGTACTTGGACAGTCCACCGAAGCGGCGGATGTCGACCTGGTCCTTCATTCCGTGCATGACCGAGCCGGCGCCGAGGAACATGTTGGCCTTGAAGAAACCGTGCGCCAGCAGGTGCACGATGGCCAGCGCGTAGGCCGCGCCGCCGAGGCCGACACCGAGGAACATGTAACCGATCTGGCTCACCGTCGACCAGGCCAGCACCCGCTTGATGTCGTCCTTGGCCGCGCCGATTATGCAGCCGATCAGCAGGGTGAGCGCGCCGACGCTGACCACCACGAGTTGCAGCGTCGAGTTGGCCGAGAAGATCGGGTTGGACCGGGCGATCAGGTAGACACCAGCGGTGACCATCGTGGCGGCGTGGATGAGCGCCGACACCGGGGTCGGGCCCTCCATCGCGTCCGGCAACCATGCCTGGAGCGGGAACTGACCGGACTTGCCGGCCGCCCCGAGCAGCAGCAACAGGCCGAGGACCAGCACCGTGGTGCCGGTCAGCGCGCCGACACCGTTGAACACCTCGTCGTACTGGGTGGTGCCCACTGTGGCGAACATGATGAAGATGCCGATGGCCAGGCCGGCGTCGCCGACGCGGTTCATCAGGAACGCCTTCTTGCCGGCGGTGGCCGCGCTCGGCCGGTCGGTCCAGAAGGAGATCAGCAGGTACGACGCCAGACCGACGCCCTCCCAGCCGAAGTACAGCATCACGTAGTTGTTGCCGAGCACCAGCAGCAGCATCGCCGCGACGAACAGGTTGAAGTACGCGAAGAACCGACGACGGCCCGCGTCGTGCGACATGTACTCCACCGCGTACAGGTGGATCAGGAAACCCACCCCGGTGATCAGCAGGACGAAGACCGCGGCCAGCGGGTCGAAGAGCAGGCCGAAGTCGACGCGCAGATCACCGACAGCGATGAAGTCCCAGAGGCTCAGCTCGACCGACTTGTTCTCCAGGCCACGCAGCTGGAAGAAGAAGCTCAGGCCGAGCACGAACGCGGCGCCGATGGCGGCGACGCCCAACCAGTGCCCCCAGCGGTCGGCCCGGCGGCCGAGCAGCAGCAGGATGGCCGCGCTGACCAGCGGGATCGCCACCAGCAGCCAAACGCCCCCGAGTAGCCCCGTGGCCTGGGCGTATTCCACAGTCTCTTCCACCGGTGGACCCCTCAGTACTTCAGCAGGTTGGCGTCGTCGACACTCGCCGAGCGTCGCGTCCGGAAGATGGACATGATGATCGCGAGCCCGACCACGACCTCGGCCGCCGCCACCACCATCACGAAGAACGCCATGATCTGGCCGTTGAGGTCACCGTTGATCCGGCTGAAGGTGACCAGAGTCAGGTTGGCCGCGTTGAGCATCAGCTCCACGCACATGAACAGCACGAGCGCGTTGCGCCGGACCAGCACCCCGGCGGCGCCGATGGTGAACAGCACCGCGGCGAGCACGAGGTAGTAGGTCGGCTCGACCGAGAAGAACGTCTCCATTATTTGTCCGTCCCCTTCAGCGAGGTCTCCTCGGCGGTCAGCTCGCGCTGCGGAAGGATCGCCGGAGTGCTGCGGTCGGTCAGGCGGCCGTCGGGCAGCCGGGCCGGGGTGGCCACCGAGGAGGAGGTCGCGAAGACGCCGGGGCCCGGCTTCGGGCCGGGGTAGTTACCCGGGGCGAAGCGTGCCTTCATTGTCGACACCTGGTCGATCTTGTCCTGCTTACGCCGCTCGACGTGGGCCAGCACCATGGCACCGACCGCCGCGGTGATCAGCAGCGCCGAGGTCAGCTCGAACGCGAAGACGTACTTGGTGAACAGCAGCCGGGCGATGCCCTGCACGTTCCCCTCGGCGTTGACCTGCTCCAGACCGACCGTGTTGGTCCGGTCCAGCGCCTGGTAGAGCCCGGTGCCGACCAGGCCGGCGAAGCCCAGGCCGAGCACGATCGCGGCGACCCGCTGGCCGCGCAGCGTCTCGATCAGCGAGTCCGTGGAGTCCCGACCGACCAGCATCAGGACGAAGAGGAAGAGCATCATGATCGCGCCGGTGTAGACGATGATCTGCACCATGCCGATGAACGGACCGGCTTGGAGGACGTAGAACACGCCCAGGCAGAGCATGGTCAGCACCAGCCACAGCGCCGAGTGCACGGCGTTGCGCGCGGCCACCATCCCGATCCCGCCGATCAGCGCGAGCGGGGCGAGGATCCAGAAGGTGACCGCCTCGCCGGTGGAGACCGAACCCGCGGCGGCGAGCACCGTAGACGTGGTCATGCTTCCTCTCCCTTGCCGGCCGCCACGCGCTGGGCGGCCTGCTCGGCGCCCGGGAACGTCACGCCGGGGTGCTCCTCGACCTTGTAGCGGCCGGGGCCCATCGGGGACGTCTCCGCACCGGCTGAGGTGCCCGGGTTGTCCAGCGCGCCGACGTAGTAGTCCTTCTCGCTGTCACCCAGCCGCATCGGGTGCGGAGGCTGCTCCATGCCCTCCAGCAACGGCGCGAGCAACTGCTCCTTGGTGAAGATCAGGTCCTGCCGGTTGTCCCGCGCCAACTCGTACTCGTTGCTCATGGTGAGCGACCGGGTCGGGCAGGCCTCGATGCACAGCCCGCAGAAGATGCAGCGGGCGTAGTTGATCTGGTAGATGCTGGCGTACCGCTCACCCGGCGAGAAGCGCTGCTCGTCGGTGTTGTCGCCACCCTCGACGTAGATCGCGTCCGCCGGGCAGGCCCAGGCGCACAGCTCGCAGCCGATGCACTTCTCCAGGCCGTCCGGGTGCCGGTTGAGGATGTGCCGCCCGTGGTAGCGCGGCGCCGACACCGGCGGCTTGAACGGGTAGTCGGTCGTGACGACCTTCCTGAACATGTGCGAGAAGGTGACACCGAATCCCTTGAACGTTCCGGTGATCGCGCCCACGTCACACCTCCCTGGAGTCCGAGCCGGCAACGATGTTGGCCGGCTCCCGCTCGGCGACCACGCGCGTGATGCGCGGGCTCGGTGGTACCTGAAGATCCATCGGTGGCAGCGGGAAGCTCCCGTGCGGCCGGTTGTCGACCTGTTCCTGCGTCGTCGGCTTCGGCTTCGGGCGCCGGCTGGGCCAGAAGATCGTGGCGATCAGCAGGATGCCGGCCGGGATGCCGACGGCGATCACCTTGCCGCGGGTGTCCCAGTCCTCGATGGAGCGCAGGCCCGACAGGACCAGGATCCAGACCAGGTTGATCGGCAGCAGCACCTTCCAGCCGAGCCGCATGAACTGGTCGTACCGCAGCCGGGGCAGCGTGCCACGCAACCACACGAAGACGAAGACCAGCGCGATCACCTTGCCGAAGAACCAGAGCATCGGCCACCAACCGGAGTTGGCGCCCTCCCAGATGGTGATCGGCCAGGGTGCTCGCCATCCGCCCAGGAACAGCGTGGTGGTGACCGCGGACATGGTCACCATCGCGACGTACTCGCTGAGCATGAAGAGCGCGAACTTCAGCGAGCTGTACTCGGTCATGAAGCCGGCGACCAGCTCGGACTCAGCCTCGGGCAGGTCGAACGGCGCCCGGTTGGTCTCACCCACCGTGGCGATGAAGAAGATGATGAAGCTCGGCAGCAGCAGGATCGCGTACCAGCCCGGCGCCGGGATGGTCTGGCCGAAGACGGTCAGCTGGGTGCCGTCGCCCTGAGCGGCGACGATCCCGCTGGTGCTCATCGTGCCGGCGGTCATGAAGACCGCCACGATGCTGAGCCCCATGGCGACCTCGTAGGAGATCATCTGGGCGCTCGACCGGAGACCACCCAGCAGCGGGTACGTCGAGCCGGAGGCCCAGCCACCCAGCACGATGCCGTAGACACCCATCGAGGAGCAGGCGAGCAGCAGCAGCACCGCCACCGGCACATCGGTGACCTGCAACGGCGTGTGGTGACCGAAGATGCTCACCATCGGGCCGAACGGCACCACCGACAGGGCGGTGACCGCGCAGATCACCGAGATGGTCGGGGCGAAGAAGTAGACGACCTTGTCGGCCGCCTTCGGGAGGATGTCCTCCTTGAAGGCCATCTTCAGGCCGTCGGCGAGGGTCTGCAGCAGGCCGAACGGGCCGACCTGGTTGGGGCCGGGCCGCACCTGCATGTAACCCACCACGCGCCGCTCGAACCAGACGCCGAGCAGGGTGGCCAGCAGACCGAAGGCGAACGCGAAGACAATCTTGCCGAGAACCAACCACCACGGATCCCGGCCGAAGTCGGCCAGCGTCGGATCCTGGGCGAGGAGGGGACTCACAGTGCCCACCTTTCGTTCGCGACTGCGGGGCTCACTCGCTGCGCTCGTTCACTCCTCGCGCTCACTGGTTACCCCCGGAGTTGAGGAGCGGACCCGGGAGACCGGTCTCGTCGGCCGCCACGCGTCCGGCCGGGATGGCCGTACTCGGTGCGGGAACGGAGATCCGGACGACCGCGCCGGACGTCGCCCCGAGGCTGCGCCGCACGGTCGAGCCGGGTGAGTTGGTCGGCAGCCAGACCACGCCGTCCGGCATCTCGGTGAGTTCCGCCGGCAGGGTCAGCGCCCCGCGGTCGGTGCCGACAGTGACCGCGTCACCGTCGACCACACCGAGCGCCTCGGCGGTGCCCTTACCCAGCCGGACCACCGGCGGACGGGCGGTCCCGGCGAGGTTCTCGTCGCCCTCGGTCAGGGTGCCGAGGTCCACCAGCTGGTGCCAGGTGGCCAGCACGGCCTCCCCGGCGTTCGGCTGCGGCACCCGGCCCGGTGCGACAGACGGCGCGGACGGGCGGGACATCCGCGTCGCCGGCAGCGTGCCCAGCTCACGACGCACGCTCAGCACATCGGCCGTGCCGAGGCGCACGTCGAGCAGGGCGGCCAGCGCGTCGAGCACCCGGCCGTCGGTCATCGCTGCGGTGTTCAGCACCGCCTCGAACGGGCGCAGCCGGCCCTCCCAGTCCAGGAAGCTTCCGGCCTTCTCGGCCACCGGGGCGACCGGCAGGACCACGTTCGCCCGCCGGGTCACCGCGCTGGCGCGCAGTTCGAGGCTGACCAGGAACGGCACCGCGTCCAGGGCGGACTCGGCCAGGCGCGGGTCGGCCAGGTCGGCCGGGTCGACACCGCCGACGACCAGTGCGCCGAGCTGCCCGTTGGCGGCCGCGGTCAGGATGCCGTCGGTGTCCCGACCGGCCTGGCTCGGGATCACCCCGGCCGGGATGTCCCACGCCTCACCCAGCTCGGCCCTGGCGGCCGGCTCGGTCACCAGGCGTCCACCGGGGAGCAGGTTGGGCAGGCAGCCGGCGTCCACCGCGCCGCGGTCACCCGCGCGCCGCGGCACCCAGGCCAGCTTCGCGCCGGTACGCCGGGCCACGTCGGCAGCGGCGGAGAGCCCACCCGGCACGGAGGCCAACCGCTCGCCGACGATCAGGATCGCGCCCGGTGCGCTCAGCGCCTCGCTGACGGTGGCGTGCTCGGCGAGCACGCTGGCCTCCTCGCCCGGCACCACCCGGGCCAGCTTGGCACCGAGCTTCTCCAGGCCGCGGGTGGCGAAGGGCGCCAGCGCGTACACCGTAAGGGTCTTCTTCAGGTACGCCTTGCGCAGCCGCAGGAAGAGGATCGGGCACTCCTCCTCGGGCTCCAGGCCCACCAGCACCACCGCTGGCGCGTTCTCCACGTCGGTGTAGGTGACGTCGGTGACCCCGGCGACCGAGCTGGCCAGGAAGTCGGCCTCCTCGCGGGAGACCGGCCGGGCCCGGAAGTCGATGTCGTTGGTGTTCAACGCGACCCGGGCGAACTTGGCGTAGGCGTACGCGTCCTCGACTGTCAGCCGACCGCCGGTGAGCACGGCAGTGCCCTGCCCGCTCTCCCGAGCGATGTGCAGCCCCTCGGCGGCGACGGTGAGCGCCTCGCTCCAGGACGCCTCGCGCAGCTCACCGGTGTGCTCGTCGCGGACCAGCGGAGTGGTCAGCCGGTCGGCGGCCCGGGTGTACTGGAAGCCCCAGCGACCCTTGTCGCAGTTCCACTCCTCGTTGACCTGCGGCTCGTCGCCGGCCAGCCGGCGCAGCACCTTGCCGCGCCGCCAGTCGGTGCGCTGCCCGCAGCCCGCCGAGCAGTGCTCGCAGACGCTCGGGCTGGAGACCAGGTCGAACGGGCGGGCGCGGAAGCGGTACTGGGCACCGGTCAGCGCACCCACCGGGCAGATCTGCACCGTGTTGCCGGAGAAGTAGGAGTTGAACGGGACGTCGCCGGCGTCACCCTCTTCGCCGTACGCGTCGTCCCGGTAGATGTTGATCTCCTCGGCGGACGACCGGCCCATCAGGTCGATGAACTTGTCGCCGGCGATCTCCTCGGAGAACCGGGTGCACCGCTGGCAGAGCACGCAACGCTCGCGGTCCAGCAGCACCTGGCTGCTGATCGCCATCGGCTTCTCGTACTCCCGCTTGTGCTCGTGGAAGCGCGAGTCGGTGCGGCCGGTGGACATCGCCTGGTTCTGGAGCGGGCACTCGCCGCCCTTGTCACACATCGGGCAGTCCAGCGGGTGGTTGAGCAGCAGCAGCTCCATCACCCCCTCCTGCGCCTTCTTGGCGACCGGGGAGGTGATCTGGGTACGCACGACCATGCCGTCGGCGACGGTCTGGGTGCAGGAGGCGACCGGCTTGCGCTGCCCCTCCACCTCGACCAGGCACTGCCGGCACGCGCCGGCCGGGGCCAGCAGCGGGTGGTCGCAGAACCGGGGGATCTCGGTGCCCATCTGCTCGGCGACCCGGATCAGCAGCGTCCCCTTGGGGGCGGTGACCTCGACGCCGTCGATGGTGAGGGTGACGGTCTCGGTCTGCTTGGCTACGTCGGTCATCAGAGTCGCCTTCCATTCGCGACTGCGGGACTCGCAAGCTCATTCCTCGCGCTCATCAGTGCGCCCCTACCAGGGTCTTCTCCGACAGCTTGGGTGCGGTCCGACCCTCGATGTAGTCGAGGTAGTCCTGCTTGAAGTACTGCAGCGAGGAGGTCACCGAGCTGGTCGCGCCGTCACCCAGGCCGCAGAACGAGCGGCCGAGGATGTTGTCGCAGGTGTCCAGCAGGGTGTCCAGGTCTTCGTGGGTGCCCTGACCGGCGAGGATCCGCCGGTAGACCCGGACCATCCAGTAGTTGCCCTCACGGCACGGGGTGCACTTGCCGCACGACTCGTGGTGGTAGAACTCCAACCACCGGTACGTCGCGTAGACCGGGCAGTCCTGGTCGGAGAAGATCTGCGTGGCAGTGGTGCCCAGGATCGAGCCGGCCGCCGCCACCCCCTCGAAGTCCAGTGGCACGTCCAGGTGCTCGGCGGCGAGCAGCGGGGTGGACGAGCCGCCCGGGGTCCAGAACCGCAGGTTGTGGCCGGGCTGCATGCCACCGGCCAGCTCCAGCAGCTCGCGCAGCGTGACACCCATCGAGCACTCGTACTGGCCCGGGTTGACGACCCGGCCGGAGAGCGAGTAGATCATCGGCCCGGAGGACTTCTCGGTGCCCATGCTCTTCCACCAGTCGGCCCCACCGAGCACGATCGGCGGCACGCTGGCGATGGTGCCGACGTTGTTCACCACAGTCGGGCTCGCGTACAGGCCGTGGGTGGCCGGGAACGGCGGGCGCAGCCGGGGCTGACCCCGGAACCCCTCCAGCGAGTCAAGCAGCGCCGTCTCCTCGCCGCAGATGTACGCCCCGGCGCCGGAGTGCACCACCAGCTCCAGGTCGTAGCCGCTGCGCAGGATGTTCCGGCCCAGGTAACCCTTGTCGTACGCCTCCTGGACCGCGTTGCGCAGCCGACGCGCGGCGTGCACCGCCTCGCCCCGGATGTAGATGTAGGCGCGGGCGGCCCGGATCGCGTACGACGCGATGATGACGCCCTCGACCAGCGCGTGCGGGTCGTGGGTCATCAGCGGCAGGTCCTTGCAGGTGCCCGGCTCGCCCTCGTCGGCGTTGACCACCAGGTAGTGCGGCTTGCCGTCGCCCTGCGGAATGAAGCCCCACTTGAGGCCGGTGGGGAAGCCGGCGCCGCCTCGGCCCCGCAGCCCGGAATCCTTGATCAGCTGGATCAGGTCGTCCGGGTGGGCCTTGAGCGCCTTGCGCAGCGCGGCGTAGCCGTCCAACTGCTCGTACGTGCCGATGCGCCAGGCGTCCGGCGACAGCCAGCGCTTGGTCAGCACCGGCGTCAGCTTGGCCAGCGTCTCCGGGCGGGGAGTGGTCACTTCTGGGCCCCCGTTTCGTTCGCGTCCGCCGGTCCGGCGCCGTCGGCGTCCGTCCCAGCCTTCGCTTCGGTGAGGTTGCGCTCCTGCGCCCCGGCCTCGTCGCCGGCGGGCTTGCCGTCGCCGGCCGGCGGGTTGGCCGCCACGCCGGCGGCCTCGGCCGCCCGTGCGTCGCCAGCCTCGGGCGCGGTGCCGGTGGCGTCCGTCGGGACCTTCGTGCCACTGGCGTCCGGCGCTGCCGTGCCCGCGTCCGGCTGCCGGGTCTCGGCGGTACGCACCTGCGGCGACTTGTCGTCCGGTGCCTTGACGTCCCGCGTGGTGCTGCCGGTGGCGTCTGCCGGCTTCGCCGGCTCAGTGGCTCCTGCCGGCTTCGCGGGCTCGGCGACTGCGGCCGCCCCCGTCGGGGCGGACGCCCCGTCGCTGCCCTTGACCGGGGCCGCGCTGGCCTCGACGGGCGCCGGCTTGGCGGCCTCCGCCTTCGCTTTCGCCTCGGCGGCGGCCTTGTCGGCCTCGGCCTTGCTGCGGATCGGGGTGTTCGGGTCGAAGCCCGGCACCGAGACGCCGTGCTGCTGGGCCAACCGCAGCCCGCGCAGGGTGGGCTCACCCGGCCCGCCGTCGGCGACCGCACCGTCGCGCTCGTCGGCGAAACCGGCGAGCTGCACCGCCATCTCCTTGAGCGTGCAGAGCCGGGCACCCCGGGTCGGCATCGGCCGACCGCCGGCCCGCAACTCGTCGACCACACCGACAGCGGTGGAGGCGTCCACACCGTCGAAGAAGTCGTAGTTGACGGTCATCACCGGGCCGTAGTCGCAGGCCGCCAGGCACTCGGCGTGCTCCAGCGTGATCGTGCCGTCCGCCGTGGTCTCGTCGTGCCCGACGCCCAGGTGCTCGGCGAGGGTGTCGTAGACCTCCTGGCCACCGAGCACGTTGCACATCGTGTTGGTGCAGACGCTGACCAGGAAGTCACCGGTCGGCTTGCGCTTGTACATCGTGTAGAAGGTGGCCACCGCGCCGACCTGGGCCTTGTTCAGCCCCAGCACCTCGGCGCAGAACGCGACCCCGGCCGGGGAGACGTACCCCTCCTCGGCCTGGACCAGGTGCAGCAGCGGCAGCAACGCCGAGCGGGACCGGTCCGCCGGGTAACGGGCGATGATGTCGCGCGCCCGCTCCCGGGTCTCGTCAGTGAAAGTCGTCGTCATCAGAGCCGCCTTCCGTTCGCGACTGGGCTGCCCTCTGCCCGCGACTGCGGGGCTCGCTTCGCTCGCTCCTCGCGCGTGCGGCTGGGGCTCGCAAGCTCACTCCTCGCGCTCACCTGTCACACCCGCCCATCACCGGGTCCAACGAGGCGCCGCCGGCGATCACGTCGGCGATCAGACCGCCCTCGGCCATCGCCGGGAGGGCCTGCAGGTTGACGAAGCTCGGCTCCCGGTAGTGCACCCGGTAGGGCCGGGTGCCACCGTCGGAGACCGCGTGGACGCCCAGCTCGCCGCGGGGCGCCTCGATGGCGACGTACACCTGGCCGGGCGGGACCCGGAAGCCCTCGGTCACCAGCTTGAAGTGGTGGATCAGCGACTCCATCGACTGACCCATGATCTTCGCGACGTGCTCCAGCGAGTTGCCCATGCCGTCCACGCCGATGGCGAGCTGCGCCGGCCAGGCGATCTTGCGGTCGGCGACCATCACCGGGCCCGGACGAAGCCGGTCCAGTGCCTGCTCGACCAGCTTCATCGACTCCCGGATCTCGGCGAGCCGGACCTGGTAGCGACCCCACACGTCACCGTCGGGGTGGGTCGGCACGTCGAACTCGTACGTCTCGTAGCCGCAGTACGGCATGGTCTTGCGCAGGTCCCAGGCGAGGCCGGCGGAGCGCAGCACCGGGCCGGTGATGCCGAGCGCCACGCAACCGGTGACGTCAAGCACCGCCACGTTCTTCGTCCGCTCGGTCCAGATCGGCTGGCCGGAGAGGAGGTCCTCGTACTCCTTGAGCTTCTTCGGCATCATCTTCAGGAACTCGCGGATCTTGACGATCGCGTCGTCCGGCACGTCCTGTGCCACACCGCCCGGCCGCACGTACGCGTGGTTCATCCGCAGGCCGGTGATGGTCTCGAAGATGTCGAGGATGTACTCCCGCTCGCGGAAGCCGTACAGCATGATCGAGATCGCGCCCAGCTCCATGCCGGTGGTGGCCAGCCAGACCAGGTGCGACGAGATCCGGTTGAGCTCCATCATCAGCACGCGGATGGTGGTGGCCCGCTCGGTGATGTCGTCGGTGATGCCGAGCAGCTTCTCGACAGCGAGGGCGTACGCCGTCTCGTTGAAGATCGGGGCGAGGTAGTCCATCCGGGTCACGAACGTCGAGCCCTGGACCCAGTTGCGGTATTCGAGGTTCTTCTCGATGCCGGTGTGCAGGTAGCCGATGACCGAACGGGCCTCGCGGACCGTCTCGCCCTCCAGCTCCAGGACCAGCCGCAGCACCCCGTGCGTGGACGGGTGCTGCGGACCCATGTTGACCACGATCCGCTCGTCGTTGATCGGGTCGGTGCCCGAGACGATCGTGTCCCAGTCCCCACCGGTGACGGTGAAGACCCGACCCTCGTCGGTTTCGCGCTCGCTGGCGTAGTTCGACGTCGTCACAGTGCCGGCCCTCCGATCCCGACTGCGGGGCTCCGCTCCGCTGCACTCCTCGCGCTCACTGGTACGACCTCCGCTCGTTCGGCGGCTGGATCTCCGCGCCCTTGTACTCGACGGGGACGCCGCCGAGCGGGTAGTCCTTCCGCTGCGGGTGGCCCTCCCAGTCGTCCGGCATGAGGATCCGGGTCAGGTTGGGGTGGCCGTCGAAGACGATGCCGAACATGTCGTACGCCTCGCGCTCCTGCCAGTCCGCCGTCGGGTAGATGGCGGTCACGCTGGGCAGGTGCGGGGCCTCGACGGAGACCGCGGCCTCCAGCCGGACCCGCCGCCGGTACGTCATCGAGGTGAGCAGGTAGACCACGTGCAACCGGCGCTCGTCGGCGCCCAGGTAGTCCGCACCGGACACCGAGGAGCACAACTCGAACCGCAGCGCCAGGTCGTCCCGCATCACCTGGCACACCTCGGCGATCCGCTCCGGGCGTACGTGCAGGGTCAGCTCACCCCGGTCGACGACAACCTTCTCGATCGCGTCGTTGAAGGCCGGGTACGCCTCCTCCAGCGCGTCGCGTACCTCGTCGAAGTAGCCCCCGTACGGCCGGGACGCCTCCTCGATGGGCTGGCGCTGGCGGACCAGGCCGCCGTAGCCGGACACGTCGCCGGTGCCCTGGTTGCCGAACATCCCGCGACCGGCCGGGCTGGCCGGCGGGAACTCGGCGGGGGCACCACTGGTGGCGCCGGCCGGCACCACCGGCAGCGGTACTCCGCCGTCGTTTGGCTTGTCCGTGGGTGACGTCATTTCGGGCCTACCTGCGGGTGGAGGTGGTTCTGAGCGTTCATCCAGTTCTCGATGCGCAGCTGCTCCTCGCGGCCCTCACGGACCGCCCGGGTCCACTCGGCGCGCCGGGACTTGTCGCTGCGGTACGAGGAGGGCATCGAGCCGTAGGGCACGATCGGAACGTCACCGCGCTCCTGGCGGGCCGCGAGCATCTTGCGGCCGTTCGGGCCCAGCGGCTCATACATGATCTTCTCGCGGAGCTTGAGGATCGCGTCGATGAGCATCTCCGGCCGGGGCGGGCAGCCGGGCAGGTACATGTCGACCGGCACCACGTGGTCGACGCCCTGCACGATCGCGTAGTTGTTGAACATGCCGCCGCTGCTGGCGCAGACGCCCATCGAGAGCACCCAGCGCGGCTCGGCCATCTGGTCGTAGATCTGGCGCAGCACCGGTGCCATCTTCTGACTCACCCGGCCGGCCACGATCATCAAATCGGCCTGCCGGGGGGACGCCCGGAAGACCTCCATGCCCCAGCGGCCCATGTCGTAGTGCGGACCACCGGCGGCCATCATCTCGATGGCGCAGCAGGCCAGGCCGAAGGTCGCGCCCCACACGGACGACTTCCGAGACCAGTTGACCAGCTTCTCCACCGAGGTGAGCAGGACGCCGGCGGGAAGCTTCTCCTCGATGCCCATCTGACGTTCCTTCCTCAGTCCCAGTCCAGGCCGCCGCGCCGCCACACATAGGCGTACGCAACGAAGACCGCGACGATGAACAGGACCATCTCCACGAAGCCGAAGATCGGCAGAGCGTCGAACGAGACCGCCCAGGGGTAGAGGAAGATGATCTCGATGTCGAAGACGATGAAGAGCATCGCCGTCAGGTAGAACTTGATCGGGAACCGCCCGCCGCCGACCGGCTGCGGGCTGGGCTCGATGCCGCACTCGTAAGCCTCGAGTTTGGCCTTGTTGTAGCGACGGGGACCGGCGAAGCGGGCGGCGCCAACGGAAAACAGCGAGAACGCCGCGGCGAGGGCGAACAGCCCGATGATCGGTGCGTAAGGCGAGAGCGACATCGTTTTCTCCTGCTCGTCCTTCCCTGCCCTCGGTGCTTGACGAAAATCACACTATTCACGTCCCTCGCAGTGGCAGTCGGCGGGGGTCGATCTTTGTCGGCATCGGCGCCGTGACCAGCGCCGATGCCGTCCTACCTAGACGGCCGGGGCGGCCTTCGTCATCGCGTTGATGACCCGATCCATCGCATCCCCGCCGCGCGGGTCGGTCAGATTGGCCAACAGCTTGAGCACGAAACGCATCAGCGTCGGGTGCGGCATGCCGTGTTTGGTGGCGATCCGCATGATCTCGGGGCGGCCGATCAGTTTCACGAAGATGCCGCCCAGCCGGTAGTAGCCGCCGAGCCGCGCCTTCAGCTCGTTCGGGTACGCCAGCAGCGCGCGCTCGCGTTCCGGGCCGGCCGGGCGGGCGAGGGCCTGGACCATGACCTCCGCGGCCAGTTCGCCGGACTCCATCGCGTACGCGATGCCCTCACCGTTGAACGGGTTGACCATGCCGCCCGAGTCACCGACCAGCAGCACGCCCCGGGTGTAGTGGGGCACCCGGTTGAAGCCCATCGGCAACGCGGCACCGAGGATCGGGCCGTCGGCGTTGGTCTCGTCGGTCATCCCCCAGTCTTCCGGGGTGTTGGCGAGCCAGTCGGTGAGCAGCCGGCGGTAGTTGGTCTTGCCGAACGCCGAGGACGAGTTGAGCACGCCGAGCCCGACGTTGACCCGCCCGTCACCGAGGCCGAAGATCCAGCCGTACCCGGGCAGCAGGTTGTCACCGCTGTCCTTGCTGCGCAGCTCCAGCCAGGACTCCAGGTAGTTGTCCTCGTGCTTGGCCGGCGAACGGTAGTAGCGGCGGACGGCCACACCGATCGGCCGGTCCTCCCGCTTGGCCAGCCCGAGCGCGAGTGGGAACCGGCCGGAGACGCCGTCCGCGGCGACGACCAGCGGGGCGTGGAAGGTGGTGGGCTCCTTGCCCGGCCCGACCTCCGCCTCGACGCCGGTGACGCGGCCATCGTCGTCGAGCACCGGGCCCAGCACGTTGACGCTGGTCCGCAGTTTCGCGCCGGCGGCCACCGCCCGCTGGGCGAGCAGGTCGTCGAAGTCCAGGCGCGTGCGCACCAGACCGTAGTTGGGGAAGCTGGCCAGCTCCGGCCAGTCCAGTTCGAGGCGCACCCCGCCGCCGATGACCCGCAGACCGCGGTTGTGCAGCCAGCCTGCCTCGGGCGAGGTGTCCACACCCATCCGGACGAGCTGGCGCACCGCGCGAGGGGTCAACCCGTCGCCGCAGACCTTCTCCCGGGGGAACTCGGTCTTCTCCAACAACAGCACCCGTACGCCGTGCCGGGCCAGGTGGTACGCGGTCGCTGACCCACCGGGACCGGCGCCCACGACAATGACGTCGGCATCGTGTTCCACCGCGGTCATTTCGCGCCTCCTCCCGCACGCTCGTGAAATGCTTCACAAGCCAGACGGGACGAGTGTATGACCGGCGTCATACCAGCGCAGGATCAGGGGTACCTAACTCGCCGATGTGACAGCTCACCACCGTCCACAGCGGTCAGGTGTCACGCCGGGCTGGAGGCGTCCAGGCCCGCATCGACCCGAATTGTCTCCGGTAGATGCTCGCGGAGCGCCCCACCCGCCGCCCGATCCAGAGCCGCCAACACCTCGGCGACCACCTGCCGGACCTCCACCGGGTCGGCACCGGCCAACTCGCGCAACTGGGAGATGAGTTCGGCCGCGTCGTCGTCGGTGGCGGCCACCGGGTCCGCCGGGTCTGCTCCGGTCATGCGATCGAGCGTACCGGGCAAAGTGGACTAAAGACCGATATTAACGAAACCTGAATAATGTCCGTACCGGGCGGGTGCGGTACCCCGCTACTCGCGGATCCCCCGGTGCAGGGCCACCACGCCACCGGTCAGGTTGCGCCACGCCACGCGCCCCCACCCGGCCGCCGCCACCCGGCCGGCCAGCGCGGACTGCGCCGGCCAGGCCCTTACCGACTCGGCGAGATACACGTACGCCTCGGGGTTGCTCGACACAGTGCGGGCCACCGCCGGCAGCGACCGCATCAGGTACGACAGGTAGACCGTCCGGAAGACCGGATTGACCGGGGTGCTGAACTCGCAAACCACCAGCCGGCCGCCCGGCCGGGTCACCCGGGCCAACTCACGCAGCGCCGCGTCGGTGTCGTTGACGTTGCGCAGCGCAAACGAGATGGTCACCGCGTCGAAGCTGGCGTCGGCGAACGGCAGCCGCAGCGCGTCCCCCGCCAGCAGCGGCACCTCGGGCCGGGCCCGCTTACCGGTGTGCAGCATGCCCAGCGACAGGTCGACCCCGACCGCGTACGCCCCGGACTGGGCCAGCTCGCGCGTCGAAACGCCGGTGCCCGCCCCCACGTCCAGGACCCGCTCACCCGGCCGCAGCCCGAGCGCCGCCCGGGTGGCCCGCCGCCAGGAACGATCCTGTCCCAGCGAGATCACCGTGTTGGTCAGGTCGTAACGCTCTGCCACGCCGTCGAACATCGCGGCGACCTCGTGCGGCTGCTTGTCCAGACTGGCGCGCTGGCCCTGCGGGGTACGGCTCACCCCCTCACTCTGCCAGCCGCCCGCCAACCCTCGTTCGCTGGGTGGGCGGCACACACCCGGTACGCGAAAGGGCGGGGTGGTCGCCCACCCCGCCCTCGCGTCGTGCCCGCGTCAGTGACAACTCGGTCAGGACGCCTCTCGCCATCGCACCCGTCGCTGGCGCGCCTCGTCTGCGCGCCGCTGGTCAGGGCACCGGTGTCAGTCGGTCGACTTCTCGTCGGTCGGCGAGACCAGGACCACCTTGCGGCGACGGGTGAGCACCAGCAGCGCCCCACCCACCAGCAGGATGATCACGCCGATGCCGCCGATCAGCCCGACCTGCACACCGGTCACCGGCAGGCCGCCACCGCCCGGGCCACCACCGGCGGAGCCACCACCGGCACCCGGCGAGACGGTAGTGCCCGGCGTCGCCGTACCGCTGGGGATCGGCGTCGGCGTGGCCGTCGGCGTCTCCGTCGCGGTCGGCGTCGGCGTGGGCTTCTCCGTCGGGGTCGGGGTCGGGGTCGGGGTGACGGTGGGCGTCTCGGTCGGCGTGACAGTCGGCGTCGGCGTCGGCGTGACCGTCGGCGTCTCGGTCGGCGTGACCGTCGGCGTCTCGGTCGGGGTGACAGTCGGCGTCGGCGACTCGGTCGGCGTGACAGTCGGCGTCGGCGTGACAGTCGGCGTCGGGGTCGGCGTCTCGGTCGGGGTGACAGTCGGCGTCGGCGTCGGCGTCTCCGTCGGGGTCGGCGACTCCGTCGGCGTGACAGTCGGCGTCGGCGTCGGCGACTCGGTCGGGGTGACAGTCGGCGTCGGCGTCGGCGACTCGGTCGGGGTGACAGTGGGCGTGGGCGTCGGCGTCGGGTCGACGGCCAGGTCGACGAAGACGTCGAAGATCGCCTGGTTGTCGCCCTCGTCGATCTCGGTGAAAGCCTTCCGCTGGGCGGTGTTGGCCCGCCGCGGCTGCTCCTCGGGCCTGCCGGCTGCCACGTCCAGGCCGTGCGCCACCAGCTCGCCGACCCGCAGCACGGGCTCGGTGACGTCCTTGCCGACTGTCACCTTGATGTCCGCGGTGTAGTAGTCACCGGGCCGGATCACCGCGCCGTCGTCCTGGCAGAGCGCCTGAGCGACGCCGAAGGTCTGCGTGGTGCACGTGTCCGGCAGGGTATCGAAGGTGACGCCCGCCGGGAGGGTCAACACGTAGGCGAGGCCGGTGGCCTTGCGGCTGCCGTCGTTGTAGACCGCCCAGTCGACCGGCACCGTCTCGCCCGGCCGCACCGGCCGAAGGTCGGGGTCGTCGCCGTTGACGCCGTTCACCACGACGTTCGCGTTGACGTCCTGCACCCAACTGGTCAGGTCGTATCCGGGCTCGGTGACGGTGATGTCGTGCTCGACCTTGTTGTCGTCCTCGTTCGGGTCCTCGGTGGCCGAGCGGATGGTGACCACCAGAGTGCCGGCGTCACCCTTGCCACCGGTGGAGAAGATCGGGATACCGAAGTCCTCGCTGGTGCCGGCGGCCAGGTCGCCGAGGCGGCAGGTGAACTTCTTGCCGTTCACCCGGCAACCGTCGGGCACCACGACCCGCACCTTGTTCGTCTTCAGCTTGCTGGTGTCCACTGTGTAACTGACACCCTTGGCGTCTTCCTTGCTCCGGGTGTTGTCGACCGAGAACTTGAACGGCTTGCTCTTGGCCTCCGTCACACCCTTGGCCAGGTTGTAGCTGAGCGGCACCAGGGCCAGGTCGGCCTCCTCGGCCGCCAGCACTGGAGCGGCCACGGCGGCGATGCCGCCGGCCGCGAGCAGCGCCACGACACTGGCGCGTACCAGCGTCGAGCGGTGGAACGCTGTCATCAGTCCCCCGGGGGTAGGGAAGAAAGAATGGTTGCGGAACGAGCGGACGTTATCGGAGGCCGATCTGCCACGCCAGCAGGCGGAGCCGTTTTCATCCGTCCGGTCCGAGCTGGGCAGACAGTACGGGCGGGATGGTCACCCATCCCGCCCGTACTGCCGTGCGTTATATGAACGACCCGCAGCGGGCCGATGGAGGACAGCCTCTTCCGTCGATGGTGGCGACGGATATGAGCCGGGACGCTAGCCGCCGACGATCATCTCCACCAGCCCCGCACCGGAGAGGCTGACGCTGCGGCGGCGGGGACCACCCGTACCGCCGGGGTGATCCGGCGGGAGCATGAGCGTCTATCAGCCGAACGGCCGGGTGCCGACAGTCAGCTGACGTCCACCAGGGGCAGGGATCGACCCGCGCCGCCGCCGGGCAGCGCGATCGAGGAGAAGTGCGAGACCACCCGCTCATCGGTCGGGTCGTCGGCCGGCGTGTGGTGCACGGCGAGCCGGTTGTAGAGGGTGTCGCGCTGCGCCGGGATCCGGTCCGCCGAGCGGATCATGCCGATCAGCTCGTGCAGGTTGGAGCGGTGCCGGGCACCGGCGGAGGAGATGACGTTCTCCTCCAGCATGATCGAGCCGAGGTCGTCCACGCCCATGTGCAGCGCGAGCTGCCCGACGTCCTTGCCGGTGGTCAACCAGGACGCCTGCAGGTGCGGCACGGTCTCGAAGAAGAGCCGGGCCACCGCGACCAGCCGCAGGTATTCCAGGGTGGTCGCCTGGGTGCGGCCCTTGAGGTGGTTGTTCTCCGGCTGGTACGTCCACGGAATGAAGGACCGGAAACCGCGGGTGCGGTCCTGCACGTCACGGATCATGCGCAGGTGCTCGATCCGCTCGGCGTGCGTCTCGCCGGTGCCCATCATCATGGTGGCGGTCGACTCGATGCCCTGCCGGTGGGCCAGCTCCATGACCTCCAGCCAGCGCTCGCCCGACTCCTTGAGCGGGGCGATCGCCTTGCGGGGCCGCTCGGGCAGCATCTCCGCGCCGGCGCCGGCGATCGAGTCCAGCCCGGCGGTCTTGATCCGGGCGATGGCCTCGTCCAGGCTCACCCCGGAGACCTTGGCCATGTGCAGGATCTCGCTGGGGCCGATCGAGTGGATGACCAACTGCGGGTACGCCTGCTTGACCGAGGAGAACAGCTCCTCGTAGTACTCCACGCCGTAGTCCGGGTGGTGCCCGCCCTGGAGCATCACCTGGGTGGCGCCCAGCTCGACCGCCTCGCCGCAGCGGCGCAGGATCTCCTCGGTCGGGTGGGTCCACCCTTCCGTGTGCTTGGGCGCCCGGTAGAACGCGCAGAACTTGCACGCCGTCACGCAGACGTTCGTGTAGTTGATGTTGCGGTCGATCAGGTAGGTGACGACGTTGTCCGGGTAGCGCCGCCGACGCACCGCGTCCGCCGCCTCGCCCAACGCGTGGAAGGGCGCCTCGGTGTAGAGCAGCAGCGCCTCCTCGGGCGTGATCCGCCCGCCGTCAGCGCCACGCTGCAGGATGTCGTCGATCTCCCGGCTCACCGTCACACCCCGAGCCTACGTCGGCCCACCCGACTCGACCGCCGGACCCCGCCGGGTGCGGCACGTCCCACAGCCGTCAGTCTTCGCGTACCTCGACGTGGACGCCGTAGGTGCCGCGCAGCTCCGCCGCGAACTCCGGCCCCGCCCACGCCGGCATGTACGCCTGCCACCACGGCTGCTCGGAGCGCCCCGGCATCGGCCGCGCGGAGAGCACCGCGCGGAACCGCTCGTCCGCCGCCTCGATCCGCTCCCGGACCCACCCCATCTGCGGAAAGCCGGACAGCCGTTCGTCGGTCAGCACCCGTTCGATGGCGTCGCGGACGCTGAGGTCGAACCAGTACTCGTCGAGGTTGTCGTGATAGCCCGCCTCGCAGAACTCGACGAACTGCTCCCACCCCTCCACGTAGCCGGTCGGCCGCCGTCCCCCGGCGACCTCGGCGAACCGCTCGACGAACTCCCTGTCGTTCGGCGTCGTCATGCGTCGTAGTCGACGGTGAGCTTGTCGGTGGTCGGGCTGGACTGGCAGGTCAGCACGTAGCCGGCGGCCAGTTCGTCGGGCTCCAACGCGTAGTTGCGGGCCATCGTGACAGCGCCGTCGACGACCTTCGCCTTGCAGGTCGAGCAGACGCCACCCTTGCAGGCGTACGGCAGCTCGCCCCGCACCTTGAGCGCGGCGTCCAGCACCCGTTCCTCGCGACCCATCGTGAAGCTCGACGACCGGCCGTCCAGCACGATGGTCACCTCGGCCCCGGCGCCCGCCTGGTCGACGGGTCGACGGACCGGCTCCGGCGGCGTGTCGACGTGGAACAACTCGGTGTGCACCGCCGACTCGGGCAGCCCGCGTGCGGTGAGCACGTCCCGGACGTCGACCACCATGCCGTACGGGCCGCAGAGGAACCACTCCTCGATCAGGTCGCCCGGCACGATGGTGCCCAGCAACCGGCCCAGCCGCTCGGCGTCGATCCGACCGGAGAGCAGCGGCGACTCGCCCTGTTCCCGGGAGAGGACGTGCACCAGGTGCAACCGGGTCGGGTAGCTGTCCTTCAGGTCGGCCAACTCCTCGGCGAACATCACAGTGTTCGCCGTGCGGTTGCCGTACACCAGTGTGAAGGTGCTGGCCGGTTCGACGGCCAGGGCGGTCGCTACCAGCCCGAGCACCGGCGTGATGCCGGAGCCGGCGACGACAGCGCCGTAGTGCCGCACCCGGTCCGGCGCGAACGCCGTGGTGAAGGTGCCCAGCGGCGGCAGCACCTCGACGGTGTCGCCGCCGCGCAGCGCCCCGCAGGCGAACGCCGAGAACGCGCCGCCGGGGATCTCCCGCACCCCGATCCGCAACCGGCCGTGCCGGGCCAGGTCGTCGGGGGTGGAGCAGATCGAGTACGACCGGCGCACGTCGGCGCCGTCCTCGGCGGCTCGCCGCACTGTGAGGTGCTGGCCCGCGCGGAACGCGAAGGTTTCCCGCAGTTCCTCGGGTACGGCGAAGGTGACCGCCACGGAGTCGTCGGTGAGCCGGTCGACGGCGGCTACGGACAACGGGTGGAAAACCGGCCGGCGGCGAACCGGGCGGGTGATGGTGACAGTCACAGCGCCTTCAGGTGGTCGAAGGGTTCGGAGCAGGAACGGCACCGCCACAGTGCCTTGCAGGCGGTGGAGCCGAACCGGCTGACCTGCTCGGTCTCCGGCGAGCCACACTGCGGGCAGCGGACCGCGAGCGTCAGCGACACGACGCCGGCGGTGCCCACCGGGGCCGGCGGGGCGATCCCGGCGGCGGCGAGCTTGGCCCGCCCACCCTCGGAGATCCAGTCGGTGCTCCACGGTGGGCTGTAGACGGTCCGGACCTCCGCGTCCGGGTGGCCGGCAGCGGCGAGCGCGCGGCGGATGTCGGCCCGGATCACGTCCATCGCCGGGCAGCCGGTGTAGGTCGGGGTGATGGTGACGGTGACCCGCCCACTGGCCGGATCCTCGTCGACCGCGCGCAGGATGCCCAGCTCGTCGATGGTGATGACCCGGATCTCCGGGTCCACGACGCTCGCGGCGGCCTGCCGTGCGCTCGCCCTGCCGGTGGCGTTCGCGATGGTGGGGCTCGCGCTCCTCGCGCTCACCACTTCGCTCCGGGGTGGGCTCGGTGCAGCACCTGCATCTCGGCGAGCAGGTAGGCCAGGTGCTCGGTGTGCACACCGGCCCGCCCACCGGCGGGGGCCCAGGCACCACCCGGCTGGGTGAGCGTCGCCTCGGCCAGCACCGGGCCGACGACCTCGTCGAACGCCGGCCGCAGGGTGGCCGGGTCGACCGGCGCCGCCGGGTCCGCGACGAACAACTCGTGGGTGTACGGCCACACCTGGTCGACGGCCGCCTGCATCCGACGATGCGACTCCTCGGTGCCGTCACCGAGCCGCTTCACCCACAGCGCGCCATGGTCCAGGTGGTACGCCGACTCCTTGCGCGCCTTCGCGCCGATCGCGGCCAACCGCTCGTCCGCACAGCCGGCCAGCGCCGTGTACAGCGGCAGTTGGTACGCCGCCAGGAAGAACAGCTTGGCCATCGTCACCGCGAAGTCGTCGTTGGGCAGCTCGACCAGGAGCACGTTGCGGAACTCGCGGTCGTCGCGCAGGTACGCCAGCGCGTCCTCGTCGCGGCCGGCGCCCTCCAGCTCGCCCGCGTACGACAGCAGCAGGCGCGCCGCGCCGAGCTGGTCGAGGGCGATGTTGGCCAGCGCGATGTCCTCTTCCATCTCCGGCGCGCGGGTGGTCCACTCGGCCAGCCGCTGGGCCGCGATCAACGCGTCGTCGGCGAGGGAGAGGGTGAAGTCGAAGGGCCCGTTCACAGGTGGGCCACCCCGTCCGGCACCTCGTAGAAGGTGGGATGGCGGTAGACCTTGTCGGCGGCCGGGTCGAAGAAGGCGTCCTTCTCGTCCGGGCTGGACGCGGTGATCGCGCCGGCCGGCACCACCCAGATCGACACACCCTCCTGGCGGCGGGTGTAGAGGTCGCGGGCGTTGCGCAGGGCAAGCTCGGCGTCGGGGGCGTGCAGGCTGCCGACGTGCGTGTGCGACAGCCCACGCCGGGCCCGTACGAAGACCTCCCACAGAGGCGAATGACTCGTCATGCCGGGTTGCTTGGCTTGCTCGCTACGCTCGCTCACGCGGCCACCGTCTCCTTCTGTCCCGCCCGCTTCGCGGCGTATGCCGCGGCGGCCTCGCGTACCCAGGCGCCGTCGGCGTGCGCGGCCCGGCGGTGGGCCATCCGCTCCCTGTTGCACGGCCCGTCGCCGGAGATCACCTGCATCAGCTCGTCATAGTCCGGCTGGGTGTAGTCGTACGCCTGCCGCTCGTCGTTCCAGCGCAGGTCGGCGTCGGGGATGCGCAGCCCGAGGATCTCGGCCTGCTGGACGCACATGTCGACGAAGCGCTGGCGCAGATCGTCGTTCGAGAAGCGCTTGATCTTCCAGGCCATCGACTGGGCGGAGTGCGTGGAGTCGCCGTCCGGCGGGCCGAACATGGCCAGCGACGGGTACCACCAACGGTCCACGGAGTCCTGGGCCATCGCCTGCTGGGCGGGGGTGCCGTGCGCCAGGGTGTGCAGGATCTCGTAGCCCTGCCGCTGGTGGAACGACTCCTCCTTGCAGACCCGGATCATCGCGCGGGCGTACGGGCCGTACGAGCAGCGGCAGAGCGGCACCTGGTTGACGATCGCCGCACCGTCCACCAACCACCCGATGGCGCCAACGTCGGCCCAGCTGAGGGTGGGGTAGTTGAAGATCGAGCTGTACTTCTGGCGGCCGTCGAGCAGCAGTTGGACCAGCTCGTCGCGGCTGATGCCGAGGGTCTCGGCGGCGGCGTAGAGGTAGAGGCCGTGACCCGCCTCGTCCTGCACCTTGGCCAGCAGGATCGCCTTGCGCTTGAGCGACGGCGCCCGACTGATCCAGTTGCCCTCCGGCTGCATGCCGATGATCTCGGAGTGGGCGTGCTGGGCGATCTGCCGGATCAGCGTCCGCCGGTACGCGTCGGGCATCCAGTCGCGGGGCTCGATCTTCTGCTCGGCGTCGACGACCTCGGCGAAGTACGCCGCCAGGTCCTCGTCCGGCGCGGGCCCGCCACGCCGCCCGCGCGCGGCCGCTGCCCGCAGCTCAGCCTCGGCGGCCTCGACCTCGCCCAGCAGGCCGCCGGATGCCTCGTCGGTGGCGCCGTTCGGGGCGGAGAAGTCGTTGCCATACATGAGGCTAAGTGTTACAGCTTGCGCCGCGTTGCACCAGGGGGTGTAACAGGAATCCGCGCATCCCATCTGTGAGCGCATGAGCGCTTTGCGCTACTTGGACACCGTCATCTCGTCGTGACCTAGGCCACGAAACAAAGGTGAATCCCTGCAAAAACCTCATACCGGCCCCATAGCCCGCCTTTATCGCAGGTTGCCTAGTGTCGAACCCTGGCGGTCCGCCGGTCCGGACGTAGACTTCTGCCGGACAACCGATCGGCTGCCGACATCGACATATCTACTGAGGCCACCTCCCCCGGCCCCGGCGATCGCATCCGATTCGTCCCGACGACAAGCCGGTCCCCCCGGCCCTGACACCTGGAGTTCACCCACTCATGCGATCTCGCGTGACCCTGGTGCTCGCCATCACGGCAGTCGTGCTCGGCGGCGTCCTACTGGTCCCCACCGCGTACGCCCGACTCGCCAGTGACGACAGCGGCGGAGGCGGCGGCGGAGGTACGTCGACCGTCGCCGCGCCCGCGCCCACCCCACCACCGCCGCCCACCCTGGCGGCCGGCCCGGTGTCGGTGAGCTTCAAGGGTGAGTTCTTCTCATGGGCCCTGATGGATCGCAAGACGGGCAAGATCTCCGGGTCGTCGAACATGACCGCGACCAGCTCCACCGAATCGATGATCAAGGCGTGGATCGTCTCCGACTACCTGCGACAGCTCGGCGACAGGGAACCGCCCGCAGCGATGAAGGAGGCGGCTCGACTCGCCATCGTCGACAGCAACGACAAAGCCGCCAACAAGGTCCACGCCGCTGCGGGTGGCTCCTACAAGCCCTCGTCGAGCAGCGTTCCGGACGCGGTGATCCAACGGGCGATCAAGATCTGCGGGCTGACCGACACCAAGCGCGGCAACACGCAGCCGTACACCGGCTTCTGGAGCTATACCCGCATGTCTCCCCGGGACGCGGTCCGGGTCGGCGACTGCATCGCCGACGGTAAGGCTGCCGGCCCGAAGTGGACCAAGTGGGTGCTTGAGCAGATGAGCAAGGTCAAGGGCACCACCGCGGCCAAGGACCAGAAGGCCTCGTACGGTGGTGGCCGCTGGGGGATCATCGACGGTCTACCGAAGTCGATCACCGCCCAGGGTCCGGTCAGCATCAAGAACGGCTGGACCCCGATCTATGGCGACGGCAACTGGCACGTCAACTGCCTCGCCGTCACCAGCAAGTGGAGCCTCGCGGTGATGCTGCGCTACCCGATCAGAACCGGTCTGGACTACGGCGCGAAGGTCTGCGCCAGTGTGGCCACCCAGCTGGTCACCCCGCAGCCGGGCGCCGCGCTCAAGGTGCCGCAGCAGCCGGTCGGGAAGCTCTGATGGCCGGCAACCGTCGGGTCGATCGCGGCGGCGGCGAGACCTCTCCGATTCGGCTGATCGCCGTCGCGGTCATCCTCGTCGGGCTGGTCCTGGTGTCGTTGCGGCTACTACCCGGGTCGCCGTTCGAGTCGTCCGCAGCGGCCAAGTGGGGTGACGCGGGCTCCGGCACCAGCGACCGCCCCACCGGCGCCGGCACCGACCGCAGCGCCCGCCAGCCGTCCTCGCCGTCACCGAGCCCCAGCCCGTCGCTGGAGCCGCTGCCCTTCGTGGCCAAGAACCTCGATCTGGACATCGAGGGCTGGTACTCCTGGAGCGTCCTCGACCGCCGAACCGGAAAGATCATCGGTTCGAAGAACATGGGCGAGACCAGCACGACCGCCTCGATGATCAAGGCCTGGATCGTTGCCGACTACCTGCGTCGCGCTGCCGATGCCGGCCAGACGCCGAGCGACGCGAAGCTCGCCGACGCGACGCGGATCATCCGGGACAGCGACAACACCCGGGCCGAACAGTTCTACAACCAGGTCGACCGGGACGCCTCGATCAAGCGGCTCATCTCCATGTGCAAACTGACCGACAGCAGTGTCGCCCCCGACGGCGGCTGGAGCCGGACGGCGCTCTCCCCCCGGGACACCGCCCGGATGGGCAACTGCATCGTCACCGGCACCGCCGCCGGGCCGAAGTGGACCAAGTGGCTGCTCAACGAGATGAAACTGGTTCGCGGTGCCGGTGACTTCGGCATCCGCAAAGCCTTCCCGGCTGCCGAGCAGAAGAAGATCGCCATCAAGAACGGGTGGATCGACCGGACCAGGGAGCAGGAGATGCACATCAACTGCCTGGCCATCGGCGACACCTGGACGATGGGCGTGATGGTCAAGTACCCGATCAACATGGGCTACGACTACGGCATGAAGAACTGCGAGAAGATCACCGAGGCGCTCCTGCGCCCCGGCACCTGAGTCGCTCAGGCTGACGCCGGCCGCACCGACCCGAGGGCTGCGAACCGAGGTCTGGCGGCTCGGCGCTTCGCCGGGCCCGCTTGGCAGCGGTCAGCCGGCGAAGAACTCCGGGCCGCCGTCCGGCAGCGCCGGGGCCTCGCCGATGGCGGCGGCCCGCCGAGCCCACTCGCGCAGCCCGGCGACCTGTCGGTCGCCGAGGGAGAAGTCGAGGGTTCGGAAGTACGTGGCAAGCGTCTCCGCGTCGAAGGTCTCCCAGCGGGCAGCCGCCTCGGCGACCTGGTCCAACTCCGCCAGGCAGAGATCCCGCGAGCGCAGGAAGGCCTCGTGCACCTCCTTCACCAGGCCCGGATGGGCGGCGGCGAAGTCGCGGCGGACCGCCCAGACGGCAAAGACCATCGGCAGCCCCGTCCACTCCCGCCACGCCTGCCCGAGGTCGGTGACAGTGAGGCCCTTCCGCGGCGCCTCGTAGTACGCCCGCAGCGCCACGTCCCCGATCAGCACGGCGGCGTCGGCCTCCAACAGCATCTGGGTCAGATCCGGCGGGCAGCGGAAGTACTCGGGCCGCACGTTGTACTGCTCGGCGAGCAGCAGCTGAGCCAGCATGACCCCGGTCCGCGAGGTGGAGCCGAGCGCCACCCGCGCGCCGTCCAGCTCGCCGAGCGGCCGGGTGGAGACCATGTTGACGGAGAGCACCGGCCCGTCGCTGCCCACCGCCAGGTCCGGCAGGAGCAGCAGCTCGTCGGCGTGCTTCAGATACTCCAACAGCGTGATCGGGCCGATGTCGAGGTCGCCGGCGACCAGCGCCGCGCTCAACCGGTCCGGCGAGTCCTTGTGCAGGTCGACGTCGAGCAGTGCACCGGAGCGCATCAGACCCCAGTAGATCGGCAGGCAGTTCAGGAACTGGATGTGCCCGACCCGCGGGCGTGCGATGCGCTCAGCCATGGCCCGACCGTATCCCCGGCGGCTGGCTCCGGCTCGGCGGGTCGGCCCGGAGTGGCCAAGCCCGCACTTGACGACCGTCGTGCCGCCCCGGTCACGAACGGCACGAAGACCAGCACCACCAGCAGCCCGACCACACCGACACCGGCGATCAGCGGCCGAGGCGGAACGACAGCGAGCAACGCCCCGCCGATCAGAAAGCCCGCCATCGAGCCGCCCTGCACCGCCGCGCCGTAGCTGGCGTACGCCCGGGCGCGCATCGCCTCCGGTACCCGCCGAGCGGTGAGCAGGTTGGCGAAGACGTTCTCGCCACCGTTGGCGGCACCACCCACCAGCCAGAGCGGCACCAGCACACCCGCCGCGGGAACCATCGACGCCAGCAACACCATCAGGCTGCACACGGCCAGAGTGGCAAGCACTCCCCGTACCAACGCGCCGTCGTCGTCAAGCCGTCTGGCAAGTCGTACGGCGAGCCAGGTTCCCGGCAGCATGCCGGCCATCCACGCGGCACTGACCAGGCCGTACGTGGTCGCCGAACCCTCCAACGTCTCCCTGATGAAGAAGACCTCGATCACGTTGATACCGCCGATCGCCGCGATCACCACAGCGGTACTCACCACCATGACGAGCATCAGCGGATCGCGGCGCAGTCGCCAGCCGATCTCCGTACCCCCAGGGGTTGCCACGCCGCCCGAAACGGCCGGGCCGCTCACCGCCGTGGCCGGGCTGGCGGCGGCCTCGCTGCTCACGGCGGCGCGGGACCGGCCGCCGCGTCGGGTCCGCAGCAGCAGGCCCGCGACCACGAGCGCCAGGTAGGTCGCGGCATCGAGGAGCAGCGGTACGCGCGTGCCGAACTGTCCCACCAGCAGGCCGGCCAGCACCGGGCCTCCGAGCGCACCGAGCGAGACAGCGGTCTGGCTGATCGCGCTGGCTCGCGGCAGGTCGGCCGGACGGACCATCGCCGGCAGCAGCGCGGCGAGACAGGGTTGGGTGACCGCGAGCCCGCAGGCCAGCAGGGCGACGAGCCCCACCACCAGGACCGGATGCTCGACAACGGCGAGCAGCGCGCAGATTGCGGCCTGCCCGAACCCGATGGTCACCAGCAGGGTACGGCTGTCAGTCCGGTCGGCGAGTCTGCCCGCGAGTGGGGCGAGGACCACAAGG
This sequence comes from Micromonospora alfalfae, assembly GCF_022230925.1. Lineage (GTDB taxonomy): Bacteria > Actinomycetota > Actinomycetes > Mycobacteriales > Micromonosporaceae > Micromonospora > Micromonospora alfalfae. The sequence continues at coordinate 75,503 of NZ_JAKKFH010000012.1, read as the reverse complement.
GGCAGGGTGGCGGCCAGCAGCAGCCCCGACACGGCCAGCCCGCCGGCGCCGGCACCCTGTAGCGCCAGCGCCAGGGCGGTCGCGGCGAGGAAGTCGCCGCAGATCGTGGTGCCTCGAGCGGCGGCGGCGAGCCACACGTCGGACCAGCGCGACTCGTCAGTTGTGAAGGACATACTTCGAAAATAATCCTTCACAACTGCTTCATGCAAGCCTGGCTATGCCAGCGGCACCGTCCGGTACTGCACAGCGACAGTGCGCGCCCCCGCCGGCGGTTCACCCTGCCGCCGCCGCGGGTGATACGGCCGGAGCAGCGCCAGCACCGCCTCGTTCAACTCGACCAACTCCTCGGCGGTGAGGAGCAGCAGCGTGTCGCTGAACAGGGCCGTGTCGTACCACTCGGCCGGCTCGTCCCCGGCGCGGCGCAACCAGTCCCGGGTCCGCTCCATGGCCCGGACCGCATGCGCCTCCACCAGCGCCTGCTCGGCCGCACGCGCCTCAGGCCCGGCATCACGACCCGCCTCGACCAGCACACTCACACTCGGCACACGCCACAACCGCTCGCGCGCGTCCCCCCGACTCGGCGCCTGCTCAACCAGACCGAACTTCGCCAGCGCCCGCAGGTGGTAACTGGTTGCGCTCGGCGACAGCCCGACGATCTCGGCGCACTCGGTGGCAGTCCCACCGCTCTCACGGCTGTTCAGGTACTCCATGATCGCGATCCGGGCCGGATGGGCCATCGCCCGCATCACCTGGGGGTCGCTGATCGTCATCCGGCGCGATTCGGAGCGGGCCTCGGTCATACGCCCATGATCCCGCCAGCCCACCCCAACCTGCCATCACCCCCGCAGCGCGGCCCGACCGCGCGGCCAGCGCGGGCTTGGCGGACGGCCTCGGCGGACGGGCAAGCGGGGCACGGCGAGCGGGCAGCTCCCGGTGATCGACTCGACTTCCTGGAAACCGGGGTGTCTCGCCGGCCCAGACACCGCGACTTCCTGAAAGCCGAGTCGATCAACCGGAGACGCGGCCCTCACGGCACGGCGCGGGGCGTGGCGGGGCGGGGCGGGCGGGGCGTGATCGCCCAGCCAAGCCGGCCAGGCAACACGCCGTCTCGGACAGGTGGTCGCGTCGGTAATTCGCTGGATACGTCGGGTTGGGGGGCGTAGGGTTGCAGCCCGCTTGACGGCCGAGGTGAGCTGCACCGGAACGGACGTCTTCGCGCCGGGCGGCCGGCCATCCGCCCCCGGACACGCGAGCGCGCAGCAGATGTGACCGATGGGACGTCAGCATGCCCGCACTTGACCTCGACACCCAGCTCAGCACCGAAACCGACCTCGACGCGGACCTGGCCGCCGAACGCGCACACCTCACCACCTCGCGGGCGGCGCTGGCTCGGATGCGGGAGCGGGCCGAGTCGCTCTTCGCCACCGGTGACCAGGTGGCCGGCGACGCGTACGCGGCCGAGACGCTCGGCCGCACCCTGGCCCGCCGGGTCGCCGAGCTGGCCGACGACCCGACCACTCCGCTCTTCTTTGGCCGCCTCGACTTCGGCGGCGCCCCGAACAACAGCACCACTGACAACGGGACCACCAACAACGGGAGCACCGACAACAGCACCGTCGAGGGCAGGACCACCGACAGCAGGATCAGGGGCGACGGGACCACTGCGGGCGGGCCCGCCAGCGACCCGACCGCGCCCGACACCAGCGGCGATCATCACGGTCGGCGGTATCACGTGGGGCGGCGGCATGTCACTGATGAGCGTGGCGAGCCGTTGGTGCTGGACTGGCGGGCACCGGTCTCCCGCTCGTTCTACCGGGCCAGTGTGCGGGATCCGCAGGGGGTGGCGGTTCGGCGGCGGTTCGGGTTCAGCAATGGTGTGCTGACCAGCTTCGAGGATGAGCGGTTGGATCGGGGCGAGGAGCTCGGTACGACCAGTCGGATCCTCACCGCCGAGATCGAGCGTCCACGCGTCGGGCCGATGCGGGACATCGTCGCGACGATTCAGCCGGAGCAGGACGAGCTGGTCCGGGCTGACCTCGCCGACTCGATCTGTGTGCAGGGCGCGCCGGGTACGGGGAAGACCGCGGTGGGTCTGCACCGGGCGGCGTACCTGCTCTATCTGCATCGGGAGCGGTTGCGGCGGGCGGGTGTGCTGATCGTCGGGCCGAATCGGGCGTTCCTGTCGTACATCGCGGCGGTGCTGCCGGCGCTCGGTGAGGTCGAGGTCGAACAGGCCACTGTGGAAGAGTTGATCACCCGGGTGTCGGTCCGGGCGGTTGAGGCGCCGGCGGTGGCAGCGCTCAAACACGACGTACGGATGGCGAGCGTGTTGCGGCACGCGGTGCAGGCGCAGATCGGCACCCCTACCGAGTCGATCACCGTGTCGGACGGTTCGTTCCGCTGGCGGATCGGGGTGGAGCCGTTGCACCGGATCGTCGAGGAGACCCGCCGGGAGGGGCTGCCGTACGGCACGGGTCGGGAACGCGTCCAGGCGCGGGTGGTGAGTCTGCTGCAACGGCAGGCCGAGGCGCGGCGTGCGGAGTCGCCCAGCGATGCCTGGCTGCGCCGGATGAGCCGCTGCCGGCCGGTGCTCGACTTCCTGGACGCGGTCTGGCCGGCGCTCACCCCGGAAGGGCTGATGCACAGCCTGTTCTCCGATCCGGACCGGCTCGCCGCAGCGGCGGACGGGCTGCTCAGCGACGCCGAGCAGGCGCAGTTGATCTGGGCGAAGCCGCCCCGTACGCCGAAGGCGACCCGTTGGACAGCTGCCGACGCGGTGCTGATCGACGAGGCGACCGGGCTGTTGGAACGGCTCTCCGGGTTCGGGCACGTGGTGGTGGACGAGGCGCAGGACCTCTCCCCGATGCAGTGTCGGGCCATCGCCCGGCGCAGCGAGCACGGCTCGGTCACGCTCCTCGGTGACCTGGCCCAGGGCACCGCGCCGTGGGCGGCGACGGACTGGAGGGAATCCCTCGCCCACCTGGGCAAGCCGGACGCGGTGGTGGTGCCGTTGACGATCGGTTTCCGGGTGCCCGCCGCAGTCGTCGCGTTCGCGAACCTGCTGCTCCCGGCGCTCGCGGTGGACGTACCGCCGGCCGAGTCGCTGCGGCATGACGGCGGCCTGGACGTGCGTACGGTGACCGACCTGACCGCGGCGACGGTGGCCGAGGTGCGCGCGGCGCTCGCGCACGACGGCTCGGTCGGTGTGATCGCCGCTGACGACGCGGTCGACGGCCTGCGCGCGGCGTTGGCCGCGGCCGGTGTGGAAACCGCGACCGCCGACGACGTGGCGGCCGCGGAGCGGGTCACAGTGGTGCCGGCGACACTGGTGAAGGGCCTTGAGTACGACCATGTGGTGGTGGTCGAGCCGGCGGCGATCGTCGCGGCCGAGCCGCGCGGGCTGCACCGGTTGTACGTGGTGCTCACCCGGGCGGTGTCCCGGCTGGCGGTTCTGCACGTTGCGCCGCTGCCCGCGCCGCTCGTCGGCGGGTCAGCCGGCTGACAGGGTCGGCGGGTCAGCCGGCTGACAGGGCCGCCGCGACCTCCCGCAGCGGGCGGCTGGAGTCGGCCAGCGGCACGTGGAACGACAGCCACGACCCGTCGGCGAAGTCGATCCGCAGCCGCTTCCAGTTCAACCGGTACCTGCCGACTCTGGCGGCGACGGTGGCGCGCGGGACGGACCCGAGCAGTTCGATGTCGGCCTGCGCCTGTTCGTCTGCCGCCGAGCTGGAGAGCAGCCCGACGGGTGCTGTCGCGCCGAGCAGCAGCCGCTGGTCGGTGACCCCCAGTACGAGGTTCCGGAGGCCGGGGCCCTTCGCCGCCACGGTCAGGGCCTGGTGCAGGACCGATGCCTGGGAGTCCGGTTCGCCTCGACCGCCGACACCGAAGAAGAGCCAGTCGACGGCATTGTCGGCCCGGCCGAAGGTGATGTTCGGTGACAGCACGTTGAGCAGGACACCCAGGAAGCCCGGCCCACCAGTGGCGGTTGGGGCCGACGGCTGGGAGGGCGGTGCCGGGGTCAGCCCGCCGCCCACTCGGACCTGGGCCACCGCGCGCACCCGCTCGTCGGCGGCCAGCAGCCGGGCGATCCCCTCGACGTACCGTGCCTGGCTCTCGTCGGCCGTCATCAGCGCCCCTCGTGGTCGCCGGGCTGGCGCGGACCGGCGCCCGGCGCGCCGATGACCTCACCGACCAACTCCCGGACCTGGGCCGCAGCGGCCTCCTGCGCCCGGTTGGCGGCTGCGGTGAACTCCTCGGCCAGGCTGTACGAATCCAGTCGCATCGCCCGTGCGTTCAGCTCCGTGGAGACGATCTTGCCGTCGGCGGCGGCGGTGACCCGCACCAGGCCGGAGTCGCTGACACCCTCGGCGCTGGTCTGCTCCAACTCCGCCATCCGGTCGGCGAGTTGCCGCTGCCATCCGTCCAGGTTGCGAGCCAGCGCCTCGATACGGTCCAGGGCGGGGAAGGTCATGGCTGCCTCTCAGTTCACGATGGAGTCGAAGACATTCTGCACACCCGCTGTGTACGGGCCCAGGTCCTCGCTGTACGTGCCGTCCACCAGGTAGTTGCGGTCCTTGTGACCGTCGGAGATGTCGTGCAGGCCCACGCCGGTGTCCAGCAGAGCGCCGCCAAAGCCGGGGATGTTGACCGGCGAGACCTGATTGATGACGAACTTGCCGGGAAACAGGGTCTTGAGCTTCTCGACCTGGAAGGCGCGCCCCTCGGCTGTCCAGCCGCCTTTGCTGAGCAGCTTGTACTGCTTCTTGCGCTGCTTGAGCTCCATGACGGTGTCCGCGTACTTGCGGAGCTGCCCGGCGACCTTGCCCAGCCGGGCGGCGAGGCGGGTGAGCACCTCGGCGAACCGGGCGACGATCTTGACCATCCGACCAACAGTGGTGGCCAGCCGGGCCAGCACCCGAACCACGGTGGCGGCCAGCGAGACGCCGGCGCTCAGCGCCGCGGCCACCGCCGCGATGATCACCTCGGTGAGGAACCAGAGCAGGAACTCAAGGATCAGCTCGACCAGCAGATTGAACGCGTCCACCGCCGCGTTCGCCGCCTCGACCAGCACCTCCTTGGTGCCGTCGAGCCCTTGGGCGAGCTCCTCGATCGCCGCCTCCACCGATTCCATCGAGGCATGGAAGCTGTCGGCGGCGTCGCCGGTCCAGGCGCCGCGCAACCGGGCCCGGTCGGCGATCTGGTCACCGGCGATCTCCCGCACCGCCGCACCGGTGTCCAGGCAGAGCTGCGCAGCCCGCATCAGGTCGTCCGGTTCGCCAGCGACCAGCTCCAGCAGTTGCTCGAACGGCCAGAGCACCGCGTTGGAGAGCGGCTTGAAGGGTTCGGGTGTGCCCGAGACGATCTGCTCGAAGTAGGTCTTGTTTCGCTGCAACGCCTCGGTGCTCACGCGGGCACCGACCCGCTCGGAGTGGCGGCGCCACCCGACCAGGGGCCGGGCGCGATGACGTCGGGAGCGGGCGGGCGGCCGGGCACGAACAGGTCGGTGTTCGCCGCGTCGGTGCCGGTGTAGGCGGCGGCGGTGTCGGTGAGCCCTTCGGCGATGTCCGCCATCATCTCGGCACCGTCGGCGAGCCCCTGAAGGCACGCCTCGAACTGCTCGGCGTACGTCGCCGCGAGGCTGAAGGACGCCGGCATCACTCCGAAGGCGTGCCGGGGCACGTGGCCGTCGCCGAAGGCGCGGTGCAGCTCGCGAAAGCGGGCCGCCCGATCCTTGGACCCCGCGGCGAACGCCGTCAGGGCCTCCGGCTGGACCTCCAGCTCATTGCTCGGGCTTGACACGGACCCTCCCCTGTGGGCTGTGCGACGGATCAGTCGCCGCGACTCCCCACCATAGGCACTGCTCGCCGAGATCGGGGGTCCTGGCCGGTGCTGGCGGGGCCACCCAGCTCGACTTTGTATCGTAAAGTAGTTTGCGTGGACCTCGACGATGATTCACCACCCACCGACGCCGCGGCAGCGCTGCGGCTGATCCAGCACCAACGGTCGGCGACGGCACGCCGGCTCGACCCCGACGCCCGCCTGCTCTACTGGCCATGGGGTGTCGCCTGGCTGGTCGGTTTCGGGCTGTTCTTCCTGCGGTTCTCCCCCGGCGATCGGGCGCTGGTCCCACTGCCGAGCTGGCTGCCGCTGACAGTCCTCTTCGTCCTGCTCGCCAGCGCCGGGGCGATCCAGGCGGTGGTCAGCGTACGGGCCTACGGCCAGGTGACCGGCGAGTCCGCCCAGCGTGGACGCTGGTACGGGTACGCCTGGGCCCTCGGCTCGGTGAGCGTCTACGCGGGGCTGGGCCGGATCTCCGAGCACCTGCCGCACGACCTGGCGGCGCTGCTCTGGTCGGCGACCGCCGTCGGGCTGACCGGCGCGCTGCACATGGCGGGCGGGGCGGTCTGGCTGGACCAGGACCTGTTCCGGCTGGGCGTCTGGATCAGCGTGATCAACGTGATCGGGGCGATCGCCGGGCCGGGTTGGCACCCGCTCGTCGTGGCGGTGGCCGGCGGCGGCGGAATACTGGTGGCCGGCGCGCTCGCCCGGCGGCGACAGCGACAGCGACAGCAGCCGTGACCGAGCTGGATCCGGTCATCCACGCGCAGGCCCGGCTGCGGGTGGTGGCCAGCCTCTCCGCTCTCAACGTCGGCGACAAGATCGCGTTCCCCCGCTTGCAGGAGCTGCTCGCGATGACCGCCGGCAACCTCTCGGTGCACCTGCGCAAGCTCGAGGACGCCGGCTATGTGGAGATCAGCAAGACCCATCGTGGACGCACCCCGGCGACCCTGGTCGGGCTCAGCCGGCGAGGTCGGCTGGCGTTCGAGGAGTACACCGAATCGATCCGCGCCCTGCTCGACCCCGCCCAGTCGAAGGAGCAGCCATGACCCTCGCCCGCGCCGAACAGGCCAGCCGCCGGTACGGCGACGTCCTCGCCCTCGACCGTGTCGACCTTGAGGTCCGGGCCGGTGAACTGGTCGGCCTGCTCGGGCCGAACGGCGCCGGCAAGAGCACCCTGATGAAACTGCTGGTGGGGCTACGCCGCCCCAGCTCGGGGCGGGTCGAGCTGTTCGGCGGAGACCCCCGCGACGCGGCGAGCCGGCGACACATCGGGGTCACGATGCAGGAGACCGGCCCACCCAGCACGCTGCGCGTCGGCGAGGTCGTCGACTTCGTCTCCGCGCACTACCCCGACCCGGTGCCCCGGGCGGAGCTGCTCGACCGCTTCGGCCTCGCCGACCTGGCCCGACGGCAGACCGGTGGGCTCTCCGGCGGCCAACGCCGCCGGTTGGCGGTGGCGTTGGCGTTCGTCGGCCGACCCCGCCTGGTGCTGCTCGACGAACCAACCACGGGCCTGGACGTGGCCGCCCGGCACACCCTGTGGGACGCGATCAGGGCGTTCCACGACGACGGCGGCACAGTGCTGTTGAGCAGCCACTACCTGGAGGAGGTGGAGGCGCTCGCCCACCGGGTGGTGGTCATCGGGCAGGGCCGGGTGCTCGCCGACGACACGGTGGACGCGGTGCGCGGCATCGTGGGCGTACGCCGGGTCAGCCTGGTCGCCGACGACCTGCCCGACCTGCCGGGGGTGGTCCGCACCGAACGGGTCGACGGTCGGTTGCACCTGCTCACCACCGACGCCGACGAGCTGGTCCGAGCGCTGGTCACGGCCCGGACCCCGTTCACCGACCTGGAGGTACGGCCGACCTCGCTGGAGGAGGCGTTCCTCGCCATCACCAGCGCAGACGTGCCAGCCGACACCGGCCGGCCCACCACCGCCGCTGCCGGCGGCCGACCCACCACAGTCTGAGGAGGCGACAGTGCAGCTCGCCCTGGTCCACGCCCGCTACCAACTCCTGGAGATCATCCGGATCCCGGTGGCCGTCTTCGGCAGCGCCTTCTTTCCGGCCGCCTCCATGATCTTCTTCGTGGTGCCGTTCGCCGGTGACGACCCGGTCGGCGCCACCTACGCCACCGCGTCGATGGTCACCTTCTCGGTGATGAGCGCCAACATCTTCCAGTACGGCGTCGGTGTCGCCGAGGACCGCGACCAGCCCTGGAACCCGTACACCCGGACCCTGCCGACCGGGCCGGCGCCGCGGTTCGCCGGCCGGGTGCTGGCCGGCCTGGCGCTGACCTACCTCTCGCTGATCCCGGTCGTGGTGATCGGCGCGACGCTGACCGCGGCCCAGGTCACCCCGGCAGCGTTCCTGTTGGCTCTCTGCACCGTGGCAGTCATCTCGGTGCCGTTCACGCTGATGGGGCTCGCCATCGGCTACCTGCTGCCGAGCAAGGCGGCGATCGTGGTGGCACAGCTGATCTTCCTGCCGCTGGCGTTCGGCGGCGGCCTACTCTCCGCGCCGGGCGACGCGCCCGGGTTCATCGAGACGATCGCGCCGTACCTGCCCACCCGGGGCGCTGCCGAACTGATGTGGGCGGCGGTGGCCGACTACGACGTGGAGCCGATGGCGATGATCATGCTCGGTGTCTGGGTGGTGCTGCTCGCCGCGCTCGCCGGTTGGGCGTACCGGCGGGACGAGGGTCGCCGGTTCAGCTGACGATTCGTCCGTTTCCGCCCCGAGCCGCGGCGGGACGGTGCCAGGATTCCGGCAGGGGGCCGCCGTGGCCGCCCGGGCCGAGAGGGGTCTTGACGTGAGCACCGTCCCGCCGGGTACGCCCTGCTGGGCCGACCTGGCCACCCCGGACCTGACCGACGCGCGGCGCTTCTACCCGGAGCTGTTCGGGTGGACCGGCCAGGTCACCCCGGAGCCCGAGGCGGGCGGCTACACGGTCTTCCTGCTCGACGGCAAGCCGGTGGCCGGCGCCGGCCCGCCAGCGATCCCGGACCAGGTCCCGATCTGGTCCACGTACCTCGCCACCGACGACGCCGAACTGGTCGCCGGCCGGGTCGAACGGGCCGGCGGGCAGGTCGTCGTACCCCCGTTCGAGGTCTTCGACAGGGGTTGGATGGCGGTCTTCGCCGACCCGGCCGGCGCCACGTTCAGCGTCTGGCAGCCGCTGGCCATGGCCGGTGCCGAGGTGTTCAACGTGCCGGGCGCGATGAGCTGGAACGAGCTGGTCACCCCCGACCCCGAGGGCGCGAAGGTCTTCTACGAGCTGGTGTTCGGCTGGCAGCCCGACGACCAGGCGGTGGGCGCGATGACGTACACCGGGTGGCGGCTCGGGACGCAGATCGTCGCCGGGATGATGCCGCCGCTGGCCGACGACTTCCCGGCCGACCTGCCCGCGTACTGGACGGTGTACTTCGCGGTGGCCGACGCGGACGCCGCCGCGGCCCGCGCCTCCGAGCTGGGCGGAACGATCCTGGTCCCGCCCCGCGACATCCCGGCGGGCCGCTTCGCCGCCCTGCGCGACCCCCAGGGCGCCCTCTTCTCCGTCATCGACCTGGGACCCTGACGAACCCGTCGCGCGCCCCGACCCTGGCCACGTCAGCAGCGGGGCTCAGGGGCGGGCGGGGCGGACGGGGACCACCAACGGGCCGTGGGCCCCGGGGACCACCCGGACGCTGGCCCGGTAGTGGGTGGCGAGCAGGTCCTCGGTCAACACCTCGGACGGAGTTCCGGCGGCCACCACCTGACCGGCGGCGAGCATCACCATCCGGTCGGCGTACTCACCGGCCAGGGAGAGGTCGTGCATGGTGGCCAGGACGGTGAGGCCGTGCTCCCGGCGTAGCTGGTCGACGACTTCGAGCACGTCCTGCTGGTGGCCGATGTCGAGCGCGCTGGTCGGCTCGTCGAGCAGCAGCAGCGTCGCGCCCTGGGCGAGCGCGCGGGCGAGGAACACCCGCTGCCGTTCGCCGCCGGAGAGGGTGGCCAGTTCGCGACGGTGGAAGCCGGCGAGGTCCAACCGCCCCAGCACCTCGTGCACGGCGTCGACGTCGGCGGTGGACTCCCGGCCCAGGGTCGGGATGTACGGGGTGCGGCCGAGCAGCACGTAGTCCAGCACCGACATGCCGGGCGGCACCACCGGCGACTGTGCCACAGTGGCCACTATTCGGGCGCGGTCCCGACGGCGCAGCGCGGCACTCGGCGTACCGAAGAGGGTGATCGCCCTCGGCGCGGGCAGCAGGCCGCCGACGGCGCGCAACAGTGTGGATTTGCCGGCGCCGTTCGGGCCGATCACGGTGACCCATTCGCCGGCCGCGACGGTGAGATCGACGCCGGTCAGGATCGGCGTGCCACCGAGGGCTACGTGCAGCCCGCGCACCTCGACGGCCGCCGCACCGGCGGCGGGTTCGCGGCTCACGTGAGCACTCGCCGGGCGGTCCGCAGCACGAGGACGAAGAACGGGCCGCCCAGCAGGGCGGTCACCACCCCGATCGGCAGCTCGGACGGTGCGGCGACGGTGCGGGCCACCACATCGGTCAGCGCCAGGAACGCGCCGCCGAACAGCAGTGACATCGGCAGGATCACCCGGTAGCTGGACCCGGCGAGCAGCCGGACGGTGTGCGGCACGATGATGCCGACGAAACCGATCAGGCCGGTGGCGGAGACCGCCGCCGCGGTGCCCAGCGAGGCAGCGGCGATCAACAGGTATCGGGTGCGCTGCGGGTGCAGGCCCAGACTTCTCGCCTCGTCGTCGCCGACCGCGAGGACGTCCAGTTCGCGGCGGTGCAGCAGCACCACCACTGTGGTGAGCACGGCGTACGGCAGCACCAGCAGCACGTCGTGCCAACCGGCGGTGGCCAGCCGGCCGAGCAACCAGGAGTAGACCGGCTGGATGGTGTCGGCGTGTCGTTGCAGAAGGTACGTCTGCCCGGCGGAGAGGAACGCGGAGACCGCCACCCCGGCCAGGATCAGCATGGCCGGTGACCCGCGTCGCCCCCCGGCCGCGCCGAGCACGTAGGTCATCGTGACGGCGAGCAGCGAACCGGCGAACGCGGCCAGCGGGATGGTCATCGGCAGCCCGGAGAGCGTGCCCTGCTGGCCGGCGCCGCCGAGGGCGATCGCCGCGGTGACCGCGAGGCCGGCGCCGGCAGCCACACCGAGCAGGTACGGGTCGGCCAGCGGGTTGCGGAACACGCCCTGGTAGCAACCACCGGCGAGGGCGAGCAGACCGCCGACGAGCAGGCCCAGCACCACCCGGGGCAGGCGCAGCTCGGTGACGATCGCGATCTCCCGCTCGGTCAGCCCACTGTCGAGGTGCACCCCGGGAAACAGGTTGAGCAGCTCGGCGGCGACGCTGCCCGGGGGCAGGCTCACCGGGCCGAGCGACACCCCGACGACGAGCGCGACGAGCACCGCGACCAACCCCGCGACCAACCACCGCATGCGCAGCCCGGCGGGCCGGGCCCCGGACGGCAGCCCGGCGGGCCGGGCCCCGGAACGTGGCTCGGCCCGCGGGGCTGTCGGCGGCGGCTCGGCCAATCGACCGGTTGGTGCCGGATCGGACACCTGTCGCGGCCCGGTCACTGACTGACGACGGTCATGCGGGCACCTTGGCGACCGCGTCGATGATGACCCGGAGCAGGTCCACGACCCGTGGGCCCCAGCGGGAGGCGATGTCATCGTTGAGGGCGACGACCTGGTTGTTCTTCACGGCGGTGAGGCCGGCCCAGCCGCTGCGTGCCTTGACCGTGTCGGCGCTCTGCTGACAGCACTTGGCATCGGCCAGGAAGACGAAGTCCGGGTCGGCCTTGACGATGAACTCCTGGGACAGCTGCGGGTAGCCGAAGTTCTTACCGTCCGCGTCGGCCGGGTCGGCGATGTTCGTCAGGCCGGCCTGGCTGTAGAGCGAGCCGATGAAGGTCTTGCTGGTGGCGCTGTACAGCTCCGGGCCCAGCTCGTGGAAGTAGGTGAGCTTCTCGGTGCGCTGCGGCAGGTCCTTGACCAGCTTGGCGATGTCGTCCTTCATCCGGGTGGCGACGTCGGTGGCCTGGTCGGCGTGCCCGGTCAGCGTGCCCAGCTCGGTGATCTGCCGGTACGAGTCGTCGAGCGTGGTCGCCGCCGGGGTCTGGTACACCGGGATCTTCAGCTTGCCGAGCTGCTCGACGATCTTGTTGCGGTCGTCGGAGAGCACCACGAGGTCGGGGTTCCTACCGGCGATCGCCTCGGCGTTCGGCTGGAAGGCGGAGAGGTCGGTCTTGGGCACGTCGGCCGGGTAGTTCGACTGGTCGTCGACGGCTGTCACCTGCGGACCGGCACCGATCGCGAAGAGCATCTCGGTGGCGGAGGGCGACAGCACGACGATCTTCTCAGGGCGCTTGTCGAGGGTGAGCGCGCCGACGGTGACCGGGTAGGCGGCGGCTGCGGTGCCGGCGTTCGGCTGGTCGTCGGCCTTGTCGGCGCAGGCGCCGAGGGCGAGCGCGGTGACCGCGAGTGTCGCCGCGAAGAGCCGAGGGGTACGTCTGTTCATGGGGGCCTCCTGTCGGTCGAGGAGTGTGGTGCTTCGCCGACAGGGACTTTCGACGCCCGCCCACGAGGCGCCCTTCCTCGAGAGCGCGTTTCGCGACCGATCCGTAGGCGACCTGGCTCGTCCCCACCTGGCGGTGGGGCATCACAGTTGCGGGACAGCGCCGGGATGAGCACCGGCTTCGCTGCGGACTGGTCGGTAAGACGGTAGCGCACCGCCAGGAGATGTCGGATCGATCAAGGGCCGGTCGGTGGCCGTCGATGCCTCGGACACCCGCACCACACCGGGCGGGGGAGGCTTATGTCCGAGATCCAGAGGTTTCCGAGCGGGTGGTGGGGCCCCGCCGGGGCGGGACGGGGCCCCACCCGATCAGGAGGACGTGATGGTGACGTTGTCCACAGCCGCCTCCACGAGGCTGGCTCCGGACGCGTCCGCCGCCTCGACGAGCACGCGGACCGACTGGCCGGCGTACGGGGTGAGGTTGAGGTTGGCGACCGCCCAACTCCCGTTGCGGTTGCTGGCCGCGCCGGCCTGGGTGAGCAGCGCTGTGGTGCCGCCGTTGTGCACCACGCTCACCCGCAGGTAGTCCGCCGACGACGCGTTCGAGCCGTGCGCCAGGTACCAGGCGAGCGAGAGGGTCAGCGTGCCGGAGGACGGCAGGGTCACCGCCGGTGACCGGGCGCTGGTCACGCCGCCGTCCAGGTCGTAGTCACCGGCCGCCGAGCCGGCGAGCCGGCCGGTGACCAGGTCGTTGGACCCGGCGTACGGGGTGAGCTGCTTGGCCCCGGAGGACGTGGTCGCCTGGGCGGCGCCCCGCTCGAACGCGCCAACCGTGGCGGTGTCGGTGCCGGCCGGGTTGATGGTCCAGCCGGTGGCGGTCTCGAAGGTGTCCGACCAGACAGTGGTGCCGCCACCGCCGCCGCAGTACTGCGACTGCTTGCCGATGGCCCGGTACGGGCAGTCGGCGTACTCGCTGAGGATCAGCACCGCCTCGCGGTTACGCGAGGTCTGCGCCGGGATCACCTCGTCGGGCGGGTAGAAGCCGCCGCCACCGGACGAGCCCGGGTACATCTCGAACGTGTACGCCCAGATGTTGTGGGTGGCCCACATCCAGTCGAGGCTGTCTCCGTCGGTGATGTAGAGATCGCTGGACTGTTCCGGCGTGTAGCCGTTGGTTGCGGCCATCTGCTGACCGATGGTGGCGAAGGTGTTGTACTGGTCCGCGTTCATCCCGGTCGCGGTGTTCGCCGTGGTGTAGCCGTAGGGCCAGAGCACCAGCTGCGAGTACGTGTGGAAGTCGATGTTCGCCTTGATCTGCTGCACACCGCCGACCACCCGGCCGTTGACGAAGTTGCGCAGCGCCTGCGTCTCCGGCGCGGAGAACGCCGACGGCCCCCGGTAGGTCTCCGACGAGGTGCTGCCGGACGAGCCGCCGCAGCATCCCCAGTTGTAGGACCAGTTGCGGTTCAGGTCGGTGCCGACGTTGGACGAGCCACTGTTGGGTTGCCGGTTCTTGCGCCAGGACCGGTACGACCCGGTGGCGATGTCGTACTCGCTGCCGTCCGGGTTGACAGTCGGCACGATCCAGAGCTCCCGGCCGTTGACGATGTTGGTGATCCGGGAGTCGCTGCCGTAGCCGTCGGTGAAGAGGTTCAGCAGGTAGATCGCCATCTCGACGGTCAGGTGCTCGCGGGCGTGCTGCTGGGAGTTGAACAGGATCTCCGGCTCGTTCTCGTCGGTGCCGACGTTGTCGGAGATCTTCACCGCCATCAGGTCGCGGCCCTCGTACGACGAACCGATGCTGATCTTGCGGGCGATCGCCGGATGGTCCGCGACGACCTGGTTCACGACGGCTGTCAGTTCCGCGTAGTCGTGGTAGTTCGAGTCGGCCGGCGGGAAGGCCAGCGCGCCGAAGTCGCCGGCGCCGCGCTCGGCGTTGGGCGGCGGGGCGAGCGGTTCCAGCCGGAAGCCGAGCTTGCCGATCGCGGCGGCCTCGGCGGCGGTGGCCGAGATGTGCAGCACGCCGTGTTCGGAGTAGTCGATGGCGGCTCCGGTGCGGGCCACCGCGTTGCGGTCGGCGAGGGTCCGGGGCCCGAGCACCCGGTAGCCGGCGGCGACCTGCTCAGCGGTGCGGTCCGGTGCCGGTCGGGCGGCGGTCGGGCCGGCGGTGACCGGGCCGGCGGCGACGGTGACGATGCCCAGCCCGGTGACGACAGCGAGCACCAGGACACGGCGGAGGGGGGTGGGCGTGCGGAGGGCCATGGACTACCTCCTCGATGGGCGGGAGATCCCGCTCGGTGAAGGACACTTCACCACCTGTCACATGGTCATATCAATATTGATCGCTGCGTTGGCCATCCCAGGCGGATCATCATGGCGGCAATGATTTTCCATCTGTCAACATCTGGCGAAACTTCCCTCCAAGCGGAAAACTGACCAGCGACGATGCCCCCTCGACACCGCGGAGCACCCATGGCCAGATCCCGCCTGCGCGCGGCCGCCCTCGCCGGCGTCACCACGCTCGCCCTGCTCACCAGCGCCGCGCCCGCGCTGGCGGCCCACCCGCCCGCCCCCGCCCACGACGAGCAGATCACCTACCAGGACTGGTCCGGGCCCGCCGACTGGCACCGGGGCAGCCGGGCCGGCACCCGCGTCGTGCCCGGCGCCCGAGCGGGCATCACACTGGCAAGCCCGGCCGGCACCACCGAGTACGCGGACCCGCACACCGGCGCCACCCGCACCTGGGAGTACGGCACCTGGACCTCGCCGGTGACCCGGATCGGGTTCGACGCCACCGAGCTGATCGCCTCCTGGAACGCGGAGACCCCCGCCGGCACCTGGATCCAGGTGGAGATGCAGGGCAGCTACACCAGCGGCGACCAGACCCCGTGGTACGTCCTGGGTCGCTGGGCGTCCGGCGACACCGACATCAAGCGGACCAGCGTCAACCGGCAGGGCGACCCCTGGTCGACGATCTGGACCGACACCTTCAGCATCGACGACGCCACCGCCGGGGTGCTGCTGCGGTCGTACCAGCTCAAGCTGACCCTCTACCGCGCACCCGGGCAGAGCGCCGCCCCGGTGGTCCGGATGCTGGGCGCGATGAGCTCCACGGTGCCGGACCGGTTCACAGTGACCCCGAGCGCCGGGCACATCGCCTGGGGCCGGGAGCTGCCGGTGCCGCGCTACTCGCAGAACGTGCACTCCGGGCACTACCCCGAGTACGACGGCGGCGGCGAGGCATGGTGCTCACCCACCTCGACGGAGATGGTGGTCGAGTACTGGGGACGCAAACCGTCGGCGGCCGACACCTCCTGGGTGGACCCGACCTACCCCGACCCGACCGTCAACCACGCCGCCCGGATGACCTACGACTACGCGTACGACGGCGCGGGCAACTGGCCGTTCAACACCGCGTACGCGGCCAGCTTCCCTGGGCTGGAGGGTCGGGTGACCCGGCTGCACTCACTGGACGAGGTTGAGCGCTTCATCGCCGCCGGCATCCCCGTCGTGACCAGCCAGTCCTTCCTCGCCAGTGAGCTGGACGGGGCGAACTACGGCACCTCCGGGCACCTCTTCGTGGTGGTCGGCTTCACCGCCGACGGCGACGTGATCGTCAACGACCCGGCCTCGTCCAGCAACGACGTGGTGCGCAACGTCTACAAGCGTGAGCAGTTCGAGCAGATCTGGCTGCGCACCAAGCGCACCAACGCCAGCGGTGGTGTTTCCGGCGGCTCCGGCGGCATCGCGTACCTGATCAAGCCCACCGCCAAGCCCTGGCCCAAGGTCCCCGGCTCCACCAACTGGTAGCCCACCAGCCCAGCGCCGTTGATCATGAAGTTATTGCCCGACTACTCGGCGTGTCGTGGCAATAACTTCATGATCAACGCGGGGAGTCGGGGGCCTGGGTGGGAGGGTCAGGGGTGGGGGTGGGGGTTTGGTCTTCGCCGGCCAGGGCGGAGCGGAGGCGTTCCTTCTCGGTGCGGCGACGCTCGGCCGCTTCGGCGATCTCCCCGGCCATCTCGTCCCGCCAACCACGCAGCAGGAAGAAGGAGAGCGCAGCGGAGAACACCAGCGCCAGCATCAGCTTCAGGAACACGTTCATGTCGATCAGCCAGAGGCCGGCCAGCACGGCGACGAACAGCCCGATCCGGCCCAGCGTGTACTTGAGCGCGGCGCTCACCTGCACCACTCCGTTCTCTCCGTCGCCCGCCACTGCCGGCGGAAGGGTCGAGCCGCCCGGCGGGCGGTCGTGGTCAGCCGGTCCGGCGGGCCAGCCAGCGGACACCCGGGAACCAGAGGGCCGCGTACGCCACTGTGAACGCCCCCGCCGCCAACGCGCCGGAGAGCAACGGCGGCAACCCCGCGCCCAGACCGGCGATCAGCAGCCCGGCGAACACCCCGACGGCAGCGGCGACCACCGCCGCCACCACCCGGGCCGCGCCGAACTCCCAGGCCCGGAAGTCGTCCCAGAACAGCCAGGCGGGCAGGATCACCGCCAGCCAACCATTCGTGTGCCCGAAGTCGCCGGCGCCGATCGAGGCGAACGCCCAGTCGAACAACACCAACGCGAGCACGCCGATGACCAGGCCGGCCAGGCACACCCCGAGCAGATCGCCCAGGGTACGGATGCGGCCCTCGGCGTCCCGGCGGGGAAACCCGCTCTGCTGCTCAGGTCCTCGTTGCTCGGTCATCGACTGCGAGGGTACGTGGTGACTCAGGCCCAGACCTGCTGCGGCTCGGCACGCCGCTCGGCCAGCGACGGGGCCTTGTCGTACTCCCGGACCACGTTGTAGCGGGTGTCCCGCTCGACGGGCTGGAAGCCGGCGTCCCAGATCAGGTGCAGCAGGTCGTCCCGGTGCATCGTGTTCGGGGTGCCGTACGAGTCGGCGTCGTGGGTGATCTTGTATTCGACGACGGAGCCGTCCAGGTCGTCCACGCCGAAGTTCAACGAGAGCTGGGCCACCGACAGCCCGTGCATCACCCAGAAGTTCTTCAGGTGCGGCACGTTGTCGAAGAGCAGCCGGGAGACGGCGAACGTCTTCAGCGACTCGGCCGGCGAGGCCATCGTGGTGCGCGCCTGGATCCGGTTGCGGATCTTGCCGTCCGCCGAGTCGACGAAGTCGTGCTGGTAGCGCAGCGGAATGAAGACAGCGAAGCCGCCGGTCTCGTCCTGCAACTCGCGCAGCCGCAGCACGTGGTCGACGCGGTGCCGGGGCTCCTCGATGTGGCCGTACAGCATCGTCGCCGGGGTCTTCATGCCCTTGCTGTGCGCCAGGGCGTGGATGCGCGACCAGTCTTCCCAGTGGCAGGCGTGGTCGACGATGTGCTGCCGGACCTCCCAGTCGAAGATCTCCGCGCCACCACCGGTCAGCGACTCCAGACCGGCGTCCATCAGCTCGTCGAGGATCTCGTCGGCGCTCAGGCCGCTGATCTTCTCGAACCACTGCACCTCGGTCGCCGTGAAGCACTTGAGCTTCACGTTCGGCAGCGCCGCCTTCAGCTCGCGCAGCACCTTCGGGTAGTAACGCCAGGGCAGCGTGGGGTGCAAGCCGTTGACGATGTGCAACTCGGTGAGCTGCTCGTCCTCCATCTCCTTGGCCTTGCGGACCGCCTCGTCGATGCGCATCGTGTACGCGTCCTTCTCGCCCGGCTTGCGCTGGAACGAGCAGTACGCACAGGACGCCGAACAGACGTTGGTCAGGTTGAGGTGCCGGTTGACGTTGAACATCACCCGCTCGCCGTTCAGCTCGGTGCGCTTGTGGTGCGCCAGCCGTCCCAGCCAGGTCAGGTCGTCGCTCTCGTAGAGGGCGACCCCGTCCTCCCGGGTCAGCCGCTCACCGGCGTACACCTTCGCTTCGAGCTCACGCTTGAGTCCGGCGTCCATGGCACGTCCCTTCCACCTGCGGTCCGGATCGAGCGTACGTCGCGGTGCCGACGGGCCCGGCGGCACGGTCGCCGGCAGCGACCCACTTCACCAGACTCTCAGCCTCCCGTAACCCGGCAACGCATCGACATGAGTGGCGCGGTGCGGTAGTAACAAGGTGGGGCGGAACACACACACTGGTACCGTCCCGGCGGTCGCGCCCACCGAGCGCGGCGACGAGCGGTTGGACGGGGAGCGGCATGATCTACAGCGGGCGCGGGCGACGGCAGCGACGACGGAGCCCGGTGATCTCGCCGGTCCTGCGTCCGAAGCTCTGGGCCGCCCTGCTCGGCGCGATCGCCGCGGCCGTGCTGGCCACCCCCGCGTACGCGGAGCCCGGCGTGCCGACCACGGTGCCGGACACCGGTTCGCGCCCGGCGGTCACCGGCTCGCTTCAGCTGCCCGGCGGCGCGCCGGTCGCCGGCGTGACCGTTCCTCCGGTGGTCAACATCGGCAACGGTCCGCTGGCCACCGCGATCTCCGCCGGGGAGGCCCAGGTCGGGGCGCTCGGCGAGGAGCTGCTGGTGAGGCGGCAGAAACGCGTCGACGCCCAGGCGCAGCTCGACGCGGCCGGCAAGGCGCTGGCGACCGCGCAGGACACCCTGCTCCGGGCCCAGCAGACGGCCGACACCGCCGCCGCCGAGGCCGTCAAGGCCGCCGCCGCGCTGCCGCCGGGCGAACTCGCCCAGGACATCCGTGGGCTCAGCCGCCTCCAGGCGATCACCCGGGGCGAGAAGGTCGACGGCGGCACCACAGGGGTGGCCGGGGAGCTGTCCCGGGCCCGCGCCGGCGAGCAGGCCGCGTACCAGAAGCACGCCGACGCCAAGAATCTGCTCGTCGCCGCCGAGGCGGAGTTCACCACCGGTGAGACGGCGCTCCGCACCGCCGAGGCGAGCCTGCTCAAGCTGCGCCGGGACAACGCCGCCGCGCTGATCGAGATCGAACGTCAGCAGGAAGCCGCCGAGCAGCAGATCGGCGCCGGCTACGTTTCCAACCAGAGCATCAGCGGCATGGCCGCGCACCCCCGGGCACTGGCAGCGGTCCGGTACGCGCTCGCCCAGCTCGGCGACCCGTACAAGTGGTCCGAGGAGGGGCCGAACCAGTTCGACTGCTCCGGCCTGATGTGGGCGGCGTACCGGTCCCCCGGCGCCGACTACTTCGACCTGCCCCGGGTCTCCCGCGACCAGTACGCCGCCACCCGGGGGCGCACCGTTCCGCAGAGCGCGCTGCTCCCCGGCGACCTGCTCTTCTTCGCCTCGGGCAGCAGCTGGACGACGATCCACCACGTCGGCATGTACATCGGCAACGGCAAGATGGTGCAGGCACCCACCACTGGCGACGTCGTCAAGATCTCCGTCGTCCGCTGGTCCCGGCTGTACGCCGCCACCCGGGTGATCGGCGCGGTGCCGGCGCCGGTCGTGACCAACCCGACCCCGCCGGTCTCGACCCCGAAGCCGACGCCCACCCCGTCGCCCACGAAGACCACCAAGCCGACGCCCACGCCGACGCCCACGAAGACCACCAAGCCGACGCCCACGCCCACACCGACGCTGACGACCACCCCGACGCCCACCCCATCCGTCAGCAAGACGCCGAAGCCGTCGAACACCCCGAGCAACACTCCGTCGACAGCGCCCTCGGCACCGACCAACGCGCCGACCAGCGCGTCTCCGACGACCACGCCGAAGGCCAGCACGAGCGCGACGGGCAGTAGCAGCGCGACGGGTAGCCCCAGCGCCACGGGCTGATCCGCCACGACCGCTCCGGCTGTCCGCTCGGGACGATCTGTGGCACCGTGACAACCAGGCACATCCGACTCGACGTCACGGGTCCGGGTGCGAGCATTGGCGCGGAGGGCGGAAATGGCCGAGCAGAGAGATCCGGTGGAGACTGTCGACCCCGTGGTCGACCAGGCCGGCCCATCAGGGCCGGACAACGCCGACCCGGTGGCCGCCAGCGACGCCAGCCCGGCTGCCACCAGCTCGACAGGCAGCGACACCAGCTCGACTGCCACCAGCTCGGCCGACTCCGGCTCCACTGACGGCGACGCCGCCTCCGCTGTCAGCGGCCCAGTCGGCAGCGACCCAGTCGGCAGCGACCCAGTCGGCAGCGACCCGGTCGGCAGCGGCACTGCGACGGACGTCGCGGACGCCGCCGAGGCCGATGACGACGCATCCGCCGGCGGCGACGAGCGCCAGAGCGCGGCTGCGGCACCGGTCCGCGCACGTGCCAGCGTCGTGACCGCCGGTGCTCTCCGCAGTGACCTGCCGGCCAGCGCTCCGGTCACCGCTACCACCTACCGTGCGACAGGCTCGGCCAGCCCAGCCGACGTGTCGTTGCCGGGCCAGCGAAGCGACTCCTCCACCCCGGCCCGGGCCAGCGCCACGGTTCCGAGCAGCAGCCGGGGCACTGCCAGCGCCCTGGGCACCCCGGACCGTCGCGAGAGCACGCCGGCCGTCTATCGAGCCGCGCCGGTGGGTGCCGAGCCGGCCCAGCCTCCGACGCCGTCGACTCCGGAGCCGGAGCCGGACCCCACGCCACCCGGCCCCGGGCCGACCCAGCCGCCGCCACCGGAACCGGAGCCCGCGCCGGCCCCTGGCCCGTACCCGCCCGGCCCGGTGCCGACGCCGGGTCCTCGGCCCACGCCGCCGCCCGGTCCGGTTCCACCAGTCCCGGGCCCGCCCACCCCACCGCCCTCGCCGGTGCCGCCCATTCCCGGCCCGCCGACGCCGCCCGTCCCGAGCCCGCCGCTGCCGCCACCCGGTCCGCCGGTGCCGGCGCCACCGGCACCGCCCGCCCCGATGCCGGCACCGCCGTTCCCGCCGCCGCCCGCGATGTCCGACACGCCCGGCGTACGGGCCAGCGCTTCAGTTTCCGCACCACCGGCCGGGTGGGCGTCCCCCGGTGGGGCGACCCGCCCGACGTCCGGTGCCGGATGGGCCGGGGCACCCGCCTCCGCGCCGCCGGTAGTGCCCGCACCAGCGCTGCCGAGCTGGCCACCATCCACCACCGGGGCCCCCTCGTCGACCAGGAACACCGGAAACGGGAACACCGGAAACTCCCGCGTGACCTCGCCGCCGAGCGGCCCACCGGCTGGTTCCGCCGGACGGGACGCTGCCGGCGCCCGTGGTGGGCGGCACGACAGTCGTACCGACCTGGCCGGCACCGTCTACGGCAACGGCGAGGGCGCCGGCTTCACCACTGTCGCGATACCCGCCAACGCGGTGGAGACCTCCGGCTCGCTGACCGGACACATCCTGGCCCAGGGCTGGTCCGACACGCCGGCCGAGCGGTCCAGTAACGCCCGGGTGATGATCGTCCTGGCCGCCGCTCTGGGGCTGCTGGTGGCGATCAGCGTCATGGTCGTTCTGCTGGCCGGTGACGCCCTGGACGGTCTGGTGGGCAGCGTGCTCAACGGGTGAGCCAGCGAGCGCCAGCGATGGTGAGTCCGCCCACTACGGTCGGTCAACCGGCTGGCGGCTTCGCCAGACCGCCGTACACTGGCTGAGATCACTGACCCGGCGCGCGTGGTGTGCGCCCCTGGGCGATCTTGCGGGCGATCCGGCGGTACAGCCGCGGCAGGCCATCGCGAAGATGCGCCCCGCTCGAAAGGTTTTTGTTGACCACCTCTGCTGACCCCAGCACCGTTACGTCCGTTTTCAACTCAGTCCCGGCGGCCGACGCCGCTCGGGAGCAGCTCGACGTCGCCTCGAGCGAGGCCGGCACCCCGCCGGTAGCGACAGCTCAGGCCGAGCCGACCGAGACCGCCGAGCCGATGAGCTTCGCCGCTCTCGGCCTGCCCGAGCCGCTGGTCCGCGCGCTCGCGCAGCAGGGCATCACCAGCCCGTTCGAGATCCAGCGGGCCACCGTTCCGGACGCGCTCGCTGGCCGCGACGTGCTGGGCCGCGGGCAGACCGGTTCGGGCAAGACGCTCGCCTTCGGGCTGCCGATGGTCGCCCGGCTGGCCAACCGCAACCGGGCCCGGCCGATGCGTCCGCGCGCCCTGGTCCTGGTGCCCACCCGCGAGCTGGCCATGCAGGTCAACGACGCCCTGGTGCCGCTGGGCAAGTCCGTCGGCATCTTCCTCAAGACCGCCGTCGGCGGTGTTCCGTACGACCGTCAGATCGACGCGCTGCGCCGCGGCGTGGAGGTCATCGTGGCCACCCCGGGCCGGCTCGGTGACCTCATCGAGCGGGGCATCTGCCAGCTCGACGACGTCGAGGTCACGGTGCTCGACGAGGCCGACCAGATGGCCGACATGGGCTTCCTGCCCGAGGTGACCGATCTGCTGGCGAAGACGCCCGCGAACGGTCAGCGGCTGCTCTTCTCGGCCACCCTGGACGGTGACGTCGACGCGTTGGTCAAGCGGTTCATGACCGACCCGGTCACCCACTCCACGGCGCCGTCCACCGCCTCGGTGTCCACCATGGACCACCACATGCTGTTGATCCCGCCGCACGAGAAGTTCCCGGTGGCGGCCTCGATCGCCGCTCGGGACGGCCGGACGATGGTCTTCGCCCGTACCCAGCTCGGGGTGGACCGGCTGGTCGAGCAGCTCGCGGCCGTCGGCGTACGCGCCGGTGGGCTGCACGGCGGCAAGACCCAGCGGATGCGCACCAAGACGCTCGCCGAGTTCCGTGAGGGCCGGATGAACGTGCTGGTCGCCACGGACGTGGCGGCACGAGGCATCCACGTCGACGGGGTCACCCTGGTGCTGCACGTCGACCCGCCGAAGGACCCCAAGGACTACCTGCACCGCGCGGGGCGTACCGCCCGGGCCGGCGAGTCGGGCGCGGTTGCCACGCTGGTGCTGCCCAAGCAGCGTCGCACCACCCTGGCGATGATGGAGAAGGCCGGCGTGGCGCCGGCCGAGACCCGGGTCCGGGTCGGCGACGCGGCGTTGGCCGAGCTGGTCGGCGCCCGCGAGCCCAGTGGCGTCCCGGTCCGCGTCGAGGCGGAGCCCCGGGGTTACGGCGACCGCTCCGGCGGCCCGCGCCGGTTCGACGACCGCTCCGGCGGCCCGCGCCGGTTCGGCGACCGCACGGGAGGCGAGCGCCGCTACGGCGACCGTCCGCAGGGTGACCGGGGCTACAGCGACCGCCCGCAGGGCGAGCGCCGCTACGGCGACCGGCCCACCGGCGAGCGCCGCTTCGGTGACCGGCCGCAGGGCGACCGGAGCTACAGCGACCGCCCGCAGGGCGAGCGCCGGTTCGGCGACCGGCAGCACAGCGACCGCCCGCAGGGTGACCGGAGCTACGGCGACCGCCCGCAGGGCGAGCGGCGTTACGCCGATCGGGACACCCGGGGGTACGGCGACCGGCCGCAGGGCGAGCGTCGGTTCGGCGACCGGCAGCAGTTCGGCGACCGGGACGGTCGGGGCGACCGACCGACCGGCGAGCGTCGCTTCGGCGACCGGCCGCAGGGCGAGCGGCGCTTCGGCGACCGGGACGCTCGGGGTGGGTTCCGCCCGGAGAGCCGGGTCCGGGACGACCGGCCCCGCGACGACCGGCCCCGCGAGGACCGTCCACGTGACGATCGGCGGGGTTTTGGCGGGCGACCCGCAGCGCGTACCCACTGATTGATCCACTGAACGCCGTCGCGAAGCCCAGGCTTCGCGGCGGCGTTCGCGCATGCCCTGCCGATACCGAGCAGGTCGCGTAAGGTCCGGCTCATGCCGACCATGCCGAAGTCAATCTTCTGGTCCCGGACGGACACCGCCGGCAGTGAGCAGGTTCTGCTCGACGACGGCCAAGGGTTGGCGGCCCGGGGCACTCTGCTCGCCGTGGACCCGATCCCGTGGACCGCCCGCTACCAGCTGACCACCACGCCGGACTGGGCCACCACCCGGGTCGAGGTCGAGGCCGAGGGTCTCGGCTGGCTGCGCCGGGTGACCCTGGAGCGGGCCGCGGGCCGTTGGCGGGTGACCACAGCCGAACAGGGCGACCTGGACGCGGCCCTGGTCGCGGCCGGTCACCGCCGGGCCGGTCTGCCGGGTACGGACGACCCGGACCGGCTGGCCGACGCGCTCGACGTCGACCTGAGCGGTTCGCCGCTGTTCAACACCCTGCCGGTCCACCGCCTTCGGATGGCGGCCGAGCCGGCCGACGTGGCACACCGGATCACCGTTGCCTGGGTGCTGCTACCCGGTCTTGAGGTGGTGCCGGCCGAGCAGATCTACACCGGGCTCGGGCCGGGTCGGGTGCGGTTCGCCAGCGGCACCTTCACGGCCGACATCGATCTTGATGACAGCGGCTACGTGGTGCGCTACCCCGGGCTGGCCGAACGGATCGACCCCCGCTGATCAGCATCCCGGGTGGGCCGGGTCCGGCCGATCGGCCTTGGGCGAGCCAGGCCCGCTGACGGCCCAGGCGGGCCAGGCCCGCTGACCGCGTCAGACGGGCCAGTCCCCGCTGGCCAGGAAGCGGTCGATGGTGGCCAGGTGCGGGGTCAGGTCGAGGCCCTGGGCGGCCACCCAGTCGTCGGCGTAGTACGTGTCGGCGTACCGGTCGCCCGGGTCGCAGATCAGGGTGACGACCGAGCCGGTCCGACGCTCGGCGAGCATCGCGGCGATCAGGCCGAACGCGCCCCACAGGTTGGTGCCGGTGGACCCGCCCACCCGGCGGCCGAGCAGCGCCGATCCGGCGCGCATGGCGGCCACCGACGCTGCGTCCGGCACCTGGACCATCCGGTCCACCACCGAGGGCAGGAACGACGCCTCCACGGTGGGCCGGCCGATCCCCTCGATGCGGGAGCCCTTCCCGGTGCGTACCGACCAGTCGGCGGCCTGCCAGGCCGGGTAGAACGCCGAGTTTTCCGGATCGACGACGCAGAGCTTGGTGGCGAGCCGGCGGTACCGGGCGTAGCGGCCGATTGTCGCGCTGGTGCCCCCGGTGCCGGCGCCGACCACGACCCAGGCGGGGATCGGGTGCCGCTCCAGTTCCAACTGTGCGTAGATCGACTCGGCGATGTTGTTGTTGCCCCGCCAGTCGGTCGCCCGCTCGGCGTAGGTGAACTGGTCCATGAAGTGCCCGCCGGAGTCCTCGGCGAGCCACCGGGCCTCGACCACCACGCTCGCCGGATCATCCACCAGGTGGCACCGGCCGCCCTGGAACTCGATCTGCGTGATCTTCTCGGGCGAGGTGGAGGCGGGCATGACAGCGATGAACGGCAGGCCCAGCATCCGGGCGAAGTACGCCTCGGAGACGGCAGTGGAACCCGACGACGCCTCGACGATCGTGGTGCGCGGCCCGATCCAGCCGTTGCAGAGCCCGTAGAGGAACAGTGAACGGGCCAGCCGGTGCTTCAGCGAGCCGGTGGGGTGTGACGACTCGTCCTTGAGGTAGAGGTCGATCCCCCACTCCCGGGGCAGCGGGAACGGCAGCAGGTGGGTGTCGGCGGACCGGTTCGCGTCTGCCTCGACGGCGGCGATCGCCTCGGTCACCCAGGTTCGGCTGGATTCGTCGCACCGGTCGAGATGAGTCACGCTCGGAAACCTAGCAAGCGGGCCGGCTGTGGTCAGCGCCGGTCCGGCGGCGTTGACCTGCGGCGTTGGCGGCGCTGACCGGCGCGGCCGGCGGCCCGGACGAGGGGGGTGAGTGCGACGGCCAACCTTGGGAGTGCGTCCAACAGGCGCACCTGCGCTCCCCGCCAGCGGGGCAGGCTGACCACCGGACGTGGCCGGCGGGCCAGCCGGACCGCGCGGGCCGCCACCTGCTGCGCGGTCAGCATCGATCCGGTGAACGAGGCTACCGCCCCCGGGTCGTCCAGCCGGTCGTGCAGCATCGGGGTCCAGATGCCGTCCGGGCAGAGGCAGGAGACGTTCACCCGCCGGTACCCGGCCATTCGCAGGTCGGACAGGGTGCCGAGGCTGAACGCCAGCAGGGCGTGCTTGCTGGCGGCGTACACCGTCTCGCCGGGCGCGGCGACCAGCCCGGCCAACGAGACGACGTTGAGCACGTGGCCGTGGCCCTGCCCGCGCATCACGCTCAGCGCGGCGAGGGTGCCGTTCATGGCGCCGTGGGTGTTCACGTCGAGCAGCCGACGGCGGGTCGCGGCGTCGTGCTCCCACGACGCCCCGGTGACCAGGATGCCGGCGTTGTTGACCCAGAGGGCGAGATCGCCCCGGCCTGCCGCGTTCGCGGCGATCGCGGCGCAGGCATCCTCGTCCCGGACGTCCAGGGCGGCCGACCACCCGCCGAGCGGCGCCGCGGCGCTCCGCACCGCCGCCGGGTCAAGGTCGGTGAGCAGCACCGACCAGCCGTCGGTGTGCAGCGCGGTGGCGATGGCGTGGCCCAGGCCGCCGGCAGCGCCGGTCACCACGGCCACTGGGCGCGCCGGCGGGGTCATCGGCGCACGCTACCGCCGGCCGCCCGGGCGACACCAGGGGTCCGGCGGTCAGGCCGCGGGCGAGCCGACCGGCTGGGGGCGGTTCTCCCACTTGGTGGAGAGCGCGATGGCGGTACGGGTGGAGGCCACCCCCGGCGTCCGGTTCAACCGCACGATCAACTGCTCCAGCTCGGCGATGGTGCCAACCCGCGCCTTGAGCAGGAACGACTCCACTCCGGCCATGAAGTAGCAGGACTCGATCTCGGGCAGCACCCGCAGCGACTCGAGCATGTCGTCGGTGTCGGCACCGGAGTCCTCGACGATGCCGATCAGCGCTGTGACTCCCAACCCGATCGACTCCGGGGCCACGTCCGCGCGGTAGCCCCGGACCACGCCGCTGCTCTCCAGCTTGCCGACCCGCTCGTGCACGGCCGGGGCCGAGAGGCCCACCTGTCGGGCCAACTCGGCGTACGAGAGTCGGGCATTGCCGCGCAGCAGGTCGACGAGGCTCAGGTCGATGGCATCCACAGAGAGTGACCTTAACCGCTGACACGTAACGTGCTGCCTTCGGCACCCGTTGGACTGAGCGGTGAGTCACTGTTCATAAACCGCCGGTCAGGGCAGAGGTAGCACCAGTAACATTACTAACTCCCCACTCAGTGCATTTTTCGCGTTTGGGCGGACAGGCCATGTCCCTGGTGCTGTAATTGCCATACGTCCCTCATGACGGCTCTGGGCTACGCACCAGCCGGGGGCAGTGTGTTCAGCCGGGGGCTTCGTCGACGCGAGGAGGGGGCTGTGGACACTGGAGATCGCCTGCTGACACCGGGTGAGGTCGCCGCGCTGTTTCGGGTAGACCCGAAAACTGTGACGAGATGGGCGGCGGCCGGCCGGATAGGAAGCATCCGGACTCCAGGCGGGCATCGCCGGTTTCGGGAATCCGAGGTGCGAGCCCTGCTTGAGGGGGAGGGCATGCTGGACGAGGTGGATGAGGTCGGTAAGCCCCGCAATGTGGGGCCGGCGGCATCCACGGGGCCGGGTCCGGCCAACGCCGGCATGTACTGAACTGGTGCGGACAACGCCACGCGGACCGGACACCAGTCCGGTCCGCGTCCCGCTTCGGCCAACCGCCGGGCGGCAGCACCGCGCGTGCTGAGCAGCACAACGGTGCCCAGCGCGAGCGGACGGCCCAGCACGAGCGGTGCGGCTCAGCTTCGGGCTGCGCCGAGCTGGCCGGACCACCGCCGGAACAGGGTGTGCGGGACGCCGAGCGCGTCCAGCACCTTGCCGGCCACGAAGTCGACCAACTGCTGGGCGCTGGCCGCCGCCCCGGCGCCGTAGAAGCCGGGGCTGGCCGGCAGCACCACAGCGCCCGCGTCGTGCAGGGCGATGAGGTGCTCCAGATGGCTGCGGGTCACCGGTGTCTCCCGGGGGACCAGCACCACGGGACGGCGTTCCTTGAGGTTGACCTCTGCGGCGCGCTGCAACAGGTCCTTGGAGAGCCCGATCGCGATGCCCGCGCAGGCGGCCGTGCTGGCCGGGACCACCGCCATCCCGCGTACCCGGTAGGAGCCGCTGCTCGGCCCGGCGGCCAGGTCGCCGGCCGGCCAGTGCCGCACATCCGCACTGGTCAGGTCCCGATCCAGCCAGGCGGCGAGGTCCTCGGCCCAGTGCCCGTCGCGGAAGGGCCGGCCGGTCTCGTCGAGCACTGTGAGTCGTGCCGCCCGGGACACGATCAGGTCCACCGGTTCGCCGGCGTCGAGTAGTCCGCCGACGACTGCCGCCGCGTACGGCGTACCGGAGGCACCGGAGACCCCGACCACCCATGGTTCCCGCATGCCCCCAGCCTGCCTGGTCCGGCTGGCCCGCTGGTGGGCACCCCCGGGGTTGGTCCGGTCCGACATGTCGGACGGGGCACCTGCGCATCCCACCGACCTGACATGCTGCCGCTGGCGATTGCACCGGAACCATCTCGAAGAGGAGGCATCGGTGACTACCGGCGAGATCCTCCGGGCACTGCGTGCCGAATGTCCGATCCCGCCCCGGCTCCCACCACCACACGTCGATCGTGTGCAGGACTGGCTGCTCGGTCTGCTGCCCGACCTTGGCCTTCCACTGGACGACGCCGCGCTGCGCCGGCTGTCCCAGGGCGCATTCGCCAGGTACGCCGCGCGGCTCTACCCGACGGCGACCGAAGCCGATCTGCGGGTGCTGACCGCGCTGTTCACCTGGTTCTTCCTGGTCGACGACGCCTGCGACGGGCCGAGTCGGTTGACGCCGGAGCAGATCCGGGCGCTGCGCAACGGCACCCTGGCGCTGCTGCACGACGGCACCCGGCTACGGCAGGCCGGGCTGACCGGCCCGCTGCGCCGACTGCTGGTGCTGGCCTGGCGGGAGCCGCGCCGCCGGATGCCGGCACGGTGGCGGCAGCGTTTCGCCGACGCGGTGGCCCGGCACCTCGACGGCACCTGGCAGGAGGCCGTCACCAAGGAAGCCGGGCGCCGTCCGAGCGTGGACGAGTACGTCGAGCTACGTCGGTCGACCTCGGCGGCGGAGGTGTCGTACCCGCTTGTGGAGTTCGTCAGCGGCCGGGCACTGCCCGACCCGGTCTACCACCACCCGCTGCTGCGTCAGATCGCCCGCACCGGCAACGACCTGCTCTCCTGGTACAACGACCTGGCGTCGCTGGAACGGGACCGGAGGACCGCCGGCGGGCACAACCTCGTCCTCGCCATCGAGGCCGAACTGGGCGTGCCGGAGGCGGAGGCGGCCGAACGGGCTGCCGAGCACTGGCGGGAGGCGATGCGCCGCTTCGTCGCGTTGCGCGCCGCGGTGCCGTCATTCGGCCCGGCGTTGGACGAGGCGGTCGCCGATCATCTCGACGGGATCGCTAACGCCGTGCGCGGAACCATCGACTGGACCTTCGAGAGCGCCCGCTACCCCGTCAGCACCAGCCCACCAGCCTCAGTGCCGTAGGCCGAGCCGGACCACCCGGCCTCACTGCCGTAGGCCGAGCCGGATCACCAGGTCGAGCAGGGCGAAGAGGAACAGCGCGATGCCGACGAAGCCGTTTGCGGTGAAGAACGCCCGGTTGACCTTGCTGAGGTCGGTCGGGGTGACCACCAGGTGCTGGTAGCCGAACGCCACAGCGGTCAGCGCCAGCCCGATCCACCAGAGCCAGCCGAGACCGATCAGCGCACCGAACCAGATGAACAGCGCGAAGGTCACCACGTGCGCGACGGTGGAGGCGTGCAGCGCGAAACGCCGACCGTACCGGGCCGGCACGCTGTGCACGCCGATCTCCCGGTCGATCTCGGAGTCCTGGCAGGCGTAGATCAGGTCGAAGCCGCCGATCCACAGCCCCACTGCCGCGCCGAGCAGCCACGCCGGCCCGGAGCCGTCCAGGGTGCCGGTGACCGCCAGCCAGGCGCCGACCGGGCCGACCGCCTGGGCGATCCCGAGGATGGCGTGCGGCCAGTTGGTGAACCGCTTCGCGTAGGGGTAGACGACCAGCGGCACCACGGCGAGCGGCGCGAGCACCAGGCAGAGCGGGTTGAGCAGGGCGGCGGCGACGAGGAAGACCACAAGTGCGACGGCCGCGCCGGTCCAGGCCGTCCGCACGCTCACCGCTCCGGTGACCAGTTCCCGACCGGCGGTACGCGGATTCCGCGCGTCGATCTTGCGATCGAGGATCCGGTTGGCTGCCATCGCGAACGTCCGCGCCCCGACCATCGCCACTGTGATCAACAGCAGGTCGAGCCACCGTACCCGGCCGCCGTTGATCTGCATGGCGGTCAGCGCGGAGAGGAACGCGAACGGCAGCGCGAAGACCGAGTGCTCGACGGCGACGAGCTTCAGGAAGGACTTGGTCCGGCCCGGCTTCGCCGTCGGTGCGTCGATGACGGCCATCAGATCCCGTACTCCTTCCAGCGCTTGTCGACCAGGGCGGTGACTTCGGGGCTCATGCTCATTTCCTCCGGCCAACCGCGGGTGTAGCCCTCGGTGGGCAGCTTGCGGGTCGCGTCGACGCCAGCCTTGCCGCCCCAGAACTGCTGGTACGACGAGTGGTCGAGATGGTCCACCGGACCCTCGGTGAGCAGCAGGTCGCGGGCGTAGTCGACGTTGCCGAAGGCCCGGAAGGCGACCTCGTTGTAGTCGTGCACGTCGCAGTCCTCGTCGACGATCACGATCAGCTTGGTGAGCGACATCAGGTGCGCGCCCCAGATCGCGTTCATCACCTTCTGGGCGTGCTTCGGGTAGCGCTTGCGGATCGAGACGATCGCGCAGTTGTGGAAGACGCCCGCGGCCGGAAGGTCGTAGTCGACGATGTCCGGGATCATCAGCTTGAGCAGCGGCTGGAAGATCCGTTCGGTGGCCTTGCCGAGGCCGTGGTCCTCCTGCGGCGGCTTCGAGGTGACGATCGAGTGGTAGACCGGCTTGCGCTGCATGGTCATCGCTTCGATGTGCAGCACGGGGAACGGCTCGACCG
The DNA here is from genome assembly GCF_022230925.1 of Micromonospora alfalfae. Lineage (GTDB taxonomy): Bacteria > Actinomycetota > Actinomycetes > Mycobacteriales > Micromonosporaceae > Micromonospora > Micromonospora alfalfae. The sequence goes on along the minus strand of NZ_JAKKFH010000012.1, from coordinate 44,391 downwards.
GCGTGTAGAAGCCGGTGTGGTCGCCGAACGGCCCCTCGGGCAGCCGCTCACCCGGCTCCAGGTAGCCCTCCAGCACGATCTGCGCGTGCGCCGGCACCTGCAGCGGCACGGTGAGGCAGTCGACCATCTCCACCCGTTCGCCGCGCAGGAACCCAGCGAACAGGTACTCGTCGATGTCGCTGGGCAGCGGCGCGCTGGCCGCGTACGAGACGACCGGGTCGCAGCCGATCGCGACCGCGACCGGCAGGCGCTGCCCGAGCCGCTCGGCGACCGCGTGGTGCGCCGTGGAGTCCTTGTGGATCTGCCAGTGCATGCCCAGGGTGTTGCGGCCGTGCTGCTGGAGTCGGTACAGGCCGAGGTTGCGCTTGCCGGTCTCCGGGTGCTTGGTGTGGGTCAGCCCGTAGTTGTGGAAGATCCCGCCGTCGTCGGGCCAGACCTGCAAGCCCGGCAGCCGGTTGAGGTCGACGTCCTCACCCCGGTAGACGACCTCCTGGCAGGGGGCTGTCTTCACCTTGCGTGGCGGCAACGACTTGAGCTGCATGACCTTGCCGAGGCCCTCCCGGATGCCCGACCAGCCGACCGGCAACTCCGGCTTGATCATCGCGCCGATCCGGGCACCGATCTCGTCCAGCGAGTCGACGCCGAGCGCCATCGCCATCCGCTTCTCGGTGCCGAACAGGTTGATCGCCACCGGCATCTCGCCCCGGGTCGGACGCTCGAAGAGCAGCGCCGGGCCGCCGGCCCGCACCGTGCGGGTGACCACCTCGCTGATCTCCAGGGTCGGATCGACCGGGACGTCGATCCGGCGCAACTCCCCCGCGCGCTCCAGCGCCGCGATGAAGTCCTTGAGATCGGTGTACGGGAAGCCACGAGCCGCCATGTCGCCCAGTCTCCCGCACCGACTCCCGCAGGGCCCAAGCCGGGTGCTGTGACGCTCGCGATCGGCGCGTCTAGATCGACTCGGGTTCCTTGAAGTCGCGGTGTCCCGGGCCGCCGGACACCGCGACTTCAAGGAAGACGAGTCGATCAACCGGCAGGACCCGAATCTCGCGGGCATGGCGGGCGGCGGAGCGGGTAGCCGGGCAGGCGGCGGGCGGACGGCAGAGGGCACGCACGGCGGGCGGCGGCGGATGGAGGCGGCGATGGGTGGGGAGCGGGTTCCGGCGGGGTTCACCGAGCAGCGGGCTCGGGTCGGTCAGATCACCATGAACTACGTTCGTGGCGGTGCCGGCCCGCCACTGGTGCTGCTGCACGGGTACCCGCAGTGCTGGCACATGTGGCGGCATCTGCTGCCCGAGTTGGGGCGCTCCTTCGACGTGGTCGCGCCCGACCTGCGCGGTTTCGGGGGCAGCGACGCCCCGGACGGCGGGTACGACAAGAAGACTGTCGCCTCCGACCTGCATGGACTACTCGACCAGCTCGGCCTGGCCAGTGACCTTCGGCTGGTCGGGCACGACCTGGGGACCATGGTGGCGTACGCGTACGCCGCCGCCCATCCGCAGCGGGTGAGTCGGCTGGTGCTCAGCGAGGCGCCGATCCCCGACGAGAGCATCTACACGTTCCCCGCGCTCACCTCGGCCGGGCCCGGGGTGTGGAACTTCGGCTACTTCTCCATCGGCAACGGGCTTCCGGAGGCGTTGGTCGACGGGCGGGAGTCACTCTGGGTGGATCGGTTCACCGACGCGCTGATGGTGCGCAAGGGCAGCATCGCCGCGCCCGACATCGAGGAGTTCGCCAGCCATCTGCGTGACCCTGCGCATCTGCGGGCGAGCTTCGCCTACTTCCGGGCGTTCGAGCAGGACATCGCCGACAACGCGGCGTACCGGGGCACGAAGCTGACCATGCCGGTGCTGGCCGTCGGCGCGGCGGCCAGCCTCGGCGGGCAGGTCGCCGAGCAGGTTCGCCGGTACGCCGACACTGTCCGCGGTGAGGTGGTCCAGGACTGCGGGCACTGGCTGTACGAGGAGCGTCCGGACGAGATGCTCGCCCTGCTGCGCGACTTCCTCGGGGCGTCCTGAGCAGCGGTTGGCAGGCGTTCCAGGTCAGGCGGTGGGCGTCCAGGCGTGGGCGGCCAGCGGTGGGTCGAGCGGCGCCCGGGTGAGCCGGTTGGCGAAGGTGGACATTGTGTACGCGCCGACGCCGAGCACCACGTCCAGCGCGTGCCGGGGCTGGTAGCCGGCGGTCAGGAAGGCGTCCAACTCGTCGTCGGGCACTGCGCCTCGGTGGTCGAGCACGGCCAGCGTGAAGCGGCGCAGGGCCTCCAGGCGCGGCTCGGGCAGCGCCGAGCCAGCGCGTAGTGCGGTGATCAGTTCGGGCGTCGCGCCGAGTTGGGTGAGCTTGCCGGTGTGCAGGGCGACGCAGAAATGGCATTCGTGACTGGTGGAGATCGCCAGGATGACCACCTCCCGTTCCAGCGGGGCGAGGTCGGTCTGCTCGAAGCCCGCGCTGGCGGTGAGGAAGCCGGTGAGCAACTGCGGCGAGTCGGCTATCAGCGCCACCGCGCTGGGCAGCCAGCCGAACCGGCCGGCTACGCCCTCGATGGCTCGTCGGGCGGCGGCGGGCGCGGTCTCGGCGGTGTGAGCGGTGAAGACGGGCATGGCTGCCTACTTTCCAGAGTGCGGATCGGGTGACGTAAGATAGTCAACGTGGTTGACGAAATAGTAAACGTGGTTGTCGAACATGGCAACCCCTGATCCCGCGCGGCCCGGCTTCGCGCTGCCGCTGCTGCTGCTGGCCGGCTTCCGGACGCTGATCGACGACCTGCACGCCGAGCTGGCCCGGGAGGGGCATCCGGAGCTGCGACCGCTGCACGGGTTCGTGCTCCAGGCCGTCGGCGTGGACGGCACCACCGCCACCGAGCTGGGTCAGCGGCTGGGCATCTCCAAACAGGCAGCCGGCAAGACCGTCGACCGGTTGGTCGCCGTCGGCTACCTGGAGCGGGTCGACGACCCCACCGACGCCCGACGGCGGCTGGTCCGAGTGACAGCGCGTGGCGCCGACGGGCTACGCCGCTCGGCCGAGATCTTCGACCGGCTGCGGGCACAGTGGGTGGACACGCTCGGCCCGGAACGGGTCACCGCGATGGAAGACGACCTCGGCACCATGGCCTCGGCCAACTGGTTCCGGCTCGACGTGCCCGGCTGGTTCGGCGGCTGATCGCGGGCGCGGGCGAGACCTCCGGGCCATCCTGCTGGGGTGGCCCGGGCCGGGGGCGGGAACGCCTGCGGCTACCCGGCTGAGCGGACGGTCAGTGGGTGCGGGCCAGCTCGACGAAGGCCCGCCACGAGGCCGGGGTGAAGGTCAGCAAATCGCCGTCGCGGTCCTTGGAATCGCGGACGTGCACCCGGCCGGGCAGGTTGTCAGCGACCTCGACGCAGGCGCCAGCGTCATTGCCGCTCCGGGTGGACTTGTGCCAGCGGGCTCCGGTCAGATCCATGGCTTCACGATCTCCTCGAGCAGGTCGATCGACTGCTGCCGGGGCAGCGCGTCACTGCGCAGACTCTCCCACCTTCCGAGCAGCGTCGCCACCTCGTTGATGTCGTCCACGGCGGTGCCACCGGTCTGGTTGTCAAGGAAGCCAAGCCAACTGCCGTCGGCGGTGCGGCCGAGGATGAACGGCCCGAAGAGGCCGGCGTGCAGGCCCACACCCTGCGGCAGCACGTGCACCCTGATGTGCGGGCGGCGGGCGCACGTCACCAGGTGCCGCAGTTGCTCGGCCAGCACCCCGGCGCAGCCCTCCGCGAAGCGCTGCAACGCGGCCTCGTCGATCACGGCGGTGAGCTGCGGCGGGTGCTCCCTGTCGAGGATCGTCTGCCGCTCCAACCGGGCCGCCACCAACTCCTCCACCCGGTCGGCTGTCAGCCCCAGGTCGAGCCGGAACACCGCCCGGGCGTAGTCGGCGGTCTGCAACAGCCCGGGGATCATCGTCGCGCCGAAGCAGCGCAGTTGGGTGGCGACCCGCTCGACCTCCAGCCAGGGGCGGAACCAGACCGGCTCGCCGTCGCGCCGACCCAGCTCCCGCAGTGAGACCAGCAGGCCGCCGGTGTCGAGCACCTCGTCGGCCCGGATCAGGTACGCCTCGTTGGGCGCCGCCTGCCCCAGCTCGACGGCCGACACCATTGACGGCGAGTAGTGCGCGCGTTTGCCGTACTCCTCCTGAGTCAGCCCGGCCGCGAGCCGGGACCGCCGGAGCTGCTCCCGGATCAGCGCCGCCGTGGACACCACTGTGGTCACTGCATCCACCTTCCGCCGCGATCGTCGGGTCGCACGACCCACCTGCCGCACGGTAGCGAGCCCTCGACGCTGCGTCACCCCATGACGCGCATATCGCGGTAACGCGAGCTGCGACCCCGGCTCACCGGCGGCCACCACAAGATCCACCCGGGTTTCAGAAAGTCGCGGTGTCCCGGGCCGCAGGACGCCCCGACTTCCTGGAAGCCGAGTGGATCAACGGCCGACCGGGCGCGGGACACCGCCATATCGCCGATCAGGACCGGGTCAAGCCCGGCAGACACATCTCACCGGGCCTGGCCGAACGGCGGGAAGCGGGCGCAGAGTGGCTTCATGTCGGACGCCTACGTCGTCGGCGACCCGGACGGGTTGTCGCCCCTGCTGGTCGAACTTCGTGACGCCGTCGCCCGGGAACTGCACGCCCAACTGGCGATGCGCGGTGAGCGGATCGAGCTGGCCGATCTACCGGAGGTGTCCTACCAGGTCACCATCCAGGTCGAGCGGGCGTTGCGGGCCTGGCAACCCACCCGGTGGACGCGGGCCGCTCACTGACGGAATCCGTGACCGGCCCGCACCGCGTTGCCAGGATCAGTCCAGCCCGCCGTACGAGTGCAGGCCGGTGAAGAAGATGTTCACGCCGAACAGGTTCATCAGCATGGTGAGGAAGCCGAGCACCGCGATCCAGGTGGCCACGTTCCGCTTGACGCTGGGCGTCGCGCGGGCGTGCAGGTAGCCGGCGTACACCACCCAGGAGATGAACGCCCAGGTCTCCTTCGGGTCCCAGCCCCACGGCCGGCCCCAGGCCGCCTCGGCCCAGATGGCACCGGCGATCACCGCGAAGGTGAAGATCGGGAAGGCGAAGGCGTGCAGCGCGAAGGTCAGCCGCTCCAGGCCCGCCGCGCCGGGCAGCCGCTTGGCCAGTGTGTACGGGAAGCTGCGCTTGCCCTGCTCGTACCCGTTGCGCATCAGGAAGCCGACCGCCGGCACCACACCGAGCAGAAAGATGCCGGACGCGAAGACGATCGTCGAGACGTGGATGATGAACCAGTACGAGTTCAGCGCCGGCACCAGCGGCACGATCGGCACGTACAGCACCAGCTCGGCGGTGGCGACCAGCAGCACCATCACCAGGGTGAGGAAGAGCCCGAGCTTGCGCAGCGACTGTCGCTTCCAGAGCACCACCAGCCAGGCGGCCACCCCGATGAACGTCACAGTGAGCACGAACTCGTACATGTTGCCCCAGGGCATCCGGTCCGCAGCGAGCCCACGGGTCACCAGCGCCGCCAGGTGCAGCGCGGCGGCGACAGCAGTGGCGCCCACCCCGATCAGGCCCGCGAGCCGGGCCCGCCCGGCGGAACGGTCGACCGTGGGCGGCGACGGGACCGGCGCCGGCGGCGTCGGGACGACACCGCCACCCGCACCGACCAACTCGCGCACCGGAGCCGCCGTGGCGACCCGGGTACGCACGTTGCCCAGCGCGTACTCGACGGCGTGGCCGATCATCGCGATCAGGTACGCCAGGATCGCGAATGTCACCAGATTGTCGGAGAGTGCGGACATCACTCGGCTCCTTCTCGCACGCCGGCCCGGTCAGCGGAGTCAGCGCCAGCACCAGCCCGTTCGGCACCGCTGACGGCGGCGACCAGCTGGGTGAACTCGTCGGCGAACCCTGGATAGTCGGTACGCGGCAACCCGCCGACCTCCATCAAGCTACTACCGCTCGTCGGAGATCCTTCCCCGGGGTCGGCCGGCACCACCCGGAAGAACACCCGGCGGCGTTTCCCGAACAGCGAACCCATCAACCCGACCAGCAGGACGCCGCAGCTGACCAGCAGCATCGTCGAGCCCGGATCGTGCCGGATGGAGAGGGTGACGTACCGCTCGGTGCCCAGGAACTCGACTGTCGTGCCGTCGTCCAGCTTCCAGGTCTCGCCCTTGCGGAGCAGTTTGGTGCCGACCTCCTTGACCTTGCCGGCCCGCACCTGCCGCTGGTCGAGTTGGTAGACCGAGCCGGGGATACCGGCGTCCAGGCCGAGGTTGCCCCGGTAGGCGACCAGGTTCAGCGCCGGGTTGCGCTCGGTCGGGTACTGCGAGCGGACGAACGGCGCCTGCTCGGGTGCCGTGGGCAGGTAGATGCCGGTGAACGCCATCTGCAGATCCGGTGCGCGCTGACCGGTCGCCGGGTCGACGTTCGCGTCCGGGAAGGCCGCCAACCCTTCGCTGGTCAGGCCCATGTCGCCGGTGGTCAGGAACGGTTCGTCACTGATCTGGCTGTTGCCGAACCGGTCGGTGTAGCGGATCACCGGGGCGTACCCGTGGCCGAGCAGGTAAACGCTCGCGTCGTTGAGGCGCAGCGGCGAGTTCACCGAGAAGTCGGCGCTGCGGGTCGGCTCGTCCGGGCCGTCGACTGTGACAGTGGCGTTGAAGAACTCCGGTTGGCCGGACGCCAGGAACCGGGCCTCGAAGTCGTCCAGCCGCAGGCAGAAGCCGGGCAGGTCGGCGCTGTCCACCTGAGGGCCGAGCTTCGCCTCGGCGTACTGCTGACGGGTGTTGCAGAACGCGTTGTCAGCGCCGGCCACCAGCAGCCGGTTGCCGCTCCAGCCGTACCAGGAGCCGAGCGCCACGCCGATCAGCACCGCGATCAGCGAGGTGTGGAACAGCAGGTTGCCGGTCTCCTTGAGGTAGCCCTTCTCGGCGGAGACCTCGTCGCCGCGCACCTCGACACGCCAGCGGCGCTTGCGCAGCGCCTCCGCGATGGCCGCCGCCCCACCGGGCGGGGCGGGCAGCACTGTGTGCTGCGGCAGCCGGGCCATCCGCTTCGGCGCGGCCGGCGGACGCGAGCGCAGCGTGCGGACGTGGTCACGCAGCCGGGGCGTGATGCAGCCGATCAGGGAGGTGAACAGCAGCAGGTAGATCGCGGAGAACCAGACCGACCCGAAGACCTCGAACGCGCCGATCCGGTCCAGCCGGGGGGCCCAGTCCGGGTGGTCGACGAAGTACTCGTTGACCTTCTCCGGGCTGATCCCGCGCTGCGGCAGCACCGAGCCGGGGATGGCGGCGATCGCGAGCAGGAAGAGCAGGATCAGCGCCGTACGCATGCTGGTGAGCTGCCGCCACGAGTTGCGCAGCAGGGCCAGCAGCCGGTTCGGCCGGCGGCGTGGCGCGGGCGCCGCGGTCTCCGGTCGGTCCTCGACGACAGTCATCAGATGCTCACCTCGCCCACCCCGACGGTGGTCTGCAGCCAGATCACGAAGCTCTGCCATCCGCCGGTGACCAGGGCCAGACCGATCAGGATGAGCAGGGCGCCACCGACCCGGGTGACCCAGCGGCTGTTGCGCCGAACGGCGCGGAAGACCCCGAGCAGGCGTTCGAAGCCCAACCCGAAGACGATGAACGGTATCCCCAACCCGAGGCAGTACGCCACGGCGAGCACCACGGCTCGGTCGCTCTGGCCGCTTGCGGTGGCCATGCCCATCACCGCGCCGAGCGTGGGGCCGGTGCAGGGCACCCAACTGAGCGCGAAGACCGCCCCGAAGACCGGTGCGCCGAGCAGTCCGGCCGACGGCAACCGGGAGATCCGGAACTCCCGTTGCAGGGCCGGGATCATCCCGAGGTAGCTCAACCCCGCCACGATGATCAGCACGCCGACGCCGATCTGCAACTCGCGCTTGTAGTCGAAGAACACCCGGCCGATGCTGGCGAAGAGGATCGCGGTGGCCACGAAGACGACTGTGAAGCCGCCGATGAAGAGAAGCGTCCCGGCGAGTACCCGACCCTTGACCGCGCCGACCCGCGCGACCCGCTCCTTGACGGCGACGCCCCCGCCGGCCGGAGCGGGATCGGCCTCCGGCCGCCGGCCCTCCAGGTCGGCGCCGGCCAGACCGGTCACGTACGACAGGTAGCCGGGGACGAGCGGAAGCACGCACGGGGAGAGGAAACTGACCAGGCCGGCGAGCGCCGCCGCGCCGATGGCGAGCAGCAGCGGCCCGCGGAGGGCCAGTTGCTCGAAGGTCTCCCCCATCAGTTCGGGGCCGGCTTCTCGGCGGCGACCCGTTCGACGATCGGCAGCAGCTCGTCCTTCGTCACAGCGCGACGGATCACCACTGCGATCCGTCCGTCGCGGTCGAGGACAACAGTCGCCGGTGTCGAATTGGGCGGGATGTCGAAGTTCAGCGCCTGGCGGCTGGAGGGGTCGAAGATGCTCGGGTAGGTGGCCCGCCCCTGCTCGAAGGCGATCGCCTTGTCCTTGCTGTCCTGCACGTTGACCCCGAGGAAGGTCACCCCGGACGCCTTGGTGGCCTGGTAGGTGTCCTCCAGGTCGTCGGCCTCCGCACGGCAGGGAGCGCACCAGGAACCCCAGAAGTTGACCACCACCACCTGGCCGCGCGCCTGGGAGACGTCGTACTGGCCGCCGGTGAGCAGTTCGCCGATCACCTTGGGGGTCTTCGACCGCTGGTCCGGCGCACAGGTGATCGTGAGGCCATCACTTGTGCAGTCCTTCTCCCCGCCGCCCCCGGACGTGCAGCCGACCAGCGCCACCGCGGCGACGGTGGCGAGCAGACCGGCGGTCCACCTCCGGGCGTTCATCAGGCCCCCTTGGCCGTCCGGGCGGTCGCGGAGAGAGCGATCAGGTGCGCGGCCGGCTCGCTGTAGCCGATGCCCGCCACCTTCGCGCCGTCGAAGTGGAACGAGGTGAGACTCGCCAGCCCGCACTGCCGCCTGCGCGGGTCGTGCCAGAGCCGCTTGCGCTCGACGTAACGACGCAACGTCCAGATCGGGAGCTGGTGCGACACCAGCACCGCCTCACGTCCCTCGGCGGCGACCCGGGCGGCGTGCACGGCAGCGAACATCCGCTCGGCGATCACCCGGTACGCCTCACCCCAGGACGGGGTCACCGGGTCGCGCAGCACCCACCAGTTGCGCGGGTCGCGGAACGACCCGTCACCCGGGGAGACCTTCTTGCCCTCGAACCAGTTGGCGCTCTCGATCAGCCGCTCGTCCACCCCCACCGGCAGCCCGAACTGGGCGGCGATCGGCTCGGCGGTCTGCTGGGCGCGCTCCAGCGGGCTGGCCACCACGTGCACGATCTCCCGCTCGGCCAGGCCCTGCGCGGCGGCCTTGGCCATCTGCACACCCAGCTCGGAGAGACGGAACCCGGGCAGCCGGCCATAGAGGATCTGGTCGGGGTTGTACACCTCGCCGTGCCGAAGCACGTGGACCACCGTCTTGCTCAAGATCTTCTACCCCCCGTGACCGGCCGCTGCCGCCGCGTTCGCCGCCGTGGGCAGCGCGTCGGCGATGTGTTCCAGAGCGGCGTCGTCGAGCGCCGCCGACACGAACCACGACTCGAACGCGCTCGGCGGCAGGTAGACGCCAGCGGCGAGCATCGCGTGGAAGAACGCCTTGAACGCCGGCACCTGCTGGGTGCGCGCGCTGTCGTAGTCGACCACATCGGCGTCGGTGAAGAAGACCGAGAACATGCTGCCCGCGTACGACAGTCGGTGCGGGACCCCGGCGGCGGCCAACGCGTCGGACGCGAGCTTGCCCACGACGGCGGCCGTCTCGTCGAGGCGCTGGTACAACGCGTCGTCGGCGAGCCGCAGGGTCGCCAGGCCGGCGGCGCAGGCCAGCGGGTTACCGGAGAGGGTGCCGGCCTGGTAGACCGGGCCGGCCGGCGCGAGACGCGCCATGATGTCCGCGCGCCCGCCGAACGCCGCGGCGGGCAGGCCACCCCCCATGACCTTGCCGTACGTCCACAGATCGGCGTCGGAGGCGTCGAGGCCGTGCCACCCGGCGCGAGAGACCCGGAACCCGGTCATCACCTCGTCCACCACCAGCAGTGCGCCGTGCGCGTGCGCGATCCGGGCGAGCTGCTGGTTGAAGCCGTCGCGGGGGGCCACCACGCCCATGTTGCCGGCGGCGGCCTCGGTGATCACCGCGGCGATGTGCGGGCCCTCGGCGGCGAAGGCCTCCTCGACGGCCCGGATGTCGTTGTACGGAAGCACTATCGTCTCGCTGGCCGCCGCGCCGGTCACGCCGGGCGAGTCGGGCAGGCCCAGGGTGGCCACGCCGGAGCCGGCGGCGGCGAGCAACGCGTCGACGTGGCCGTGGTAGCAGCCGGCGAACTTGATGATCTTCGAGCGGCCGGTGAAGCCACGGGCCAGCCGGATCGCCGACATGGTCGCCTCGGTGCCGGAGTTGACCAGGCGGACCTGCTCGACCGGGGTCCGGGCGACGATCTCGTCGGCCAGCTCCACCTCACCGGGGGTGGGAGTGCCGAAGCTGGTGCCCCGGGCGGCGGCGGCCTGAACGGCCTCCACCACCTCCGGGTGGGCGTGCCCGAGGATCAACGGACCCCAGGAGCAGACCAGATCGACGTAGCGGCGACCGTCGGCGTCGTACAGCCACGGGCCCTCACCACGGACCATGAAACGTGGGGTGCCGCCGACCGCCTGGAAGGCGCGCACAGGGGAGTTCACCCCGCCCGGCACGATGGCGCGGGCGCGGTCGAACAGGGCCTCGGAGGCCGGCGCGTCGGCTGGGTAGCGGCCGGATCCGGCAGGAAAGATGTCGGTCACGATGCCGCCATTGTGACAGCGCCGGACGGTCAACCAGCAGCCACCCCGTGGCGGGGTTACCCGGCTCACCTGCGACCCGCCTCGGTCAACAGCGCCGAAACGGGGCTCGTGGCCTGGACGGCGACGGCTCGCGGCCTCGACAGGCCAGGTCGGTCGGATCGCGCTAGGCTGACCGGGTGGATCGTGCCGAACTGTCCATCACGCTACACCGGACGGGCGACGAAGCAGTCTTGCGCCTGGCCGGTGAGATCGACATGCTCACGGCGGCCCAGCTCTCCACCGTCGTCAACGAGGTGCTGGCCGACCCGCCGCCGAAGATCGTGCTCGACCTCGGCGGCGTCACCTTCTGCGACTCGCAGGGCCTGGGCACCCTTGTCGTGCTCAGCCGCAAGGCCAGCCACGCGCAGAGCCTGCTGATGCTGACGCACGTGGGCGACTTCCTGATCCGCGTGCTGGACATCACCGGCCTGCGCAGCGCCCTGATGATCCGCAACGACCAGCCCACCGGCTGAGCCGCCCCGCCGCCGTCAGGCGGTGTTGCCCCAACGGGCCTGTTCGAGCAGCCGTACCGCCCGGTCGCGGACCTCCGGGTCGTCCGAACGGAGCTGCGCGGTCGCCTCGTCAACCGCGTCGGTGAGCCGCCGCCACTGCGTGTCGCGCTCCCGGACCAGATCCGACTGGGTTGCGAGCTGCCGGGTCTTCACCCACAGCTCGACGAAGACCGACACCTTGGCCCGGAGCACCCACGGGTCGAACGGCTTGGTGAGGTAGTCCACCGCGCCCACCTGGTAACCCCGAAGGGCGAGCTGGGCGTCCCGGTCGGCGGCGGTGAGGAAGATGATCGGCACGTGCCGGGTCCGCTCGCGGCGCTTGATGTGACTCGCCGTCTCGAAGCCGTCCATGTCCGGCATCTGCGCGTCCAGCAGGATCACCGCGAAGTCGTCCACCAGCAGCTGCTTGAGCGCCGCCTCGCCGCTCTCCACCGCCACCGACTGGACCGGCAGCCCCTGGAGGATCGCCTCCAGGGCTGTCAGGTTCTGCCGCCGGTCGTCCACGAGCAGCGCTTTGGCCATCTGGGTCACGAAGTCTCCTCGGTCCGGCTGCCGTTGATCCAGGACGACATCAGTTCGATCAGGTCGTCCAGGTCGACCGGCTTGGTGATGTAGTCGCTGCCCCCGGCAGCGAGGGCCGACTCACGGTCACCCGGCATCGCCTTCGCGGTCAGGAAGACCACCGGAAGGTCGGCGAACCGGTGGTTGCGGCGAATCTGGCGGGTGGTCTCGTAACCATCCTGGTCGGGCATCATGGCGTCCATCAGCACGATGTCCACCTCCGGATGCTCGGCCAGCAGACGGACACCGTCCGCCCCGTTGTCCGAGTACAGCACGGTCATCCCGTGCAGCTCCAACGCGCTGGTCAAGGCGAAGACGTTGCGGACGTCGTCATCCACGATCAGCACCGTGGCACCGTCCAGTTGACGGGTGGCCGGCGCCTCCGGCCGTTCCGACAGCAGTTCCAGCGGCGGCATCAGCAGCGACGACGGCAGCCCGGCGCGCTGCGGCGACGGAGTCTGCGGCGCGACCACCGCGTCCGGGGCCAGCACCTGCGGCACGAACAGGGTGAAGGTCGAGCCCTGGCCGGGCGCGGACGAGACGGTGATGGTGCCGCCGATCAGTCGGGCCAGATCGCGGCTGATCGACAGGCCCAGGCCGGTGCCGCCGTACCGGCGACTGGTAGTGCCGTCGGCCTGCTGGAACGCCTCGAAGATGATCGACAGCTTGTCGTCGGAGATGCCGATCCCGGTGTCGATCACGGTGAACGCGATCACCTGCTGGGCGTTCGTCAGCGCCGGCACGTCGAAGACCGCGTTCTCCGCGGCCGGGGCGATCCGCAACGTCACGGCCCCGTTGTCGGTGAACTTCACAGCATTGGATAGCAGGTTGCGCAGGATCTGCTGCAACCGCTGCGCGTCGGTCACCAACGCCGGCGGCAGATCCTTGCTGACCCGTACCTGGAAGTCCAGGTTCTTCTCCTCGGCCTGCGGCGCGAACGCCTGCTCCACGTAGCCGCGCAGCTCGGTGAAGCGGATCTCGGTCGGCTCGACGTCCATCCGGCCCGCCTCGATCTTGGACAGGTCGAGGATGTCGTCGATCAGTCGCAGCAGGTCGGAGCCGGACCCGTGGATGGTCCGGGCGAACTCGATCTGCTTCGGGCTGAGGTTCTGCTCCGAGTTCTCGGCCAGCAGACGGGCCAGCAACAGCAACGAGTTCAGCGGGGTCCGCAGCTCGTGGCTCATGTTGGCCAGGAACTCCGACTTGTACGCCGACGCCCGGGTCAGCTGCTGCGCCTTCTCCTCCAGGCCCAGCCGCGCCAGCTCGATCTCCCGGTTCTTCGTCTCGATGTTGCCCTTCTGCTCGGACAGCAGAGTGGCCTTCTCCTCCAGCTCGGCGTTGGTGCGCTGCAACTCCGCCGACTGCTCCTGCATCTCGTGGGCCAGCCGCTGCGACTGGGCCAACAGCTCCTCCGTACGCCGGTTGGCCTGGATGGTGTTGACGGCGATGCCGATGGTGAGCACCAACCGCTCCAGGAACGACAGGTGCAGTTCGGAGAAGGCCGACACACTGGCGAACTCGATCACCCCGAGCAGCTCGCCCTCGAACAGGACGGGGAGCACCACCAGGTCGGACGGGGGTGTCTCGGCCAGGCCGGACCGCAGGGTGAGCCGACTGTTCGGGGAGGCGCTGACCCGGATCGTGCGACGGGAGAGCGCTGTCTGCCCGACCAGCCCCTCACCCGGCCCGAAGGTGACGTCGTGCCCCCGCGCCACGTACCCGTACGAGGAGGTCAGCCGCAGCCGCATGCTGCCGTCTGTGTCGTCGGCCAGGAAGAAGGCGCCGAGCTGGGCGTCGACCAGCGGGGTCACCTCCGTCATGATCATGCGGCAGACCTCGCCGAGGTCGCGCTGGCCCTGCAGGAGGCCGCCGATCCGGGCGAGGTTGGAGTCCAGCCAGCCCTGCTCGGCGTTCTTCTTTGTCGTCTCCCGAAGGGTGACGATCATCTGGTTGATGTTGTCCTTCAGCTCGGCGACCTCGCCCTGCGCCTTGACAGCGATCCGCTGGGTCAGGTCGCCCCGGGTCACCGAGGTGGACACCTGGGCGATGGCCCGCAACTGCGTGGTCAGCGTCGAGGCGAGCTGGTTGACGTTCTCGGTGAGGTCGCGCCAGGTGCCGGAGACGCCCTTCACCTGCGCCTGGCCGCCGAGCTTGCCCTCGATACCGACCTCGCGGGCCACCCGGGTCACCTCGTCGGCGAACGACGACAGCTGGTCGACCATCGTGTTGACAGTCGACTTCAGCTCCAGGATCTCGCCCTGGGCGTCCACGGTGATCTTCTGCGACAGGTCACCCTTCGCCACGGCGGTGGTCACCGAGGCGATGTTGCGGACCTGGCTGGTCAGGTTCGACGCCATCGAGTTCACGTTGTCGGTCAGATCCCGCCAGGTGCCCGAGACACCCTTCACCTGCGCCTGACCGCCGAGCTTGCCCTCGGTGCCCACCTCGCGCGCGACCCGGGTCACCTCGTCGGCGAACGACGACAACTGGTCCACCATCGTGTTGACAGTCGACTTCAACTCCAGGATCTCGCCCCGCGCGTCCACCGTGATCTTCTGCGACAGGTCACCCTTCGCCACAGCGGTGGAGACCTGGGCGATGTTGCGGACCTGGGCGGTCAGGTTCGACGCCATCGAGTTCACGTTGTCGGTCAGATCCCGCCACGTGCCGGCGACCCCGCGCACCTGCGCCTGACCGCCCAACTTGCCCTCGGTGCCCACCTCACGCGCGACCCGGGTCACCTCGTCGGCGAACGACGACAACTGGTCCACCATCGTGTTGACAGTCGACTTCAACTCCAGGATCTCGCCCCGCGCGTCCACCGTGATCTTCTGCGACAGGTCACCCTTCGCCACGGCGGTGGTCACCGAGGCGATGTTGCGGACCTGGCTGGTCAGGTTCGACGCCATCGAGTTCACGTTGTCGGTCAGATCCCGCCAGGTGCCCGAGACACCCTTCACCTGCGCCTGACCGCCCAGGTTGCCCTCGGTGCCCACCTCACGGGCCACCCGGGTCACCTCGTCGGCGAACGACGACAACTGGTCGACCATGGTGTTGACGGTGTTCTTCAGCTCCAGGATCTCGCCCTGGGCGTCCACCGTGATCTTCTGCGACAGGTCACCCTTCGCCACGGCGGTGGAGACCTGGGAGATGTTGCGGACCTGGCTGGTCAGGTTGCCGGCCAACTGGTTGACGTTCTCGGTGAGGTCCCGCCAGGTGCCGGAGACGCCGCGCACCTGGGCCTGACCACCCAACTTGCCCTCGATGCCCACCTCACGCGCGACCCGGGTCACCTCGTCGGCGAACGACGACAACTGGTCCACCATCGTGTTGACGGTGTCCTTCAGCTCCAGGATCTCGCCCTGCGCCGCCACCGTGATCTTCTGCGACAGGTCGCCGCGCGCCACAGCAGTGGAGACCTGGGCGATGTTACGGACCTGGGCGGTCAGGTTCGACGCCATCGAGTTGACGCTGTCGGTCAGGTCCTTCCAGGTGCCTGCCACGTTCGGCACCTCGGCCTGGCCACCCAACTTGCCCTCGGTGCCCACCTCACGGGCCACCCGGGTCACCTGCTCGGCGAAGAGCCGCAGCGTGTCGGTGAGGTAGTTCATCGTGGCGGCCAGCTCGGCCACCTCACCACGCGCGCTGACCGTGATCTTCTGCGACAG
This sequence comes from Micromonospora alfalfae, assembly GCF_022230925.1. Taxonomy (GTDB): domain Bacteria; phylum Actinomycetota; class Actinomycetes; order Mycobacteriales; family Micromonosporaceae; genus Micromonospora; species Micromonospora alfalfae. Next base: position 28,803 of record NZ_JAKKFH010000012.1, on the reverse strand, counting down.
GTCACCCTTGGCCACCGCCGTCGCCACCTGCGAGATCGACCGCACCTGGCCGGTCAGGTTCGACGCCATGGTGTTCACCGAGTCGGTGAGGTCCTTCCAGGTGCCGGCGACGCCCCGCACGTCGGCCTGGCCACCCAACTTGCCCTCGGTGCCCACCTCACGGGCCACCCGGGTCACCTCGTTGGAGAACGACGACAGCTGGTCCACCATCGTGTTCACAGTGCGCCCGATGCGCAGGTACTCACCGCGCAGCGGCCGACCGTCGATCTCCAACGCCATGTGCTGGGACAGGTCACCGTCGGCGACCGCCACGATCACCCGGGCGATCTCGGTGGTCGGTCGACCCAGGTCGTCGATCAGCGAGTTGATCGCCCGCTGCCCCTCCGCCCACGAGCCGTCCAACCCCTCGTCGTCGAGCCGCTCGGTGAGCCGGCCGTCGCGACCGACGATCCGGCTGATCCGCCGCAGGTCCAGGTACTGCCGCTCCTGGAGCGAGACCACCTCGTTGAAGGCGTCCGCCACCTCACCGGCCGCGCCGGCCCGGCGGGGAAGCCGGACCTTCAGGTCACCGCGCCCGATCCGTCGCAGTGCCTCGGCCAACTCACCGAGGAGCGCCTCGTGGTCGGACGCGGACGGATCCGCCACCGACTGCTTCGACGTGGTCATCATTCCTCGCTCAACTCGGGGGGCACCGGTCCGTGCGGGCACACCGGCACCCCATATTGTGCCCGCGCGCGCCGTGGTGCCAGGGTGCGCGACCCGCCAGGTGGCATCGATCGCCCGTCGACCCGCCCGATCAGGGTCGAGCCGGCACGGCGCGCCGCAAACCTCGCCCGACTCCCGGACCGTTCGTTTCGACGCGTCGACCAGCCCCCTGCCGCCGGTGCCGCTGACCGACGCGACAGCCCGCGATCGGTGATCGGCTTGGCACCCGGCAGGGGGACGGTGGAGGATACGGGGGTGTCAGCCGAGGCGGGGCCCGCGACGGCCGGGGCCCGGGACGGGGCCGTCCGGCGTGTGCGGCTGCCCGCCGACCGCCGTACGCCGGCCGCCGCCCGCGCCGTGGTCCGCTCGGTGTTGACCGAGTCACACCTCGACGAACTGGCCAACGAGGCGCTGCTGCTCACCACCGAGCTGACCACCAACGCCGTCGAGCACGCCCGTACCGAACTGGACATCGAGGTCGTCGCGGACGAGATCGGGCTGACCGTCACCGTCTCCGACTTCGCCCCCGGTTCCGGCGACGAGCTGACAGTCGGCGACCGCAACGACTCCACCGAGATCAACGAGGTCTCCGTGCGGGGCCGGGGCCTGTTGCTGGTCGACCACTTCGCCAGCCGCTGGGGCACCACGTACCTGCCCACCGGAAAGGGCGTCTGGTTCCGGCTGGACCGCCCCGGCGCGGGCCCGCCCTCCAGCGGGACCATCGGCGAATCGACACCGGCCAACGCCGGCCCTAGAACGAGCACCGACGGGTCCGCGCCGAGCGCCAGCGCGATGAGCGAACTCATGCAGACAGCCCCCGACCTGTACGGGGACGACCCGTTGCCCGACTTCGCCACCAGCCTGCTCAGCCGGGTCGCCGAGATGGTGGGCGCAGCCGGCGGCACCATCCGCCTGGACCGGGGCGACGGGCAGGGCAGCCAGGTGCTGGCCCGCTTCGGTCGGCCGCCCCGCCCCGGCAGCGACCTGCTCCGGGTGCCACTGACTGTGCACCGCCCGTACGCCGGGGAGTTGGAGTTGGACGCCGCGCCGTCGGCGTACGCCCAACCGTTGGCGGTGCTCACCGCCGAGCGGCTGTCGCTGCACCTGGAGAACGACCGGCTGCGCCGGGCCGACGTCCGCCGGCAGGTGTGGCTTACCTTCCTGGCCGAGGCGAGCGAACTGCTGGCCCAGTCGCTCGACGTCGACCTGACCATGGCGCTGGTGCCGCAGTTGGTGGTGCCGCGACTCGGTCAGTGGTGCGCTGTGCACACCGCCGACGAATGGGGTCGGCTCCGGCTGGCGGCTGCCAGCCACGCCGACGAGTCGATGCTTCCGCAGTTGCACAAGGTGCTGGCGGAGACCGGGCCGGATTCGATCCAGGCCCGTCTCCGCGAGGCGTCCCGCAGCGCGGCGCAGATCCCCCTGGGCGGGCCGATGGAGGGTTTCGCCGTCCCGCTGATCGCCCGCGGGCAGCGGCTCGGGACCCTGGCGGTGGGGCGGCACCAGCGGCACCGGCACGACCCGGACGAGGTGGCCGTGTTGGAGGACGTGGCTCGACGGGCCGCGCTGGCCATCGAGAACGCCCGGATCCACGCCGAACGCCGTCGGGTGGCGCAGACGCTCCAGCAGTCTCTGCTGCCGCCGGTGCTGCCGCTTGTGGACGGGATCGGTTTCGCCGCCGAGTACGTCCCGACCGGCGACGACGCCGAGGTGGGTGGCGACTTCTACGACGTGGTGCCGCTGCCCGACGGGCGCTGGCTGGTGGTGATCGGTGACGTCTCGGGCAAGGGTGTCCAGGCCGCCGCGGTGACCGGGCTGGTCCGGGACGTGATCCGGGTGCTGGTCGGCGACGGCAAACCGTTACCCGAGGCGCTGGCGCGGCTCAACGAGACGCTTGTCGAGCGCGGTGGTGGTCGCTACTGCACGCTGGCCCTGGCAGCGGTCGGGCCGGGCGAGGGTGACCAGTTGGACGTCTCGCTGCACCTCGCCGGGCACGACCGGCCGGTGCTGCTCGCCGCAGCGGGCGGCGCCGGGTTCGTCGGCACCGGCGGCACCGCGCTCGGCCTGCTCGACACGATCACCTCGCCGACGGCGGAGATCACGCTCGCACCGGGCGATTCGCTGATCTTCTACACCGATGGCGTCACCGAGCGGAGGCGCGGCCGGGAGCTGTTCGGCACCGACCGGCTGCGGGACGCCGCCGCTCCCCTGGCCGGGTATTCGGCCGACGTGGTGGCCGCCCGGCTGCGCGCCGCGGCGATCAACTTCTCGGTCGAGCCACCCCGGGACGACATCGCCGTCCTGGTGCTCCGCAACGACGCGACCTGACCGCAGCGCGGCCAACGGCTATCGGGTCCGCTCGGTAGATTGACGACCATGTCGAGTGCCGCGCAGGTCACGTCGTACTCCCGGCCGTTTGTCCGGGCCCTGATCGTCGCGCAGTTCGCGACCATCGGCGGGTTCCTCGCCGTGCTGCTGCTCTACGTCGGTCAGATGGCGAGCGCCGGCGTCGGCCCGGCCGAGATGCTGACCGGCGCGTACGACCCGAAGGACATGGCCTTCTTCGGGGTGCTCCACCCCGTGGTGGCGGTGCTCTACCTGACGGGTGCTGTGCTCGGGCTGCCGTTGGCGATCGTCGCGGTGGCGCTGGTCGTCCGGGAGCGCGAGGCCCTGCCCCGGGCAACCCGGTCACTGCTGCTGGCCGGGGCGGCCGGCAGCCTGCTGGTGCTGGTGGCCCGCCTCACCCCGCCGCTGCTGGACATGCACCGGTGGTGGCTGGACTGAGCACGGCCGGCCGGGCCTCACAGGCCGCCGGGGAGCCGCCCGGGCGCGAGCCGGTGCTCCGGATCGAGGTGCCGCTTCGCGGCCCGCAACTGGGCCAGGCCGGCCAACTCGCCCCAGAGGTCGACCGCCTGGCGGACCGCCGCCGGAGCGGAGACCACCACGCAGCGGCCCTGCCGGGCCAGCAGCACCCCTCGGACTGCGGCCAGGATGGACGCCACCCGGTCGGCTGCCAGCGCCCCGGGCAACGCCGCGTGCACCACGCCCAGCCCGGCGGACCCACGTATCGGCACCGGCGCTCCGGCCGCGTCGCGTAGCGCGTAGACGGCGGCGTGCAGGTCGCCGATCGGCACCTCCAGGCGCAGCGCCGTGTCACCCGGCGCGAACGGGTAGCGGCGCCACCACGTCGGCGCGGAGTGCGCGATCGTCGCCTCCCCGTGCAGCAGGCCGACAAGCCGCTCGGCACGCTCGGTGACGTCGGCGGGGCCGCCTTCCAGCAGCACCACCAGGCTGCCGGCCCGGGACGGAGCGCCGGCCCGGCCGGACATCGACGGATGGCGCTCCCGGGCGGTGGCCGCCGGGTGACCGGGCGGGTACGGCGTACGTGGGCGGGGGGTGCCTCCGGGCAGGTCCAGCTCGATGGCCGCCGGCTCCAGCCGAGCGGCGAGGATCGTCCGGACCAGGTCGTGCACCTCCAACGGCGTCCACACCGGGCGGGACACCCAGAGCCTGCTCGCCGGCACCGGCTGCACCCGCAGGCTCGCCGACACCAGCACGCCGAGCGCGCCCTGGGAGCCGCAGAGCAGGCGGGCCAGGTCGAGCCCGGGCGCGCCACCGCCGACGCTGGTCAGCTCGCCGTCGGCGGCGAGGTAACGCACACCGAGAAGTTGGTCGCAGGGGCTGCCATGGCGGTGGCGCAGCGGGCCGGCCTCGCCGGCGGCGAGCACGCCGCCCACTGTCGCGCCGGGTGAGGGGGCGTCCATCGCGAGCCGCTGGCCGGTGCGCTCCAGGGTGGCCTGCACCGCCCGCAGTGGAGTGCCGGCACCCACCTCGGTCACCAGCGAGTCGACCGGCTCGTGACCGATGCCGGCCAGTCGGCCGGTGTCGAGCAGGATGTCGACCTGAACGGGGGCGGCACCCCAGTCGATCTTCGTGCCCGCGCCTCGGGGCACCACCGCCAGATCGTGCACGGCGGCCAGCCGCAGCACCTCGGCGGCGGCGTGCGGGCCACCCGGGACGGCCACCCAACGCGCCGGTCGCCCCGCCACCTCGTCGGCCGGCCCGGCCAGCCGGGAGAACGGTGGACCGCAGATCGCCGCCAACCGCCGGGTGATCTCAAGGGCTCCGGACCGGCCGAGGGAACTCGCTGCTGCCGCCATGCCGGCCATCGTACATGTGTTCTAAAGCCGCGGTGGCGAGTATCGGGATGCCGCTGGTCCGGCGCGCTGCGGCTGCCGGCCGGTAACGTGGCCGCCGTGACCACCGAGACTGCCCCGCCCGCGGCGAAGCGGGTGCCCAGCGAGCGCACCCACCACGGCGACACCGTCGTCGACGAGTACGCCTGGCTCGCCGCCAAGGACGACCCGGAGACGATCGCCTACCTGACCGCCGAGAACGAGTACACCGACGCGCGCACCGCACACCTGGCCGACCTGCGCGCCGACCTGTTCGAGGAGACTCGCCGACGCACCCAGGAGACCGACCTGTCCGTGCCGACCCGCAAGGGCGGGCACTGGTACTACACCCGGACGGTCGAGGGGCAACAGTACGGAGTGCAGTGTCGCCGGGCAGTCCGCGACGGTGAGACCGACCCGCCGGTCAGCGCGGACGGCGCCCCGCTCGACGGCGAGGAGGTGCTGCTCGACGGCAACCTGCTGGCCGAGGGGCACGACTTCCTCTCGCTCGGCGCGTTCGACGTCAGCCCGGACGGACGCTGGCTGGCCTACTCCACCGACTTCTCCGGTGACGAACGCTTCACCCTGCGGGTGAAGGACCTGACCACCGGCGAGCTGCTGCCGGACGAGGTGCCGGACACCTTCTACGGCACCGCCTGGTCGTCCGACGCCTCGGTGCTGTTCTACGTGACAGTGGACGACGCCTGGCGGCCGAACCGGGTCTGGCGGCACACCATCGGCTCCGCAGCAGCCGACGACGTGGTCGTCCACCAGGAGGACGACGAGCGGTTCTGGGTGGGGGTGGAGCTGACCCGGTCGGAGAAGTTCATCCTCATCGACGTGCACAGCAAGGTGACCAGCGAGGTGCTGGTGATCCCCGCCGGCAACCCGACCGGCGCGCCGGCCGTGATCGCCCCCCGCCGACAGGGCGTCGAATACACGGTCGAGCACCACGGCCACCGTTTCCTGATCCTGCACAACGACGGCGCGGAGGACTTCGCGCTGGCGTTCACCTCGGCGGACGTACCGGGCGACTGGGTTCCGCTGATCGAGCACACCCCCGGCACCCGACTGGAAGCCGTCGACGCCTTCGCCAACCACCTGGTGGTGTCGTTGCGCACCGAGGGGCTCACCGGGCTGCGGGTGCTGCCGGTGGGCAGTGACGACGGGTACGACATCGACTTCCCCGAGCCGCTGTACAGCGTCGGGTTGGACGCCAACCCGGAGTACCGCACCGGCCAGGTCCGGCTGCGCTACTCCTCGCTGATCACCCCCGACTCGGTGTACGACTACGACCTGGTCACCCGGCAGATGGTGCTGCTCAAGCAGAAGCCGGTGCTGCCCGGTCCGGACGGGCGACCGTACGACCCGGCCGAGTACGAGCAGCACCGCGACTGGGCACTCGCCGACGACGGCACCCGGGTGCCGATCTCACTGGTCTGCCGCGTCGGCACCCCCCGGGACGGCTCGGCGCCCTGCGAGTTGTATGGCTACGGCTCGTACGAGGCCAGCATGGACCCGTGGTTCTCGGTGGCCCGACTGTCCCTGTTGGACCGGGGTGTGGTCTTCGCCGTGGCGCACATCCGGGGCGGCGGTGAGCTGGGCCGGCGGTGGTACGACCAGGGCAAGCTGCTGGCCAAGAAGAACACCTTCACCGATTTCGTGGCATGCGCCCAGCACCTCGTCAAGGCCGGCTGGACGTCCAGCGACCGGCTGGTCGCCCGGGGCGCCTCGGCCGGTGGCCTGCTGATGGGCGCTGTGGCCAACCTCGCGCCGGAAGCGTTCACCGGGATCGTGGCGCAGGTGCCGTTCGTGGACGCGCTCACGTCGATCCTCGACCCGTCGCTGCCGCTGACAGTCACCGAGTGGGAGGAGTGGGGCAACCCCCTCGACGACCCCGAGGTGTACGCGTACATGAAGTCCTACACGCCGTACGAGAACGTGGCCGCCGTGGACTATCCAGCGATCCTCGCGGTGACCAGCCTCAACGACACCCGGGTGCTCTACTCGGAGCCGGCGAAGTGGATCGCCCGACTGCGGGCGGTGGCACCGAGCGGCGACTACCTGCTGAAGACCGAGATGGGTGCCGGGCACGGCGGCCCGAGCGGTCGCTACGACTCCTGGCGCGAGGAGGCGTTCATCAACGCCTGGATCCTGGACCGCATCGGCCGGGCCTGACCCGTTGGGTCGCGGTGATCGCGCCCGATCCCGGAGGTGGTCCGTCCCCTCGGTCGTCGAGAGGGCGCCACTTCCCTGATCGGGCGCGATCACCGGCGGGTCGCGGGTGGCGGGCGCCGCGCGCCCGGTGTTCCCGGGTCGCAGCGGATGTCGCGGCCTAGACTTCCGGGGTGACCGGGGCTACGGATGGTGACGGCGGGGCCGCCGAGGAGGGCCGCCGTCCGAGCGTGGCGGCGGTGGCGCGGGATCGCCGGGTCTGGCTGATCCTCGCTGTGGTCGCCGGCCTGCTGGTCTGCTGTTGTTCGGCAGTGGTCGGCACCTTTATCGCACTCTCCTCCGGCCTGCTCGCCGCCTGACCCGGCCGGGCGGCGGGTTCGGCTCGACTCAGGTCGTCCGCAGCTCGTCCAGGGCGGTGCTGACGCGCAGGAAGAGCAGGCCGACGCCGATCGTCACCAGCACCGCGGCCAACGCGCCGGCGCCGAGCCACGCCAGGTGCTCCAGAGGTACGGGAACGGCGCGCTGCACCTCGGGAATGTGCACGATCCGGTTGTACTGTGCGCTGGTGGCAGGGTCCGCACAGAGCGCTGCCGTGGCCTCGCAGATCATCGCCGACCCGCCGCCCGCCGACACCTCCGCCGCGGCAAGCCCGCGGCCGAGCAGCGTGCCCACTGTGAGGGCGAGCAGGATCGCCGGTACGGCCGGCGCCAACGCCTGCCAGGCCACCGAACGGCTCAGCGTGGCGCGGGGCACCCCGGTGGCGACCAACGCGGCGTAGGCGCGTCGACGGGCGACGATCCCCTCGACCAGCGCGACGATCAGCCCGCCCGTCGCGATCAGGATGGCCACGGCAATCGCGCCATCGACGTAATCCATTGTGGACAGGTAGAAGGGGTTGGTGCCACCATCCAACCCGGCGACCCGGTTCTGCTCCCGCTCAAGCTGGTCCTTGGCCCCGAAGTAGGCCCGCTGGGCGGCCGCACCCCCGCCGAAGATCAGGGCGGCGAGCAGCGCCGCGAACGTGCGGCTACCCGCCCACGGGTCGGCCATCAGCCGGCCCGCCGCGAGCAGGGCAGCCGGGCCCCGGGCGTGCCGGCGCAACAACCGCCCGCAGTGGTACGACAGCCAGCCGGTGCCGATCACCACCCCGATCATCGCCGCGAGCGCACCCACCGCGAACAACAGCGGCACCAGCCAGGTCAGCCCTCCGTCGTCGTCGATCGAATTCACCACCGGGCGGATCACCGCGAACGAGGCCACGCCGAACCCGATCAGGAGCCCCGCCCACGGACCCGGACCACGCTCGCGGGCGGCCTTGCGGGTCACCCCGAGCGGGCTGGTGGTGACAGTACGAAGCATCAGGACGGTGGCCAGCGCCGCCACAACCGGCAGACCGAGCACCACTCCGGCCAGCGCGCCGGTCGACGGCAGCACGTCGGTGGGCAGGGCCAGTCGACCCTGCGCGTCCGGGCGGTGCAGCAGATCGCGGCCGACCAGATAGACACCCAGCCCGACGAGCGTGCCGAGCAGAGCAGCCACGCCGGTCTCCAGCACCACCAGCCGGGTGACCTGCCCGGGCGTGGCGCCGGCCAACCGGAGCGCGGCCAACCGGCGGTCCCGTGCCGGCGCGCCGAGCCGGGCGCACTGACCGGCCAGCGCCAGCACCGGGATCATCAGCATCAGCAGCGCGAACGCCGTGCCACCGCGCAACCCGGGCTCGCGCAGCAGCGCGTTGCGGTACTGCTCCGACTGGGCCCAGGCGTCGCCGGCGGGCTTCTCGATGGCCAACACGGTGAGCGCCGTCAGCCCGGCCAGGGCCGCCAGCAGGGCGCTGAGCGCGGTGAGGACCACCCGGGCGGTGTCGGTGCGGGTGCCGGCGAGCGCGAGGCGGAGCAGCGTCGTCGGTCTCAACGGGCACCGCCGGCCAGCGGCACGTCGAGCCCCAGGCCGGTGTGGTCCACCAGGCCGTCGCGCAGCACGATCTCCCGATCCGCGTACGCGGCGATCCGCGGCTCGTGGGTGACCAGCACGACGGCGGTGCGCTGCTCGCGGGCGAGCCGGACCAGTTGGGTGAGGACCTGCTCGCCGGCGAGCGTGTCCAGTGCGCCGGTCGGCTCGTCGGCGAAGAGCACCCGAGGCTCGGTCACCAGCGCCCGCGCCGTGGCGCAGCGTTGCTGCTGACCCCCGGACATCTCACCCGGCCGCACGTCGGCCACCTCGGCCACCCCGAACCGCTCCAGCCAGGTGAGCGCCGCCGTCCGTGCCTCTCGCCGCCCCGTGCCGGCGAGGAGCAGGGGCAGGGCGACGTTCTCGGCAGCGGTCAACTCGGCCACCAGTTGACCGAACTGGAACAGCACCCCGAACTCGGTGCGCCGCAGCCGGGACCGGGCCGCCTCCGACCAGGTGTCGATGCGGTGCCCACGCCAGGTGACCTCGCCGACGTCCGGCCGGAGAATCCCGGCCAGGCAGTGCAGCAGGGTCGACTTGCCGCAGCCACTCGGCCCGGTGACGGCGACGATCTCGCCCTCCGCCACCTCGAGCGTCACGCCGCGCAGCGCCGGCGTCGGGCCGTACGCCCGAACCACGCCGCGAGCCTGGAGTTGCGTCACGGATGCACCTCCCGGTGCCAGTCGGCGACCCGGCCCAGGGTGGCGTGCAGCCACCGCAGATCCGCGTCGAGGTGGGCGATCGCGAAATCGGCTGCTACCACGTCGCTGAGGGTGGCGGCCGGGTCACCCTTGACCGTGGTCAGCTCACGCAGCCGTGCGGTGTGCGCGGCCCGCTGGGCGACCAGGTACGACCGGGCCCGATCGACATCGGCGACCAGCAGCGCCACGACCACCTTGGCGAAGAGCGTGCTGGCCACGTACGGCATTGGTGCTTCCACAGTGGACAGCCACTGGTCCAGTGCGTCCCGCCCCTGGTCGGTCAGCGCGTACGCGGTGCGATCCGGCCCGCCCACCCGGTCCTGCCCGGCGGAAGCCACCAGCCCGTCACGTTCGAGGCGGCCGAGAGTGGCGTAGACCTGCCCGAAGGCCAGCGGCCGAGCCCTCGGCAGCCGCTCGTCGTGCGCACGCTTCAGCTCATACCCGTGCCGGCTGCCCCCAGCGAGCAGCCCGAGCAGAACATGCGGCGTGGACACCCCGCCCACTATTCACCCAGCGAATACCCAAGTCAACAACCCCCACCCCACCCACCCCTCCCGCTGTTGATCATGAAGTTATTGCGCCGACACGCCGCGACAGATGGCAATAACTTCATGATGAACGGAGTGGGGGTGGGGGGTGGGGGGTGGGGGGTGGGGTTAGGGGGTTTGGGGCCAGGTGGGGGTGCGGCCGGTTTGGGTCAGGAGGTGGGTCAGGTCGGGGGGCAGGTCGGGGGTTGGGATGGGGGTGGGTAGTGGGTCGGCGAAGACGCCCATCTTGCGGGCGGTGGGACCCAACCGCTCCACCAGCGCGTGCAGCTCGGCCACCGCCTCCGGAGCTGGGTGGTACGGCTGGCCGGTGGCGACCGCGAGATCCCAGCCGTGCACTGTCAGGTCCAGCAGGGCCATGCCGCCGATGACTGGTTGCGGCATACCCATGCCCGGTGACACGCCCTCCAGTGTGGACGGGTCCGACCAGGCGGTCACCAACCGGCCGACCTCCGCCTCGAAGCGGTCCCGCCAGCCGTCACCCAGGTGGTCGGGCTTCTCGGCCCACTCCACCTGACGCTTCTCGGCCAGGTCCTGAAAGTTGACCACCACCTGGAAGAGGTGATTGAGCAGATCACGGACCAGGTAGTCGCTGCACGGGGTGGGCAGGTCCAGTTGGTCGTCGGAGACACCCCGTACGACATCGACGGTTCGCGGCGCGGCGGCCGCCAGCAGCTCGCTAGTCTGAGTGGACATAGGGCCAGCGTATGAGGGTGGTCTTGAACAAATGCGACAGCGACCGCGTGGCGACAGCCGGGGGATTCTCGACCCCGGGCGCCTGCTGCGCGAGATGCGCTTCCGCCGACACCTGCCGGCTAAGTCGCTACGCCAGTGGGTCGAGCACTACTGGTTGATCGACTGGGCGTTGAGCGCGCCGTTCGAGCAGCGGGTCGTGCCGCACCCGGCGGTGAACGTCGTGTTCCGACGGGACGACGACGGGCCCGAGTCCGGCGAGGTGGCCGGGGTGGGCCGCGATCTGTTCCGGATCACGCTCAGTGGCACCGGCCGGGTGTCCGGTGTGCAGTTCCGCCCCGGCGGCTTCCACCCGTTCTGGCGGCGCGCGGTCAGTGAGCTGACCGGCCGTAGGGTGCCGCTGCCCGCCGGCCGGCTGACCCACCCCGACGTCCCGGTGGGCGCAGGCACGTCCCCGGGAGCACCCACCTCGGCGGCCGGCGACGACGAGCGCTGCCGGGCGCTGGACACCCTCCTCACCGCCTGGCAACCGGAGCCGGACCCGATGGCCGAGGAGGCTGTCCGACTGGCCGAGGCGATCCGTACCGACCGGACGGTGCTGCGCGTCGACGACTTCGCCGCGCGGCACGACGTTCCGGTCCGCCGGTTGCAGCGGCTCTTCATCGAGTACGTGGGGGTCGGGCCGAAGTGGGTGATCCGCCGCTACCGGCTCCAGGAGGCTGTCGAACAGGCCGCTGGTGGCCCCCTGAGCTGGGCTGACCTCGCCGCCGACCTCGGCTACAGCGACCAGGCCCACCTGGTCCGCGACTTCACCGCCGTCGCCGGGGTGTCCCCCGCCGCGTACGCCCGCTCGGTGCGCTGAGCAAGCCGAGGAGCTGACAGCGCCGGCAGCGCTGGCAGATCAGCGCCGCCGCAGGACGACCACGGCGACGTCGTCCTGGATCTCCGGTGGGGCCAGTTCCACCAGCAGCCGGGCGCAGAACTGGTCCAGGTCACCGTCGACGGTCGCGGCGACCCCGGCCAGTGCGGCAAGCCCCTCGTCGATGGTGGCGTCCCGCCGCTCGATCAGCCCGTCGGTGTAGAAGACCAGCGTGGCCCCGGCCGGCACCACGAACTCCAGGTCTGCCGGGCGCGGGGCACGGACGCCGAGCAGCGGCGCTGAATGCTGCACGAACTCGACCTTGCCGTCCTGGATCAGCAGCGGTGGCAGGTGCCCGGCACTGGCCAGCCGGACCCGTCCGGTCGGCGGGTGCATCAGCAGTACGCAGAGCGTCGCCACCTCGTTCGGCAGCAGTGTGCGCATCAGCTCGTTGACCCGGTGCAGGATCTCGCCGGGCTGGTGGCCCTCGACCGCGTACGCCCGCACCGCGTGCCGCAGCTCGGCCATCACTGTGGCCGCGTGCAGTGAGTGCCCGGCGACGTCCCCGATCGCGAGCAGCAGGTGACCATCGAGCATCACCAGCTCGTAGAAGTCGCCGCCCACCTCGGTCTGCGCGCTGGCCGGCTCGTAGCGCACCGCGAGGTCGAGGCCCGCCACGGTGGGCAGTCCGCGCGGGAGCAGGCTGCGTTGGAGGGTGACAGCGATGCGGTGCTCCTCGTCGAACGAGCGCTGCCCCTCCACTGCCGCCGCCACCGCCTGAGCCAGTTGCTTGAGCACCGGGGTCCGCGCGGTCTGGGTAGCGGTCGGGACCACCACGTACAGCGGGGCCCGGTCCTCGCGCAGTCGGGCGGCGGCGACGGTCACCGTGTCGTCCGCCGGCCACTCGACGAGCGCCCAGTTCGCCGGGGTCTCCACTCGCACTGTGGCACCGGTCGGCACCCCGGTGTCGTCGACGACCCATGGCACCACGGCGGCCACCTCGCCGGGACCGGCGCAGACACCCGCGAGGCAGTCGCCGTCGAAGGTCTCGGCGATCACCGCGGCCGGGCTCTTGAAGATCTGGGCGGCGCCCTCGGCGGCGGCCTCCAGCAGGCGCGCGAAGGTCGGCGCGGCGTGCACCGCCACCGTCGTGTCGGCCAACCCGAGCAGCCGCTCGGCGAGCAGTTCGGCGCGCTGCCGGGCCTGGTAGTAGCGCAGCACCGCCCGGGTGGTGGCGATCAGCTCCTCGGGCTCGATCGGCTCGGTCAGGTACGCGTCAGCGCCCCGGGTCAGCCCCTGGGCGCGGTCGGCCACGTCCACTGCGTGCGCAGACACGTGGACCACCGGCATCGCCGGGTGCCGTGCCTTGATCTGCTCGCAAACCTCGTAGCCACTCAGGTCGGGCAGCCGGACGTCGAGAACCACCAGGTCGATCCGTTCCACCTCGACCCGAGCCAACGCATCGGCGCCGTTCTCGGCCTCCAGCACTGTGAAGCCGGCCCGGGTCAGCCAACTGACCAGCAGGTAACGCTTGGTACGACTGTCGTCGACCACCAGGATGGTTGTCGGTACGCCGTCCACGCCGTCACGCCCCGCCGACGGGTAGGGAGACGGTGAACGTGCTGCCTTCGCCGGGCGTGCTGGTCAGCTCCAGTGACCCGCCGAGCAGTGTCACCAACCGCCGGGCGTACGGCAGACCGAGGCCGGTGCCGCCGACCCGGGTGGCTCCGGGGATCTGGTAGAACTCCTCGAAGATCCGGTCGCGCAGCTCAGGAGCGATGCCCGGCCCGGTGTCGCTGACCTCGAACTGCCAGCGGTCGCCGTGGTGGCTGGCCCGCAGTCGCACCTCGCCGCGCTCGGTGAACTTCAACCCGTTGTGCAGCAGGTTGCGCAGCACCTGACCGAGCAGCACCTCGTCGGTGCGCAGCACTGCCGGCCCGCTGGGCTCCTCCACGACCAGCTCCACCTCCGGGCGGGTGGCCAGCGCGCGCAGGGTGCCGCGCAGTTGCCCGAAGACCGGCCGCAGGTCGACCTCGGCCAGCTCCGGCTCGATCCGACCGGATTCCGCCTTGGCCAGGTCGAGGAGTTCGTTCACCAGGTTGAGCAGATCTGCCGCCGACGAGCGGATCAGATCGACCTGGCGGCCCTGCTCGTCGGTGAGCGGGTCGGAGGCGGAGTCGGTGAGCAGCCGCCCCAGGCCGATGATCGCGGTGACCGGGGCGCGCAGCTCGTGGCTCACGTTGGCCAGGAACCGGCTCTTCGACTCACTTGCCGCCCGGAGCTGGGCCGACTTTTCGTCCAGCTCGGCGTAGAGGGCGACGACACCGCGGTTGGTCTCCTCCAACTCCTCGGTGAGCTGGTTGTAGAGCGCCAGCACGCCGCGGTTGGTCTCGGCCAGCTCCTCGTTCAGCACGGCCAGCTCGTCGCGCTGACTGCGCACCTCGTCGAGTGCGGAGATGAGCTGCCCGTTCTGCACGGTCAGCTCATCCAGCGCACTGGCCGGCGCGGTACGGCCGAGTTCGGCACGGAACTCGGCGAGCCGCTCCAGGGTCGGCGTCGGCGCGTTCGCCGGGACTCGTCGGGACATCCGTACGACCGTAACCCCCTCGACGGCCGACACGCTGAGTGTGTCGACCAGTCGGGACACCGCGCCGGACTGCGGTTCGTAGCGGCCGTCCGGCAGCGGGGACATCGGGGCCAGGTCGGCGCGCAGGTGAAACCGGCCGTCGGCGGCTGTGTCGACGTGGAAGGAGACGTCGGCACCGCCGGTCGTCCGCAGCAGATCGCGGGCGACCTCGCTGAGCGCGGTGGCGATCCGCACCTGGTCCTGGTGTTCGAGGCCGACCACAGCGGCCACCTCGCGCCCCCGCTGACGGATCACGAAGATGTCCTGCTCGACCCGCAGCGCCATCTGGAGCAGCGGCAGCGCTGCCGGCTGCCCGCTCACGCCCACGACCTCGCGACAAGTACGCAGGCGTCGTCGCGTCGCACACCGGCGTCACGGAGCAGGGTCGCCGCCATCACCAGCGGGGATCGCTCCGCCAGGCCCGGGTAGTCGGTCATCCGCCACCGGTCGACCACCCCGTCGCTGTGCATCACCAGCCGGGCGCCGGGACCGAACGGGTAGTCGTACTCCCGGATCGTGGGCCGTTGGTGGCCGGCGATGCCGGGCAGCGACACCAGCCCTCGACGGCGGCCGTCACCCTCGACGACCACGCCGGAGATGTTGCCCAGGCCGGCGTAGTGCAGCACGCCGGCCTCCGGCATCAGCTCTCCGACGGCGAGCGCGGCACCCCGGGTGTGCGACATGCTCCGGTGCAGGTGACCGACCACCACCGCCGGTGGGCCGGCCGGGGCGTCACGGAACGCGGCCAGCGCGGCTTCGGTGGCGGCGTTTGCCAGCGGGCCGTGCCCCAACCCGTCGCTCACCAGCACCTGGTGCCGCCCGTCGACGACCCGGACGGCGTAGCCGTCGCCGCTGACCGTCTCGCCGGTCAGGGGTCGGGTGAGGGCGCCGGCCCAGGACGGCCGCGCCGCCTCGGCCGGCCAGACCTGCACGGCGAGGACGGTGCCCCGGCCGGGCAGCGAATATCCGTCGAACCAGCTGGCCTGCCGGACGATGGCACCCAGACCGATGCCGAGTGTGCCGGTGGTCGAGTGCCCGTCCTGGGACGAGACGGTCAGGTCGGCCATGCCGGGCCCGGAGTCGATGGCCACCAACTCCACCCCGGCCTGCCCGGCGCGGCGTACCGGCCGGAGCAGCAGGACACCCTCGTCGGCGTGCTTGACCAGGTTGCTGGTCAGCTCGGCCGCCACGATGGCCAGGTCGGCGATGCGCGCCGCCCCCATCTCCACCTGCGCGCCGAGGCGCTCAGCGGCGCGCCGGACGGCGCTCGCCGCGCTGCTGGCCTCCACCCGGAACCAGATGCCGCTGTCGGTGACCGCGTCGGCGTTCACCTGGACCACTTGGTGACCGTGATTCGCGTACCGCTCTCCGCCGACGTCTCGATCTGGAACTCGTCGACCAGCCGGCGGGACCCGCTGAGCCCGAGGCCGAGGCCGCCGCCGCTGGTGTAGCCGTCGGTCATGGCCAGGTCGAGGTCGGCGATGCCCGGCCCGGAGTCGGCGAACACTATCTGCACGCCATTGCGTCGGCCGTTGTTGACCACCGTCACCTCGACCGACCCGCCACCGCCGTACACCAGGGTGTTTCGGGCCAACTCGCTCGCCGCGGTGACCACCTTGGTCTGGTCGACGAGGGACAGCTTGACGGACACCGCCACGGCGCGGACCAACTGCCGGACGCGCACCACGTCCTCATCGCTGCGAACCGACTGAGCCTGCGGCTGGCCCAGGTCGACGCCCGTGGTCACGGCGTGGCCGTCTCGGCGTCCGGTTCGTCGTCGAGCTGGTAGTCGAGCTCGTCGGCGTGGGCCGCCGCGATCAGCTCCATGCCGCGCTCCACGTTCAGCGCGGTACGGATGCCGTTCAGCGACAGCCCGAGTTCGACAAGGGTGATGGCGACGGCTGGACGCATCCCGACCACCACCGTCTCCGCGTCGAGCACCTTGGAGATCGACGCGATGGTGGAGAGCATCCGCCCGACGAACGAGTCGACGATGTCCAGCGCTGTGATGTCGATGATGACGCCGTGGCAGCCGGTGTCGACGATCCGCTGGGCCAGATCCTCCTGGAGCGCGACCGCCGTCTGGTCGGACATGTCCAGTTGGATGGAGACGAGCAGGATGTCCCCGATCTTGAGGATCGGCACCCGCTCCATCAGATGTCCCGGCGCGGCTGGCGGCGGGCGGTCTCTACCCCGTTGAGCCGCAGCACGTGGCGCAGCGCGTCGGCGAGGCTCGCCTTGGTGGCGATGTCGCCGAACTCGATGCCGAGCGCCACGATGGTCTGCGCGATCTGCGGGCGGATGCCGGAGATGATGCAGTCGGCGCCCATCAGCCGGGCGGCCACCACGGTCTTCAGGATGTGCTGGGCGACCTGGGTGTCCACCGCCGGCACGCCGGTGATGTCGATGATCGCGTACGGCGAGCCGGTGTCGACGAGGGTCTGCAACAGCCGTTCCATGACGACCTGGGCCCGGGCCGAGTCCAGGGTGCCGACCAGCGGGACGGCGACGACACCCTCCCAGAGCTTGACCACCGGCGTGGAGAGTTCGAGCAGTTGCTCGGCCTGGTCCGCGATCAGGCTCTCCCGGGTGCGGACGAAGCTCTCGAAGGTGAACAGGCCCATCTCGTCGACAAGCTTCGAGAAGGCGACGTAGTCCTTCAGCGCGTCAGTGCCACCGGCCTCCTGCACCAGCTCGGCCAGCACGTCCTTCAGCGCGAAGACGCTGATGGTGGTCTCGGTGGCGGAGAAGCCCTGCCGGGCCCGGCCACGGGACAGCTCGGAGAGCGCGGCGCGCAGTTCGGCGGCACTGTCGGCGGACAGATCGATGGTGCCCTGCTCGCCGCTGGCGACGATGGCACGGTGCAGGTCCTGGACCTGTCGGCGCAGCTCCGCCTGGCTCAGCCGGCCTCGCAACGAACTGGTGACGATCTCGGTCCACCGAGTCGTGACCCGTTCGTCCTGCCCGTTGAGCAGCGCGACGAGCCGACCACTTTCTTCGGTGCTCAACGCCATTTCGAACCCCCTTGACCTGGACCGGGCGGACTCTATCACCGGGGCCTGACCAACTACTTGCCCCGTAGCAACGGAATGACGATGGCCACCGGATGGCGGCTCCCGTTCTACCTCCGGGGGTGGTCGTGGGATACCGTTCCCCCGATAACAGGAGGTCTGGCGAATGTCGTTGACGGTGCACACGGAACAACGCGGCGACGTGGTCGTCGTGTCGGTCGCGGGCGAGCTGGACATGGCCACCGCACCGCAGCTACAGGACCAGATCACCGACCTGCTCGACAAGGGCCGCAACCGGCTGGTGTTCGACCTGGCGGAGGTCTCGTTCTGCGACTCGACCGGTCTGTCGGTCTTTGTCCGCGCCAAGAACAGCTGCGACGAGGCCGGCGGCGTGGTCCGGCTGGCCGCACCGCAGCGCGGTGTGCTGCGCATCCTTGAGGTGAGCGGGCTGGTCGAGGTGCTGCACACCTACCCGACGGTGGATGAGGCAGTCGCTGGCGAATCGACGCCGGCGTCCTCCTGACCGTCGGCGTTCGTCACTCGTCCTCGACGTAACGGGGACGAGCGATAGCCATGCCCGCCGTCGTCTGCACGGCGAGGGCACCCAGCAGGAACCCGATCGGCGCGGTCCAGCCGCCGGTGGCCTCGTAGAGGATGCCGACCATCAGCGGGCCGAGGGCGGCGATCACGTACCCGGTGCTCTGCGCGAACGCGGAGAGCGCGACAGTGCCCTCGGCGGTGCGGGCGCGTAGGCCGATGGCGGTCAGGATCATCGGGAACGCGCCCTGACCGATCGCCAGCAGGGCGACCCAGAGCAGCGCGGCGCCGTGCGGTGCGAGCGCCAACCCCAGGTAGGCCAGTGCCGACGCGGTGGTGAGCCCGAGCACCAGCGGCCGCAGGCTGCCGAGCCGACCGGCCAGGGTGGGCATCAGCAGCGCGATCGGCACCCCGAGCGCGGTCACCCCCGCGAGCAGCAGCCCGGCCGACTCCGGCTGGTAACCGGCGTCGCGGAACAGTTGGGCCAGCCAGCCCATGATCGCGTACCCACTGAGCGACTGCGCCCCGAAGTAGACCGCCATCGCCCAGCCCAGTCGGGTCCGCACCGGCCGGACCCGCGTCGGCGTGGCGACGACCGCCGTCGGGGTCGCCCGCCGCGCCGCGGCGCGGGTCCGCAGTGCCAGCGGCACCCACGGGAGTACGGCCACCGCGGCCATCGCAGCCCAGACGCCGAGCCCGGCCCGCCAGGACCCGAAGGCGTGCGCGATCGGCACCGCGGAGGCGGCGGCCACCGTCGTGCCCACTGTCAACGCCATCGTGTACGCCCCGGTGACCAGGCCGGTGCGGTGCGGGAAGTGCTGCTTGACCAGCATCGGCAGCAGGATGTTGGCGACCGCGATGCCGGACAGGGCCAGCGCGCTGGTGAGCACGAAGATCAAGGCCGAGTCGGTGACGACCCGGAGCACCTGGCCCACGGCGAGGGCGAACATGGCGACCACCAGCACCCGGGCCGGCGCCACCCGGCGTACCAGCCACGGGGTGAGCGCGCCGAGGCCGGCGAACGCGATGGTCGGCAGGGTGGTGACCAGGCCGGCGGTGACGCCGGAGAGGCCGAGCCCGTCGCGGACCTCGTCGAGCAGTGCGCCGAGGCTGGTCACCACGGCGCGCAGGTTGAGCGCGACCAGCAGCATCCCGACCAGCACCAGCGCGCCACCGGTCGCCGGGTGCGTCCGCCGGCCGGTGCCGGGGTCCCGCGTCGGGCGAGGATCGACGGCGACGGGGGCGGGCAGCGCCGGAGCGGCTGTTGGTGGCGGGGTCATGACCGTTAACCTACAATCATGGGATGAATTTGGGACCGGTGATGTAACCAGTGCCACCGTCGGTTGAATTCCCCCCCGCGCCGCCGGCGCCGCCCCGCGGCCAGCCCGCCGTGCCGCCCCGCGGCCACCGGGTCCGGCAGACCACCGAGCAACTCCGCGCCCGGATCCTCGGTGGCGAATGGCCCGTCGGCGGGCGCATCCCCACCGAGCCGCAACTGGTCGCCGCGCTGGGCGTCGGGCGCAACACGGTCCGCGAGGCCGTCCGCGCCCTGGTGCACGCCGGGGTGCTGGAGTGCCGGCAGGGCTCCGGCACCTACGTGGTGTCCACCGACGAACTGGCACCGGTGGTCGCCCGCCGACTCGGCGACGACCGGATGACCGAGGTCATCGAGGTACGCCGCGCCTTCGAGGTGGAGGCCGCCCGGCTCGCCGCGTTGCGGCGTACCCCGCAGGACCTGGCAGCGCTCGACGGCGCGCTCGCCCAACGCGAGGCCGCCTGGCACGGCGGCCGGGTCGACGCGTTCGTCGAGGCCGACGCGGCACTGCACACGGCGGTGGTCGCCGCCGCGCACAACGCCATGCTCGCCGAGCTGTACGCCTCGGTGGGCACCGCCCTGCGCAGCACCGTCGCCCAGGCCATGGGCGGGGAGCTCACCCCCGAGCGCTACGTCGACCACACCCGGCTGGTCGAGGCGATCCGGGTCGGCGATCCCGGCCGGGCGGCGCTCGAAGCCGGCGCTTTTCTGGAACCCGCCGAACGGGCATAGGTTGTGCCCGACAGAAAAGCGGACACCTCGGGAGTACGAATGCTCAAGGGCTTCAAAGACTTCATCATGCGCGGCAACGTCGTCGACCTGGCGGTCGGTATCGTCATCGGCGCCGCGTTCACAGGCTTGGTCACCCAGCTCACCAAGTCGTTCCTCGAACCACTGATCAAGGCAGTCGGCGGGGGCAGTGGCCTGTCGGCCGGGACGTGGGAGATCACCAAGGGCAACAACATGGACTGGGCGGGGTTCATCAACGCCCTGATCACCTTCCTGCTCACCGCGGCGGTGCTCTACTTCTTCGTGGTGTTCCCGATGAACAAGCTGGCCGAGCGGCGGCGTCGGGGCGAGGAGCCGCCGCCGGCGGCGCCGAGCGAAGAGGTCAAGCTGCTCACCGAGATCCGGGACGCCCTGGTCTCCGCCGGCCACACCACCCCCGGCCAGCAGCGCGGGGCGCTGGACGACGTGCTGGGCCGCCGCCCGGAGCCGCCGACGCAGCGCTGACCCGAACGGATGCACATCGGCCCCTGCGGGATTCCCGCAGGGGCCGCACCTTCTCGTACGTGTGTTCGATAGAGTCCCGCCATGGAGCAGCGAAAGCACTGGTGGAACGGGAAGTGGGGGCGGCTGGCCCGGCGGGACGTCTTCCTCCGGGTGGACGCCGACCGGTGGCACGTCGAGCAGCGGGCCGGCGGCGCCGAGGGCATCTCCCGATTCTACGAGTACGGCAGTGTGGACGAGGCCGAGGAGACTGTCCGGGCGCTGCTCGACGGCCCGGACACCTGGCGGGAGCTGTCCCCCCGCCAGCCCGGCGGCTGGACCCTCCCGAACAGCTGAGTGGACGGGCCGTGGAGGCGGCATTGCTGTCGACGGTGATGACTCTGAGTCATAGCTATGACTCAGAGTCATCACGCTCTCCGGACCATTGCCTCCGGGCCTCCAAGCCGCCGCCCTGAAACGCCGCTGCGCTGGAACGCCGCCGCTACTCTGGGACGCCGCTGCTCTGGGCCAAGGTGCCGACCCACACCGCGGCCGAGGCTACGGCTGCCGCCGCTGCGGCTGCGGCTGCGGCTGCGTCTGCGGCTGGGCGGCTGAGCGGCTGAGCGGCTGAGCGGCTGAGCATCTGGGCGGGTGAGCGTCTGGGCGGGTGGAGCCGGGCCGAACGGCGGGCGGGCGGAGGCGTGCGTGCGGAGCCGGCCGAACGGCGAGCGGGCAGGCGCGGGCGCGGCCGGCGTTTAGCGGCGCGCCGCCCTGGGAACCGCAGCGGGATGGACCAGCAGGACGAGCAGCAGGCGACCATCTCGCGGATCACCACCGGGATGCCGGTGATCGACTCAGCTGGCACCGAGGTCGGCACGGTGGACCTCGTCCAGCGGGGTGACCCGAACGCGGTGACGGTCCAGACACCGACCGCCGACCCGGGCAGCAGCCTGGACGAACTGATCGAGGCGACCGCTGTCGAGGAGCCGGACGTCCCGGCCGACCTGGCGGCGCGGCTGCTGCACAGCGGCTATCTGAAGGTCTCGACCGACCTGACCCGCACCGGCGCTGTCTACGTACCGGCCGACCGGATCGGGTCGGTGGCCGATGGACGGGTCCTCCTGGCCGTCGGGGTGGCCGATCTGCCGCCCGAGGAGTGACCCAACCGCCCTGATCGACTCGGGTTTCATGAAATCGGGGCGTCCGGCGCCTCGGGACAGCCCAACTTCATGAAACCCGAGTCGATCTCCCCTGCGCCTCGGCGGCAGGCTGACCCGGCGCGGCAGGCTGACCCGGCGCGGCGGGTTGATCCGGCGCCGTGAGGGCGGGCTGGTCGGGCGTGGCGGGTTGGTCGGGCGCCGTGAGGGCGGGCTGGTCGGGCGCGGCGGGTTGGTCGGGCGCCGTGAGGGCGGGCTGGTCGGGCGCGGCGGGTTGGTCGGACGCGGCGGGCTGGTCGGACGCGGCGGGCTGGTCGGGCGTGGCTGGCTGGTCGGGCGCGGCGGGCTGGTCGGGCGCGGCGGGCTGGCGGCGGTGGAAGAGCAGCAGCATCAGGCAGCCCGCGACCAGGCCCCAGAACGCGCCGCCCACGCCGATCAGCGTCACCCCGGACGCGGTCACCACGAAGGTGATCACGGCGGCCTCGCGGGTCGCCGGGTCGGTCACCGCCGAGGCGAGCGC
The DNA here is from genome assembly GCF_022230925.1 of Micromonospora alfalfae. GTDB lineage: Bacteria > Actinomycetota > Actinomycetes > Mycobacteriales > Micromonosporaceae > Micromonospora > Micromonospora alfalfae. Next base: position 6,628 of record NZ_JAKKFH010000012.1, on the reverse strand, counting down.
TGTGGCGAGGGCGCCCAGTAGCGCCAGCCCGGCGACCGCCTCGATGAGGATCGGTGGGGCGACCGCCACCAGCGTGGTGGCCACGCCGGCGCCCAGTCCGAGCACTGCCAGACCAGCGCCCGCGGTGACCGAGGCGATCCACCGGCGTTCCGGGTCGGGGTGCGCGTCGGGGCCGGCGGCCAGCGCGGCGGTGATCGCCGCGAGGTTCACCGCGTGCCCGCCGGCCGGGGCGGCGAGCAGACTGGCCAGACCGGTGGTCCGCAGCGCGGCACCGAACGGCGGGCGGTAGCCGTAGCCGACCAGCACCGCCATGCCGGGTACGTTCTGCGCGGCCATGGTGACCAGGAACAGCGGCAGGGCCAACCCGACCAGTGCGGACGCATTCCAGGCCGGCGTGGTCAGCGTGACCGACGGGATCAGCGCGGCCCCGGTCAGGCCGGTCGGCGGTGCGGTCAGTGCGATCGCCGCCACGGCCACCACCAGCGCACCGGGCACCGCCCAGCGTCGGGCGAACCGGTGCAGCAGCAGCCAACCGACCACCACCGACCCGGCCACCACCGGCAGCTCAACCAGCGCGCGGACCGGGGCGGTGCACAGCGGCAGCAGCACCCCGGCGAGCATGGCGCCGGCCACCGGCTTGGGGATGGCGGCCACCGCACGGCCGAGCGGCGGGAACAACCCGGCCGCGACGATCAGCACACCGGAGACGAGGAAGGCGCCCACCGCCACCGGCCATCCGCCCGGCGGTGGCCCGGTCGCCACCAGCAGCGCAGCGCCCGGAGTGGACCAGGCCGCGCTCATCGGTATCCGGTACCGCCAGCCCAGCCAGGCGGCGACGAACCCACTCGCCACACAGAGAGCGAGCAGGCCGGAGGCGGCCTGCGCGTCCGACGCGCCCGCCGCTCGGAGCCCGGCCAGCACGACTGTGAACGAGCTGGCGAAGCCGACCAGCGCGGTCACCACCCCGGCCAGCACCGGTTGCACGCGTCCGGCCACCCCATCCTCCCGACTGTTCCGTTTACGGAACGGAAGCGTGTAGCACGATAGCCGGGTGCCGCACCCACCACCAGCCCCGCGCCCGGGCCTCGACGTGGATCCCGCCGTCGTCGGTCGCCGGGTCCGTGCCCTGCGCGAGGAGCAGGGGATCTCGCTGTCCACACTCGCCCGGCTCGCCGGTGTCGGAAAGGCCACCCTCTCCGGCCTGGAGCACGGCACCCGCAATCCGACCCTGGAGACGCTCTGGGCGGTCACGGCGCAGCTCGGCGTACCGCTGACGGCGGTGCTGGCGGAGCCGGCCGCCGGGCCCACAGTGCACGGCACCGCTGTCACCGCCACCCTGCTGGAGGTCTTCACCGACACCGACGCGACCTACGAGCTGTACCGGATGCGGGTGACGCCCGGCCCCGGCCAGCTCTCCCCCGCCCACCCGGCGGGAGTCACCGAGCACGTCACAGTGTTCGCCGGGGTGCTGCGCGCCGGGCCGGCCGACGCGCCGCTGACCGCCCCGGCCGGCGGTCACCTCCGCTGGGTGTCGGACGTGCCACACAGCTACGCGGCGGTGGGTGACGAGGAGGTCGCCGCGAGCCTGCTACTGCGCTACCCGCGCCGCTGAGACCCCGCCGATCGGTTACGGACCGTCGGCCTCGTCGACGAAAATCGCAATCATTTCTCGACCTAGGTAGGAGGCGTAGAGACGAATGCGGGTTGTTCTTGGCAAGCTTGACCCCATGACGCTGATCCTCCGCTCGGTCATCCTCAACGACATCGGCTTGGTGCGCACCAACAACGAGGACTCCGCCCTCGCCGGTGACCGCCTGATCGCCGTCGCCGACGGCATGGGTGGGCTGCCTGCGGGCGAGGTGGCGAGCGAGATCGTGATCCGGATCCTGGACGAGCTGGCTCCGCCCACCGACCCCGACGGCGCCGCCGACGCGCTGCGTGCCGTGGTCAGCACCGCCAACCAGCGCATCCACGCCGCGATCACCGTCGACCCGAGCCGGGACGGCATGGGTACGACGCTCACCGCGGCCCTGCTGGCCGGGGAGACACTGGTGCTGGCCCAGGTGGGCGACTCCCGCTGCTACCTGCTGCGCGACGGGGAGCTGACCCAGCTCACCCGGGACGACACGTTCGTGCAGGCGCTTGTCGATCAGGGCACCCTCTCTCCCGAGCAGGCCCGCCACCACCCACAGCGGTCCCTGGTGACCCGGGCCGTGCAGGGCGCCGACACCCCACCCGCGGTCGGGGTGCTCACAGTGGTCCCTGGTGACCGGCTGCTGCTGTGCAGCGACGGGCTCTCCGACTACGTCGAGGACGAGGCCATCGCCGCGGCCCTGGGCATGTACGCCGACCGCCAGCAGTGCGGTGAGCAGCTGGTGAAGCTGGCCCACCACGCCGGCGCGCCGGACAACGTCACAGTCGTGGTCTCCGACGTCGTCGCCCGCTGACCCGTACGGCTCACTCGGCGGCTCACCCGGACCGACTGGTTCGGGTTCCGCTGCCACAGTAGGTGGTTGTGCCATCTAGCTTGCGCCGCTACTGTCCGACGCGTGGATTCCGACCGGCGCGGGCAGTGGCTGCGGGGGGTGCTCGACATCTGCGTCCTGGCCCTGCTGTCCGAAGGCGAGTCCTACGGCTACCAGCTCGCCCAGGCGCTCGACGTGGCGGGCGTCGGGCCGATCCAGGGCGGCACGCTCTATCCCGTGCTGCTACGCCTGCAGAAGACCGGCCTGGTGACCGCGCAGTGGCGGGAGGGCAGCGCCGGGCCGGCCCGCAAGTACTACCGGCTCACCGACGACGGGCACGCGGCGCTCCGCGCCGGTGGCAGCGCCTGGCTCAGCTTCGTCCGGCCGGTGAACGACATCGTCACGAAGGGGGTCACCCGGTGAACGCCGACGATTGGCTGCGTACGCTCACAGCCGAGCTGCACCAGCGCCGGGTCGCGGCGGACGCCGCACGGCACGTGGTCGCCGAGGCCGCCACCCACCTGCGCGAGGGCGGCGGCGACCCCTGGGTCGTCTTCGGCCCACCCCAGCAGTACGCGGGCGCGGTCGTGGAGAGCATCGGCACCGCGCCCGGACCGCGCCCCGGGCCGGTCCGGCTGCACGCGGCGGGCATCACCAAGAGGTACGGCCGACGAACCGTGCTGCGCGACGCCACGCTGACCGTCCGGGCCGGACAGATCGCCGCCGTCGTCGGCGCGAACGGCTGCGGCAAGAGCACCTTCCTCCGGATCTGCGCCGGACTCATGTCACCCGACGCCGGCGAGGTGGCCGTCTCCGGGCGGCTCGGCTACTGCCCGCAGTCCGGCGGGACCGCCGACTTCCTGCTCGCCGACGAGCACTTCGTGCTGGTCGGTGCCGGTCAGGGTGTGGCCCGGGGCCCGGCCCGCCGTGCCGGTCGGGCGGCGGCGCGGCAGCTCGGTTGGGAGGCGGGCGGCGACGTGCAGGCCCGCCATCTCTCCGGCGGCACCCGACAGAAGCTCAACCTGACAATGTCCACGCTCAGCGCCCCTGACGTGCTGCTGCTCGACGAGCCGTACCAGGGCTTCGACCAGGGCACGTACGTCAACTTCTGGGACCAGCTCAGCAGGTTGCGCGACGCCGGCACGGCCATCGTCGTGGTGACCCACCTGCTCAACCAACTCGACCGGGTGGACATCGTGCTCGACCTGACCCCGGCACGTGAGACCGTGCGGCACGCGCGCGACAGCCAGGGAGGCCGCCAGTGAACCGGCTCGTCACCGTCGCCGAGATGACAGTGCGGGAGCTGCTGCGACGTCGGGGCGTACTCCTGCTGTTGTTGTTGATGCCGTTGACCTTCTACCTGATCCGGCGGGACGCCTACCTCGGGCAGTCGGTTCGCTCGCTGCTGCTCGGCGTGGGCTGGGCGGTGAGCACCGCCGCGCTGTTCGCCACGACCGCGGCCCGCGAACTGGAGCCGAGGCTGCGGCTGGCCGGGTACCGCCCACACCATCTCTATCTCGGTCGGATGCTCGGCCTGTGGACGGTGGGGCTGGTCATCTCCGTACCCTTCTTCCTGCTCCCGATGATCGACGGCGCGGACCTGCGGTACGGCGGCCTGGCGGCGGCGCTGCTCTGTTCAGTGGCGGTGGCGGCGCCGTTCGGGATGCTGATCGGTGCGCTGCTGCCCCGCGAGTTGGAGGGCACGCTGCTGCTGCTCACAGTGGTGACGGTGCAGATGCTGATCGACCCGGCCGGGTCCGGGGCGAGGTTGACGCCGTTCTGGTCGAGTCGGGAGATCGCCACCTGGACGGTCGACAACACCGACCAGGGCTACCTCTCCCGTGGCCTGCTGCACGGGCTCGCCGTCACCGCCCTGCTGGCAGTGGGCGTGGCCGCGGTGGCCAGCGTCCGCCTGCGCCGCCGTCGCCACCTGCGGCACCTGCCGGTCGGCTGACCGCCGTGCCGGCCGCGGATCGGGCCAATCCGGTTGCTGCGACCCGCGCGGCGGGTTGAGATGGGCGAATGACCATCCGCCGGGTGACCGACGACGACCGTCTCACCACCAGCTTCCCGCTGGCCGCGTACGCCTTCGAGTCCTCGCCGCTCAGCGCCACCCGGACCGCGGAGTTCCGGGACTACCTGCCCTACAACCAGGGCAACCGGACGTTGATCGCCGAGGAGGACGGCATCACGTTGGCCGCCGTCTCGGCCATCCCGATGCGACAGAACCTGCGCGGGGTGGTGCTGTCGATGGCCGGTGTCGCCGGGGTGGCGACCCATCCGCTGGCCCGCCGGCAGGGGCACGTCCGGACGTTGCTGCACCAACTCCTCGACGAGATGCGCGACGAGGGCCACCCGCTCAGCGCGCTCTACCCGTTCCGGCCCAGCTTCTACGCCCGGTTCGGCTACATCGGGCTGCCCAAGCCGCGCCGGGTCACCTTCACTCCGGCCAACCTGGGCTCGCTGCTCCGGGTGGACCTGCCCGGCGAGGTCGGCTGGGAACGCGTCGCCGCCGGCTATCCGGCGTGGCGGGCGTTCACCGAGCGCAACCTCCAGGAACGACACGGCTTCGCGATCTTCCCGGACTACCGGGCGGTCGGAATGCGTGACCGTGACGAGTACTGGCTGCTCACCGCGCGGGTCGACGGGGCGGTCACCGGCGCGGTGACGTACCGGATCGACGAACACGGCGGCACGCTGCACGGCAACGAACTGCTTGTCACCGACCCGCTCGCGCGGACGCTGCTGTTGCAGTTCTTCGCCCGGCACGTCGACCAGATCGAGCGGATCAGCGTTCAGGTTCCGCCGGACGAGTTGCCCGAGCTGTGGCTGACCGACCTGGACGTACACGTCGAGGCCCGTACGGCAGTGCCTGGTTCGTCAGCGCCGATGGCCCGGCTGCTGTCGCTGGACGCGTTGAGCGGGCTACCCGCCGGCCCTGGTCGGGTGCGGATCGAGCTGACCGGGGACCGCTGGCTGGCCGGCACCCACCTGCTCGACGGCACTACCGGCGCGCTGGAGTTGGTCGACGACACCACCGGCCGCGCGCCGACGGCAACGCTCACCGCCGCCGGGCTCTCCGCCCTCGCGTACGGGGTGCTGGACCCGGCCGAGCTGCCGCTACGCGGTCTGGGCGAGGTGCCGGTGGACGCCGCCACGGAACTGCGCGGCCTCTTCCCCCGCCGGGTGCCGTACCTCTTCGCCGACTTCTGAGCCCTCCTCACAATCGGGTTTGTCGCCTCGGCAGGCGTGGGTACGGTCCCGCGAATGCCGGAGTGGTTACAGGCGGGTGGCTGGGGGTTGCTGGCCGGGTCGGCTCTGCTGGTCGGGGCGGCGGTCGGCTGGTTCGCCCGGGTGCCGCAGCGCGTCATCGCGTCGATCATGGCGTTCGGTGCGGGGGTGCTGCTCTCCGCCGTGTCGTTCGAGTTGATCGCCGAGGCGCATGCGCAGGGCGGGCTGCTGCCCACCGCTCTCGGCGCTGCCACCGGTGCGGTGACCTACACCCTCGCCAACCTGGCACTCGCCCGGCACGGCGCCCGGCACCGGAAGCGGTCCGGCGACCAGCAACCCTCGGAGAGCGAGCAGCCCGGTTCCGGCTCGGCGCTCGCCGTCGGCGCGCTGCTCGACGGCGTACCGGAATCGGTGGTGATCGGCGCCAGCCTGCTCGGCGGCGGCACCGTCAGCCTGGTCACCGTGGCGGCGGTGTTCCTCAGCAACGTTCCGGAAGGACTGTCCAGCGCGGCCGGCATGCGCCAGGCCGGCCGCAGCCGACGGTACGTGTTCCTGCTCTGGACCGGGATCGCGCTGATCAGTGGCGTCGCCGCGCTGGTCGGCAACACGCTGCTGGGCGGCGCGCCGCCGGAGGTAATGGCCGCCATCACCGCGTTGGCCGCCGGGGCGATCCTCGCGATGATCACCGACACCATGGTCCCGGAGGCGTTCGAGAACGCGCACCTGCTCGTCGGTCTGATCACGGTCGCCGGCTTCCTGACCGCCTTCGCCCTCTCCCACACCTGACCACCGGTCACGCCGCCACAACCGGCGCGGCGGTCTGCGGGCGGCCGGCGACGGCGAGCGGCGGGCGAGCCCGGGCGGCGGGCGAGCGGCGACGGGCGGCTCACGGTGGTCGTCGTACCCTTACAAAAAAAACTGAAAGAATATAA
>NZ_JAKKFH010000011.1 GCF_022230925.1 Micromonospora alfalfae | reverse complement strand
GCCACGGCGCAGCTCGCAAATAACCGACTCGACCTCTGCCGAGGTCTGGGCCGGGTGCCCCTGGGGCCGGTGCGAGCGGTCCCGCAATCCGTCCAAGCCCTCCTCGGCATACCAGCGCAACCACCGGTGCACCGCCTGGCGGGAGACGCCGAACCGATCGGCCACCTCCGTCACCGCAAGCCCAGCCTGAACCTCCAACACGGCCCGATACCGCTGTTCTGTCACGCTCATCTCCACCAACACTCGGCGGAGTGTCACGCATCAACTGAAACCAGCGTGTAACGCATCATCCGGAGTCGGACACCGGACTGCCGGCGAAGTGGTTCAAAGTTTCTGTACGTCTTCAAGGCGGCCCTGAACGGGCCGCACGCGCCGCCGCCTGGGCGCGCGTCCGTCGCTCCGCTGACGCTCCGACTCCGACTCCGGCCACGCAACACGCCCGGCGGCTGGGGCGGAAGCGGGAAGCCCAAGGGGCCGCCGCAGAACGACAGGGACGTTGACGGTAGGGGTGATGGACCGGCAGCCGGCCGGGCCGCGCGGTCAGCACCGCGCGGCGTAGGGAGCGCACGCCGGCCGCGTCGGCAAGCTGGCGGCGGTCGCGGGGTTGCTGTTACTGCGCCTCCGGCGGGGGCGCTCCGGCTCCAGGATGGCCAGGGCTGCGTCGGCGGGTCACGGTCCGTGGGTGGTTGCGCGGGCCATCCCGCCAGCCGGCGACCCGGGGCAAGCCGAGCAGACCGCCGCCCGACCCGCCAGCGTTCGACCGTGCGTCAAGGCCGTCTTGACGTGGCGGGCCGGGCGGCGGCCCGCTCCCCGGAGGGCGGGTCGGCGGCAGACAGTGAGGATGGTGGGGTGGGTCGCCGGGCTGGTCTGACTCACCGGCAGACCGACGGTTACTGTCCTCATCCCGATTCGTCGGCTGGCCCGGTGGCCCCGGCAGCTGCATGTCACCGGTCAGGCGTCGTGACCTGATAGGAGCCTGTGCGAGAGGCGCCCACCACTGTGTTGTCCGCATTGCCTGACCGGTGACGTGTCCACGTGTTCTCGACTCGACCGAGAAGGGCGGACCTCACCAGCATGGCAGCCCAAAAGCGATCCCTCATCGGCGGTGTTGACACCCACCGCGACACCCACCACGCCGCCGTCATCGACAGCACCGGCGGGCTCCTGGCCGACGCCGAGTTCCCAGCGACCACCACCGGCTACGCGGACCTGTTGGCCTGGATGCGCTCCTTCGGCCGGGTAACCGCCGTTGGTGTGGAAGGCACCGGCAGCTACGGGGCCGGCCTCGCCCGCTACCTGACCAGCAAAAAGATCATCGTCACGGAGGTAGACCGGCCGGACCGCCGCAGCCGCCGCGCACAGGGCAAGTCCGATCCGATCGACGCGATCGCCGCCGCCCGAGCCACCCTCGCCGGGACCGCCATGGGCACACCGAAGACCCGCACCGGGCCGGTCGAAGCGATCCGTGCCCTGCGGGTCGCCCGCCGAGGAGCGATCAAGGCCCGCACCGCCGCCCTCAACCAGATGCGCGGCCTGGTCACCGCCGCCCCCGAGCCCCTGCGAGCCCACCTGAGCAGAGTCAGCGCCGCCGTGCTGGTCAGCCGATGCGCCGCACTGACCTACGACCCGGCCAGACTCCACGAGCCAGCGCACGCCACCGCCGCAGCCCTGATCGGGCTCGCCCGCCGGTCACCACCCTCACCGAGGAGATCACCGCCCTCGACCGGCAGGTAACACCCATCGTCGCGAAGGCGGCACCCCGCACAATGGCCCTGTTCGGTGTCGGCCCCGACGTCGCCGCCCAACTGCTCACCACCGCCGGCGACAACCCCGACCGGCTGCACTCCGAAGCCGCCCTCGCCCACCTCTGCGGCGCCGCACCCATCCCCGCCAGCTCCGGACGAGTGCGCCGCCACCGCCTCCACCGAGGAGGCGACCGCGGCGCCAACCACGCCCTACACACCATCGCCCTCTGCCGCATGCGCTACGACCAGCGCACACGCGCCTACGTCCACCGCCGCATCACCGAAGGCCTCAGCAAGCAAGAGATCCTCCGCTGCCTCAAGCGCTACATCGTCCGCGACGTCTACACCGCCCTACGCGCCGACTTCGCCGCCCTCACCCCTTGACCTCCATAGGAGCATCGGGATGGCAGGGTCGGGCGCAGGTTGAGTTTGCGTCAAGGCTGGACACTCTCACCATGAACCAGATCTGGCCAGTGCTCCTCGTCGCCGCGCTTGGCGTTATCGGCACCCTCGGGGCCGCTATCTCGACCCAGATGCTTACGACCCGCCGCGAGGACCGTCGATGGGAGTTGGAGCGCAAACGAGACCAGGAGCGCTGGGAGCGAGAGCGGGAGGACCGGGCGGCGCAGTGGCAGCGGGAGGATGAGCTTCGGCATCGCGAGTCTCGCGAAGAGACCTACATGCATTTTATGCAGACGATTTGGAGTTGGGGTCGGAAGGCAGCTCTTATCAGACAGATCCTAGAGGCAGGAGATGGGCACTTATTCACCCTAGAGACCGATGAGCTTTACCAGGCTGGCGTGGATGCCGTAGGCATCTTGGCTGAGCTGGAGCTTTTCGCCTCCACGCCTGTCCGAAATTCCGCCCGTGAATGCTGCGATGTTATGTCGAAGTTTGTCGCCGAAGTGGATGCTTTGCTCCCCATCTCAGAGGAATCGAACGGGCTGGATGTGCCAATTGATACACACGACAGCTATAAGGCTATTGCTAGAAAGGCTGTTGAATTGATGCGCGCTGATCGTGGCCTTGCGTCTCTAGCTCTAACCATTCCATATGCGCTGCCCAATGCTCGACCCAGTTCACCAGCGCCGTTCGGTTAGGCCGGCGATCGGTTCGAGCGTTTGACTGAACGGCTACCTAGGGGCGGCGGAGCGAGCGCGCTGGCCGTCCATGGAGGTTGCCGGAATGGGATTCGGGTGACTATGGGGCACACCGGGGGCACAAGACAGCGTGAAACGTTGGCAACGAGTCATCGACGATGTGAGCCCACAAGCGCGCGTGGCCAGCGCGCCGACCAGGTCGCCGCACGTCAGGGGAGAGGCCGTCTAAGTTCCGCTACAACGTCTGCCTCCCGTAGCATGCGCGCGTGTCTGATGATCGCGTCTTCACCGCAGTGCTCGACACCTTGCTTGAGCGCTTGGCGTTTTTCGAGCTGTGCGACGACGAGACACTTCACCCGGACGTTGCCCTCCAGCAGCTCGAAGATGCGGCGTCCCGCCTAGGTGGGCTGGAGTCTGCCGATCGCGCGCGTCTAGCCGCAGCCATCGCCGCCAGGGCGGAGAGCTTCCAACCGCCATTCCGTCAGTTTGTCGAGGACGCGCCGGAGGCGTTCGGTCTCCTGGACGAGGACGACCCAACCGAGCACCCGATGGCCTGACTGCCGACAGCAGCACAGGGATGCCATCAGGGCTGGAGCGTGCCCGATGCGTGCCCGCTGGACGAGTCAATAAGGTGCAACAACAGGCTGTGCCAGCGGGAGAGGAAGCCGCCGGCAGGAAGGGCGCAGCCCGGCTACCAGGACGACCCCCAGATCTGTCCGCAGGCAAAGGCACCTTCCAAACTGACGGTGCTCACTCAGTCGGATTGCTCTGCTCTGCGTAGCGGAAAGCAAGCCGTCTGATGATGGTCTCGCCCTCGGCTGCTGGTAGCCAGCTGGCATCCGTGTGCGATTCGCTCTCTTCCCACTCGGGGATGTCGGCGGGGTCGTCGCCTCCGATGCCCAGCGACACATCGCTGTGGCGGGCGCGGAAGTAGAAGAGCTCACCGTTCGGCAGAGAGCCTTCCACCTCCACAGGAGCTGCCGCACAGGTCAAATGCGCCTCCCAGCCCTCACTCCCGAGAGTGGCGATGAGCTGGAGCCAGGATCCCACGTGCTCCTGGTGCCACCGCTGGCGCGCAGTCTCCTGATCCATGACGTTCATGGTGCTGCATCGGGACCTGGCTTTGCAGATCGGGGAGCGCGGGCTGAGTGACTAGCTGAGTGACGACCGCGACGGACACACACGGACGCGCGGGGATGATGTCGGACGGTGTTCACAGCTCAGCGCTCGTCCCATGCCAGCTCACGAGATCGTGTTGGTTGCCGGGGGTCAAGGGGTCGTCGGTTCGAATCCGGCCGTCCCGACAGAGAAAAAGCCCTGACCAGCGGAAACGCTGGTCAGGGCTTTAAGTTTGTCTATAAGGTTTTGAACCGCCCCCCGAAAACCCCCCACTTACCGGGGTCGGCAACCAGGTTCGTCATCCCTGCGCATCGTTGCGCAATGCGCGTGTGGGACGTCGCCCAGTTCGCCGATGATGCGGGCGCGTTGCTCGGTGTACTCGCCGTGGCTGATCAACCCCTGCTGGTACACGGCTTTGAGTTGGCGGAGCCTGTCGGCGATCGGGCTGGGCGGTGCAGTTGTCGGGTCGGGATGGGGATGCGCGACAGGCTTGTCGGGATCCGACCCGACAACCGCTCCGGCGACCGGCGCGCTGCCCAGAGAGGTCGTGCTGTTGACGCTGCCGGCGATGCTCCAGGCGGTGGTCCGCGCAGTCGCCCGCGAGGCAGACCGTTACGAGTTTCAGCTCACCGGTGTGGACGCCTTCTGAGGCCACGCTGCCTCGATGGCACGCTCCTGCGGAGGGCCGACGGGATCCATCGCGTCGATGCTTCCCAAGTCGGCGTGGTCACCGTGGTGCCGTTTTGCGGTAGATACACGAGACCTCCGGTGACAGTGAGTATGGTGACGGCACCTTCTGGCCCTGGACGGGCGGGCAGGTTCCGGATCGAGTCGTCGGACACGACGGTGGCGACGTTCACCTACGGGTGGGGCAGCGCGGGAGAGTTCGCCGTTGCGCAGGTGGGCCAGGGCCATCAGCGCCTGCTGCTGTGCGGGCAGCCTGCGCCAGCGCCCACCGAGCGCGCGGCGTCGATCGCGGATCAGCTCGGTCAGGCGGGCTAGGCTGCGTGTGGACAGCGGGATGCTGGCAGGTTAGGTCAGCAACGAAGCTCCTGTGCTGGGCAGTGCGTCTTGGTCGACTGCTGTCCTACCGGGAGATTCGTCCTGTTTGGAGCAGCGACACGCCGCTGAGTGCCTGCTCAGGAGCCCATGATCACGACGAAGTGGCTCAGTGACGTTATCTCACCGTCCACCGATTCGGCCAATTGCGACCTATTAAGCATCGTCGCGCATTTGGAGGGGCCCCCATTGGGGCCCCTCCAAATGCAACTAGAATGCTACTTGGCCGCCGAAAGTGGTGTCCCAGTCCCTGTAGTTGTAGATCTGCACGCGGAACCTGGTCCCATTCAGCACATCGGTGGCGATCACTTTCCACCCGGTGTCCATAAGTACAGTTTTCCAAGAATTACAAGCGCCTGTTGACAACCAGCAAACACGGACCTGCACGTTGCCCTGTTCAGGGTTGGCAAACTTGATGTTGATGTCGGTGCAACGAGAGGTTGTCGTGTAGTAGCTGGAAGCCGAAGGGAGGTATCGATCGCTGGCAGCGCCCATGGTCCGGGTGGGGAATGAGACAGCGCCGCCATAACACGTGGCGGCTGCACTTATTGGCCCACCCATTGGCTCTGCCGAGACCGGCGCCTGACCGACCAGCATGGAAACTGCAATCGCTGCAACCGAGACTCCGGCTGCAAATCGCTTCCTTAGTTTCATTCCAATTCCTCCCCGTTGGCTTCCGTAGTCAGGCCGGCGTCAGCAGTTAAGTATCTGACCCGTGCCAGCCGTGACCGATGCCGTCACTTTATTAAAGATCACCACCGGTGTCAAATACTTAAATACGGCAATAGCGCCCAATTTGCTTAACTGCTAAGCCGCAGTGAACCGGCACTGTCGTGGGATTCCCCGAATCTACAAATTCCGGTTGGAGCAATCTCACTCATGGATATGTCCCCCCGCATCGGGATTCGCTAGGTCGGCCGGCGCTCCCGCCAGCGTTGGGACGGTGCGCTTTAGGTGAAGCCGAGGGGCAACTGGTCGCTCGGTCATGCGGACACCCCTCCAAGGTGGACCTCCGCGCTGATCTTCTCGATCAACCGGCGGGACTGGTCGTGTTCCAGGGCGACCGCGTCGAGGCCAGCCCAGACCTCCTCGTACGCGGCCATCTCCGACTCCCGGTCGAGGTACAGCGCCCCGGTCAGAAACTCGCGGTAGACCACCGGCCGGTCCGGCTCGACCTGGTTGCCGGGTGGGAAGTCGAGCAGCATGAACGGGCCGGCGATGGCGGCCCGGGCTCCGCCAGAAAACGACAGCGCGAATCGTGGCAGATCAGCGCACCTGATCTTGGCGTTCGGCGGTTGGCTAGGACGGGGTTCTCAACTCCAGGAAGGATTGCGGCTCGGCAGCCAAGGCCCGGACAGCGACTCGTACTCCTCACCAGTTTCAACGGTGAGAAGGAAACTAGCTGTGGAACTGGCCACCGTGCCGTGCAAGCCGGCCAGTAGCAACGGGGCAGTCGCCAGGTCCAGCGACAGCGCTGTCGCGAGTCGGACTCGCTGAGCACTAAGCTCCGGCTGGTCTCTGAGCTCGTCGCGCTCCAGGTGCTTCGCAGCGGACTCCATGGTCACCAGATCCCCGCTGCCGGAAAACTTCAGGCAGTCCCACCAGGACGGCAGCCCGATCATGACCTCCGAGGCGTTGGCAAGGCTATGGCCGAAAGGCCGGCCTGCCCTTCGGAGCTGGCATATAGGACCGGACGGATCGAGCGGCGTTCACCGCAGAGGAAGAACGTGCCGCCTGCGCCCTCGACATCCGTTTACCTGCAAGGCCGAGCGTCGGTGCCCACCACACGCCCCTCACCCCATGTGACACCCCGCAGGCGGCAGATCCGGATGCCTCTGGGCAGCTACGAACAGGCTCCTGGGATCATGAGGGGCGTGGCCGGATTCAGTTACAAGACGTCGTGGCTGGCTGTCCGGAACCGGACCCCAGACGAGGTAGCCGATGCCCTTGGTCTACGCGACCGGGAAGTCCTCGACTGGGCCACCGGCACCGACCGGGCCTACCAGCACGGCGTGTACGTGACCGCGCCGGTGCCAGGCTGGACCTTCGCCCACGGCCGGCGGCATATGCCGCCGGATTTCGACGCGACCGACTCGTCCTTTCCCGATTGGCTCAGGGCGCTGAGTCAGCAGCTGGGTGAAGCACAGTTCTTCGCCAACGAACGGGTCCCGGATTATCATGCCTGGGCTCAGGCCCTGGGCGGTGAGCTGCTGCGCGCCTACTGCTTCAATGGCGAGCGAGGCGAGGTGCCTCTGTTCGTCGGTGCCCCGACAGCCGACGAAATCGCGCTGGGCGTCGGCCTCCGCGGTATGGAGCCCGGGTGTGAACACTGGTCCGACGATGAGTGGACAGCCTGGTACGACACGACGCCGTCCGAGTCCGATGTGATGGCGATGGCCGGTCGCTGGAGCGTCGACCCGAGCGCGATCGACGACGCCACCGTGACTGCAACCGGCATCTACGGGCTACCGCAATCAGTCTTCAACACGTCCCACAATGACAATCCGGCTTGAAGACCCTCCGGTCCCCTTGCGCACGCTCGTCGGCACGTACGCGCGTCGCCACTCGCCACGCGGCTGCGATCATGATGCACGGCCTACGGCTCCGGACGTTCACGGTCCCTTGACTGCGAGTGGGCCGCTCTTGAGTCGTACGAGCGCAGTCCATTCGCGGGCTATCGCGGACGAGGGGTCGAGGCCCCGTCTGATCGTGCGCAGAATGGCAGCCACTGCCAATCTTCGGCGCCCGGACAGGCCAGGGGGATCCAGCGGATGAGCAGGTCCTCGAAGGAGGTAACCATGGTCCGGCCGTGGCCTTCACCATCGTCGTGGCTGAGGTAGACGATTCGGCCGTACGCGTCATCGTCCAAGTCCAGCGCTAGGTAGTCGCCGTTGCCGACCTCCATAAACGGCAACTTGTGATGCCAGACCCTGTCGTAGGAGTCACTTGCGCCCCAGTTGGCCCTCTGCCGCATCGACCTCGCCTGGCGAAGCCGGCGAATCGACCACCAGCGGTCGGGTGTCGAAGCCCTGCGCCGCGAGAGAATCCAGGATCTCCGAGAGCCGGCCGACTGCCACCGTCGCGTTCACGAGCGAAGTGTGCCACTGTTCCGGCTGACAGCCAGTGGCAAAGGACGATCACTGCTGGTTGTATCTGTGCAGCTCGCGCTGTGGCGTGATGACGGCACCGACCAGGTGATCCATGATCTGCTGCGCTGCCAGATGCGGGAGACGGCCGGCCGCCCGGAGGATCCGACCGCGGTGGTGCTGGATACCCAGTCGATTTGGGCGGCCAACCACGTTCCAGCCGCCACGACCGGCAAGGACGCCGCGAAGAAGGTCCCTGGCCGTAAACGGGGCCTCGCGGTCGACGCACTCGGGTTGATCATCGCGGTGGTGGTCACGGCGGCGTCGGTCACCGACAACGCGATCGGCATCCGGCTGCTGGACAACGTCCTCGCGCACACCCCGACGGTGACCAAGGCGTGGGTCGGCGCCGGGTTCAAAGACGACGTGCAGATCCACGGCGCCCTCCGGGGTATCGACGTCGAGCAGGTCCTGCGGTCCGACACTACCGCCAGGTTCGTGCCGGTGAAGCGCCGGTGGGTGGTCGAGCAGACCAACGGCACGCTGATGCGGCACCGCCGCCTGGTCCGCGAGTACGAAAGCCGACCCGCCTCGGCGGTGTCCCGCACCTGGTGGGCGTCCACGGCGAACCTGCTGCGTCGGTTGACCGGCACCGCCACCACGTTATGGCGTGACCAACGGTGACCCAGCCGACGCTGCTGGCCCTGCTCACCGAACGCGAAACCGCCGCCGGCCACGCCGTTGAGCGGCTCCGCACCCAGATCGCCTCCCTCGACGAGCAGCTCACCGCAGCCGAGACCGAGGTCGCCGAGCTCGCCATCACCCGCAAGACGCTCCTGAGTCTGGGCGGCCCACTCGACACGACGGCACCCGCTGACCCGACCGTCGCCAACCCCGCCTACCAACAGATCCTCGCCGTATTCCACGCCGGGACCGCGCCGATGCGCGCCAACTGTTCGCCCTGGCCCCGCCGACGACCTCGGCGTAACCCCACCAGCAGGGCCTCCAACGAGCCGCCAAGCCCACATCAGACAGAGGCTCCCGAACCACCCTCTCAGGTCGTGGAGGCCGAGGCCGTCTCGCGGACCAGCATGACAGCGCTGCGGTTGGCGGCCGGAATGATCAGCGCCGATGCGACGAGCGCGGCGACGGCGATGCCCAGCCATCCCCAGAAACCGAAGGCGATGACCAGGCCGGAGAGCGCCGCCGGGCCGATGATGTTCTGTGTGATCACGTGCAGGTCGAATGCCCCCAGGTACTCGCCCTGAGCGTGCTCGGGGGCGAGGCCGAACGCGAGCCCCCAGCCGGAGGCGGCCTGCATCACCTCGGCCACGGAGAGGATCAGCACGGCGGCGACGATCGCCACGGACGCCAGGACCACGTTGTCGTCGAGCGCGGTCACCGCCAGGACCGCGCAGCCGCCGGCCAGCCAGTAGCCGGAGCGCCGGGCGAGCCGACCGGCGCCGTGCACGGTGTCCGCGCCCCGGCTGGCCCGTACCTGGAACAGGATGACGAACCCGGTGTTGACGATCAGCAGCAGAGGAATCAGGAAGTGCGGCAGGTCGGTGCGGTTGAGCGCCCAGAGCGGCATCGTCACCAGGATGATGCTGACGTGCGAGGCGAGGATCGTCGAGACGCCGATCACCGCGAGGAAGCGTGGGTCGCGGACTGCGGCGAAACGCTTGAAGCCCACCGGTGCGGGACGCGGCGGCACGTCGGGCAGGCGGGTGACGAGGAGCGCGGCGCCGGCCATCAACGCGGCAGTGGTGAGGGGGATCAGCACGAGCAGCCGTTGGCTGAGGGCGGCGACGGCCGCAACGCCGATACCGATGCTGAAACCAATGTTGAACACCGACCGCATCATGGCCTTGAGCTTCACCCGCTCCTCGGCGGGCACGAGGTTGCCGATGAGGGCCCCGTTGGTCGGGCCGGTGCCGTACTCGAGGAAGCCGACGGTGACCACCAGCGCGAAGAAGGCGGTCGCGCTGTCGACAAGGCTGTAGAGCCCGAATCCGACCGCCAGCGCGGCGAACAGGATGACGAGCAGGCGGCGGGCGCCCACCCGGTCGGCGATCACACCGAACAGGACCGACGAGAGGAAGGCGGACAGGCCGGCGGCTGACAGGCCCAGGCCCACCTGCCGGGCGTCGAGTCCGACACGCAGCGTGAAGTAGACGACGCTGCCGCTGAGGAAGACTCCCTTGCCGATGGACTCGGCCAGTCGGATCGCGATCAGCTTCCTGCGGAGCGGGTCGGTCGGTACCAGGCCGGCGACAACGTCCGTCACTCGTGACAAGGGCATGGGTCAATCCTGGCGACGGCGGTGTCCGGCGGACAGGGCGACAGGTGTAGCGCGGACGGGACGACGTCCCGGATCGGCCGGGAATTTCTCCCGTGGACTCCCGGGGTCGGCGGCACGTCGACCGCCCGTGAGAGGTCCGCTGTGGACGGCTTCGTCAGGGCCAAGACGGAAAGTCTGGTTCGGTTTTTCGATGCGTCAAAAGGCTGACCGAGCCCGTTCCCGGGATCACTTCTTGTGTTGTTCTGTTGGCCGTGAGTAGATGTTCATCACGACGCGGGGTCGGCGCTACCGCGGCGTTTCCCCGCGCGACTAAGACACCGCGGGCCGTTCGGACGGGGTGAGGTGGATAGATGGTCAGCGTTGGCTCGGTCTCGGAACTGACTCGGAACATGAGGCGGTGTCCGGAGGAAGTCACGGCGGAGTCACAACCCGACGCGGTGACGGTGGTCCTGGCCGACGCTCAGCCGGTGGTGCGCAGGGGCCTGCACGCCCTGCTGTCGCCGTCGGCTGAGGTCGCCGTGACAGGTGAGGCGGCGTCCGCGCGGGAGGCGTTGGCGCTGGCCACCGCCACACGTCCCGACGTGCTCGTTCTCGATGTCGAGCTGCCGGGGTTCCAGGCGGGGGTGACGATCCAGGAGATCAACCGGGTGTCGCCCTCGACAGCGGTGCTGGTCTTCACCGCGGTCGAGGACGAACACGCGATCCTCGCGGCCATGTGGGCGGGCGCCCGGGGCTACGTGCTCAAGAGCTGCCCGGGCGACGGCATCGTCCGGGCGATCCGGGGCCTCGCGACGGGTGAGGTCATCCTCGGCCCCCGGGTGGCCGACAAGCTCATCGGGCAACTGAGCCTGGAGCCCCGCAATCAGCAGCTCTTCCCGGAGCTGACAGTCCGCGAGCGGGAGGTGCTGGAATTGATTGCCTCGGGTATGCGCAACGTGGCGATCGCCGCGAAGCTGAATCTGTCCCCGAAAACGGTCAGCAATCATATTTCCATCATCTTCAGCAAATTGAACGTTTCTGACCGGTACGAGGCGATCGAGGTCGCCCGCCGGGCGCGGTTGGGGCGCCCCGGCCCGCCCGGCTCCCATTCACCAGTGGTGCCTGGTGGCAGCGTTCTGCTGACCGGCAGGCGTGGTGTCGCGGCGCCGGGCGCGGCCGCGTACGCCGGCGCGCGGTCGGCGCGGGGGTGAGCGGGATGAGCCTGGACCTGGACGCGATCGCCAACCGACTGGAGCCACGGTTCGGCCGGGCCGCGCACCGCTGGGTGGGCACGCTGCGCCAGCGGCTCGACGACCTCGTCGAGCAGTGGGAGTTAACTCTCGGTGACCGGCTCAAGTCCGGCAACTCCTCAGTCGTGTTCCGGTGCGTGGGCCCGCTCGGCGACGCGGTGCTCAAGCTGTCCCCGGACAGCTACGCCGTGCGGGAGGAGGTGGACATGCTGCGCCAGTTCGCCTCCAGCGGACGGGTGCCGGCGGTGCGGGAGTCGGCCAAGGGCGCCGTCCTGCTCGAAGCGATCCACCCCGGCACCCTCGTGGAGAAGATGCCGCAGCCGCCCTCACCGCAGGAGTACGCCGCCTTCCTCACCGATCTGCACGGCGCGGGCGACCCGGCTGCCGCTCCCCGTCAACTGGCGGACTGGATCGACGTGCTGTTCAACTCGGCGACGCGCCGGGGCGCCGACCTGAGCGGGTCCAAGCTGCTGCGCGACGACCTGTTCGCGGTGCCCACCGACACCGTGCTGCTGCACGGGGACCTGCACCTCGGCAACGTGCTCAACGGCGGAGGCAGGGGCCTGGTGGCGATCGACCCGATGGCGTGCGCCGGTGACCCCTGCTTCGACGCCGTGGACTACGTGCTGGAGGGTCTGGACCGCGCGGAGATGGTGCGCCGCCGCGACGAACTGGCGAGCGCCGCCGGCATCGACGTGGGCCGGCTCGACGCCTGGTGCCGGGTGACGGCCCCGATCGGCGCCACGTACGTCAGCAATCCCGTGCACTCCGCCGAGCTGGCGGCCTTCGGGCGCGGCGAGTACTGACCGGTCGAGCACCGCCCCGGTCCGACGGCAACCCGCGTGGGGCCGGGGCCGCGCCATGCCGGGGACCCGCGTCGACGTGTCGCCGACGCGACCGGGAGCTTTTCCTGGTGGGGCAGGAGAACGTGCTCTGCCGCGCGGGACGTACCGGGGCGCACGATCGGTGCATGGTTCGTACCGGTCGTGCTTCGTTCGCCCAGGAACGCCTCTATTTCCTCGATCAGCTCCAGCCCGGAAACCCGGCGTACGTGGTGGCCTTCGCGGTGCACCTGCGCGGTGCGCTGCGACCCGAGGCCCTCTGCACGGCCCTGACCCGGGTGGTCGCCCGGCACGACGCGCTGCGCACCACGTTCGCGGTCGTCGACGGTGTCCTCACCCAGCGGGTGTCGTCGACGCCCGCTGTGGACGTCGACATCACCGCCGACGGGTGGGTCGATCGCGCCACCCAGGAGGCCCACCTGCGGACGCTCGTCGCCGAGCAGGCCCGGCAGCCCTTCGACCTCGCCGACGGCCCGGTGGTACGGGCCTTCCTGCGCTCCTGGGGCCCGGACGAGCACGGCCTCGCGGTGCTCGTGCACCACATCGCCTGCGACGGGTGGTCGGTGGGTCTGCTCCTGCGCGACCTGGCCGCTGAGTACGACGCCACTGTCGACGGGTCGGTGGCCGCCTACGACGAGCCGGCCGAGTCCTACCTGGCGTACGCCGAGCGGCAGCACGAGACGTGGCGGCGGGACAGCTCGGGCCTCGACTTCTGGCGTGCGGCGCTGGTCGACGTGCCACAACTGGCGCTGCCCACCGACTTCCCCCGCCCGAGCGTGCTCGGCACGACCGGCGCGGTGCTGCGCCGCCCGGTCGAGCCGGAACTGGTGCGGAGGCTGGGGGAGTGGGGGCGGGCGCGGGGCGTGACGCTGTTCGCGGTGACGCTCGCCGCGTACGCCTCGGTGCTGTCCCGGTACGCGCGCCAGGACGAGGTGGTCGTCGGCGTTCCGGTGGCGAACCGGATGGACGACGCCGAGGAGCGCCTGGTCGGCTGTCTGGTCAACACGCTGCCGATCCGGCTCGACGTGTCCGGCCGGCCGAGCTTCACCGAGCTGGTGGACCGGGCACGACGGACCAGCATGGCGGCCTTCGCCAACCAGGACGTGCCGTTCGAGCAGATCGTGCGGGCCACCGTGGGGGAGCGACAGCTCAGCCACGCGCCACTGTTCCAGACCTCGCTGACGGTGCAGAACTTCCCGTTCGCGTTCCCCGAGTTCGCCGGGGTACGGCTGACCGAGGTCGACGTCGAGATCGACGTCACCAAGTTCGACCTGGGCCTGACCCTCGACGTCTCCACCGACGTGCCGTTCCTGCGCGCCGAGTACAGCACCGAGCTGTTCACGGCGGAGACCGTCGGCACGCTGCTCACGCACTACCTGACGTTCCTGCGGTCGATCGTCGACGAGGAGCAGCGGGAGCCGTCCATGGTGGACGAGGCTGAGCGGGCGCAGCTCACCGAGGGGGTGAACCCGCCGCTCGCGTCGGCGCCGGTCACGCACCCGTCGGTGCTGCGTCGCTTCGCCGACCACGCGGCGGCGACCCCGGACGCGGTGGCCGTACGCCACCGGGACGTCGAGATCACCTACGCCGAGCTGGACCGGTGGGCCGGGCGGATCGCGGCGGGCCTGGCCGACCGCGGTGTCCGCCCCGGTGTCCGGGTGGGGCTGCTGCTCGGCCGTTCACCGGCGGTCGTCGCGGCGATCCTGGGCGTGTGGAAGCTCGGCGGCGTCTACGTGCCGCTGGACCCGGAGTACCCGCGCCAGCGCCTCGAACTGATCGCCGCGAACGCCGGGATGGCGGTGCTCGTGGTGGACCCGGAGACCGCAGAGGCGGCCGCGGCGCTCACCCGCGACAGCGGGACCCCTCTGGCCGACGCGGACACCCTCGACGGAATCTCCGTGCTCGAGGAGACCTTTCCCGGGCCGGACGACCCGGCGTACGTCATCTACACCTCCGGCTCGACCGGCGTACCGAAGGGGGTCCTGGTCGGGCACGGCGGCCTGGACGCGCTGAACAGCCCGACCCCGGCGGGCCTGGACGTCACGGCCGCCGACGTGTGGCTGGCGGCCAGCTCGTTCTCGTTCGACGCGTCGGTGTGGGAGATGTGGGGCGCGCTGACCACCGGCGCCCGGCTGGTCATCGCCGACCGGGTCGACCTGGTGGACCGGGAACGGCTGGCCCGGCTGGTGCGTCGCGAGGCCGTCACCGTGCTGTTCCAGACCCCGGGCGCGCTCTACCGGTTGCTGCCGCCGTACCTGCGGGCCCTCGACCCCGACGAGACCTCCCGCATCCGCTACGTCGTCCTCGGCGGTGAGGCGCTGAGCTGGTCGCGGCTGGCGTCGCTGATCGCGGACGCGCCGGGTCTGCAAACGGTGTTCGTCAACATGTACGGCATCACCGAGGGCACCATCCACGTCACGATCTTCCAGGCGTCGGCCGCCGACGTGCCCCGGGTCCCCGAGGGCGCCATCGGTGTGCCGTTGCCGTCGGCGCGCTGCTACGTCCTCGACGAGGACCTGCGGCCGACCGGCCTCAACGTGCCCGGCGAGCTGTTTTGCGGCGGCGCGCTCGTTGCGCACGGCTACCTGGACAACCCGGAGCTGACCGAGGCGCGGTTCCCGCCCGACCCGTACGGGGGCGGGGTCATGTACCGCACCGGCGACGTGGTGAAGTGGGGTCTCGACGGGAGCATGGTGTATCTCGGCCGCAACGACACGCAGGTGCAGTTGCGCGGCTACCGCGTCGAGCTGGCCGAGGTGGAGGGCGCCCTGCTCACCCACCCCGCGGTGCGGTCGTGCGCCGTGGCCGCCGAGGACGACGAACTCGTCGCGTTCGTGGTCCACGGGATCGGCCCGGACGCCGAGCACGACCTGCGGGCGCGCCTGCGCGAGACACTGCCGGCGTACATGGTGCCGTCGCGGATCCTGACCGTGGCGACCATCCCGCTCACCGCGCACGGCAAGGTGGACCTTCCCCGCCTGCTGGCCGACAGCCGCGCGGCACGGACGGCCAACGCGCGGTCGCGGCCACCGGCCGCAGTGGTCGGCACCGGGTTGGAGGAACGGATCCGGGCCTGCTGGGTCGAGGTGCTGCGGCGGCCCGACGTCGGGCTGTACGACAACTTCTTCGACCTGGGCGGCCACAGTTTCGCGCTGATCGCGCTCCAGCAGCGGATGTCCGAGGAGGGTCTGGACGTCTCGGTGACCGACCTCTTCCGCTGCGGCACGATCGCCGGCTGCGCGGCGGCGCTCCAGCACACCGCGCCCGTCGTCGCGGACCCCAACGCGGCGCAGCGCCGCCAGGGCCGCGCCCTGCTGGCCGACCGGCGGCGCAGCGTGGGAGCCGGCCGTGGCTGAGCTGGACGACAACGCCGCGGTGGCGGTGGTCGGCATGGCCATCCGGGTCCCCGGCGCCGAACGCGACCTGGACCGGTTCTGGCGACACGTCCACGACGGCGTCGACGCCGTCAGCGTCTTCACGCCCGAGCAGCTCGTCGGTTGGGGCGTACCCAAGGATCTGGTGGAACGGTCGGGCTTCGTGCCGGCCCGCGCGGTGCTCACCGACGCGGACCGCTTCGACCACCGGCTGTTCAGCTACTCACCGTCGGACAGCGCCCTGATGGACCCCCAGCAGCGGATTCTGCTGGAGTGCGCCTGGGCGGCCCTGGAGCACGCCGGCCACCCGCCGGTCGCCGCCGACGGCAACCGGGTCGGGGTGTACGTCGGCACCGGACTCAACGTCTACCTGCTGGACAACGTGTGGCCCAACGAGCGCGCGGTCGAGGCGGCCGGTGGCCTGGGCGTGATCATCGGCAGCGACAAGGACTTCGCCGCCACCCGGATCGCCTACAAGCTGAACCTTCAGGGGCCGGCGCTGACAGTGCAGACCGCCTGCTCGACGTCGCTCGTCGCGGTGCACCAGGCGACGCAGGCGCTGCTCACCTACGACGCCGACGTGGCGCTGGCCGGCGCGGCCACCGTCGCCCCGCCGACCCGGCGCGGACACCTGCACGAGCCCGGCGGCATCTTCTCCGCCGACGGTCGCTGCCGCGCCTTCGACGCCGCCGCCGACGGGACGGTACCGGGCGACGGAGCGGGCGTGGTGGTGCTCAAGCGCCTCACCGACGCGCTGCGTGACGGCGACACGGTGCACGCGGTGATCCGTGGCTCCGCGGTCAACAACGACGGCGCCCGCAAGGCCGGCTTCACCGCGCCCGGTCCGACCGGTCAGGCCGCCGTCATCGCGGCGGCGTTGGAGGTGGCCGACGTCGACCCGGACACCGTGGGCCTGGTCGAGACGCACGGCACCGGCACCGCGCTCGGCGATCCGATCGAGGTGGCGGCGCTGCGGCAGGTGTTCGACTCCGCCCGGCCCGACCGGGCGCCCTGCGCGCTGGGCGCCGTCAAGTCGGTCGTCGGACACCTGGACACCGCCGCCGGGGTGGTCGGCATGATCAAGACGGTCCTGGCCCTGACGCACCGGACGATTCCTCCGATCGCCCACCTCCGTACGCCCAACCCGGCGATCCAACTGGACGGCTCGGTGTTCGAGCTGCCGACGACCGCCCGACCCTGGGCGCCTGTCGACGGCGTACGCCGCGCCGGGGTGAGCGCCTTCGGCATCGGCGGCACCAACGCCCACGTAGTGCTGGAGGAGGCCCCGCCAATCGCGGCCCGACCTCGCCGGCACGTCCCGCAGCTCGTCCTGGTCTCCGCGAAGACCGCCGCGGTGGCGCAGGAGAGCCTGGACCGGGTGACCGCGTTCGCGGCGGGAACCGCCCCCGGGGACCTGGCCGACCTCGCGTACACACTGCGGACCGGCCGCGCCGAGCTGCCCTGGCGGGCCGCCGTCCTGACCGGCGTGACCGACGGGGTCGCCCGGCTGCGAAAGGTCGACGCGACGGCTCGGGCGCGCGGGGTGGCGCTGCACCTCACCGGGGCCGGTGCGGTGACCGGCAACCGACCCAACTACGACGCCGACCCGGTGTACCGGCGGACCGTCGACGAGGGCGTCGCGCTGCTGCGTGGCCACGACCTGGACGATTCGGTCCGGGAACGCGGCGACCGGCTGCTGGCCTGCGTCGGCCTGACCCGGTCGCTGCGCAGCCGGGGCGTCACCCCGCGCGCCCTGGCCGGCGACGGCGTCGGCGCGCTGGCCGCCGCCGTCGTGGCCGGGGTGATGTCGCTCGCGGACGCGCTGGCGCTGCTGCGCCACACCGACGACCCCGGGGTACGCCTGCACCCCGCCGCTCTGCCCCTGCTCATCGACGGGCGCCCCGACGACAGCGCCTTCTGGCGGGCCGCCGCCCTTCGTCCCCCGACGTCGACGCCGCCCCCCGACGCGCCCGACCCGGTGCTCTGGATCGAGGTCGGCACCACCGTCACCCCGCACCTGGACGCCGACCAGCCGGCACTTCCCGCCAACCGGCACGCCCGCCTGCTGGCGACCGTCGGCGCGCTGTGGCAGCTGGGTCTCACCGACGCCTGGGATCCCGTGCACGACACCGGCCGCCGCCGGCTGCCCGCCCCCACCTACCCCTTCGCGGCCACCCGGCACTACCTGGACGCACCCGGAGCCGACCCGACCACAGAGAGGCGACACTGATGCGCGACGTACACGACCGGACCTGGGTGGCCGAGTTCGAGGAGCTGTGGATGGAGGTGCTCGGCGTCGACACCGTCGACGACGACGACGACTTCTTCGACCTCGGCGGCCATTCGCTCAGCGCGCTGCGGCTGAGCACCCTGATCCGCCAGGAACTCAACCTCGCGGTGATGTTCGGCCACGTGCTGGAGAACCCCCGCTTCGCCGACCTGCGCAAGGTCGCGAGCGAGGTGCCGCTGGAGCGGACCCCGGCGGAGACCGCCTGATGCTCGCCCCCGACCTCGCCGCCTGGGCGCCGCTCGCCGCACGGGTGCTCGGCGGCACCCCCGAACAGGTGAGCGCGGTGGCCGCCACCGAGTCGTTCGTCGCCCTGGGCGGCACCTCGCTCCAGGCCATCGCCCTCGTCGCGCTGGGCCAACGCGAGCTGCGGGCGGACGTGGACAGCGCCCGCCTGCTGTCGGCGCTGCCACTGGCCCAGGCCCTCGCCGGCGCCGTGGACTTCGTCGACACCGCGCCACCCGTCGTCGCGCGGCGGCCGGCAGAGCGGGAGCTGCTGCCGGGTCAGCGGTCCATGCTGGCCGCGCACCTGCTGGACCAGGACGCGCCGTACCACCTGATGTTCACGGTGGAGGCGGACGGGCCCCTCGACCCGGCCCGGGTCCGGTGGGCGCTGCGCGAGCTGGCCACCCGACACGAGGCGCTGCGAACACGCTTCGTGCGCGACCCCCGCCAGGCCCGGATCGTGCTGCCCGCGCCCTACGAGCCGCGCCTGCTGCACCAGACGCTGCCCGACGACGACGCGGTACGCGCCGTGCACGACCTGTACGGCCCGGCCGCCGCCCGTCTGCTGCGCCCCTTCGCGCAGCCACCCGTGGTGTTCGTCCTGACCCGAACCGGCCGGCGCGACCTGCTCACCATGCTGGTGCACCACACGGTCAGCGACGGCTGGAGCGTCGGACTGTTCGCGCGGGAGTTCGCCGAGTTCTACGCCGGGGACGGCCCGGCCGAGGCGGCCCCGTCGCCGGACTGGGTCGGCACCCGGCTCGCCGCGCAGGAGTCGTCCGGCGCGCTGGAGTCCGCCCTGACCCGGGTCACCGCGCGGCTGGACGGGGCACCGTGGACGGTGACGCTCCCCACCGACCTGCCGCCGGTCGCCGAGGCCGACGGGCGGGGCGCCCGACTGCGCTTCCACCTGGACGAGACGGCGGCGGAGGCGACGACCGGGTTGGCCCGGGAGTGCGGGGTGACCGTCACGTCGGTGGCCCTGGCAGCCTGGGCGTTGACAGTGTCCCGCCGCGCCGGTCTGGACGACCTGGTGCTCGGGGTGCCGGCGGCAGGCCGGTTCGAGGCGGGCATGGATCGCCTGGTGGGCCTCTGCACCCGGGTCGTCCCGGTCCGCTGCGCGGCGACCGACGACAGCACCGTCCGGGAGTTCGTCCGCGGGATCGCCGACGCCCTGGCCGCGGCGGTCGCCGACGCCGACGTGCCGTTCGAGACTGTCGTCTCCGCGCTGGGCGCCGGCACCGACCCGGGACGGAACCCCCTGGCCCAGCTCGGCTTCGCCGCCCACCACGAGCTGGTGCCCGACGAGCTGGTGGTGGGCGACCGTACCTGGCGGGTGCACGAGAGCCACTGCGGCGGCGCGGTGTTCGACGCCCTGCTCTACCTCCAGTCGTGGTCGGATCGCCCCCGGTTCGCGCTGGAATACGCGACAGCCCTGCTGACCGCCGCCGACGCCGGGGAACTGGTCGAGTCGTTCCAGGCGACGGTGCGGGAGTTGACCGCCGACCCGGACGCGAGGGTGCGGGACGTCACCACGCTCTCGGCGGGTCAGCGCGCCCGGTTGCGCGAGCTGGGCTCGGGCGGGACGTACGACACCGCCGACGACGTGTGGCACCGGTTCGCGGCGTACGCGGAGTCGGCGGGCGAGCGGTTCGCGCTCGTCGACGCGCACACCGGGCTGACGCTCACCTACCGGGACCTGCACGACGCCGCGGTCGAGCAGTCCCGTCTCCTGCACGGCCACGGGGTGCGTGCCGGCGACGCGGTTCTCCTGGAGGTGCCCCGCTCGGCCGCCGAGGCGGTTGCGGTGCTGGGCGTGCTGCGACTCGGCGCGCACTACGTGGCCGTGGACCAGCACGCAACCGCCGAGTGGCGTACCCATCTGGCGGCGACCGTCGCGGCGCGGGCCCGCCTCGGTGTGGGCGAGTCCTGGCCGGGAGTCGTCGACTGCCCGCTCGTCGATCCGCGGACGCCCGTCGGGGCAGACCCGGTCGAGGCGGCGCCGACCGACCCGGCGCGCACCGCGTACGTCTCCTTCACATCCGGTTCGACGGGCGTGCCCAAGGGCGTCGTCGTGCCGCACCGGGCGGTGCTGCGACTGGCCGACGACCCGGGGATGTTCGCCGAGCGGCCGGGTATGCGGATACTGCGGCTGTCCCCGCTGGCGTTCGACGCGTCCACCCTGGAGCTGCTGGTGCCCCTGGCCACCGGTGACACGGTGGTGGTCTTCCCGCCGGAGGACCCGACGCCACGCGGGCTGGCCGACGTCCTGAGCACCGCCGGGGTCACCCACGCCTGGCTCACCTCGGGCGTGTTCCACCTGGTCGCCGACCACCGTCCGGACGCGTTCGCCGGG
Organism: Micromonospora alfalfae; assembly: GCF_022230925.1. Taxonomy (GTDB): domain Bacteria; phylum Actinomycetota; class Actinomycetes; order Mycobacteriales; family Micromonosporaceae; genus Micromonospora; species Micromonospora alfalfae. The sequence continues at coordinate 335,712 of NZ_JAKKFH010000011.1, read as the reverse complement.
TTGCGGCAGCTGTTCACCGGCGGGGGAGTGGTGTCACCGCCGCACGTGCGCCAGGTGTTGCGGGCCTGCCGGGGCCTGCGCCTGACCAACGGGTACGGCCCCACCGAGAACACCACCTTCACCACCACGTACTCCGTCGAGCACGCCGACGCGACGCCCGACCCGCTGCCGATCGGTGCTCCGGTGCACGGCACCGACCTGTCCGTCGTCGACGCGTCGGGTCGTCTCGTCCCACCGGGCGCCGTCGGCGAACTGCTGGCCGGCGGCACCGGTCTGGCCGACGGGTACCTGGGCGACCCGACGAGGACGGAAGCCTCCTTCGTGCGCCACGACGGGGAACGCCGTTACCGCACCGGGGACCTGGTGCGCTGGGGCACCGACGGCCAACTGCGCTTCCTGGGCCGCAACGACCGCCAGGTGAAGATCGCCGGACACCGGGTGGAGCCGGTCGACGTCGAGCGCCGGTTGCGGGCGCAGCCGGGCGTCCGCGACGCCGTGGTCTTCCCCACCGGTGACCCGGCGAGCGGGGTACGCCTCTGCGCGGCGCTCAAACCCGACCCGGACGGCGTCGACGTGGCCGCCGTGCGCCGCGCGGTGGAGCCCGACCTCGCCCCGTACGCCCGGCCGCAGCAGTGGGTGACGGTGGCGGAGTTCCCGCTGGACCGCAACGGCAAGGTCGACCTACGGGCGCTGGGAGCGCTGGCCCAACCGGCCGCGCCGCCGGAGACCTCGGCCGCGCCGGCCCGGGTTCCCGCCCAGCGCTCGGCGTCGCTGGCCGAGTTCGAGGAGCTGGTGACGGGCGCCTGGGTGGAGGCGCTGGGCACCGACGACTTCGACGTCGACGAGGCGTTCTTCGACGTCGGCGGTGAGTCGCTGCGCCTGGCGATCGTGCGCCGGCTGCTCCAGGAGCGGCTGGCCGGCCGGACCATCCCGCTCACCGACCTCTACCGCTTCCCGACCGTCCAGACCCTGGCCCGGCATCTGCACGCACAGACCGAGAGAGCAGGCGCACCCTCATGAACGACGACATCGCGATCGTCGGCCTGGCCGGTCGGTTCCCCGGCGCCGTCGACGTCTGGGAGTACTGGTCGAACCTGGTCGCCGGGAAGACCACTGTCAGTGCGCTGACCCGAGGTGAACTCCTGGCCGCCGGGGTGCCCGCCGACCGGCTCGACGACCCGGCGTACGTGCCGGCGCGCGGCGTCCTGGCCGACCCGGACCTGTTCGACGCGGCCTTCTTCGGCATCACTCCGAGGGAGGCGCAGACGATGGACCCGCAGCACCGGCTGCTGATGCAGACGGCGTGGGCCGCGCTGGAGTCGGCGGGGCTCGCCACCGAGCGGCCGTTTGGTCGGGTCGGCGTCTTCGCCGGGGCCGGGTTCAACTACTACGCGCTGCACCACGTGTTCGCCCAGCCCGACGTCGTCGAGTCGCAGGGGCTGCTGTCGGTCGTGCTGGGCAACGAGAAGGACCACCTGGCCGCGAAGATCGCGTACCGGCTGGACCTGGGCGGACCCGCCATCACCGTGCAGACCGCCTGCTCGACGTCGCTGGTGGCGGTGCACCTGGCCTGCCAGAGCCTGCGCGGCGGCGACTCGGACGTGGCGCTCGCCGGTGGCGCCTGCGTGGCCGTGCCGCAGCAGGCCGGGTACCTCTACGAGACGAAGGGCATCATGTCGCCGGACGGCACGTGCCGGCCCTTCGACGCCGCGGCCGACGGCACCGTGCCCGGCAACGGGGTCGCCCTGGTGGTGCTCAAACGCGTCGCGGACGCCCGCCGGGACGGGGACACCGTGTACGCGGTGATCAAGGGGTCGGCGGTGAACAACGACGGTGGGATGAAGGTCGGCTACACCGCGCCGGGCATCGCCGGGCAGGTCGACGTGCTGACACGCGCGTACGCCTCCGCCGCCGTCGACCCGGCGACAGTGGGCTACCTCGAGGCGCACGGCACCGCGACCGAGGTCGGCGACGCCATCGAGCTGGCCGCGCTGACCGAGGTGTTCCGTCGCGGCGAGCGACAGTGCTCGATCGGCTCGGTCAAGGCCAATGTCGGGCACCTCGACGCCGCCGCCGGTGTCGCCGGTCTCATCAAGGCAGCGCTGGCCCTGTACTTCCGGCAGATCCCGCCGCTTGCCGGCCTGAAGCAGGCCCGGCCCGAGCTGCTGGACGGGTCGACGCCGTTCACTGTGGACACCGTCGCCCGCCCCTGGGAGGCCGCCGGTGGTCCGCGCCGCGCGGCGGTCAGCGCCTTCGGTCTGGGTGGCACCAACGCGCACGTGGTGCTGGAGGAGGCCGACGGCCCGATCCCGCCGGAGCCATCGGCCGCCGACGGCCCCGCCGAGCTGATCGTGCTGTCCGCGCGGACCCCGGAGGCGGTCCGCGAGGCCGCCGATCAGGTGCACGAGTACGTCCGGCAGCGCCCCGACCTGTCCCTGCGGGACGTCGCGGTGACGGCGCAGACGTACCGCCGGCACTTCCCGCACCGGTTGGCGGTGGCCGCGCGGGACGTCCCGGCGGCGCTCGCCGGGCTGCGCCGGGCGCGGGTGCGCGCGGCGGCCCGCCGACCCCGGGTGGTGTTCCTGTTCCCCGGGCAGGGCGCCGAGTTTCCCGCCATGGCGCGGGGCCTCTACGACCACTACCCGTCGGTGCGGGCCGACCTCGACCACGGGGCGGAGCTGCTGGCCCCGGTCCTCGGGCTGGACCTGCGGGACGTTCTCGTCGACGACGACCCGCACGGTGTCGTACACCGTACGGACGTCACCCAGCCGGCCCTGGCGCTGTACGAGGTGGCGCTCGGCCGGCTGCTGCTGTCGTGGGGCGTCCGTCCGGCGGCGATGATCGGCCACTCGGTTGGTGAGTTCCCGGCCGCCGCGCTCGCCGGTGAGCTGGCCGACGACGACATGCTGCGTCTGGTCGCCAGCCGGGGCCGGCTCATGCAGGACGCCCCGGAGGGTCACCTGCTGGTCGTGCTGGCCGGGCCGCGCACCGTGGAGGAACACCTCGCGGGCCTGGACGCCCTCGACATCGCCGCCCGCAACGCGCCGGAGGTCACCGTCGTGGCCGGACCGCCGGCCCCGCTCGCCGCGTTCCGCGAACGCCTGGACGCGGCCGGCGTGCCCTGTCGGGCGCTGCCCGCGCAGCGCGCCTTCCACACCCGGATGATGACCGACGCGGCCCGGCTGCTCGGAGTCGAGGCCGACCGGGTGCCCCACCGACCCCGGACCATCCCGGTGGTCAGCAGCGTCGACGGCGCGCTGCTCGACGCCGGCCGGGCGCGTGCCGAGGGCTACTGGGCGGCACAGTTGCGCAGCCCGGTGCGCTACCACGACGCCCTGCTGACCGCGCTGGAGCTACCCGACCCCGTGCTCGTCGAGGTCGGTCCCGGCACCGCGCTGACCAGCATGGCCCGGCAGACACCGCAGGGACGGGGGGTGCCCGGGTTCGCCATACAGCCGCGACCGACGACGCGGGCCGACGCCGCCGACGTCCTCGCCGGGCTAGGTGGACTGTGGACGGCCGGGGTGACGGTGGACTGGCCGGCGGTGCGCGGCGACACCCCGGCGCGACGGGTGGCGCTGCCCACGTACCCGTTCGCCCGTACCCGCCACTGGCTGGAGGCGACACCGCCACCGGCCCCGGACACCGCCGAACCGTCGCCGCCTCCCGCGGCTACCGGGGAGAGCACGGTGGTGGGCGAGATCGTGGAGCTGTGGGGCCGGTTGCTCGGCTCGCCCGACATCGGGCCGGACACCGACTTCTTCACCGTCGGCGGTGAGTCCCTGCTGTTCATCCGCATGGTCAACCAGGTGCAGCGCCGCTTCGCCGTCCGCATCCCGATGGAGAAACTGTCCGCGCGACCCACGCCGCGCGTCCTGGCCGAGCTGGTGACCGCATGACCGACCCCACCGACCTGGCACACGCGGCAGCGGTGGCGGCCGTGCTCGCCCACCGCCTCTCCGGCGCGACGTCGGTAACGGTGCGCGGCCCGCACGGCGACCACACGCTGCGCGTGCACCCGGACACCACACCGACAGAGGTACGCGCGCAGACGCGGACACCGTCACCCGAGCTGTCCCCGGTGGACGTGGTGCTGGTGACACCCGGCCCACCGGGCGGGGCGGCGGGAACGGTGGGCCCGGTGCCGGTCTGGCTCGCCGGCGACCACTGTCATCCCACCCATCTCCAGGAACGACTGGACACCCTGAGCGGATGGCTCACCGCCCATCCCGACCGCCCGGTGCGCGAGGCGGTGCTCGTCGGTCCCCGGGAGCGGGCCACGCTGCTCGGCTTCAACCCCGCGCCGACCCCGGCCCCCCGGACACCCGTGCACGAGGCGATCTGCCGGCAGGCGGAGCGCACCCCGGACGCCGTCGCGCTGCGCGGCGGGGGACGCGACCGCAGCTACCGGGACCTGCTCGACGAGGCAGCGGCGCTGGCCGGGCGACTGCGCGCCGAGGGCGTGGGCCCCGGCTCGGTCGTCGCCCTGTGCACCGAGCGGAGCCCGGAGATGGTCGTCGCGGTGCTCGGTGTCCTGCTGGCCGGAGCGGCGTACCTGCCACTGGACCCGTCCCACCCGAGGGTCCGGCTGGACCTGATGCTCACCACCGCCGACGCCGCGCTGGCGCTCGCCGACGACGAGGGACGGGCAGCGCTCGGCACCGGCGGAGCCCCGGCCGTTCCGGTGCGACCACTGGCCGGCGCCGACCTGCCCGCCCTGCCCGTCGACTGGCGTGGCTACCGCGCGCCGGAGGAGGTGGTGGACGGGCTGTCGTACGTCATCTTCACCTCCGGGTCGACCGGGGCGCCGAAGGGTGTGCAGATGACCCATCTGTCGCTGGCGAACCGGCTGGCGTGGATGCAGGAGGAGTACCGCATCGGGCCCGGCGACGTGGTGCTGCAGAAGACGCCGTACACCTTCGACGTGTCGGTGTGGGAACTGCTCTGGGCCTTCCTGGCCGGCGCGACGCTGGTCACGGCCGAAGCCCAGGCGCACCGCGACCCGCAGGAGATGGCCGCCGTCATCGCGCGCGAGGCGGTGACCACAGTGCACTTCGTGCCGTCGATGCTCGCCCTGTTCGTCGAGGAGCCCGGGGTCGCCGCGTGCGCAGCCCTGCGCCGGGTGATCTGTAGCGGGGAGGCCCTGCCGCCGAAGCTCGTCAACAAGCTCACCGCCACCCTGCCGACGGTGCGGGTGGACAACCTGTACGGCCCCACCGAGGCCGCCATCGACGTCACCGCCTGGCCGTGCCGCCGACCCGAACCGGACCCCACCGTCCCGATCGGCAGGCCGATCACCAACGTCACGGCATACGTGCTGGACGACGACGGTGCGCTGGCCCCGCTGGGCGTACCCGGGGAACTGGTGGTCGGCGGCGACTGCCTGGCCCGGGGGTACGCCGGACGGCCCGACCTGACCGCCGAACGGTTCGGCACCGTGCAAGTCGCCGGGCGTCCCCAGCGGGTTTACCGCACCGGCGACCTGGCCTGGTGGTCACCACAGGGGTACCTGAACTACGGCGGGCGCATCGACACGCAGGTGAAGATCCGTGGGCAGCGGGTGGAACTCGGCGAGATCGAGTCGGTGCTGAACAGTCACCCGCTCGTCGCGAACAGCGTGGTGCTGCTCCGCGACGACCTGGGTGCGGCCCCGACCCTGGTGGCGTACGTGGTGACCGAGCGGCACGCCGACGCGGGCGACGTGAGCGAGGCGGCGCTGCGGGCGTTCCTGGCCGAGCAGCTTCCCGACCACATGGTGCCGCTGCGCCACGTGGTGCTGCCCGAGTTGCCCGCCACCGCCAACGGCAAGGTCGACCGCAGGGCTCTGCCCGCCCCGCCGGCCCGGATCCGCCGGCCGGTACGGGTCGGGTCACCCTCGGCATAGGGCGTCGGGAGCGGAGGAGTCCGCAACGGGTCCGAGGGATTTGGCGACGCGCTGCTCCACGGCCTGTGCGACCTGGACCGCGGGTCCGGTTTTGGATCGTGGCCGGCGTGTGCGTGGCCGTCGGCCTGGGCATGTTGTACTCGGATTTTCTGGCGGTCGTTGGATAAGAGCCACGCGACAAGACTTGTCGCGCGCCAGTACGTCTGCTGACGTTCGAGTGGTGCTGCCCGGTGCTGCCGAGTCTGTCCCCCGTGCGAGCTACCTGCGAATGTCCACCGTGCGGTGACTACTTTGGGCGGGCAAATCCATAGCGTTTGGGGTATCCCGCGACGCTCCCGCCGCGGCTTCTCAAAGGAGTCATCGTGCGTCTGGTATGGCAGCTCTTGGCGGTTGCGGCGGTCTGGATCCTCGGCAATCTGGGCACGGCGGCGGTGAAGGACACCCCCTGGCTGGCGCTCGTCGCCGGCCTGCTGACGGCCGTCGTCGGGGTCCTGGTCTACGGCTGGGTGGTGCGGCGAACCGAGCACCGGGTCCCCCTCGAGGTGTCGCCGAAGGGAGCAGGTGCCGGGATCAGCAGGGGCACGCTGCTCGGCATTGCGCTGTTCGGGGCAGTCATCGCGAACATCGCCTTCTTCGGTGACTACACGATCAACGGCCTGGGCTCGCCGGCGAGCGCCGTCAGCCTGCTCGGGATCATGGCGGGTGCTGCTGTGGCCGAGGAGCTGGTCTTCCGCGGTGTCCTGTTCCGCAACATCGAGCGCTGGACCGGAACCTGGATCGCGCTCGCGCTGACCGGCTCGCTGTTCGGCCTGATCCACCTGGCCAACGCGAACGCGACCCTGTTGGGCGCCGTCGCTATCGCCATCGAGGCAGGCGGGATGCTGACCGCCGCGTACATCGCCACCCGCAAGCTGTGGGTGCCGATCGGTCTGCACTTCGGCTGGAACATCGCCGCGAGCGCCATCTTCAGCACCGAGGTGTCCGGCAGCAACACCGCCCAGGGCCTGCTGGACGCGACGATCTCGGGTCCCGCGCTGGTCACGGGCGGCGACTTCGGCCCGGAGGCCAGTGTCTACGCGGTGGTGTTCGGCGTGCTGGCCACCGGCGTGTTCATGTGGCTCGCCTACCGGCGTGGTCACGTGGTCCCCGTCCGTCGCTCGGCCCGAGCGGACGTGGCCGCTAGGCTCTCCCGGTGATCGATCTCCGGCGGGTCCTGGACCGGTGGCGGCAGCTCGATGTCACGGTCCGGGACCTGCCGCTCGCGTTGCTGCCGGCGGTCGCATCGCTCGTGCCGGCGTTGCACGGGGTGGGGACGGAGGTCGGCGCGCTGCCGACCCGTCCCTTCGACGCGCTGGCCGTCGTGGCGATCGTCGTCCAGTGCTTCCCGCTCGCCGTTCGCCGGCGGTGGCCGGCCGCCTGCCTCGTCCTGGTGTTCCTCGGCTTCGCCCTCGACCAGCTCCGGGGTTACCACACGCTCGCGGGCGCCGGGCTCGCTATCGCGCTGCTGAGCGCGGGTGCCCACCTGGAACGCCGTCGCCGCACGGTCATGATCCTCCTCTCGGGTGCCTATGTGGTGCTGGCGCTCGCGATCGACCTGGTCGGCGGGACCGAGCGGGCGGACGGGTACCTGGCGTTCTACCTGGCGCTGGTCCTCGTGTGGGCCGTCGGCTCCTGGCTGCGCTCCACCCGGGTCGCCGAGACCGAACGGCGCCTCCGGGTCGCCGAGGAGGCCCGCACCGCGGAACGCATGCGGATCGCCCGCGAGCTGCACGACGTCGTGACGCACCACGTGACGGCGATGGTCGTGCAGACAGAGGCTGCCAGGTACCTGACAGACGCCCCCGATCGTCTCGACGAGACACTGAATGCGGTCACCGACACGGGCCGGCGGGCGATCGGCGACCTCCGAAACCTCCTGGACCTGCTCGACCCGGGCCACGACGGCGCGGCCCAGGCACCGTTCCTCCGGGACCTGCACACGCTCGTCGAGCAGACCCGTCAGGCCGGGCAGCCGGTAGAGCTCACCGAGGAGGGCACGCAGTCGAAATCCGCCGGGAGCGCCGAGCTGGTCGCCCACCGGGTGGTGCAGGAGTCCCTGACCAACGCCCTCAAGCACGCCCACGGCAGCCCGACGACGGTCGGCGTGCGCTACGACGAACGGGAGATCACCGTGCAGATCAGCACTGCCGGGACCGGATCTGAGCAGGCCCCCGTCGGCGCCCGCCCGAGGTCTCCCGGCGGGAGCGGTCGAGGGCTCGCCGGGCTACGGGGAAGGGTGGAAGCCCTGGGTGGCGAGTTCAGCGCGGACCGCGGGGCCGACGGCGGATTCGTCGTCCTGGCGCGCATCCCCACCGGGAGCCGGTCGTGAGTGCGCCGATCCGGGTCCTGGTGTGCGACGACCAGGCGCTGATCCGCACCGGGTTCGCGACGATCATCGACGCCCAGCCCGACCTCGAGGTGGTCGGCGAGTGCGAGGACGGGCGGGCCGCCGTCGACCTCGCTGGGCGACTGAACCCGGACGTCGTGGTGATGGATGTCCGGATGCCGGTGCTCGACGGTATCGAGGCGACCCGCCTGCTGGCCGGCGCCGGGGTGGCGCGTCCCGTCAAGGTGCTCGTGGTGACCACGTTCAACCTGGACGAGTACGTCTACGAGGCGCTGCGCGCCGGGGCGAGCGGGTTCCTGCTCAAGGACGCCCCGGCGGCGCAGCTGCTGAACGGCATCCGCACTGTCGCCTCCGGGGCGGCGCTGCTGGCGCCCGAGGTGACCAGGCAGCTCGTCGGCAGGTACGCGACGCGGATCCGGCCCACCGAGGGTGCCCCCGGCGACACGGCGCTGACCCGGCGCGAGCTGGAGGTGCTGCGTCTGATCGCCGACGGCCTGTCGAACGGCGAGATCGCCGCGGCCCTGGTGATCAGCCAGGAGACGGTCAAGACGTACGTGTCGCGCCTCCTGGCCAAGCTCGGCCTGCGCGACCGCGTGCAGGCGGTGGTCTACGCCTACCGCAACGGGCTGGTGACCTGAGGGTTTCGCACGGCGACGCCCGTGTACAGGCTGTGCACGGGCGTCGCCGTCAGCGTCAGCGACGGGCGGTCGTCACTCCGCCCCGAGCGCTGCCACGGGTGAGGTGCGGGCCGCGGCCCGCCAGCTTGCGGTTATCGCGTTGCGGTGGCCAGTGCCGCGCGGATGGCGTCCGCGCCGGCTGGCCGGCCCTTCTCGCTCGAGGCCGGCCCGTACGGGATTCCCCACACAGGCGTGCCCGTCGCCTGCCGCCAGCTGTCGGCCAGTGGTCCCGCGTCCACCACGCCGTACCCGATGGAGGCGATGAATTCGGTCACCGCTGCCTTCGCGGGTGCGGAGTCGCCGGCGATCGGCAGGTATGAGCGGTCGGCCGCCCCCGCCGGGCGGGCGAGTGAGAGCAGGTGCTTGAAATAGATGGTGTTGAACGCCTTCACGAGCTCGGCGTCCGGGGCGTACCGCAGCAGCAGCTCGCTGGAGGTGAGCGACGTGCCGTCGAGCTCGGGGATGTGCCCGTCACGATCGGGGCCGTAGTTGCAGGTGTCGATGACCGTCTTCCCCGCCAGCGGCGCGGCGGGGACGTCGTGGAAAGCCGTAACCGGCACCGTGACCACGACGATGCCACCGGCCGCCGCGGCTTCTTCGCGCGTCGCCGCGGAGGCCCGCGGCCCCAGTTCCGCCACCGTGTTCGCGAGCGTCTCGGGACCGCGTGAGTTGCTGAGCACGACCTGGTGGCCGGCCGCGACGGCGAGCCGCGCGATGGTGCTGCCGATGGATCCGCTTCCGATGAATCCCACGGTTGTCATGTTCTCGATGTCCTGCCAGTAGGGCCTTGTCCTTGTCATGCCGGACGCGTTGCGATGGGGGTTCCTGCTGTCAGGTAGCGGAGAAGTAGTGGCCGTTGTCCAGATCGGCGAGGAGGCGGGGCTGAGCGGGTTCCCAGCCGAGGGTGCGGCGGGTGATGAGGTTGGACGTCGGGTAGCTCTGCGTGGCGACGTTCGTGAGGAACCCGAAGTATCCCGGCAGCATCAGCTCGTCCAGGGGGACGCTCACGGCGGGCACGCCCAGGCGGCTGGCGATGGCTTCGGCGATCTCGCGGAACGGGATGCCTCCGTCCTCGACCGCGTGCCAGTAGCTGCCAGCCGGGCCCTTCTCCAGCGCCAGGCGGAACAAGGAGGCGGCGTCACGCGCGTGCACGGCGTTCCACCGGTTCTCGCCGTCTCCGGGGTAGCCGGCGAAGCCCTTCTCCTTCGCGAGCGCGATCAGGGCGGGGAGGAAGCCCCCCTGGTCGGTCGTGCTGTGCGCGATGTTGGCGATCCGCACGACCGAGGACCGCACGTTCTGCTCGGCGAGCCCGATGATGGCGGTCTCCACGACGTTACGGGCCCGCAGGGTGCCCTTGTGCTCGTCGCCGACGGGAAGGGCCGGGTCGTCCTCGGTGCCCGGCCGGCCCAGGTCCCTCCCGCTGCCGGGCGAGCCGATGCTCCCCGCCGCGACCAGCGGCTTTCCGGTCCCCGCGAGAGCCTCGCCGTACGCGAGCATGATCGGGAGCTCCGCGGCGGCCACGGCGGCCACCCCGCCGGACGGGAGCAGGTCCTGCCGGTGCGCGACGTGGATGACGCCGTCGGAGTCCGCAGCAGCCTCCTTGAGCCCCTCGAGGTCCTGGAGGTCGCCGCGGCGTATCTTCGCGCCGAGCGCGGATAGCGCCGCCGCTGCGGTGTCCGAGCGGGCCAGGCCGGTGACCTCGTGCCCGGCGGTGACGAGCTCCGGGATGATGTACGAACCGGAATGGCCGGTCCCGCCAGTGACGAAGACGCGCACGGTACTACTCCTTGTGAGTGATGCGGGGGAAGCGTTGGTGGTGCGGGGTGGGCTCAGCCGGGGTGGCTCAGCGGGGGAAGTCGACGCCGAGAGCGACGTCGAAGGTCCCCGCGCCGTTCCGGGCCAGGCCCATCAGCAGCGGCCCGACCCCTTCCAGCCAGCGGGCCATCTCCAGGCCGCCGACATCGAGGGGACGCAGCCCGAGGCTCTCGATGAACGCCGACACGCTCGCCTTGGCCCGTGCGTCGTCTCCGGCGAAGAACACGTCCAACGGACGCTCCTGGACCAGGACGTGGCCGAAGACGGTGTTGAACGCCTTCACGACGTGCGCGCTCGCCGGGGCCGCCTTGACGATCTCCTGCGCACCGGACGTGCCCTCAGGAGTGACAAGCTCGGTGGCGTCGGCGTTGAAGGTGTTGGAGATGTCGATGATGACCTTGCCGGCCAAGGCTTCCCCGTACTGGGCGATGACCGGCACGGCGCTGGCGTACGGCACGGCGAGGACGACGATGTCGCCCACAGGGACGGCGCCGAAAGTCCCCGCCGTGGCCCCGACGCCGAGCTCGGCGGCAAGGCCTTTGGCCTTGGCCGGGTCGCGACCGATGAGTTGGACGGAGTGGCCGCCCGATACCGCGCGTGAGGCGATGGCGTGGGCCATGCCCCCCAGGCCGATGAAACTGATGCTGCTCATGATGAGTACTCCTTTCCTCTGGTCTGAATCGAACGGCTTGCCCGTCCGTCGTTTCTTAGGTGGTCGTTTACTGGCTGGTCGCTTCTTAGGTGGTCACAACCGGCCGGTACGCGCGACCACCTCGGCGGTGAAGTCGAGCAGCTGGTCAAGGCTGGTGAACATCGCCAAGGCATCGAAGTGCGCCTCGTCAACACCGGACTCGGCGTACCGCTTCAGCTGGTCCGCGACCGAGTCCACGGACTTGCCCGGATCGAGGTTGATCCGCATGGCCGTCTTGAGTGCGTCGGGGTCGCGATCGGCGTCCTCCGCCGCTCGACGCGCGATCGACCACAGGCGGCCGGCACCCTCGTCCTGACTACTGAACGACGCAGCGGGCGCCGGCCCTTCGACCCAGAGCCAGCCCACCCCGCTGCGGCCGACCCGGCGCATCGCGTCGCTGATAGCGGGCCCGACAACAGGAAGCACGAAACCGAGCTGCACTGCGTTGAGCCTCCTCGGGCGAATCCCTTCGCCACTGTTGATGTCTGACAGCGGCGAGCCGGTGGTCCGTCAACCAACCAGAGCGCACGGCATTCTGTTCGCCGACTTCTTGGTGACCCCCAGGGGGCAGCTGGGTCAGCCCGTGAACTCGTTGACGCCCAGGGCGAAGTTCCCGTGGCCGATCCCGTTGCCGGCGAGGCCTACCGTGAGCACTCCCGCTCCTTCGAGCCAGTGCGCCATCTTCAGGCCGCCGACGTCCAGCGGGCGCAGGCCGAGGCTCTCGATGAATGCCGCCACGTCCGCCTTGGCCCGCGGGTCGTCACCGGCGAAGAAAACGTCGGGCCGGCCGTTCTCCAGAACGCCACGGAAGATGGTGTTGAAGGCCTTGAACACGCTGGCGCTGGCCGGGGCCACCTTGGCGACCTCCTGCGCGATCGAGGTCGCCTCGCTGTGGACCAGGCCGTCGAACGCGGCGTTGAAGGGGTTGCTGATGTCGACGATGGTCTTGCCCGCGAGGGCGTCTCCGTACTGGGCGACGGTCGAAACGACACCGGCGTACAACACGGCCGTGATGACGATGTCCCCGGACGGGACGGCGCCCCACTCGCCCGTTGTCGTGCCGCCGCCCAGAGCCTTGGCCAGGCCCTCGGCCTTGGAGCGATCACGTGCCATGATCTCGACGGAGTTGCCGCCCGCTACAGCGAGCGTGCCGATCGTGCGGGCCATGTTCCCCGCACCGATGAACGTGACGCTGCTCATGAGGTGTGCCTCTTTCTCTGTGCTCGAGGCGCCTGTTCTCCAGGCGCCGCTCTGACTTCTTGGTGCGTGGTTCAGATAGCGGTGGTGCCGCCGTCGGCGACCAGTTCCAGACCGTTGACGTAGCTGGAGTCGTCGGAGGCGAGGAACAGGGCGATGCTGGCTATCTCTTCGGGACGGCCCATCGTTCCGCGGGGGATGAGGGACTCGAATGCGGCCCTCGTCGCCTCGTCGAACAGCTCTTCCTGCTTGGCGGTGCCGACCTGGCCGGGGGTCAGGACGTTCACCCGGATCTTGCGGTCGCGCAGCTCGTTGAGCCAGACACGGGCCCAGGCCTGCTGGACGGCTTTGCTTCCCGCGTAGAGGCTCCAGCCGGGGAAGGCGCCGAGGGACGCGTTGGAACCGGTCATGAGGATCGAGCCGTGGTTGTTGATCAGTGGCAGGGCCTTCTGCACGGTGAACAGGGTTCCGCGTGCGTTGAGCGAGAAGGCGCGTTCGAACTGTTCCTCGGTGATCTCGCCGAGGACACCAGGTTCGCCGAATCCGGCGCTGGCCCACAGCACGTCGATCGAGCCCTTTTCCCGCTTGACGGTGTCGTACAAGCGCTCCAGGTCGTCCAGGTCGGACGCGTCACCCTGGACGGCGGTCACGTTGCGGCCGATCAGCCTGACGGCGTCGTCCAGCGCTGCCTGCCGCCGGGCCTGGATGAAGACATATGCTCCTTCCTCGACGAACAGCTTGGCTCCGGCCAGCGCCAGGCCGGTGGATCCACCGGTGATCACCGCGACCTTGCCATCGAGCTTTCCCACGGTCACTCCTTTGAATTGATGGGTTTCCGAAACGGGAACGGAAGAGGCCCAATTATTGATGTGCTCATCCTGGTTTTAGGCCTGCCATCAAATGTCGATCCCGAATTCTTGTACCGATTTCTCTCGGCTGTCATGAACGATGCCATTGGCCGGAACGGCTGTCCAATACCTGTTTCAGCCGTGGTGATACCCTCGAGGCATTGCCGGACCTGGAGGCGCTATGGATCTGGACCTGCGCAAGCTGCGCTACTTCGTCGCCGTCGCCAACAGGCTGCACTTCGGCCGCGCCGCCGACGAGCTGCACATCGCGCAGCCGGCGCTTAGCCGGCAGATCCGCGCGCTCGAACAGGATCTCGGCGCCTCCCTGTTCATCAGGGACAGCCACGGCGTCACGCTGACCGACGCGGGCCGACAACTCCTAGACGACGCCGGTCCGCTGCTCGCCTCCGCGCACGCGGTCCGGCGCCGGGTGTCTGAGACCGCCCGTGGCGGCCAGCGGCTGGTGATCGGTTTTCGGGCCGGCATCCCGGTCATTCCCGCGGCGCGGGAGTTCGGTGGCCGCCATCCGGACGTGGTCGTGGACGTGCAGCGCATGGAATGGGACGACCAGGTCCCGATGCTGCTCGACGGCCGCGTCGACGTCGGCTATGTACGGCTGCCCATCGACGAGACCGGCCTGCGCCTGACTCCCCTCTACACCGAGCCGCTCATGGTGGCGCTGCCCGCCGATCACCGGTTGGCCGGAAAGGAGGAGGTCACCGAGGACGACCTGGCCGGTGAGCCGCTGATCTGGCATGCCGACGCGAGCACGCAGCCCACCAGGCGCCCGCACCCCGACTCCGGGCTCCGGGTGCGCGGGGTGGAGGAAAAGCTCGAGCACGTCGCGGCCGGCCGCGGCATCTCGTTCGTGGGGCGTTCGGAGACCGTGTTCTACTCACGGCCGGACATCAGCTACGTGCCCGTCTCGGACTTGGCGCCCGACCAGGTATTCATCGCGATGGCGGCGTCACGCACCTCGCCGATGGCCGACGACTTCTTCGCCGCGGCTCAGGCGACGGCTGGGATCACTGCAGAATGCGGGAACTACGAGATGTGGCAGATTGTGACCGACGCCGCTTCAAAGCGCGGTTGAGCAGCTCGGCTGACATCAGGTTCCTCGCTCGACCGGTTGCTTTGTGCTCTGGAGGCCTGCGGGCTTTTGTGACCGCCATCGCCGCGCTGGCCGGAAATGATCCGTCGTAGCCCACCAGGACCCTGGCAACGCGTGTGTCAGCGATCGGTCCTTACCGACAACGGCTTCCCTGTTGAACTGAAGCCGGGCACGAGGAGTGGAATTCGGGCGGGCACCGTCAACTGAGGCGTTAGGGGTTCTTGGTGTTGGTGTCGATGGTGTAAACCACGTCTGGCCCGACGTCATGGCGGGTGATGCCGGGTACGTCCGGGGCGTAAAGCAGTGGTTCGTACGGGGTGCCTTGGACCCGGTCGCGCAGCAGGACGACGCTGCGGATGCCGAGCTCGTGCAACCGATCCAAGGCCGGCTGGCTGGGGAAGGTCGCCATAACGTCGCGGATCGCCTGACGGTTGGGTGTGGTGTAGCTGGCCGCACCGTTGACCATGGTGGGAAACCCGTCGGTCGACCAGAGTAGAACGTGGAGGTCGATGCCGTCGTTGGACGGCAATACCATGATCGGAGCGTGCGCGGAGGCTAGCGCCATCGCGGCCGGTGCGGCTGGGGTTCGGGGGTGGCCCAGGTCAGGCAGGCCCTCAGCTAGCACGAGGACCAGCAACGGAACGGTCAGCAGCCGCGCCGCGCTCACCGACCATTTCGGCTTGGCGTCCCTGCGAGCCACCTCGGCCAGGTGGGTAACCAGGCCGGCCGCGAGGATGGCCAGGCAGAGAGTGGGCCACAAGATCAACCGGCCTGGTGTACGGGATCCATCGAACCCAGGCACGTAGAGATAGAGCAGGCGGTAGATCGGCCCGTTCGTGCCCAGCGCGAACAGCACTCCGACGACCGTCCCCAACAGCAGCAGAAGCCGTTGCACCGGTGACCAGCGGGATAGGAACAGGCCGACGAAGGCCAGTAGATACAGTGCATACCCGCATAGCAGCACTTTCTCAGTCGGTACGTCACCAAGAGCGGTGCGGGCGTTGTTGTGCAGGGTGCCCCAGGGCAGCGAGGACTGCGGCGCCACGAGAAGCCCGCGCAGTGTCGGGGAGAAGAACGCGACGTAGTCCCAGTCCCGGGTGACATTTGGGTTGAGCTCGCGCACGTGTTGGTACGCGTACGCGAAGTATCCGGTCACTGCGGTAAAGACCAACCCGCCGATCAGATCACTGACGATCAGCCGGCGGCTAAGGCGTGGGCGGTGGATCAGCCAAGCTATCAGTGTGATCAGGCAGAGGGCGGCGAGGACGTATACGAATCCCAGCCCCACGCCGAAGCCTAGGCTGACCTGCCAGGCCGCGACCAGCCAGCCAGCGAACGCCCAACCCGGCCGGACTCGTTCGGCAAGGTAGCCGCGGGTGAACGAGAGTCCGTGGCCGCGCGCCAGCATCGCCAGGGCCAGAGTGATTCCGCCAGTGGAGAGAATATTCAAATGGCCGTCGTGGCCGTAGCGCCAGGGCGCGTAGGCGAGAGCGGCCCCGGCTACCGCGGCGGCGACCTTGTTCGCGCCGAGCTGGCGCAGGAGCGCGTAGCCGCCGAGGAAGGCGAGCGCGAAAGCCAGCACGAACAGGATGTTGTAGCGCAGCACGGCACCGACTACACCGCTGCCTATCAGCCCTGCCGGGGCATAGCCGAGCAGGCTGTCGTTCAGGGCCAGGCCGTACGTGTCGGGATAGAAAGCGTTGGTATCCCACAGGCCACGCAGGCCGTGGGTAAGAGCGTGGCCACCCCATCCCACCAGCCATGCTTGGGCCGTCGGGTCACCCACGTCACCGACGATGGTGTGGGCCGGGTCGGCGATCGGCACAGTCTTGGCGCCGGCAGTGACGATGCGAATCGCGTACGGCGGAATCAGCCAGATCATCGCGACAGCGAGGAGCACCGAACCAAGGCTCGCGTTACTCAGTTCCCGCCGATGGTCCCCACGTGTCAGCCAGTCCCTCGTGCCTCGGCCGGCGCGCGCGAGTCGGCCAGGTTGTCCAAGCTCGCTGAGGGTGACGGCTGATGTGGGGCCTCCTGCCGGTGGCTCTACCTGCGTCATCGCATCTACCCCCACTTTTGAGCCGCCGCAGTAAATCATGAGCAGGGCGGCGCATAGAGTCAAGGCATTGATCGATGTCGTTCAGGTGGCCAGGCCTTACGCTGTTTGTCAACGGCGTCTTGTCAGGCGGGAGTCGCGATCGGTGCGGCGGCGAATCTTGCCGCTGTCGGAACAGGACGCACCACGTTGCTGCGGGCCCTCGCCCGGGTTCCGGACCTGCGGGTACCTGACGACAGCACCCTGTCCCGGGTACTGACTGGTGTCGACGCGGACGCCTCGATGCTGCGGGTGCTGCTGGCTGCTCAGCCGGGCGGGTCTGACCGGGGCCGGCAGACGAGTGATCGCGGTCGACGGCAGGACACTGCGCGGCAGTGGGCCGACCGGGGCCCAGGTGCACCTGCTGGCCGCACTGGACCACGCAAAACAGATCGCTCGAAGCGCTACTGCACCCGCAGGTCTCAGCCCCGCCGGTGAAAATCGACCGTCTCAGCATCGATGCGTACACCGCGCGGCCTGAAGCCGGCGGCAGCGATCGCCTTGCCGAGAGAGTTCTGCGATGAGTACCAGTAGGGGAGGTGCTTTCTGGCGGAGGGTGCCAAGGTGTCTCCGAGGATGTCTTCGATTTCAGCGAAGGTCATCGAGGTCGAGTCGGCCCTGATCGCGCTGAGGTAGTCGGCGAGCGGCCTGTACTTGCCGGCTGGCTCGAACTCCACTTCCGTGTCTGATCGTGGCAATCTCGGGCCAAGGATCTCCGTGACCTCTGGGGGGATCCGTACCGCGTAAAGCCGTCCGGGGCCGCGGTACAGCGCCGTCAGCATGGGAGTTACCGCTTCAGGCAGACGCTGTTCGGCCTGCAGGCTGGCGGTGATGCGGGCGGTTGGGCGGGTGAAGCCAACCAACAGTCGGTCGTTGCTGTAGCCGCATATCGCGTAGACGGCATCGCGGCTGATGGTGCCACCCTGGCGAGCGGCCTCAAGGATAACCTCGGCCAGATCTCGTCGGCTCTCAATGCGAAGCCGATCCAGCAGGTCGTCCACGGTCTCGGCGGTCCACTCTCCGACGCTTACCTCGTCCGCACCCGCATCTATGACGTCATCGATGTCAGAGCGGCTGGTGCCGGCGTCCTTCGCGGAGTTCGGGTTCACCTGCACGTTGAGGGCGTCCGAGTGGTCGAGTAGGTCACTGGGACGCATCAGAAACAGCCTGTGTCCCGTGAGGTCGAAGAACTCTCTCGTCATCTCCTGGCGCGGTCCGATCAAGTCTCCGCCCCGTCGCCACCACCAGTCTTCCTTCTCGTCGTTGGTGACGATAACCAGGTCTAGCTGACGGGTCTTGGCCTCTTCGCATGCCTGGATGTATACGAGGAAGTCGCCTGCGGCGCCCTCCGGATTCTGATCGCTTTTCTCCGCATCCAGGTAACCGGGCGGCACCACGTCGGCTACCCGCTGCTTCCCCTCGTCGATGAGGGCAGACCAGCGGCCGTCGTCGGGGCGCGGAAGCACCTTGCCGTCGAGAAGGTCTGTCAGCCTGTGCAGGACAGGGTCCTCGTCGGTCGGTGTGGATGGGTGAACGCGATCTGGCGCGGCGCCGTCGACGGCGGTCCGCAGCTTGTCGAAGATTTGTCCCACGTCGGCGTGTAGGTGCTGCAGCTGGGATTCATCCAGTGCGACCTGTTTGGACCAGCTGTCGAGGGCGCGCAGGGCTGCCTGCTGGCTCTTGTCGAGCGCGGTACGTGCATCGTTGTTTGCTTGTTCCGGGTTGCCGATCGCTTTGAGACGGTTGCGGTGAAACTCTAGAATTGCCTGATGGGGTACGACGAGTCGATCGCCGAGCTTGTCGAGAACCGCCAGTAGATCGTTCGTTGTCCGCGGGTTGTAGCGGTACAGGTTGAGAAGCACGTTGGCGTCGACTGCAACCAGCGCTGCGGTGAGCGCTTGGCGCTTCTCCGCAGTGGTCACTACCCGGTAGCCCTCGAATCCGTCGAACAAGCCGGCCATCATTGCCTTCCGCCAGGGTCCTCCGGGGCTGACCAATCTCGCAGCGTGCCGAGGTCATTGAGATTAGCGAATCGCCACGGGTCCTGGGAACTATGGAAATCCGGCGAAAGGTGGGTAGGGCCGGCCGGTGGCCCCGACCACTGTCAACCCTGGCCTGCCGCTGACGAGCTGACGGCGGCGTCCGGTGTCCGGAACCGCTGCAGCCGTCGTGTGAGTGCCCTGTGCACGGGTCGTTGCGGGACAGCATCGAGAGCGCACCGTCGCGTGGCATCTCGGAAGATCGAGACGGCCCCTTTGTCGTACCTGGCTGACCAACTGAGTGACTACGCCTCAGCGTCGAAGATCCGGTGCACGGCGACAGCGCCGCCCAGCGAGTACTGGCCGGTGACCGTCGTGCCGGAATGACTACGCGACGGGCCCTGCGGGCCGCCCTTGACCCCGGAGCCTCTGCGACCCTCGGGCCGGCTATTGCCGGCAAGCCAGGGGTCTGCCGGTGGTGCACGCGCCGCATCCCCACCACGGCCTCGTCGGGGCGTGCGTCGTCAATCCCCGCTTGACGTTGGGAGGGTCTTCACGATCGTCCCTGCCAAGGTCGTCGCCTTCTCTTGAGCCATGGCGGTGATTTCGGAGGCAGAGTTCTGCTTGCGAGGCCAGAGCGTGAGCGCTTCGATGCTGATCAGCAATGATCCATGTGCGAAGACCAGCCGGGCGTCGCCAGGCAGATAGTCCACGCCTGCATCGATTTCCGGGTTTACTCGTTTCACCGTCGCCGTGGTTAGCCGCGCGCTCGTCGACTCGATGGTCAGCGCGCGTGACCCCCACCGGGCAGTCGCTTGGCCGATGTTGAGGCGGAACTCGTCGCTCGGGCAGCGTGCAGTTCGCGCCCTGGTCGCGGCGGCGACGGCCGCAGACGCATCGGGCAGATGGACCACCCTGACGTCCAAGAGGGTCATCGGGCGCTGGATGTTCTGGAAAGACGCGACGGGGTTGACCTCAAGGCCAGCGGCCCAAACTGCATCAAGCTGCAACCCGGCCCCCTTTGCCCGGTCCGGATCGGCGATCAGCAAGTCGCAGGGTTCGTACTGCGCCTCGCCGGTCTCGATCTCTCCCTGCCGGATGTTGTTGCCTACACCGGCCTGCTGGACCAGCCCGCCGATGGTCGCCATCAGCGCCTGCGGCTCGTTGGGTAGAGCCGAGCGCGTGGGGGTCACTGACGGCGGCGGTGCCGACGGGACTGGCTGTTCCACGCAGCCGGCAAGTCCCGCCAATACCAGCACGCTCGCGATGAGCGGTTTTCCGCGCATTCGATCACCCACACTCATGGATCACCCGATTCCATTCGGGCCGCAGCATACTGTTCTCCGCCTTCGACGGCTGCCCGTGCCGTTTGGCGACGACGTGAGGGCGAAGTCGGGGCCCACACCCGTGACGGCGAGACAAGGATGTAGGCCACCGTGGTGCCGGTGAGCGATGGCGCTGGCGGCTGGTTACCACCTCGGTGACGATCGACACGGGCAAAGGCGGACGCCGGTGAACGCTGGCGGATCGTTCGGCAGCTCAGTCAGTCCGCCTCCGCAGCTAATCGACTGGTGATCGTTCCTTCACACCGAAGGTGTGTGCCCGGTCCACAGCGGACCCGACGGGCACCGCGCGCAGCCGGTGATGTCGCAACCTTGCACATTGGCCGCCGCGTGGATTGAACCCATACCGCGGAGCAGGTCTGTTCCACGATGTGCGGACTCACGGCGCGGAGATGGGCTTGAAGAGCAGGAGCAGCCCTTTGCCCCACACCAGCCGCCAGCAGTCATGATCTCTTCAGGACGAGGGCAATATGATCGGTGGCCCACGTCAAGGAGGTCAGATGGAGACATGGCGCTTCGTGGCCGCTGTCACGATGATTCTGGCCATGGGCCTCATCGGTGTCGCCCTAGCGACCAACTTTCGAGGCGTGACTGAGTGGCACATGCGCCGGTCGATGGCGACCGCGAGTGTGTTACGGCGAGTTCCGCCGTGGCGCTGGCGTCAGAATGCCCAGTACGACGAGCGTTTGGCGCGTTTCGTTCTGCTGGAGCGGGCAATTGGCGTGATCTTCGCTGCGGCCAGCGTCATGTTCTTGATCGTTCTCGTTCATGGGGTTCTGTCCGGCGAGCCGATGCCGTCGAGCAAATGAGGAAGGCGACGGTCAACAGCGGTCACCTCCTGGACGTGCCGGACAGTAGGGCGACGCAGTCCAAGAGGGTTTCCACAGGTCATCGACTTGCGGAAACCCTCTTTGTGTTCGTCTGGCGCAATCTCTCGCCGTGTGAGGCGCTGCTGGAACCCTGAGGTGGTCTGCCGGCTCAGCGCTTTGGCGGCTCCAGCGCCGGCCTCGCCGCGGAGCGCACAGACGTCGACAGGTGCCCGGCTCGGGCTCCTGATCGCTGCCCCGGGCAGGAGAGCCGGTCATCAACGTCGATGACCGGCTCACTGAATGGACCGCGCTGCGCGTCAAAGGTGAGACCAAGCGATCGGGCTCAGCAGCGCGGTCACACTCGTTCCGGCAGGGTCACGCGGAGTTGCGCCACTTGCGGCCGTTCCGGCCGATGAGCCGGTCGGCGTCGGTCGGGCCCCAGGAGGCGGCCTCGTAGGTGGGGATCGGAGAGTTGTCCTTCTTCCAGTTGTCGATGATCGGGTCGACGATGCGCCAGCACTGCTGCACCTCGTCGCTGCGGATGAACAGCGACGCGTCACCGATCAGCGCGTCCAGGAGCAGACGCTCGTACGCCTCCGGGGACTCCTCGACGAACGTCTGGTCGTAGGAGAACTCCATCGTGGCGGTGCGGACCCGGAAGGAGTGGCCCGGCACTTTGGCACCGAACCGCAGCGAGATGCCCTCGTTCGGCTGGATCCGCAGGATCAGCGCGTCAGCATCGAGGCCGGTGAGCTGGTCGGTCGGGATCGGCAGGTGCGGCGGCCGCTGGAACTGCAGTGCCACCTCGGTGAGCCGCGCCGGCAGGCGCTTGCCGGTGCGTACGTAGAAAGGCACCCCGGCCCAGCGCCAGTTGTCCACGTTGAGCCGCATCGCGGCGTAGGTCTCGGTCCGCGACAGGGGGTCGACGCCGGCCTCCTCGCGGTAGCCGGCCATCAGCTCCTCGCGGGTGCCGCCCCGGGTGTACTGTCCCCGGACCGCGGCCTCGGCGATGTCCCGGTCGGTGGGGAGCCGGATCGCCTGCAGCAGCTTGACCTTCTCGTTGCGGAGGCCCTCAGCCTCGAATGAGGCCGGTGGCTCCATCAGTGCCAGCGCGAGAACCTGAAGCACGTGGTTCTGCACGATGTCCCGCATCGCGCCGGCGTCCTCGTAGAAGCCGCCGCGGCTGCCGACGCCGAGCGTCTCGGCAACGGTGATCTGCACGTGGTCGACCCAGGAGCGATCCCAGATGGGCTGGAAGATTGAGTTCGCGAAGCGCAGCGCCAGCACGTTCTGGACGGTGTCCTTGCCCAGGTAGTGATCGATACGGAAGACCTGGTGCTCGTCGAACGCGTTGTGCACCACGCCGTCGAGTTCGCGGGCCGTGACCAGGTCGCGCCCGTATGGCTTCTCGATGACCAGGCGGGAGAAGGAGCCTTCGCGTGCCTGGTTGAGCCCGACACCGGCCAGTCCGTTGATCACCGGCTCGAAGGCCCCGGCCGGGGTGGACAGGTAGAAGAGCCGGTTGCCGGACGTGCCCCGCTGTGCGTCCAACTCGTCGAGGGTCTCCACGAGCCGCTTGTAGGTCTCCGGGTCGTCGTAGCCGCCGGCCACGTACCGTACGCCCCCCTGGAGCTGGCGCTTGCTGGCGAGGGTGCGTTCGCCGAGGGCGCTCTCGGCGAACTGCTCGTCGGTCATCGACGTACGGGCGACACCGACCAGCGCGAACTGGTCCGGGAGCCGCTCGTGCCGAGCCAGGCTCTCGATTGCGGGCAGCAGTTTACGCCGGGTCAGGTCACCGGAGGCACCGAAGATCACCAGTGTGGCCGGCGGGGCACTCCGCTCCTGGATGAGCTGAGATGCGTGGTCCATGGTCTGCGTTCCTCCGGGCACAAGGGGTGTGGGCT
Organism: Micromonospora alfalfae; assembly: GCF_022230925.1. Taxonomy (GTDB): domain Bacteria; phylum Actinomycetota; class Actinomycetes; order Mycobacteriales; family Micromonosporaceae; genus Micromonospora; species Micromonospora alfalfae. Next base: position 312,973 of record NZ_JAKKFH010000011.1, on the reverse strand, counting down.
TTGGGGCTGTGCTGTCGTGCAGGGATTGTGCGGGCTCTGGCGTTCGTGTCCGGGGGCCACGCGGCGTGGCCCGTTGGTGACGGAGCTTGAGCGTCGCATGCCGGGCTGACGGGTAGACGATTCGGTGCGGTCTGTCGGCGTACGCGGTGGTGGTACGAATGATCGTGGCCGGGCAGCCCGCGGAGGTCAACGGGCTCGCGACGGCGGCGCGGGGGACCGCCAGGGTGCCGGCTGCGGGAGCAGCCCATCGACGAGCAGGGCCGCCGGCTGCCCGGCATGTGATCCGCCAGGTGATGTGCGACAGGTGTCGGCAGCTAGGCGGCAGGTTGCCGACGACGAAGCGCCCTGTCAGGTCGAAGATGGGATACCTGGCCGCGACGATCCCGGGGTGCTCGAGAGCTTGCCCGGACTACCCTCATCGGCGTGCCTGTCGATGACCTTCCGTTGCCTCCTGCGTTCGAAGCGGTCACGGCCTGGGCTGGCACCGGGCGGGTGGTGCGTGCTACCGAGCTGGACGTGGCGACGTGGCGGCTTCCCGAGCAGCAGAAGACCGCACTGGTCTCCTGTGGCGTGCCGCTGATCGATGACCTCGTCAGTGCGGTGTCATTCGACGCAGAGCCAACGACGTACCGGTTGGCGAACTCCGACGACGCGCGCTGGGTGTACGGTGCCGCGCCGGGGACAGGTGAGGTGCGGATATGGTCGCCGGACGGCAGCGCCGCGTTCGTCAACTCGACGATCATCCAGTGGCTGTGGTCGCTGCACATGGTTGGTAGCTGGCTGACCAGCTCAACCGTCATCGACCGCTGGGACGATGACGGACAGGCCGAGGAGCGAGCGCTCGCGGAGCTCACCGACCTGTTGGGACGCATCAGGGACCTTGACCCGCCCGCGTTCGGGGACGGCGACCATGCAACTCACTTCTGGCCCGGGGTGCTCGACCGGTGGCTCTACTGATCGTTGAGGCTGTGCGTCACATCCTGGACGACCCTTCGGGCTTGTCGCCGAGAGCTGCCCACTTCCTCCGCCAAGTCGCGGAGCGAACGTCGTTCGAGCTTTCGGATGGGCCCACAGCCGACGAGCTCCTAGCCGGCGACGGCGCCGTGGTCTACTGCTTCACGGGCCCCGGCTCGTCGCCGGTGGTGCCCGTCTTCCCTGGCGTCGACGCACTGCTCGAAGCCGGGGCGCTCTACCACGATTGCGCCACGTGGATTCCGGTGTCGCTCGATGATGCGCCTGGCCTGGCGGCGGTCGAAGCACACGCGGCCCGCCTCACCTTGATGCGGGAGGCGTGCGGGTACACCGAGCGCTGGTGGGAGCAGGACGGTTTCCGGCTGCACGTCTGGAGAACGTTCGCCGCCGTGTTCCCCGGCGCTGGTGCGCGGTGGGCAGTGTGGGCCCGCGACCATGCCGGCGAGCTGGCCGCCCGATCCTTCCTGACTCAGGCGAGGACGTAGCTGCTCTTCTGGTGAAGCCAAGGCGTGCCGCATCATGCGGAGTACGACACGCTGGCCGAAGTGGATGCTCCTGTTGAGTGTCAAGCTCTCGGCGGGCGGACCAGGCAGGCTGAAACGGCGCTATTCGCGGCCCACCCAGGTAGCGACGCAAGCCTCGTTGCCCTCGGCGTCAGCCAGTACCCACCACATCGGCGCGTGCGCCTCGGAGACGAGGTGGCCGCCTGCGGCCAAGGCTGCGGCGATGCGGGCCTCGGCTTGATCGTGCGGGACGGCGATGTCGAGGTGCATGCGGTTGCGTTGTGGACGCGCCGCTTCCATCTTCTGCAACCCGAAGCCTGGGCCGCGGCGTGCCGGGTCGGCCAGGTAGTTGTCGCCGACCTCGCGGTAACCGAGCAGCGCCCGCCAGAATGGCAGCACCTTCGCGCTGACGAGTACGTCGAGGGTGACGTTGATGAGCTGCACGGCGGTCGGGTCGGCGGGAATGTTCAGTGCCCTGGCGGCGGCCGAGATCTGCCGGGCCAGCCCGATGTCGCGCCGAGACAGGGACACTGTGACGCCGGCGTGGCGCAGGTCGATGTTGAGGTACGGCTGCTCGGTTTCGCTGGCGAGCTCACCGATCTCATCGACGAGCGCGATGCCCTCGGCCAGCGAACCGGTCCGGAAATAGGCCGAGACCACGTGGTACAGGGACCGCCAGTCCTCGACACCGTCGGCCTCGTGGAACTGCCCGGCGGTGATCTGCCCAGTCATGCTGGCGAGGCTAACATCGGCGACGTGGCCACCCCTCCGACCGAGCGGAACCGCGTGCCGCAACCGTCAAGGGTGGCAGCGACCCGGGGACCAGGTGGGGACCAAGGGTCGTACCTCGGCACATGACACGGCAACCGCGCTGCGGGTCGTCGACCTGCGACGGCAGTGCCCGGCCAGGCTCGGCACGGTCATCCCACTGGAGTGAGGTCAGGCGACCCGACGGCCTGCCGGTGTTCGGCCGGGCTGAGACCGCGTACCCGTTTGAAGGCCGCGCTCAGTGCGAATGAGCTGCCGTAGCCGACCTGGCGGGCCACCGCGGCGACGGTGGCGTCCGGCTCGCGCAACAGGTCGGCGGCCAGCGCGAGCCGCCAGTTGGTGAGGTACGCCATCGGTGGCTCGCCGACCAGTTCGGTGAACCGGCGGGCCAGCACCGCCCGCGAGGTACCGGTTTCGGCCGCGAGGGTGGCCACCGTCCAGGACTTCGCCGGGTGGTCGTGCAGCAGCCGCAACGCCCTGCCGACCACCGGGTCGCCGTGCGCTCGATACCAGGCGGGCGCCGCCGCGTCCGGCCGGGAGAACCAGGCCCGGAGTACGGCGATGAGCAGTAGGTCGAGCAGCCGGTCCAGGACCACATCCTGCCCCGGCTCGTCCTTGGTCATCTCGTCGCCGAGCAACGGGATGAGCGGGCTGTCCAGTGCCCCGGCCGGCAGCACCAGGAGATGGGGCAGGACCCTCAGCAGCCGTTGACTGACCTCGCCCTGCAACTGGTATGTGCCACTGAGCAGCACCGCCGCCCCGTCAGCGCGTTCGCCCCAGGTCCGCATACCCAGGTCCATCACTTCGCACAACTCGTCCCCGGTGGGCGTGGTGCTGTGCTCACCGGGATGAATCACTGCCTGCGGCGCTGTGGCCGGGTCGTCGGCGATCGTGTACGGCTCCGGGCCACGGATGATCGCGACATCGCCGGGGCGTAGTGGCACCGGAGCTCCCCGGTCCGGCACCACCCACGCTGTGCCGCGCAGCATGGTGACAAGGGTGAGGGGCGCGCGATCCTGGATCCGTACCGACCAGGGCGGGTCGAACACCGACCGCATCAGGAACGCACCGCGCGCCCTGGGCCCGTCCAGCAGCCCCGCGAGCGCATCCATGCGCTCAGGTTAGCCCTGTGACGTGGGCGGCCGAGACGCCGGGACATGCGATCGAGAGTCTCGCCCATTCCCGGTGCGCTCGCCCTCGACTTGACTGGCTGACATGACGAAGACCGTTGATGAGCAGCCAATCCTCGTACTGGGCGGCACCGGCAAGACCGGCCGCCGGGTGGTGGATCGGCTCGCCACACTCGACCGGCCGGTGCGGGTCGGCTCCCGCTCCGGTGAGCCGCCGTTCGACTGGACCGACCAACGCACCTGGGCACCCGTACTCGACGGGGTTTCGTCGGTCTACCTGGTGTACTACCCGGACCTGGCCGCGCCGGACGCCCTCGCGACGATCCGCTCGTTCACCGAACAGGCGGTGTCCGGCGGCATCGAACGGTTGGTTCTGCTTTCCGGCCGGGGCGAGGAGGAGGCCAAACTCAGCGAGCAGGTGGTCCAGGACTCCGGTGTGGCCTGGACGATCGTGCGGGCGAGCTGGTTCAGCCAGAACTTCAGCGAGGACTTCCTGACCGACTCGATACGCGGCGGCGAGGTGACCCTCCCGGCCGGGAACGTGCCGGAGCCGTTCGTCGACGCCCTCGACATCGCCGACATCGTGGTCGCGGCGCTGACCGACGACGGGCACGCGGGGCAGCTCTACGAGGTGACCGGCCCGCGGCTGCTCACCTTCGCCGAGGCGACCTCGGAGATCGGCGACGCGCTCGGGCGGAAGATCCGGTACCGATCGGTCTCGCCCGAGGAGTACGCCGCCGTGATGGCCGGGTACGACGTGCCGGCGGAGCTCGCGGCGGTGCTGACCGAGCTGTTCGGCAAGGTGTTGGACGGCCGCAACGCGCAGCTCGCCGATGGTGTGCAACGGGCCCTGGGCCGCAGCCCGCGCGACTTCACCGACTATGCCCGGGACGCCGCCGCCGCTGGTGCATGGAACACGTCACCCGGTGGAGTCCGGGCATGAACGCCACAGTGGCTGCCTGGTCGGCGGCGGTGACCCTGGCGGTCACGGGTGCGATCACCGGTGTCTACTACGCATTTTCGGTGGCGGTGATGCCCGGGTTGAACGCCGCCGACGCCGGCACCGCGATCCGGGCCATGACGAGCATCAACCAGAGGATCCAGAATCCGCTGTTCTTCGTCACGTTCTTCGGCCCGCTCGTCGCCGCCACGGTGACCGGAGTGTTCCTGTTGACCCTCGGGAAGCGGTCGGCGGGTGCGCTGTTCCTGTTGGCCGCGGCGGTGTACCTGGTGGGCGCGTTCATCCCGACGGTGGCCATCAACGTGCCGATGAACGAGAACCTCGGCGCCGCAGGCGTGCCGGCCGATCCTGCGGAGGCGGTCCGGGTGTGGGCTTCCTACTCGTCGGCCTGGACGTGGTGGAACTCGGTACGCGCCGGCGCCAGCCTGATCAGCCTGTTGCTGGCTGGTCTCGGGGTCTACCTCTCGGGCACGTCCCGATGACGTCGCCGTCCGTGCTGGCAGGGTGGCCAGTTCTGAAAACGTGGTCAGCGTGCGAGGTGTTCATCGATGTTGGACAGGGCGGCCGGCGTCGAGCCGCTGCGCGTCACGGTGGGCACCGGCGCGGTAGCGGCGGGAATGCTCGACCTGGTGGTCCACACTCGACTGCAGGGGCTTCCCGGCCGGGAGCACGTCGGAGCGTGGAGCGCCGTACCAGCTGTTAGCGTCGTGGAATGTTTGCCACCGACCGGGTTCGACTGCGCCCGCCCACGCCCGACGACGCGCCGAACATGTTCCTTCTGCTCGGTGACCCCGAGCTGCACCTGATCACAGACGGCGAGCCATTCCTGCCGCGTCACGTCGGCCAAGTCCGGGCCCGGCTGGAGAAGCAGGTCACCGAGCCGCCCGACACTCAGGCGATGGTGTCGCTGCTGGCCGAAACCGTGGCCGACGGCGCTTTCCTCGGTGGCAGCACGTTGTGGGGGATCAACGCGTTCAATCAGTACGCCCACCTCGGCGTCGCCCTGCTACCTGAGGCGCGCGGCCAGGGGTATGGGGCCGAGGTGATCCGGCTGCTCTGCCGGTACGGCTTCCGCAACCGCAACCTACGCCGCCTGGAATTGGAGACGCTGGCCAGCAACACGGCCATGCGGCGGACCGCGGAGACGTGCGGCTTCACGCACGAAGGCACCCAGCGGGAGCGCGAGTACGACGGCGACGGCTTCGTGGACATGGTGAGCTACGGTCTGCTCCGGCGAGACTGGACGCTGTAGCCGGTCGGTTCAACGTCTGGTTCTTCGCCGGGACCTTGCGCCGGGTAGCGCAGGGGCGGGCGCTCGGCCCGTTTCCGTCGGCCGGATGCCTGCGGCTTTTCTGCGCGCGTCTCTAATGTGCTTGTTACGTCTGCATGTTGCTGTTCGCATGTTGAATATTGGCGACAGGCGACAGGCGACAGGTGACAGGCGACAGGCGCTGGCGGTGGGATTCCAGCCATTTTTGCCGTGGGAATCCCGTGCCGTCGGCTCATCAGGTGGGATGAACGTCGCGGCTGAAGGGTCGCGGTAGGAATATGACCGCTTCGGGCGATTCACTATAGACGGCCATGATCGTGACGGTATTGAATTAGGTGCGGTCCTCCGATGATTGTCCGGATGGGCCGGCCGTACGCCCTCGTAGCCCGGCAGTGGCCTGGGGATCGTTGGCGATAGCAGGGTCCGGCACGTGCCGGGTGATTTATTGGGCTTCCGGGACATCATTCCGCACTTCTGGCTACCGGTCTTTTTCTGCGGGTTGTGGTGCGATGTCGGAAAGAACTGCATCTCGACGCCACCTGTCAAATATGGGTTGGCCGCGCGGGTATGTTTCGACACTCGGCAGTGCTCCGGTAGAGTGCGACCAATTCCATTGACTGTGCCGGAAGGCGTCTGGTCTGCGTGATGACACCTGGGCTGGAAAGCGCATCATCGAGCTTGCGCTTCGTTGGGCGACGACCACAGTTGGCACGTATCGGGACTGCCCAGGCCACCGTGCTGAGCCGTGGCTGGCAAATGGTTTGCGAGGTCGTCGGAGAGCCGGGCATCGGCAAGACCCGGTTCGTCCGCGAGGCCCTGGCGCGGTGCGACTCCACAGTCCCCTGGGCCGTCGGGACCTGCTCGCCGGATGAGCGAGGAGTCCCCTTCCATGTGTTTCGACACGCCTTCACGAAGGGGCAGTCACTCCGACGCGGGGTGCGCGCCGGGCGGCCCATCGCGGAGAGCTGGGCGGAGTCCGTCGCGGCGGTGCCAGCGGAGCCGGCGCGGGCGTCGGACGCCCGGCGGTTCCGGACCTACCAGCTGGCTCGCCGGCTGATCGCCCTGGCGGCCCGGGACGGTCTGGTGCTGGTTCTCGACGACCTGCACTGGGCGGATGCCTCCTCCACCGGTCTGATCGCCCACCTACTGCGGTATCCGGTGCCCGCCCCGCTGCTGCTCGTGCTCGTCTACCGTCCGCGGCAGATGGCGACCCCGATGCCGTTCGGGCTACCAGATCCCGACAAGCACGCCGATGCGGAGCCGACGTCACACGACCGGATCGAACTCGGCCCTCTCAGCCTTGCCGAGGTCGCGCTCCTGCACCCCGACACCGACCAGGTGGAGCTGCGCGCCCGGTACGACCTGACCGGCGGCAACCCCGGTTATCTGGCGGTGCTGCCGAGCGACAGCACCTCGAACAGCGCAGACCCGATCCGTGAGGCACCTGGTGGCCGGCTGTCCGACGCGGCGGTGGCCGTGCTTCGCCGCGAGTGGACGGACCTACCGCCGGTCGAGCTGGCCTGTCTGCGGGCCGGGGCGATCGTCGATGCGCCCTTCACCGCGGACCTGCTCGCCGAGGTTGCGCAGGTCCCGACGTCACCGGCGGTCGAGGCCTGCTGGCGGCTGGCCCGACTCGACCTGATCCGCCGCGTCCCCGGCACTGGACGTTTCGCCTTCCGGCACCCGGTGCTGCGGATGGCGGTCGCTCAGGACACCGACACGCAGTGGCAGGTGGAGGCGTGCGCGCGGGCGCTCACGGCGCTGGTCGATCTGGGCGCGCCACCAGCGGATCGGGCCCGCTACGCGGAGCGCCTGCTCGCCCTGCCCAACGGCGGCTGGGTCGACCGCTGCGTCAATGTGCTCTGCCGGGCGGCGCAGGAGGTCCGACGCGAGACGCCGGACCTGGCCATCCGCTGGCTGCGGCTGGCGTTGCGTGCGCTGCGGCCGACGGCCGGTCTGACGCAACGTCGCCAGGACGTGTCGCTCGCGTTGGCCGAGATCACCGGGGAGGCGGGGGATCTGGCCGAGAGCAGGGCCCTGCTCCAGGAGATCGTGCCGCTCTTCCCCGCCGACCCGGAGGGACGGCGGGCGCAGGCAGTAGCTCTGTGGGCGCGCGTGGAACGTCTGCTCGGCAACTACGCGGAGGCGGCGGCCATCAGCCGGCGGGAGTTGTCCGTCCTGCCACCCGATGCCGGACCCAGCGACGGCTACCGCCTCGCCACCGAGATCGGCGTCGCCGGCATCCTGGCCGGCCGCCCCGTGACCGGGCTGCCCGACGTGCTCAGCGGAGATCTCGGCGGCTCCGGCGCGGACCGGGCCAGCCTGCTGGCGGTGCGTAGTTTGGCCGCCGCACTCGACGGCGCACTAGACGACGCCCGGGGCTTGCTCGATGCCGGCGCGCGGATCGTCGACTCGCTGCCGGACCGGGACCTGCGGGACCATCCCGACTGCTTCACCGCACTCGGCCTGAGCGAGTTGTACCTCGAACGGCAGGCCGACGCGGTGCGGCACCTCGACCGAGGGCTGACGCTCGGCCGTGCCGCACACCGCGACGACGGACTGTGCCAACTGCTGCTCGGTCGCAGTCAGGTGGCCTACCACGGCGGGCAGCTGAACACCGCCATCGGGTTGGCCACCGAGGCGGGCATCGTCGCCCGGCGCATCGGCAGTCACCACCTGCTGAGCTTCGCCCTGGCGTTCGAGGCGGAGGCGACGGCGTGGCGTGGTGGCCTCCGCGACGACGAACGGGCGGTGGCGCTGGCCCGCAGCGCCGCCGGAATCGCCACCGACCTCGCCACCTGGTGCGGTCGTACCGCCGCGACGGCGCTGGCGACCGCGGCGCTGCTGTCGGGTGATCCGGCGACCTGCGCCGACCTGGTGCGCTCGGCTGGCGGTGACAGCCGGCTGAGCCGTCTTCAGGCGTCCCTCCGACCCAGGTGGTACGAGCTGCTCTGCGCCGCCGCGCTCGTCGCGGGCGACGTGGCCGACGCCGAGCGGCAGGCGCGACTGGCACTGGCCGAGGCGGATCAGGTCGGGCTGCCCGGGCAGCGGGGGTTCGCCGAGTCGGCGTACGGCGAGGTGCTGCTCGCCCGCGGCGAGGTCCGGGCGGCGCTGCCGCACCTGGAGACCGCGGCCGACCTGTTCCGCGCCGGCGGGATGGTGCTACGGCGCAGTCTTGTCCTGGCCTCCCTGGCCCGGGCGGCCGAAGCCGCCGACCAGGCTGGCCTGGCGGCACGGGCCCGCCGTCGGGCGCTGGAACTGGCCGGGTGGTGCGGAACGGAGCGGGTCGGCCTGCGACTGGCCCGTCCGGTCGGCCCGATCGGGGTCGCCGCCCTGACCGACCGGGAGTGGCACATCGCGCGGTTGGCGGCGACCGGGGCCACCAGCCGACTGATCGGGCGGCAGCTGAACATCAGCCCCCGGACTGTGGAGGCGCACCTGACCCGCCTCTACCGCAAGACGGGCGTCGCTTCCCGGTCGGGCCTGGTCGCCTGGGTGGCTCGGCTCGATGACACCGATCGATGACTGCGTTCCAGGCCGGATGACGTCGTTCGGTGCAAGGTCGACAGGCCGGGCAGCACGAGGCCGCGCCGCCACCGTCGTAGCCCGACAGCCGCTCACATACTCGACTGCGTCGGGCGCGATTCCCGTGCACCGGTGGTGGATGGAGGACGAGATGCTGGGCAGAAGATCCGTCAGGAGCCCGCGTACCCTCGCCGCGCCGGTGCCGGCCATGCCGTTCGCCGCCGCCACGGTGGCGCTGCTCATGCTGACCGGCTGTGGTGGTGAGCCGGTGGACGCTGCCACCCCGGCGCCGCACGGTTCGGCCACTTTCGGTCGGGACCGGGCGGCGCTCGTGCTCACCGCCTTCGACCAGGCCGACTCGGCCGCCTCGGTGGCCGGCGACGTGGAGGCGCTGCGGGCGCAGGAGGTGTCGCCCTCGCTGGACCTCAGCATCGCCGCAGTGCGTCGGGCCGCGTACAACCAGCGTCCGCAACCGTCCTTCCAGCACATCAACCCGGTCTTCGCGGTGCCGCCCGGGGAACCGTCCTGTTTCCTCGCCACGGCGACTCTCCGGTTGACCGGCTCGGAGCTGGCGCCCACCGACGTCAGCCAGTTCGTGCTGGGTGCCGACGGCCAGTGGAAGCTCAGCCACAACGTTCAGGTCACCCAACCGTCGCTGGTGGTCGCCCGGAGCATCGACGGCCGGCCGGCAACCGCGGGCGGCGCCGCCCTGGACGAGACCAGCCGTCGGGCCCTCGCCGCCGAGGTGTTCTCCCGCAGCATCGGGTCCACGACGGGCAACCGGTCCCTCGTCGTGTCGAGCCCGCTGCTCGACGGCCAGTTCGCCGGCGGTTGGGAGGTCTACGGGCAGCAGCTCGCCGGCGTCGGCGGGGCGGTGCAGCGGACGATGGACCGGGCGGAATGGTCCGACTGCGCGGTCGCGGTGCCGACCGGCACGCTCACCTTTCTGACGATCCACGCCACCGACACGCTGCGCCCGGCGCCCGGCGGCCCGGCCACCGTCCGGTTGGAGCCGCAGAGCCCGGATCTGATCGCCACCGGTCACCTCAAGGCGGTCAGCGGAAAGTCGATCCGGGTCACCCGGGTGGAGACCTTCGTGCTGCTCGTGCCGGCACAGAGCGTCGGCACATCGGTGCTGGGGCTCAACGACACCGCGCTGACCGTCACCGCCGGCTGACCCTGCCGCTGAGCGTCCTCGGCGTCGGCGACGGCAGAAACCGGTGGCATCACTCGGATCGGACGCCACCGGACCGCGACGATGACAGCAGCCGTGATCGCCGGCGGGGCCGGCGGTACCGCGGTCCGACCACGAAGCTCGGGAGGAACCCATGTGGCGTCCGCGCTTCCGATCGGACTACGTGCCGGTGCGGCTGCCCGACGGTCCGCTCGTGGTGCTGGGGGAGACCCGCAGCCTGCTCATCGACGACCCGGTCGCCGCGGACCTGGCCGACCAGCTCGACGGTGCCGCCCCGTTGGCCGACGTGGTGGCCCGGCTGGCCACCCGACACCCGGTCGCCGCCGTCGCCGCAGCCCTCGCCCGGCTGCGCGACCACGGCCTTCTGGTGTCCGGTCCGACGCACACCTCGCCAGCCGAGGCCGCCGGCTGGGACGCCCGGGGTGTGCCGCCCGACGCCGGGCGGCGGTGGATGGCCGGGGGAACTGTCACCATCGTGGACCTGGGGGCGCCCCGGGTGGCCGAGACCGCCGACGCGCTGCGCGCCCTCGGGCTCGCCCCGACAGTGGTCGGGCCGGACGCACCGGACCCCGGCCCGGGCACCGCCCAGGTGCTGGTGCTGCCGTCGTCGATGCTCGACCCCCGGCTGGCGTTGCTCAACGACCGCCACCTGGCCGCCGGTCGCGCGTGGACGCTGGCCCGGCCGCACGGCAACGTCGTCTTCCTCGGCCCGCACCTCGTGCCGGGTCGCACCGGCTGCTGGGTCTGCCTGCGCCAACGCTGGCAGGAGAACGAACAGGTGAACGCCTTTCTCGACGGGCAGGACCTGGCCGGTCCGCTGCCGCAGCCCGGTCACGCGGTCCTGCCCGGACTGGCCACCATGGCGGCCGGGCTGCTGGCCGCGGAGCTCGCCGTGCTCGCCGTCCGGGGCGCGTCGCCCCGCCTCACCGGCCGGATGGTCGCCCTGGACACCAGGGACCTGAGCACGGAGAGCCACCAACTGGTACGCCAGCCGCAGTGCCCCGCCTGCGGTGACCCGGACCTCGTCCGCAAGGCCGAACCCCGGATCGACCTGCCACCCAGCGGCACCCAGCCCAGTCGTGGCGGGGACTCCCGCATCCGGGAACCCGCCGAGGCGTACGCCTCGCTCGTTCACCATGTCAGCCGGTATCTGGGCGTGGTGAGTCGGCTGACCCCGCTGGAGGCGACCGACAACGGCGTCACCCACACGTACTCGGCCGGGCACAACTTCGCCCAGCCCCGTCAGGTCGCCGCGCTGCGCCGCAATCTGCGCGGGCAGAGCGGCGGCAAGGGCCGCACCGACCTGCAGGCCCGGATGAGCGCGGTCGGGGAGGCGGTGGAACGCTACTGCGGGGTGTGGCGCGGCGATCGCCCTGTCCACCGGGCGACCTACCGGCAGCTCGGTCCGGACCGCGCGGTACACCTGCGGGAGCTGCTGCTGTTCTCGGAACGCCAGTACGCCGACCGGGACCGGCTCAACCGCGACCTGGGCCACCTGCACCGCATTCCCCGCCCGCTGCCCGACGACGTGGAGCTGGACTGGACCACGGGTTGGTCGCTGACCCGGCAGACATCGCGCGAGCTGCCCGCCGCGCACTGCTGGTACGGGCATCCGGAGCTGACCGGGCTGGGGGTGTGTTCGGCCGACTCGAACGGCTGCGCGGCCGGCGGCAACCTGTCCGAGGCGATCCTGCAGGGCTTCTGCGAACTGGTGGAGCGCGACAGCGTGGCCCTGTGGTGGTACCACCGATCCCGGATGCCCGGGGTGGACCTCGCCTCGTTCGGCGAGCCGTGGACGGCCGCCTGCGTCGACCATCACGCCACCGCGCTGGGCCGTGAACTGTGGGCCCTCGACCTGACCGCCGACCTGGGTGTGCCCACGTTCGCCGCGGTGTCCCGGCGGGTCGACCGGGGGCCGGAGGACGTCCTGGTCGGTTTCGGCGCGCACCTGGACGCGCGGGTCGCGCTGACCCGGGCGCTCACCGAGGTGAACCAGTTCCTGCCCGCCGTCGCCGGTCCCACCTCCGCCGGCAACCGGTACGGGGTCGACGATCCGGACACGGCGCGCTGGTTCGGCACCGTGCGGGTGGCCGCCCAGCCCTGGCTGACCCCGGATCCCACCCGGCCGCAGCGCACCGCCACTGACCACCCGCCACTGACCACCGGCGACGTCGGGGACGACGTGCGCCGTTGCGTACACCGGGCGGAGCGGGCCGGCCTGGAGGTGATCGTCGTCGACCAGTCCCGTCCGGATGTCGATCTGGCGGTGGTGAAGGTCGTCGTGCCGGGCCTGCGGCACTTCTGGCGCCGGCTCGGTCCCGGCCGACTGTGGGACGTGCCGGCCCGGCTCGGTCGGGACCCGCTGGCGGTCGACGAGACGTCGGCCAACCCGCTGAACGTCTTCTTCTAGCCGGCGCTCCCGGGGCACCGGGACCGTGGGAAGGATGTGGGGATGACCACCGTGGTGGACCCGGTCGGTCGGCGGTCGTCGTGAGCGGCTCCGTCGGCGGTCCGCCGATTCAGGAGTCGTACCGGCTGCGCCGTGACGCGGAGCTGCGGCTTGGCGAGGACGGCTCGCTGACGCTGCGGCAGACCCGCTTCCAGCTCATCCTGGAGCAACCTGGCATGGGCCGGCGGGCGCTGCTGCTGCGGCTCGCCGCCGACTGGGTCAACGACGTCGAGGTCGGCCGGCTGATCAGCGGCCTGGAGGGGGAGAGCCGGGTGTTGCCCGCGCAGTTGCTGCTGCGCCGGCTGCTCGCCCACTCCTGGCTGGAGCGGCGCGTCCAGGTCGACGATCGGCCGCTGCTCGACCTGGTGCCCACCGGCCTGGGGCGAGGCAGTCTGCCGGAGAGTCGCCTGCACACCCCCGGGGTCCGCTACCGGCTCTCCCGCTTCGCCGCCCTCCAGCACGAACGGGGCATGCTGGTGGCCGCATCACCACTGAGCACCCTCGTTGTCGGCTGCGCCGACGCCGCCCTCGGCGCGGTACTGGCCGCCGCCGCCCCGGGCGTCGGACCCGAGGCGGTGGCCCGCATGCTCGGCGTGCCGCCGGACGTCGCCGGACGGGTGCTCGACGAGCTGGCCACCGCCCGGATCCTGGTCACCGACGCCGAGTTCGAGGCGGAGTGCGACGAGGCGCCGCTGGCCTACTGGTCACCGGAGGAGCTACGGCTGCATCATCGATCCCGGGCCGGGCGACACGCGCTGCCGGTGGGCGGCACCTACCGGATGCGGGGGAGCTTCGCACCGCTTCCGCTGCGCCGCCCGTACGACGGGGGCCGGGCGGTGGACCTGCCACTGCCGGACCTGGCGATGATCGCCAAGGCGGATCCCGCGTTCAGCCAGGTCGTCTCGGACCGGCGCAGCGTGCGCGAACACGACGACGCCGCGCCGCTGCCGCTGGAGCGGCTGGCGGAGTTCCTGCACCGGTCGCAGCACACCAGCGCCGTCGGCGAGGCCGGCGGGCAGGAGATCGGTCACCGGCCCTACCCGGGCGGCGGCGGCGTCTACGAGCTGGAGATCTACCCACTGGTCGCGCGCTGCGTCGGGCTCGACCCCGGGCTCTACCACTACGACGCCGTCGGGCACCGGCTGGAACCGGTCGCCGGCTGGGGACCGGCCGCCGACCGGCTGTTGGCGTACGCCCGGGCGGCCGGCGCTCTGCCTCGGCCGCCGCAGACGGTCCTGGTGGTCACCGCCCGGGTCCAGCGGCTCATGTGGAAGTACGAAGGGATGAGCTACGCCATGATTCTCAAGGACGCGGGTGTGCTGACCCAGCAGATGTATCTCGTCGCCACCGCCATGGGGTTGGCGCCGTGCGCCCTCGGCGCCGGGGACTCGCAGGCCTTCGCCGAGTTGTCCGGGCTCGACCCGCTGGTCGAGCCGAGCGTGGCCGACTTCCTGCTCGGCTCGCGCCGCGCCACCGGTCCGGCCGCAGCGGAGGCCCGGCCATGAAGTTCCGGCGGCAGGCGCTGCGCCAGTTGGAGGCGCCCGAGCAACTGGACCGGGCGGTCCGGCTGACCACGGTGCCGAACTGGCTGGCCACCACCGCGCTGGTCATCGTCGTCGTCGCCGCGGGTGTGTGGTCGGTGCGCACTGTGGTGCCCCGGACCGTCGAGGCCGCCGGAGTGCTGATCCACTCGAACGGGATCTCGGCCCTCGACGCGCTCGACAGCGGCCAGGTCACCAAGGTGTGGGCGTCACCGCACCAGCGGGTGCCGAAGGGAACCCCCCTCTACAGCCTTCGCACGGCCGACGGCAAGGTACGGGTGGAGACCGCGCCGGGTGACGCGTACGTCGTCGCCTGGCTGGTCTCGGAGGGCGAGATCGTCACCCCGGGCACCCACCTGGCCGACCTGGAACGGCTCGACGCCGCAGGGGACGCGTTGCAGGCAGTCGTCTACGCCCCCGCCGTCGCCGCCCCGCTGCTGCAACCCGGCGTGTCCGTCGAGGTGGCCGCCGCTGCCGCGCCGCGCAACGTGTTCGGCACCCTGGCCGGCCAGGTGACCACTGTCGGCGCGTTCCCGGAGACCGAGGCGTCGCTGCGCGCCTTCCTGGGCACCGGGCCGGACGTCCGGCGTCTGCTCGCCCGCGGCAGCGTGGTGCGGGTGACTGTCGCCCTGGAGCCCGACCCTGCCGCCCCGGGCGGCCTGCGCTGGACCAGGTCTCCGCCGCCGTTCCAGCTCAACTCGGCCAGCGAGGTCACCGCCTGGTTCACAGTGGACCGGGAACACCCGATCGACTGGTTGCTGCGGCGATGAGCGCGCCGACGACCGCCGTAGGCGGTGCGCCGGAGCTGCCCAGGATCCGGCGTCGACGGGTCCGTACGCCCACCCTGATCCAGATGGAGGCGGTGGAGTGCGGCGCCGCCGCGCTGGGGATCCTGCTCGCGCACCACGGTCGGCACGTGCCCCTTGAGGAGTTGCGCCGGGTGTGCGGAGTGAGCAGGGACGGCTCCACAGCCGCCACCGTGCTCAAGGGCGCCCGCCGCTACGGCATGGTGGCCAAGGGTTTCCAGATGGACCTGGCGGGCCTGGCCACAGTGGCGCTGCCGGCGGTGCTGTTCTGGCGGTTCGAGCACTTCGTGGTGCTGGAAGGGCTCGGCCGTAAGGTCTTCATCAACGATCCGGCCACCGGTCCCCGTGCGGTGAGCTGGGAGGAGTTCGACGGCGCCTTCACCGGCATCGTGCTCACCATGGAGCCCGGCCCGGAGTTCCGGCCCGGCGGCACCCGCTACCGGTTGGTGCGGGCGCTGGCCGAGCGGTGGCGCGGCCCGGGCTCGGCGATCGCGCAGATGCTGCTGCTCGGCCTGCTGATCGCCGTGGTCGGTCTGACCATTCCGGTGATGGCCAAGGTCTTCGTCGACCGGGTGCTGTTGCAGGAGGATCGGGCCGCGTTCGCCGGCCTGGTGGCGGCGGTGGCGGTGGCCACCGTGCTCACCTTCCTGGCCAGCCTGCTTCAGCAACGCCTGACCGTACGCGCGGAGACGGCGCTCGCCCTCGCCAGCGCCGCCAGGTTCTTCCGACATCTGCTGCGGCTGCCACCGACCTTCTTCGACCAGCGGCAGGCCGCCGACCTCGGCCAGCGGGTCCGCGGCAACGAGGTGGTCGCCGAGGTGCTCACCCGCCGGACGGCCACCACAGTGGTGGACACCGGCCTCGTGCTGGCGTACGGGGCTCTGCTCTGCCATTACGACCTGCTGCTCGGACTGTGCGCGGTGGTCCTCGCCGGGCTGAACGTCAGCGTGCTGCGCTATGTCGCCTCGACCCGATCCACCGCTGTCGCCGGTCTTCAGGCGGACCGCAGCAAGCTGGTGACCACTGTGTACACCACCGTCCAGATGATCGAGACGGTGAAGGCCGGCGGTGAGGAGGAACGCGCGGTGGCCCGGTTCGCGGCGCGCCACGCCACCGTCGCCAGCCGTCAGCAGCGGCTGGGGGTGCCCAGCGCGGTGCTCTCCGTCCTGCCGGTGCTCCTCGCCTCGGTGACCACCGGGGTGCTGCTGTGGTTGGGCAGCCGGCAGGTCGTGGCGGAGGCGATGAGCGTCGGGGTGCTGGTCGGCATGCAGAGCCTGGCCGTCGCGATGAACCGCCCGCTGGGCAACCTGACCGCGCTGGGCTCGCGGTTGCAGGACATGAGCGCCGACCTCAACCGGCTGCGGGACGTGGAGCGGTACCCGTTGCCGTCGGCCCAGCACCGGTCCTCCCGCCCGGTGACGCCGATGGAGGGGCACCTGCGCATCGAGGAGGTCACCTTCGGCTACAACCCGTTGGGCCGTCCACTGCTGGAGAACTTCAGCCTTGACCTGCCACCGGGCGCCCGGGTGGCCCTCGTCGGTCGCTCGGGCAGTGGCAAGTCGACTGTCGGCCGGCTGGTCGCCGGGCTCTACCGTCCCTGGACCGGTCAGGTCACGGTGGACGGGCTCGAGCGGGCCGCAGCCGACGACGGGCTCTGGACGGCCACCGTCGCCATGGTGGACCAGGACCAACGGCTGTTCGAGGGGACGGTCCGGGACAACGTCACCATGTGGGACCTCACGGTCGCCGACGAGGACGTCGCCGGCGCGCTGACCGACGCGTGCCTCTACGACGAGGTCGCGGCCCGTCCGGGTGGCCTCGGCAGCCCGGTGCGGGAGAACGCCCGCAACTTCTCCGGTGGGCAGCGGCAGCGGCTGGAGATCGCCCGGGCGCTCGTGCGCAACCCCCGGGTGTTGGTGCTGGACGAGGCCACCAGCGCGTTGGACGCCGAGACCGAACGTCAGATCGACAGGCACCTGCGGAGGCGTGGGGCCACCTGCCTGATCGTGGCCCACCGCCTGTCCACCGTCCGCGACTGCGACCTGATCGTCGTGCTGGACGGCGGCCGGGAGGTGGAGCGCGGCACCCACGAGCAGCTCGTCGCCCGGGACGGGGCGTACGCGCGCCTGGTCCGGGACCACTGACCACGACGATCCGAGGAGACGCTGATGAGTGGCGCGGTGGAGGATGCCCCGGCCGGCGGCCTGATCGACTTCTGCTCGGACGGCGTACGCCAGGTTTGCCGCCTGGACGGCCCGGCGGCCAGCTGGCTGGTGACCGGAGGCGAGGCCGACCTGTTCGCGGTGCGCCGGGCCGGGATGAGCCCCTCGCGTCGTCACCATGTGGCGCGGCTGCCTGCGGGTGGCCTGGTGCCGACGTCCACCGCGATCGGTGCGTGGCAGTTGATCCTGGTGCCGCTGCCCGGCACGGAGCTGCGCGGGCTGTCCCGGCGTCACCTGTCCCTGCTGGAGCGGCATGTTCGGCTCGGCCGCGTGGCGGACGACGGGGCGTCGCTGCGGGCGCGGACTGCCGCGACGGAGCTGGTCGCGGCGCTCGACCTGGTGCTGGTCACCGTCGCCGACGCGCTGCGCCGCGGGCAGGCGCCCCGGGAGGCGTCCACCCTCCGCGGACGCGAGATCATTTCGCTGGCGCAGGGGAGCGCCCTCACCTCCACCGGCGGCGCGTGGTGGCTGCGCAGCGCCGGTGGACAACTGCGACGCAACGACGGTGGCCCGGCGGAGATGTCGGGGGAGCGGGAGCTGCTGCTGGTCGCCGAGCGGGACTGGGTGGTGGCCGAGTCGCCGTGCGCTGTGGAGAGCCACGGTAGCTGGGACCTGCTGGTCAACGGTCAGCTCCGGTCGGCCGTCGACCAGCATGTGGCCCGGCTGCTGCGGATGGTGGAGACCCGGATCGAGGAGGCTGACGAGGCGTTGCTGAGCGCCGTACAGCGGCGCCGGGAGACCGACGCGGCGGTGCTCGCCGCGGCGGCCCGACGGTCGATCGGGGTGATCGGCGCGGGCGGTGCGGTTCCGGTTCCCGACGGCGAGCCCGGCTTCGACCGGTACGGGCGGGCGGCCTCGGTGGTCCGGGTGGTCACCGAAGGGATGGGCAGCCCGATCAACGAGCCGGCTGACCGCAGCCGCGCGCCGCTGGACGACCGGGCGGCGGTGCACGCGGTGACCCGAGCGTCCAGCCTGTTCCTGCGTGAGGTGCGGCTGCCGGACCGCTGGTGGCGGCGGGACCTGGGGCCACTGGTGGGGTGGCGGGCCGGCGATGATCCGGAGCGCGCCGTCGCGGTGCCGCTGGTGTTCCGTCGAGGCCGCTACCACCACGTCGACCCGGACACCCGGGCGTACGGTCCGATCGACGCGACGGTGGCCGCGACGTTCGCTGCCGAGGCGACCGAGGTGCAGGCGCCGCTGCCGCCGACCGCTCGGATGCGTCACCTGCTGCGGGCCGGGCTGGTCGGTGCGTCCCGCGACGTGCGGGGTCTGCTGTTCGCCGCCACCTGCGTGGCACTGCTGGGCCTGGGCGTGCCGCTGGCCACCGGCGAGGTGCTCGGCCAGCTGGCCCGGCAGGGCGAGGTGAACGGCCTTGGCGGTTTCCTCGCGCTGATGCTCAGCGCCGCGGTGGTCGCGGGTCTGGTGGGGGTGGTGCAGAACCTGCGTCTGCTGCGGTTGGACGGCCGGATGCAGTCCGGCGCGCAGCTGGCGATCTGGGACCGCCTGATGCGGTTGCCGGCCCGGTTCTTCGCCGGTCGCAGCAGCGGGGAGATCGCCAACTCGATGTTGGGGATCTCGTTCGTCGGTGAGGCGCTGAGCGCGTTGCTGCCGCAGCTCGTCTCGGCGGCCGCGACCGTCGCGGTGACCCTCGGCATGCTCCTGGTGGTCGAGCCCGTGCTCGGGCTGTGGGGAGTGGGGATCGTCGTCGTCACCATGTTGACCTTCGGCGCGTTCGCCGGGCTGATCGTCAGTCAGCAACGGGCCGCGCTGCCGGCCGAGCACCGGGCGGCTGCGATGACCAACCAACTGCTCGGCGGCATCATCAAGATCAAACTGGCGGCCGCCGAAACCCGTGCCCACGCGCGCTGGTCGGAGGTCGCCGCGACGGCCCGAGCGGCGCTGCAACGGGTCCGCCAGAGTCAGGCGGGCCTGGTCGCCTTCGGCACCGTGCTGCCGGTCGCCGGCCAACTGGTCCTGTTCGCCGTGCTGATGGGGCCGATGGCCGGCCGGGTCGCGCCGGCCGACTTCTTCATCCTCAACGTCGGTTTCGCGATGCTACTGGGCGCGCTGCTGGTGCTGGTGTCGGCCGGGGTCGAAGTGATCGCGGCGGTGCCCCGGCTGGGCAGCCTGCGGGAGATCCTGCGCGCCGACCCCGAGGCGCGGCCGGACCGGGTGGACCCGGGGGAGCTGCGCGGCGAGATCGCGCTGCACCGGCTCACCTTCGCCTACCAGCCGGACGAGCCGCCGGTGCTCGTCGACATCGACCTGCACGTCCGACCGGGTGAGTTCGTCGCCATCGTCGGACCGAGCGGCTGCGGGAAGTCCACACTGCTCCGGTTGCTGCTCGGCTTTGAACGCCAGCAGCAGGGCGCAGTGCTCTACGACGGCCAGGACCTCTCCGAACTTGACGTACACGCGGTCCGCCGGCAGTGCGGAGTGGTCCTGCAGGATGGCCAGCTCTTCGCTGGCTCGGTACGCGACAACATCTGCGGCGCCGGCAGCTTCCCACTGGACCAGGTCTGGGAGGCGGCGCGGATGGCCGGCCTCGCCGATGACCTGGAGGCGCTGCCGATGGGGATGAGCACGATGGTGCCGTTCGGCGGCGGGACGCTCTCCGTCGGGCAGCGGCAGCGGGTGCTGATCGCCCGCGCGCTGGCCCCGCTGCCCCGGATCATCTTCCTCGACGAGGCGACGAGCGCTCTGGACAACCGGACGCAGGAGGTGGTCAGCCGCAGCACCGCGGCCCTGGCCGCGACCCGGGTGGTCATCGCCCACCGGCTGTCCACGGTGCGTGCGGCGGACACCATCGTGGTCCTTGAGGCAGGGCGGATCGTCCAGCGGGGCAGCTTCGACGAGTTGATGGACGACACCGACGGGCTGTTCCACCGGTTGGCGCGGCGGCAACTGCTCACTGAACCGGAACGGTCCGACACCGTGCCGGAGAGCCGACAGGCGGACGGGCAGCCCGCGACAGGCTGACGACCCGGTCACCCGTTGTCGATGACAGTGCTGTCCTCCAGGCACACGTCCGCGTCGAGGTGGTTCTCCAGCAGCTCGGCGATGTGCGCCTCCGACTGGTTCTCCACGGCGAGCCGGAACGCCTCGGTGAGCACGTTGACCACGCCCTGGGTCAGCAACAGGGTTTCCCGGTCGAGGTCGGCCCAGGACGACCGGGCGCCGCTGCGCACCAGCTCCGGAGCGAGGGTCAGCAGCCGGGCGGTGACGGCGGCGACCAGCTCGTCAGCCACCGGCCGGAGGCTGTCCAGCACCTCGCTGAGGGTCTGCAGTGCCGGCACCGTGCCCACTCGTACCCGATGCAGGTCCAGGGCGGCGCGCAGCGGGCGTGGCCGGACGGTGCGGACGGTGCCGTCGGTGGTCCGGCCGATCACGCCGTGGCGGGTCAGCGCGTGGGCCAGCGCCGGACGGTCGGCGGTCAGGCGTTGCAGCATCGCGGTGAGCCCGTCGGGCGCCTCGTCACTGGCCCGGACCCCGAGCATCGCCTCGATGGACACCAGGTTGAAACCCTGTCGTTGCAGGGCGAGGATCGCGTCCAGTCGGCGGACGTGGGAGTCGTCGTAGAGCGCGGCCCGACCGCGCCGCACCGGCGGGGGCAGCAGCCGCCGGGCCTGGTGGGCTCGGATGTTGCGCGGCGACATCCCCACCTTGCGGGCGAGCTCGTCCACGCTGTACCCGACCGGGGCGCCGGGCGTCGTCGTCACCTCGTCGATGGTCACGGTGGCCTCCGGCAGCACTCGGTGGCGGAACACGGCAACCCCGTCGAACCGCTGTCACGCTGAACGGTCCGCCGATCGCAGCGTAGGTGTGGGGACCGGGCGGGTGACAGGCGGGGAATTGCTACTTGTCCACAGTGGTGAAACTGATTAAAATCGCCGTCCGCCGCAAGTTGCTGATTCCCAATTACCCGGCTTTCGCCGCAGCGCGACCTTTTCGCGGCCACATTCGATGAAATTCCCGCTCTCTGGGCGGACCGGGTCCACCGGTGACCCACGATGAAGCGAAACCGGTGGCCCGGAACTTCCCGCGCTGCCTGTCGCCCGCCGCCGGCGGCCGACCATCGAAGGGAGCAGGGTGTGACACCTGTCGATCGAGCGGTCTTCGTGGCCGCGTACAGCCGACTGGTCGCCGAAGTCTGGGCCGACCCGGCCAAGGAACAGGCGCTCGACCGGGACCCGCGAGGGTTCCTCGCCGGCTACGGGCTCCAACTGTCCGAGGACGTGCAGGTCCGGGTGGTTCGGGACGTCGCCGACGCCGATCCGGATCTCGAGGCGCAGGTCGAGTCGTGGCAGCAGGCGGGCACCACCGGCACTTTCGTGCTCTTCGTGCCGTCGCTGCTGCCGGTGGCTCAGACGGAACTGGCCGAGGACGAACTGGACAGCGTCGTCGCTGGCCTGGACCCCAGCTGTGCCTGCTGCTGCCCGTGCTGCTGCACCTGACACCGAAGTCAGCCACCCATTAGCTGGCGCGGCAGATTCTGATGGCAGTCAGACGGAATCATTGATTGTCGAACCTCAATTTTCGTAGCGTTCTCGCCACGACGATCACCCCCGTCTTGCAGCGACCCCCGAGGAAAGGACCGAACGATGAGCAACGACGACCAGGAATATGGCGCGAGGTTCGTGACCAAGTACTCGGAACTGGTCACCGCGGTGTGGCGCAGCGACGAGGAACTGCAGCGCCTGCTCGCCGACCCGACCGGCTACGCGACGGCGGCCGGCCTGCCGGTCGCCGCCGGCTCCCGGGTCGAGGTCGACCGCGCCCAGCCCGCCACGCTCTACACCAAGGACCAGATCGTCGCCGACTGGGCCGGCACGCCCGGCCTGCACGTGCTGCACGTGCCCGAGGTGCCGCTGGTCGACCTCAACGAGCTGACCGAGGCCGAGTTGGAGACGGTCGCCGGCGGCGTGGCCCCGATCGCCGACAACAACGTCAACATCATCGCCGTCCTCATCCTCTGAGTTCCTGACCCGCAGCCGGGAGCCTCGATGACTGACACGACCGAGACCATCGCGTTCCGATCCGGCACCTACCGGACGGCCACCGTGGAGCAGACCTGGGAACGGATCGGGGGTCTGCTCGACCGCTTCCGGATCACCCGGGTCGCCGACATCACCCGGCTCGACGAGATCGGCCTGCCGGTGCACGTCGCCTACCGGCCGGTGGGCGCCACCATGGCGGTGAGCGTCGGCACCGGCGCCACGGCGACGCAGGCCCGGGTCAGCGCGGTCATGGAGAGCATCGAGTCCTGGCATGCCGAGAACCTCCGGCCGGGGACCGTCGTCCGGTCCCCGGCCGAGGCGCTCGACCTGCCGTACGACGTCCGGTGGCTGCACCTGGCGGAACGGTCACCACTGACCCCTGCCGTCGAGCTCGACTGGGTTGCTGGCCGTGGGCTGGTGACCGGTGCGGAATGCCTGGTGCCCCGCGCCACCATCGAACTCGACTTCACCATCCGGCGTGGCTGGGACCGCGCCCTGTTCACACCCAGCAGCAACGGGCTGGCCACCGGGAACACCTTCGCCGAGGCCAGCCTGCACGCTCTGCTGGAGGTCATCGAACGTGACTGCATCGCCCCGTACTGCACCGCACCGTTGGCCGAGCGCACCTACGCCGACCCGGGCACCGCCACCAACGTGATGACCCGCACGGTGTACGAGGCGCTGGTGCGGGCCGGTTGCTGGGTGGAGGTCTGCGACATCACCAACGCTGTCGACGTCCCCTGCTACGCCGCCTCGATCTGGTCGGAGGACATGCCGGTCACCTTCGGCGGCTTCGGTTGCCACGTGGACCCTGAGATCGCCGTCGGTCGGGCCATGGCGGAGGCAGCGCAATCGCGGCTGGTCATGGTCTCCGGAGCCCGGGACGACATCGACGCCACCGCGTACCAGGACGTGGGCGGACCGCCGGTGCCGCCGCCCACCGTCGACCGGCCCGTCCGGCCGGTCCGCCGGGATTCGCCACCGGCGGGGGACGTGACCCAGGTGCTGCGCGAGCTGGCGTCGCGGGTGCAGCGGGTCACCGGCGTCGAGCCGTTCAGCGTCGACCTGACGCACGACGACATCGGCATTGCGGTGAGCAAGGTGTTCGCCCCCGGGCTGCGGATGTTCGACGAGCGTGCCCTCAGTACCCGACCGGGAGTGCCCCGTGACTGACGTCGTCTTCATAGGTCCGAGCCTCCCGGCCGACGAGGTCGGTCGTTTGCTGCCCGACGCTGTGGTGCTGCCGCCCGTCGCGCACGGCGACCTGCTCCGCCTGGACGTCGTCCCCGGCGACCGGGTCCTCATCATCGACGGGTTCTTCCTGCAACACCCGCCGGTCCGCCACCGGGAGATCCTCGACCTGCTCGACCGCGGCGTGACAGTGGCCGGCGCCGCCAGCATGGGCGCGCTGCGCGCCGCCGAGCTGTGGCCGTTCGGTATGCGTGGCGTGGGGGAGGTGTTCCGGCTCTACCGCGACGGGATCGTCACCGGCGACGACGAGGTGGCAGTCGTGCACGGGCCCGCCGAGGAAGACCACCGTGCGTTGAGCGTCCCGCTGGTGAACATCCGGGTCGCGCTGCGCCGCGCCGTCGCGGCCGGTGTGCTCAGCGACACCGAGGCTGTGCTGCTGCTGGACATCGGCCGGGACCTGCCCTTCCGGCGGCGGTCGTACCAGGCGTTGGAGCGCACCGCGCCACCCGAGGCCGCGGCCCTGATGGGCCGGTTCCTGACCTGGCACCGGCGGGACCCCCACGACGCCAAGGGCGCCGACGCACGGATGCTGCTGTCGATGGCGGCGGACAACGCGCCCGAGCTGTGCCCGGCGAACGCCGGCGACCAGCCGCTCGACAACCTGCACACCCGCTTCCTCGACAGCTGGCGCTCGCGGTTCGCCGGAGAGTCGGTCGGCGGGCACTGGGCCAGCGACCGGGAGGCCGCCGCGGTGCTGATGCTGCTGCATCCCGAGTCGGCAACCTGGCACCGGCGGTCGGTGCTGGCCGGGCTGGCCGAGGTCGACATCGGCGACCCGATGGTTGAGGAACGCGCCAGCGAGGTGGCCCGCCGACGCGGGCTGACCGGTGCGCCGCCGAGCGGGTGGGACTGGCTGACCGACCGGGAACGGGGTCTCGACGACCACGAGGCGGTGCTGCGGGTGCTGGTGCGGGCGTTCGGCACCACGCCGTACCGCAGCCTGGCGCTGTGGATGGTCGCGGCACCGCTGCGAACTCCCGCGTTACTCACCGCCGCGCGGCAGGTCGCGGCGACAGCGGCGTCGCTGAACGAAACGCTCGTCCCGCGTACGACGGGGCGTCGCCGCCCGGGTGCCCGGCTGCACTTCCGCACCGAGATCGTCGACGCGTGCTTCGCGAGGCTGTGGGGCTGTGCCGCCGACGGGCTGGAAGCGGCGGCGTGGGACCGGGGCTTCGTCGACCTCGCGGCGTTCCGGTACGCCGCCGAACCGTTTGTCGCCTACGTCAAGGCGTTCGGTGCCCCGCGACTGCCCGCGGTGGGCACGCGCGCGCAGGAGGACACCCTGGCCGTTTCAGCGGCCCGGGTCGGTTGAGGAGGAGTCGATGAGCGGCACCGTGAAGGCAGCACTGATCTACCCCCCGCTGACCGATCCCACCTCGGGATACCACTCCCTGAACTACCTCGACTCGTACGCCCGGGCACAGGGGCACCGGCCGGCGGAGATCATCGACGCCAACATCGAGGCGTTCCACCACTCGTACACCCCGTCGGCGTACGAGTGGCTGCGGCGGGAGCTGTCCCGGCTTTCGACCGAGGATCTCAGCGGCCCGGACGCGCTGATGGCCCGGGCGAACCAGCTCGGCGTGCCCGACCCGGATCCGGAGCGGCTGCGTCGGTCGATCGGGGTGCTGCAGGATCCGACCCTGTTCTACGACTACCGGCACTACCAGGACGCCGTCGAGGGCGTGATCTCCTGGATGGACGCGCTCGGCACTGTCGGGTTCCCCGGGCAGTTCCACGCCGGCTTCCGGCTGCACCCGCCGCCGATGATCTCAATCGGCTCGGTGGCCGCGCTGACCGACGAGGCGCTGCTCGCTCGGCTCAACCGGCCTTTCCTGCCCTACTACGAGGATGTGCTGATTCCACGGCTGGCCGCTGGCGGGCACCAGGTGATCGGCATCAGCGCCACCTACCAGTGGCAGTTGCCGTTCGCCCTCTGGATCGCCCGACTCGTCCGGAAGGCGTGCCCGGACGTCTTCCTCATCGCGGGTGGCACGGAGATCTCCGACGTCTGGAAGTGCGCCAGCAAACCCGAGTACGTCTTCCAGGTGCTGGCCGACTTCGACGCGATAGTGGTCGGGGAGGGGGAGAGCGCGTACACGGAGATCCTGGACGCGGTGGCGGCGGGCACGCTGCCGGCCGGGCATCCCAACGTCCGGCTGCACCCCAAGTACGGCCGCCAGCGTCAACTGCCCCTGCGCTATGAACGCCTGGCGCAGGTGCCGGTCCCGGACTTCTCCGGCCTGCCCTGGGATCTCTACCTCAGCCCGGAGCGGTTCGTCTACTATTCGCCGACCCGAGGCTGCTACTGGAACAAGTGCACGTTCTGCGACTACGGACTGAACACCGACGGTCCCACCAGCCCATGGCGGCAGGACACGGTGAGCACCATGATCGCGGACGTCACCGAGCTGTCGAAGTTCGCCAAGTTCATCTACTTCTCGGTCGACGTGCTCGCTCCCGCTACCATCCTGCGCTTCGCCGAGCAGGTCGTCGAGCGAGGGCTGGACTTCCGTTGGGGTGCCGAGATCCGGCTGGAGAAGTACTGGTCGGACGAGCGCTGCGACCTGCTGAGGCGCAGCGGCTGCGTGGCCATCTCGGTCGGTTTCGAGTCCGGTAACCAGCGCGTCCTCGACCTGATCGACAAGGGCACGAAGCCGGAACAGGCACGACGCACCATGATGGCGATGACCAAGGCGAACATCGGTGTGCAGATGATGGGCTTCACCGGCTTCCCCACCGAGACCCGCGAAGAGGCGCTGGACAGCGTCAACTTCCTGCGTGACAACCCGGACCTGTGGACCCTCGGCGGGCTCGGCGACTTCATGCTGACGCCGGGCGCCATCGTCGCCAAGGAGCCGGACCGGTTCGGCATCACCAACGTGCGGCCGGTGCAGGGATCGGACATCGTCCGGATGCTCAAGTACGACGAGCCGGTCACCGAGGCGGCGCAGGCCGAGGTTGCCCAGGCCAAGGCCGGCCTGAACCCCGGGCATTACCACCGCCCGTGGTTGGGCGCCACCGACACCCCGCACACGTTCTTCTACCACGACCGGTACGGCACCGCTGTTCGCGGCGTCCTCGCCCACGACCGGTTACGACACGACACCGACGACCAGACCGAGTTCCTCGCCAACGGCTCCTTCGTGGACCGCGACGACGAGCAGGTCTGGGAGGCGTACCGGCGAATCCGCTCCGACGAGCAGGACGGCGTCCCGGGCGACCTGCCGGCGAACCGGCACCTGTTCCGCCGAGTCGACGGTCAGGTGTTCGCCCTCAATCGCAGCAGCCGGCTGTTCCTGGATCTCTTCAGCGCGCCGCTCACCCTCGCCGAGGCGCAGCGCCGGCTCTGGATCGTCGAACCGACCGTCGCGGACCGGGTCTGGCGGACCTTCATCGGGCAGCGGCTGATCCGCCGGCATCGGCTCCCGGCCGGGCCGGCGCGGTGACCCGATCGCCAGGCGCGGCACGAGCAGACTCTGGTTAGTTGGTCAGCTGTTACCGGTCGTTGCGGGACAGCATCGAGAGGCCACCGTCGCGCGAGGTTTCGACGGTTGTGCCGACTCGACGCCGCGGTCCGATGGTGGCCGCCTGCCCAGCCGCGTCAGGTCCAACAGGGGCCGAAAGCAATCGTCACCGTCTCCGCAGGAAGGCGTAGACGATCTGAGTCGGCGTACTCGAAAAGGTCCTGCCACCCCGACAGCCGCGACTCACGCCGGGTACGCGCCGTGGACCGGTGCCCGGCCTGTCACCCAGGCGTCGGCCAAAGCCGCCGCCGCGACTTCGCCGCAGCCCTGGGCCGGTCCGTAGCTGAGACACCAGGGAGACCGTGCCGCCTCAGCGATGTCCGCGGAGGCGGCACGGTCTCCGAGATTCGAGCCTCGACGCCTACTCCTTCACACCGATGTTGTCGATCGGAGGTGCGCTGAGCAGCCGTCGGACGGGCCACACAGTGGTTGCCAGCGCCAGCAGTGTCGTGCCGCCGAGCACCGCTATCCAACCGAGCGGCGGGACGTACGGGATCGGGCTTCCGGTCAGTCCGTTGACGATCGCGCTCAGGGTCAGCGCGGCGATCGTCGCGCCGATCAGCACAGCGGTGCCGAGCAATCCGGCCTGTTCGGCCTGGACCATCCGCCGGATCTGACGGCGGGTGACACCGACCAGTTGGAGCAACGCCAACTCGCGGCGGCGGGCCAGTGCGGCCATCACCATCGTGGTGGCCGCGGCCAGGGCCGCGTAGCCCACCATCACGCCGATCAGCAGCCGGTTCAGCCAGGCGCCGAGCGCCAGATCGGTGCCGATCAGGCGGGTACGGGTGGCGGCGTCGAGAACCTGGGTGCCTGGATGCCCAGCCGACCACGTGGCCAACGCGGTGTCGGCTTCCGGGCCGGCGCTGACCAGGATCTCGTCGTCGGTGTCCCCGGCCGTGTGCCCGTCGACCGTCTCGGCAGCCAACGTGACGTCGCCGAAGCCGAGGCCACGGCCGTAGATCGCTATGACGTCCAACGTGACCGGGGTGCCGTCGCCCAGCCAGAGTTCCGCCCTGTCGCCGACGTCCCAGCCGGACGAGGACGCCTGCATCGCGGACACGGCGACGGTACCCGCGCGCAGGTCGGCCAGGTTGCCCTCGCGCACGGCAAGGTCCATTGTCGAGGTGACGCCCGCCGGGTCGACCGACTGCGCGCCGACCGGCTCGATGCCGCCCAACGCCCGCACCACCACCTGGGTACGGCGCACACCGGTGGCGGCCTGCACCCCGGTCAACTCGCGGATCTCCCGCGCTGCGTCCGCAGGCAGCCCGCCCGGTGCGACAAGTACCCGCTCGGCGAGGGTTCCCGCGCTGCTCTGCGCGGTGGTCTGCCGTTCCAGGTTGTTCTGCAGGAACCAGACCGAGCCGCCGAATCCCACGGACAGCACGAGGGCGGTCAGGACTGTCGCCATGCCCTGCGCGTTGGCCCGCAGATTGGCCGCGGCCAGGTAGCCGCTGACCCGCCACACCCGCGGCAACAACGGTGTGAGCAGACGTGCCGCGTACGCGTTGATCCTCGGTGCGAGCAGTGCCACCGCGATGACGAACAGGTACAACATGCCGGCCGCGCCGGCCTGTGCCCCGGTCGACCCGCCGGCACCGA
Organism: Micromonospora alfalfae; assembly: GCF_022230925.1. Taxonomy (GTDB): domain Bacteria; phylum Actinomycetota; class Actinomycetes; order Mycobacteriales; family Micromonosporaceae; genus Micromonospora; species Micromonospora alfalfae. The sequence continues at coordinate 284,251 of NZ_JAKKFH010000011.1, read as the reverse complement.
GCGTGAACGCTCCCGAGGTGCCGGCCGCCGCCAGCGTCAGCACGCCGGCGATCAGCCGCACCCGGCCGCTCCGCCGAGGCTCGACGGCGATCTCGCCGAGCGCCTCGATCGGCTTGATCCCGGTGACCCGGCGTGCGGCGACCAACGCGGCGAGCACCGCCACGAGGACCGCCGTACCGACCGCGGCCGGCACCGCGAACAGGCCGCCGACCATCGGGAAGCTGGCCGGCACGAACCCCCGCCCGACCAGCTCGCCGTGCACCCAACGGGCCGCCAGCAGACCGGCCGGACCGCCGATCGCAGAGCCGACCAGGGCGAGCAGCGCGGCCTCGGCGACCAACATGCGACGCACCTGCCCCGGCGTGGCCGCTACCGCGCGCAGCAACGCCAGGTCACGCCGACGGTGCCGGACGGACAACCCGATCGTGCCGGCCACCACGAAGACGATCAGCAGGACGACGTACCCCCCGAAAGCTGATCCGGCCCCGACCAGCAACGTCTGGGCGGCCTGGTTCTCCGACTGCTCGAGGTTGCCACGGTCTTTCCCGACGTACGCGGTGGCGCCGGCCGCCGACGCGATCTCGCGTACCGCGTTGAGGTCGGCGCCGGGCACCATCCGCACACCGATCGCATCCACCCGGCCCGGGTGGGCGGACAACCGGGCGGCCTGCGCGTCGGTGAAGAACACCGCGGTCGAACCGGTGTCGGCGGTTCCACTCACCCGGTACGACCGCCTGACCCCGCCCACGACCAGGTCGATGCGGTCGCCGGGTGCCGCGCCGAGCCGGGTGTCGAGCAGCACCTCGTCGTCGGCCCCTGGCGCGGCACCCGTGGCGATCCGACGACCGGTGAAGGCGTACGTGTCCCAGCCGTGGCCCACGGCGGCGGGGGAGCCGATCACCACGGCGTCGTCGCCCGCGACGTCCGCGACGCCCGGCACCTGGCGGATCCGGTCCACCACTGCCGCGTCCACAGTGCCGCCCTCGGGCAGCGCGACTGTGCTCGTGGTGGTGTCGCCGAACTCCTTGAACGTGTGGCTGACGGTGCGGTTGGCGACGACCACGTCGGCCGCCGCCCAGAGCCGAGGTTCCGCGCGGAAACGCAGCCCGGACTCGACGAGGGTGCCCATCGCCACCAGGATCAGCACGCCGGCGGTCAGGGCCAGCAGGGTAGCGGCGGCGGGGCCGGCGCGGTGGCGCAGCAGACGGGCGGCGAGCCCGGTCATCGGAGGACCCGCCGATCCAGCGACGCCAGGTGCTCGGCGATACGGGCGGCTCCGAGCTGCGGAAGGTCGGCGACTATCGCACCGTCGGCCAACACGAGCACGCGGTCCGCGTACGACGCGGCGATCGGGTCGTGGGTCACCATCACCACTGTCAGGCCGTGCTCGTCCACGACCGCGCGGAGCAGCGTCAGCACCTCCGCCGCGCTGCGGGAGTCGAGAGCGCCGGTCGGCTCATCGCAGAAGATCACCTCAGGGCGGGTGGCCAGCGCGCGGGCGATCGCCACCCGCTGCTGCTGGCCGCCGGAGAGCGCGGCCGGCCGGTGGTGCAGTCGGTCGGTGAGGCCGACCCGCTCGACCACCCGGGTCAGCCAGTCCCGGTCCGGACGGACGCCGGCCAGCCGCAGGGGCAGCACGATGTTCTCCTCGACGGTGAGCGCGCCGATCAGGTTGAACGCCTGGAAGACGAACCCGATCCGGGTACGACGCAGCTCGGTCAGGCGGGTCTCGGACAGCCCGGACAGGTCGGTGCCTCCGATGACCACCCGACCGGAGGTGGGCCGGTCGAGCCCGGCCGCGGTCTGCAGCAGCGTGCTCTTGCCGGAGCCCGAGGGCCCCATCACCGCCGTGAAGGTGCCCCTGTCGAAGCCGACGTCGAGGCCCGCGAGCGCAGTCACCTGGTCACGGCCGGCGTCGTACACGCGGGTGAGGTGTTCGACGCGTACCGCCGCTTCGATTGTCTGTCCCGGATAGTCCGGCATTCTGGTGGCCTCTCTCCGTGTCATCGGCAAGAACTGCGCGCACCAGAAACGCTATTGACGTGGGAGAACGGCAACCATCCCGCGGGCTGCCAGGTCCGGGTACAGCAGGCACTACCGCCGATCGCCGTCCAGGTAACGCAGCACAGCGGTGACCCGGCGGTCGGCACTGTCGTCCGGTGACAGCTGAAGCTTCGAAAAGATGCTGCGGATGTGCTTGTGCACCGCGCCGTCGGTGACGAACAGCCGCTCGGCGATAGCGCCGTTGCCGAGCCCTTCGGCCATCAGCCCCAGCACCTCACGCTCACGCGGCGACAGCTCGCTCAGCGCCGTGTCCGTCCGGCGGTTGCGAGCGAGCAACTGCGCCACCACCTCCGGGTCGATCACGCTGCCGCCGCCCGCGACGCGGTGCAGCGCGGCGAGGAACTCCTCGACCCGGCCCACCCGCTCCTTCAGCAGATAACCGAGCCCGACGGCGCCGACCGAGAACAGGTCGGTGGCGAACGCCTGCTCCACGTACGCCGACAGGACCAGCACCGCGAGGCCGGGGCGCCGCCGCCGGGCCTCCACCGCGGCCACGATGCCCTCGTCGGTGTGGGTCGGTGGCATCCGTACGTCAACGATCGCGACGTCCGGCGCATGCTCGTCGACGGCGACCAGGAACTCGCCCGGAGTGCCGGCCGTGGCGACCACGTCCAGATCCTCCGCCCGCAGCAGCAGCGCCAGACCCTCACGCAGCAGCGGGTCGTCCTCGGCGATCACGATCCGCATGGCAGCTCCACGTCCATTCTCGTCGGCCCTCCCGGTGGGCTCGTCAGCGTCATCCGGCCGTCGTACGCCTCGACCCGCCGGCGGATACCGGTGAGCCCTGAGCCACGTGTCTCGTCCGCGTCGCCGTGCCCGTCGTCCTCGATGCTCACCAGCAGCCGGCCGCGCTCGCGGCGCACTACCACGTCCACCTGGCTCGCACCGCTGTGCCGGACGACGTTGGTCAGCGCCTCGGCCACCACGAAGTACGCGGTGGCCTCGACCGAGGCAGCGCACCGCACCGCCACGTCCACCTCCAGTCGGCAGGGCACCGCGCAGCTGCCGGCCAGGCCCGCCAGCGCGCCGGCGAGACCCCGGTCGTCCAGCACCGGCGGCAGGATCCCGCGCACCACCGTACGCAGCTCGCCGAGTGCCTGTTCCGCGGCGTCCTGCGCCTGCCCGAGGATCTCGTCGGCGCGGTCCGGATTGCGGCGCACGGCCCGCCTTGCGGCGCCCAGCAACACGTTGACCGCGACCAACCGGTTCTGGGTGCCGTCGTGCAGCGACCTCTCGATCCGGCGTAGTTCGACAGCGTGGGCGTCCAGCGCGGCAGCGCGGGTGGCGGTCAGCTCGGCTACCCGCATCGACAGGTCGACACCCGGCGGCGGAGGCAGCAGCCACCGGCCCGGCCAGGCCTGGAGACGGGCCAGTACCGGGCTGAACCAGATCGCGGCCGCCAGCCAGCCCACCCCGAGCAGGCCGACCCAGAGCGCGTCGGACAGGCCGTCGATGCGCCACCAGACGATCCCCGGCGCGGCGTCGGGGGGGACCAGCCGGTACCACAGCGGGAAGGTGGCGTCCTGCACCGCGTAGAGCGGCAGCGCGACGCCGACCAGCCCGGTCACCAGGCCGATGAGCGAGCACAGCCCGACCCAGCCGAGCTCCCGGCGCACGAAGGGATCGTGCACAGCCGTCCGCAACCCGTCCGGCACCGGACCGGGGGTGGGGATCGAGTCGCCCCAGCGGGACAGCCGGGCCCGCTCGCGGTCGGCCACCGACCGCACCGCCCGCAACGCACCGGGCGCCGCCAGCAGCCCCACCCCGCCCAGGCAGGCCACCGCGACGATCGCCGCCCAGAGCAGCGCGCCCAGCGCCAGCGTGGCGGTGCCCAGCCCTCCGACGAGGTGCTCCAGGGCGTTGACCGAGGCGCGAACCCGGCCCCGCACGTACGCCATCGACCCACCTCCTCCGCCAACATAGGCCACCGCAGGCCGCACCCGACGACGTCGGCGCGGAAGGTACAGCCTGCTGTACCACTGTCGTCGAGCTGGCGGGATCGTCCCGGCCGCGCCGCCTACCTAGCGTTGACGGCGTTGAGGAACGTTCGCCGAAGGAGGCAGTCATGACCGATCCGTACCGCATCACCGAGGCCCCGGTCGCCGCACCGAAAAGGCCGGGCGGCCTGCTGCGCCCGCTGCTGTGGTTGGTGCTCTTCGTCAGCGCGGCGGCGAACGTGGTGCTGTCGACAGCGGCGGACAACCAGTGGATCAGCTCCGGGTTCGGCCTGGTGGCGCTGCTCTGCGCGGTCGCGCTGATCGTCCACCACCGCCGTAACCGGGGGCGAGAGTCGTAGGGACACAAACCCCATCTGTCGCGCTCGATCACCGTCGCCACCTCGCGCAGGTGGTCGTTCAGGGCGCGACGGTGGAGCGGTCTTCTCGAAGCCCGCCGCAAGACGTGCACCGGCACGCCGTGCGGCGGGCTTCGCACCGAGGCTGCGCGGGAGTTCGAGTTGGCGCAGCGCGTCGGCCGATCCGACGCCGGCCGGCAAAGGTGGCGTGTTGCCGGCCGTCCGTCCGCTCTCGACGGTGACGACGGTGTCGAAGCGGCAGCGGGGTTGGGCGGTGGTGAGCCGCTTCGCCGATGTTCCGCGCGTGCTGCGAACGCCCGGTGTGGTTTTCTGTGGTCACTCTCTTGACTTCCCCTGCAACCGGGCGTAAACAAAGCACAAGCAAAACGAAACGGCGGTGAAACAACATGTACGCCGAGGAGCGGCAGCAGGAGATCCTCCGCATCGCCCGGGACGTGGGCCGCGTCGAGGTGGCTGGCCTGGCCGATGGGCTCAACGTGACGTCCGAGACGATCCGCCGCGATCTCACCATCCTGGAGCGAGCCGGGGTGCTGCGCAGGGTCCACGGTGGAGCGATTCCGGTCGAACGGCTCGGGTTCGAGCCCGCGCTGGCGGCACGTGACGCGGTGCTCATCGAGGAGAAGGAGCGCATCGCCAAACTCGCCTTGAACGAGGTGCCGGAGGAGGGCGCGATCATCCTCGACGCCGGCACCACGACCGCCCGGCTGGCGCAGCTGCTGCCGGTCGACCGGGAGCTGACCGTCGTGGTCAACTCGCCGGTCATCGCCACGACCCTCGGTACCTGTGCCAACCTCAACGTTCTGCTGCTGGGTGGACGGGTCCGCGGCAAGACCCTGGCGACCGTCGACGACTGGGCGCTGTCGCCGTTGGCGGACCTCTACGTCGACGTCGCATTCATCGGGACCAACGGCATCTCGGTCGAGCGTGGGCTGACCACGCCGGACCCGTCCGAAGCGGCGGTGAAGCGGGCGATGGTCCGTGCGGCCCGTCGCACTGTGGTGGTCGCCGACCACACCAAGCTCGGCAACGACTATCTGGCCCGCTTCGCTGAGTTGCTGGACGTCGACCTGCTCATCACCGACAGCCGTGCCGATCCCGACCTGGTCGGTGACCTGGAGTCGGCAGGCGTCCGGGCGGTACGCGCATGAGAGCGGTCCGGGCATGATCGTCACCGTCACCCTCAACCCCAGCCTCGACCGGGCCGTGGAGGTCGATTCACTCATCCGGGGCGAGGTCATCCGTGCTGCCACCGCGCACCTCGACCCCGGCGGCAAGGGCGTCAACGTATCCCGTGCCCTGCTGGCCAACGGGGTGCCGTCGGTAGCGGTGGTGCCCTCCGGCGGTGACGAGGGCAACCAGCTCATCCGCCTCCTTGAGGCGGAGGGTGTGGAGGTCCTGGCCGTGTCGATCTCCGGACGGACCCGTTCCAACATCACCCTGGCCGAGCCCGACGGCACCGTCACCAAGATCAACGAGCCTGGTCCGACAATGGGCCGTGCCGAGTTCGACGAGGTGGCCGACAGTGTGCTCGCCCGTGCCAGCGGTGCCGACTGGGTCGTGCTGTGCGGCAGCGTCCCGCCCGGCCTGCCCGCCGACGCCTACGCCCAGTTGTGCCGGAAGTTGCGTGCTGCCGACGTCAGGGTCGCCGTCGATACCAGCGGTCCCGCCCTGCGCGAGGCCGCCCTGGCCGGGGCGACAGTGCTCAAGCCCAACCGCGACGAACTGGCCGACGTGGTCGGCGCCCCGCTGAAGGACCTCGCCGATGTGGTCGATGCCGCTCAGTGCCTGCGGGCCTGGGGAGCCGGCACCGTCGTGGCCAGCCTCGGCGCCGACGGCGCTGTCCTGGTCGACGCCGAAGGAGTGCGCACCGGCACCTGTCCGGTGGCCCGGCCCCGTAGCACCGTCGGTGCCGGCGATGCGCTGCTCGCCGGGTTCCTCGCCGCGGGCGCGCAGGGTGCCGCCGCCCTCGCCGAGGGCCTGGCCTGGGGCGCCGCCGCGGTGAGCCTGCCCGGCAGCCGGATGCCCGGCCCGGCGGACCTGTTCCGCCACGACGTCACCATCCACCCCTAGCCGGACGAGCTTTTCCCCCGCGGCCGTCTGGACCGCCCCTCGATGAAGGAGATACCCCCGTGACCTCCTCTTCCTACACACCAGAGGTGAAGGGCCAGGGCCTCAGAGCCACTGTGCAACGCCTCGGCGGCTACCTGGCCGCGATGGTCATGCCCAACATCGGCGCGTTCATCGCCTGGGGCCTGATCACCGCACTGTTCATCCCGACCGGCTGGATCCCCAACGCGACACTGGCCGAACTGGTCGGCCCGATGATCAGCATCCTGCTACCGGTGCTCATCGGCTACACCGGCGGCCGGCTGGTCCACGGCCAACGCGGCGCCGTCGTGGGCGCGGTAGCGACAATGGGCCTCGTCGTCGGCGCGGACGTGCCGATGATCCTCGGCGCGATGATCATCGGCCCGCTCACGGCCTATGTCCTCAAGCTCTTCGACGGCCTGGTCGAAAACAAGATCCGTCCCGGCTTCGAGATGCTGGTCGACAACTTCAGCGCCGGCATCATCGGCGCCGCGATGGCCATCGGAGGCGTCTACGGCATCGGCCCGGTGGTCGAGTGGCTCACCAAGCAGGCCGGCGCGGGCGTCGACTGGCTCGTCGGCAAGGACCTGCTGCCGCTGACCTCGGTGCTCGTCGAACCCGCCAAGGTGCTCTTCCTCAACAACGCCATCAACCACGGCGTGTTCGGCCCGCTGGGCATCGCCGAGGCGGCCGACAAGGGCAAGTCGATCCTGTTCATGATCGAGTCGAACCCCGGTCCCGGCCTCGGTCTGCTGCTCGCCTTCATGGTCTTCGGCCCCCGCGCGCTGCGCCCCAGCGCCCCAGCCGCGATCATCGTGCAGTTCCTCGGCGGCATTCACGAGATCTACTTCCCGTACGTGCTGATGAAGCCGAAGCTGATCCTCGCCATGATCGCCGGGGGCGCGGCCGGCGTCGGCACCTTCGTGATCACCGGTGCGGGCCTGGTCGCCACCCCCTCGCCGGGCAGCATCTTCGCCTACCTCGCGGTCACCCCCAAGGGCGGCCACTTCGGAGTCATTCTCGGCGTCGTGGTCGCCGCCGCGGTCACCTTCGCGGTCGCCTCGGCCCTGCTCGGCTTCGGGCGCGGCGAGCCCGCCGCGGACGCTGTCGGCCCTGACGAGGAGACGGCTGTCCGCCCAGAGCAAGAGGGGGCTGTCGAGCCCGACGAGACCCTCGACAAGTCGGCGAAGCAGGAGGTCTGAACAGATGCCCACAATCAACGGCACCGAGATCAGGAAAGTCGTCGTCGCCTGCGACGCCGGCATGGGCAGCAGCGTGATGCTGGCCAGCCAACTCCGGCGGCAACTGTCAAAGAACGCCGTGACCGTCGAGCACACGCCGGTCAACTCGATCCCGACGGACGCGGACGTGGTCATCTGCCACCAGGGTCTCGCCGCGCGGGCCAGGGTCAGCGCACCCGACACGGTGATCGTGCCGATCCAGGTGTTCATCGGCGACCCTGCCGTCACCAGGGTCGTGAACGCGGTGCAGCGCGGTGGTGAGCTGAGTGGCTGAGCTGCTGGCCCGTGACGCGATCCGGCTCGACGAGCGGGCCCGATCGCGGGACGAGGCGATCCGCCGCTGCGGCGCGGTACTCGTCGAGGTCGGCGCGGTCGCCCCGGCGTACGTGGACGCGATGCTCGCCCGCGAGCAGAGCGTCTCCACCTACATCGGCGAGGGCGTCGCCATCCCGCACGGCACCCTGAGCAGCAAGGAATCGGTCCAGCGCGACGCCCTCGCGGTGCTGCGCTTCCCCGACGGCGTCGACTGGGACGGCTTCGACGTGCGGGTCTGCGTGGCCATCGCCGCAGCCGGCGACGGGCACGTGGACATCCTCGCCCAGCTCGCCTCGGTGCTGATGGACCCGGCGCAGGCGCAGCGGCTACGAGAGTCGACGAGCGCCGATGACGTGATCACTATCCTCGAAGGGAAGCCCTCGTGAAGGTCGTCCGATTCCACGCACCCGGTGACGTCCGCATCGAGGACGCGTCCGAGCCCACGCCGGGGCCCACCGACGTGAAGATCCGCGTCCGCGCATGCTCCACCTGCGGCACCGACGTGAAGATCTCCCGCTTCGGCCACCACCACATCGCCCCGCCGCGCGTCATGGGCCACGAGATCGCCGGCGAGATCACCGAAGTCGGTGCCGACGTCACGGGCTGGCGGCCGGGGGACCGGGTCCAGGTCATCGCCGCCATCCCGTGCGGTACCTGCGCCGAGTGCCGGCGTGGCCGGATGACGGTGTGCCCCAACCAGGTGTCGATGGGCTACCACTTCGACGGCGGGTTCGCCGAATACGCTGTCGTGCCGCACAACGTCCTCGCCGTCGATGGGCTCAACCGGATCCCCGAGGGACTCAGCTTCGCCGAGGCGTCCGTCGCCGAGCCCCTCGCCTGCGTCCTCAACGGCCAGAACCTCGCCGGTGTGGGCGAGGGCGACGACGTGGTGGTGGTGGGCTCCGGGCCGATCGGCTGCCTGCACGTCCGCCTGGCCCGCTCGCGCGGCGCGGCCCGGGTGTTCCTCGTCGACCTCAACCGCGAACGCCTCGACCTGGCCGCCAACCTGGTGCAGCCGGACGCGGCGATCTGCGGCGCCGAGACCGACGTCGTCGACGCGGTCCTCAAGCTCACCGAGGGCCGGGGCGCCGACGTCGTCATCACCGCCACGGCCGCCGGCGCCGCCCAGGAGCAGGCGGTGCAGATGACCGCGCGGCAGGGCCGGATCAGCTTCTTCGGCGGCCTGCCGAAGGACAAGCCGGTCATCTCGCTGGACTCCAACCTCGTGCACTACCGCGAACTGACCATCGTCGGTGCCAACGGCTCCAGCCCGGAGGACAACAAGGAAGCGCTGCGACTCATCGCCAACGGCTCCGTGCCGGTCGCCGACCTCATCACCCACCGTCTGCCGCTCGACCGCACCCTCGACGCCTTCGGCATCGTGGCGCGCGGCGAAGCGATCAAGGTGACGATCGAACCGTAGGAGGATCCGTTGCCCACCAGAACAGTCCTCGTCGGCTCCGCCAGCGGGCTGCACGCCCGCCCGGCGGCGCTGTTCGTCGCCGAGGCGGCGAAGCAGCCGGTGCTGGTCACCATCCGCACCAGCGACAAGAAACCCGTGCCGGCCCGCAGCATGCTCGGTGTGTTGTCGCTCGGCGCCAAGAAGGGCACCGAGGTCACACTGGAGGCCGACGGCGACGATGCGCAGGCCGCCGTCGACATCCTGGCCGACCTCCTCGAACGTGACCTGGACGCCGTCGATGCGTGAACTGCGGGGGATCGGGGCCAGCCCCGGTGGTGCGGCGGGGCCGGTCTACCGGCTGGCCCCGCCTCCGACAGTGCCGCCGTTGGCGGAGAACGTTGATCCCGAAGCCGAGAAGGCGACCGTCCGGGCCGCTGTCGTCGCCGTCGCCGCCGACCTGACCCGTCGCGCCGACACCGTCCTGGAAAAGACCGCCGCCGAGGTCCTGCGCGCGCAGGTCATGATGGCGCAGGACGAGACGCTCATCGACGCCGCTGACATCGCCATCGACGGCGGTGCCGACGCGCCGCACGCGCTCACCGACGTGCTCGCCGGGCACCGGGCCGCCTTCGAAGCCGCAGGCGGGTACCTCGCCGAGCGGGTCAGCGACCTCGACGACCTGCGGGACCGCCTCGTCGCGGCGTGCCTGGGACAGCCGATGCCGGGCGTGCCGGACCCCGGCCATCCGTACCTGCTCATCGCCCGCGACCTGGCGCCCGCCGACACCGCCGGCCTCGAACCGGGTCTGGTGCTGGGCCTGGTCACCGCCGAGGGCGGACCGACCAGCCACACCGCGATCCTGGCCCGGACACTCGGAATCCCGGCCGTGGTCCGCTGCGCGGGCATCCTGGACGTGGCCGACGGCGCGCTGGCCAGTCTCGACGGCGCGAGCGGCGTCGTGGTGGCCGGCGTCTCCGCCGACACGGTGACCACTGTCAACGCGGACCGGCTCGCGGAGATCGAACGCCGCACCCGCTCCCAAGGCCCCGGGCGGACCGCCGACGGCCATCCCGTCGCGCTACTGGCCAACATCGGCTCCGCCCGCGACCTCACCGGCGAGGTGGAAGGCGTCGGCCTGTTCCGCACCGAGCTGCTCTACCTCGACCGCAGCGACCCGCCGCCGTACGAAGAACAGGTCGCCGCGTACCGCGACGTCTTCGCCGCGCTGCCCGGCCGCAAGGTCGTCGTGCGCACCCTCGACGCCGGTGCCGACAAGCCACTGCCGTTCCTGCGTCTGGCCGCTGAACCCAATCCCGCGCTGGGCATCCGCGGTCTGCGGGTCGCACGGCAGACACCGTCCGTGCTGAGTACGCAGTTGGCGGCGATCGCGGCGGCGGCCGCTGCGACGGACGCCGACGTGTGGGTGATGGCGCCGATGGTCGCCACTGCGGCGGAGGCGGCATCGTTCGCCGGGTCCTGTGGTGAGCACGGCCTGCCGATGGCCGGCGTGATGATCGAGGTGCCGGCCGCGGCCCTGCGCGCCGGCCAGGTGCTGCGCCATGTCGACTTCCTCAGCGTCGGCACCAACGACCTCAGCCAGTACACGTTCGCCGCCGACCGCATGTGCGGTGACCTCGCTGACCTGCTCGACCCGTGGCAGCCCGCGTTGATCGCGCTCCTCGCCTCCTGCGCGGCAGCCGGCGTCGAGGCGGGCAAGCCGGTCGGTGTGTGTGGAGAGTCCGCAGCGGATCCCGCCTTCGCGCTGGTGCTGGCAGGCCTCGGCATCACCAGCCTGTCCATGGCACCCCGCAGCATCCCGGCGGTGCGCGAGTCCCTGGCCGCGCACACCCTGGCCGAGTGCCGCCAGATCGCCGAGGCGGCCCTTGCCGCTCCCAGCCCGGAGGCAGCCCGGGCGGCGGCCGGCGCTTAAGTACCAGCTCCGGTTGGGCGACGGCCTTCCCGTGCGGTGAGCCGGTCATCGCCAGACTGTGACGCAGCGCTGGTCCGCCCGGCGCGGGGTCCACCGGCGCTCCTGGGGTGAACGTCGGTCGGACCGGTGCCACAGCCCCTCAGGTACGCGGAATGTCATGGCGAGGTGGTGACGTGGTGTCACTGCCCGCACGCCACCGCAGGTGCTGCAATGTAACGCGTACCTTTCCGGCCAGACCGGACATGCTGACCGGCGGATCTGTCGGTGCGCCTTCGTCCAGCGGCGAAAAACGTGCTTCACGGCACGTGCTCGTGGGCGCCTGACGGATTCACCCCGAGAGGAAATGCTCCGATGAACGCACCACCAACCGACGGGCCCCAGGGGAGCACGAGTCGCCCGAACCCGCCGGTCTCCGGCGACTCGCCCCCGCTGACGCGGGAACGTCCCCGGCCAACCGTCGACCCCTCCCGCCCGTTCGGCGCTCACCTGCGCATGGCGTGGTGGAAGCCGCTAGTGGTCGTCGCCGTGCCACCGCTGGTGATGCTGGCCCTCCAGGTGCTGTCGTGGCAGCTCGTGGGTGTCATCGAGGGCAGCGACGACCCGATGTCACCCACCATGACACCGTTGAAGTCCCTGGCCATCAACATCAGCATCTTCGCGGCGGGCGTCGTGGCGGTCCTGCTTCTGGCGCGGATCGCCGCGGTGCCGTGGCGCAGCCTGATCAGCTCACCCCGGGGCTTCGACGCCCGCCGCCTGAGGACTTACCTGGTCGGAGCGACGCTGCTGGTGGGCGTCGGGCTCGGTGTGGTGGCACTGGTCGCGCCCGACTCGCCAGGCTGGAAGGCCTTCGGTCTCAGCGGCACGACGATCGGCCTGCTGGTCGTCACCCTACTGACTACGCCGCTACAGTCAGCCGGCGAGGAGCTGTGGTGGCGAAGCGCCGTGCTGCCGGCGGCCGCGTCCTGGGTGCGGGCGGTCCGGCCGGCACTGGCCGTCGGGCTCGTCGTCTCCAGCCTGGGCTTCGCCATGCTCCACGGGTCGAACGACCCCTGGCTGTTCGGCTACTACACAGTCGTCGGCCTCTGCACCGGCCTGATGGCGATCATCAGCCGCGGCATCGAAGCGCCGGTCGCCTTCCACGTCGCCAACAACGTCCTGTTCGGGATCGTCAACACGGTGCTGGCCGACGGCGAGCCCTACGCGATAGACCGGTCCACCGACTCCGGTGACGCGTCCCTGCTGATCCTCGGCGCCGTCAACATCGCCATGGTGGTGCTGGTCTGGCTACGCGAGCGGCGCTCCCGGGGGGCGGGCGCGAGCTGACCTCGACAGGACACGAACGCGACGAGCGTCATCCACCGGTCACAGCGCCAATGAATGGAGTAACCATGACCAACCCGACAACGACGAGCTGGCCGAGCCTTCGGGTCTCGGACTGGACCCCCACCCGCGACACCCTGCACATGTGGACCCAGATCGTGGGCAAGATCCGCATGGCTCACGCGCCGCTGCTCAACCACTGGTGGCAGGTGACCCTGTACGTGAGTCCGCGCGGACTGACGACGTCGACCATCCCGTACCGCGCGGGTGCCTTCGAGATCGAGTTCGATTTCCTCGGCCACCAACTCGACGTCCGTACCAGCAACGGCGGTGCACGCAGTCTCCCGCTCCGGCCGATGCCGGTCGCCGAGTTCTACACGCGAATCCTGGACATGCTCAGTCAACTCGGGATCGAGGCACCGATCCGGCCGCATCCCAACGAGGTCGACCCGGCTATCCCGTTCGCCGAGGACCACGATCACGCCTCCTACGACGCAGAGGCGGCCAGCCTGTTCTGGCGGCAACTGCTGCAGGCGAACCGGGTGATCGGCGAGTTCCGGTCGCACTTCGTGGGCAAGGTCAGTCCGGTGCACTTCTTCTGGGGCGGGATGGACCTCGCCTGCACCCGCTTCTCCGGCCGGTCGGCCCCGCCGCACCCTGGCGGAGTGCCCAACTGCGGGGACTGGGTAATGGTCGAGGGCTACTCCCGGGAACTGTCCAGCTGCGGCTTCTGGCCCGGTGGCGGCGAGGAAGGCGCCTTCTACTCCTACGCCTACCCCGCACCTGACGGGTTCGCCGAGCAGCAGGTCGGTCCCGAAGGCGCCTACTTCAGCTCCCAGTTCCAGCAGTTCCTGCTGCCCTACGAGGTCGTACGCGCCGCACCGGACCCGGACCGCGCAGTCGCCGAGTTTCTCCGCACCACCTATGAAGCCGCCGCGGACCTGGGGCGCTGGGACCGCTCGGCATTGGAGGACAACCCGTTGCGGTGGCAGCAGACCCCTGCTGCCTGAGAACACCGGCGGGCGAGCGGCAGCGGTCTGGTTCGCCAGGAGATGCGGCTCCTCGCCACCGCTCAGCGGTAGGCGGCTGATCTGATCGGGCCGGGAACGGCCAGCCGTTCCCGGCCACCCCTGAGACGTACGGAGGACACGTGATGGTGGAAGTGAAGGACGTTCCCGAGGCCAACCGGTACGAGGCCCGGGTCGACGGCGAGTCCAGGATCGCGGGCGTCGCGCAGTACATCCGCACCGCGGAGCTCGTCGCGTTCGTGCACACCGAGGTCTCGCCGGATTACGAGGGCCGGGGGATCGGGTCGGCGCTGGTCCGCACCGCCCTCGACGAAGCCCGCGCCGCGCACCTGCTCGTCCTGGCCACCTGCCCGTTCTTCGCGGGTTGGATCGCCAGGCATCCCGACTACCAGGACCTGGTCTACCAGTCCCGCAGCAGAGTCAGCGACTGAATGCAGGGACGGTTCCCGGGCCGCACCGGCGGCCCGGGATCGGCGCGTCAGGACGTGTCAGGTCCGGTTCCCGGTCCAGGCCGCTTCGAGGATCGCGGTCAGGCTGGCGGTGTCGGTCGGGCCTGGATGGTTCTGGATCAGGCGGGTGACGCCACTGGCCATCTCCGCGAAGCGCGGGAGATCGGCGCGTGCCACGCCGATGTCCGCCAAGGTGGGAGGGATACCGATGTCGGCAAGGAGACCGTCGAGCCAGGTGAGGAACGTATCTGCGGCCTCGGCATCCGTCGCGTCTGTCACGTCGAGCCCGCACACCCCGGCGAGGATGGCCAACCGGTCGCTGATGGCATCCTTGGCCGCCGCCAGGGCATAGGGCAGTAGCAGCCCGACGCCCAGGCCGTGCGGCGTGTGCGTGGCCGCGCCGATGGGGTACTGGAGAGCGTGCGGGGCAGCGTTGCCCGCATGGGAGAAGGCGAGCCCGGCCAGCATCGACCCATAGGACATGTCCGCGCGCGCTTCGGTGTCGCCGCCGTCCCTGACAGCACGACGCAGGCTACGCGCGATCCGCTCGGCGGCCAGGAGCGCGTAGTGGTCGGTGATCGGGTTGCGGCCGAGGAACACCTGCTCCACCGGGTCGCGCGGTCCGTGGGCCCGGGGTCGCGCCGTGTAGCTCTCCACCGCGTGACACAACGCGTCGATGCCGGAGTGGGCGGTGACGCTCGCAGGGCAGGTGTAGGTGAGTTCGGGGTCGACGATGGCGAAGTCGGGCACGATGTGGACGCTGGACACCCCGACCTTCAGCTCGCGGTCCGGGTCGGTCAACACCGAGACGGGTGTGAGCTCGGAGCCGGTGCCTGACGTCGTGGGGACCGCGACGAGAGGAATCGTCGGCCCCGGCACCTTCGACTCGCCGTAGAAGTCGCGCGGCGTCCCACCGTGGCGGCGGATGACGCCGACGATCTTGGCGAGGTCGATCACCGTGCCACCCCCGATGGCGAGGATCACGTCGGCATCCACCTCGGCGGCCACCGAGACGGCCAGGGCGACATCGGAGAGTGGCACGTCTGGAGTCGCATCGGAGAAGACCTCGACGGCCTCGACCCTCTCCCGCACGGCGGCCACGATTTCGGCCACGCCGGGCTGCCCCAGCAGAACCTTGTCGGTCACGATGAGGACCCGCGAGCCGCTCTCGGCCACCACTCGTGGGATGTTCTGCGCGACCCCTTCGCCCACTATCAGCTGGCGTGGTCCGCGGACGGTCTCAAGCATGTCAGTGCCTCTCCGGAACGTCGGCGGCGATGTGCTGGTCGGCGGGCGCCCGGGGCAGCAGGCCGGTCATGGTAGGTCGATCGCCACGTAGGTGAGGTCGAGGTACTCGAGGATGCCCTCGTGCGACCCCTCCTTGCCGATCCCGGACTGCTTCACGCCACCGAACGGAGCTGACGGATCCGAGATCAGGCCACGGTTGATGCCGAGCATTCCCGTATCCAGCCCCTCGCTGAACCGGAGCGCCCGCTGGAGGTCGCGGGTGAAGACGTATCCAGCCAGGCCGTGCTCGGTGTCGTTGGCCTTCGCCATCACCTCGTCGTCGGATGTGAACGAGATGATCGGCGCCACCGGGCCGAAGATCTCCGCCTTCAGCATCTGCGCGTCTTCGGGTACGTCGACGAGGACGGTGGGCGGGTAGAAGTGGCCCGGCCCATCCGGACGTTCGCCACCCACGAGGACCCGGGCCCCGCGATCGACAGCGTCGGCGACGAGCCCATCGATTGTGGTCACCGAGGCCTCGTCGATCAACGCTCCGACGTCCACGCCGTCGTCGAGACCATGACCCACTGACAGTGCGCCCATCCGCTCGACGAAGCGTGCGGTGAACTCCTCGCGCACCGGCTCCTCGACGTAGATCCGGTTGGCCGCGATGCAGGACTCCCCGATGTTGCGCATCTTGGCCACCATCACGCCGTCGAGCGCGACGTCGAGGTCGGCGTCGGCACACACGATCAGGGCCGCGTTGCCGCCCAGTTCCATTGAGGTACGCAGCACGTTGTCCGCGGCCTGTCGGAGCAGCACGCGCCCGACCTCTGTCGACCCGGTGAACGAGAGCTTGCGGGTCCGACTGTCGGCCAGCAGTGCCGAGACCACCGCGCCGGAGCGTTTCGTGGTCACCACGTTGACGACGCCGGGGGGAACGCCGACCTCCTCCATGATGCGGGCCAGCAACAGCATGGTGAGTGGCGTCTGACCTGCTGGCTTGGTGATCGTCGTGCAGCCCGCGGCCAGCGCGGGAGCGATCTTGCGGGCACCCATCGCCAACGGGAAGTTCCAGGGCGTCACGAAGACGCACGGTCCGACCGGCTTCGGCACGGTGAGGATGCGATACCCGCCAGCGGGAGCGACGCTGTAGCGCCCCTCGACGCGTACCGCCTCCTCGGCGAACCAACGGAAGAACTCGGCGCCGTAGGCCACCTCACCCCGAGCCTCGGCGAGCGGCTTGCCCATCTCGAGCGTTATCAGCCGGGCGACCTCCTCGGATCGCTCGGTCAGTGCCCGGGACGTCGCTGTCAACAACTCTGACCGTTTCCGCGGCGGGGTAGCCGCCCACTGCGCCATTGCCGTGCTCGCCGCGTCCAGGGCGGCGAGCCCGTCAACGACATCGGCGTCCGCCACCTCGGCGATGGTCTTGCCGGTGGCCGGGTCCTCGACGGCAAAGGTGGCTCCGCTTGCGGCGTCGCGCCAGGCGTCGCCGATCCGGAGCCGCCGATGCTCGGGAGCCAGCACGTTCATCGGGTCACTCATCGCGTCGCCTCCTGTGATCTTCTTCGTGATGTCCGGCGTGCCTCAGCGATCACGCTGTGCGCGTAGACGGACGGGTCACACGCCCTCGTCGGGGCGAGGTTGCCGAGCGGGTCGAATGCGGCATCGCCCCCGCGCCGCCGATCGTCTGCGCGGGCCACGGCCGTCTCAGCGTCGTCAGGCCGTTCGCGCTGGTGACGGTCCGCGGAGGCTCGAATGCCACGTGTCGGCGCATGTCGCCGTCGCCGCCCGGCGCCGTTACCGCCCCGCCTCGGACAGCGACAGCCCGGTGCCCGCGTCGAACAGGTGCGCACGGTCCAGGTCGACAGTGACCTGCAGGCGCTCGCCCGGAGTACCGGTGACTGTGGGTCGCGCCTTGACCTTGAGGATCTCCGTCCCCACTCGGACGTCGACCACCGTTCGGTCACCGAGCGGCTCAAGCCCGTAAAGCTCGCCCGACAACGACACGTCCCCACGTTGCTCGACTGACAGGTCCTCCGCGCGCAGGCCCAACAGCAGCTCACGACCGTCCTCAGCCGTGGTCCAGCGGGGCCGTGGCAGCGTCCAGCCGTCCGCACCGACCAGACGATCTCCATCGGCGCGGCAGGCGAGCAGGCTGATCGGTGGGCTCCCGACGAATGCGGCGACCCACTGGTTGGCGGGACGCTCGTACACCTCGGTCGGCGTTCCGACCTGTTGCACCTTCCCCTCCTTGAGGACCGCGACCTGATCGGCCATGGACAGGGCCTCGACCTGGTCGTTCGTCACGTAGACGAAGGTCGCTCCGAGGCTCCGGTGGATGCGGGTGAGCTCGGTGCGCATCTCGACGCGGAGCTTGAGGTCGAGGTTGGTGAGCGGTTCGTCCATGAGGAACGCGCGCGGGCTACGGACCAGCGCCCGGGCCAGGGCGACACGCTGCATCTCACCGCCCGACAACTGGGAGGGCCGGCGTTGCAGCAGACGTTCGATGTGCAGCAGGCTGGACATCTGCTCGACGGCGGCCGCGATCTCGCCCGACGAACAGCGCCGGGCCCGCAGCGGCGAAGCGATGTTCTCGTACACGGTGTGGCGCGGGTAGAGGGCGTAGCTCTGGAAGACCATCGCCAGGTCGCGTTCGGCCGGGGCGTCGCGGGTCGCGTCCCGCCCGTCCAGGTGCACCGACCCGGCGTCGAGCTTCTCCAGGCCGGCGATCGCCCGTAGGGTCGTCGTCTTTCCCGCCCCGGAAGGCCCGAGGACGACGAAGAACGAGCCGTCCGGCACGTCCAGCGTCACCCCGTCCAGCGCCTGGACCTTGCCGAAGGACTTGCGCAGCCCGTGTGCTGCAACGGTTCCCATCAGGCCACCAGCTCTTCCGTGCTCACGTCGTAGACCGTCGGGGTTCCGCCGGTGTGCCGCAGCCCGACCTTTGCTTCAGCGGCGAAACGAACAGTCGGTGGCATCCGGACCCGGACGTCACGTTGGCCGCCGTGGTCGACCACGTAGATGACTTCGTCGCCCAGCCACTCCACCGAGACCACCCGGGCCGGGATCGAGCCTTCCGCCTCGGGTGCGGTGACTTCCAGCGCCTCCGGCCGGACGCCTGCGACCAGGCGGCGGTCGCGTGGCAGGCCGGGCGGTGGCGGGAGAACCAGTCCGCCCTGACTGTGCAGCTTCCCGTCGACCACCTCCACCTCGATCAGGTTCATCGGCGGAGAGCCGATGAACGCGGCGCAGAAAAGACTCGCCGGACGGTCGTAGACCTCCAGCGGGGTGCCGATCTGCTCCACGCGGCCCTTGTTGAGGATGGCGATCCGGTGACCGAGTGACATCGCCTCGACCTGGTCGTGGGTGACGTAGACCATCGTCGCGCCCAGTTCCCCCTGCAGGTGCTTGATCTCCGTGCGCATGTCCGCCCGCAGCTCCGCGTCCAGGTTGGTGAGCGGTTCGTCCATGAGGAAGGCACGCGGTCGGCGCACCAGGGCGCGGGCGAGCGCGACACGCTGCTGCTCCCCGCCGGACAGCTGGCGCGGTCGCCGGTCCAGGAGCGGGCCGAGCCGCATCAACCGGGCGGCCTCGGTGACCCGGGCGTGCACCTCCGGCTTGGGCAGTCCCTCGGCCCGCAGGGGGAACGCCAGGTTGTCGCGGGTTCGCAGATGCGGGTAGAGAGCGTAGAACTGGAACACCATGGCGATGTCGCGTTCCGCCGGCGGCAGGTCGTTGACAAGCGTGTCGCCGATGCGGATGTCGCCCGCGGTCTGCCTCTCCAGGCCGGCGATGGCCCGCAGCGTCGTCGTCTTGCCGCAACCCGAAGGGCCGAGCATCACGAACAGCTCGCCGTGGCCGATGGACAGGTCAACGTGCTCAACCGCGACCGTCCCGTCCGGGTAGCGCTTGTGCAGCGCTGTCACCTCGATGCCCGCCATCAGCGTCGCACCGCCCCGAGCGTCACACCGGCGATGAGGTGCTTGCGCACCAGGTACGCGAAGACGAGCACCGGTAGGGCGAACACCACTGAGGAGGCGGCCACGAGACCCCAGTCCGTGGTGGTGCCGCCGATCAGACCGGCGATGGCCGGTGGGGCCGTCCGCACGCTGTCGCTGGAGGTGAGGAAGGTGGCGAACACGAACTCGTTCCACGAGAAGATGAGCGCGAATACCGCCGTCGCGGCGATGCCGGGCACGAGCAGCGGCAGGGTGTATCGCCAGAACGCCTGCAGACGGGTGTAGCCGTCGAGCATGGCGGCATCCTCGTACTCGGCGGGCACCTCGTCGACGAACCCCTTCATCATCCAGATCGTGAACGGGACGTTGAAGGCGGCGTAGATGAGGATCAGGCCGAGCTTGTTGTCGATGAGTCCGAACTCGCGGTACATCAGGAAGATCGGGATCACGACCACCACTGGCGGCATGAAGCGGGTGGACAGGATGAAGAACAGTTGGTCCTTCTTGGCTCTCACGGCGAAGCGTGAGTAGGCCCAGGCCGCCGGGACCCCCAGCACGGTGGCCAGCAACGTGGAGACACCGGCGACCACCACCGAGTTGAAGAACGAGACGGACAAGGCGGTGCGACCACCGTCGGGGGCGACGAACACGTCCTTGAAGTGGGCCATGGTGACGTCGAAGTCGAAGAACTTGGCCGGGATGGCGTAGACGTCCCGGTTCTCCTTGATCGACGTCTCGAGCATCCACAGCACTGGAAAGAGCATCAACACGGCCAGCACGGTCAGCAGCACGACCTCCAGCACGGAGCGGCCGCGACCGCCAAGGCGGCGCGCCGGGGGAGCGTGATCCCGGGCCGGGCCTGTGGACACGGCCTCGTCGACGGAGACGGCCATCAGTCCTCCTTGAGCTTGTTCAGGTAGCGCAGGTAGAGCTGCGTGAGGACGATGACGACGAGGACCATGAGAATCCCGTACGCCGATGCGGTTCCGGTGTTGAAGCCCAGGAACGCGACCTTGTAGATGTGGAACGACAACGTCTCGGTGGAGACGCCGGGGCCTCCGTTGGTGAGGATGTAGACGAGGTCGAACAGCCGGAAGGCCTCGATGGCCCTGAACATCACGGCAATGAGAAGCAGCGGCCACACCAGCGGAAGAGTGATGGTGCGGAATCGGAACCACTCGGACGCCCGGTCGATCGAGGCCGCCTCGTACAGGTACTTGGGAACCGCGCTGAGGCCGGCGAGTGCGATGAGCATGATGAACGGCGTCCACTGCCAGGTGTCAACAACGATCAGGGAGATCAGTGCGGTCCGCTGACGGGTGAGCCACTCCACCTGCCCCAGACCGACCGAGCCGAGCATGCTGTTGACCACGCCGAACTGCGCGTCGAGCATGAACCGCCAGAACAGCCCGACCACGACCGGCGACAGCATCATCGGAACCAGGAACAGCGTGGTCAGCACTCCTCGCCCGTGCGTGCGTCGGGAGATCAGGTAGGCGATGCCGAAACCGAGCACGGTCTGCAGGCCGACCGCGCCGACCACGTAGAGCAAGGTCGTCAGGGCCCTCGTGTGGACCTGCGCCGACGTCAGGATCGCTGTGTAGTTCCCGAACCCGATGAAGTGGGCCGGCCCGCCGCGGGTGGCCGAGTAGTCGGTGAAGGACAGGTACAACGACCACAGCAACGGGAACACCGACATGGCGAGCAACAGCAGCATCGCCGGGGAGATGAACGTGACGGCGAGCCAGCGGTCGCTCAGCCGGCGGGACCGCCCCGGGGCAGGTGGCGTCACAGACACCACCTGCCCGGGGTGGTCGGTGGTCAGAGGGGCGGGGTCTTTCACAGTCCGCCGCCACCCTTGCGGTTGCTGGAGTCGAGTACGCCCTGCTGCTCCTTGGCGATGTCGTCGAGCGCATCCTTCGGCTTCTTGGCGCCGTTGAGGGCCGCGTTCACGTTGGTGTTCTCGATGTCGACCAGGCGCGCGTACTCCGGCACGTTCCACATGTCCCGCATCCGCGGCACCGAGTCGGCGTACACGTTGTTGAACGGCCCGGCATTGAGGAACTCGGGCGACTGCAGGGCGTCCGTACGCGCTGGCACGCCGCCGGCCGCAGCCCACTTCTTCTGGACGTCAGCCTGCTCGAACCACTTCATGAAGTTCAGGGCCTCGGCCTGGTTCGCGCTGGCGGAGTAGGCCGAGACGTGCATCCCCATACCGCCGAGCGGGACCAGGTCGGTCTTCTGGCTCGGCAGGGTGGCGAAGCCCAGCTTGTCGAGAATCTGCTCCCGCGTGGTGCCGAGCGTCGACTGCTTCGGATCGAGCAGACCGCCGCTCGCGGCGATCCAGTTGAACGCGATGCATGCCTTGCCCTGGGCGACAGCCGCGTTGACCTCGTCGATGAACCAGTTGCCGGAGCCCTTGGCGGTCAGCGGCTTCATCTTGTTGACCAGGACGTCCATCGCCTCCTGGCCAGCGGCGTCGTTGAGGACACCGTCGATCTTGCGTGCCTTGGGGTCCCAGAGGTTGCCGCCGTAGACGCCGTTGACCGTGTTGTAGGTTACGGCCGCGGCGTCGGAGCCGTTTGCCTGGTGGAAAGCCAGCCCGCTGATGCCGGGGTTGTCCGCCTGGCACTTCTCGGCGGCCGAGATCATCTGGTCCCAGGTCTGCGGTGGCTTGTCGCCGATCAGGTCCTTGCGGTAGATCATCGTCCAGGTGTCGCCGAGCAGCGGCAGTCCGTACAGGCTGGCGTTCTCGTCGCGCTTGCCGGTCTCCGCCTGGGGGAACTGGCCGTAGGCGGCCAGGAGGTACGGGTTGTAGGCATTGACGTCGATGTTCGACTTGACGAAGTCGGTGAGGTCGAGGATGTTGCCGTTCGTCACGGCCTCACCGATGTGCTGCGAGTCCAGGATCGCGATGTCGAAGTCGGTCTTGCGCGCGGCGAACTGGGTGAACATCGCGTCGTGCCAGTTCGCGTTCGGCACGGTGTTGACCTTGATGGTCGCGTTCGGCCGTTCCTTCTTGTACTCCGCGTTCGCGAAGTCTTCGAGGACCTTCGCAGGGGGCCAGTCGAACCAGATGAAGCTGAGGGTCAGCGGATCCTTGGTGAGCTCCGGGATGGTCGCCGGTGCCTTCGGGGCGCTCGTCTTCGCGCCGTCGTCCTTGCTATCGCCACAGGCCGTCACGGTGGTGGCCACCAGCAGCATGGCCGCCGTCGCCAGCCGCACCTTCCGCCCGGTATTAGACGTTTGCCCTATTCGCTTCGGAAACCGCATCTTCTTGCCTGCTTTCTGGGTGGGGACTTCTAAGGCCTCGCTATGTGCTTCGCCGAGCAGTTGCTGGGTTGTTCAGACACGTCGCCGGGCTGCCGCGGGGACCGACCCGCGGACCGGCGTCCGAGTACGCCGCGGCGTACCGGGTCTTCATGCCGTCGAGAAGTCCTTCGGTCCAGCTGCGACCCGGTGACGAACCGAGCAGGACGTCGAGCATGCTCGTGGAGTTCCAGGTGATCGAAGTGGAGCCGTGACGGGCGGTGCCGCGATGTGCAGGATGGCGGGCGACAGTCACTTTTCCTATACGATCGAGTTGGGGCGTCAGCATGCCGCAGCGTTGTGACTGATGTCAATAGGCTCGCGAAGGCGTAAGAAGGGACCTCACGTCACGATGGACGACGAAGCGATGATCGTGCGGGGCCGCAGGTCCGTGACGGGCGGAATGCCGCCGGGCAGATCTGGCGGCCGGCTTGCCGACGAGGTGTACGACACGCTGCTCGGGCAGCTGATGTCGCTACGCATCGAGCCTGGCTCCCGCGTCACGATCGACGTCTTGGCGCGGGAGCTGGGGGTCTCACAGACACCGATCCGAGACGCTCTCAACCGGATGGAGGCAGAGGGCCTTGTCGTGCGGGTACCCCATGCCGGCTACCGCATCCCTCCGCAGATCACCCGGCACCGATTCGAGGACATGCTCGAGGTCCGCCTGCTCCTTGAGCCGGCGGCGGCCCGTAGGTCCGCCGAACGCGCATCCTCGGAGCAGGTGGCCGGACTGCGACGGATGCTGGAGGAGATGGCCGAGCTGGAGGGGGGCAGCGGGCCCATGGCCTACGGCGCCTTCGGACTACGCGACGCCGCCTTTCACGATCTCGTCGCCCTGAGTGCGGAGAACCAGGTCATCCGTGAAGCGCTCGCTCGCCTGCACAGCCACGTGCACCTCTTCCGGCTTCACCACGACACCCAGGTCACTCACCTGGCCATGGCCGAGCACGAGGAAGTTGTGGCCGCGATCGCCGCGCGTGACCCCGACGCCGCCGCCTACGCGATGCGTCGCCACATCTTGCGGTCCGGCGAACGTTTCAGACGAGTGTTCGACGAGATCGAGGACGCCGGGGCAATGTCGGTAGAGGCTTGACGAGCGCGCTGGGCCCAGGAATGCTAACCCAATCCTGATCGGATCGGATTGGATCCACCTCACCCGCCCCCAGATGCGAGGAGAAGCAGGTGCCCAGAGCGCTGCTCCTGACCGGCGACGCCGCCGAGGAGCTCGACACCATGTATCCCTACTATCGCGTGCAGGAGGGCGGCTGGGACGTCGACGTCTCGTCACGGACGATGCGTGACGTGCAACTGGTCATCCACGAGTTCGACCCCAACTCCGACGCCTACGTGGAGAAGAACGGCCGCAAGCTGCCGGTCGACGTACCCTGGGCCCAGGTCGACGTCGAGCGCTATGACGCCCTCATCATTCCCGGGGGACGTGCTCCCGAGTGGATCCGGGTCGACGCCGACGTCAGGCGCATCACCGAGCACTTCTTCGCGCGCAACCTTCCCATCGCGCTGGTGTGCCACGGCGCGCAGGTACCAGCGGTGTACGGGCTGCTGAAGGGTCGGAAGACGGCGTGCTTTCCCCCCATCACCGGTGACATGGAGAACGCGGGCGCGACGGTCATCGACGCTCCCGACGTCGTGGACGGCAACCTCGTCTCCTGCCGGGGATGGCCCGACATGCCGCAGTTCGGCAGGGCGATGATGGAGCTCTTCTCGAAGTCCGTCGACCCCGCCTCGGCATGAGCACACCTGGCCTGCCCTGGTGACCGCACTCCGGACCGTCACAGTGGACGGTTCCCCCGTCCACGTCCTGGAGAGCGGCGCGGGGCCCGCGGTGCTGATGTTGCACGGCTCCGGACCCGGCACTACCGGGTCCGGAGCCTGGGCAACGACGGCGCAGGCGCTGGGCGCGTCCTGGCACCTGGTGGCCCCGGACCAGGCGGGGTTCGGCCGTACACCCATCCCGGCGGGCTCCAGGGGTGGGCTCCGGCTGTGGACGGAGCAGGCCGCGGGCCTGATGGATGCTCTCGGTATCGAGTACTACGCCGTGGTGGGTCACTCCATGGGCGGCGCCGTGGCGCTGGCGTTGGCGGCCACGCGCCCCCAGCAGGTCACCCGTGTCGTCGCGGTCTCGACGATGGGCGCCCCCGGGGCGCCGCTGTCGGCCGACCTCGACGCGGTCTGGGCCGCCCCCGCCGGCCCGCTCGGGGCACGAGACATGCTCAGTCGCCTCGTCCTCGACCAAGCGCTCGTGACCGATTCGGCCGTCGACGCCCGTGCAGCCGCGATGCGAACGGGGGAGGCCGCATTCGCGTCGTTGTTCCCTCCACCAAGGGCACGGTGGGTCGACGACCTCACCCTCTCGGCGCAAACGCTGGCAGCGGTGCGCGCGCCCGTGCTGCTCGTTCACGGCGCCGAGGACCGGATCACCCCGCTCGAGACGGCAGCCCAGCCCCTGCTCGAACACCTGACCGATGCCCGTCTGCACGTGCTCGACCGATGCGGGCACGTGCCGGCGATCGAGCACCCGCACGAGTTCAGGCAACTGCTGTCGTGCTTCCTCCGCCTGGACCGCGATCACTAGCTGCTGCGGCATGCCAGGGCGACGACCGTGCAGAGTCACGGCAGGTCATGAGACGCACAGCAGTGCCCCGACGACCTGAGGTCGACGGGGCACCGCTGGTGCAGGGAGTAGATCAGGCGACGAAGCGGTTCCTGCGGCGGCGGGTCGCCACGAAGCCCGCAGCGCCGGCGGCGAGCAGTACGCCACCGATGGCGGCGGTCAGGCCGGCCTTGGCACCCGTGATCGGCAGCGAGCCATCGGTGTCCCCGCCTCCCTGGCCGTCATCCCCGCCGGGGTTCTCGCTCCCGCCGTCAGCGCTCGCGATGATGGTGACCTTCGCGCTGTCGTTGGCAGGGTTGAGGTCCACGCCGGCGTCGAAGGTCAGCTGCACCTGGGCGGCCCGGGTGCCGGCCTCGTCGAGGCGCAGTCCGAACTCGTACTCCATCTTCTCGCCCTGCGCCAGGCGCTTGTGCTCGCCGCAGTGGTAAACCTTGGCGCCAGGCTTTCCAGGCACCCAGTCGCCGTAGCTCGAGCAGGTCATCGGAACGCGTACGGCCGTGACGCCACTCGGCAGCGAGAGCACGGTACGGGCCCGGAGATCCTTGGCTCCGTCAACGTTGACAGCCGCCGGGCCGTTGTTGACGTAGCCGACCTTCAACGGCACCGTGGCGCCGACCTCTCCGGTCGCGGTCGTCGGCGTCCCGAGCGCCGCCACCTCAGCCCCCTGGTCACCGCTGACCTGGAGTCTCATCACCGTCCTGCTGTTCTGGTGGTTGACGTCTGTCTGCGGCGACCTGCTCTGCAGACCAACCGGCTCAAGCCTCAGCTCCCCCTCGGTGCCCTGCTGGCCAAGTAGCGCCGGGTTGAAGGACTGGGACTCCTCCCAGTCTGCCGGCGTGAACCAGCGCGCCGCGCCGGTGTGACCGTTCGGGGCCGGATCGTCGGTCGGCACTGTGAAACCGAAGCTGGAGTCGAGCCGTGCGGCGCCGCCCGGCTCGATGGTGTTGGGGAACCGGCAGGCGAAGGCGTGGCGGAAGGCGTCGGCGGGGCTGTACTCACAGTTCTTGTACCGCTTCGACGGGCCGTAACCGTAGCCGCCTTCGAAGAACAGCACCACGCTGTGGACGGCCTTCTCGCCGCGGTTCGCCACTGTGAGCGGGACGTCGAGCGTGCCGCCGAGGGTGCCTGTCAGCTGGAGCCCTTGCTCGATGCCGGCGAGATCCACGCCCTCACCGATGCTGACGCTCGAGTGGTAGGTGGCCGAACCGCCGCCGCCATCGGTGACGGTGAACTTGATTTCGCCCTGCTGGTTGAGCGTGGCGCTCTTCTTCGCCCGGACGACCAGGTCGACCATGGTGATGTACGTGTAGTAGTCGTTTTCCTCCGCCACCACCTTGCAGGTGAGGATCGCACCAGACTCGGTGCAGGGGGCAGCACTGTTGGCGTCCCGCACGTCGGCGAAGCCAGCGACCTTGCTCCGGTCCACCTTCACCGTGTATTCGCCCCACTCCGAGTTGCTGGTGCGGGTGCGGGCAAAGAGGTTCGTCCCTTTTGCAGGGCCGCCGGGGGCGACAACCACATCTTGGGCGAAGAAATCGAGGTCCTCGGCGGCAGGGGCGGCGAAGGCGGGGATGGCGGAGGCGGCGAGGAGCACGCCTACGACGCCGAGCCCGGCAAGCCAGCGTCGGGCGAGTTGCTTGGGCATTACCGGGTTCCTCCGTGGGGTTGATCAATGGGGCCCGTGGAGCTTATGAGGCCGTCAGGGGCTGGTGCCGCCCCACTCGGGCGCCAGCGGCGGATATCGGCCGAACGGAGGGCCAGCATCGTCGTCCGGCCGACCGCCGCACCATGGCGATCGTCATTTTTCTGATCTTCCGGGGCCGGGCACCTAGCATGGCGTCATGACCGTAGATCTGTTCGCGGGCATTCCCGTTCGCGACTACGCCGCCGCGGCGGCCTGGTACGAGCGACTCCTCGGCGCCCCGCCATCGTTCCTACCGAATGACACCGAGGCGGTGTGGGAACTCGCCGAGCACCGGTACCTGTTCATCGAGGTGCGGCCCGACCATGCCGGGCACGCCATGCACACCGTCTTCGTCAGCGACTTCGACGCCCGTATCGCCCAGATCGCCGAGCGCGGCCTGGAGCCGGCCGGGCGCGAGACCTACGACAACGGCGTCCGCAAGGCCACCTTCCGCGACCCGGACGGCAACGAGATCGGCATCGGCGGCGAGCCGGTCTGACGAAGGTTGGCGACGTCCGCAGACCCCCGTAGGGGCGACGGACACGCAGACTGCCCCGACCGGAAATCGGTCGGGGCAGTGGCGTTCGTATGATTCCAGCGCCTAGGGGACTTCGATACAGTGCCGTTCATGGTGTGCGATGGCTAGCGTCAGAGGCCGGTTCGAGTATCCCGATGGGCTGATCCCAGGAGTGTCCAAAGCGGGCGGACTTCACCAAAATCTATACAATGACGCCGGGAAACTCGTTGACCACGGCACGTTCATCCCGGACGGTGACAGCACGGGTTCGGCAGGGCCGGGGCGAGAGTCGTCGGAATTCAAGGATCTGGTCAAGACGCTTGCTCTGGAAGCCGCCGCGAGGGCTGCCATGGCGGCCGCGCCGCATGTCGAGCGGTGGCTGGTGCAGCAGGCGCTGCCTGCTGCGAAGACCGCGTTGACCCAGCAGGCGGTGCCAGCGGTGAAGTCGACATGGAACAACCAGGCGCTCCCCGCGATGCGGTCGACGTGGAACTTTGTGTCGGGAAAACGAACCTCTCGTGGTGCCATCGCCGCCGAATCGGCCCCGGAGACGGGTCCGATCTGGGTTACGTCGACTGTGGGCGGGGAACCGTCGCCAGAACTGGTTGCGGCGCTTGAGAGCTTCAGCGCCGGGGGCAGCGAGGCGGAAGCGAGGGAGCGTTTCGTCGCGGCGATGATGGCGCAACTGCTCACCGAGGACGGACGACTGTTCAACGAGGTACAGGCGAGAGTGCTGCGCAACGTCGGGGCTGAGGAACTGAACGTGGAGAGCACGCTCGGCCCGGAGCAGGTGAGCGACAGCATCAGGCGGATGCTGGAAGAGGACCCGGCATTGATCGATGAGTTGGTGCGGGCTCTGGGACCGCGCCGAATCGAGGGGTGAGCGACTGCACTCCGCCCGGGCAATGGCGGTGTAGCCACCTACCCGGCCCGACCGCTGTGGCTTCAAGACGGTCAGCGTTGTGTGAGCGATTCAGGCAGTGGCTTGCTGTGCACCACGACGAGTTCGCGGTTCGCCCGGGTCAGGCTCGTGTACAGGGTCCCGGCGAACTCCTCCTGTCGTACGAAGTAGCGCGGCTCCACGACCACTACCCCGTCGAACTCCACACCCCTTGCCGAATCGGGGGTGCGGACGGCTGGCCACGGGCGAGTCCCTGAGGGTTCGGATACTGCCGAGGCCCGGCCGAATCCGCGGCGTCGCCGCGCGGTTCAGCCGAACGACGGCGTACGTGTGCCTGTGGCCGGGAGATTGAGAAAAGGGGCTTGATCGACGGGGGTTGGACGACGTTCAGGTGTGTCTGCCCACGGTCCCCTGCGGAAGGCTGGCTCACGGACGTCGCTGCGCCCAGAAGAGGGCGACCAGGTGACGCTCGTCGCTCCTGCTCATTCTGGGAACGCTACGAGGCTCGGAGCCGCTTGTCGATCCACTGCTCGCGGTGCAGCTTCGTCCCGCCAGCGGTAGAGGTCGCGCAGCAGGGAGATCTCGGCGCCGTGATGGATCAGCTCCCTGTTGACGTGCAGGACGATGCCCTCCATGGGAAACCGCTCCGGACCCACGGTGGGCGGATTCTCCAGGTCGGCGTCGGAGAGCTCGCGGACCCCCGCGTTCCATCTCCCATACATCTCGTCGAGCTGTCTCAGCGCCTCGTCAGCGGTCCCCGCGTAGGCGAACGTCTGGGAGTCGACGTCCTGGCCGCCGAAGTGCCACCCGACCCGGTAGCCCAGGCAGGAAACGATGATGTGCGCCAGTCGCCAGGCGATCGTGGTCACCGGCGCCGGCGCCGGCGCCGGGGCAGGGGAGGCGAAGTCCATCGTCCATTCTCCTGAACCTGCCGACATCGGTGCGGTCGACATGCCACGTGGGCGGATGCTCCAGCAGCCACGCACCGGCTCCCAGAAGTACTCCTCATCGGCAAGACCGTGCAGCCGCGGCCGCAGGTTCTTGTGCCAGTGGCGGTCCAGCTGGTCGGCGATTCGTTCGCTCCTTGTCATTCCCGCACGGTACCTACAGCGCAGACGTGGCTGCGCCCCTGGCGGACGCCGTCGCCGGCCGTGGGCCGCGAGTGGGCCGCGCCGGTCGGCCTCGGCCTGCTGGCGGCCTGCTGCGGGCATCGGCCGGGCCGGCCGGCGAACGATACTGGGAGGATGCGCGAAGACGAGGTGTTTCAGTGCATCGCCGCTCGCGTGGCAGCTCGCGACTACAGCGATGACGTGTGCATCCGCCCCGGCTCTCTTGATGCGAACGGCAGGTGGATGGTGAATCCCATGCCCGAGGACACCCGGTGGCTGGTGGCACGTGGATCGCGGGAACACCTTGCCGCGTTGGCAACCGACGCCGTCGACCCGCTGCCACCCCTTGAACCTGCCTCTGTTCAAGCTGTGAACGACGCTGAACGGGTGCTTGGGTATCCGCTGCCGCCGCTGCTGCGACGCATCTATGTGGAGGTCGCCAATGGCGGCTTCGGCCCCGTGCTGGGCGTTGCGGGCGGTTGCACGGACGATCTCGGACGTACGGCGGTCGATCGACTCCATCCACGCGAACCCGCCGGCTTGCTGCCGATCGCCTACTGGGGATGTGCGATCTACTCGTACGTCGATTGCGCGGGCCAGAGAGCGGTGATGTGGGGCTTCGACCCGAACTCGGGCCTTGGCGAGCACTCGTTCTACCCGGAGGGGATCTCTCTTGTGGACTGGCTCGACGGGTGGCTCAACGGAAGCCTTGAGCCGCCACACCTTGATCCCGATCGTACGAGCTGGTGGGGCGCGACCGACTCCGAGCGGGGGCGCCGCCAGCCTGATCAAGAGGCCGGCGATCCGTCACAGCAGACCCTTTTCTAGGCCGAGGCCGGGCCGAACGCGTGGTGGTAGCCCGCCGTGGGAGTGGGCCGGGGACGGCCGCCGAACGCGGCCGTCCCCGGAGGTAGCGCGGGTGTCAAGGGCATGTCCCGAGGTTCAGCGGATCGTCGCCCCGCCGGTGGGGGTCGGCTGGACCCGCTCGAACCGCACCTTGCTCAGCCATCCCGGGAGGTCACTGAGCACGTACAGCTCGCCGTTCACATCGGCGCCGAACGCCGTCGGCTGGGTGGGGAAGGTGCCGATCTCAGCGGACTCGTAGCCACCCGTGGACTTGGGACGCACGGCGAAAGCACGGGTCGAGCAGTAGTCGCTGGCGATGTAGGTGCCCCGCGCCTCCGGGGTGACGGACCCCCGGTACACCAGGCCGCCGATGATGGAGCAGTTCTCCGTCATGTAGTGGTCGTACTCCACGATCGGGTCGGTGAGCCGCACGCCCGGCCGGCACTGCGTCTCGTCGAACACCGGCGTGCCCTCTCGACAGGACCAGCCGAGGTTCGCGCCACGCTGCGACGGGCGGACGTGGTTGATCTCCTCGATCAGACCCTGGCCGACGTCACCGATCCAGAGCGAGTTGTCGGCCGGGTCGATGGAGAACTTCCACGGATTGCGCAGCCCGTAGACCCAGATTTCCGGCCGCGCGCCCGAGGTGCGGACGAACGGGTTGTCGTAGGGCACGCAGTAGGGCTTTCCCCCGCAGCTGCGGTTGACGTCGATCCGCAGAATCTTGCCGAGCAGGGTGCCGAGGTTCTGGCCGCTCTTGTAGGGGTCGTTCGCGTAGCCACCGTCGCCGAGGGACCAGTAGAGGTAGCCGTCGCGGCCGAAGGCCACCTGTCCGCCGTTGTGGTTGCCGTAGTCGGCGTGCTCCTGGGTGAGCAGCACCTGCACCCGGTCGGGAGCGTTGATGGGAACCCGCGCCAGGGTCAGCGCGCCGGCCGGCAGGCTCGTGTAGGCCACGTAGAGCATCCCGGTCCGCGCGAAGTTCGGCGCCGGAGTGATGCCGAGCAGGCCGCGCTCGTTGTCCGACGTGTCGATCCGGGCGGTCAGGTCGAGCACCGGCTCGGCCGCCAATCCGGTGTCGGGGTGGTAGGCGCGGACGGTGCCGTTCTTCTCCGCGATCAGCATCCGGCCGTCCGGCAGCCCGCTGATCGCGATCGGACGCTGCAGACCGAAAGCCACCCGTTCGGATACCACGGTCAGCTCGGTGAGTGGCACAGCACGGGTTTTGGATGGGCCGGCCGCGGCGGTGCCGGCGATCGGCGTCGGTGGCGACAGGGACGCAGCCAGGGCCAGAGCGAGCAACCCGGCCAGCATGGCGGCCGGGCGACGACGTCGTCGTGACATGTTCAGCTCCTCGAGCAGGTGAAGTGGTGGACGCGGTCTGGGAGCGTTCCCACGATACATTGGTTGAAATCGATATCCAACCGATGGCTGCGCGTTCCGTTCGAGCCTGCGGCCGCTTCCCGCACTGCGGCCTGGGGAGCGGCGAGCGGAGGACGGCACGGATTTCCTTCGCCGATGCACGCCGCAGGAGTCGTGGCAGCACCGGTCACTCCTGTCCGTAGTGCGGTGCCACGCCAGACTCCAGGCGGGCGTTGACGCAACTCCGCTGGTGGCCGGCTCGTTGGTAGCGAGGGGCGGACGGAGGCGGACGATGGCGGCGGGGCGGGGTGCCGAGCTGCTGCGTCCCCCGGTGAGTTCGGGTCGGGCGACGTTCCTGGAGCTGTTCTTCGATCTGGCCTTCGTTGTGGCCCTCACCCGGGTCTCGCAACGATTCGCGGGGTTGGCCGAAGACACCGGTTGGGAGCTCGTCACGGGGTTCGGTCGTACCCTGCTGCTCTTTCTGGCGCTCTGGTTGATCTGGTCGCACACCGCCTGGATCACCAGCCGGTACGAGCCGGAGCGGCCGGTCATTCAGGCCGTCGTGGTCGGCACCATGTTCGCCGGCCTGATCATGGCGGTGACGCTGCCCCGCGCCATGGAGGAGCGAGCGCTGCCGTTCGTGGTCGCGTACCTGATGGTGATGGTGGTGCGGCCGCTCGTGGTCGCCGTCGCGCTGCGTGGCCATCCGCGACGGCTGGTGCCGTTCCGGCTTGTCGTGTGGGCTCTGGCGAGCGCCCCGCTGTGGCTGGCCGGCGCGTTGGGCCCGGATCACCTCCGCCTGCCGCTGTGGGTCGTCGCCCTTGCTGTCGACTACCTCGCCTGGACATTGGGCTGGCCGCTGCCGTGGCTCGGCGTCTCGAAGGTAGGGCGGTGGCGGATCGCGGGGACTCACCTCGCGGACCGCTACCAGCAGATGTTCCTGATCGCGCTCGGTGAGTCGATTCTGGTTGTCGGCGTGGTCTTCAGCGGCGCGGACTACTCCGCGGAGCGGGCAGCCGCCTTCACTGTCGCGTTCGCCACCAGCGCGCTGCTCTGGCGGATCTACTTCTATCGTGCCGGTCTGCTGCTGGCGGAGGCGTTCGACCGGGCGGGTATGCCCGGCCGGCTGGGCGCGGTGTCGGAACGGACGCATCTGTTGATCGTGCTCAGCGTGCTCGTCACGGCGGTCGGATACGAGCTGGTGATCGATCATCCGTTCGGGCAGCCTCGACCCAGTTGGCTGCTGTTCGTGGTGGGCGGTCCGATGCTCTTCCTGGTCGCCCGTACGCGGCTGGAGTACGAGATCTTCGACCATGCGTCCCGACCCCAGATCATCGGCCTGGCTGCCCTGCTGCTGTTCACGCCGTTGCTGGCACGTTGGACGCCGATGGCGGGGCTGAGCGTGGTGGCCGGAGTGCTGGCCGTGGTCGCGCTCCTGGACGCGCTGCGCAGGCGGGGTCGACCGCAGGAGGTTACCGCCTCGCCGATCGGACGAGAGACGTCCGAAGATCGCGACTCCGAGGCGTGACGCGGAGCTCGCTCGCCGCGGTAGCCCGTTTCGTCGCGTAACCGCCCGACCAGGCACGCACCGCGCATTCATGTCGAACCGTGCTCCGCCCGGATGGGGGAGACCGACACAACGCCACCGCCGCCCCTAGATAGAACGGTCGGTATTGACGGCAGGGGGCCGGGTGGGTACTGTTCTCACAGACAGAACGTTCGTTCTACCTGGCGCTGGCCAGGTGTACGGCTGCACCTGAAGGAGACCGCCATGCCCACCAAGATCACCCTAATCATCGGTAACCCCAACGACCCGGACGAGTTCGAAAAGGTCTACGCCGACGTACGCCTGGCCGCGGAGACGTTCCCGAAGCTTCAGCGGGTCGAGTCGGCCAAGGTGTGGCCGAAGGAGGACGGCACACCCACTCCCGCGTACCGGACGCTCGACCTGTACTTCGGCAGCTACGAGGACGCCGCTGCCGCAGTCGCGACGCCCGTTGCCGGTGCCGTCTTCGGTGGGCTCCAGGGCGCTCAGGTGGAGATCACGGGGCTGTTCTCAGACATCGAGTAGCACCCCGCCCTATCCCTCCCGGTGGCGGCCCGCACCCCCGCTGGGCGTCCCCTTCGCTCCGGAATCACCGAAAGGATGACCATGACCACCGTTGCCGTTCCCGGCATCTCGACGACGGCCGCCGCCCTGCGGCGGCTGTACTTCGGTCGCTTCGCCTTCGCCATCGTCTGGGCTGCCGTGACGTTCCCACTCGCCAAGCACCTCAACCCCCTCACCGCCGCGCTGCTCGTGCTCTACCCGCTGTTCGACGTGGCCGCCGCCATCGTCGACGTCCGCGCGTCGCGGGCCACCGGATCGCCCACCCTGCTGTACGTGAACGTCGCGATCAGCCTGCTCGCCGCGGTGGGCCTGGGCGTCGCTGGCGCGTCCGGCATCCCCGCGGTCCTGCGCGTCTGGGGTGCCTGGGCGGTCGTGGCCGGGCTGGTTCAGTTGATCGTGGGCGTCACCCGGCGCAAGATGGGTGGCCAGTGGCCGATGATCATCAGCGGTGGAATCTCCGTCATCGCCGGTGGATCGTTCGTCGCGGCAGCCTCGGCGGACAACCCGGCGCTGACCAACGCGGTCGGCTACGCCATCCCCGGCGCCATCTTCTTCCTCATCGCGGCCATCCGCCTCGGCCGCGCCGCGAAGGGACACTGACGTGCGGAAGGCCACCTACGACGTCGTTGTCATCGGGGCGGGGCCGGTGGGGGAGAACGTCGCCGACCGCGTCGTGCAGGGCGGCCTGACCGCCGCGATCGTCGAGCGGGAACTGGTGGGTGGCGAGTGCTCGTACTGGGCCTGCATGCCTACCAAGGCATTGCTGCGCAGCCAGGCCGCGCTCCGGGCGGCTCGCCAGCTTCCCGGTGCGCGCGAGGCGGTGACCGGCGAGCTGGACGCGAAGGCCGTGCTGCGCCGCCGGGACGCCGTCGCCTCGCACTGGAAGGACGACGGGCAGGTGTCCTGGCTGGACTCCGCGGGGATCGCCCTGTACCGGGGCCAGGGGCGGATCGGCTCCGACCGGATCGTCGAGGTGACCGACGCGGACGGCGCCACCACCTCGCTCACCGCCCGACACGCGGTCGTCATCGCGACCGGAACCGGCGCACTGGTGCCGGACATCGCCGGTCTGCGCGCGGCGGCACCGTGGACCAGCCGTGAGGCAGCCGCCGCGAGCGAGGTTCCCGGCCGGCTCGCCATCATCGGTGGTGGCGTGGTGGCCACGGAGATGGCGACCGCGTACGCCTGCCTCGGATCGGCGGTGACGATGCTCGTCCGCGACGGAGTGCTCACTGCGGCGGAGCCGTTCGTCGGCGAGCGGGTCACGCAGTCCCTGCGGGAAGCTGGCGTGTCGGTCCAACTCGGTGCCGAGGTCACGTCGGTGAACCGCGACGGCGACGGCACGGTACACATCACGCTCACCGACGGCACACAGGTCGAGGCCGACGAGATCCTCGTCGCGATCGGCCGTACGCCGCACACGCACGACATCGGCCTCGACCGGATCGGCCTGCAGCCGGGCGCCTGGCTCACTGTCGACGACACCCTGCGGGTGGTCGACGGCACCGGCGCGTTGATCGGCGACGGATGGCTGTACGCGGCCGGGGACGTCAACCGGCGTGTGCTCCTGACCCACCAGGGCAAGTACCAGGCTCGCGCGGTGGGCGACGTGATCGTGGCGCGGGCCACTGGCGAAGCGGCAGACGACCGCCCGTGGGGTCGGCACGTCGCCACCGCTGACGAGCGCGCCGTGCCGCAGGTCGTCTTCACCGACCCGGAGATAGCGTCGGTGGGGCTGACCGCAGCCGCCGCCGAGGCCGCCGGACTGCGGATCCGGGTCGTCGACTACGACCTGGCCGCCGTCGCCGGGGCCGCGCTGCACGCCGACGGCTACCAGGGGCATGCCCGGATGGTCGTGGACGAGGACCGACGGGTGATCGTCGGCGTCACCCTCGTCGGCCCGGACGTCGCGGAACTGATCCATGCCGCGACCATCGCCATCGTCGGTGAGGTCCCACTGGAGCGGCTGTGGCACGCCGTGCCCGCGTACCCGACGGTCAGCGAGGTCTGGCTGCGCCTGCTGGAGGCGTACGGCCGCTGACCTGAGCCGTCCGCGCCGTCGCCGGCCGGGCACCCGCTGCGGCGAGAGGGAGACGAAGCCCGCCGAGCGGGGGCGGGTTCAACCGGTGGCGGCATCACCGAGGAGCTGGGTCATCCTCCTACCCGGGGTGGCCCAGCCCGAGGCCGTGCGGGGGGCTAACGGGCCGACTCTGCCGACTGCCGCTCCGAGTTGATCCTGAGGAGTCCTTCGACACCGCGCAGGAAGGTTTCGGACACCAACGTGGGGTCGGAGAGGCATCCGGCAGCCATGGCGCCGTCCCGGAGCATGACGAAGTGGCGCGCCGCGGGATCCGCCGTTTCTTCGTGGACCTGTGCCATGAGCGTGGTGATGGTGTCCAGGAACCATTTCCGGTGGGCAGTGAGTTCCTGGTGCACGGGATGGTTCGTGTCGGGATACTCTGCTGCGGCGTTCAGGAACGCGCACCCACGGAACCCGGGGGACTGGATGTTCTGGGCGATGGAATTGGCGATGGCCAGGAGCGGCTCGACCGGCGACCGGTTGGCGGCGAGAGCATCGTCGACCATGCCGCGCTCCAGCTGATGCACCTCGCGCAGGTAGGCGAGGATGAGGTCGTCCTTGCTGGGAAAGTGCCGGTAGAAGGTAGCCCGGGTCACCTTCGCCTCGGCGATGATCCGGTCGACGCCGACGGAGTGAATGCCCTCCGCGTAGAAGATCCTGGTCGCCGTGCGGAGAAGCTTGAGACGTGCCTCGGAGGGTCGGGCAGTGGGTTCGTCGCTCGCCATCCACCTATCTTAGCGACAGAACGTTCGGTCTTATCTGTACCTGAGGCATTGGGCGCGGCACGCGATGACCCCACAGCCTGCGACATCTCGTGTCCGAGTCGGGCGCCGGCCACACGTTTGACGAGGCACTCCGTGGAAATGCTCCGCCGACCGTCCTCGTCGGGTCCGGTCTGCGTACCGCAGGCAGCGGGAGGCGAGCCCCTCGGAAGGAACTCAGATGAGCGCTGCTTCTGACATGTCTGCCCAGGAAATGCCGACAGTTGTGCTGGTCCACGGGGCATTCGCCGGCTGTTCGAGTTGGAATGGGGTGATCGCCAACCTCAAACGTCGGGGTTACCCGGTCATTGCCGTCGCCAATCCGCTGCGGGGTGTGCAGAAGGACGCCGCTTACGTGCAGGCGCTACTGGACAGCTTGCCCGGACCGGTAGTGATGGCCGCCCACTCCTACGGCGGGCTGGTCATGACCGAGGCCGCAGATGGCGCATCCAACGTCAAAGCTCTGGTGTACGTGGCCAGCGTGAGCCCGGACGTCGGCGAAAGCGTGATCGGGCTGCTCACCAAGTACCCCGGAAGTCAGCTCGCCACCAGCATCAACATGGTGCCGGTCCCCTCCGACGACGGCGGCATGACAATGGACCAGTACATCTTGCAGGACAAGTTCCCCGAGGTCTTCGCCGGCGACGTCGACCCCGGCACCGCCGAAATCATGGCCGCTGCGCAACGGCCCGCCTCGGCGAGCGCCCAGGAGGAGGGCGTGACGAAGGCCGCCTGGAAGACGATCCCGTCCTGGACCCTGATCACCACCCAGGACCTGGGCATTCCGCCAGACTTGCAGCGATTCCTGGCCGACAGGGCGGGATCCACGGCAGTGGAGATCGCCGCCTCCCACGCGGTGGCAGTCTCGCAACCCGGCCCGGTCGCAGACCTCATCGACACCGCCGCCAGCGCCACCACACGCTCGATGCAAATGTCCAAGAGTCGCCGGGGCTGACCAGGCTTGCCGAGGCGGCGGTCCGATTCATCCCACCGCTGTCGGTGCCGAGCAGAACGGTACCCAAGCCGAGCGTCCGAAGCTGCGATGATGCTTCGGTGAGTCAGACAGCGGAATGGGACCGCGTGGTCGAGGGCGCTCGCGTTCAGTTCATGGCCGGCCAGGACGACGAGCCCGAGACTGCCGACAACATCGATGCGCACCTGTACCTCGCTGACGGTACCCATCGTTACGCCACGTTCATGACGACGGGTGAGATCGGTCGTCTCCTGCAACGGTGGGCTGGGACCGGGGAGGTTGGGGGCGGCCGATACTTCTGGTGCTCTGACCTGGTCATCATTCCAAGACCCGGTGTCGAGGCGATGGTGGCGGCCCTGGGAGAGATGATCCGATCTGGTGACGTCGACGTCATGCTCAGCAAGGTGGAGGACGGCGCCATCTAGGTGAGTGACCCCGGCCCGTTGAGCGCGGTGTTGGCTCAGTGCGGGAAAGCGCGGGGGATGCGTGCGTCGAGAAGTTCGTCGCGGAACGCCTGGATGCGTGTGATGACCTGCCGTCTGCCGATGGTGTTCTCGATGCGCTCGAGGTAGAGGCATCGGGCCGCGAGTTTGTCGAGATCGACGGCGAAGTAGATCGCCATCAGCGGGTTGACGAACAGGTCGCCGCCGCCGGTGCGTCGGGTGAATCGGACGTCCCCGAACTCGCCGCTGGTGGCGGCGGCGATGCGAAACGCTCTCTCAGTCACTACCGCCCCCGCGCACGGCGACAAGGCGACCTGGTCGCGGGAGTCGAAGCCCAGCCCCGTCCGAGTGCAGTGGGACCCTGAGGTCCCTGCGTCTGAATGCGTTGTTGGACTGTCAATACCATCGAGTAGCGAACTGTCAGTATTCTGCCATCGGGCGAATCGACGCCAAAGGATAGAATGCCTGAGCGAAATGAGTGACCACAGTGGATCACTGGAGGCGCACTGGTGCTGTGGCAATCGGCGGCGATGTGCGATCCGCGCCAACCGCTCCGGCTGTCCGAGCGGGTCGGCGCGCTGGCGGGTCGGCGCCATCCCCCGCGCAGGGCACCGTCGGCTTGCCGGGTGCCGGCGAGAGCCTGGCCAACGCGGGCCATGGTCGCCGGACTGGTGAGTCTGCTGCTGGCCGGTTGCACCACCGAACCGGGGCCGACTCGACTGGACGGCACCGACCAGATCGTCGAGCCGTCGGTCAGCAGCGCGGCGCCGCCCGGTCCTGAGTTCGACCTGGCCCGTCGGAGTCTCGCCGGCGCCCAGCTCACCCGGGACGGTAAGTATCAGGCACGGCTGGCCGGCGACTGGGTGGTTGTCTCCACCGCCGACGGTGCCGAGTTCGACCGGTTCGGCACCGGCGCCGAAGACGCCCGGATCAGCATGGACTTCTCTCCCGACGGGCGATACCTCGCGGTCGGACTACCGGACTCGGTGGTCCTCTACGACTTCACCACGAAGGACCCCACGGCGCTGCCCCTGCCCGAGGAGGTAAAGCGTCCGGACGGCGAACCCCAGCCGCGCACCGGCAAGTTACGCTTTTCGGCCGACAGCGGCCATCTGGTGGTCGAACTGTTCGATGAACGGGACAACAGTCGCTACTGGCTCCACGATCTGCACAGTCGCCGTGAGATCGTCTCGCCGCTTCCGTCGAGCATCGAGGTGCCGAGTGATCCGGGTGTCATCTTGGACGTAGCAGGGCTGGCCGTGGTCAACGGCGGAAAGCGGGTGGTGATCGCCGGTCAAGAAGGCTTCCTGGTTTGGGTGCCGGACGAGCAGACATTCCAGTGGCGGCCCTGCGCCTGCGGTAGCACCCTGACCAGCACAGTGGACCGGCAGGCTCGGCACGTGGCATTCCTGACCCTGAACGACGAAGTGGTGCTTTGGGATCCGGGCCCTCCCCAGGAGGTTGGACACTGGAAGGTGCCGGCCGTGGCCTCAGGAGCCAAACCCGCCGTGAACCCCACCGAGTTGGAGTTCACGGAGAACGGCGGCTGGCTGCTGGCCGGCCCGGAGTACGGCCACGTGTGGTCGGTCCCGGACGGCAAGCTGGCGGGTTCGTGGCAGGGGTCCGGGTCGTGAGCGGCGGCAAACCGAAACGGCGGCGCGGCACCAGCGGTCCGGACCGCAAGAAGGTAGTCCGGGGCGGGCGTCCGGCAGCGGACCGGGACAAACCGGGCGGCGATCAGCCTGTACCGCGGCTGCGTCGGGTGCTGGGATCGTTACATCGGGCATGGTGGTTCGTGCTGGGCACTGCGGTAGCCGCCCTCGTTGGCGCCGTCGCGAGCATCTATGTTCCCAGATGGGTTGATCATGTGGACCCGCAGGTCGTCGCGGTACACGTCGTGGTGAATCCGGCCACCGTGGACACCTGGGGCACCGCTGAGTTCGCCATGGTGCTGCCGAAGGACGCCCGGCCCTCCGATGATCCACCGGTGGGCTGCGCGACGCTGATCGACTGGGCGCGCGCCCTCGGCGCGGTCGATCACAAGGTGAGCCGGGTGCGCGTCGTCGTGCAGGGCGCCGGTGACCAGGGGGTGCTGATCGACAACCTGCGTGCCCGCGTGATCCGGCGCAGCCAAACTCCGGAACCGGCCGGTGTGCAACTGCGCTGCGGCGGCCAGCAGGGAGCCGCCGAACCACGGGACGTCGAGATGGACCTGGACGCTCCCCAGCCGGCCGCCCGCTACCGCACCCTGATTGAGGGGCGCAGGCCACTGTTCGGGTTCACCCTCGCGAAGGGCGAGACCGAGGTGTTCGACCTGACCGCGTTCACCACCGGCACGGTGGAGTGGACTCTCGAACTCGACCTCGTGGTCGCTGGGAAACGAAAGCGGGTCGAGGTGACCAACCGGGGTCGGAGCTTTGTCACGACCGCAGCACCGGGACCCCGGACCTACCAGGTACCCCCAGGCGGCGACCACTGGATCGAGTGCGGGCACACGCCCGGCCCGGCCTGCCCGGAGGGCGGTCCGCCGGCACACTTCCGATACGATGCCTGACGGCTCCTCAGCCTTCAGGAGGACGGTTTCCCTCCGCTTTTGACGACACCCAGTTGGTCACCGCTTTGCCTTCAGCCAAAGCGGTTTGGGCGTCAGCGCGTTCGACCGATCGCACCCACTGTGCGGCACGCCCGACCAACGCACATCCCAAACACGCTCTGAGCCGCCAGCCATCGGGCGAGCGTGCGCTCCGGAAAGTGCCAGTCGGGACTGGTGGTGTCCGGCCGAAGCGCGGCGACGTGCTCGGCCACCCACGCGTCTCGGTCGATCAACTCGAGTTCCGAGAAGGAGAGGCTGGCCAGGTGCACCTGCGCACCGGCGCGCCACAACGCGAACGCCAACGGCAGGCCCGCGTACACGTCGAAGCCCCCGCCGGCTCCGGCGATGAGGATGTTCCGCCCCGGGGCCAACGCGGCGAACAGTGGCGGACCGGCCAGGGAGAACGCACCGGAGTCGGCCGAGGGCGCCGCAGGGCTCAGAACCGCTCAATGATCACTGATGAGGCGCGGACACCGATGACGCGGCTAGGTGACGGGAACGGGGGGAGGGGCGAGCAGGGGGCGGTCCTCCGCCGGAAGCACCGAGCGGGCCTGCGAGGGTCATGGTCCGGGGGATGTCAGTGCCGTGTGCAAGGCTGCGACGTGATAATGCGATCAAGGTGGGAGGGTGCGGAATGAGCACGAAGGCTGGCGGGACCTTTGACGTCACATCATTCGAGCCGGAGGTGCTCGACGAAGGCTCGGGGGCCGCGCTTGGCCGGGCCCGGCTCACCAAGACCTTCCAGGGCGGCCTGGCCGGCATCAGTACGGTGAACATGCTGTCGGTGGCCGATGTCGAGGGCACCCCCGCTGCTTATGTCGCCGTGGAGCGATTCACGGGCGAACTCGACGTCCTCAAGGGCTCGTTCGTCCTCCAACACAGCGCACCCGGCAGCCACGGTGAGCAACTCGCGATCCGCGTCGTCCCGGGAACGGGCTCCGGTGAACTTACAGGGATCGCGGGGGCGTTCGAGATCGTCCAGTCCGACGACGGCAGCCACTCCTATGTCTTGGAGTACACACTGGCCTGACGTATCCCCCGTCACCGTCCAGACCCTCCGGGTGTGTCGTGTGGGAAAGCGCCCTCCGTAGCGGAAAGATCCGACCCGCGAAAGGCCGATCATCCCGGCACGGAGAGCGCTTCGACGCAGTGACCACCCCAAAGCCTTCTCGAGGTGCGAGGCTAGTCGATTCGGTGCGCGCTGTAGATGTACACCACGACCGGATCCGCTGCCCTTCGGTACCACAAGAGAC
Source organism: Micromonospora alfalfae (assembly GCF_022230925.1). Taxonomy (GTDB): domain Bacteria; phylum Actinomycetota; class Actinomycetes; order Mycobacteriales; family Micromonosporaceae; genus Micromonospora; species Micromonospora alfalfae. The sequence goes on along the minus strand of NZ_JAKKFH010000011.1, from coordinate 242,335 downwards.
CGGCTGGGCTGGTGCAGCGCCCGTCCATGATGTAGGTGTATTCGGGGTACGCGTATCCGGCCACGTTGGACGAACTGCTGTAGCCGTAGCGCCACGGCGCCTCTGCGAACCGCATTTCTATGCGCGCGGTATTCGTGCAACCCGCGGCGAGCGCCGGGGTTGGCACAGCCAGTGTGCTCAGCGGAAGGACGATCGCCGTTGCCAGCGCCAGCAGTGATCTCCTCAAGATCTTGCCTCACTTTCTGCACGACTGCCGTGTGAACGAGCCGGCAGCGATGACGAATTGCCGAACGTGTCCGAGGTCCGCAACCCGCGTGGGCGAAACTCGTTCTCCAGCTTCGATTCGGCAGCGTCACTGATGGTTGGAGTTCAGCTTATGGACGCTGGATAGGCGGTCGCTACCGCCGATGACGGTTCCGAACACAAGCGCGCCTGTCCGGGCTGCTCACCGGCTTGTTCGGACTTGTTCGAACGCTGGTCAGAGCGTGGGACCGTTCCTGGTTCAGCAGAACAGCGCGCATCTCGAACAGCATCCAACAGACGTCATGCGGATGCCGATTGTTGCGTGAGGGTCAGCTGTCCGAGTTCCTGGGTGCATCGGGTGAGCGCCACGTAGAGGCCGTTCCAGCCGCGTGGTTCAGCGGCGACGCCCTGCCTGTCGATGAGGAGCGTCGCGTCCCATTCCAGTCCCTTGGACTGGGTTGCGGTGAGCACCGGCACGTCGCTCAGCACGGCTTGCAGTGTGGCGATGCGCTCCGCCGGGGCGATGACGCCGACAGTGCCGCCGTGCCACCGTTGCCGCAACTGTTGCACTGCTTCGACGGCGACGCCGGCAAGCTCAGCGGGCGTGACTGTGCGCTCCCAGGGGGCGATGCCGGAGGAGCGTACCGCTCGTGGCGGCGTGTTGTGGCTGCCAGCCTTCTTCAGGACCGGCTCGGTGAGGTCCATGACCTCGCGCGGGGTCCGGTAGCAGATGGTGAGTTCCGCGGCGGTCCAGCGGTCTCCGAAGGCAGCCCGTACCGCTTGCGCCCAACTGGTGTGCCGGTGGGCTGCCTCGGCCTGGTCGATGTCGCCGACGGCGGTGATGGAGCGACTGGGACAGCGCCGCAGGACCATCTGCCACTGCATCTCGGACAGCTCCTGCGCCTCGTCGATGACGACGTGGCCGTACACCCAGCCGCGCATGCGGCGAGCGCGTTCGGCGAGGAACTCGCCCTGTGGTTGCGGGGCGCCGACCTCGCCGAGTAGGTCGGCGAGGGTGTCGAGCAGCGGGATGTCGCTTGATGCCCATGGGGCGGGCTCGGCCGCGACGGCGGTGATCTCCTCGGGGGACAGTTGCGGGGCGAACCGGGTCAGCAGGGTGCGGTCGGTCAGGAGGTCACCCAGCAGGGTCTCGGGGTCGAGGGTGGGCCACCACGCCTCGATGAACCGGGCGATGGTGGCGTTCTCGGCGATACGACTACGAAGCTGCTCGACTTCTTCATCGGAGAGCAACCCGTCGATGTCGCTGCCGGTGGACGTCGGGGTGGAGGACTGGTCGTGCGCCATGCCCTTGTCCACGCGGGCGAGGATGTCCTCGAAGCCTTCCTCCATTTCCTCCATCAGCGCCTCGCGCTGCTCGGCGACGACATCGGCCAGGAGGTGGTGCAACTGCTCGGCGAACGCTGCGCGGGCGCTGTGGTACGGGCGTCCCTGCACCGCCGAGGCGAGCGCCTGCGCCACAGTTGCGGTGGGAATGACATAGAAGTCGCCCTCCCAGCGCAGCTTCAGCTCGCGAGGCCGGGGGAGCAGCGACACGACATAGCCTTCGAGCGCGGGCTGCCAGAGGGCGCGGCCCTTGATCTCGGCGAGAAGTCGGCTCTCGTCACGGCCCACCTGGATGTCGGCCAGCAGGGTGTCGCAGGTCGCCGAGACGACGGCGGTCTCACCGAGCGCCGGCAGCACCTGGGCGATGTACTGGAGGAACCGCGGCGACGGGCCCAGGACCAGGACGGCCTGGTCGGCCATCTTTCGGTGGGTGAACAGCAGGTACGCGACGCGGTGCAGGGCAACCACCGTCTTGCCCGTGCCGGGACCGCCCTGGACGATCAGCGGGCCGGTCGCCTCCGCCCGGATGATGTCGTCCTGTTCGCGTTGCAGGGTGGAGATCGCCGTCGACATGCGACCGGTGCGGCGCTGGTCGAGGGCGGCCAGTAGCGCACCTTCGCCGACGAGTTCCGCAGTCGCGCTGCCGTCCAGGGGTTCGTCGTCCACGCCGACGACGGCCGATCCCGTCGTACGGATGTGCCGGCGCCGCGCCTGACCCTGTGGGTCGACGGCCGTCGCCGTGTAGAACGGGCGAGCTGCGGGAGCGCGCCAGTCCACCAGCAGTGGCTCAGTGCCTTCGCCGTCGTTACGGAGGCCGACGCGGCCCACGTGGCGCACTGTGCCGTCAAGGCCGTCGAGGCGGCCGAAGACCAGCCCCTCCTCTGCTCGCCGTAGCTCGTCGTACTGCTGGCGGAGCATGCGCTGCCGGGCCTGTTCCAATGCGTCCAGGGGCTCTGACGAAAGCTCGACCTGTAGGTGATCGGCCAGCCTGTCGCGCTGGGCGGTGGCCAGGTCCAGAAAAGCCTGTTCCTCGGCGACCGCGGATCGGCGCGCGGCGCCCTCTGCGGCCGAGGCCGGCAGGTGACCGTCAGGTGCTACTTCGCTGACGCCGGCGGTGCCGTTGCCCAGAACAGACTTCCGGTGCATTCGCAAATCCTTGTATCGGGGTGACCCTCGGCCCGGATGAGCCGCAGCCTATTCGGCGGCAAGCATAGAGTTGGTTTCCCTCACCGGCCAGGAAATCCGCCGGCAGAGATCGGAATCTCAATGCCTTGCAGTTCCGGGGTTGCTTGTGGCCTCACCAATCGCGATTCGCTATTGACAGTCCAGTCGTCGTCTGTTCTGCGGCCGCGTTGCGAGCAGTGCGGGTGCTCGTCGGCCTAGGCGGCGCTGCGTCGATCTGGTTGGTGCGGCACGATGGCGGCGTGTTGGCAGGGTCATTCGACGAGGAGAGCGTTGATGCCCTACCGAACACCAGTGGGCCGTTTACTCGGTCGACGGCTCAAGGCCCGACTGCGTCGCCTTCCACGCATTCTTGACGGCCGGCGACTTCGACGACCGTCATGTGTGGCGGGGCCCCTGTCGGCCGTTTCCGAACTGCTCGAAGAACGTGAAGGGTGTTACCCGTTCTCACCGACCATGGACCGGTCCTGGTTCGTCTGGACCGACCACGACCTACTCGGCACGAAGGTCAGTGGGTCCAGGCGACTGGTCGACGCGGTCAGGAGCCACCCCGCTCTGGAGACGGTGGAGTGGCCCGCCCAGGTCAGCTCAACGTGAAGGACACGTCGTCGACGTCGAAGGTCGTGGCGCCGTTGCCGGCTGTCTCGCTGGCGAGGAAGCTGGCCGTCGCGGTGCGTTCGGTGGTGGCGGTTCCGCTCGACATGACGTACTGCCGCCACTGCGCCCCGCCGTCGAAGGCCAGCGAGAACCTCGTCTTCGGGGGTATCCCGGTGACCGCCAGCCCGACGTTGAGGTAGTCGCCGCGGCTGGTCTCCGTGGTGGTGGTCCGCACCCAGAAGCGGACCGTGAGGTCGCAGTTGGCCGGCACCGTGACGGTGCTGCGCAGCAGGTCGGCACGTGTCACGTCCAGTCCGGCGAAGGTGGCGTACGCGCGGCCGGTGTGTGCGGGCCGGGTCGCGTCGCCGAGCACGACGATGCGGGGGCCGGCCGTCCAGTCGGCGGTGCCGCGCTCGAACCCCGGGTTCGGGTGGATCTGCCCGGTGCAGGGCGGGTCGGCCGCTGGCTGGCCGTGGGATGCGCTGCCCGTGGCCAGGAGCAGCAGGGCCGCAACCGAGACGGTGGTGACGAATGCCTTCATCGGTTCCCCCAGTGTCAATACATTCGAGATGGTCGATGCCTATCGACCATGCGCGATGGACGTGGGCGCGTCAAGCTCTTCCCGCCGTCGGCTCCGGGTGGGCGGCGGCCGGCCGGAGCATGCTGGCGCTACCGCCTGCGGCGGGAGTCGGCCTCGCTGTCGAGCAGGTCGTTGAGAGTCAACGCAGAATTGATCAATGAGAGGTGGCTGAACGCCTGGGGATAGTTGCCGATCTGTTCCCCGGTCGCGGCGATCTCCTCGGCGTAGAGGCCGAGGTGGTTGCTGAAGGTGAACATCTTCTCGAACGTGAGTCGGGCGTCGTCGAGGCGGCCGGCACGGGCCAGTGCCTCGACGTACCAGAAGGTGCACATGTTGAAGGTGCCCTCGTGGCCCGGGAGGCCGTCGGGGGAGTGGACCGGGTCGTACCGGTGGACCAGGCTGTCGGAGACCAGTTCGCGCTCGATCGCCTGCAGGGTGGACTGCCACAGCGGGTCGCTCGGCGTGACAAAACCGACCGCCGGCATGGCGAGCAGCGCCGCGTCCAGCACGTTCTCGTCGTACGCCTGCACGAAGGTGCCGCGGGCCCGGTCGTATCCGCGCTCCATGACCTGGTTGTAGATGCGGTTGCGCTGCTCGGTCCAGCAGGTCATGTCCCCGGGGCGGCCGGTGCGGGTGGCCAGCCGGATGGCCCGGTCCAGCGCGACCCAGGACATCACCCGACCGAAGGTGTAGTTGCGGGGGTGGTGACGGCTCTCCCAGATGCCGGCGTCGGGTTGGTCCCAGTTGTGGCAGAGCCAGTCGACCAACCGGACGGTGCTCTTCCACACCTGGTGTGAGACGCGGATGCCCTGCTCGTCGGCGAGGTGCATGGCGTAGAGGGCCTCGCCGTGGATGTCGAGCTGGAGCTGGTCGGCGGCGCCGTTGCCGATCCGCACCGGCCGGGAGCCGCGGTAGCCCTCCAGATGGTCCAGCACCTCCTCGTGCAGGTCGGAGGAGCCGTCCACCCGGTACATGATCTTCAGCGGGTCCTGGTGGTCGCCGGCCTCGCGGATCCGCTCGTCCAGCCAGTTCATGTACTGGCTGACCTCCTCGGTGAAGCCGAGGCCGAGCAGCGCGTGCACCGAGAACGACGTGTCGCGTACCCAGGTGTAGCGGTAGTCCCAGTTGCGGGTTCCGCCGACCAGTTCGGGCAGCGCGGTGGTGGGTGCGGCGATCATCGCGCCGGTCGGCGCGTACGTCATGAGTTTGAGCGTGATGGCCGAGCGCTCGACCATCTCCCGCCAGCGGCCGGTGTAGCTGGAACGTTCGAGCCAGCGCCGCCAGTAGTCCCGGGTCCACTCGAACATGCCCTGGATCTCTTCCGGCGCGAAGATGCGCGGTTCGGCGCCGCCCGTCTCCAGGACCACCCCGCCGGTGTCGCCCTCGTTCAGCGTGCCGTACGCGACCAGGTCGCCGCCCTCAAGGTGGACGTCACCCTGTTCGGAGATCAACCGCCGCACCGGGTCGACCGGATTGAACGTCAGCGTCGCCGACCGGCTGCGGAAGACGTAACCGTTGTGGTGGCGCTCAAGCTGATGCTCTTCGCGGGCGTAGTCGAAGCGCGGCCGGCACTCCACCCGGAAGCGCATGCTGCCGCGGACCATGGTGACGGTGCGGACCAGCCGATGCGTGTCGGTGACCCGCTCGCCGGTGACCGGCATGAAGTCCATCACCTCGGCCACCCCGTCGGCGCTGATGAACCGGGTGATCAGGATGGGTGTGCCGGGGAGGTAGAGCTGCTTGGTCACGTACCGCACGTCGTGTGGCGCGATCTGGAAGTAGCCGCCCTTCTCCTTGTCGAGCAGGGCGGCGAAGATGCTCGGCGAGTCGAACCGCGGCGCGCAGAACCAGTCGACGGTCCCGTCGCACGTCACCAGCGCGGCGGTCTGCAGGTCGCCGATGAGACCGTGATCCTCGATCGCCGGATAGGTGTCCACGTCTCTCCCCGGTTCGGCTGCGTCCTGCGCACCGAACCTAGGGGAGGAATTGTCGCCTTAGGCGAGATTCACGTTCCGCCACCCTGTCGCGTGCCCCCACGTGCGACGGCGACGATCGGGGTCCCTGCGCCGCCTGGCCCCGGGCGTCAGGGCAGCGGGCGGCAGGAGGAACGGATGACCAGCTCGGTGGGGAGCCGGATGTGGGTGTCGCGTTCGACGCCGGCGATCAGGTCGACGAGGAGGCGCAACGCCTCGGCGCCCATCCGTTGCAGCGGCTGCATGATGGTCGTCAGCGGTGGGTTGACCAGCGCCGACTCCGGTACGTTGTCGAAGCCGATCACCGACAGGTCGTCGGGCACCGACAGGCCCATGTCGCGGGCCACTGTCATCGTGGAGATCGCGGAGAGGTCGTTACCCGCGAAGATCGCGCTCGGCCGGTCGGTGAGGGCGAGGAGCTCCGCGGCCGTGCCGGCGGCGCTCTCGATCCGGAACCCGCCGACGCGGACGAGCCGCTCGTCCACCGGCACGCCTGCGTCGGCCATCGCACTGCGGAAGCCGGCCTCGCGCAGCTGCGCCGACTTCAGGTCGGTGCGTCCACTGATGTGCCCGATCCGGGTGTGGCCGAGGGACAGCAGGTAGTTGGTCGCCAGCACGGCGCCGGCGAAGTTGTCCGAGTCGACGGTGGGCAGGTCGGACGGCCCGGTGTGTGGGTCGACGGCCACGACGTGGAAGCTGTGTTCGGTCTCGACCACCGTCGGCGTGACGATCACGGCGCCGTCGATGAGGGTGCCGGAGAGTCGGGCGAGCGAGCGCCGCTCCCACCCCACTGCGGCGCCCTCGCCGTCCCCGCTGGAGTAGGCCAGCAGCTGGTATCCGCTCCCGGCGACCTCCTGCGACGCCCCCTTGAGCAGTTCGGTCGAGAACGGCTCGAACTCGGCGACCAGGATGCCGAGCACGTTGGTGCGGTGGCTGCGCAGGCTCTGCGCCCCCAGGCTCGCCTCGTAGCCGAGCTCGTGGATGACCTGCTGGACGCGCTCCACGGTTGCCTGGGCCACGCCGTAGCGGCCGTTGACGACCTTCGACACTGTCGCGACCGAGACGCCGGCAGTACGTGCCACATCCGACATCTTGACGCGCTGCTGAAACACCACGTCGATGATGATAGGGCCCCGCAGCGGGTGCGTCGCCACCGACTCGAAAACGTTATCGATACCGATTGACATCAAGTTACATGACTGTAAAACTTCGCCGCAGGCCGAGTACCGCGACTGACTAGTCGAGGAGACATCGATGGCAACGAAGCGGCGTGCGAGTGCCGTCCTGGCACTGTTAATGACAAGTGTTCTTGTTACCGCCGGCTGTAGCGGCGGCGAAGAGGCGGCCCCTCAGAGCGAGCTGTACAAGGATCCGGTGACCCTTAGCTGGTGGCACAACGCCTCGCAGGACGGGCCCGGCAAGACCTACTGGGAGAAGGTCGCCAAGGACTTCTCCGCACTTCACCCCACCGTCAAGATCGAGATCGAGGCGATCGAGACGAACCAGCTCCAGCGCACGCGGCTCCCTGCCGCGCTGCTGAGCAGCGACCCGCCGGACATCTTCCAGGCCTGGGGCGGCGGCGAGATGACCGAGCAGGTGGAGGCCGACTACCTCAAGGACATCACCGACCAGGTCAAGACCGAGGTCGGCAACATCGGCAGCGCCGCGGAGATCTGGCAGGTCAAGGGCAAGCAGTACGGCCTGCCGTTCCGGATGGGCATCGAGGGCATCTGGTACAACAAGGACATGTTCGCCGCGGCGGGCATCTCGGCTCCGCCGACCACCTTCGAAGAGCTCAACACCGCGGTCACCAAGCTCAAGGCGACCAACGTCATTCCGATCGCCGTGGGCGCCGGTGACAAGTGGCCGGCCGCGCACTGGTGGTACAACATGGCGCTGCGAGCCTGCTCGGTCGACGCCCTCAAGAAGGCATCGGCGGAGAAGAACTTCGACGATCCGTGCTTCGTGAAGGCCGGCCAGGACCTGAAGGCGTTCATCGACACCAAGCCGTTCCAGCCCAACTTCATCGCCACGCCGGGCCAGAACGACCCGACCAGCGCCAACGGCATGCTCGCCAACGGCAAGGCCGCGATGGAGCTCATGGGTGACTGGAACCGCGGCACGCTGGACACCGTCACCACTGACAAGGCGAAGCTCGCGTCGTTCCTCGGCTGGTTCCCGGTGCCGGCGATCGCCGGTTCCCCGGGCGACCCGAAGGCGGCTCTCGGCGGTGGCGACGGGTTCTCCTGCGCCAAGAACGCCCCGGCCGAGTGCGTCGAGTTCCTCAAGTACATCGTGAGCCCCGAGGTGCAGAAGGGCTACGCCGAGACCGGCACCGGCCTGCCCGTCGCCAAGGGTGCGGCGGACGCCGTGAAGGACCCCGCGCTGAAGTCCATCCTGGATGCCACCTCCGGCGCGAGCTACGTGCAGCTCTGGCTGGACACGGCTTACGGCAGCACCGTCGGCAACGCGATGAACGACGCGATCGTCGCCATCTTCGCCGGCAACGGGACGCCTGAGAAGGTCGTCTCGGCAATGAAGGCGGCCGCAAGCAAGTGACCTCCGCCAACCAGATCCGTATGCCCGCCGGTGGCGCTTCCGCGCCGCCGGCGGGCCCCCACAAGGCCGGGCGCGAGTCCGCCCGCCGAGCCGACAACCGCCGCAAGTGGTACGAGATCATCGGGCTCACCACGCCGGCCGTTCTGATCTACGTGATGTTCGTGCTGGTGCCGATGGGCTTCGCTGTCTACTACAGCCTGTTCCGGTGGCGCGGGGTCGGCCCTCCCACCGAGTTCGTCGGTCTGCGGAACTACACCCTCGCCTTCCAGGATCCGATCTTCCTCGACGCGTTGCGCAACAACGCGATCATCGTTTTCGGGTCGCTGCTGATCCAGGGCCCGATCGCCCTCGGCGTCGCCCTGCTGCTCAACCGTCGCTTCCGTGGGCGGGCCGTGTTCCGCCTGCTGGTGTTCGTGCCGTACGTGCTGGCCGAGGTCACCGTCGGCATCATGTGGAAGCTGCTGCTGACCGGCGAAGGCACCGTCGACGCGCTGCTGCGGTCCCTGGGAATGGGCGGCCTGGTGCAGGCCTGGCTGGCGGACCTGGATGTGGTCATCTGGACCCTGCTGGCCATCCTCACCTGGAAGTACGTCGGTTTCGCCATCATCCTGCTCCTCGCCGGACTGTCCAACGTGCCCGATGAGCTGACCGAGGCGGCGGCCATCGACGGCGCGAGCTGGTGGCAGATCCAACGGCACGTCACGATCCCGCTGCTCGGCCCGACGATCCGGATCTGGATGTTCCTGTCCATGATCGGCTCGCTGCAGATCTTCGACATGATCTGGGTGACCTCGGTGCCCGCGGTGCGTTCCCTCGGCGCATCAGCAACCATGGCGACATACATGGTGGACAACGGGTTCTTCGCCCGGCTGTGGGGCTACGGCAACGCTGTGGCGGTAATCCTGTTCGTCATCTCCTTCGTGGCGGCGCTGCTGTTCCAGCGGTTCCTGCTCCGCCGCGACATCGAGGGCGCCATCACCGGAAGGGCGAAGTGACGATGGCCGTGAACTCGGTTCTCCCCCCGTCCAGCGGACGCCGTCAGGTTTCCTGGGGCACGCCGCTCACCTACGCGCTCGCCCTCGCGATCGCGGCGGTGTCGATCGCCCCGGTCATCTACGTGGTCATCGGCGGGTTCCGCACCACCCCGCAGATCGTCGCGGACCCGGCCGGCCTGCCCGACCCGTTCGTCTGGGACAACTACGCCAGGGTGCTGACCCAGAGCAATTTCTGGCAACAGGCGTTCAACAGCGCGGTCATCGCCCTGGGAACCACGCTGGCAGTGGTCGTGCTCGGACTGGCCGCCGCGTTCGTGCTCGCCCGCTACCGCTTCCGCGGGCGGGAAGGGCTCTACACCTTCTTCACCCTCGGTCTGCTGTTTCCGGCCGGGGCGGCGATCCTGCCGCTCTACCTCATGCTGCGTGACCTGAATCTGATCAACTCCTACTACGCGGTGATCCTGCCGCAGGTCGCCTTCTCACTGCCACTGACGATCGTGATCCTGCGTCCCTTCCTCTCGGCCATCCCGAGAGAGTTGGAGGACGCCGCCGCCATCGACGGTGCGAGTCGGCTCGGCTTCCTCTGGCGCGTCGCGATGCCGCTGTCGCGGCCCGCGCTCGTCACCGTTGGCGTCCTGGCGTTCGTGGCGAGCTGGAACTCGTTCCTGCTGCCGCTGCTCGTCCTCAGCGACGTCAACCTGCACACCCTGCCGCTGGGCGTGCAGAACTTCTCCAGCCAGTACACCACCGACACGGCAGGCGTACTCGCCTTCACCTCGCTGGCGATGCTGCCGGCACTGCTCTTCTTCACGCTCGCGGAGAAGCAGATCGTCGGCGGCCTGCAGGGCGCGGTAAAGGGCTGAGCGGCAGCGGCACGAGCACAACCAGAGGAAGGCACAGCATGACTGAGGTCCACGCGGTGGTGGGCGAGCCGGTGCCGGCTCAGGCAGGTCCGGAGCACGGACGACCGGACGGGCATGACGGCGAGGCCCGCGTACGCGACCTCCTCGGCCGGATGACGATCGAGGAGAAGATCGCCCAGCTCGTCGGCTTCTGGGAGAAGGAGGACGGCGAGGCGGTCGCACCGTTGCAGGGGGAGTTCGGCGACGCCTTCAAGCTCGAAGAATTCTCCCGGCACGGGCTCGGTCACCTCACCCGCGCCTACGGGACCCGCCCGTTGGATGCGGCGCAACGCGCGTCCTGGTTGTGGAAGTTCCAGCGGGACCTGGTCACCGGCACCCGGCTCGGCATTCCGGCGATCGTCCACGAGGAGTGCCTCACCGGGCTGTCCGCGTGGAAGGCGGCCACGTTCCCCACCCCGCTGGCCTGGGGTGCCGCGTTCGACCCCGAACTGGTCACCGAGATGGCCGAGGCGATCGGCGCCTCGATGCGGGCCCTGGGCGTGCACCAGGGGCTCTCGCCGGTGCTCGACGTGATCCGCGACCCCCGCTGGGGTCGGGTGGACGAGTGCATCGCCGAAGACCCGTACCTGGTCGGCACCATCGGCACGTCGTACGTGCGCGGTCTGCAGTCGCAGGGGGTGCACGCCACCCTCAAGCACTTCGCCGGCTACTCCGCCTCGCGCGCCGGGCGCAACTTCGCCCCGGTGCACGTCGGCCCCCGGGAACTGGCCGACGTGCTGCTCCTCCCGTTCGAGATGGCGATCATCGACGGCGACGCCCGCAGTGTCATGCACTCGTACACCGAGATCGACGGGGTGCCGGTCGCCGCCGACCCGACGATGCTGACCGGCATCCTGCGTGACCAGTGGGGCTTCGACGGCACCGTGGTGGCCGACTACTACGGTGTGGCGTTCCTGAACCTGCTGCACCACGTGGCGAGCGATCACGCGGACGCGGCCGGGCAGGCGTTGACCGCCGGGCTCGACGTCGAACTGCCGACCGGCGACGCCTATCTGACCCTGGGGGAGTCGGTGCGGGCGGGCAAGCTCGACGAGGCGCTCATCGACCGCGCGGTGCTGCGGGTGCTGCGCCAGAAGCAGGACCTGGGTCTGCTCGACGCGACCTTCAGCGACGAGCCGCCCCAGTCGATCGACCTCGACTCGCCCGAGCACCGGTCGATCGCCCGCCGGCTCGCCGAGGAATCGATCGTGCTGGTCGCCAACCGGGACGCGCTGCCGCTGCCCGCCGGGCGACGGGTTGCAGTCATCGGCCCGAACGCCGACCGGCAGAGCGCGCTCTTCGGGTGCTACTCATTCCTCAACCACGTCCTGGTCCAGCACCCCGGTGTGGAGACCGGCATCGAGGTGCCGACCGTTCTCGACGCCGTGCGGGCCGAGCACGGCGACGATCTCGTCACCTGGGCACGCGGCTGCGACGTGAACGACGACGACCGGTCCGGCTTCGACGAGGCGGTGGCCACGGCCTCCGACGCGGACGTTGCCGTGCTGGTCGTCGGCGACCACGCCGGTCTCTTCGGACGCGGCACTGTCGGCGAAGGCTGCGACCGGGACGACCTGGAGTTGCCAGGCGTCCAACGTGAACTGGTCGAGGCGGTGCTGGCGACCGGCACACCTGTCGTCCTCGTGCTGCTCACCGGCCGGCCGTACGCGATCGGCTGGGCGCTCTCGCGCTGCGCGGCGGTGGTGCAGGCGTTCTTCCCGGGCGAGGAGGGTGCCGGGGCGATAGCGGGGGTGCTCTCCGGGCGGGTCAACCCGTCGGGTCGGCTGCCGGTCAGCCTGCCCCGCTCGGCCGGCGCGCAGCCGTACTCCTATCTGCACCCCACCCTCGGTGCGGGCAACGAGGTGACCAACCTGCCGGCGACGCCCGTGGCGCCGTTCGGCCACGGCCTGTCCTACACGACATTCGCGTACAGCGAGCTCACAGTGCCCAGCACGGCGCCGACCAGCGGGGCGGTAGGGGTGACGGTGCGGGTGACGAACACCGGCGCGGTCGCTGGCGACGACGTGGTCCAGCTCTACGGTCGTGACGTGGTCGCCTCGGTGACCCGGCCGGTGGCGCAGCTGCTCGGCTACCGGCGGGTCCACCTGGAACCGGGCCAGTCCGTCACTGTCGAGCTGACGGTGCCCACCACCCGGCTGGCCTTCTCCGACCGCACGTTCACCCGCGTCGTGGAGCCCGGAGACATCGAGCTCTGGGTCGGCACCAGCGCGCGGCGGGACACCCAGGCGCTGACCACGCTGGTTGGTGACACCGTCGCGGTCACCAACGCCTCTCCACGCTGGACCACCACCGACGTCCGCTGAGAACCGGTCCGTCGCCGTCCCAACGGACGTTCGGCGGGCCGGCTCCACTCGCGGCCCGGTTCCCGGTGCCCATTCCGTCCCCGCCTGGCGTGCCAATACGTCCAGTCGGGTCGGATCGAGCGGGGCCTGAGTCGTCAGGCGTTGTTGACCCTGAATGCGGTGGCAGAGACGGGCGTCAATGTCAAGCGTGTTTCAGAAACCTCTGAAATGCGGCTGTAGCACTGGTCAACGACCACCTACCGGGCTAGCCTCCCGTCGAGGCGGGCTGCCGGATCGGCGGTCGGCACCGCTGTTCCGCGGGTCAGCGGGTCGTCGTTCGGCGTGTCCCGCCGGCGTCGTGCGGCGCTCGCCAGTTCCCGCCGCGCAGACCTGAGGAGTCGATTGTGAAGTTCACTCACACGGCATCACGGATCGCTGTCGCCGTGGTGGCGACAACACTGCTCGCCCTCTCCGGCGGCACGCCCGGCTCGGCGGCGCCCGGCACGACAACCACGCACACCCCGTCGACCTGGACCCTCGTCGACCTGCCGCAGCGGCTCTGCGCAACCCCCGACGACCCGCGCGCTCTGTACTTCTTCGTCGTGCTCGACGGTACGTGGTCGGCACCGATCACCGCTGACTACACGGGCATGCCGGTCGGCGTCGAGGTGTACAGCCCGTTGACCGCCCTACCCGGTTCCGGGGACGGGCACGTCGTTCAGATCCTGGCCGCGTTCCGGCTGAGCGGCGTCGCGCCCGGGCGGTACGTCCCCCAGCTCCGGGTCACCGACGGCGCTGTCACGCAGAGCGCCCCGGTCGTCCTTGACGTTCGTTCGTCCTGCTAGCGGGCGGCGCGCGTCCGAGCCGACGACGCGAGCAGCACCGACGAGCTACTCGCGCACACCGTCGTGGTGGGGGCCGAGCTGGCTGATCTCGTACCCGTCGGGGTAGCTCTTGGCCGTGATCCCGTCGGCGAACAACGCGGTCGTCAGTGGTGCCCCGAACCACCGCTGCAACCGCGAGCGCGTCCGCAGGGCCAGGTGCAACCCCGCCCGGACCGGCCAGGCTGGCGTGTCGACCCGCGTCGCGCGCCGCAGCGGCGCGTCGTACAGGGCACTGACCAGCGCGTTTCCCAGCGGGGCGAGCATCCGGGGGATCCGGGTGAGCATCAGCATGCGGGTGGCGCGTTCGATGGCCGCCGCGTCGTCGTTGGGCCGCAGGTGAGCCGCGTCGTGTGCGTCGAACCAGGTCTCGAACTCGTCGTACGACCCGGGGATGTCGGTGATGCCCATCCGTCGACCGAGCTCCCGGTAGAACAGGTATGTGGCGTGCCGTTCGTGGCAGCAGGGCGGGCGCCAGCCGTACTCCTGCAACCACCGGGTGGGGATCACCACCAGGCAGCCGAGGACGTAGCGGAAGTCGTCGTTGCTGATGTCGTACCGACTGTGGATCTGGTTGACGCGCCGCAACGCGTCGCGGCCCCGAGGCTGGTCGAAGCCGTTGAGCACCATTTCGTACATCAGCAGGCCGGTGTCGTCGATCCGCTTCTGGGTGCGTTCGGTCAGCTCGCCCGTGGCGGTGTGTACGGCGGCGATGGCGGGGATGGAGAACGACCGGTTGAAGGCGAGGTTGAGCCCGAGCTTCATGTCCCACGGAAACTCGTAGCGCAGCATGGTCTGGTAGATGACCAGGTAGTCGCGCTCCGGGTCGAGAGCACGGGTGCGGGTCAGGTTGTCGTAGCGGCCTCTCATCGGGGGACCTCCGGGCCCTGGCCACCCGACCAGGTGACGGTGGTCAGCCGGGCGCCGAGCAACCGGCGCGCCCGGGCGACCTGACGCGCGTTCGCGTTGACCAGCACCGGCTGTTCGGCGGCGCCGAGGATGGGCAGATCCGACAGCGAGTCGCTGTAGGCCACCCGCCATGGTGGCGTCACCCCCTGGCCGGCGAGCTGCGCCATCTTGGTCGCACCGTGGTTGTGCACTATCAGCCTCGGCCCGCGAATGTGCGAGGCCACCAGCTCGACCCCGGCGAGGCCGATCGCGTCGAGCACGGCGCGCGCCAGGGTGTGCTCGCACGCGGTCACCACGATGACCCGGTCGCCGGCGGCGAGGTGGGTACGGATCATCCGCAGACCGGGCGCGATCATCCGCCCTGGCTCCGCACCGAGGTCCGCGCCGAAGCGTTCCAGCTCTGCCCGCAACCCGTCCGCGTCCCGGCCCCACAAGCCGATCCGGCTCACCCACCGCGCCGCCCACGGACGGAGGGCGGGAACGGTGGCGACCGGCGCGAGGAGAACGAGCACGGCGACGGCGAGCGGCAGCCGGGCACCCGCGAAAGCAGTGCGCCGCAGGAACAGACCGAATGCGTCCCCGCGCAGCAGTACGCCGTCGAAATCGAAGATCACGGTGTCTGCGGTCGACGCCCTCATCGGTCTATCGACCCCGCTGCCGCGGGCGGTTCGCCATCAGCCGAGTGTACGGGTGCCCGGGTGGGTCAGGTCGGCTCGGCCGCGGCCGGTAGCACCGCGATCAGGTCGAGCACCTCGACCGCGCGGGCCGGGCCGAAGGCGTCGGTGAGGATGGCAGTGAACTCGTCGTCGCCGAGCCGGGCCCGCAGTTCGCGCAGCGCGTTGAGGTCGAGCGCGGTGTTCGTCGACCCGATCTGCCGGTCGATGTTCAGTGCCTCGACGATCAGCGGGATGCCCTCCGCGGGGTGGCCCTGCTCGACGCGCAGCTGCCCGATCGCCACCTGATCGAGCGCCACCTCCTCCCAGTTGCCCTGCTCGCTGTCGATCCGCAGGCAGTCCCGGTAGCACCGCTCGGCCAGGGCCCGGTCGCCGCGCAGACCGGCCACCCGGCCGAGGTGGAAGGTGCTGTTGGAGACGCCCGACAGGTTCCCGAGCCGCTTCTTGATGGCGATGGAGCGGCGGTAGAACCCATCCGCGCCGACGAGATCCTCCTGCTCCTCGCAGACCCGGCCGAGCTGGTGCAGGACGATGGCCTGGTTGGGCTCGTGGCGCAGCACCCGGTAGACCTCCAGCGCCTGCTCGTAGCGGGACCGGGCCTCGGCCAGCCGGCGGGTCTCCAGCGCCACCATGCCGAGGTCCTCGTGGCACTTGGCGACCCCCGCCTGATAACCAGCGGCGGCACAGATCGGCAACGCCCGCAGCAGGCACATCCGGGCGGTGCCGAACTCACCCGCCTGGGCGGCGGCGATGGCGAGCAGGACGTACCCACTGCCGAGCGGCGTCGGGTGGGAGGCGTCGAACCGGAACCGCAGGTACGCCTCGACCCACTCGGCCCGCTGCGCCGCCTGCCGCGGGTCGAGGTGCCGGGCCAGTACCGCGGAGAAGGCTTGCGGGCCCAGCTCCAGGCGCTGCACGGCCAGCCATTCCAGGGCCGCCTGGAGCGGCGGCTCGTCGTCCCCGCCGATCGCGTTCACCGTGTTCGGCACCGCCTCGGCAGCCCGGCCGAGGACAGTTCGGACGCCGCCGAGCAGTTCGTCGCAGCGGCGCAGCAGCCGGTCCTCGCCGAGGGCCGCGACGATCGTCCGGGCGCTGGCGAAGCAGCTCTCGGCGAATTCGAGGTCGTCGAGGTCGCGGGAGAGGTGACCGAGCAGCAGCGAGCACTCCGCGATGTGACCGTTGCTGCCGACCTCCTCGAAGATCTTCAGGGCGGCACGGACCCGCTCCTCGGCGGTCTCGTACGCGAACTGGGCGAGCGCGATCCGCCCGAGCATCACCAGCCCGCTGCCCTGCCGGACCCGGGCGCCCAACCGTCCGTAGGTGGTGATCGCCACCTGGATGCACTGCTCCGCCTTCACGAAGTCCCGGGCCTCGAAGGCGAGTACGCCGATCTGGTGGTGGCTCGCCGCGATCCCGTCCAGGTCGTCGAGTTCCCGGGCGATCGCCAGTTCCTCCAGGTAACGCGACATGGCCAGTTCGCCGTCGCCGTTGCCACGGGCGATCCCGGCGAGCTGGTGCAGGGTCCGGGATACCGCCGAGCGGTCGTCGAGCCGGCTCAGGATCGTCAACGCCTCCTGGAACAGCCGGTCCGCTGTCGCCCGGTCGCCCCGGTTGTCGGCGACCAGGCCCAACTGGTGCAGGAGTTTGCCGACCCCGCTGTCGTCGCCGAGATCCCGGTAGACGGCAAGCGCCGCCTCGTAGCGCTCCGTCGCCTGCGGGTACTCGCCACGGCTGAGGTGCACGTCGCCGAGTCCCTTCAGGAAGCTCGCCCGGCGTGCCGAGCCCGGGGGCGCCATCGGCAGTAGCTCGCGCCAGATCTTCTCCTCCCAGGCCCAGTGCCCGGCCGTGTGCAACTCCTGGCAGGCCAGCTCGGAGTAGGTGACGACCTCGTCGGTGTCGCCCGCGGCCAGGTGGTGGTACCGCGCCTCGACGGCTCGGCGGATGAAGTCGTGCTGGTCGGTGCTGGACCGGGCCCGCCAGCCCCAGTAACGGCCCGCCCGGCGGTGCGCGTCGACCACCGCGTCGCGGCCGGCGATCCGCAGCAGGCTCGCCGCCGTCCACCGGTGCACCAGGTGGCCCCCGGTCACCGGGGCGAGCAGCCCCAGCTGTGACAGCGTCTCGACCGACTCGTCCAGCCCCGCCGGTGCCGGTGGTAGGTCGTCGCCGTCCGCCGGGTCGGCGAGCTGCCAGGCGAGGCCGGTCCGGTCCGCCGGGGTGCGGTACACGGCCGCGCCGAGCAGCAACCGACGTGCCGCCGGGACGGCCTCCAGGCGGGCGAGCAGCCGGGGCAGCAGCACATCCTCGGCGGCCAGCGCGCCGGCCTCGGCCAGCGGCGTGCCGACCCCGTCCGGCCCGGCGTCCCGGCCACCGCCGGCCGCGGCCAGTCGGCCGGCCACCTCGTCGGATCGGGCGCTGCCGCCGCGCAGCAGGCCGTCGAGGTATTCCAGCGCGCGCGGGTGACCACCCAGCCGGTGCCACATCCGTTGCTGTTCCGCCGGCGCCAGCTGGCCCACGCCTGGCAGCCGCCAGAGCAGCTTGCGGGTCTCCTGCCAGGAGAGCGGACCGAGGTGACAGGTTTCCAGACCGGCGACCGGGAACGGGTGCCGGCTGGTCACCACCAGCTCGTGGCGGGACGCCCAGGCGGCGAGGAACGCGGCCAGATCCGCGTCGGCCAACAGGTGCTCGGCGTCCAGCGCGTCCTCGGCGTTGTCGAGGACGAGCAGAAGCGGCGGGCCGTCGGTGCCGATCGCGTCCCACCGTCGCCGCCAGTCCTGGCCCGGCTCGGCGAGGGCGATGAGCCATCGCCGCAGCGGGTCGTCCGGGGTCGCTGCGGCGCACCGGCTCTGCACCTGGCGGCGCAGCTCGTCGAGGATCCCGTCGACGGTGCCGTCGCCGTGGGTCGCCACGACGATGCCACCCGCGTCGCGGAACCGCCGTGCGAGTTCCGCGGCGAGACTCGTCTTGCCGATGCCGCCGATGCCGTGGACGAGAACCCGCAGCTTTTCCCGGGACAGCCGGCGCAGGATCTCCCGGCGGCCCACGAAGTCCGTGGGTGCGCGCACCACACCGTCCCCGACGAGCGACCGGCCGGGCGGCGCGGCGACGGCAGCGTCGTCCCGTCCGCCGGCCAACCGCAGCCCGGGGTCGGTCAGGAACAGCGTCGGCATCCACCACTCGGCGGCGGTCGGGGCCAGCTCGCGGCGTACGGCGGAGACCTCCGCCAACAACTCCGGTTCGCTGCGGGCGGCCAATCGCTCGTAGAGCCGAGCGCAGAACTCGATGGTGTACCAGTCGCTGACCGTCCCATTCATCGCCAGCACCGCCGGCGCGCCGTGGGTCAGCAGCGCGCCGGCCAGCCCGGGCAGCTCCCGTTGATCCGGCCGGGCGGTGGAGCAGCCGGCCAGCACGATCATCGGCACGGTCCGGCCCGGCGGTAGCACCTCAGCCAGGAACCGCGCGGCGTCCACGCGGTCCTCCGTGCCGGTGGGGGTCTCCAGCAGCAGCGCGCCGGGGCGCGCGTGACTGGAGATGTGCAGGACGTGAAACGGCTCCTCGGCGAGGGCGGCCCGGATCGCTGCGGCGCTGCCCCACTCCAGGACGCGCACCCGCACCCCGTGCCGATGCCCGGGTTCCACAGCGCCGAGGATCCGACCGAGCTCCCGCTCGTGGTCCAGCAGCGGGTGGGTCGAGTCGTCAGGGCTCGCGATCGCCGCGAGCATCCGCAGTGGGCCGTCCACCCGGACCGTGGGTGCCGGTGTGTCGGGGCCGGTGCGGCAGACGTCGACGTCGGGGTGCAGGGCCAGCGGCGTTTCCTCGCCGGGCAGCACCAGGGTCTCCCAGGGCAGGTCGGCCAGGCTCGCGTCGACGACCTCGATGCCGAGCCGGTGCCGGCCGGGGCGGTCGAGTTCAGCGCGCAGGACCGGGCCGGGGGCGTCGAGGAAGCGGCGGCCGAGCGCGACGCCGACCTCGTACGACAGCTCCACGGAGGGGCCGCCGCGCAGCCGCCAGAGCAGGTCGGCGGTGCGTTGATCGGCTGGGCCCACCGGGTGTCGGCGCCGGTCGCCCCGAACGGCCAGGACCACGTCGGTCGCGCTGACGGTCAACCGGATCACGAAGGCCCCCTGCGGTCACCCGGCGGACGACCCGACGCCGAAGTGGATTGCCGGGCTGACCGATACTGTATCCATGGCTGACGATCCTGAGGAGCTCGCGCAGGTCAACGCCGTGCGAATCAACGACAGCGGCGAGCTGGAGTTCTTCGACGGCCAGCGCTGGGTGCCGTACACCGATCTGCCCGACGACGAGACCGGCCCGTTGGGTGTCGTCTTCCGCGACGACAGCCGATGACCGGGGAGCCGCCGACGAGCGGCGCGGGGTTGGACGCGCTACCGTCCCCATTGGACTCGGTAGCGGACAGTCGGGCGGCGGCACGGTGGATCATCTCCTCGGCCGGCGCGGTGGGCGCGCTGCTGCTCGGCGGCGGCCCGCTGATCGCCGCCGGCACTGTCACCGACTGGGCCCATGCGGCATGGGCGGGCGGCGGCCTGCTGGTGACGCTGCTCGGCGTGGCCTGGGCGATCTGGCGCACCAGCGAGGTGCTCGTCCCGCCGATGACCACGCCGGCGACGCTCACCGGGCCGGAGCTGCGCGGCCTGCGCGAGCGGCTGGAGGCCGAGCCCTGGTATCACTTCGGCGGGTACGCCGGTGACGTCGACTCTCTGCTGCGTCATCGCCGGATCGCCGCGGAGATCACCTGTCGCCTGTCGACGGCCCCGCCGCAGGAGCGGGCCGCCCTGCGGGCAGGGCTCGCCACCGCGCGCCGCAACATCGCCCGGACCGACCCGTACCTGCGCTGGCTGCTCGCCACGGCGCACGCCTGGCAGGTCCGGGAGGCGTTGCGCCGGGCCCGCCGGCAGACCTTCCTGGCCGCCGCGCTGGTGGTGGTCGGGGCGGTGGTGTTCATCGCCGCGACCGCCGGATAGCGCGCCGCCTCGTCGTGCTACGACGGAGGCGGCACGCCATCCAGCCGTCGGTCAGTACGGATATCCGGGGACGTTGAGCCGCACGCTGTAGAGCCCGGAGTCGCCCCACCGGCCCGACGTGACGAAGAGGGTCTGCCGGTCGGGGCCGCCGAACGCCACGTTCGTCGTGCCGGAGTTGCCGGACCGGATCGTGCCGAGTTGGGTGCCAGCGGGGGAGTAGACGTGGACCAGGGAGTCCCCGCCCGAGGTCCAGTACACGTTGCCGGCGCAGTCGATGGTGCCACCGTCCGGGCCGCCGATGTAGTTCACGAAGACGCTGCGGGCGCCGATGCTGCCGTCGGGCTGGACCGCGTACTTGTAGATCTTGTTCTCGGAGTAGGCGCCGACGTACAGCGCGGTCCCGTCCGGCGAGAGCGAGATGCCGTTGGGCTGGCGCAGCCGGTCGTCGACAAGCGACACCTGCCCGTTGGAGACGCGGAAGACGCTGGTACGACCGCTCATCTGATCGGGGCGGTTGCCGCGCTGGAAGTTGGGGTCGGTGAAGTAGACGACACCGTCGGAACGGACCGCGACGTCGTTCGGCGAGTTGAACGCCCGGCCCTGGTAGTTCGCCGCCACGGTGCTGCGGGCCCGGTCGCTCAACCGGTACGCGGACACACTCCGCTGGTCGTGGGTGGCCGCGACGAGCTGCTGGCCGTCGGCGCTGAGTGCCAGGCCGTTGCTGCCGGCGTCGGCGATGAACGTGTCGAAGCCCGACTGCGGGGTGAACCGGCGGATCGTCGACGGCTGCACGTTGTACGGCCCGGTGCCGGCGGCCATGTCGGAGAACAACAGGTAGCCGCCGTCGGCGACCCAGACCGGCCCTTCGAGGAACGTGAAACCGCCCTGGATCCGCGGGGCCGTCACGGTGCTGGCCGGCAGCGGTGAGCCGTAGCTGGCCCCGGTCGGGCAGGCCCCGGGCGGTGCGCCGGGCGGACCGGCGAACGCGGTGTGAGCGCTGACATGGGCAGCGTCGGCGGCAGCACCGGCGGGTAATGGGGTGGCGCTGACCGCCAGGCACAGGCCGGCCAGTGCGGCAATGGTGGGACGCCAGGTCATCGAGTACTCCAATCGGCGTCGAGGGTGGCGATGGCCGGCGTGCGAGGTCGGTGGCTGGCACGGCGTGAGGGCGGGCCGTCGATGTGGATATTCGGGAGCCTAGGTTATGAACCGGCAACCCGCAGCAATCTTTCGTCGTTGATTCCGAGCGGGACGAGGGTGGCAAATACAAAGACGCTGGTCAATGGCATAACCGTCTCCGGAAATCCTTTCGGTACGACCACAGTGGACGAGTCAGTGATGACCTGAGGCGTCTGCCGGAGGCAGGGAATAGGGTTGGGTCATGAGTGGCCTGCTCGGTGGTGCCCGAACCGCGGTCAATCCCCTCCGCCAGCTCACGATCGACCAGCTCCGGCAGCGGACGAGCCTCAAGTGGCGCGAGTACCCCGACGACGTGCTGCCGCTCTGGGTGGCCGAGATGGACGTGCCCCTGGCCGAGCCGGTCGCACGGGCGATCACCGATGCCGTCGCGCGCGGAGACACCGGCTACCCCGCCGGAACGGCGTACCCGCAGGCGGTGGCCGAGTTCGCCGCGCAGCGGTGGGGTTGGGAGGGGCTGGCCGTGGAGCGCACCGCGCTGGTGCCCGACGTCATGCACGGCGTCGTCGAGGCGGTGCGACTGGTCACCGAGCCTGGGGACGCGGTGGTCGTCAACTGCCCGGTCTACCCGCCGTTCTACGAGTCGGTGGCGCACGCCGAGCGCCGGATGGTGGAGGCACCACTCGGCGAGGACCTGCGGATCGACCTCGGCACGCTGGAGGATGCGTTCCGGCGGGCTCGCGCCGGTGGACGGCCGGCCGCGTATCTGCTCTGCAGCCCGCACAACCCGACCGGCGTCGTGCACAACGCGGCCGAGTTGACCGCCGTCGCCGGACTGGCCCAGCGGCACGGGGTGCGGGTGGTCGCCGACGAGATCCACGCTCCGGTGGTGGCTGGGGACGCGCGGTTCGTGCCGTACCTCTCGGTGCCCGGCGCGGAGAACGGCCTGTCGCTGATGTCCGCCTCCAAGGGGTGGAATCTGGCCGGCCTACGCGGCGGGCTTCTGGTCGCCGGCCCGGCAGCGGCCGGGGACCTCGCCCGTGTCCCGTTCGGGGTCAGCGTCAGCACCAGCCACCTCGGCGTGATCGCCCACACCGCTGCCTTCCGCGACGGCGGCGAGTGGCTCGACGCCCTGCTGGCCGGCCTGGACGACAACCGTCGGCTCCTGAGCGCGCTGCTCGCCGAGCACCTGCCGGCCGTCCGCTACCAGCCCGGCCAGGCCACCTATCTGGCCTGGCTGGACTGCCGCGCCCTGGGCCTCGACGACGACCCGGCCACCGTGTTCCTCGACCGTGGCCGGGTGGCGCTGAACTCCGGACTGGCGTTCGGCACCGGCGGTGTGGGGCATGTCCGATTGAACCTGGCCACCGCGCCGGAGCTCATCATCGAGGCGGTACGCCGGATGACCAGCGCCGTTGGCTGAGACCGGGCGGCCGGCAGCAGCTGTGTTTCGACTCCTTCCCCGGCTGTTGCGCCGGGACGCCCTACTGGCGCTGGCGGCACCGACCTGCCTCGCGGCACGCCTGACCCGCTGATCCGTCCGCCGCCGGGTCCGGGCGGGACCCCGACCGATCGGTAGGGCTTCCGACAGTTCTTCGACGGGGACGCAACCTGATGATCGTCCGGTCCCGTCGAGCTTGCGGAGGAGGGAGCCTCGATGGTGGATGCCGAGGGTGAGTTCGTGGAGTACGTCTCCGCGCGACTGCCGAGCCTGCACAGGACCGCGTTCCTGATGTGCGGTGACGCCCATCTGGCCGACGACGTGGTGCAGCAGACGGTCACGGCGCTCTACGTGAACTGGCGCCGGGTCAGCCGGGCCGACAACGTCGACGCGTACGTACATCGGATGCTGGTGCACAAGCTCGTCGATGAGAAGCGGTTGAGCTGGGCGAAGGTTCGCCTGCTGGGGTCGGTGCCGGAGCCGGAGCGCTCGCCGGTGACACCGCACGACGACCTGGCCGAGCGGGGCAGCCTGCTCGCCGCGCTCGCCCGCCTCCCGCGCGGCCAGCGCACGGTGCTGGTCCTGCGGTTCCTGTGCGACCTGTCGCTGGCCGACACGGCCGCCGCGATGGGCTGCTCCGAAGGCAACGTGAAGTCGCAGACGGCTCGGGCGTTGGCGGCCGTCCGCCAGGTGCTCGACGTCACCGAGATGTCAGTGAGGAGTCCGAGATGACCACGGTGGACGAGCAGCGGATCGCCGAGCTGCTGCGGTCGGCGCCGGCGCCGGAGCCGCGGGTCGACCTGAGCCGGGCGGTGCGCGACGGTCGGCGGCGCCGTCAGCGTCGCCGGGTCGGCGGGATCGCCGCGCTGACGGTGCTGGCCGGGGTCGGTGTCGTGGGTGCCGTCCAGGTCGGCGGGACCACCAGCCCGCCGGTTCCCACCACGCCGGCGCTCGCTGTGTCGCCGGCGGGAACCGGGTCGGCCACCTCCCGCCCGCCGGTCACCTGCCAGGCGTCGTGGTTGCCGCAGCCGGTCGGCGGTCCGGTCGCGGTGGCCAACAGAGTCGACAGCACCGGACGGCACATCGTCGGCGACATCGGTACCGGGCAGGAGGACGGCCGGGTCGTGCTGTGGACCGACGACCGGCCGGTGGTCCTGCCGGCCACCGCGCGACACGCGGCGGCTGTCAACACCCGCGGCGATGTGGTCGGCACCAACGGCGACGGCATCGGCTGGCTGTACCGGGACGGGAAGCTGCGTTTCCTGGCCACACCGCCCGGCTACGACGCGGTGCTCGTGCACGCCGTCAACGGTCGGGGCGACATCGTCGGCACCGCCCGTAGGTCCGACGACTCGCACCAGGCTGTGTCGTGGTCGACCGACACCCCCCAGAAGTACCGGCTGGTCGGCCAGCGAGGGTCGTCAGCGACCGGGATCACCGAGGACGGCACGATCGTCGGCACCGTGGGCGATCTGCCCTACCGGTGGACGCCGCAGGGCGTCGGGTCGGCGCTGGCACTGCCCGACGGCTATTCGCGTGCGTCGGTCGAATCGGCGCGGGGCGAATGGGCGATCGGCATGGTTCCGGGCGGCCGACGGAGCGGCGCCGTGCAGATGCTGCCGGTGCTGTGGAATCTCGCCAGCGGAGTGGTGAGCCTGGTGCCCTTCCCGGGGGCGAGCGGCATCGCCGGCAGTGGTGACGTGCTGGTCGCCGACGGTGCGCCGCTGGTAGTGGCCCCGGACGGCACCTCCCGCCGGTTGCCGGGCCGACCGGAGGTCCGGGCGACCGAGGCGGGCACGTACACGGCGGAGGGGATCAGCGACGACGGTCTGACTGTGGTCGGGGCCGTCTACGAGAACCAGGCGTACCGGCCGCTGGTGTGGCGGTGCACGCGGTGAGGGGTTGAGCGGCCCAGCCCGAACTCCGTCGTGGGGGCGTGCCGTCCGGACCGTTTCAACCGACCGGGTCCGTGGGTACGCTCCCACCGGCTGATCACCCGATCGACGGAGACTCCCAGTGATTATGGCTCTGCTGCTCGACCTCGCCAACATCGTCGGTGGCTTCCTGCTCGCCGTGGCGGTGCTGCGGCTGCTGCCACGAGTCGGCGATGACCTGGGCCGCCTCGCCGGTCGGGCCGCCCCGATCGCGTGGGTGGTCGGCCTCGTGGCATTGGTGACCGGCGGTTACTACCTCATCGTCCACCTGGTGTCCGGGCCCCGGGTGTTCCACTTCGAGGTGGTGGGGATCGGTGTGGGGCTCGCCCTGCTGTGGGGCCGGTTGACCGGGCGGTCGACGCCGCGCGACGAGCAGTCGGACGGCGCCACCGGCGTCCGACTGTTGCTGGCGGTCTTTGGCCTCATCGCGATCGTCGTCGGCGTTCAGGGGCTGTTCACCCCGGACGGCTGACCGCTGGTCACCGGGTCACGTGGTGGACGGTCGCGGCGCCCAAGTGCCCGCAGCGCTGGCGATCAGGAGTGTCACCGCTGGTAGGAACGCGACACCGATGCCCAGCCCGAGCAGCAGACCCCAGCCGGTGAGGACGAACGCGGCCACCACATCGGCGACCACTGTCAGCCGACCGACCCGCTGCGCGACAACGGGCAGCAGTGCCGCGACAACGGGAACGCCGAGCAGATAGCTGGCCGCGGCCCCCGAGTCGTCCACTGTGAAGGGAACCAGCGCGGCGGCCACCAACGCGGTGATCGCCAGGGCCGACCATCTGAGCACCGACCGGGTGTTGGTCGGCTTACGGACCAGGACCACGAGGCCGGCGAGCAGGACACCCACTATTGCGCCGACGGTCGCCAGACCAGTCATAAATGCCCTCCTCGACCGCAGCGGGTGGCGTTTAATCGAAGACGGCGGATCGTCGCCCCCGTGTCTCACGATACGGCTGGTCGGCCAGCTGCACGAGATCCGACGTCGAGCGAGGAGGTCCCGGCATGCCTCTCCTACGAATCCACCTCGACACCGACCGGGGCACCGCCCGCCGGGTGCTGCAACTGCATCAGGAGGGCAGGGCCCATCACGAGTCGCTGGAGGCGGCCCGGGAACAGGTGTGGCGTCAGGGCCACACCCCGTCCGGCGACCCGGTCTTCGTCGGCGTCACCAACGGCCGCCGCGATGTGCAGCTGCTCTACGACGTCGATGTCTACTCCGACGCCACCGGTTGAGCAGAGGTCAGCCGGCGTCCAGCACCTCGCGCAGTCGCGCGGCGAACTCCGCGGGCTTGCCCGCGTAGCCGAACTCACCACCGAGGAACCCGCCGTGGTGGCTCGGGAAGACCACGGCCTCCTGGCCGAGCAGCGCCGCGAGGCCCAGCGCGGTGCGGGCGGTGTACGTGCCGGCGGACTCCTCACCGACAGCGACCACGATCCGGGTGGGCGCGGCGGTGAGCACGTTCGCGTCGGGACGGTAGTCGGTGACCGCCCACGAGCTCTGTGACAGCAGCGGATCGTCGCGGCTGCCGTCGTCGTCGGCGGCCATGCCGAACATCGCCGGGTCGGGGGTGGGCTGGGCGAAGTAGGCATCGGTGAACTCGCCCTGCCAGGACGTCATGGCGATGAACGCCGCCATCCCCGCACCCGAGCCCTTCGCCTGGTACGCCTCGTAGAAGCCGGCTCGGGCGCGCTCGGCGGCAGTGGCGTCGGGAAGCACGGCGTTGATCGGCGGTTCGTGCGCCACCAGGGTGGCGACGTCGTCCGGGTGGGTGGCGACCAGTTCGAGTGCTGTCACCGCGCCGCCGCTGCTGGCCAACACGTCGACCGGACCGACGTCGAGCGCCTGCACGAGCGCGTGCAGGTCGGCGGCCTGCTGCTGCGGCGTGTGGTCGGACCGACCGTCCTTGCGGACGCTGCGGCCCAGGCCACGCGGGTCGTAGGTGAGGACCGTGCGGTCCGCGAAGTGCGGGGCGAGCGCGGCGAAGCCCTCCGCCGTCATCGGCTGGCCGATCATGAGCAGCGCCCGATGGCCGCCAGTGGGAGGTAGCGGGCCGCGGACGTCGTAGACCAGGTCGACGCCGGGAATGGCCAGGGTGTGCGTCTGGATGTCCTGCATCCGATGAGACTACGGTCGGCTGACCTGGGTCGGGTGCCTTGCGGCCGGCGAGCCATCGGGTTCTTCGGGGCGACGCGCGTGCGTCGACCCTGACGGTCGAGGGTCAGGTGCTACCGCTCGGTGGCGCGGCGGATGGTCGCGGCCAACTGCGACGAGTCGTGGTCGGGCTCGACTCCGTCGACGAGAATCACCTCACCGGTGAGGTGCCTCGTCCGCAACGGCTTGATCTCCTGGTAGTCGCTGGACTGGTACCAGGAGCGGGCCTGGTTCAGGTCGGGAAACTCAATGACGATCACATCGCCGGTCCAGTCGCCCTCCAGGACGTCGATCGCACCGCCGTGGACGAGGAACCGGCCCGCGAAGGGCGCGAGGGTGGCGTCGATTCGTTCCAGGTACGTCAGCACCTCGGCGTGGAAGGGTGCCTTGCGGAGGTGCGCGAGCGCGTACGCGGCCATGAGTGCCTGTCCTTTGCGTCTGGTCTTCTGGCTGTGGTGGCGGTCGGCGTGGGCTGCCGCGCCCCCGTGATCGGATCGGTCGTGCCGGGAGAACTATCTCCGCTCTCCGGTTGGGCTGTCGATTACCTTGCAGGTAATGGCCCGTCTGTCGGTGTGGAACTAGGGTCGGTGGGTGACGATCTCTACCCGGCACGGGCGACCGGTGGGGGAGTTGCTGCGCGACTGGCGCCGGACTCGCGGAATGAGCCAGCTCGACCTGTCGATCGAGGCGGGAGTGTCGGCCCGGCACCTGAGCTTCGTCGAGACCGGCCGATCCCGGCCGAGCCCCGACCTCATCCTGCGGCTGGCCGAACACCTGGAGATGCCGCTGGCCGAGCGCAACAGGATGCTGCTGGCCGGCGGCTTCGCGCCCGCCTACCCCCGCCACCAGCTGAGCGACCCCGAGCTGGCACCGGTACGGGCCGCGGTGCGGCAGATCCTCGACGGTCACAGCCCGTACCCCGCGCTGCTCGTCGACGAGCACTGGCACCTCGTCGACGCCAACCCTGCCGTCGCCCTGTTCACCATGGACGCGCAGCCACACCTGCTCGCCCCACCCGTCAACGTGCTTCGCCTCAGCCTGCACCCCGACGGTCTGGCACCGCGCATCGTCAACCTGCCCGAGTGGCGCGCCCATCTGCTGAAACGGCTGCACCAGCAGGCGGCGACGACAAACGACCCGATCCTGTACGACCTGCACGAGGAGCTTCGCGGCTATCCCGGTGACGACGTCGACACGACACCGACAAGCGATGCCGTGTCACGTGTCCTCGTTCCACTGCGCTACCGGCACGGTGATCACGAGCTGTCCTTCGTCAGCACCACCACCCTCTTCGGTACGCCGCGCGAGGTCACAGTCGCCGGGTTGGCCGTCGAGGCGTTCTTTCCCGCTGACCCGGCGACCACGCAGACCCTCCGAGCCCGTGCCGCGTCGTGACTCGGCCGCTGCCCGTCACCCCGGGGGAGCGGGCGGCGGCTGACGGAGCGTGTCGTCGATGATGCCGGGCATCCGCCGGGCCACTCCCGCGAGGAGATCCGCCACCTGCACGCGCGGATCGTCGCGGGAGTCGACCATCACGAGCCCCGCCAGGGGCGACACCCCGTTCGGCAACGCCAAAGCCCGGTGCACACCGGCCGACTGTGGCTGGCCCTCGTCGGCCAACACCCGCTGAAGGCGGGTCAGCCGGTCGGCCGTCAGGGCGCTCTGCTCGTCGTGGGTCACCAACACCTGCCGCCGGCCGTCGCTCCAGGACAGGACCGTCTCCGCAAGCGCGGGCAGCAGCGGTTCCAGTGGTGGAGGGACAGTGCGGTCGTCGACGTCGAGCCTGGCCACCACGGCCCGCACGTGCCTCGGACTGAGCCCGTCGAGGACGGCGTCGGCCACAGTGCCGAGACCGTGGCGCCGCAGCGTGTCCCGGGCCTGGAAGAACCGCCGTACGGTCTGGTCGACCGGAAGTCGCCGCTTCATCCGGACCAGGTCGACGAACGCCGACAGGAAGGCGCCCCAGTCGCCGCCGGCCGAGCGTCCGGCCTCGTACAGGGCGAGAGCGGCCGGATGGTGCTCGCGAGCCAGCCGGGTGCCCGCCGCGTACGACGGCTCGGTCAGCAGGAAGTCCACGATTCGGGTGACGAGGAAGAACTCCTTGTCGATGAGGTGGACGTGCGCGCGGCCGGCCAGCGCCGCCAGGAACCACTCCAGTGCCTCGTGCGCACCCGAGCCGCGCAGGAACCGGCCGGACTTGAGCTCGTGCGGCGCGAACCGGAACCCGGACCGCAGGGCGGTGATGAGCGCGACCGCCTCGTCGACGGCCAGGTCGACGCTCGCGTGCGTGATCACCGGGGCGGTCGAGTGCAGCAGGTTCGTGCCCGAGAATCCCGACTCGTCGCAGGCGATCTCCACGACGGCCCCGACCACCACCGCGCCGCCGGGCGGTAGTCCACCCTGAAGAGGCGATCTCACCCCCGAGCTCCCGGCATGCCGCCATGGTCACCCGTGCAGCCGGCGAGAACAACCCGATTGTGGACGGGGCCGCTGCTCAATGGTCTCGACAGCCGACCTGGTCGCCGATCTCCGGCGGAATGCCGAACGGGGTGCATTCGAGTGCGCTGCCTTCGCCCAGCTTCTGCCACCCGCCGTCCGAGTGCTTGAACAGCAGCACACCGTCACCCTGCATTCCCGGGTCGACGGCGAGCACGCCGGCCGTGGCCCACTGCCTCGCGCACCTGATCTGATCCGGATCGATCCGGTGGGTGCTGCTCAATCCCGATGCGGCCTGCAGGGTGGCTGCGGTCACCGGACAGGCGGCCGGGGTGGTGCCTGACGACGTGCTGCGGGTCGGCGAGGCGCTGACGGCGGTGGGCGGCGTAGCGGGCGAGGCGGGTGCGGAGCTGGCCGGTGGCGTGGTGCTCGTCCCGGCGGCGGGAGTGGGCGCGGCGGTGGTGCAGGCCGCCAGGCCGGTCAGCGCGGCGACAGGCAGGAAGGCGCGGAGCGCGGTCAGGGTCATCGTTCCTCCGGGGGAAGCATCGATCGGGGTTTCCCAGTACACGTCCTTGGCCCCACCGGGGTTGCGCTGTCGCGTCGGGGTGCACGTCGGAGGGGATGTACGGCCAGCTCGGCTGTCTGCCTGCGTACATCTGATGTATGGCCGTCGGGGTGGGTGGTCGTCGGCGTGATTCTGGCCGATCGCCGTGCGGTGCCGTGTCAGCGCGGCACTGCTCATCCACCCGTGCATCTTGCTGACCGGCCAGTGCGGCGCTGTGGGCTCCCATCGATCGACCGTTGCCTATTCTGTGGTCCCGGAGTAACCTTCCCGAAACACATCAGATGTCTGGCTCGCCAAGGCCCGGCGTCGGCCTGCTCAGGCAGGGTCCCGGTTGGCGCACCCAAGCGGATCCCCATGTCGAGTCCCATAGTTGTCACGCTTCGGGGTGGCCGGACTGGTCACCGTTTGGAGGATCGATGTCAGACCTGACCCGACGGCAGGCCCTCAAGATCGGCGCAGCCGGCGCGGGCGGTGCTCTCCTGCCGGTTCCCTGGAGCGCCGTGGCCAAGGCCGACTCGGCGGCCCCGCCGCAGGTGTTGGCCGCCGGGGACCTCGCCCTCTGGTACGACGAAGGGGCCGGCACCGACTGGCTACGGGCGCTGCCGATCGGCAACGGCCGGCTCGGCGCGATGGTCTTCGGCAACGTCGACACCGAGCGGCTTCAGCTCAACGAGGACACCGTCTGGGCCGGTGGGCCGCACGATCCCAGCAACACCCGAGGCGCGGCGGCGCTGCCGGAGATCCGGCGGCTGGTGAACGCGAACCAGTGGACCCAGGCCCAGGATCTGATCAACCAGACCATGATGGGCAACCCCGGCGGCCAGTTGGCCTACCAGACCGTCGGCAACCTGCGGCTCGCCTTCGGTTCCGCCAGCGGAGCGTCACAGTACGACCGGACGCTCGACCTCACCACCGCCACCGTCACGACGTCGTACGTGCTCAACGGCGTTCGCCACCAGCGGGAGGTTTTCGCGAGCGCGCCGGATCAGGTCATCGCCATGCGACTGACCGCCGACCGGACCGGCTCGATCAGCTTCACCGCCACCTTCGACAGCCCGCAGCGGACGTCGGTGTCCAGCCCCGACGGCACCACCATCGGCCTCGACGGCATCTCCGGAAACATGGAGGGCGTCAACGGTCAGGTCCGCTTCCTCGCGCTCGCCAACGCGACAGTCAGCGGCGGCAGCGTGTCCAGCTCCGGCGGCACCCTGCGGGTGACGAACGCCAACAGCGTGGTCCTGCTGATCTCCATCGGCTCCAGCTACGTCAACTACCGCAACGTCGGCGGCGACTACCAGGGCATCGCCCGGCAGCGCCTCACCGCCGCGCGGGCCAGCAGCTACGACCAGCTGCGCAGCCGGCACGTGGCCGACTACCAGGCGCTGTTCGGCCGGGTCACCCTGGACCTGGGCCGCACGTCCGCGGCCGACCAGACCACTGATGTCCGGATCGCCCAGCACAACAGCGTCAACGACCCGCAGTTCTCCACGCTGCTGTTCCAGTACGGTCGCTACCTGCTGATCTCGTCCTCGCGGCCCGGCACCCAGCCGGCCAACCTCCAGGGCATCTGGAACGACTCGCTGGCCCCGGCATGGGACTCGAAATACACGATCAACGCCAACCTGCCGATGAACTACTGGCCGGCCAACACCACGAACCTGGCCGAGTGCCACAACCCGGTCTTCGACATGGTCAGAGACCTCGCCGTCGCCGGAGCGCGGACCGCCCAGGTGCAGTACGGCTCCGCCAGTGGCTGGGTCACCCACCACAACACGGACGCGTGGCGGGCCACAGCGGTGGTGGACGGCGCGTTCTGGGGCATGTGGCAGACCGGCGGGGCCTGGCTGTCCACGCTGATCTGGGACCACTACCTGTTCAACGGCGACATCGAGTTCCTGCGGACGAACTACCCGGCCATGAAGGGCGCGGCGCAGTTCTTCCTCAACACCCTGGTGACCGAGCCGACCCTCGGCTACCTGGTGACCAACCCGTCGAACTCGCCGGAGCTGAGCCACCACTCGAACGCCAGCGTGTGCGCCGGCCCCACGATGGACAACCAGATCCTGCGGGACCTGTTCGACGCGTGCGCACGGGCCAGCGAGATCCTCAACGTGGACAGCACCTTCCGGGCGCAGGTTCGCGCCACCCGGGACCGGCTCCCACCCATGAAGGTCGGCTCGCGCGGCAACATCATGGAGTGGCTCTACGACTGGGTGGAGACCGAACCCAACCACCGGCACATCTCGCACCTCTACGGGCTGGCACCCAGCAACCAGATCACCAAGCGCGGTACCCCGCAGCTGTTCGAGGCGGCCCGGCGGACCCTGGCGCTGCGCGGCGACGACGGCACGGGCTGGTCGCTGGCCTGGAAAATCAACTTCTGGGCTCGGATGGAGGAAGGCAAGCGGGCCCACGACCTGATCCGCTACCTCGCCACCACCGCGCGGCTCGCGCCCAACATGTTCGACCTGCACCCGCCGTTCCAGATCGACGGCAACTTCGGCGCCACCGCCGGCATCGCCGAAATGCTGTTGCAGAGCCACACCGGCGAGCTGCACGTCCTGCCCGCGCTGCCGCCGGCCTGGCCGAGCGGGCGGGTGACCGGCCTGCGCGGTCGGGGCGGACACACGGTCGGCATCACCTGGGCGAGCGGTGCGGCCACCGAGATCCTCATCCGACCGGACCGGGCCGGCACCGTCCGCCTGCGCTCCCGGATCCTGACCGGCACCGTCACCGTGGTCGACACCGCCGACGGCACGGCGGCCCGGACCACCCGGATCGAGTCCGACCTGATCGACGTCACAGTGCAGGCCGGACGCACCTACCGGGTCACCAGCTCCGGTGCCACCACGCCGACGCTGGAGCAGAGCTTCAGCAACGTCGGCATCACCAGCGACAGCAACACCAACGTCGGTAACTTCGACGGCGGCGGAGCCTCCCTGTCCGCGCAGGCCCTGGCGTCGGCCGGCGCCAGCCCGGGCGGCACGATCAGCCGCAACGGGGTCAACTTCCGCTGGCCCAACGTCAGCTCCGGGGCCGCCGACAACGCGATCGCCTCTGGCCAGACCATCGGCGTGACCGGCACCGGCAGCACGCTCGGCTTCCTGCTGACCGGCACCTACGGCGCGGTGTCGGGGACCGGCACCGTGGTCTACGCCGACGGCACCCGCCAGACGTTCACGTTGAGCACGCCCGACTGGTACGGCGGGCCGAACTCCGCCGGAACGGCGGCGATCGTGTCGGCGTACCAGAACCGGCCCAACAACCAGCGGCAGAACACCGCCGCCTGCGTCTACTACGTGGGCGTCGGGTTGCAGAACAAGGCAGTGGCCTCGGTGGTGTTGCCGAACATCAGCGCCCGGCCCGCCACGAACGTGCCGACCATGCACATCTTCGCCATCGCGATCGGGGGCTGACGGCAACGATTCCTGCTCGGGGGAGCACGACCGGGCCCGTCCCCACTCTGGGGGCGGGCCCGGTCGCGTCAGGCGGCGTCACCCTAACCAGGATCGCCGACGACCACGACGTCCAGACCCGTCGAGCCACACGTTGGCCGGGTCCGGCGTGGCACCGGACCCGGCCAGCGGGTGGGCTAGCGAATGCGCTCGCCGCGGCTCTCGATCCGGAAGTAGTCGAAGGCGACGTCGAGGTCGGTGGAGGTGCCGGCCCGGTTGAAGGCCAGCAGCCCGGCCTTCGTCGGCTCGACGTTCAGCGTGGTGGAGCCGATGTAGCGGTAGACGCTTCCGTCGGTGGAGTAGTAGGCGCGGTAGCTGTTCCCGATCTTGGTCAGTCGCAGCCAGATCGCGCCGTCGGCCCCGACGATGCGCTGGGCGTCGGCTCCGGTGATCTCCAGTGTGGACGCCGTGCCGTTCTGCTCGCGCAGGAAGACGATCCGGGTCTTGTTGACGGCGGCTGTCGCGTTGCCCATCTCCCAGGCGAGCTTCACGTAGTTGTTGTCGTCCGCGTACCCGAGCACACCGCCCTGCTCGTTGTTGGTGGCGAGTGGGCGTGAGAAGACGATTCTGGACTCGGCCGTCCAGTCACCGTCGACGTCCTGCAGGGCCAGGTTCCTCGCGGTGTTGGTGTTGCCCTGGAGGTCGCCCTGCTGGGCGGTGATGACCACTGACCCGTCGGCCAGACGCCGGTTGCCCTCGTCCGGGCGGACCCACTGCCACTGCGGGCCGAGCTGGGTCGAGTCGAACTCGTCGCTGCCGGTGATGGTGGTGTTCAGGTCGACCGTGTAGACCGACGAGGCTCCGCCGTTGGTGACGGTGACCCGAGCCTGCCCGGTGGGGGTGGTCGCCTGCTCGACCGCGACAGTGGCGGCGGGGTCGGCGGCGTTGGCGGTGACAGCCGGCACTGTGGTGGTGCCGGCCGCCGTGAGGGCGTTGTAGCGCAGCACCGTCGGCGCGAAGGACGCCAGACGCCTGCCGTCGACGCGCAGGGCCGTCAGCGTCGTGTCGGGCACCAGGTTGAAGACGTAGTTCTTCACCAGTGGGCCGAAGAAGCTCTCCGTCGTGACCTTGACGACCGCCTGACCGGGCACGCCGGACGCCTGGGAGATGATCTCGTAGCGGGCCTTCCGGTCGGCCGTCCGCACCTTGGTGATCGTCGGCGACGCCCCGGCCGGCACCGGAATGGTGTACGAGGTGTCCGACAGGTTGAAGCCGCCGAACCTCTTGCCGTTGACGACGATCGTCGCCGACAGTGGCGCGTCGTCGACCGGGATGTCCCGCCCGCTGAACTCCTTCCAGTAGTTCACCGAGGTGTCCCGCCAGTCCGCGGCGTCCGCCTCGTGCACGGCCAGCTTGTCGCGTACCTCGGCGAACCGGCGTGCGTCGATGTCGGGTTGGAGCGTGGCCCAGGTCTCCCGCATCCAGGTCACGTACTGCACGCCCATCTGGTAGCGGTAGACCAACTCGTCCCAGAACGTCCGGCCGCTGTCCAGGCGATGGCCCCACGGCACGTGGTGGAACCACATCAGCAGGTTCTCCGGGACCGAGTTGATGTTCCCGTAGCGCTGCTGCAACCGAGGGAAGTACTGGGCGGCCAGGTTGCTGCCGGTGGGGGAGCGGTCGAAGCCCAGACCGACGCTGTCGGCCTTGTTGTAGTAGATCGGGCTCCAGTCGTCGCGGCCAGCCCAGTCGGCGGGGTCGGGACGGTAGTGGGCGCCCTCGGCGAACTGGTGGCCGATGCCCAGCGGCGTCTGGTAGCTGACCAGCGACTCCCACGAGCCCATCATCATCCGGTGGATGGTGTCGACGACGCGCCGGTCGTTGCTCCAGGTCATCCGCGTCCAGTCGGTCGCGATGTCCGCCGAGTCGAGCGTCCAGTCCCACGCCTGACGTCCGAAGGCGAACAGGTTCGCCTGGGCGAAGTGGTGCCCGGTCAGGTTGTCCGCGTTGCCGAGGTTGGCCACACCCACGATGGCGGTGTCCGGGTGGTGCTGGGCGGTCCCGTCGACGATGTTGCCGACCAGGCGCTTCTTGAGCAGCTTTCCGTTCGCGTCGGTCGCGTACGTGTCGGTCTTGAGGATCTCCTCGTACATCGGGCCGAGGTAGGCCAGCATCCAGTTCTGGCCGGTGTACTCCTGCGTGATCTGGAGTTCCAGGGCCTGGTTGGTGTTCTCCATCCGGCCGAACATCGGGTGGATGGGCTCGCGGGCCTGGAAGTCCAGTGGCCCGTTCTTCGTCTGGAGGAACACGTTGTCGACGAAGCGTCCCCTGCTGCCGTCCGGCTGGACCTCGTCGTCGATCGGCCCGAACTCCAGGTAGGCCCGCTTGAGCCGGTC
Organism: Micromonospora alfalfae; assembly: GCF_022230925.1. Lineage (GTDB taxonomy): Bacteria > Actinomycetota > Actinomycetes > Mycobacteriales > Micromonosporaceae > Micromonospora > Micromonospora alfalfae. The sequence continues at coordinate 206,749 of NZ_JAKKFH010000011.1, read as the reverse complement.
GTTGTCGACCTCGGCGTTGTAGACGAACGTCCGCCAGTGCACAGTCATCCCGAGCGGCGCCACGGCGGCGGCGATGGCGTTGGCGCCGTCACCGTGGTCGTACCCGAAGTCCTGTGGCCCTGGCTGGCCCTCGGAGTTGGCCTTGACGGTGAGGCCCATGAAGTCCGGGATCGCAGCCTGGATCTGCTGGGCCCGGCGGTGCCACCAGCCCCGGAAGTCCGCGCCGTACGGATCGAGCTGGCTGTTGGTCAGGGTGTCCGACGCGAACCGGCTGTCGGTGGGCGCTGTGTAGCGGATCGACAGGCCCAGCTTGATGCCGTACGGACGTAACGCGTCGGCGAGGGCCGCCTCCTGCGCGATGCGGGTGCTCGTCAGGTACGCGTTGTCGGCGTTGACGTTGTTGATGGTGATGCCGTTGATGCCCAGGGACGCCAACGCGCGGGCCATGACGAGGTAGCGGTCGAGGATGACGGGCAGGTTCCGGCCGGCGCTGGCACCGGTCGCGGCGAAGTTGAAGATCGCCCCGCTCTCCCCGTTCAGCCCACCCAGCCCGGAGGCGTTGTTGCCGGCGTAGAGACGCTCGGTCTCCCAGTTGTTCAGCAACCGATGTTTGATCTTCGGTGACTCCGCGACGCGGAGGTGGTCGACGGGTTTCTGGGTCTGGAGCAGCCGGAGGAAGGCGAAGGTGCCGTACAGCGCGCCGAGGTCGGTGTTGCCGGCGATGACGGTGAAGCGTGTCCTGCCCTTCGCCACCGACCGGACGAGATAGCCCTCGTCGCCCACAGTGGCCAGGTCGCGGGTCGCGATGGTGCGGCCCACCAGCGGCGAACTCGTCGGCGTGCCCACCACCACCGCGCCGTCCGGGACCGTGCCGTCGTCGACCGACGCCACGGGTGTCGGTTGACCGAGCAGCCCGCCCAGGCCGCGCACCAGTTCGTCCCGGGCGGCGCCCAGCGTGGTCTCGACGAGCTTCTCGCCCGAACCGGGGGCCATGGCGAGGTCCGTCGTGTGCCGGTGGACCTTCGTGGCGTCGGCGTTCTCGACCACGATCGCGGTGGCCGCGCGGCGGTAGTCACGCAGCAGCTTCGCGTCGTCGACCGGTACGTACCGTAGCCACAGGTCGGAGCCGTTGTAGTCGTCCGGCGACGGGGCCGCGGCGACCGGCGTGGTGGTGGCGACAGTGAGGGTGGCCGCGACGGTGGCCAGTGCCGTGCCCAGCACGATGAGGGTTCGCCGTAGCCGGGGCACCGAAGCTCGGTTCATCGCCATCTCCTCGTTCGTTCGCTGGGGACGCCGTTCGGCCCGTCCCGCGAGCGCAACGACGTTGCTGGATGGATGCGCGTCGATCCTTCCCGGCGTGGCTCCGGGTCGGCAACGAGTTGTCGTTTCTTGTCGCGGGGCCGTCCGGCCCTCACGGCCTGTGGGCCGCCGGGCCGGGAACGGGCCGCTGCCGTACCCACGCAGGTCGGGCCCGACCGGGGTCCGGGTTGCGCGCTGCCGTCGAGTCGCGGACCACGAGGCGTACCGGCAGGACCATGGGTCGGCCGGTGTGCCCGGGCGACCCGTCGATCATCGTGAGGAGGTGCCGGGTCGCGGCCGAGCCCTCCGCGTAGAGCGGAGCCGCGACGGTGGTGAGCCCGGGTGTGACGATGTCGGCGGCGAGGATGTTGTCGAAACCGACGACGCTGACGTCGCCCGGAACGTTGACGCCCATCCGGCTGAGACCGCGGATGATCCCGATCGCCATCTGGTCGTTGAACGCGAGGACCGCCGTCGCGGGACGCGCGGACAGCTCCTGCGCGGCCCGCTCACCGCCCGCCATGGTCGGACTGAACGGCCCGATCTGGCGAACCTTGATCTCCAGCTCCATGCCCGCTTCGAGCAGCGACCGCCAGCGGATGCCATTGGGCCAGGACGCCTGCGGCCCCGCGACGTAGGTGATGTGGTCGTGCCCCAGCTCACCGAGGTGCTCGGCGGCCCGCCGCACCCCACGGGGGTCGTCAGTGACGACGCAGGGCACGTCGGCCAGAGCGCGGTTGAGGACCACCACCGGTCGCTGCTTGGCGACCATCCGGATGGCGGAGTCGGACATCCGGCTGCTGGCCAGCACGATGCCGTCGACCGTCGACATGGTGCGCTCGACGGCCGCTCGTTCCAGCCGGTCGGACTCCTGGGCGTCGATCAGCACGGTCGTGTACTCGCCGTCGGTCGCCGCGTCCTGCGCGCCGCGCACGATCTCGGCGTACACCGGGTTGGTGATGTCGGCGATGACCAGCGCGATCATCTGCGTACGCGACGTGGTGAGGGCGCGAGCGAGGGGGTTGGTCCGGTAGCCCAACCGCTCGGCGACCTGCCGGATCCGTTCGGCGGTCTCGGAGTTGACGCGACTGGGTCGGGAGAAGGCGCGGGACACCGTGGACGGTGAGACGTCCGCCTCGAGGGCGACGTCGTAGATCGTGACTCGCTGTCCCGGCGGCCTGATGTGGTCGGGCATCTGCATGCTCCTCCCGGCTACGCGCCGTGATCATGGTATGGCGGCGGTGAATACTCGGCAATGCCCCCGCAACAATCCAGCAGCCCGGTCACATTCGCGCGAGGCAATACATGGCAACCCGTTGCCGCCGCGGCGCGCCGACTGCCTGAATCAGCACTGATGACACCTGGCGGAGGGAACGGCTCATGGGTATCTCGCGGCGCGGCGCTCTCCTGGTCACGGCATCGTCGCTCCTGGTGGGCACGGTCGGGTGTGGGGCACCCGAGGCACCCGGCGACAACACTGGCGACAGCACCGGTGAGGTGCCACAGCGGCCCGGTAAGGCCGTCACGCTCAACGTCCTCGACGTGGCGGGCAACCTCCAGCTGACCCAGGGGATGATCGACGAGTTCGTCTCGAAGAACCCCGACGTGATCTCCCGGGTGACCTATTCGAAGGCCCCGGCACCCGAGCTGGCCGGGAAGATCAAGGCCCAGCAGGGGGCGGACCGGGTGGACATCGGTCTCGTGCTGACCGGCGTCGACGGCCTGGCCGCCGGGATCGAGCAGGGGCTCTGGATCGACGTGTTGCCGACCTTCCAGGACCGTCTCGGCGGCATGAGCAACTACCTGGAGCCGGCCGCCGCGATGCAGAAGCTCGCCGGCAACGCGGGCGTCACAGTCACCTACTACCCGTCAGGTCCGCTGCTCGAATATCTGCCGTCCCGCCTGGCGACGCCACCCACCAGCGCGGACGCGCTGCTCGCCTGGGCCAGAGCCAACCCCAGGAAGTTCCAGTACGCCCGACCGGCCAACTCCGGCCCGGGGCGGACATTCCTGATGGGTCTGCCCTACATCCTCGGCGACTCGAACCCCAAGGACCCCACGGCGGGCTGGGACAAGACATGGGCCTTCCTCAAGGAGTTGGGCCAGTACGTCGACTACTACCCGTCCGGCACCACCGAGACGATGAAGAACCTCGCCAACGGCACCGCTCACCTGATCGTCAGCACGACCGGTTGGGACATCAACCCGCGGGTGCTCGGTACGGTGCCGAAGGAGGCCAGGATCACCCCTATCGACGGCTTCCACTGGGTCACCGACGCGCACTACGCCGTCCTGCCCAAGGGCGTGTCGACCGACACCCAGGCCGCCGTGCTGGCCCTGCTGGCGTTCATGCTCACCCCCGAACAGCAGGCGAAGGCGTACGACGAGGGCTACTTCTACCCGGGCCCGGCGATCAAGGAGGTCCAGCTCTCGTCGGCGCCGCAGAAGAGCCAGGACGCGATCCGGGAGTTCGGTCGCCCCGAGTACGACGCGCTGATCGCCGGGAACCCGACCGAGGTCCCGCTGGACGCGAAGAGCCTGGTGGCGGCGTTCAGCCGCTGGGACCGCGAGATCGGCGGCGGCAAGGTCAAGCAGGGATGAGCGCCTTCACCCAGCTGCGGCTGGACGGGGTGTCCCGCCGGTTCGGTGGCCAGGCCGCGCTCAGCGAGCTGGACCTGACGATCGAGGCGGGGGAGTTCATCGCCCTGCTCGGCCCCTCCGGCTGCGGCAAGTCGACGGCGTTGAACTGCCTGGCCGGGCTACTGCCGTTGACGGAGGGGAGCATCTGGCAGGACGAGCGCCGCATCGACACGCTCCCGCCGGAGCGGCGCGGCTTCGGCATGGTGTTCCAGAGCTACGCCCTCTTTCCGCATATGACGGTCCGGGCGAACATCGCCTTCGGGCTGCGGATGCGGCGGCTGCCCAAGGAGGAGACGCGCCGGCGTACGGCGGAGGCGGTGCGGTTGGTGCGACTTGAGGACCACGTCGACAAGCTGCCCGGTCAGCTCTCGGGTGGCCAGCAGCAACGCGTCGCGATCGCCCGCGCCGTCGTGTTCGAGCCGTCGCTGGTGTTGATGGACGAGCCGTTGAGCAACCTCGACGCCAAACTGCGCCTGGAGATGCGGACCGAGATCCGCCGGCTGCACCAGTCGTTGGGGCTCACCACCGTCTACGTGACCCACGACCAGGAGGAGGCGCTCTCCCTGGCCGACCGGCTGGTGGTGCTGCGGGAGGGGCGGGTGCAGCAGATCGGATCGCCGCGTGAGCTGCACACCCGACCGGCGAACTGGCACGTCGCCGACTTCATGGGCTACCGCAACCTGTGGCGGGGGCGGGTGGAGCAGTCCGAGGGCGCCCGGGCCACCGTCGAGGCGTCCGGCCTTCGCCTGCTCGGCGAGGTGGTGGGGGGCCTCCAGACCGGGGCGGACGTGATGGTCGCGGTACGCCCCGAGGACATCCGTGTCGACGGGCCCGGCGAGACCCGCAACGCCATGTCGGCGACGGTCGAGGTGGTGGAGTACCAGGGCCGCGAGTTGGCGGCCGAGGCCCGCACCGACACCGGCCTGCTGCTGCACCTGCGGACCGAGCAGCGGATCGCGCCCGGCGACCAGGTCAAGCTCGCCGTCGACCCGCAGCGTCTGCTCGTCTATCAGGCCGACGCGCAGACGCAGCCCAAGCGCCTCGCGGACGCTCCGGGGGCGACTCGGTGAGCGGCGCCGGGCCCGGGAGGCCGCTGGCGCACTGGCAGCACCGTCTCGCCGAGCGGGGCGTCGATCGTCAGCTCTGGTTGCTGGTCCCGGCCCTGGTCTTCGTCATCGCCCTGTTCCTCTACCCGTTCTTCTACGGGCTGACGCTCTCGTTCCAGCCGACCACCGGCGGGCCGTTCAGCGACTACGCCCGGTTCTTCTCCGACTCCTACGAGCGGGGCACGATCTGGATCACGCTGCGGATCGCGTTGCCCGCCGCGCTCCTGAACGTCCTCGCCGCGGTGCCGATCGCCTACCGGATGCGTGGCCGGTTCCGGGGCAAGCGGCTGGTCACCACGCTGCTGGTCGTCCCGATCACGCTCGGCACTGTCCTCACCGCACAGGGGTTGCTGAACTTCCTCGGCCCGACCGGCTGGTTCAACCGGATCCTGTTGGCCAGCAACCTCGTCGACGAGCCGGTGCGGCTGACCCACAACTACTGGGGCGTGTTCTTCTCGCTGGTGATCACCGGCTTTCCGTTCGCGTTCCTGCTGGTGCTGTCGTACCTGTCCGGCATCGACCCGACCCTGGAACGGGCGGCCGCGACGCTGGGCGCGGACTGGCGTCGACGGTTCACCCGGATCACCCTGCCGCTGCTGATGCCCGGCCTCGCCACCACCTTCTGCCTGACGTTCGTCCTGGCGTTCAGCGTGTTCCCGTCGGCCGTTCTGGTCGGCAACCCGGCCGGGGAGACCCGGGTCATCTCCCTCGCCGCCTACCAGGCGGCCTACGAGCAGTACGACTACCCGTACGCCTCGGCGATCGCCATGATCATGGGCTTCGTCGAGCTGGTCATCATCGCTGTGGTGCTGGCCGCTCGTAGCCGCTTCTACACCGGCTCCACCGGAGGCAAGGGCTGATGGCAACGACCACCCAGGCCCCACCAGCGCGGCCCCCCGCCACCAGCACCGACCGACGGCGGCGCATCGCCGCGCGACCGGCCGCCTGGATCGTGTGGGGCGTCGTCATCTTCTTCTTCCTCAACCTGCTGGGCGTCGTGGCGTCCGTGCTGGTGAGCTCGTTCGGCCAGCGCTGGTTCGACACCTGGCTCCCGGACGGCTACACCACCAGTTGGTACGCCCGAGCCTGGGACGAGTTCGCGCTCCTGTCGGTCATCGTCGTGACGCTGGAGGTCTCCGTACTCGTCGTGGGCCTCTCGCTGCTGATCGGCGTGCCGGCGGCCTACGCCCTCGCGCGGCGCTCGTTCCCGGGCAAACGGCTGATCTTCCTGGTGTTCCTGCTGCCCATCCTGATGCCCCCGATCACGTACGGCATCCCGCTGGCGACAGTCCTCTACAAGTTCGGTCTGGCCGGGCACATGTCCGGGGTGGTGCTCGCCAACCTCGTGCCGTCGGTGCCCTTCGTCATCCTGACCATGACCCCGTTCATCGAGCAGATCGACCCGAGGATCGAGAGCGCCGCGCGCATGTGCGGCGCGGGCCTGCGGACGGTGTTCCTCCGGGTCCTCACGCCGTTGCTCGTGCCGGGCATCCTCGCCTCCGCGATCCTCGTCCTCGTCCGGACCGTCGGCATGTTCGAGCTGACCTTCCTGACCGCGGGCCCCGACTCGCAGACCCTCGTCGTGGCGCTCTACTACTCGATGTCCGCCTCCGGGATCAGGGCGCAGCAGTCGGTCGACGCCATGGCGGTCATCTACACGTCGATGATGCTGGTCCTCCTCGTCGTCGCGCTGCGCTACGTCAACCCGACCCAGCTCGTGGCGCGGGTCAAGGACGAACCGGAGCACTGAGGCCGGCGCCGCCTCGACCGTCCCGGTCACCCGCGCATGACGCCGCGGGGCATCGCGCCGGCCCGCCTGTCTATGCGCGGGCCGGCTGCCACCTCGTCGAGGATCTCGCCCAGCCGGCCCGCGACAGTGATGAGTGCGGGCAGCTTCGTCCGCAGACCGCGGTACGCCGCGGCGAGGGCAGGGTCGACCGTGATCGGCTTGGTGCGGGCACTCTCGGGATCGAGCTGGGCGACGGCCCCGGGGAGATCGGGGGCCAGGCCGATCGCGAAGAGCCCGAGCGCGGCCGCGCCGAGGGCGACGTCATCGGCCGCACCTGACGCCTGCACTGGGCAATCCAGGACCGCGGCCATCACCGCACGCCACAGCGGAGATCGGAACGCGCCGCCGGCCAGGCGAACGCTGCTGACCGGTGTCAGCTCGGCCAGGCGGTCACGGATGCCGCCGAGCTGGAGGCAGACGCCCTCCACGGCGGCCCGTACCAGGTGACCGCGAGAGTGTTCGCTGCGCAACCCCAGGTACGCGCCCGGAGGGCCGGATTCCCCCTCCGAGTCCCGGTCGGCCAGCAGATAGGGCAGCATCACCAGTCCGTCGCTTCCCGGGGCGATCCGTTCGGCGAGAGCCAGGAGCTCGGTGGCGGCGAGCTGGTCATCGGACGCCGGGCGAAGGTCGGGTTCGAGCGCTCTACCGGCCCACCGCACGACGTTGCCGCCGTTGTCGACCGTCTCGCCGATCACCCAGGCGTCCTCGGTCAGCGCCGCGCAGGAGAAGGTCTCCGCCGGGTCGACGAGCGGAGCCGCGACGACCGTCCGCAGGGCCCCGGTGGCCGCGAGCGTCAGACCAGCGACGGTGCTGTCGATCGCCGCCATGCCCAGGCTGCTCGACGGACCGTCACCCGCGCCCACGACGACAGGTGTGCCGGACGGCAGGCCGACCGCCTGCCCGGCCGCCGAGGAGAGCCGCAGCACGCCCGTCGTGGGAAGGACCGGAGGCAGTTGCCTGCCGGACACCCCGACGAGGTCGAGTATGCCCGCGCTCCATACCCGACGATGGACGTCGAACATGCCGGTGCCGGACGCCGACGACAGCTCGGTCACCAACGTCCCGGTCAGCCGATGGACCAGGTAGTCCTTCAGACCGATCCACCACCGCGTCGCGGTGCAGAGGTACGGCTCGTGGCGGGCGAACCACATGAGTTTGCAGAGCGGGCTTCCCGGGTGCACGGGCGTGCCGGTAACGCGGTGCAGCTCCCGGCTCTGGCCGGAGACCCGCAGGTCGCGGGCCACTTCCGCGGACCGAGTGTCACGCCCGGTCAGCAGCGGCGTCACCGGGCTGAGTGTCGCGTCCAGCCCGATCACGCCGTACCTGGGGGAGCTGACCGCGAGGGCGACGACCTCGGCCCCGGCGGTGTCGGCGACACACGCGGACACCGCGGCCAGGGTGGCCGCTACCAGCACGTCGGGGTTCTGTACCTGCCAGCCGGGCAGCGGTTGGAGCAGCGGGTACGCCTGCGTGCGGACGTGTCGGGCGGAGCCGTCCAGCGCGAACGCGCCCGCCCGCACGGCGGTGGTGCCCACGTCGACCCCGAGGATGAAACGACGCTCCGGCCCCATGAGCACATGGTCGAGCGGTGTTTGGCGGGTGGGCAAGCGGTTGCGCGCAGTTGTCGTGTCGGAGTGAGAGGTGCGCGTCGCGCGGGTGCTGCCGCCGCTCGTCAGCGACGGCTGGTGCGGGTCTCGGGTGACGTGCCGCCGTAGGTGGACATATCGACGCTGATCAGGGCTGGGTGGATGGGACTTCGCTGTCGGCGGGCTGACCATGCGGGCCGCCGTGGGCATGAGGGCTCCCTCGGCGGCCACGTCCCGGGATCGGCCGGGGCGGTGGTGGCGCCGTCGAGGCGCGGACGACGAGCTCGACCGGTTGGTCGGCCGCCGGTGGAAGCTCGACGTCCGGCTTCTCGATGACCTGTACCAGCCGCGCGAGGCCCTGCCGCGCGACCTCGTCGATCGGCTGCCGCACGGTGGTGAGCGGGGGAGTGACGTAGGCGGCGAGCGGGATGTCGTCGAACCCGACGACGCTGATGTCCTCGGGCACGCGGCGCCCGGCCTCGAGCTGCGCGCGGATGAGACCGATCGCCATGTCGTCGTTCGCGGCGAACACCGCGGTCACGGTGCCATCGCCGACCAGTTCCCGGCCCGCCGCGTAGCCGGACGTGGCCGACCAGTCGCCCTCGACGACCGGCGGCTCGTCCGCGCCGTGGGCTCGCAGCGCCTCGCGCCAGCCGGCGAGACGGTCCCGTGCCGTATACCACCGCTGCGGGCCGGCCAGGTGATGGACGGTCGCGTGCCCCAGCTCCAGCAGGTGCTCGGTCGCGGCCCGCGCGAGCCGGCCCGCGCCGACCCTGGCGGTCACCACCTGCGGCGCGGCGAAGGCGGGCGGCGCGCCGAGGACCAGGACCGGCACGTCGACGCTGATGAGGCCGACGCCCTCGTCGATCGGCTCGGAGATGACGACGCCGTCCACGCCCTGGTCCAGCAGCGACGCCAGGGCGCCCGCGATGCCGCCCGGGTCGCCCTCGATCGTGGCGGCCACCCGCAGCGTGTAGCCCACGTCCCGGACCGCCCGCTCGATGCCCATGAGCCACGACGCCGGCCCGTACAAGGCGCTGCCGAGCGTCACCACGCCGATCGACCGGGTCCGCCCGGAGGCCAGCGCCCGGGCCGCCTGGTTGCGCCGGTAGCCGAGCTCCTCGGCGGCGTCCAGGACCCGCCGGCGCACGTCGGCCGAGACATACGGCTCGTCGTTGAGGACCCTGGACACCGTTTTCTGAGAGACGCCGGCCAGCCGCGCGACGTCCACGCTGCGCGGCGTCGGAGGGCTTCCACCCGGCCTCGCCAGTCGCGTCACGGCATCTCCCATCGCCGGCCATAGTCCTGTATGATTGCGCAGTCATGTCTACGCAGTCAGACACTCGCCATCAAGAGCCCGTGACCCGCCCGTGACGCTGGCGAAGCACGTTCCTAACTAGAACCCTAACGCCCTCTTCGAACCGAACAAGTCGGGCCGGGCTGCCCGCCGACTTCACCGAGGGCCACAGTGCTTTCCGCGCCTTTAGCGTGTCAGGCGGCCGGACGCCGCAGAGGCGAATCGGTTCGCTATTCGATCGGCGCCGCGTCGCTGGGCCGGCTAGACGGAATGCCTGAGCGCGATGCCTTGGCACTCCGGAGGAGTCGTATTTGTTGACGGCCAATCGAAGCTTGCGAGGCGTCAGGAGCAGGAAGTAACCGTCTTGAAACCTTGACTTCACGCTCGATACACCCTTTGATACATGTCAATGCATCTGGGCCGCAACCACCCTTTCCGGGTGGTCGGCGACGCCGGCAAATTTGTCGAATCGATTCGAGTATCGGCCTTGAGGCTGTGCCCTGAACCGGTGTTGCGGAGCTGGCGGATGAGTCACAGGAGGTAACCGTGCATCATACGAACGTCCACTGGGGTGGCCGATTGTCGGCGTTGGCCAGAGGGCTGGCCGCGACCGTGGCGCTCAGCCTGCCTCTGACGCTGGGTGGCCTGACCCTGGCGCCCCCCGGGTCGACCCTGGCCGCGCCGGTCGCGACGCAGAGTGTCGCGGCCGCCGGTGTTGACGGTGTGGCGGCCGGTAACGCCGCGGTCGCCTCGGTCGATCTGAGCGGGACGTGGGCCTTCACGCCCGCGGGCCGGTCGGCGACGACGATCGCGGTGCCCGGTGGCGGCTGGTACAAGCAGGGCTTCACCACCGTGAACGAGGCGGTGTACTCGCGCAGCATCACCGTGCCGGACTCGGGGCAGCCGCAGTCGACCTGGATCGAGTTCGGCGCCGTCAACCACCAGGCGACACTGTCGGTCGACGGCCGCGTGGTCGCCACCCAGACGACGGCGTTCACCCCGTCGAACTTCGACATCAGCGCATACGCGGCGCCCGGCACCACCCACACGATCACCGTGAACGTGAAGGGCCGCGGCGCGTTGAAGGCATCCAACGGCCGGTACCTGGTGCCCGACGCCGCCACGTGGTCCGAGGCTGTACCGCAGGGGATCTTCGGTTCCGCGTTCCTGCGGGTGTACCCGGCGGTGTACGTCAGCGACACATTCGTGCGTACGTCGGTGGCGAACAAGACGCTGACCTATGACGTGACAGTGCGGAACACGTCGGGCAGTTCCCGGTCGGTGACGTTGACCGGGTCGCTGTCGTCCAACAACGGAACGGCTTTCAGCTACCCGGCACTGCCCAGCCGTACGGTCACCGTGGCGGCCCGCTCGACCGTGACCGTGACCGTCGGGCCGGTCGCGTGGAACCTCGACAGCACCTCGTACTGGTGGCCCAACGTGCCGTACCGGTCGGGGTACCGGGCGCAGCTGCACGGGCTGGCGGTGCATGCCGTCACCGACGACGGCCGGACGAGCGACGCCGAGTACCGGTTCGGGTTCCGGGAGGCCACCCAGAACGGTGACTACTACTACCTCAACGGTGTGCGCGTGAACTTCCGCGGCGACAACCTCCAGGGTGCCGACTATGACCGGATCAACAACGGCGGCAAGGGCGACGCGTACCACACGCTGCCCGGCTTCCTGCCCCCGTCGTCCGGCAACGGCGGCTGGCCGCAGGCGGTGGACAACTACCAGCGGCTGAACTACAACGTGGTGCGCATCCACCAGGAGCCCGGCAGCCCGTACATGTTGGATGTCGCCGACGAGATGGGCCTGATGATCATCGACGAGGTCGCGATCCGCGGCTCCCAGTCCTCGCAGGAGTGGCAGAACTCCGTCGGGCGCGAAAACATGATCAATCACGCCCGTGCGCTGGTCCTGCGCGACCGCAACCACCCCGCGATCATCCGCTGGAGTCAGAACAACGAGCCGAACCAGAGCGGCCAGGATTCCGAACAGTTCGAGAAGGACCTCTACGCGGCGATGAACGGCGCCGACGGCACCCGGCCGATCATTGTCGAGGTGGGCGTCGGCAACAATGTCAGCCTGTATCCCGGGATGACGTACGCCAACTTCGCGGTGATCCCGCACTACGTCGACGGCTTCGGCAGGTACGGGGAGGGCCTGGTCACCGTGAACGGGCGGCCCGACGGCGAGGGCGAGTTCATCTGGCCGGCATGCAACAACAAGCAGGGCTTCGAGTGGTTCGCCACCGCGACTGCTGCCAAGCGCGGCAAGGGCGCCACCGACCTGCGTCCGTACACGCTGCTGTCCGCCTGGGCCAGCGTCGTGCCCGGCGTGCGGTCCACCGACTTCACCCCGGAGGAGGGCGGTCACCCGATCTACGGAGTGGACAACCTGCCCGACCCCTGGAGCAACCCGCAGATCCAGCGCGTGCAGGCGGCGTTCAACCCGGTGGCCGCGGTCGACCTCCCCTACTGGTCCGCCTCCGGCAATTCGGACTCGAACGGCAACTTCCCGCTGGCGCAGGCGGTACCCACCTACGCCCGCAACGCCACGGTGACCCGCAATATCACCGTGTTCAACGACGACCTCACCAACACCTCGGTGGGCTTCACCTGGACCGCCCGGCTCGACAGTCCCACCGGCGCGGTCGTCGCGTCCGGCAGTACCAACCTGACCGTCCCACTCGGCTCACGGGTCACCCAACCGGTGTCCTTCACCGCCCCCGCCACCGGCAGCCGCGTGTACCTGCAGCTGTCGACCGCCAAGTCCGGCAGCACCGTCTTCACCGACTCGGTCGAGTACTTCAACCTCGGTGGAAGCGGCGGAACCGGACCCGCACCCGGCACCTACCGCATCGTCAACCGCAACAGCGGCAAACCCCTCGCCATCGCCGGCAACTCCACCGCCGACGGCGCCAAAGCGGTCCAGCAGAGCGGCACCCCCACCTGGACGATCAGCACCGCCCAGGACGCCTACACCCTGCGCTACACCGCCTCCGGAAAGATGCTCGACGTCAACGGCGGCAGCACCACGACGGGCCTACAACTGCAGCAGTGGTCGGCCAATGGCGGCACCAACCAGTCGTGGTACCTGCGGCCCACCGGCGACGGCTACTACACCATCGTCAGCCGTAGCAGCGGACTCGCAGCCGACGTCTACGCCGCATCGACCAGCGACGGGGCGCAGGTCGTGCAGTGGACCGCCAACAACGGAACCAACCAACAGTGGCAGTTCGTACCCGCCTGACCATTGGCAGAGGTGAGTGTCAAGTTCGGCCGCCGGTAACGGGCTGCCGATTGTCGCGCCGACTCGGGGGCACGGTTTGTGCGCCCGAGTCGGCCGCGATCCAATCACGGTGGGACACGAGCTACCGATCCGGACAGACGCGGGCCCGGTCCGCTCGCTACCCGTTCGTTCGGCGGCTATCGCCTGGGTCACGCGCAGCCGATCGGTTTGGCGCAGAAGATCGGGCATGCGACACGACTGGTGACAGGATTGTCGGCATGTCTGCTCGCGCACTGAGCTTCGGGATGGTGGCGCAACAGTACGAACGGTACCGACCGGGGTACCCCGCCGAGCTTGTCGACGTGGTGCTGACGTACGCGGGTCGGCCCGTTCGGACGGCGCTGGAGATCGGCGCCGGAACCGGCAAGGCGACCCGGCTGTTCGCCGGAGCGGGCGTCACTGTCACCGCGACCGAGCCGGACGGGGCCATGCTCGCCGAGCTGCGCAAGCACGTGCCAGCAGGTGTCCAGACCGTGCGGGCCGCGTTCGAGGACCTGCGGCCGGGCGAGACGTACCACCTGGTCTACGCGGCGGCGGCACTGCACTGGACCGCACCGGAGGGCCGGTGGTCACGGGTGGCCGCGCTGCTGGAACCAGGCGGTGTGTTCGCCTCGTTCGGCGGACCTACCCAGCTGGCCGACCCGGCGGTGGCGGACGCTGTCCGCGCCGCCCGGGCACCGTTCCTGGAGAGCGACGAGATCGCCTCTCCCGACGGCACGCCCCCGGGGCAGGCCATGCAGTGGCCCGGCACGGAACTCCAACGCTGCGTCTGGTTCACCGATGTGCGGCAGACCGTCGTCGAGCGTCGGCTGACGATGAGTGCGCGCGACTACGTCGGCCACCTGTCGACGATCTCGGCGTATCTCACGCTGCCGACCTCGCAGCAGGAGCAGGTCTTCAGCCAGATCGAGCGGATCCTGCCCGAGCGGGTCGAGCTTTCCGCAGACATCGTCGTGCATCTCGCCCGTCGGCGCTCCGATCGGTAGCGCCCGAGGGCGCTCAGACCAGGAACTCCTCCCGCATCCGCGCGCCCAGGTTGATCCCGCCGACCGCCCGAGGGCCGGACGGGTCGTGCACGGCGACAGTGTTGTTGCGGCGCATCAGCTCCCGGACCGCGGGCGGCAGTCGCGGCGGATCGTCCATTGCCGCGAGGACCTGCCCGGCACTGACGATCAGTCGATCAGCAAGAGTGGCGGCGTCGGTGTCCACCCGCACCCGACCGTACTCCCAGCCGGAGGTGGTCAGGTCGAGCACCTCGAACACGCGGGTCACCACCGGGTTCGGGTCGGTCACCCGGTCGAGCCGGGGCGCCCGGTTGCCGAGCACCGTGACGGCGGCGGCCACCTGCGCGTACGGGTGGAAGCCACACGGCAACGCGAACAGCGGCCAGCGCAGGGCCGGGCCCGCCTCCTTCCACAGCGGCCGGTAGTTACGGCGGTGCACCAGCAGCCGTCGGCCCGTCCGTCGGTGGATCTCCTGGGCCTGGGCCTGAAGGTCGACGTGGGCCTCGTCGGCGACCTGACTCACGATCCGGGTCGCCACCACCAGGCCGTCGTCACTGTCGAGCGAACCGGTGAGCGCGTCGACCTGTTCGTTGAACCGGATCCGCGCGTGGGGGCCGTACCGGGACTGGACGTCGTGCAGCAGCGCCTGCTGGCGTCCCGGGTCGAGCTGGACTCGCCTACCGCCCAGCAATCGACGGAGCCAACGCATGTCGCCTCGATTCAGCAGAGCCGTCGCGGACGGCGGCAATGTTAGTGCGTCGACCCTTCCTCATGTTCCCAAGGGGGTTGATCGACTCCGCTCTCGGAGACGGCGATCACCGCCGCCGTGGCGTGATCAGCCCCGACTCGTACGCCCACACGACCAACTGGGCCCGGTCGCGGCAGTGCAGCTTCGTCATCGCCCGGTTGACGTGTGTCTTGGCGGTCAGCGGGCTGATCACCATGCGCGCGGCGATCTCGTCGTTGGTCAGCCCACGGGCGACCAGCTCGACGATCTCCTGCTCCCGGGCGGTCAGCACGTCGCGTCCGGCCGTCGGCACGGCCGGCGGTGGGCCGGCCACGAACTCACTGATCAGTGTGCGGGTGACGGTCGGCGCGAGCAGCGCGTCACCCCGCGCGACGACGGCGACGGCGTGCAGCAGGTCGGCGGGGTCGGCGTCCTTGAGGAGAAAGCCGCTGGCGCCCGCGCGGAGGGCGGCGAACACATAGGAGTCGAGCCCGTAGTTGGTGAGGATGAGAACACGGATCGCGGTGAGGTCGGGATCGGCGGCGATGCGCCGGGTGGCCTCGATGCCGTCGAGGCCCGGCATCTGCACGTCCATCAGGACGACGTCCGGGCGCAGACACCGCGACAGGTGGACGGCTGAGCTGCCGTCGGTCGCCTCGCCGACGACCTCCAGGTGGTCCTCGGCGTCGAGCAGTGCCCGGAAGCCGGCTCGCATCAGCGCCTGGTCGTCGGCGAGCAGCACCCTGATCATCGCGGCTCCTTCGGGCGGCGGGCGGTCATCGTGGACCGTCCAGCGGGAAGGTGGCCCGTACGGTGAACCCGTGGTCGTCGTGCGCGGCGGTCCGCAGCGTGCCGCCCAGGGCACTGACCCGCTCCCGCATGCCGCGCAGGCCCACGCCCGGGGTCACGGGCTCAGCCGGCGACGCGTGACCGTCGTCGGTGACAGCGACCGTCAGCCCCGCCGGGGCGTACTCCACCTGGATGTGCGCGGTCGCCGGGCCGGCGTGGCGGGCGACGTTGGTGAGCGCCTCCTGGATGACCCGGTACCCGGCCTGGTCGACCTCGTCGGGCAGGTCCCCGCGCTGGCCGGTGACTGTCACCTGCACCGGTACGCCGACCGCCCTGGTCCGCTCGGCCAGCTCGTCCACCCGGGCCAGTCCGATCCGATCGCCGTCGGTCGGCGCCCGTAGGACGTCGAGGGTGGTGCGGAGTTCCCGCATAGCGGCGCCGCTGGCCTCCTGGATCGCCAGCAGCGTGGCCGACGGCTCTTCGCCGTGTTTGCGGGCCAGGTGCACGGCGATCCCCGCCTGCACCTTGATCACCGAGATGCTGTGGGTCAGGGAGTCGTGCAGGTCGCGGGCGATGCGCAGGCGCTCCTCCCCGGCGCGCCGCAACGCCATCTCCTCGCGGGTGCGTTCGGCCTCGATGGCCCGCTGCTCGACCTGCTCCAGGTACGCCCGGCGCTGCCGCGCGACGAGCCCGGCGACGTTGGCCGCCACGAACCAGCCGAGCAGCAGGGCCGTCCGCTCGGCGACCAGTTGGCCCGGTCGGCCGGCCGGCGCCATCGAGATGTCGCGGGCCAGGAAGCTACCGAGGAAGGCGAGGCTGGCCACGGCGGCGGCCGACCGGTGGCCCTGCCAGGCGCTGACGTAGACCGCGCAGAGGACGGGGAAGGCGGCGGACACCCCGGGGTGCACCCGGACGTGGACGGCCAGCATGGCGACGGTGACCACGCCCAACGCCACCACCGGGTAGCGCCGGCACGCCGCCAGGGCCACCACCGTGGCGAGGACCAGGGCGACGTCGAGCACCTCGACCGTCGCGGCGTCCGGGGTGAGCACGGCGTTGCCGAGCAGGAGGACGCCGAGGGCGAGACCGCCGAGGGCGTACGGGAGGTCGCGGCGCATTGTCGCACTGTAGAACGGCGGTCGTCGCTGGAGCATCCCGCGCGCGTGGTAGCTGCGGCGTACCACGGATGCGGTATGAGCGGCGGGGCAAGTGTCTGCGGCAGCACGACGTTTTCCCGGCCCGCTGGAACAAGCATCGAGCCCATGACATACCGCTTCTTCACCCCCACGCCGACGAGGGCGGCCACCGGTCGCACCGCCGCCGTCTACCAACAGTTGCGTGACGACTTTCTCGGGCCGTTGCCGACCTTCCAGGCGCTCTCGGCGGTGCCGGAGGTGCTGGCGGCGACCTGGGCGCTGATGCGGGAGGCGCTGCTCGCCGGGGACGCGCCCCGGGTCGACCGCGAACTCGTCGCGGCGGCGGTGTCCCGGGCCAACCGCTGTCAGTTCTGCGTCGACGCCCACGTGCTGCTGCTGCACGCGCTGGGCGCGCCGAAGCTGGCCGAGGCCGTCGCCCGGGGCGAGACGCCCCCCGAGTCGAGGCACGCCCAGCTTGCCGGCTGGGCGCAGGCGAGCCGCAGCCCGAGAGCCGCCGACTGGACCAGCACCCACGGCCCGGAGATCACCGGCACCCTGCTCGCCTTCCACTTCATCAACCGGGTCGTCTCCGCGTTGCTCGACCCCGATCTGCTCCCCGGCGGCCTGCAACGCTCCCCACTGGTGCGCTCGGTCGGGGGGCGGCTCTACGCCAAGGCGGCCCGGGAGTCGAAGGAGCCCGGCCGAAGCCTCCCGCTCCTCGACGTCGACCCGGCGGCATCACCTCCGGCCTGGGCGGGGGACAGCCCGGTGGGCGTCGCCTACGCGTCGCTGCGGGACGCCGCCGCCCGGGGTGGGGACCTGCTGCTGGGCGACGTGGCGCGTCAGACCGTCACGGCCACTGTGCGCTGGGAGGACGGGCGGTTCCCGGCGCGGCCCGCGGACTGGGCCGTCGACCTGGTGCGGGACGTGCCGGGCGCGGACCGCGTCGGTACGCGGATCGCGTTGCTGGCGGCGTTCGCGCCCGGCGCGATCAGCCCGGGCGACGTCGCTCTCTGGCGGCTCTCCCACCCCGCCGACGCCGACCTCGTGCGGTTGGTCGCGTACGGGGCGATCACGGCCACCGACCACGTCGCCCGGGCCGTCGCCTCGGCGCGCCTCTAGGAGGTAACTCATGCGCAAGGCTCTCGTCATCGTCAGCGCCCTGCTGCTCGTCGCGTTCGCCGTGCAGTTCGTCCTCGCCGCCGTGGGCGGGTTCACCAGACCCGCCAGCGACGACGCGTACGCGCTGCACAGCGTCAACGGCATGGCGGTCATCCCGATTCTCACTGTGCTCACCGCCCTGCTCGCCGCGCTGGCGAAGGCACCGGGAAAAGTCATCGGACTGGCGATCCTGCCGATCGGCCTGGTCCTCCTCCAGCCACTCATCGCCATGTTGGCCGAGGCGTCCACCGACGCGTCGGGTGTCAGCACCCCGCTCGGCCTGACCATCGGTGGGTTGCACGCGCTCAACGGAATCATCGCGGTGCACGTCGTGGTCGGCGTCCATCGGGCGGCGCGACAGTTGACCGTCCCGGCTCCCGCCGGCGCGGCTCGGCTGGTCACCCGGGAAGGAGAGCCGGCGTGAGCACCGGGTCGCTGCTCGTGGCCGACCTCGTGATCGCGGTCCTCGCGGCCGGCACCTGGCTGGGGGCTGGCGCCGCGTCAGCCGTCCGCCGCCGCCCGCTCGCACTGGGACTGGCGGCCGTCGCGCTGCTCGCCACGCTCGCCCGCGCGATCACCATCACCGCCCTCGCCCGCGCCGGCTGGTGGTTCGCCGCGGAGAAGGTCCTCATCGCGGCCCCACTGTCGCTCGCGGCGGTGGGCGTCGCCGGTCCGCGGCTGCTGCGGGCCCCGGGTGACATCCGGTCCGTCGCGGTTCCGCTGCTCTTCGCCGGGTACGCCACGAGCGGCGCCCTGCTCGTGACGGTTCTGCACGGCTATCCGGCGTCGGCCGGGGCGGGGCTGCTGGCGGTCGCCGGGGTCGTGGCGGCCACGGTGGTCTCGGCGCGTGCGCTCGGCGCGCGCCCGTCCCGGGCGGTGTCCCGGTCAGCCCTCGTGGTGGCGGTCGCGGCGCTGCTGACCGGAACCGGGCTGACCGTCGCCCCGGGCGCCGCGCCCGCCGAACCACATGATCATGGTCCTCCGGCGGCTCACATCGCCGACGAACCCACCCGGCGGTTCACCCTGACCGCCGCGACCGCCACTGTGGACGCGGGCGGCCGGAACGTCGCGGCGTGGGCGTTCAACGGGCAGGTCCCCGGACCGGAGTTGACCGCCACCGTCGGCGACGTCCTGGAGGTGGCGCTGCGCAACCGGGACATCGGGCGCGGCGTCACGTTGCACTGGCACGGGTACGACGTGCCGAACGATCAGGACGGGGTACCAGGGGTGACACAGGCGGCGGTGCGGCCCGGGCAGGAGTTCGTCTACCGGTTCCGCGCCGACCAGCCCGGAACGTACTGGTACCACACGCACTCGGCCTCCGATGTCGGCGTGCGGATGGGTCTCTACGGCGTGCTGGTGGTGCGACCGGGCCCGGTGACCGGCCTCGACGTCACAGTGCCGGTGCACACCCTGGCGGGCCGTCCGTTGCCCGCGCCGAAGGTGGAGCATGTCGAGGCCGGCCTGCCGGCGCGGTTGCGGCTGATCAACACCGACAGCACGACGCACCGGTACGCCCTGGCCGGGACCGCGTACCGGGTGGCGGCGATCGACGGCGTCGACCTGCGCGGCCCGACGCCGCTGGTGGACACCGCGGTGCTGATCCCGGCCGGGGGCCGCTACGACCTGGTCTTCGACGCGCCGGCGACCCCGGTGGCGCTGTTCGTCGACGGGCGGGCCGTCTACTCGACCGGCCCGGTGTCGACGGCGACCGGCGCCTGGCCGGTGCTCGATCCGCTCGGCTACGGCACGACCGCCCCGGTGCCCTGGTCCCGGTTCGACAAGACGTTCACCCTCGTCCTCGACCGGGGCCTCGACCTGCGCAGACTGGTGCCGCGGTACGCCCACACGGTCAACGGCGCGGCCGATCCTGACATCCCATCGCAGGTCGTACGCCTGGGTGACGTCGTACGGTTCACGATCGTCAACCGGTCGCAGACCGTGCACCCGTGGCACCTGCACGGCCACCACGTCCTGGTGCTGGCCCGCGATGGCGAGCCGGCGGCCGGAAGCCCGCTGTGGCTGGACTCGTTCGACGTCCGTCCGGGCGAGGTGTGGAAGGTGGCGTTCCGGGCCGACAACCCGGGGACGTGGGCCAATCACTGCCACAACCTGGCGCACGCCGATGCCGGGATGACGCTGCATCTCATGTACTCGTGATCGCTGAGGCGGGTAGTTTTCTGTCATGACTGAGGACACCTTCCGCTCGGTGGCGATCGAGCGCGCCAGCCTGGGCAACTACGTCGTGCGGAACTCCCGTGGCGGGTCGCTGTCGTTGGGCACTGGCGAGGACGGCAGTTTCACACCGGTGGAGTTGCTGCTGGCCGCCATCGGCGGTTGCACCGCTGTGGACGTGGACCACATCACCAGTCGTCGTGCCGAGCCGACCGGGTTCGCCGTCGCCGTCACCGGTGACAAGATCCGGGACGAGGCCGGCGGAAACCGGATGCGGAACCTGCGGGTCGAGTTCACAGTGACGTTCCCGGAGGGCGAGGAGGGCGACGCGGCCCGTGCGGCGCTGCCCCGGTCGTTGCAGCAGTCGCACGATCGGTTGTGCACGGTCTCCCGTACCGTCGAGCTCGGTACTCCCGTAGCGATCGCCGAGGGCCCCGGGCCGACCGGAGACTGATCGGCGCTGAGCACCGCTACTCAGGCCCGTGTGGTTCGTCTGTGTGAGGGTGACGGCATGCGTCGACTACTGGTGCCACTGCTGATCGTCCTCACCGTGGTGGCGGCGTGCGCCGACCCGAACGCCCGTCCGGGTCACTCGGACCCGACGGTCGCGGAGCCGGCGCCCACCGAGCTGCTCGCCGACGGCAGTGTGCCCTGGGCCGACCTGAAGATCACCGACGAGGACCTCAACGGCCGCCCTGCCGCGCCGAGAACGCCGGGCGCCGGCAGCAGACCGTGCCGGGCGGAGCAGCTGACCGGCCGGCTCACCACCTGGACGCGGCCCGGCACCGGCGGTGAGACGCCGCGGGGCTTCGACGCCGCCATCGGCAAGCTCATCGGCGAAGTGGACGTGCGGAACTCGTCGACCGTCGAGTGCACCCTGCAGGGCGAGGTGCCCACGACCATGCTCGCTGGCGGCCGTGAGGTCCCGATGCTCTACACCCACGGCATCAACGAGGAGGGCCGCACCCGGGTGGTCGCCGTGCCGGCCGGCGGCAACGCCAGCCTGCGCCTGGACTGGTCCGGGCCGTTCTGTCAGCCGGTGAAGGGGTCGTTGGAGCTCGCGATCGAGCTGCCGCACAACGGCGGCAGGTTGCGCGCACCGGTGACCGCCGACGAGCGTCCGGGTTGTCCGCAGGGGGAGGGGGTCCACCCCCGCGCGCGGGGGACGCTGTCCGCGAGCGGGTTCACCGACCCGGTGACGGTGTCGAAGCCCCCGTCCTCGCCGCTCGAAAAGCTCAGCGTCGCTGTCAAGGGGCCGACGACAGCCGTTGCCGGGTCGCGGCTCACCTTCCGGGTGACGCTGGGGAACCCGACCGACGGCCCCCTCGCGCTGGACCCGTGCCCGGCCTACCTGATGGAACGGTTCTCACTCGGCGACGCGACAAACGACGCGGTGAACTCGGCCCAGCTGTACCGGCTGAACTGCCTCGCGCTTCCGCAGATCCCCGCCGGCGGCAGTGCCGTGTTCGAAATGGTCGCCGAGGTGCCGGCCTCGATGCGGGCCGGGCGTGAGCTGACTGTGACGTGGAAGTTCTATCTGCCGCACTACGTGCAGCGGAGCAACCAGTTTGGTGTCCTCACCCTCACCGTCGTCTGAGGAAGGTCGCTGCCGGGTCAGCCACGCCGGCAAAGTCGACGTCGGCGAGAACGAGGGATAGATGCTGTTGAGGGTATGGGAGCGCTCCCGTAACATACCTGACGCGGCCTGTTAACGCTCACAATCGGTCACGACACAGCGACCGCCACCAATGTATAGGCCGCCGTCCCGCGAGGAGGGTGCTATATGACCAGATCCAGAGCCACCAATGTCGGTCTGGTTGCGGCCGGCGTCGGCTTACTGGTGTCGTCGACAGTTGTCGCGGCGCTGCCGGCCGGCGCCGCGGCTGAGGGTTGTTCGGTGAACTACGCCGTGTCGTCACAGTGGCAGGGCGGCTTCGGCGCCAACGTGGCGATCACGAACCTGGGTGACCCGTTGAGCAGTTGGACGTTGACCTGGTCGTACGGCGCCGGGCAGACGGTGACGCAGGCCTGGAACACGTCGCTGACGCAGAGCGGGTCGGCGGTGACCGCGAAGAACGTGAGCTACAACGGTGCGGTCCCGGCCAACGGCACTGTGTCCTTCGGGTTCAACGGGTCCTGGACGGGCAGCAACCCGGCACCGACGAGCTTCGCCCTGAACGGTGTCACCTGCACCGGTGGCACGACGCCGACCGACCCGCCGCCCACTGACCCGCCGCCGACCGATCCGCCGCCGACGACCCCGCCGCCGAGCGAGACGTGCAATCTTCCCTCGACGTACCGGTGGTCCTCCACCGGGGTGTTGGCCACCCCGAAGTCGGGCTGGGTGTCACTCAAGGACTTCACAGTCGCCCCCTACAACGGCCAGCAACTCGTCTACGCCACCACCCACGACACTGGCACCCGGTGGGGCTCGATGAACTTCGGCCTCTTCACGAACTACTCGCAGATGGGCTCGGCCAGCCAGAACGCGATGAACAACGCGACAGTCGCACCGTCGCTGTTCTACTTCGCGCCGAAGAACATCTGGGTGCTGACCTACCAGTGGGGTGGGCCCGCGTTCTCCTACCGGACCTCGACCAACCCGACAAACCCGAACGGCTGGTCGGCGGCGCAGACGCTGTTCAGCGGAAGCATCACCGGCTCGGGCACCGGCCCGATCGACCAGGCGGTCATCGGCGACGACCAGAACATGTACCTGTTCTTCGCCGGTGACAACGGCAAGATCTACCGGGCCAGCATGCCGATCGGCAACTTCCCGGGCAGCTTCGGCTCCAACTACACGACCATCATGAGCGACACCACCAACAACCTCTTCGAGGCCGTTCAGGTCTACAAGCTCCAGGGCCAGACCCGTTATCTCATGATCGTCGAGGCGATCGGTTCGCAGGGTCGCTACTTCCGCTCGTTCACGGCCACCAGCCTGGGCGGCTCATGGACGCCGCAGGCCACCAGCGAGAGCAACCCGTTCGCCGGCAAGGCCAACAGCGGCGCCACCTGGACCAACGACATCAGCCACGGTGAGCTGCTGCGCACCAACGCCGACCAGACCATGACCGTCAACCCCTGCAACCTGCAACTGCTCTACCAGGGTCGTTCCCCCAGCTCCGGCGGCGACTACGGCCTGTTGCCGTACCGGCCGGGTCTGCTGACCTTGCAGCGCCCGCTTTGATCATGCTCGACTGACCCGCAAGGGGCGGGCTCGGCGTCACGCCGAGCCCGCCCGCACCACGCCGGGCGCGCTTGATCCACTCGGGTTCATGGAAGTCGCGGTATCCCGATCGTCCTGACGCCGCGACTTTCTTGAACGCGAGTCGATCACGCAACGGCAGCGCTGTGCTGCGAGACTGGCTCGACGCCGGTCTGCCGCACGTCGAGAGGGCGAACGGGCTGGGGCAGCCAAAGTTGCTCGACACCTGGCATCGGATCGCCCCCGTGACGTCTGACTGACAAAGACGGGATACGACACGCGCCATCGGGGCGGCCCGTGGACGACGAGTTTGGGACGATGCGCCGGTCGACCTACCGACATCACCCGGCTCGAAGGGATCCCCCGCGATGGCAAAGGTCATCTCCACGTTGTTCATCTCGGCCGACGGTGTGGCCGAGATCGACCCTGACTGGCACTTCCCGTACTTCGACGAGAACATGGGCCGCGCCGTCACCGAGGACTATGACGCCGCCGATGTGCTGCTCATCGGCCGCGAGACGTACGACAGCTTCGCCGGGGCCTGGCCCGGTCGGGAGGCCGCGGGTGGCGACGACGCGCCGTTCGCCAAGCAACTCGGCGACATGCGCAAGGTCGTCGTCTCGCGCCAGCCGCTGGAGTTCTCCTGGCGCAACTGCGAGCTGATCGACGGGGACCTCCTCGACGCCGTCACCGCGCTCAAGGCCGATGCCGGCGTCCGGGGAATCCTCATCCCCGGGTCGATCTCCGTCGTGCAGCAACTGCTCGCCGCCGGCCTGGTCGACGAGCTGCGTCTGTTGGTGCATCCGGTGGCCGCGCGCAAGGGCCGCAAGCTGTTCGACGAGGGAGACGCGGCGTACCACCTGCGACTGGTGGCAACGGAGGCGTTCCCGACCGGCGTCCTGCGCGTGATCTACGCGCCGGGCACGGCACCGACTCCGGTCGGCTACGACGAGATCAAGGAGCAGGTGCAGGCCGGAGGCTAGTGCGCGGCGTGGGCGGTTCGGCGGGAGGTGCAGCGCGAGTGAGGTGCGCGGCAACCTCACCCGCGCCATCTGATTGACCACCACCGATGCATCCCACACTTCGGACCATCATTTAGTGAGGTCCATCGATATTGACGGTGGGCGTCGACGGCGACAGGATCTCGGGCACCACCACCCCTGATCCCTCCTGGGAGGCGCCATGACCCGTCCCCGCCTGCCCCGCCCGCGGGCAGCCACCCGGTTGGCAGCACTCGCCCTCGCCACCGCCGGCGTGCTGCTCACCGTCGCCACCCCCGCCAGCGCCGCCGTGCCCACCGGCCGTTACGTCGCGCTGGGCGACTCGTACACAGCCGGCCCGCTGATTCCCACCCAGGTCGACCTCAACTGCCTGCGGTCCAACCGCAACTACCCGTCGCTGGTGGCGGCGTCCGCCGGCTCGTCGTCGTTCGCCGACGTGAGCTGCTCCGGCGCCACCACTGACGACATCCTCTACGGCGGTAGCGGCCAACTGGGCATCACGTTGCCGCCGCAGCTCAACGCGGTCACGTCGAACACGTCGCTGGTGACGGTGCAGATCGGCGGCAACGACATCGGCTTCTCCGGCATCATCGGCGACTGCGCGCAGGCGAGCGTCAGCAGCCCGCTCGGCTCTCCGTGCAAGAACCGCTACACCGCCGGAGGTGTCGACCAGTTGCAGGCGCGGATCGTCGCCGCCACGCCGAAGATCACCGCCGTGCTCCAGGCGGTCCGGCAGGCCGCACCGGGCGCGCGGGTCGTGGTGCTCGGCTATCCGGCGATCCTGCCGGACAGCGGTTACGGCTGCTGGCCGGTCGTTCCGATCGCCTACCAGGACGTGCCGTACCTGCGTGGTGTCGAGAAGTCGCTCAACGCGATGCTCGCCAGTGTCGCGAGCGCCAACGGCGCCACCTACGCCGATGTCTACACCCCGTCGATCGGCCGCGACTCGTGCAAGGGCAGCGGCACCCGGTGGGTCGAGGGTCTGGTGCCGCAGAATTCGGCAGCGCCGTTCCACCCCAACGCCCGAGGTGAGCAGGGCATGGCCACCGCCCTGATTGCCAGGCTGAACGGCTGACCATGCCGTAGACGGCCGAGCCCGCCCCGCCGGCAGCGGCGGGGCGGGCTCGGCCTGCGGTGCGCCGACGCGACGCGGTGCCCAGCCTCGACGTGCTTGAGATCGAGGAGTACGGGGTACCGAAAGCTATGCCGAATGTGGGGCAAGTCGTCGGAGACCGTTACCGCCTGGTCGAAAGCATCGCCAGCGGCGGAATGGGTGACGTGTGGCGGGCGGTCGACGAAACACTCGACCGCTGCGTGGCGGTCAAGATGCTGCACCCACGGTTGGTTACCGACGGCGGCTTCGGTGAGCGGTTCCGGCGCGAGGCGCGGGCGATGGCGGCCCTGCGTCACCCAGGTGTCGCCCAGGTCTACGACTACGGTGAGGTGTCCCAATCCGGAGCGCTGGTCC
This sequence comes from Micromonospora alfalfae, assembly GCF_022230925.1. Classification (GTDB taxonomy): domain Bacteria; phylum Actinomycetota; class Actinomycetes; order Mycobacteriales; family Micromonosporaceae; genus Micromonospora; species Micromonospora alfalfae. Next base: position 181,069 of record NZ_JAKKFH010000011.1, on the reverse strand, counting down.
TCGCCTACATCGTGATGGAGTGCGTGCAGGGGCAGCCCCTGTCGGAGCGGATCGCCGAGCTCGGCCGGCTGGACGTGGCCGAGACGATGTCGATCGCCGTGCAGTCCGCCAGAGCGTTGCAGGCCGCGCATGACGCCGGTGTCGTCCACCGTGACGTCAAACCCAGCAATCTGATCATCGAGCCGGACGGACACGTCGTACTCGTCGATTTCGGTGTTGCGGTGACGCAGGAAGCGACGAGCCTGACCGGAACGAACCAGATCGTCGGCACTGCCCTGTACATGGCACCCGAGCAGGTCGCGAAGAACGAGACAACACCAGCGATCGACATCTACGCGCTGGGGGCTGTCGTCTACCACTGCCTCGCCGGCCGGCCACCGCACCAGGGCGAGAATGCCGTCGCGGTGGCGCTGCGGCACCTCGAGGAGGAACCGTCGCCGCTGCCGGAGGACGTTCCGGCGGAGGTCCGGCGGGTGGTCGCCACAGCGATGGCCAAGGAGCCCGCCAACCGCTTCCCGACGGCAGCGGACCTGGCCACGGCAGCGGACACGGCCACGGCGGCGCAGACACTCGCGGACCCGTCCGACCACCTGCCGTCCACCGCCACCGGGGCGACCGAGATCGGGGTGCGGACCGAGGTCACCTCTGCCCGGCGGTCGGCCCTCGGCGGCACGGTGGGCCGGGCCGTCACTCCTGGGCCAAGAGCGCTCGCGGTGCTTCTCGGATCAATGGCCGCCGCGGCTGCCGTCCTGGTGCTCGCCGATCCCATCGGGATCATGCCCGGCCCGACCGGGCGACCGTCGACGCCTCCCGCGGTGTCGCCAACGGTGCCGACCGAGCGGGAACCAGGCCCCGGAGTGGGTGGCGGTGAACCAGCCACCCGCAGTTCTGCGGGCCTGCCGGTCCGGGCGCCCGGCTCCCCGACCCCGACGCCCACCCGGGACGAGGAGACGGTGGAGCCGTCGACGCCGTCTGGTGGAGGCACTACCGATGCGCCCGGTCCCACCGCGTCCGAGAGCGCTCCTGCGGAGCCGACGAAAGCCCCGACGGCAGCCCCGACGGGCGGAACGACAGCGCCGTCGACCTCGGGGCCGACGGAGAACCCGGCGGCGGACCCATCCGTGCAACCTCCGGCGGAGGAATCGACTGCCGGAGGAGAGACGGCGGTGCCGCAGGTGTAGCGCACGGCGGCAACGCCCCGTGGTCTCGCAACTCGTGGCGCAAGATCCGCCCTTTGCTCTGCACCCGCGGAAACGCCGTTGAGTTGTACGTCGGCGGTGCCTCGGCGGGCGCAGCGCAAGGGGCACGTCGCGCGGGGTCGGCCCGAGGCCGTCATGGGAACCGAGGCGGACGGGGGAGTGGCCTGCGCAACGCGGCACTGGCGTGGCGACCGAGGCCGCCACGCCAGTGCTTCGATGTCAGGTACTGATCAGGGTCAACTGGTGCGGCAGCTGATCGTCGGCCAGTTCCAGTTGCCGTTGGCCATGATCGTTATGCCGAAGTTGTTCCCGTTGCCGTTCGGCGTCGCGGTGACGGTGCCGCTGTTGCCGTTGACGGCGGCGTTCCAGCTGTTCTGAATGCTCTGACCGCCACCGAGGCCGAGGCTGACGACCCAGTTGTTGGTGCCGCTGACCGCGACATTGAGGTTGAACCGGTCACCCCACTGCTGGCCGGCGGAGATCGTCGCGTTGCAGTTTCCGGTCCCCGGATTGCCGGTGGTGGGCGGGTTGGTCGGGTTGCCGCCGCCGCTGCCCTCCCGGACGGTGATGTCGGAGCTTCCGCTGCTCTGGTAACCCTCGGTGGCCATCACCTGATAGCTGTGGTTGGTGCCGAGGTTCAGGCCCGCCCGGGCCCAGGCGTCGAAGTGATTGGCGGTGGTGATGGTGCCACTCGACCGCTTCTGCTGGCGGACGCTCCAGAACTGGTAGAACGTCTGGTTGCCGTCGATCGACGGGGCGTTGACCCGCTGGCTGCGGAGGATGTCGTAGGTGCCGCCGTCAGTGGTGACAGTACCCATCCGCTGGGCGCCGCTGCTCGGGTTGTAGCTGCCGAAGTTCTCCACCACGTAGTACTCGATGAGCGGGTTGCGCGTCCATCCGTACAGGGCGAGGTAGGTGTTGTTGTTACCCGGGTTGTAGCTGCCCGAGTAGGTGACCGTCCGGCGGTTACCGGTGGCCCAACCCTTGCCGCCGACCCAGTTGTTGGTGCTCCTGTCCCAACTGCTGGTGTATCGGCCGTCGGCGCGCAACGTCATGCTGGCGTTGCCGCTGTCCTTCCAGAACGAGAAGTAGTACCCGTTGTGCGTGCCGGTGAGGTTCGACGTGAGGGTCCGGTCGGCCTCGGCGTACGCGTTGGTGGCCGTCATCGTGCCGGCGACGGCCACGACGGCGGCGCAGGCGGCGCCCAGGAGCAGCCGCATACGGCCGCGGCCTCTCGGTTTGGTGTGGCTGGTGTCGGTCATGGAACTGTTGCCTCCTCTGACGGCTGGCGGGGGCCAGCGGCGCGGTACGCCTCGGCAGGCTGCCGGTGGTCGGGGGACGGCCACGGCGTCGTACCGCTCGGTGGTGGTGGGCCGGTCGTCCTGCACGACGATCGGAGAAGTGGGTCGTGGTGGCTGGTGCTGACGACAATCGAGCGCCGTCGATGGCGACCGTATTAACCCAGCCGTCGACTTGTCAACAATTTTCGGAAACAGGCTGGCAACACCGCTGCCGTCACCGGAGCGGCATCCATCCAGGTCAGTAGTCGATCAGAGTCCGGGACGGTCACCGCGGCGTCGCAACAGCCGAACAACGGTCGGGGTGGGGCCGCCGAAAGTTCCGGAGACTTTCCGGACCAGGTGTCCCGGCCGTGGCCGGTGGCAGGGGCAGCCGCTCCAGTTGCCCGAGCGGTCAGCGACGACGCAGGGCGTTGAGCCGGGCGGCCTGTCGGGTCAGATGGTCGCGTTCAGCGAGGTTGAGGGCCTGCTGGGCGGCCTCGGCGTACAACCGCGCCGCCGTTGCCAGATCACCGTCGCGCTCGTGCAGGTACGCCGCCACCGCCGTGTACCGGGGCAGTGCGTCGTCCACCGCCGCGAGCGCCGTCAGGCCGGCCCTGGGGCCGTCGGCCTCACCGACCGCCACCGCGCGGTTGAGTCGGACGACAGGGTTCGCGGTCAGGCGCGCCAGTTCGTCGTACCACTCCACGATCTGCACCCAGTCGGTTTCCGCGGCGGTCGGCGCGTCCGCGTGCAGCGCCGCGATGGCCGCCTGGGCCTGGAACTCACCCAGCTGGTCGCGGGCCAGGGCCGCCTGCAGGATCTCGACGCCCTCGGCGATCGACCGGGTGTCCCAGCGGCCGCGGTCCTGCTCGGCGAGCGGCACCAGGCTGCCGCCGGGGGCGGTCCGGGCGGCGCGCCGGGCGTGGTGCAGCAGCATGAGGGCGAGCAGCCCCGCCACCTCGGGGTGGTCGATCGCGGCCGCGAGCTGCCGGGTGAGCCGGATGGCCTCGGCGGCGAGGTCCACGTCGCCGGAGTAGCCCTCGTTGAAGACCAGGTAAAGGACGCGCAGCACTGTGGCGACGTCACCGGGTCGGTCGAACCGCAGCCCGGAGACGGTGCGCTTGGCCCTGCTGATGCGCTGCGCCATGGTCGCCTCGGGCACCAGGTAGGCGTGGGCGATCTGCCGGGTGGTCAGCCCGCCGACGGCGCGCAGCGTGAGCGCGACCGCCGACGACGGCGTCAGCGACGGGTGGGCGCACAGGAAGTAGAGCTGGAGCGTGTCGTCCACAGCGGGAGCGGGCCCTGGCGCCGGCTCCTCGTCGACGAGATCCTCGCGCCGACGGCGAGCGGTGTCGGCCCGGGCCGCGTCGAGGAAGCGTCGCCACGCCACAGCGGTCAGCCAGCCCTTCGGGTCGCGCGGCGGGTCGGCCGGCCAGACCCGGACCGCCTCGACCAGGGCGTCCTGCACGGCGTCCTCGGCCGCCGCGAAGTCGATTCCGCGGCGGACGAGGATCCCGAGGACGCTCGGCGTGAGACTGCGCAGCAGCGTCTCGTCCATCGGAGCCGTCACTCCGTGATGGTGGGGGGCTCGCTCAGGAACGGGCGCAACTCCAGCCACTCGTGGATCGGCTTCCCGCCCGCCCCGGGAGCGGCCGACAGTTCCCCGGCCAACTCAACGGCCCGGTCGTAGCTGTCGACGTCGATCACCATCCAGCCGGCGATGAGATCCTTGGTCTCCGCGAAGGGGCCGTCGGTGACCGGGGGCCGGCCCTCGCCGTCGTACCGGACCCACGCTCCCTCCGGGGCGAGCGCCTGAGCGTCGACGAACTCGCCGGTGCCCTCGAGTCGGGCCGCGAAGTCGCGCATGTACTGCATGTGGGCTGAGATCTCCGCCGGCGTCCACTGGTCCATGGGTACGTCGTTCACCCCGGCCGGGCCGCCCCGGTAGTGCTTGAGCAGCAGGTACTTGGCCATCGTGATGCTCCTCGGTGTTGGCTGCGACCCATCGTGGTCACGTTCACTCCGGGGACGAAGCCGGTCGGCATTTCTCGACATGGCTGTCCGATTTTTTTCCCTCCCGCAGGTTAACCTCGGGTGAATCGTCCGCCGTTGGGGTACCTCGGGCGGCGCAAAACTTGATTCGTTCCAAAATAGTGAGCTAGTGTTCGTACCCGTGATGTCCGACTTCGAGGCGCAGCTGCGGGCCGTCTCGTTGCGCGTGACCCGGCCCCGGCTGGCGGTGCTCGCGGCGCTGCGCGACCACCCGCACGTCGGCACCGACGCGGTGATCGCGCTGGTCCGCGCGGAGCAGCCCACGGTCTCCCACCAGGCGGTGTACGACGTGCTGCGCGTGCTCACCGACGCCGGCCTGGTGCGGCGCATCCAGCCGGCCGGGGCGACCGCCCGCTACGAGTCCCGAATCGCTGACAACCACCACCATGTCGTGTGCCGCTCCTGCGGCGCCATCGCCGACGTCGACTGCGTCGTCGGTCACGCTCCCTGTCTCACCGCCTCGGGCGACCACGGTTTCACGGTCGACGAGGCGGAGGTCGTCTACTGGGGCACCTGCCCCGACTGCGCGACCGAACGCACGCCCCAGAGATCCGCAAGCTCGGAAGGAAGTACATGAGCGACACCCAGGACAACGGCCCCGTCAGTGCGCAGGGCGTGGACCAGAAGGCGGCGGCCGGCTGCCCGGTCGCGCACGACTCGGTGACCGCGCACGGCAGTGAGAGTGAGAACCCGGCGATCGACTCGCCGACCCCGAAGACCGGTGGTCGTCCGCGCACCAACCGGGACTGGTGGCCCAACCAGCTCGACCTGTCGGTGCTGCACGCCCACTCGTCAAAGGGCAACCCGCTGGGCGAGAACTTCAGCTACGCCAAGGAGTTCGCGAAGCTCGACGTCGAGGCCCTCAAGCGCGACATCGTCGAGGTGCTCACCACCTCGCAGGACTGGTGGCCGGCCGACTTCGGCCACTACGGCGGCCTGATGATCCGGATGAGCTGGCACGCCGCCGGCACGTACCGGATCGAGGACGGCCGTGGCGGCGCCGGCGACGGTGGGCAGCGGTTCGCCCCGCTCAACAGCTGGCCGGACAACGCCAACCTGGACAAGGCCCGCCGGCTGCTCTGGCCGGTCAAGCAGAAGTACGGCCAGCAGATCTCCTGGGCCGACCTGCTGGTGCTCGCCGGCAACGTCGCCCTGGAGTCGATGGGCTTCAAGACCTTCGGCTTCGGCTTCGGTCGCGAGGACGTCTGGGAGCCCGAGGAGATCTTCTGGGGTCCGGAGGACACCTGGCTGGGCGACGAGCGCTACGCCTCCGAGAAGGAGATGGCGGCCGGCGTCGGCTCGACCGAGATGGGGCTCATCTACGTCAACCCGGAGGGCCCGCGCGGTAACGCGGACCCGGCCGCGGCGGCGCACTTCATCCGCGAGACCTTCGGCCGGATGGCGATGAACGACGAGGAGACCGTCGCCCTGATCGCCGGTGGTCACACCTTCGGTAAGACCCACGGTGCCGGCGTCGCCGACAACCACGTGGGCCCGGAGCCCGAGGGTGCCCCGCTGGAGGCGCAGGGCCTGGGCTGGCTGAGCACCCACGGCAGCGGCAAGGGCGGCGACACGATCACCAGTGGTCTCGAGGTGACGTGGACCGACGTGCCGACGCAGTGGAGCAACCGCTTCTTCGAGATCCTCTTCGGCTACGAGTGGGAGCTCACCACCAGCCCCGGCGGCGCGAAGCAGTGGGTCGCCAAGGACGCCGAGGCGATCATCCCGGATCCCTTCGACCCGGCGAAGAAGCACCGGCCGACGATGCTCACGACCGATCTGTCGCTGCGCGTCGACCCGGCGTACGAGAAGATCTCCCGCCGCTTCCTGGAGAACCCCGACCAGTTCGCGCTGGCCTTCGCCAAGGCGTGGTACAAGCTGCTGCACCGCGACATGGGCCCGATCGAGCGCTTCCTCGGGCCGTGGGTGGCCGAGCCGCAGCTCTGGCAGGACCCGGTGCCGGCCGTCGACCACGAGCTGGTGGGCGACGCCGACATCGCCGCGCTCAAGGCGAAGGTGCTGGCGTCCGGTCTCACGATCGACCAGCTGGTCTCCACCGCCTGGGCCTCTGCCGCGAGCTTCCGGCACACCGACAAGCGCGGCGGCGCCAACGGGGCGCGCATTCGCCTTGAGCCGCAGCGCAGCTGGGAGGTCAACCAGCCCGAGCAGCTGGCCACCGTCCTCACCACCCTTGAGGGCATCCAGCAGGAGTTCAACGCCGCTGGTGGGGCGAAGATCTCGCTCGCCGACCTGATCGTGCTGGCCGGTTCGGCAGCCGTCGAGAAGGCGGCGCGGGACGCCGGCGTCGAGGTGACGGTGCCGTTCCGGCCGGGCCGCACCGACGCGACCCAGGAGCAGACCGACACCGACTCCTTCCGGGTCCTCGAGCCGCGTGCCGACGGTTTCCGCAACTACCTGCGCGCTGGCGAGAAGACCCAGCCGGAGGTGCTGCTCGTCGACCGTGCCTACATGCTCAACCTGACCGCGCCCGAGATGACCGTCCTCATCGGCGGCCTGCGCTCCCTCGGCGCCAACGTCGGCGGCAGCCGGCACGGTGTGCTCACCGACCGGCCGGGCGTGCTCACCAACGACTTCTTCGCCAACCTGCTCTCCCCGGGCACCCGGTGGAGCGCGTCGAAGTCCGACGAGCACGTGTACGAGATCCGCGACCTGGCCACCGATGAGGTGAAGTGGACCGCCACGGCGGTCGACCTCATCTTCGGGTCCAACTCGCAGCTGCGCGCCCTCGCCGAGGTCTACGCCAGCCAGGACGCCCGCGACAAGTTCGTGGCCGACTTCGTGACGGCCTGGACCAAGGTCATGGAGCTCGACCGGTTCGACATCGCCTGACAGGTACCACCGACGAGCCCCGGCCGATCCGTCAGGATCGATCGGGGCTCTTTCGGTACCGTGCCGTCCGATCTGACCTCTTTGTCCGTGTGTCAGTGCCGGTGGTGGGTTCCCCAGGCTCCGAGACGCTGTGTTGGCGAGTCGGGTACCCCCGGGGGTATGGTGGCCTCCAGGAGGTGCCGATGAAGCTTCGACCGGAGATGACCTCGGATGCGCTGACCCGGCTCAAGCGGGCGCGTGGGCAGCTCAACGCGGTTATCGAGATGATGGAAAACGGTCAGGATTGCCGCGAGGCGCTGACCCAGCTCGCGGCGGTGTCGAAGGCGATCGACCGCGCGGGCTACAAGATCATTGCGTCCGGGATGCGGCACTGTGGGGCCGCGCGTGACCGTGGCGAGGAGCCGGAGATGACCGAGGAGGAGCTCGAGAAGCTCTTCCTGGCTCTCGCCTGAGGCGCGGCCGGGCCCTGCCGCCCGAGAGGGTGGCCCGGACCGTCGCGTCGGGGCACGGCCGGGCGGGGCATCGTCCCCGAAGGGCCGCCGCGTCGGCGGCGATCCGACTCCAGGCTCGGTATCGGGGTGTCGCGGCTTGACGGATACCCGCATTTCCGCGACACGGAGTCGATGAAGCGGCGACCGGGTGCGGCGGGCCTGCGCCTCGCGCGGGCAGAGCGGTAGCTCGGCGACGCCCTCCGCCGACTGGCGATGGCGTGAGCGGGTAATCGTGTGGGTGAAGAACCGAACAGCAGTGTGTCGTCTATATACCCCCCGGGGTATTTCGAAGGAGCGCAGACATGCCAGTTGAGGTTTCCGTCGTCGCGACGTCCTCCCTCGGTGATCGCAGCTACGTGGCGTCGGACGGGCAGGTCGCGATCGTGGTCGACCCCCAGCGCGACATCGACCGGATCATGTACCTCGCGGGGGAGAAAGGCGTCCGGATCACCCACGTCCTGGAGACGCACCTGCACAACGACTACGTTTCCGGCGGGCTGGAACTCGCCCGGATCACCGGCGCGCACTACCTGGTGGCCGCGGCCGACGAGGTCGGCTTCGAGCGGACGTTGGTCTCCGACGGCGACCAGGTGACCGTCTCCGACTCCCTTCGCCTGCGGGTGATCGCCACGCCAGGTCACACCTTCCACCACCTGTCGTACGTCCTGGACGTGGCCACCGACGTCGGCTGGGAGGCAACCGGCGTCTTCACCGGCGGGTCGCTGCTGTTCGGCACGACGGGCCGTACCGACCTGCTGGGCCAGCACCACGCCCACGAGTTGGCCCAGCACCAGCACGCTTCGGCGAAACGGTTGGCGGATCTGCTACCCGACGGTGCGCAGGTGTGGCCGACGCACGGGTTCGGCAGCTTCTGCTCGGCCAGCCAGTCCGACGCTCCGGAGTCGACCATCGGCCGGGAGAAGGAGAAGAACCCCGTCCTGCGGCTGGCCGCGGACGACTTCGTCACCGAGACCCTCGCCGGCCTCGACGCCTACCCGGCGTACTACGCCCACATGGGGGTGGTGAACGTCGGCGGCCCGGCCCCGATCGACCTCACGCCGGTGACCCGCGCCGACGCCGCCGAACTACGCGAGCGGATGACCGATGGGGAGTGGGTGGTGGACCTGCGGCACCGCAAGGCGTACGCCGCCTCGCACCTGACCGGCACGGTCAGTCTCGGTCTGGACGGTCCGATGGCCACCTGGCTCGGTTGGCTGATCGAGTGGGGGGTGCCGATCACCCTGCTCGCCGAGACACCGCAGCAGGTCGCCGACGCCCAACGTGAACTGGTCCGCATCGGCATCGATCGCCCCGCCGCGCAGGCCACCGGCGACGCCGGGCAGTGGGCCACTGGGCCCGGTCAGCTGCGGGAGTTGCGGATGGCGGACTTCGTGGCCCTCGCGGCGGCTCGGAAGGGCCACGTCCCAGACGGTCTGCCCGGCGCGGACGTGATCCTCGACGTGCGGATGACCAACGAGTGGCGGACCAGCCACATCGACGGCGCCGTGCACATCCCGCTGCCCGACCTGCCCCGGCGGCTGGCCGACGTACCGACCGGCGCCGTCTGGGTGCACTGCGGTTCCGGCTACCGGGCCACCGCCGCCGCCTCTCTCCTGGCGAACGCCGGCCACGAGGTGGTCGTGGTCGACGACGCGTTCGGTCAGGCCCAGGTCGCCGGCCTCGAACTGGTCACCGCCGCCTGACCTGAACGGTCCGCACCACCGGCCGGCGCCACCGCCGCCGGCCAGCATCCCCCTGCCATGACAGCTGGCACCTCATCCAGGAAAGAGGAGAAATGAGTACTTCCGAGACCGCGCGCGCCGCCACGCTCGACGCCACCGGCCTTCGCGAGCTGATCGAATCCGGTCGTGCGCCCCGCGTGCTGGACGTGCGTACCCCGACGGAGTTCGAGACGTCGCACATCCCCGGCTCCTACAACGTGCCGCTCGACCTGCTCAAGGAGCACCGCCAGGAGGTGCGTGACCAGCTGGACGAGGACGTCGTTCTGGTGTGTCGCTCCGGTGCCCGCGCAGTCCAGGCCCGGCAGGCACTGGCTGAGGCCGGCCTGCCGAACCTGACGGTGCTGGACGGCGGCATCATGTCCTGGCAGGCGGCCAACGCGCCGATCACGCGGGGCGTGCCCCGCTGGGACCTCGAACGTCAGGTTCGCCTGGTGGCCGGCTCGATCGTGCTGGTCAGCGTTCTCGCCTCGGTGTTCGTGCCGCAGCTCAAGTGGGTGGCCGGGTTCATCGGCGCCGGTCTCACCTTCGCCGCTGTCACCAACACCTGCGCCATGGGAATGATGCTCAGCAAGCTGCCCTACAACCGGGGTGCCACCGACCTCGACACCGTCGTCGGCCAGCTGCGCGGGAGCGCCGTGAAGCGGGCATGACCGCCACCCTGGCGCTGACCATCGGGCTGGCCGTGCTGATCGGGGTCAGCCTCGGGCTGTTGGGCGGGGGCGGGTCGATCCTGGCCGTACCGCTGCTGGTCTACGTCGCCGACCTGCCCACGAAGGAGGCCATCGCGACGTCGCTGCTCGTCGTCGGTGCCACCAGCCTGGTGGGCGTCATTCCGCACGCCCGCGCCCACCGGGTGCGCTGGCGCACCGGCCTGATCTTCGGTCTCGCCGGCATGACCGGCGCCTACGCCGGTGGTCGCCTGGCCGGGCTCATCCCCGCCGGAATCCTGCTCACCGGGTTCGCGGTGATGATGCTGGCCACCGCGGTCGCGATGATCCGTGGCCGACGCCAGGCCGACGGCACTGTGGTGCCGCACGAACTGCCGGTACCGCGGGTGATCCTCGACGGTGTGGTGGTCGGACTGGTGACCGGCCTGGTCGGCGCGGGCGGCGGCTTCCTGGTGGTACCCGCCCTGGTGCTACTCGGTGGCCTGCCGATGTCGGTCGCGGTCGGCACCTCGCTGGTGGTCATCGCCATGAAGTCGTTCGCCGGCCTGGCGGGCTATCTGGCCAGTGTGGACATCAACTGGGGCCTCGCGGCAGCGGTCAGCATCGCCGCCATCGCGGGCAGCTTCGTCGGCGGACGGCTCACCGATCGGATCCCGGCGGACATCCTGCGCAAGGCGTTCGGCTGGTTCGTCGTGGTGATGGGCGTCTTCGTCCTCGGCCAGCAACTGCCCGACGACCTGCGGACCAGACCGCTGCTCTGGGCCGGTGTCGGCGTCGTCGCCGTGATCACCGTGACGCTGACCGTCCGGCACTCCAGGAGAGTGCCCGAACCGACCGGATCATCGTCCCGCCACTGACCATCGGCCAGCCTGGGTGTGCACGGCGGGGCGGGAGCCGTTGCGGCTGCCCAGGGCGTTCATTCGCTGGTCGACCTGGCTCTACCGCCGTCCGCGTAGATGTCATCCAGATGGCATTTCACGAGTCACGATTCCCACCGATGATTTTTTTATCTGGATGATCGGCTGGCGGACGGGCCCGTTCATGGCAAGGTGTTGATCTGCCCGGGCGCGGGCGCGCACCTAGTCACGCAGGGAGTCATCGTGGCCCACCCCGACCTGCAGACCGACAATGTGGACCAGCGCACTGGACATCCCGCGATTCCCCGGCAGCGGGACGAGGGTGTCTCGGCGCGGCAGCCGCTCGATACGCGGGCTGCCGGACGTGACACCACCGGAGCGGACGCGAACTGGCGTCCGCTGCGGATCGCGATGATCGGTCAGAAGGGCATACCGGCGACCTACGGCGGGATCGAACGGCACGTGGAGGAGATGGCGAGCCGGCTGGCCAGCTACGGGCACGAGGTCACTGTCTACTGCCGCAGAAGCTACGGTGAGACGCCGGCCGACGGCCACCGGGGCGTACGGCTGCGCCAGGTGCACACGATCGCCAGCAAGCACCTCGACGCCATCGTCCACGCGGCGGCCTCGACGGTGGCGGCGATGACGGAGCGGCCCGACATCGTGCACTACCACGGCCTCGGGCCGAGCCTGGTCTCCCCGATGCCGCGTTGGCTCTCCCGGGCACGGGTGGTGCTCACCGTGCATGGCCTGGACAACCAGCGGGCCAAGTGGGGGTTGGCCGCACGGACGGTGCTGGGGACCGCCCACTGGCTCAGCGGGTACGTCCCCCATCAACGGGTCGCGGTCTCCCGTGGGCTCGTCGCCCACTACGAGAACCGGTTCGGTCGGCCCACCACCTATATCCCGAACGGGGTGAACCCGGCCCGACCGGTACGGACCCGCCAGATCCAGGAGCGGTTCGGGCTGGCCCCCGGCGGCTACCTGCTGCTGGTCGGTCGGCTGGTACCGGAGAAGGCGGCCGACCTGCTGATCCGTGCCTTCCGCCGTACCGACACCCGGATGCGACTGGCGATCGTCGGCGGATCGTCGTTCACCGACGACTACGTGGACAGGCTGCGCCGCGAGGCCGACGGGGACGACCGGATCGTCTTCACCGGATTCGCCTACGGCGATCTGCTCACCGAGCTGTACGCCAGCGCCGCCGGGTTCGTGCAGCCGTCCCGGTTGGAAGGGCTGCCGCTGACGTTGCTGGAGGCGGCGGCGTACGGACTGCCCGTGGTCGCCAGCGACATCGCCCCCCACGTCGAGGTGTTGGAGTCCGACGCCGCCGGGAGGCGGTTGTTCCGCGACGGCGACGAGGACGATCTGGTGCGGGCGTTGCGGACGCTGCTCGCCGATCTGGCCGGTGAACGGGCTGGCGCGGCGGCACTGGGCGACCGGGTGACCGGGACGTACAGCTGGGACACCGCCGCGCGCGAGTTGGAGCGGTTGTATCTCGGCCTGGTTCCGCAGCCCGGGCGACGGACGAGGACACGAGTCACGGCCACCGGCTGACCGAAGGGGGTCATCCACCGGGTCAGCCCGGCGGATGACGTGCCAGTCGGTGCAACGGCCCCTTCTGCCGTCGGGGTGACAGGACTAGATTGAACCGATCTTGTGCCGGGAGGACATCGGTTGGCCGCGCCCGGCAGCGGCCGGGCAGCGCCGATTCAGTTCAGTGGGATCAGTGGAACAACACACGCAGCAGGACACTCCGCTCATGACCAGGCGGCTCGACCCGACCCGCCTGCTCACCGGCGGAGCGGCGCTGGCCGCCGCGGTCGTGGCGGTGGTCGCTGGTGTCTCCATGGCGACCGGTGACCGCCGGGGCATGGTGCTGCCGCTCGCGGCGGTCGCGGGGATCGCGGTGGCAGTCCTCGCGTTGACCCGGTTCGCCGGGTACGTGCTGCTGATGCTTGCGGTGCGCTCCTGCGTCGACCTGTTCAAGCTGACCGGCCCGAGCGCAGGCCAGGCGGACTCCGCCGGAACGGCCCGGGCGGCGGACCCCTCCACACTGCTCGCAGTGCTGTTCCTCCTCGCCGCCGGGCTCTGGCTGGCCGCACAGCTCAGCCGGCGCGGGCGGCTACGCGGCTCCCCGCTCAGCTGGGCCATGCTGCTCGTCGGCGCCAGCAGCGTGGTCAGCGCCCTCGGCGCCAGCCGGCCGGCGAACAGCCTGTTGGAGGCGCTGCGGATCCTCACCGTGGTGGTGATGTTCGTGGTGCTGGAACAGCTCATGCCGGACACTGCGGCGATCCGTCGGGTCCTGCTCGCCTGCTACGCCTCGCTGGTGCTGGCGCTCGGCTACACCGTCGTGCTTTCGCTGCTCGGCAACCCGCCCGCCGAGGTGAAGGGCGACTTCACCCGGATCAGCGGCACGTTCAGCCAGTCGACCACGTTCGGCCGCTACCTGATGTTCATGGTCATCTTCGGGTTCGCTGTGTACCGATTCCTGGATCGTCGCCTGCGGGCGTCCCTCGGGGTGCTGCTCGCGCTCTCGCTGCTGTTCCTGCTGCTGACCAACACCCGCAGCGCCCTGCTTGGTGCGGCGATCGGCCTGGTGGTGGTCGCGGCGCTGCATCGCAGCAAGCGGATGCTGGTCACCCTCTGCGTGGTGGCGGTCGCCGGGGTGGCACTGGTGCCCGCCGTCGGCGAACGCTTCGCCCAACTCGGCACGTCCCGCTCGGTCGGCGGAGACCCGACCGGAAACACCCTGGCCTGGCGGATCGGTTACTGGACCGAGATCGTCACGCTCGCCGACCGGAACCCGGTGACCGGCATCGGGCCGAACATGACCCAGCGCGAGACCGACGAGGCGAAGAAGCCGCACAACGACTTCCTGCGGGCGTACGTGGAGACCGGGCTGCTCGGTCTCGGGGCGTACCTGCTGATGCTGTTCGCCTTTCTGCACACCGCCCGGACCGCGCTGCGGCGCGCGCCTCCAGGCAGCTTCGAGCGTGGCGTCGCGGTCGGGTTCACCGGCTGCGCCGCCGCGTTCGTGGCGGTCAGCGCCGCCTCCAACGTCATTTCCAACGTGGTCACCCTCTGGTACTTCGTCGCGTTCGCCGCGGCGGCCAGCGTGATCGCCCGCCAACCGGCTCCGAACCTGAGCGGCGAGCAGCCACGAGGCACGTCCGTCCCGGTTTGACTGAACGACAGCATTGGGGAAAAAGGTGGAGATCGTCGACTACCTGCGGGTCGCCCGGCGGCGCCTCTGGGTACTCGTGGGGGTGCCGGTGCTCGCCGCTGGCGCCGCGGCAGCCATCGTCCTGTTGGCGCCACAGCAGTTCAGCGGGACCGCGTACGTGGCGGCACCGGCCCTGGTGGGCGGCGCGGCCGGGACGCAGTACACCGGTACGCAGGCGGCGAACCAGTTCGTCGCGGCGTTCGGCGCGGCGGTCACCTCGCCCCGCGTCCTCGCCGACGTGGGCGCTGACACCGGGGTGCCGCCGGAGCGGTTGCGCGACGGGCTCGCCATCACCCAGGTCGGCGCGAGCAGCCAGTTGGAGGTGACGTACACCGCAGGCGACCGGGCGACTGTCGCGCCGGTGCTGACCGCGACCACCACCCGGGCGCTGGCCTTCCTCTTCTCGTCCCAGGTCGGCATCGCCACCGGCGAGGTCGAGGCGGCCAACGCCGACGTCACCGCGGCGACCAAGGCGATCGGTGAGTGGGAGAAGGCGAACAAGGTCTCCCAGCCGGACCGGATCTACCAGGCCACGCTGGGCGAACTGACCAGCCTGCGCCAGCAGCAGCTCTCCATGCAGGCGGTCGGCAACGGCCGAGGTGTCGACGCGGCGACCGCCGCGATCACCGCCGCCCAGAAGAAGCTCGACGAGCTGGGGCCGAAGCTCCCCGACTACCAGGCCCTGCTCGCCCAGCGGGACGCGGCCACCAACGCCCTGTCCCAGGCTCGGGAAGGGTTGCAGGCGGCTCGGGCGCAGGCCCAGGCCGCCGATCCGAAGCAGGTGACAAGCATCGGCGAGACGCACGAGGTGAGCCGGATGACGGAGCTGGTGCGCACCGTCCTGCCGGTGGGCGGCGCGGGTCTGCTGCTCGGGGTGCTGCTGGTGGGCGTACTCGAACTGCTCTCGCGGGGTCGTGCCGCTGCCCGGCCGGTGGCCCCGGCGGCAAGCACCTCGGCCCCCTCGGCGTCGGCGGAGACCGTGACCGCGGCACGGCCGTGACCGTCGGAGAACGGGCCGCCGGGTGCGTGCGGTGACCGGCCGGTCGCCGGCCGCGCCGGAGGCCGGCGACCAGCAGGTACGCGGCATGGCCCGCGGCGGTGTGCTGAACCTGGGCAGCGCCGTGCTCAGCCAGGTGGCGCTCTTCCTGGTCATGCTGTTGCTGGCCCGGGTCCTGGGTGTACGCGAACTGGGCCGGTACGCCCAGGTCTACGCCGTGCTGTCGCTGCTGGGGCTGCTCTCGCTCTCCGGTTTCCGGGCCGGGTTGACCCGGTTCGTTGCGGTGCACCTCGCCGACGACGAGCCGGCCGCCCTCCGGGGCGCGATCCGGCTCGGGATCGGCATCTCGGCGGTGGCGTCCACAGTGATCGCCCTCGGTCTGGCGATCGGCGCGCCGTGGCTCGCCGACGCCCTGCACGACCCGCAACTCACCACCGGGCTGCGGTTGGCGGCGCTCTGCCTGCCCGCCGCCACCGTCTGCGAGGCCGCGCTCGCGGCCACCCGGGGTTGGCGCACGCAACGGGCCTACGCCCTCATCGGCCAGGTCTACGAGCCGGCCGCCCGGCTGGTGCTCACCGCGCTGGCGCTCGCCCTCGGTGCGGGCCTGACCGGCGCGTTCTGGGCGCTGGTGGCGGCGAGCTGGAGCGCGGCAGGGCTCGCCCTCGTGGCGCTCGCCCGGATGGTGCGCCGGGTGCCCGCCGCCCGGCCCGCGTACCGGCCGGGCGAGCTGTTCCGGTTCTCCACCGTCAGTTGGGTCTCCTCGCTGTCGTCCACCGGGCTGATCTGGGTGGACGCGTTGCTGCTCGGTTTCTTCGACTACGGTCCTGACGCGATCGGTGTCTACCACGTGGCGACCCGGCTGGTCACCATCGCGGTGTTCGTGCTCGCACCGGTCAACGCCTCGTTCGGCCCGCACCTGGCGCACCTCTACCACCAGGGTCGACTGGACGAGGTCCGCCGGATCTACCGGGTCGCCACCGGTTGGGTGCTCCGGCTGTCGCTGCCGGCCTTCGTGGCGTTGCTGGTCTTTCCGGAGCAGTTGCTGCGTCTGGTCGGCGGCCCGGGTCTGGCCGGCGGTGCGGCGGTGACAGTGGTGCTGGCGCTCGGCCAACTCGTGAACGCCGCCACCGGGCCGTGCGGGACGCTGCTGAACATGTCCGGCCGGGTCTCGGTCAACATGGTCGACAACCTCGCGGCCCTGCTGCTCAACGTCCTGCTCAATCTCTGGCTCATCCCGGCGTACGGCATTCTCGGCGCGGCGGTGGCCTGGGCGGTGTCGCTGGCAGCGGTGAACGTCGCCCGGGTCTGGCAGGTGCGCGCGCAGGTGCACACGGTGCCGGTGACGGCGGGCATGGTCAAGGGCCTGGTCGCCGCGCTGGTCGCGATGGGTGTCGGGTTCGGTGTGCGGTGGTTGGTCGGGGGCGGGACCGCGCAGCTCGTTGTCGGTCTGGTCGCGGTAGTGGCGGTGTACCTCGCCGTGGTGCTCGCCCTCGGGCTCAGTCGGGAGGACGTCATGGTGTTGCGCTCGGTGACCCGCCGAGGTGGTCGACGCGTTTCGGCCGAGCCCGCCGACGGCGCCGGTGTGGGCACCGGCAGCCCCGTGGTCCGCTCGTGAGCGGCGTCGTGCGGCGTCAGGTCACCGACCGGCTGCGTCGGGGGGTACGCGCGGCGCGGGCCTGGGGGCGCGCGGCGAAGCCGGGGGAGCCCGGCCCGTTGCCCGACTTCCTGGTGATCGGTGGGCAGCGCTGCGGCACCACGTCGTTGTATCACCACCTCGCCGCCCATCCGCAGGTCCGGGTGGCCAGCGGCAAGGAGTTGCAGTACTTCAGCGTCCACCACGCCCGGGGCACGCGGTGGTACCGGGGGCACTTCCCTCGTCTCGCCCCAGGTGAGCGCACGTTCGAAGCGAGCCCCTACTACCTGTTCCATCCGAGCGTGCCGGCCCGGGTCGCGGCGACAGTGCCGCAGGCCCGCTTCGTCGTCCTGCTGCGCGACCCGGTGCAGCGGGCCTACTCGCACTACCTGCACACCCGCTCGTACGGCGTCGAGCCGCTGTCCTTCGCCGCCGCGCTCGACGCGGAGGAGGAGCGGCTGGCCCGGGCGACGCGTGGTGGTCCGGACAGCGCCGCCGCGCACCGGGCGTTGCGTAATTACTCGTACGCGGCCCGGGGCCGCTACGCCGAGCAGTTGGACAGGTGGTTCGCGCAGGTCCCGCGGGAGCGGATCCACGTCGCCCGGACTGAGGACCTGCACACCGACCCGGCCGGCACGTTCGGCGACGTGCTGCGCTTCCTCGGCCTGCCGGCCTTCACCCCTGAGGCGTTCACCAGGCACACCCGACGCGTCGACCATGGCCCCTCCCAGCTCACACCGGAGCTGCGGGAGCGCCTGAGCGGCCACTTCGCACCGCACAACGCCCGCCTGGCCACCCTGCTCGACTGGCCCGACCCCTGGCCCGCCGCCTAGCGCGCGCTTCGGACGTGCCGCCCGGTCCAGGCCGGGTCCACCCGCCGCCTGCACCCCCGCGATCTTGCACTTTCTGCCCCGACAGAAGTCGCAGAAGCCGTGAGACGGCAACAGAAAGTGCAAGATCGGCGGGGTGAGGTCGACACCTGCCGTTCGGGTTAGCGGACGGTGGCGAGGATCCGGTCCACCGGCTGGTCGGCGCGGAGCAGGACGGGGACGTCGGTCACTGTGGTGCCGCCACCGGCCGCGCCCAGCGGGGAGCCCACCGCCCCGGTCCGTCCGCCCGGTGTCGCCGGCACCGTCACCGGCGTCTTCGACGCCGACCAGAGCACCAGCGTGCTCTGTCCACCACGGACGAACGCGACCCCGTGCAGTCTGCCGGCCACCGGGGCGGGCAGCGGGGTGACCGTGGCGTCCCGGGCCGCGTCGACCAGGGCGGCCAGCATCCGGCCGGCCTCGCGTTCGGTGCCGTCCGGGTCGAGCAGGCCGTAGCGGACCTCGCTGCCGGCGGCGTTGTTCGGGTTGTACGCCAACGGCAGCCAACTGATCTCGCCGATCCCGCCGGCGACCAGCAGGGTGACCGTCTTGACCATCTCCGCCGCGCGGCTGGCCGGGTCGCCGTCGCCGTCGCGCCAGAACTGCCCGACCTCCCATGCCTGGATCGCCGTACCCGGCGGTGTGGTGGCGCGCAGGTAGTCCAGCAGCGGGGCCACCCCGCTGAAGTGCTCGTAGAAGTGCACCTGACGGACGTCGACGGTGCGGTCGGTCAGCAGCGACTCGGTCACCGCCAGGAAGCGAAGGCTGCGGCTGTTGGTCTCGGTGCCGAGCGCCCGGCGCAACTGCGCCTCCCCGGTCACCGCCGGGATCTGCTGCCCCCGGGTGCCGACCCGACGTTGGAAGTACGCCTGGTAGGCGGCGATGGCCTCCGGCACCCGACCGGCGCGCACCAGCCGGTCGGCGACACCCATGCCGTACGCGACGCTGCTGATGCCGGAGTCGACCACCAGCGCCTTCGGATCGGTCGCGCGGATCGTCTCGGCGGCGGCCCGGACCAGCCGCGCGTACTCCTCGGGGCTGCCGGCCCAGTAACTCGGCGCGTTGACCTCGTTCTCGATGGCGTACTCCCGCACCCCGTACGGGCCGTAGCGCTGCACCACCGAGCGGACGAACCGCTGGTACGCGCCGAGGTCGGTGGGCATCGCCGACTCGGTCTTCTTCGCCGCGCCCCGGGTGTAGCGGGCGGTGCCACCGGTCGCCCAGCACACGCCGGTACGGATCTTCAGGTGCAGTGTGATGCCCAGCTCTCTGCTGCGTGCGGCGATGTCGTCCAGCCCGGACCAGTCGACCTGCCCCGAGGTCCGTTCGATCTCGCACCAGGAGATCTCCTCGTACGTCGCCGAACCGGCGAGCCGGCGCAGGTACGGCTCGAACTGCTGGTACCGCGACCAGTCCCAGTGCGCGCCGAACGGGTTGCTCACCTGGTCGGCGGTGCGCCCCGGCGTGCCGACTGCGGGTGTCGCCGTCGCGGAGGGGGTGGGGGTCGGCGGTGGATCGTCGCCGCCGTCGGTGCAGCCGGCGGTGAGCAGGAGCGTGGCGGCGACGGCGGTGGCGACCGCGCGCAGCCGGCCGGGGCGGGTCACCGGTAGCCCAGCGCGCGCAGGGTCGGACCAGAGAAGATCCAGACCAGCAGGCGGAGGAACGGGTCGAGTTCGCGGCGGTAGCTGCCCACCCGGGAGCCGTAGATCGGCGCGGTGTCGCCCACCGCCGCGCGTCGTCGCTCCGCCTCGGTGGTGTACTTCCGGGCCACGTCGTGCTGCTTGCTGTCGTAGTCGAGGATGCCGTCCTCCCACGGCTCGCCGAGGAACTCGAACAGCGCGCGCATCGTCTTCTCCGGCTCGCTGACCGCCTGCTCGTAGCGCAGCTCGTAGTAGCGGTCCGCCGGCAGTGTGGCGCCGACGGCCCGCGCGGCGCGGATGTAGCGCGGCCACTTCACGACGCACTTCACAGCGGACCAGTAGCCGAACCGTTTGCGGTGCGAGACCACCACGTCGCGTCCGTCCCGGATGAGGTGCACGATCTGGGCGTCCGGGAAGACCTCGGTGACGAAGTCGAGGGACATGGCGTACAGCGGGGTCTTGTCGGCCCACCGGGTCTTGCCCCGCGCGGCGGCGTAGTCGGCGTGCACACCGCCGAAGAAGTCCCGGATGCGGTGCAGCCAGTCCTCGCGCGGAAAACCGAAACGGGCCAGTCGTTCCCAGTCCCGGCCGACGATCCGTCGCAGGTCCGGCAGGAACCGGGTCTCCGGGCCGCAGCTGATCCGCGAGTGCGAGTCCAGGACGAGGCGCACCATCGTGGTGCCCGACCGCTGGCAGCCGACCAGGAAGATCGGCGCGGTACGGGTTCCGGTCTCAGCCACTGTCGACCGCCTTCGTCGTCTCGGAGCGGACGTCGGCCGCGGCGCGGTCGAGCCGGTCGGTCAGCTCGTCGCAGCGGGCCCGGACGCCCCTGTCGATCGGTAGCCGTCGGTGGCCCGCCGCGTCGTGCGACGCACGTGGGGCGATGTGCGCGTGCAGCCGGGGATGGTAGGGAAAGTCGAGGAAGGCGCAGAGCCGTCGGAGCTGCGCGGCGGGCTCCGCGACCAGGCTGTCGTAGCGGCAGAGCAGCACGTCGGCCCGCCGGTCCAGGCCGAGTTGGAAGAACAGCGAGTTGCGGACGTACCAGAACAGCGCCGCGCCGCTGTGCGGATCCAACCGCTGCGGGTCGTGGGCCCGGATCAGCTCGATGGTGTCGGCGTCGAGGCGCTGCCCCTGCCACCGGCGGCCAATGCTTCCGTCGGCGATCGCGCGCAGGGCCCGCAGGTTGGCGTCACCGAACTTGGCGACCTCGGAGCGGGCCCGGTCGTCGACGTCGCGGTAGACCCAGAGCGCGCGCCCGGGCGTCAGCCCCGGCAGGGCCAGCAGCTCGTCCACGCGGTGGCTCTCGCAGAGCGGCTTGACCAGGACGTACGCGTGCCGGCTGCGCTGGATTGCGGCGGTCAGCACCGGGTCGGGGCGCAGTTGGAAGCGATGGAAGACGGTGGCGTCGTTCTCGTTGCGGACCTCGACCTCTCCGGCGGCGTCCAGGCCCCGGACCAGCATGTTCGTGCCGGAGCGTTGCAGACCGACAAGGTAGACAGGCATCGCCGAGCCGGGCGTACGGCCGGCCCGCCGTCGCCAGCGTCGCTTCGCCACTGCGGTGCTGATCCGGTCGATCGGGTTGAGGCGGTCCTCCTCGATCAGCCGTCCGATCCCCTCGGTACGCGCCCAGCGAAGATGCCGCCGGACCCGCCGCGCGGTGTACGCGAGCGCGGAGACCTCGTCGTCGGCTGTCACGGTCCTCCTCGTCGGACACCGTTGCGGCCCTGCACCAGAGCGGGTGTGACCGGCGGCAGCCAGGCTATCGGGAGATCATGGCGGGAGGCCAGGCCGCGGACCGCACGGGCAGACGAAGATCACCCGTTCAGCCACATGCCAAACGTGAGCTGGACTCGCCGACCTGCCCTGCATACCGTGGGCCCTGGCCGGGGCGGGCAGACCCCGGTCATCACCTCCGGGCCCGGTTCGCCCGATCGACGTGAGCAGGGCGAGTCGATGCGCGTGCTGCATGTGAACAAGTTCCTCTACCGCCGTGGCGGCGCGGAGGGGTATCTGCTCGATCTCGCCGACCTGCAACGGGTTGCCGGCGACACTGTCGCCTACTTCGGCATGAGCCACCCGGAGAACGAGTCGCCGCTGCCGTACGCCGCGCGGTTCCCGTCCGAAGTGGAGTTGGAGCCGGCGCCGAGCGGGGTGCGGCCCCGCGCGGTGGCCGTCGGCCGGATGCTGTGGTCACCGACGAGCCGCCGCGGGCTGGCCCGGGTGATCGACGATTTCCGGCCGGACGTGCTGCACCTGCACAACATCTACCACCAGCTCTCCCCGTCGGTGCTCGCCGCGGCCCGCGCCGCCGGTGTGCCGTGCCTGCTGACCCTGCACGACTACAAGCTCGCCTGCCCGAGCTACCAACTGTTGGACCGGGGCCGCCCCTGCCAGGCGTGCGTCACGGGTGGCCCGTTGCAGGCGGCCCGGCGCCGTTGCAAGGACGGGTCGCTGTCGCGCAGTGGCCTGCTCGCCGTCGAGTCCTGGTTGCACAGGCAGTTCGACGCGTACGACCCGGTGCAGCTCTTCGTGAGCCCGAGCGAGTTCCTGGCCGACGTGATGCGCCGCGCGGGCGTCTACCCGGACCGGTTGCGGGTGGTCAACCACTTCGTCGACCTGACCGGTGTCGCGGCCAAGCAGACGCCCGGCGGCGGTGTCGTCTTCGCCGGGCGGCTGGCTCCGGAGAAGGGTGTCGACGTGCTGATCGAGGCGGCCGCCGCGCTGCCGGACGGGGCAATGGTGGACATCGCCGGAGACGGTCCGGCCCGCCCGGAGTTGGAGGCGCTCGCCGCACGGCGGGTGCCCGGCCGGGTCCGGTTCCACGGCCGTCTCGACAAGCCGCGCCTGCACGAGCTGATCCGGTCGGCGGCTGTGGTCGCCGTGCCGTCCCGGTGGCACGAAAACCAACCGATGGCGGTGCTGGAGGCGTTCGCCTGCGGTGTGCCGGTGGTCGCCACCGACCTGGGCGGGCTTCCCGAGCTGGTCCGGCCCGAGGTGGATGGTCGCATTGTCGCCGCCGATGCGCCGACGGCCCTCGGCGACGCGCTGAACGACCTCCTGGCCGACCCCGAGCGGGCGTACCGGATGGGCCGGGCCGGCCGGGCGAAGATCGCCGCCCAGTTCGGCCCGGACCGGCACCTGGACCGGATCCGTGGGCTGTACGCGGAGGCCGCGGAGGCGTTGCCGCCGCGGCGGCGGGCCGGCCGGACGGCCGCCGGTGGGGGAGCGGCCCGGTGAGCCCGGTACGGGTGCTCTACCTCGCCGGCAGCGGTCGCAGTGGCAGCACGCTGGTCACCACGGTCCTGGGACAGTTGCCGGGCTTCTTCGCGGCGGGCGAGCTGCGGTACCTGTGGCGGCGCGGCATCCTGGAAAACCGACCCTGCGGCTGCGGTGCCCCGGTCGCCGACTGCCCGCTCTGGGCGCGGGTGCGCGCCGACCTGACCGACGCCGACCCGGCCGGGATCGCCGTCCGGTTGGCCCAGCGGCTGCGGCTGCGCGGACTGCCCGCACTGCTGCGCCGCCAGCGTCGGGGGCAGCCGCCGGTCGCGGGCCACCCCGACGACACGCAACTGGCCCGGCTCTACGCCTCGATCGCCGAGCACGCCCTGGCCGGTCGGTCGGACGGTGTCATCGTCGACTCGTCCAAGCTGCCGCCGTACGGTGCTCTGCTCGGCAGCCTGCCCGGCATCGACCTGTACGTCCTGCACGTGGTGCGCGACCCGCGCGCCACCGCGTACTCCTGGCGTCGCCGACGCCCGCTGGACGGGCGCGCCGACGATGAGCTGATGAGCCGGCCACCCGTCGGCAAGGCCGCGCTGCTCTGGCTGGTCTGGAACACCGCGACAGTACGACTGTGGGGCGACCGCCGTCGCGCGTCGGGCCGCTACCTGCGGGTGCGGTACGAGGACTTCGTCACCGACCCGGCTGGCGCCACCGCCCGGATCGCCGGCTTCGTCGGCGCGACCCCCGACGAGCTTCCGTTTCCGACACCGGCCACGGTACGGCTCGCCCCCACCCACTCGGTGGCCGGCAATCCGTCGCGGCACCGCACCGGGCTGGTCGACGTGGTCGCCGACACCGAGTGGCTGACCGGGCTGCCCACCCGCGCCTACGTCGTGGTGACCGGGCTGACCGCTGTGGCCCTGTCCCGGTTCGGCTACCCGCTGCGCCGCCCGGCGGCCACCTCTCCCGCCGCCCGCCTCGCCGCGGACCCGGCCGTCTCCTCGTCACCCGCCACCCGGCAGGAAGGCTGAACGATGCTCTCACTGGTGGTGGGCACTGGTCGCTGCGGTTCGACACTGGTCCAGGAGTTGCTCTCCCGGCATCCCGCTGTCGGCTTCGTCTCCGGTCTGGACGACAAACTGGCCCGACTCAACCCGAAGGGGAGGTTCAACGGCGCGCTCTACCGGCGTTCGACGCCGCGCCCGGCGGGGATGACCTCGCTGCGGCACAGTCGACGGTTGCTGGAACGGGGCCGGCTCCGGGTGGCGCCGTCGGAGGCGTACCACCTGCTCGACCGGCAGGTGCTGGCCGGCTTCTCCCGACCGTGTCGGGACCTGGTCGCCGAGGACCTGACCCCGTTCGTGGCTCGGCGGCTGCGGGCCTTCTTCGACGAGCGGATCGCACGGCAGCGCTGTCAGCAGTTGGTGCAGCACGTCACCGGGTGGCCACGGACCGGCCTGCTGCACGCCGCGTACCCGGAGCTGCGGGTGGTCAACGTGGTGCGCGACGGCCGGGCGGTGGCCAATTCGTGGCTCCAGATGGGCTGGTGGGATGGCTGGCGCGGGCCGGACAACTGGATCTATGGCCCGCTCCCGTCCGACCTGCGGGAGGAGTGGGTCGAGTCCGGTCGCTCCTTCCAGGTGCTCGCCGCGCTGGGCTGGAAGATGCTGATGGACGCCTTCGCGCAGGCCCGGCTGCGGCACCCGGCCGACCAGTGGCTGGACGTGCGCTACGAGGACCTGGTCGAGCAGCCGCGCGAGCAGGTCGGCCGGATGCTCGACTTCCTCGGCCTGAGCTGGTCGAGCGCCTTCGAGAAGGGCTTCTCCCGGTACGACTTCACACTGGGCCGGGCGGAGGCGTACCGGGACGAACTCAGCCCGGCGCAGCTCGCCGCGATCGAACGGGTGCTGGAGAAGTCGTTGGCCGAGTGGGGCTACCCCGTCTAGCGGGCGTGTGTCAAAGCCCTCGCTATCGACGGACGACACGGGGGCGGCTAATCTTTGGCCCCACACCATCGATGTGAGGAGATGCGATGGCGCGCCGCACCGGCCGACCCTCCTACCAGTTGGACAAGGCCGACGTGCGCCGCCAGCGCACAGTGCGCTTCGCGGCCGTCGCGGGCGTGGTCGCACTGGTCACCGCGCTCCTCGGTGGGTTGATCGGCTACCAGGTGGGCCGTCCGGACGCCACCGAGGCGACCATCGCGAGCATCAAACAGGACGAGGCGAAGCGGGACGCCCAGCAGATCGTGGAGCTGATCGATACGGCTCGACGGGTCCGCGACCAGGTCGCCCCGGTCCTGGCGGGCATCAAGACGGAGACGACCGGCGGACGTGCGCCGGATCCGGCGAAGGCGCGCCAGTGGCAGGAGGTCATGCGCCAGGCGGCCGAGCCGTTCGCCGACCCGCCGTCGGGGGCCACCGCCACCAACGTGGCGCGCGGAGGGTTGCGCGGAGCGGTCCAGCAGGCGTCGCTGGCCGTCGACGCCTACGCGCTGGCGGCCGGCGTTCCGGCGGCGCAACGTGCGGCAGTGCTGGACGTCAGCGCGCGGCAGGCGGCCGAGGCCGCGACGATCTGGTCGGTCGCGGCTACCCAGCTCGACCAGATCAGCGTCGACTCCGGCAAGGGCCACCAGCATGTGTTCCTGGACACAGACCCCCACGAGGGGGCCCTCACCCCGGACGGGGCGGCCGAGGGAACCGGTGGCTGAGGCACGTTGCGGGGCAAGTGTCGGGTTTGCCGGCGGAGGCGACCGGGACGGGGCGGCCGAGCGGTCACGATGTGATCTGGGGGCGATGCGCCGGATCGGGTACGGTCGCTTATCGCAAAGTCTATGAACCAGATTGGCTTTCTGTGCAATGGAAGCCGAATCGGAGGGACACAGCCGTGAGGTTCCCAAGCGCCGTCCGTCAGGCCGGCCTCGTCGTGGCCGTCACCGCCCTCGCGTTGACCGCGGGTTGTGCGAAGAAGGACGACAGTGAGGTCCAGGCGAGCGGCGTCAAGCTGGTGGCGGCGGGCAAGCTGACGGTCTGCACCCACCTGCCGTACCCGCCGTTCCAGTCCAAGGACGCCAGCGGCACGGTGACCGGCTTCGACGTCGAGATCATGGACCTGGTCGCCAAGGAGCTCGGCGTCGAGCAGACGATCATCGACACCCCGTTCGAGGGGATCAAGTCCGGCCAGGACCTCAACACCGGCAAGTGCGACGCGGCCGCCGCCGGCATGACCATCACCGAGGAGCGGCGGAAGGTGGTCGACTTCTCGGATCCGTACTTCGACGCCACCCAGGCGATGTTGGTGAAGACCGGCAAGACGTACAAGTCGCTCGACGACCTCAAGGGCAGGAAGCTCGGTGTCCAGGCGGCCACCACGGGTCGTGACTACGCCAAGAAGTTCGAGGCGGAGAAGGGCCTGAAGCTCGTCGAGTTCGAGGACCTCGCCGCCCTCCAGCAGGCCGTCTCCAACGGCCAGGTCGAGGCCGCCATCAACGACCTGCCGGTCTGGACCGAGTACCTGAAGAAGAACCCGGGCGGGTTCGAGGTCGCCGCCGAGTTCGACACCGGCGAGCAGTACGGCTTCCCCGTGAAGAAGGACACCAACCCGGAGTTGCTCAAGAAGATCAACGAGGTGTTGGCCAAGGCCAAGCAGGACGGCACGTACAACACGATCTACGAGAAGTGGATCGGTAAGCGGCCGAGCGTCTGAGCGCCGCGCAGTACCGGAGGGCGCGCGTCCCGCGCGCCCTCCGACGTCGGTAACCTCCGGGAAGGCAACGAGCGAACGTGAAGCTGCGACGCCGCCAGCGGGAGCGGCTGTCCCTCGGGCTCCAGTACCTGGTCTTCATCGCCATCATCGCCACGGTGCTCGTCGCCGCGGACTGGGACCGGCTGGCCGACGCGTTCTTCCGCGTCGACATCATCAAGTCGATGTTCCCGACGATCATCACCGTCGCGCTGCGCAACACCATCCTCTACACGCTCGGCGCGTTCGCCTTCGGCCTCGTGTTCGGCACGGTCCTGGCGCTGATGCGCCTGTCCCGGGTGGCGCCGTACCGCTGGGTGGCGACGGCGTACATCGAGCTGTTCCGGGGTCTGCCCGCGCTGCTGGTGCTCTTCCTCGTCGGGTACGGCATCCCGATCGCCTTCCCGGAGCGCGAGATTCCGGGCGGGGTGTTCGGTTCGATCGCGATCGGCCTCGGGTTGACCGCCGCCGCGTACATGGCGGAGACGATCCGGGCCGGCATCCAGGCCGTGCCGAAGGGGCAGATGGAGGCGGCGCGAACCCTCGGCATGTCCCACTTCACGGCCATGCGCACGATCGTCATCCCGCAGGCGTTCCGGATCGTGATCCCGCCGCTGACGAACGAGCTGATCCTGCTCACGAAGGACTCGTCGCTGGCCTACGTGCTCGGGGTGACGGCACAGACGATCGAGATCACCAAGTTCGGTCGGGACATGCTCAACGACCGGGTGAACGCGACCCCGCTGCTGGTGGCCGGCCTCGCCTACCTGGTGATCACCCTGCCGCTGTCGCAGGTGGTACGACGCCTCGAACTCCGCTACGCCAAGGCTCGGTGACCCCGATGACGACCGTCTCCTCCCGCCCCGCCGTGGAGATCCGCGACCTGCACAAGTCCTTCGGGCCGCTCAAGGTGCTCAAGGGCATCGACTTCGAGGTCGGCCAGGGCGAGGTGGTCTGCGTCATCGGGCCGTCCGGCTCCGGCAAGTCGACACTGCTGCGCTGCGTCGACCTGCTGGAGGAGCCGACCGCCGGCAAGATCTGGGTGAACGGGGTCGAGATGACCGACCCGGACGTCGAGATCGACGCGGTCCGCCGCGGCATCGGCATGGTGTTCCAGTCGTTCAACCTGTTTCCGCACCTGACCGTTCTGAACAACCTCACCATCGCCCAGCGCCGGGTGCTCCGGCGAGGTCGGGTCGAGGCCGAGAGGGTCGCCCGGGACAACCTGGAGCGCGTCGGGCTGACCGACAAGGCCGACGCCTTCCCGGCGCAGCTCTCCGGCGGGCAGCAGCAGCGGGCGGCGATCGCCCGGTCGTTGTCGATGGAGCCGAAGCTGATGCTCTTCGACGAGCCGACCTCCGCGCTCGACCCGGAACTCGTCGGCGACGTGCTCACCGTCATGCGCAAGCTGGCCGAGGACGGCATGACGATGATGGTGGTCACCCACGAGATGGCGTTCGCCCGCGACGTTGCCGACCGGGTCGTCTTCATGGACGGTGGCGTGGTGGTCGAGCAGGGGCCGCCGCAGGAGGTGCTGGGCGCGCCGAAGCACGAACGGACCCGCGCGTTCCTCTCCCGGGTCCTCGACCCGACCCATGTCGCGCAGCTCGGTGGGCCCGACCGGACGGGCCCGCAGTCGGCCGGCTGACCACGGCCACGATCTCTGACCACAGCTTCCGCACGTCTGCCCGCCGGGCTGCCGCATTGACGGCAGCCCGGCGTCTGCTTGTGTGTCAGCTCTATGTCAATCGACGGACGTCGTGATGTCAAGGTAATCTTTTTGCAATCAGAGCTGTACTTTCATCGATGGATTACATAAGTTGCTGTCATCCATAGAAAGCTTTGAGTCTTCCGAGCAAAGATCGCGACGAGCCTCACCCTCAGTCGTGCCACCGCCCCCGTGCTCGGGTCGATGCACCCTGCCCTCGTCGCGTCTTCGCCCGGTTGGGAACGGAGACCCATGGACGATCACGCTGGTGGTCCTCACCGCCACCTGTCCCGCAGATCGCTGATCGCCACCGGCGCGCTCGCCGCCGGGGCGTTGGGCGCGTCCGCCCCGACCATCGGCACCGCGTTCGGCGGCAGCCCCGCCCGGGCCGCCGCCGGTGTCACCAAGAAGATCACCATCTACGCCGAGCAGTTGCCCGGCAACCTGTTCGGGTACGGCCTGGCACCCGGCCAGGCCACCGTTCCGGGCCCGGTCCTGGAGATGTACGAGGGTGACACCCTGGAGATCACCCTGGTCAACACCACCACCCAGCGGCTCTCCATCCACCCGCACGGGGTGGACTACAGCACCGAATCCGACGGCAGCCCGTTCAACGCCTCGTTCAACAACCCGGGCGAGACGCGGACGTACGTCTGGCGCTCGCACGAGATGGTGGCGGCGGCGGGCCGACGGTACATGCCGGGCAGCGCCGGCTACTGGCACTACCACGATCACGCGATGGGCACCGACCACGGCACCGGCGGTGTCGCGAAGGGACTGTACGGGGCGCTGATCGTCAGACGACGTGGCGACATCCTGCCGTCGAAGCAGTTCACCGCGGTGTTCCACGACATGATGATCAACAACAAGATGGCCCCGGCGACCCCGATGTTCGAGGCGAACCTGGGCGAGCGCGTCGAGTGGATCGCCATCGGCCACGGCAACCTGTTCCACACCTTCCACCTGCACGCGCACCGCTGGGCGGACAACCGCACCGGGATGTTGGAGGGGCCGAGCGACCCGAGCCTGGTGGTCGACAACAAGGACCTCAATCCCGGCAGCTCGTTCGGTTTCCAGGTGCTGGCCGGGGAGGGCGTCGGACCGGGCGCGTGGATGTACCACTGCCACGTGCAGACGCACTCCGACGGCGGCATGGCCGGGATCTTCCTGGTGCGCAACGCCGACGGCAGCATGCCGCCGGGCGCCGAGGAGGCGATCCACCGGTTCCAGGGCCACACCCACACGCACGGAAGCTGACCGAACCGAAAGTGGGGACGGGCATGACCAGAAAACTACGACGAACCCTCGCCGCGGTAGCGGCCTTGGCGACACTGCTCCCGGCGACGACGGCCGCCGCTGCCGCACCACGAACGGCGGCCGCCCCGCAGGCGGCGCAGCCGCAGCAGACAGCGGTCCTGGTGTTCCACGGCCCGGTGGCCGAGCAACAGGACCCGGTTTCTCGCGCGGTCGACACCATCAAACAGCTTGGTGCCGTTCATGACATCGATGTCACGGCCACCACGGACCCGGGCGTCTTCACGGCGGCCGGGCTGTCCGCGTACCGCAGCGTTGTCTTTCTCTCCGCGACGGGCGCCGCGCTGAACCGTGACCAGGAGTCGGCGCTCCAGAACTACGTCAAGGCCGGCGGCGGTTTCGTCGGCATCGCCGACGCCGCCCGAGCCCAGGTCGACTCCACCTGGTTCACCGGGCTGATCGGCACCCGCCCAGCCGGCGCCATCCCGGTCGCCGAGCCGGTGACCCGGGTGACCGCCAGCGGCGAGAACCCGCCCAACGAGACGAAGGAGAAGCTGACCGACGGCGACGCCAACACGAAGTGGCTGGTCCGCACCCCGACCGCCTGGGTGGCGTACGAGTTGAGCGCACCGAAGAAGATCACCGGGTACGCGCTCACGTCGGCCAACGACTCCTCCGGTCGGGACCCGAAGGACTGGACACTGCAGGGCTCCACCGACGGTCAGAGCTGGACCGACCTGGACCGCCGCACCGGGCAGACCTTCCCGGACCGGTACCAGACCCGGCGGTTCGACATCGCCGCGCCGCAGGAGTTCACGCGCTACCGGCTGAACGTCACAGCGAACAGCGGTGAACCGCTGGTCCAACTCGCCGACCTGCGTCTGTTCACCGGCAGCACCACCACCCCGGAGCCGCCCGCTGTGAACCGCGCGGTGGTGAACATCCTGGACCGCAAGCACCCGGCCACCGCGTCGCTGCCGCTGACCCTCACCCGGTCCGACCGCTGGGAGAACTGGGACCCGAACCCGATCGGCACCGTGCACACCCTCGCCCAGGTCGAGGAGCGGCACTACAACCCGGGGGCGGCCGCCAACGGCGCCTTCCACCCGGTGTCCTGGTGCCGGGACTACGACGGCGGCCGGTCGTTCTACACCGGCATGGGCCACACCGAGGGCAGCTACGGCGAGGAGGCGTTCCGCACGCACCTCGCCGGCGCTCTCAACTGGACCACCGGTCGGGTCCGTGGTGACTGCCAGGCCACCATCGCGTCGAACTACAAGGTGGAGCGACTCACCGCCGCGAACCAGACCGGGCAGCTGGACCAGATGGGCGAGCCGCACGGGCTCACCATCGCGCCGGACGGCACTGTCTTCTACGTCGGCAAGGCGGCCTGCCCGAGCGGCCCGATCGCTGACTGGAACGACCCGAAGGTCGGCCTGGGCTGCGGCACGATCCACTCCTGGGACCCGCGTACCAAGCAGGTCAAGCTGCTCACCACCCTGGAGGTGATGGGCAACCGGGGCAGCGGCTCCGAGTTGGTCAAGAACGAGGAGGGTCTGCTCGGCATCGTGCCCGACCCGAAGTTCGCCGAGAACGGCTGGCTCTACGTCTACTGGATGCCGCACGACTCGGTCGACCGGGTGAAGCGGGTCGGTCAGCGGACCGTCTCCCGGTTCACCTACGACAGGCAGGCGCAGACCATCGACCAGGCCACCCGCAAGGACCTGTTGCAGTTCCCGGTGCAGATCCACAGCTGCTGCCACGCCGGTGGCGGCATGGCGTTCGACGCCAAGGGCAACCTCTACGTCGGCTCCGGCGACAACAACTCCTCGGAGGGGTCGCAGGGCTACGCCGGCAACAACTGGACCCAGGAGTACCAGGGCATCTCGTTCCAGGACGCCCGTCGTACGTCGGGTAACACCAACGACCTCGCCGGCAAGATCATCCGGATCCATCCGGAGGCCGACGGGACGTACACCATCCCGGAGGGCAACCTGTTCCCACCGGGCACCGAGAAGACCCGGCCGGAGATCTACGTGATGGGCGTACGCAACATCGCCCGCCTCCAGATCGACCCGGTGCACCAGTGGCTGACCGCCGGTTGGGTCGGCCCGGACGCCTCGTCGCCCAGCCCCACCCTGGGCCCGGCGAAGTACGAGACGGCCACCATCATCACCTCCGCCGGTAACCAGGGCTGGCCGTACTGCATGGGCAACCGGCAGCCGTACCGCGACCGCAGCAACACCGACGCGACAGTGCTGACCGGCTGGTACGACTGCGACAACCTGAAGAACACCTCGCCGCGCAACACCGGGCTGGAGGACATCCCGGCGGCCCGGGACAACATGATCTGGTATTCGCCGGACGGCGGCGGCCCGGTGTTCCCGAAGCGGACCGACGGCAGCGGCCTGCCCACCTACGTGGCGGCCGACGCCACCTACACGCAGCCGTACCTGCGCGGCGGCGGGCAGGCCATCATGTCCGGCCCGACCTACCACCGCAGCCTCGTCGACACCACCAGTGGCGTGGCGTGGCCGGAGCACTGGGACGGCAAGTGGTTCATCGGCGACCAGTCGAACGCGTCCAACCGGGTAGCTGTCACAGTCGACCCGGCCGGCGTGCCGCAGGCCGCCCCACCGGTGTACGCCGAGTCGCTGCGGGCCATCATCCCCGGTGGCAACGGCGACAACCGGTTGCAGAGCTGGATGGACGCGAAGTTCGGTCCGGACGGCGCGCTCTATCTGCTCGACTACGGCGGCGGGTTCTTCAGCCTGCACGCGAACCAGAAGCTGATCCGGATCACCTACACCGGCGGGGCGCCCACCCCGGCGCCGGCGGCGACATCGGTCGCCGTGCAGAACAAGCCGCTGACCATCGCCTTCACCGGTTCCCGCTCCGGCGGCGTCAGCCACCGCTGGGAGTTCGGCGACGGCGCCACGTCGACCGAGGCGGACCCCCGGCACACGTACGCCACTGTCGGCACCTACACCGCGAAGCTCACCGTCACGTACGCCGACGGTCAGACCGCGACGGTGCAGACCACTGTGACGGTGGGCTGCGCGGTGCCCGACGACCGGTCGACGGTGTGGCTCGGCGACACCGACACCGGGGTGCCCAGTCGCACTGTCGGGCAGGGCTGCACCGCCAACGACCTGATCGACGACGAGAGCACCTGGGATGACCACAACGGTTTCGTCCGGCACGTCACCGCTGTGGCCCGCGCGTTGCAGGACGACGACCTGCTCAGCAGCCGCGAAGCGGGCACCCTCACCCGGCTGGCAGCCGCGTCGGAGATCGGCCGGGACGGGCACACCGGGTACGAGCCGCTCTTCGACGGCACCGCCGAGTCGCTGCGCGGTTGGCAGCAGGCGCCGTCGGGACAGTTCGGCATCCAGCCGGACGGGTCGCTGCGCTCCAGCGGTGGCCTGGGCATGCTCTGGCACACCAAGGAGCTGGGCGACTTCTCGCTGAAGTTGCAGTTCCGGGACATCGCGCCGGGCACCGGCCGGGCCAACACCGGAGTCTTCATCCGGTTCCCGGACCTGCGAACGCCCCTCGACCAGCGGCCACCGGACAGCTGCGGCACTGTCGGGTCGGCGCGGACCTCGCCGGCCTGGATGGCGATCTACTGCGGACACGAGATCCAGATCTACGACGGTGACACCGGTGAGCCGCAGAAGACCGGCTCGGTCTACAACTTCGACCCGGTGCCGCTGGCCCAGGCCGGCGTGACGCCGAAGAACGAGTGGAACGACTACGAGATCCGCGCCGTCGGGCAGCACTACACGATGATCCGCAATGGCGTGGTGATCAACGAATTCGACAACACACCCGGCAAGCAGTCCTCGCGAGCCGGCGACCCGCCGACCGACCTGCGTCAGTTCCTGCGCGGCTTCATCGGCCTGCAGAACCACGGCGACAACGACCTGGCCGAGTTCCGCAACATCCGTGCGCGGGAACTCTAGGAGTGACGATGACCCGACGACTGAAGGCCGCGCTGGCGGCGCTCCTGCTCACGGTGATCCCGTTGGCCGCAGTGCCCGCCTCCGCCGCCCCACGTGTCGCCGCCGACCAGGTGTTGACCTGGACCGCCGACGACAGCATCACCCGATACAAGTCCGCGCCCACCACGGCGGTGGCCGGAGCGACCACGATCATCTGGGAGAACAGCGCGGCCACCGGCAACACCACCGGGATGCCGCACACCCTGACCTTCGACACCAGCACCGAGGGCTACAACCACGACGTCACACTCAACATCCTGGCCAGCCCGTTCGACGCCAACGACGGCCGCCACCAGGCGACAGTGACGCTGACCCCGGGCCGGTACCGGTACTTCTGCTCGATTCCCGGCCACAGCTCGATGGTCGGTGAGCTGGTGGTCACCGAGGGCGGTGGCGGTGGCGACACCACCGCGCCGACAGTGACCGCCGTGGTCTCCGGTGACCAGGATCAGGACGGCAACTACCTCGGCGCGGCCACTGTGACAGTGACGGCCACCGACGCCGACTCCGGGGTCCAGACCGTCGAGTACCAGGTCGACGACACCAGCTTCCTGCCGTACACCGAGCCGGTGCGGGTCACAGCGATCGGCGACCACGCGGTGCAGTTCCGCGCCACCGACCAGGCCGGCAACACCAGCGCCGTCGGTTCGGTGGCGTTCCGGATCGTCGAGCCGGGGGAGGAGGACACCACCGCGCCGGTGGTCACCGCCGCACTGGCCGGCGACCGCGACGGCGACGGCAACTACATCGGTACGGCCACCGCCACGTTGGCCGCCACCGACAGCGGATCCGGCGTCGCCACCATCGAGTACTCGTTGGACGGGGCGGCCTTCACCGCGTACACGAACCCGATCGTGGTGAACACGGCCGGGATGCACATGCTGCACTACCGGGCCACCGACGTCGCCGGGAACACGTCGGCGGAGCAGATGTCCCACTTCACCGTGGTCGAACCGCAGGCCGAGGACACGACTCCACCCACTGTCGCCGCCACCGTGGCCGGTGACCGCAACGACGACGGCGGATACGTCGGCGGCGCGACAGTCACCGTCACGGCCACCGACGCCGAATCCGGCGTGGCGAAGATCGAGTACGCGCTCGACGCCGGAGGCTGGACGGCGTACACCGCTCCGGTCGCCGTCCGCGCACCCGGCGCGCACACAGTGAAGTACCGGGCGACCGACACGGCGGGGAACTCCTCCACCGAGCAGTCGACGTCGTTCACCGTGGTGGTCGACGACACCGACCGCTGCCCCGACTCGGACACCCGGGCCACCGTGATCATCGACGGCGGCGACACCGGTGTGGCCAACGTTGACACCGGCGACGGCTGCACCATCAACGATCTGATCGACGAACACGCCGACTACCCCGGCCACGCCGAGTTCGTCCGCCACGTCGAAGCGGTCACCGCCGCGCTCGTGACCGGCGGCACGCTCGACCGGCGGCAGCAGGGCGCCATCGTCCGGGCCGCGGCCCGATCGGACGTCGGCGCATGAGTCCTCGAACCTCACCGAAAGGGAGTACCACGATGCCCGGACGTACCGTCGCCAAGCTCGCCACAGTGAGCGCCTTCATCGCGGCCTCGGTGCTGGCCGTGGCACCCACCGCGCACGCCGACCTGGTCACCCACTGCATCGGCACCGGCGGCGCGGTGACCGTGCCCAACGACCTGCTCGTCCCCGCCGGCGAGTCCTGCGCGCTCACCGGCACCACGATCACCGGCAACGTCACCGTCGCAGCCGGCGGCAACCTGGTGGTGACCGGTGGCCGGGTCAGCGGTGAGGTACGCGTCGCCGCCGACGGGTACCTCGACGCCACCGACACGACAGTCGACGGCCAGGTGGTGCTCGCGGCCGGGGGGTACGGCATCTTCCTGAAGGACGCCCGCACCGGCA
The DNA here is from genome assembly GCF_022230925.1 of Micromonospora alfalfae. Lineage (GTDB taxonomy): Bacteria > Actinomycetota > Actinomycetes > Mycobacteriales > Micromonosporaceae > Micromonospora > Micromonospora alfalfae. The sequence continues at coordinate 145,738 of NZ_JAKKFH010000011.1, read as the reverse complement.
CCGTCACCGTGAAGCCGAAGGGCTCCACGACCATCGACAGCTTCCTGTTCGCCGAGGCGTCGACGGTCACCGGGCACGTCACCGTCGGTGCCGGCGAGGTACGGCTCGACCGCGGCACCCAGGTGCAGCGCAACCTCAGCAGCACCGGCACCTACTACACCGACCTGCACGACTCGTTCGTCGACGGCACGCTGTCGGTGCTCAACAGCGCCACCGGCAGCGTGGTGTGTGGCAGTGCGGTCCAGGGTCGGGCCACCTTCGCCGGCAACCTGGGCGGTGTGCAGCTCGGACCGAACGGCACCCTCGACAGCTGCGCCTCCGGCGGTTACTGGGGTGGGGACGTGAGCATCACCAGCACCACCGGCGGGGTCACCGTCGACGACAACATCATCAACGGTCAGTTGGCGGTGACGTCCAACGACCCGGCCGCCCAGGTGGCCGCGAACAACCGGATCCGTGGCGGGGTGACCGGTGACCAGGCGGCGGCGACCACCAACCGGGCCGCCCGGATGGCGGGTCCGGCCCGGGAGGATGCCGGCGACCAGCGGGCCGAGATCCGCCGTTCCTCGGCGGTGCAGGAGGCCACCGAGGCGGGCGCGGCGAAGCTCTAACTGATCGACGCAACGGCGGCCGGTCACCCGCAAGGTGACTGGCCGCCGCCGTCGTACCGGGTCCGACCCGTCGCGTCGGCGTTTGCGTGCCGCGGACGAGTAACTGCCTCCTGCGGGTCCACATGAGGGCACGGAGCCAGTTCAAAGTCGGGTCAGGCCCGGCCGGCGGGAGCAACCTCACAGACCGACTGCCGGCGTGGTTGTTCAAAATTTCTGTACGTCTTCAAGGCGGCCCTGAACGGGCCGCACGCGCCGCCGCCTAGGTCCGTCGCTCCGCTGGCGCTCCGACTCCGGCCACGCAACACGCCCGGCGGCTGGCGCGGAAGCGGAAAGCCCAAGGGGCCGCCGCCGAACGACAGCAGCGTTGACCGGGTGGTGGTGGGCCGGCAGCCGGCCGGGCCGCGCGGCCACGAGCCCGCGCGGCGTAGGGGAGCGCACGCCGGCCGCGTCGGCGAGCTGGCGGCGGTCGTGGGGCTGCGATTACTTCGCCTCCGGCGGGGGCGCTCGGGCTCCGAGATGGTTGCAACCACGTCGGCGCGTTGCGGTCCGTGGGTGGTTGCGCGGGCCATCCCGCCTGCCATCGACCCGGGCAAGCCGAGCAGACCACCGCCCGACCCGCCAGCGTCCGACAGTGCGTCAAGGCCGTCTTGACGTGGCGGGCCGGGCGGCGGCCCGCTCCCCAGGAGGGGCGGGTCGACGGCAGACGGGATGGCAAGAAAGGGGAGGCTCTAGATACCCACGTCTATACTGGCGCGATGCGCCTACTCTCCCTTGACTATGACCCGGTATACGGCGGCGATGAAACAGAACGCTCCACATTTTCGGGAGACCTCAGCGCATTCGATTTCGATGTTGTCTTCTGGGATCCCGCCGAAAGCTTCCGAACCTATCTTGATTCTGGTTATCACAAGCGCTACAGGGGGCTGCCTTGGCTCTCGGAGCATATATCGGTTCGTATTCAAGCCGACGCTAAGCGTCGAAGGGAAGAGTTCGTCGAATTCGTCAACCAGGGCCGTGCGTTGGTGGTGTTCGCGCAGCCACCGCAAGAGTGCTGCGTAGACACCGGTCGCCGCACTTATTCCGGAACCGGACGGAATAGGATCGAGACGGTTCAGTTGGATCCATTTGATCTCCTCTCTGCGCTTCCGATCGCAGAGCATGATATCTCGGGGGCGCGCGGGAGTCGGATATCGATAGCAGGCGACGGGGCAATCCCTGCCTTGCTCAGAAAATATAAGGACTACCTTTCTTACAAAGCGGTCATGACTCAACACCCCGGAGCACCCTTGGCTCATGTCAGCGGCACTGAGCGTGTTGTAAGCTTCATGCAGCGCAGCAAGAACGGCGGGCACCTAATCCTCTTGCCCAGCGTGGATTTTCTGGCCCCAAAAAATGAAGATGAGGGGGAAGATCCAACGCCAGAAGATGAAGAAGCTCTCCCTGACAATCTGTGGCTGCCGGCCGCCCTGGACTTCCAAATGGACCTGCTGGCAGCAATCGCCGCACTCGGCGGGTCGACAGACTCCACCCGTCCTCCGTGGGCGGAACGCTATGCTACGGACGAGCAGGACCGACTTCGCGTTCAGATCGTAGATCAGCAAAAAGCAATTGAGCGTGCTCGCGCCGAGCTTGCCGACTTGCAGAAGGAAAGTGAGTTGGTCGAGAGTCGTAACCAGCTATTCCTTGGTAGTGGGCGGGCTCTTGAACTGGAAGTGAAGGCGGTCCTTGAAATTCTCGGGGGCGTGGTCACCGAACCGGAGCCGGGTCGCGACGACTGGAAGGTTGTTTTTCCGGAGGGAGCAGCTGTCGTTGAAGTTAAAGGCGTCTCGAAAAGCGCTGCTGAGAAGCATGCCGCTCAGCTGGAGAAGTGGGTAGCGAACTCCTTCGAGGAGACTGGGGTTAGCCCGAAGGGTATTCTCGTCGTTAACACTTGGCGGGAAAAGCCTCTGGATGAGCGGATCGAGGCTGACTTCCCAGCTCAGATGATTCCCTACTCTTCTAGCAGGGGGCACTGTCTTATTTCCGGGTTGCAGCTCTTTGTAATGCGATCCGATTTGCAGAGAGACTCCAGCCGCGCCGAGTACTGGAGGAGGAAGATCCTAGAGACGTCGGGCATTTTCGACGAGTGTGGCGATTGGCGAACCGTTATCCATGAAGTTTCGGCATTGAACGACCCTGAATCGAAAGCCGGGCGAGAGGGCGACGACCCCAGCGCGACGACCCCAGCGGGTGGCAAGACCAGCAACGCCGATGAAGGCGAGCAAAACACCAGCGCAGAGTCGGATGGCTCCTCCGGCGAACAGGTGGGTGACTAGCTGAGTGACGACAGGCACAGGGGGCGGCGGACGTCTACGGACTTCGTCGGATGGTCGCCTCAGGTAAAGGCACTGCGGGAGCCGGTCAGCTAGCCCTGCTTGTTGCCTGGGGTCAAGGAGTCTCCGGGTTGACATCCAAAGGAGCATCGGGATGGAAACTGACAGGCGAGGATGTAGCGCGCCACCGAGGTTCGTGGTCCGATCTCTCATCGAGGCTTCGAATGGAGGACGCGTTGGCTGATGCAGGCGACCGCAGGTCACTCGGATTGGAAAAGGCGCGCGCAGTCCGGGTGGCGGTTACTCGGAGTGTAGTAGCGCTAGGTGAACCTAAGATGGGTGGCAGCCTTTATATTCTTCTTCCGTTCGCCGCGATCACCGCAATAGTTTTATTCTTCGCGCTCTTTATTATCCTTTGGGCGGTTACGGCAATACTCTTAGGATTTCACGCGCCGAATGACAAAACCCTTCCTGCTATCCTGACTGTCTCGGTTAGCCTAACCGCGCTCATTGGGGCTTCGCTCGGAGCGATCTATGCTTTTCGTAAGCAGATCCTAGCGGAACGGGAAGGGCTGCGTGCCGATCAGCAGGTCTACTCCGATCGCTATGTTAAGGCGGCTGAACTTCTAGCGCACGAGCGTCCATCGGCACGCTTGGCGGGGCTGCATTCCCTGGCAATCCTGGCCGATGACTGGCGGGAGGGGCGGACTCCTTGCGTCATGGCCATTTGCTCTTACCTTAGGCTCCCAAATCTGGCATTCGGCGGGGAGGAAAGGAACCTCGGAGAGCAGGAGGTGCAACGAACGGCATGGAAGTCCATTCGCGCCCGGCTCTTGAATCTAGATTCTGAACATTCATGGAACGATCAGGAGTTGGACTTCTCTGGCGGGCACTTCCAAGTAGTAGACCTGGACCAGGTGAAGCTTGCAGGGGCCATGGTGCAGTTCCGCAACTGCACATTTCGGGACGGAGAAATTCGGCTTCGGGGGGCGGTAATCGAGGACGCACTCGTGGACTTCACCGGCTCAACGTTCAAGAATATGAAGATCCTGCTGTCGGGAATGAAGGTCAAAGGTAGATCCGTAGTTTCGTTCGATGAAGTCGAGTCGGCCGGCTCCTCGTTTGCGCTTGATCGGATGCATATTGAGAATGACGCAACCCTCTTGATTAGACGGGCTGAAATCTCCGATTCGGAGTTGTTGTTTGACTCGAATGATGACCTTTTTTATCTGCACTCTCGATCGTCCAACATAGACGGAGAGGTCGAGTTCTCGGACTCGAAGCTGAAGCGGACAAACGTTCATATGTACTCATACAGCCTGTCGGGCCGCCTGGTATTCGCAGATGTAGAGACCGAAGACGTGGAGATATCAATCCCCCCGAACATCTCGGGCACCTATGTAAACCTAGACGTTAAGCCGGCAGGTCCCACGAGGATCAGGATTGGTCCGGGGCGTCTATCGGATGGCGATCTCCGTATCCGACCTAGAGGCGGCCAACCGGCGGTGCTTGATGTTGATATTACTGATTTCGAATTGTCTGGCGGTGAGTTGAGAATTCATGGCGATCATCCATGTTGGAAAGCCTTGCGGGTTGACCTGGCCGGTGAGCAGAAGGGGCGCTTAGTGATCTCGGGGCGCTTCTCCCCTGCGGCGGATGTGGATATCGACAGTTTTGCGGAGATTCAGAGGTACTAGCCTAGTTGGCAGCCTGGCCCGCTTGGCTGAGTACACGCGGGGGCACAATGCAGCGTGAAACGTCGGCAACCAGCCATCAACGACGTGAGTCGAGGAGTGAGCGTGACGCGCGCGTCGACCAGGCCGCAGCAGGTCAGGCGAGAATCCGTCTAAGTTCCGCTCAACTCAACGCGAAATCCTTGATGCCAGTCGCTATGGCGGACACGCTTCCGATCAAGCCCGACACTGTGGCGAGCTTGGCGCTGGGAGTGGCCCATGTGCCTCGGCTGAAGGCCGCCCACCGGCTGGAGTAGAACAGCATCTTGAACTTCTGCCACCGATGCTCACGGAGATGGCAGCCGAGCAGCAGCCCTCGCGAGTTGTTCCGGCAGAAGCCACCGCGGCTTCGGGTCGCGGCTCCACACCAGGCAGGCGCTTGGAAGAGCGACCAGAGCACGACCGCACCCGACAGTAGGTACAACACTCCAGGGCCCACCTGGGTCGTCCACCAGGCGGTAAGCAGCAAAGCCAACGCGAAAAGGCCCCAGTACCGTCGAAGGATCTTCATGTGCGATCAGTAACGTATGTGCTGGCGTCAGTAAACAGGACCGACTAAAGCCGACACCTTATCGGGCCGCCCCTGGGGCCGTCCGGACCGTCGCGGGCCCCGGCTGAGCCCAAGATCATGCCGTTTCCATGCCGTCAGAGGGGAACCCGCGACGCCCAACGGTGACCATCAATGCCAAGCGTAACGGCAGCTCACAAGACAGACAGCCCGATTTGGTCGGGTGCGTCCCTGCCGCTGATCAATACAACGCCAAGTGTTGAGCGCTTACTGCTGCGGCGGGGGTGTGAGCCAGGCGAGTGGTTGTCCGGTGAGGGCGGCGTCGGCAAGGCGGTGGGCGCTGGCGGTTTTCAGGGCGGCTCGTGAGCTGTCGATCCAGCGCTGGACGTTGTCGATGCCTTGGTGGCGGTATTCGACGGCTTGGACGAGGCACTCCAGTTTGTCGGCGTCGCGGGCGACGACGGCTTCTGGTGTCTCGCCGGCTTCGTATTCGGCGACGGCGGCGGTGATGACGTCGGCGACTGCTGGGGGACAGGTGGCGACCTGGTCGGCGGTGACGGCGGTGTTGGGTACGGCGGTGAGGTAGCGCTTGGCGATGTGTGGGATGTCGGTGATTCGGGTTTCCTGGGTGTCGTGCAGGGTGCAGAGCATCGACACTCGGGCTGGGTCGGCGCCCTCCATGGCGGCGAGCATCATTCCGATGAGTGCCGTTCGGAAGGAGTGCTCGGCGATGGACTCGGGTTGCTTGACGCCGGCGAACCACCAGCCGGTCCGGGCGGCGCGTTTGAGGACGCCGGCTTCGAAGATGAAGTTCATCGCTCCGGCGGCGTCGTGATCGTCGGTCATCTGCCCGTCCCTGTGCCGGTGAGTCCGTCCGCCCGCAGGCGGTAGACGATAGAGGTTAGTTCCTGCCGCGACTGCGCGGAGATCCGGTCACTGTCCAGGAGCGGGACACTGCGGTCGAGGAGCGCCCGAGTCGCGGCGGGGTTGTCGAGAGCGAGACCGCGTCGTGCGGCCAGCAGAGCCCAGACGTTGTGGATGTTGAGGTCGACGAAGGGATGCCCTGGATCGAGGCGGTGGACCAGGTGCCGAAGAAGGATTGAGCCATGCCAGTCAGCGAGCGCTTCGGGCATGAAGAAGTCGTCGCGGTGGCGGTATGGGATCTCGCCCACCCAGTAGGCCGAGTAGTTGAGGGCCGCACGCTCGCAGGCGTCGTCGGGGTGTGCGCGAGCGATGAAGTCTCGTAACGGTTCCGGGTCGCCCTGGTTGGCGATGGACGTGACGACGGAACGGGCGTCGGGCCACAGCGGTGACCAGGTGCGAAAGGTGGTCGTGCGGTGTGCTCGGGCGGTGGTCTGGGTGAGCCAACCTGCTGCTGCCTTGGTGGGGTCCATGCCGGCAAGGAAGCAGGCTTGCCGGTGCAGCAGCACGTTCCGGTGCCGTCCGGCTGCGGCGCGATCGGCGAGGACGTGAAGGTGAGCGAAGAATGCACGTTGTTCGTCGGCGGGCAGGGTCGGCCCGGAGGCGACTGGACCCCGCCGCGGATGGGCGGTGGGTAGCCCTCTGGCGAAGGTCGGTGTCTGCCCGAGGACGGCCCAGAGGATCAAGTCGGTCAGACGGTGGGTGAGCACGGACCAGCCCAGCGGATGTTCGGCGAGGTCGCAGCGGTCCACCTGTTCGTTGAGGACGGCGGCGAGGATGAGATCGGCCTCGGCGGCGTCGTCGAGTGCTGCGAGCAGGAGTGTGTTTGCGCCGAGCCGTCCGAGCCGGCGTCGGACGGCGATCGCCTGCCCTAGCGGTACCGCGGTGAATGGCCGGCGTCCGGATTCCCAGCTTTGCACTGTCACGCGATCGACGTCCAGGTCGACGGCAAGCTGCTCCTGCGTGAGCGGGATCGATTCCCGGATCAGCTTGAACAGGTAGCCGGTCACCGCGCCGCGATGTGGTGCTGATCGTCCGCGACCTGTCATCCGTCACCCCCAACGTTGACCCGTGGTCGACGTTCCGCCGTGAAACCAAAGCTGCGGCAGCCCATCTGGCCTGCTCACGTGTACTGCGGGTGAGTCCAACCGTCGTCGTCGTGATCGTAGCGTCGCAGTTACCGAACGTTCCAGATCCGGTCCCGTCGTTTCGGGCTCGGCCATGGACTGCTGCCCGGTGGAGGGAGCCAGCGATGCGAGACAGGACACCACCATGGCGACGAGTGACCTACGACCAGTACCTGATCGCCGTCGCGATGACCCTGGCACGGCGACACCGACCGGCTTGGTCGTGGCCGAAGTGGAGGTGGACCTGCCGCTGCGGGGCGGAGCTGCCCTGTCGCAGCCGACACCGCATCCCCATCAAGCGGACGCACTGGCCCGCCGAGGAGGAGCAGTGAGCAGCGAAGCGGAGCAATGGATCCTGGTCGCGCATCTGCTGGGCAAAAATGGCCTGTGCAACGGCTGCTGGACGTGGTGGTCGCGGCTCACGCCGTACCCATGCTGGCAGGTGGACTCAGCGAACAGCCGGCAGGCGAGGTCGATGACGGCGGCGCTGCTCGGAGACCGCGCATGACCACGCACGGCCCGGTGCTGCCGATCTGGAGCTGCGGTGGCTGCGATGCGCCCTGGCCCTGCCGCACGCGGCAGCGCGAGCTACGCGCCGAGTTCGATGACGCTCCGATCTCCCTGGCCATTTACCTGGGTGCCCAGCTGGTGCGGGCCTCGGAGGACCTGACCTGGGTGCCGGCGGGTGCGCTGCACAGACGCTTCCTCGGCTGGCTCCGGTGAGCATCCTGCAGGTGGGTGACGAGAAGTTCCACTACAGCGACGGCTCGCACAAGTGGATCCCGCCGGACCCGGACTACGACCAGGACGTCTGGGACGAGCAGGTCCGCCAACACAAGCACGGCCACCTGAGAAACGTGCACCCGAAGGTGCGGATGCAGCGCCTCGTCTGATGCCAGGTCGCCGACTAGGCGAGGTCTCCGGTCTTCAATTCCGCCCGGTGGCTGAGCCGTCCACCGGAGACCTCGCTACGTCTCGATCACTGGCCCGCGACGATCCGCGGGCCAGCTCACATCGACCGACCGCTCTAGAAGTTGCCGGCCGAGTTGCACTTGACGCCCTGGTCGAGGCAGTTGCGCACCCGGGCGGCGAGCGCCTCGTCCTTCCACGCGTTGAAGAAGTCCGCGTGCATCGAGAACGAGGTGCCGGACGCGAGGGTGATGCCGTCCGTGTTCGCGCTCAACGGGTACGAGATCACGAAGGACACCGACGGGACGGGCACCGGGTGGCTCTTGGGGCACGCCCCGGTGTGGTCCCCGTTCGCCATGTGCGCCTTGTGGTCGGGGCTGTCCAGGTGCTTGCCGTCCCAGCAGTCCGGGAAGGTGAGCTGTCGGACGATGTTCGCGGTCTTGGCGCAGATCGGGAACGTCTTGTCGGCGCTGCGGCCGATCTCGCCGCCGACGCCGGCGCACCAGAAGTGGTTGCCCTGCTTGTCCGGGGTGTCGACCTGGTTCTTGGCGTTACCGGTGATCATTCGCAGGCCGAACGGGAAGGGCTGCGTCCTGCTCGGGTCCTTCAGGCGGGAACCGTAGTAGACGGTCACCTCCTTCGGGTCCACGACCTTGCCGTTCTGGTACATCGTCGGCACCCAGTAGGCGGACTGGTCGTCCGGCGAGTTGCAGGTGGTCGCCTTGGACGCCCGCAGCGATTCGGCTGTCGAGTTGGCGTCGGTCGACCTGTTGCCCCAGAACGTGTGGTTGTGTGAGCCGCCCACCAGCTTCGGCAGCACGATCGGATCGTCGCTGTTGTGGTGGCTGGTCGTACAGCCGACGTTGAATTCGGGCACCTTGACGGGGTTGCCGGTCACCGGCTTGGGTTTGCGCGCGAAGAACGCCTTCGTCGCGGCGGCCTGCGCGGCGGCGTCGATGGTGATCCAGCCGCCGGATGCGGTGGGCGGGGCGGCGCTGGTCGCCGGCGTTCCGGGCTTGCCCGGCGCCGACGGGGTGGCCGAGGTGCCCGGGGCGCTCGGCGTGGCCGACGGGTCGCCCGGGGCGGTCGGCGCGGCCGGGCCGGGCGAGCCGATGCCGGTGTCGCTGGACGGGCCGGAAGCGCCGGGGGTGCGCGGCGCCTCCTTGCATCCGCCGGCGAGCGCCACGCTCAGCAGCAGCAGGGCGGTGACGGAACGACGGTGTCGAGGGGTGGATCGGAGATTAATCAACGGGGGAGCACCTTTCTTCCGAGCACGAAGAATACGAGTCGGCCCCCTGCTCGTTTCCCATTGGAACGATTAATTCTCCCTTAAATAGCGCTCAGCGATTGCCTGGTCAGCTCTGCGGAGCCGCCGGATGTCGACTCAATCTCAATTCCTTGATTTATCTCCAAAAACCGTAATCGGCGGCTGCGGCACCACTCTGCTTTCTTGAGTGGTCGGCCGTGTCGGCTCAGCAGCGGTCGCGTGCCTTGCGCAGGAAGGTCTCCCGCGACACGACCTTCGTCGAGTTGCTTCCGCGCGGCACCAACACCTGGTCCGGGCCGATCCGTGGCAGGTCCGCGAGGGTGAAGTCCACCGAGAGGGCCTCGCGGCGGCTTGACCCGTCGAGGGTGTAGGTGACCCCGGCCCGAAATTCGGTGAGCAGCTCGACGTCCACCTCGGTCCCAGGGCTGTCGACAGAGTCGGCGACCTCCCAGCCCTCCGGCGGCTGGCCCAACAGGGTGACCTCCACGACCTCGCTCGCGGGCGGGCCGCCGATGCTCCACCTGATCAGGGACCGTTTGCCCGGGTCATCCTGATGGCCGTTCTCGAACACGCGGATATTGGCGTCACGGTCGTAGCAGGTCAGCAGCACGCCGACCGGCCGGCCGTCCTGCACGGCGAGAGCGACAATCGGCTGCTCCGCTGGCGAGCAGGCGGTCAGGAGGAGGAGGGGCAGCGGTAGCAGAATCCATTGACGTCGTCTTCTGCGCATGTCGGCCAGCATTCCACGGCGGCATCACGCTTCGATGCCCCGAGGATCACGAAAGGGAAGCGCAACCGACGGACCCCGACCGCGTGCCGCGCCCGAACGTTCCCACCTTCGTTGCGTGATTTCCGGAAACAGCGCAGGGCGCCGCCGACGCGGAGAGAATTGCCGCCACGGAACACGCGAAAGCCGGGGGACGTTCGATGAGTTTACGAAGGCGCATGGCGCTCGTTGCGGTGACCGTCGCGGCGACACCGCTGGTTCTCGGTGGGTGCACCACCGAGCGGAAGGCCGCCGTGCGTCCCGCCGAGCGGGTGGTGCCATCGCCCGAACTGACCCTCACGCCCGCCGATCTCTCCCGGAACGTGCCGCTCAGCGCCGAGGTGGTTCCGCTCGTCACGGGCGGAAAGATCACCGCCGTGCGCATCGTCGACGACACAGGCACGCTGGTCCGGGCGGAGCCGCGCGAGGACGGCTCGGCCTGGGTGCCGACCGCTCCGTTGCGGCCGCAGCGCACCTACACCGCGGCGGTGACCGCCACCGCCGACTCCGGGCGGACCACCACCCGCACCACCACCTTCACCACCGCGGCGGCGTCGACGAAGCCGCAGGTGACCAGCACCCTGTACTTCGCCGACGAGCAGACGTACGGCACTGCCATGCCGGTGACCATCGGCTTCGATCCGCCCATCGCCAGGGCAGCCCGCGCCGACGTGCAGCGTCGGTTGTTCGTCACCACGACACCGGCCCAACCGGGCGCCTGGTCCTGGGTGGACGACGGCAGCCAGGTCTACTACCGGGCTCCCGACTTCTGGCGGCCCGGCACAACCATCAGTGTCCGGGCCGGCCTGGAGGGCCTGCCGATCGGCGAGGACCACGTCGGCGACGCCGACCGCACCGCGACCTCCCGGATCGGACGGCAGGTGGCGCTCGAAGTCGACAACGCCACCAAGCAGATGCGCGTGCTGCGCGACGGCAAGCTGATCCGCAGGATCCCGGTCAGCCTCGGCAAGCGCAGCACGCCCACGTCCAGCGGCAAGATGGTGATCATGGAGAAGCACCAGAACACCACGTTCGACACGCGGGGCGAGCCGAATGGTGGCTACGTGGTGAACGTCAAGGACGCGCAACGGCTCACCTGGGGCGGCGAGTTCATCCACGGGGCACCCTGGTCGGTGTCGGATCAGGGACACCGCAACGTCTCGCACGGCTGCACGAACATCTCGGCGGCCAACGCCGACTGGTTGATGGGCGTCACCCAGGTCGGTGACCTGGTCACCTTCACCGGCACCGAGGTTCGGCTCCAGCCGGGCAACGGCTGGACGGCCTGGAACACCAGTTGGGGCCAGTTCGTCAAGGGCAGCGCGCTGCCCGTACCCGCGGATCTGCGACCGGCCCGGGCCCCGGCGCCGCCGGCGCGTGCGGTCGCCGGTGGCGTGCCGGCGCCGGGGTCGTCCGCCTCCGGAGGGTGAACCACCGGGCACCCGGCGGGCTCTCGCCGCTTGCCCGGCAGCCCTACCCTCCGGGCCATGTCGTACGAGCCGATGATGGTTCCCGATCCGAGGCCCAACCGGACGCTTCGTACGGTCCTGATCGTCGTCGGCGTCCTACTGGCGGTGTGCTGCGTCATCGGTACCTGCGTCGGCCTCTGGCTCTACCGCTCAATCAAGGACTCCGTCGAGCCGGCCGGGGCGGCCGCGACGGCGTTCGTCGACGACGTGCAGGCCGGCAACTACCCGGGCGCGTACGGGCGGCTGTGCGACCGGGTGCGCGACGGTATGACGCAGGAGGAGTTCGCCCGGGTTCAGGCCGCTCAGTTGAAGATCAGCAGTTACGAGATCACCAACGTGAACGTCAACAACGTCAACGGGCGGCTGACCGCGACCGCCACCGTCGAGGCGGTCCAGGAGGCCACCGGTGCGAGGCTCACCCAAGGGCTGGCGCTGGTCAAGGAGGACGGCGAGTGGCGCGTCTGCCACTGAGTCACCGCGCCGTCGCCGCAGCGAGTTCCAGTCGGATGCCGCTGGTCAGGCTCTCCGCGTTCCACCAGTTGTCCGGCGAAGTATCGGCCGATGCCGCGGTTGGCGCCGGTGACCAGAGCGGTGGAACCGGAGATCCGCATGATTACCTGCCTCTGGGCAGGTTCGGGAACGAGCGGTACGCGAGCTACGCTAAAACCTGACGCGTACGTGAGGGAAGAGGCTGTGTGGCTGGCGTCACCGGCCGGGGGAGGGGTCCATGCGGATCGGGGAACTCGCCGCAAAAACCGGGGTGTCGGTACGAGCCCTGCGCTACTACGAGGAGCAGGGCCTGCTGACTGCCGCACGAAGCGGTGGCGGCCAGCGCCACTACCTCGACGATGCGATCGACCGGGTGCACCTGATCCAGATGCTGTATGCCGCCGGCCTGGCCAGCCGAACCATCCTGGACCTGCTGCCCTGCGTCGACGCGAAGGTCAACACCCCGCAGTCGCGGGCCATGCTCCGCGCCGAACGCGACCGCATCGATCGGCAGATCACTCAACTCCGGCAGGCGCGCAAGCGGCTCGACGAGGTCATCGCGCTCAGTGAGAGCCCGGCCAGCGGTTGCACCCGAACGGACACCGCCGCCCCGGTGGCGTAACGACGCGGCCGATGGCGCTGTCGCCACCCGCCGCCGTCCGACTTTGCGGCGATCGGTGGCAGCTCAGCCGGGCGTCGAGCGGCTCAGCCGCCAACGATCAAGGAATGGGCCAGCTCCGGGATGCCGTAATGCTGGTCGAGGACCTGCATGGCGGCACCCGCGGCGATCACGTCCGCGCCGAGGCTGGACAGGGCCACCCTGGTGCTGAGCCAGTCCGCGCGCCGGGCGTCCGCCCCCACCGCCTCGGTGACCGCCGCGAGATAGGTCTGCGGGTGCCGGAGGAGGTCCGCGCCCGCCAGCACCACGTGGGCGAGGTCGAGGGTCTGGAGCAGGTTGACGACCCCGACGGCCAGCACGCGGGCGGCCTGTGCGACGTCTCCGGCCTCGGCGGCGTGCTGGTGCACGATCTCCAGGCATCCGTGCCGGCCGCAGACGCAGCGGGGTCCGGTCAGATCGACAACAGTGTGGCCGAACTCGCCCGCGTTGGTGTGCGCCCCCCGGTGGGCCGCGCCGCCCAGCCAGAAGCCACAGCCGATGCCGGACTCGACCATGATGAGGGCGGCGTCGCCGAACGTCGCGCCGTGCCGCCAGGCCTCGGCCGTGATCCCCGCTGTGACGTCCTTGTCCAGGTGGACGGGGAGGCAGAGGCGTTTCTCGGCGATCTCGCGCAGCGGTACGTCGTGCCAGTGCCGCAGGCCGTGGGCGTCCCGGACCAGGCCGTTGGCCTGGTCGAGTGGGCCGATCATGCCGATGCCCAGCCCGGTGAGCCGGCTCCGCAGGTCGCCGATGCCAGCCAGCGTGTCGATGCCGGCGCTCAGGGCGTCGAGGAGTTGCTCCGGGGTGAAGTCGCGGGGCAGCGGGCTGACCGCCGAGTGGTGCACAGTGCCGGCCAGGTCGACCAGGACGAGCCGCAGCGTGCGCCGGGCCACGTGGGTGCCGATCGCGTACCGGCTGTCCGGGACGAGTTCGTAGACGACAGCGGGCTTGCCGATGCCCGGACGCCGGAGGCCGGCGGGACGGATCAGGCCGTCAGCGGTCAGCCGGGCGATGACCTTGGAGACCGCCTGTGGTGTCAGGCCGGTGGCCTCGACCACTGTCGAGCGCTCGAACGTGCGAGCCGTGCGCCCCACCGCCATGACCAGTGCCTGGTTGTAGTCGCGTAGGAAGGTGACGTCGGCAGTGACGCGAGTCATCTCACCACCCTATTACGCAACGCTGTTGCTAAATTTTTTCGGTGATCGAGTTGAGTAGAGGTCGGCGGTTGGCGGCGCTGGCCGCTCTGGCACTGGGCGGCGTCGCTGTCGGCCTGACCGAGTTCGTGGCGATGGGGCTGCTGCCCGACATCGCTCGCGGTCTGCTTCCGCACGAGTACGCGCAGTCGTCGTCGGACGCGGTCGCCCGAGCAGGCTGGATGATCACCGCGTACGCGCTCGGAGTGGTCGTCGGCGCGCCACTGATCGCCGCGTTGAGCGCGCGCCTGCCCCGCAAGAAGCTCGTCCTCGGGCTGCTCGTGCTGTTCGCCGTCGGCACTGTCGCGTCCGCGCTCGCCCCCACCTTCGACCTGGTGCTGGTGGCCCGGTTCGCGGCGGCGCTGCCGCACGGCGCGTACTTCGGTGCGGCCGGTCTGCTCGCGGCGACCCTGATGGGCCCCGGTAACGAGGCCCGTGGTTTCGCCACGGTGCTCGGCGGTCTGACAGTGAGCAACCTGGTCGGCGTACCCCTCATCACGCGGCTCGGGCAGGCGGCCGACTGGCGGGTCGCGTACCTGGTCATCGCCGGTTTCTTCCTGCTCACCCTGCTGGCGGTGCTGGCGGTCGTGCCGGAGGTCGCGGCCGCTGTCGACGGCTCGCCGGCCGCCGAGTTGCGGGCCTTGCGGACCTCGCAGGTCTGGCTGGTCGCCGCGACCGGCGCGGTCGGCTTCGCCGGCTTCTTCGCTGTGAACACCTACATCGCGCCGGTCACCACCGACGTCACAGGCCTCTCCGCCGCGACGGTGCCGTGGACGTTGGTCGCGGTGGGTCTGGGGATGACCGTCGGCAACGCCCTGGGCGGCTGGCTGGCGGACCGCGACCTCCAGCGGAGCATGGTCATCGGCTTCGTGGCGATGATCGTGAGTATCGCCGTGTTCAGCCTCGTGGCGTCGACCCGCGTCGGCCTGTTCGTGGGCGCGTTCCTGGTCGGTGCGACAAGCCTGTATCTCGGTCCGGTCCTGCAGGCGCGCCTGATCACCGTCGCCCCGGGAGCGCAACTGATGGGTGCGGCGGTCAACCAGTCGGCAATGAACATCGCGAACAGCCTGGGCGCCGCGCTGGGCAGCGTCGCCATCGCCGCCGGGTTCGGTTACCTCGCGCCGGCCCGGGTGGGCGTCGTCCTGGCGGTTGTCGGGTTGATCCTGGGGCTGGTCAGCTTCGCCGTCGGGCGACGAGTGCGCGAGCGGGTCCCGGCCACCGTCTGACGAGAGCGCGCCCGGCCACCATCTCGACCTGAGGTGACCGGGCCGTCCGCGGGACGCGGTCAGAAGTCGTCCACGCTGACCGTCACCCGGTCGGTGCTCGATCTCCAGTTGGGCACGTTGATCACGTCGTGGCCGCCGCCGCGTTGGCCCACTGTGATCTGGACCAGGCCGCTGTGTGCCGGCGTCGCCGGGATGAAGACGTCCATGCCGGTGATGAAGGTCTGGCTGAAGAACTCCGGCAACGGGGCCGTCAGGTCGGTGACGCCGTCGCTGCCGTCGTCGAAGGCGAAGATGCCGATCGTCCGCTTGGCGCGCGGTGTGTTCGCCGCGTTCAGGACATCCCTGCCGTTGATCCAGAGGCGGTCGCCGGCGGCGCCCTGGTCGCCCCACCACTCCTTCTGCCGTTGGATCGTGAGCGCTGTGTGCCGGTCGCTGGTCTCGACCAGGCCGCTGAGGCCCTCGCCCGGCTCGCTGGTCGCCAGGCGCAGGAACGAATTCGAGCGGAGGAACGGCTGGAAGTAGAAGTGGTGCGTCGCGGCGCCCGGGCGCACGATGGCGAACTCGTAGCGGGCCGTGGCGAGCACGGGGAGAGGGCCGAACGAGCCGTCGCCGCCGAGTGACAGCCGATGTGCGGGCCGGTGCGACAGCCGGCCGCCGGTCAGCGGGCTGACCGGGTAGACCTCGAGGGTCGCGCCGGTGACACCGACGTTGCTCGGAAAGAGCACGGCACGGCCGGAGACCCGGGCGGCGCCGAAGAGTTGCGGCACGATCCGCGTCGTGTGGGGCGCGCGGCCCCTGAGGAAGCCGAAGATCTCGGTGAACGACTCCGCCGACGACACGGTCTGGGTGTGCGACTGGTCCGGCAGGTGCACGTTTGTCGCGCCGACGACGGCGCGGGCCGGGTCGCCCTCGCCCCAGATGGCGAGCGTGGGCACACCACCGGGCGGGGAGGTCGCGGGACGCCCGTCCAGGTTGACGTAGTGCGCGACCCGGGCGGCACGCTCCGGCGAGCTGTTGAGATAGCCCTGCGAGACGAAGGTGCCCAGCGAGTGCGCGACGAGGTCGACCCGGTCCGCGCCGGTGGCCGCCAGCAGGCGGGAGATCCGTGCGTCGAGTCCCGCGTACACCTGAGGCAGGATTGTCGCGACGTTCGGTGAGTCGTACTCGTGGGCTTCGACGATGTCGATCGGGTACCCGTTGCTGGCCAGCCGTTTGGCCTGGGTCTCGAACTGCGCCGCAGATCCGGCGCTGCCGTGCACGAAGATCACTGGACGGTACGTCGGTGTGGCGGCGGCTTCGGCGGCGCGTGGAACGGCGACTGCGGACAGGCTGGCCGCGAGGGCGACCCCGGCCACCACGGAGAGCAGGCTCCGGCGAGATGTGTGCATCGATCCTCCACCAGGACGGACGAAGTATTTGCACTACTAGCGCAAGTATCGTGTCAGGGTGGGGCGCGATGGTCCACACCTTCCAGTCAGTTGACCTTCGTGGCGAGCAGGTCGCCGACGGCGGCGCGGACCGGGTCGGGGTTCGACCAGCTCCAGTTGGGGTGCGCCCGGTTGGTGAGCAGCGCCAGGACGAGTTTGCGGTCGGGCGCGACCAGGAGCGAAGGGCCGGCGAATCCGGTGTGGCCGAAGGTCCGGGCCGAGGCGAGCTTCCCCATGAACCAGCTCTGGTCGAGGACGACGCCGAGGCCGTGCGCCGAGGTCCGGTTGGGGCGCTCGGGGTCGATGGCGGGTTTGCCGGCGTTGTGGTTGGTGAGCATCCGGCGCACCGTCGCCACGGCGAGGATCCGCTTGCCCTGGTGGGTGCCCTCGTTGAGGAGCAGCTGACCAATGGCCGCGAGATCGGTCGCGGAGGCGAAGATGCCGGCGTGACCGGCGATGCCGCCAAGGTGGTTGGCGACGTCGTCGTGGACGACGCCACGGAGCAGCCCTCTGGACGAGCGGGCGTCGGTGGCGACCAGTCGGCTGGCCTTCGCGGCGGCTGACAGCCAGCTGTTCGGGTTGAAGCCGGTGTCGCGCAGGCCGAGCGGGCCGGTCAGGTTGGTCTTGAGCGCCTGGTCGAGCCGCTGGCCGGTGACCTTCTCGACGATCTTGCCGGCGACCATGAGCCCGACGCTGGAATAACGGAACGTCTTCCCCGGCACGGCGCCGGAGACCAGCGGCGTGCCGAGCACGGCCTTCCAGCGGGCCGCGTTGTCGGGCAGGCCGGTGACTGTGGCGCCGACGGGAAGACCGCTCGTGTGGGTGAGCAGCATCTCGACGGTGATCCGCTCCTTGCCCGCGCCGGTGAAGGCGGGCAGGTAGTCGCGCACCGGAGCGCCGAGGTCGACACGGCCCTTGTCGACCTGCTGCAACAGCAGGATGGCCGTGTACACCTTGGTCACCGAGGCGAGGTCGAAGATGGAGTCCCGGCGCATCGCGACGCGGTGGTTCGCCGCGAGCAGCTTCGGGCCCGCCGCATAACGCAGCGCCTCACCGACCGCTGTGTGCACGGTCACCTTTCCGCCCACCACGACGAGAGCGACCGCACCGGGAAAACCCTTGTGTTGCACGGTCTGCGGGGTCGCGGGCAGGTGTCGGCGGAGCAGGGCGGTCACGTCCTGCGCGTAGCCGGCCTGACGGACTGGTGGGTTGCCGCCGACCGGTGCGTCCGGTGCCCTGAGCGGCGGCCCGGCGTCTCCCGCCGTACCAAATCCGGCCCGGCTGCCGGTGGCGCCCGTCCCGGTCGTCGCGTCGCCAGGGCCGGCCGAACCGGGGTTCGGCGTGCCGGTGGCACCGCAACCGGTGAGGGCGGTGGTCGCGGCGGCCAGGCCGGCGCCGAGCAGAGTTCGACGTGCAACGGGCATGCCGGAGATCGTGACAGCCGGCCAGAGGACGCGCCACCTGACCGGTCCGAACGTCGGACGCGTCCGGCCCATCGGTCAACAGGCGGTCATCTGGCAGACACAGCAGGTTGCCATTCAGATGATTGTGCGACGATCGGCGGGCAAAACGTCGAACCACCGTCCACCGGTCTGTCCGCGCACGGTCGCGCACAGTGACCGGGGAGGGCACACACCCCGTTACCCCCTTGGAGAGCACGATGTCCCTCTCCCCGTCCCGGGTCTTCGCAGAGCTGAATGCGGCTCGACCCCCTGACCAGCCGTCCCCGACGATGGGCACGGCCGTCGTGGTGGGCGGCAGTGTCGCCGGTCTCCTGGCCGCCCGGGTGCTGTCCGACCACGCCGACACCGTCGTCATCATCGACCGGGACGACCCGCAGGTGACCGGCGCGCGGCCCGGCGTACCCCAGGGGACGCAGCTGCACGCGCTGCTGCCCGGCGGCCTCTTCCAGCTGGAGCGCCTGTTTCCCGGATTCCGCGACGAGGCACTGAAGCGCGGAGCGGTCGAGGCGCCGCCCACGGCCCGGCGCAACTACCTCGACGGGCGTCTGAAGGTCGTCGTCCCCGACGACGCCGACAGTCTGGCGGGCAGTCGGCCGCTGCTGGAAGGCCTGATCCGCCAGCAGGTGCTCCGACTGCCCAACGTCAAGACGATCACCGCCCGCGCCACCGGCCTCGTGTTCGACGGCACCGCTGTCACCGGGGTCCGCTGTGAGGTCGGTGGGGTGCCCGGTGTCGAACGCGCTGACCTCGTGGTGGACGCCATGGGGCGGTCCAGCCGACTCTCGGACTGGCTGGAGCAGGCCGACTGGGACCGACCGGTCACCCGGCGGATGACAGTGCACCTCAACTACGCGACCGCCCTGTTCCGCCGTCCGGAGGTCACCCCGGCCTCGACCGTCGTACTGGCCCTGAACACGCCGAGGACGGCGATGGACGTGGCCGGGGCCGCGTTCTTCGCCATCGAGGACGGTCGGTGGATGGCGATGATGGCCGGTTACGGCGACGACCGTCCGGGGCGAACCGCTGATGACTTCGTCCGCCGCCTGCGCGAGCAGTTCCCGCCGGAGTTCGGCGAGGTCGCCGACCAGGAGATGATCGGCGACGTCCAGACCTACCACCATGCCGACAGTCGACGACGGGACTTCCACGCGCTCAAGCGGTTCCCGGCCGGCCTGATCAGCGTCGGTGACGCCGTCGCGTCGTTCAACCCGGTGTACGGGCAGGGCATGACGGCGTCGGCCCTGCACGCGGCCTGCCTGTCGACGTACCTCCGGTCCGGCCCGGACCTGCGGGCGCCCGCGCGCCACTACCTGGCGCTCCAGAAGGTGGTGGTCGACGCCGCCTGGTCGCTCTCCACCTCGGCGGACCTGGCGTTGCCCCACGTCGACGGGCCCTACCCACGCGGCTACCGGTTCTCCCGCTGGGCCAGCAGCCAGGTCATCGCCGCGACCATCACGGACGTGGCGACCGCGCGGCGATTCAACGACGTCGTCTCCATGCGCGAGCACCCGCACTCGCTGGCCCGCCCCGGCGTGCTCCTGGGCGCCCTGCGCGCCAACCGGCGCGCACGCTGAGCGAGTGACCCGGCGGCCTCGCCTGCGAGGCCGCCGGGAACGCTCTATCGGGAAAGTTTGCGGAGGATGTCGACCACGAAACGGTGATCGTCCAGCTGCGGCAGCCCGGAGACACCGACCCAGCCCACCACACCGGTGCCGCGAACCCGCAGGGGTACCGCGCCCCCGGCCGCCGCGTACCGCGAGGCCGGCAGGCCGAACCGCTCGGCCAGCGTCACCTGCTTGTCCTGGCACAGCCGGGCCATGTAGAGCGAGGAGTGCTCGAACCGCATCACCACACGACCCTTGCGGCGCAGCCAAGCGTCGTTGTCCGCCGTCGACCCCGGCAGGCCACAGTGGAACAGCTGTCGCCCGGCCCGCCACACACCCACCGAGACCGGCAGCCGCTGCTCGGTCGCGGCGGTGACGGCGAGCATCCCCAGCTCGTACGCGTCGGTCTCGGACAGGCCCGCGAGCTCCAGCTCGTTCTCCTCGCGCAGCAGCTCGTCCAGCGTCGGCCACGACTCACGGTCAGCTGACATGTTCCTTCTCCTCATCGTGCAAAGGCGATCATCGGTGCGATCACCAGGCGCAGGGCGCGTAGTCCTTCAGGAAACAGCCGTACAGATCCTCGCCCTGCTCGCCCCGGACGATCGGGTCGTACACGCGGGCCGCGCCGTCGACCAGGTCCAGCGGGGCGTGGAAGCCCTCGTCGGCCAGCCGCATCTTCGTCGGGTGGGGACGTTCGTCCGTGATCCAGCCGGTGTCGACGCTGGTCATCAGGATGCCGTCGGTCAACATCTCCTCGGCGCTGGTGCGGGTCAGCATGTTCAGTGCCGCCTTGGCCATGTTGGTGTGCGGGTGCCCCGGCCCCTTGTACCCGCGGCCGAACTGGCCTTCCATCGCCGACACGTTCACCACGTACTTGCGGCGGGCCGACGCGGCGGCCATCACCGGGCGCAACCGGCTGACCAGGACAAACGGCGCTGTGACGTTGCACAACTGCACTTCGAGCAGCTCGACCGGGTCCACCTCCTGGACCCGTTGGACCCAGCTGTTCACCGAGTCGAGGTCGGGCACGAGCCCGCCGGCGTCGATGGCGGTGGACGCCGCGATCCGTTCCGGCGAGGCCGACCCGCTGGTCAGTGCCAGCGCGGTGAGCGCGTGCGGGGTGAGCGCTGTCGACTGTGGCCCGGCGGTCAGGCTGCCCACCGGGCCGCCCTGCCCGTCCGGCTTGGCGAACGTGATCAGCTCCGGCAGCGGGCCGTCCGGCAGGGCCGCGGCCTCGGCGGCGATGAGCTGCGCGTACGCCCCGGGGGACCGGCGGACGGTCTGCGCCGCGTTGTTGATCAGGATGTCGAGGGGGCCCTGGCTGCTGACGTCGTCAGCCAGAGCGATCACCTGGGCGGGGTCGCGCAGGTCAATCCCGACGATGCGCAGCCGGTGCAGCCAGTCCGCGCTGTCGGGCATCGCGGCGAAGCGGCGGACCGCGTCGTGCGGGAACCGGGTCGTCACCGTCGTGTGCGCGCCGTCGCGCAGCAGCCGCAGCGCGATGTACATGCCGATCTTGGCCCGCCCGCCGGTGAGCAGCGCACGCCGGCCGGTCAGGTCGGTGCGGGCGTCGCGGCGCTCCCGGTTCAACGCGGCGCAGGACGGGCAGAGCTGGTGGTAGAAGGCGTCCACCTCGCGGTAGCGCTGCTTGCAGACGTAGCAGCCGCGGGGATTGTGCAGGAAGCCGGCAGTCTCGCCGGCGACGGAGGACGCGAGCGGAATGCCCTGCGTCTCGTCGTCGATCCGCCCCGGAGCGCCGGTGGCGGTGGCCTCCGTCACCGCGCGGTCGGCGGCGAGGATGGCGTCCCGTCGCTCCTCCCGCCGCCGCTGCTTGATCACCTTGTAGAGCCGGGCGGTGGCCCGCTGCACCTGCACCACGTCGGGATGGTCGGAGGGCAGCGCCTCCAACGCCTCGAAGACGCTGAGGCAGGCCTCCAGCCGGCTTCGGTCAATGCCCTCTTGACCGTTTTCGGTAATGTTGTCCACCGTCATGCGTCGTTGTCTCGTCCCGTATCCCGTGCCGGCTCCAGCCGGTCCACCCCAAGTCCGACCCGAAACGGTACGCGCCTCACCGCCTCCGACGCACCTCACGGCCGTCCGGCGTGGTGCGCCTCGCGGCGCTGTCAGTCGGCGTCGGCGCGACCGAGACGCCAGTAGCCCATGAAGGCCACCGCCCGCCGGTCCAGGCCCCGCTCGGCGACCAGGTGCCGACGCAGGGTACGGATGACGCCGGCTTCCCCGGCCAGCCACGCGGAGAGCGGTGCCGAGGCCGCCTGCTCGGGCACCTCCCACAGGAGTTCGGTGTCCACGTCGACGTCCGACACTGGCTGGGCGGACGTCGACGTGCCGGGGGCCAGCAGTTCCCCGGCGGCCGCGACGACGGCGGGCACCAGCCTGCTGCCGTACCCGTCGGCGCCCCGGGCCAGCCAGCGGACCTCGACGCCGGGCGGCGCGAGCAGCGGCAGCACGTCGGCGGCGTCGGGCACCTCCAGCACGACAGTGCCCCGGGCGTCGAGGGGGAGCCGCTCGCAGATGCTGCTGATCGCCGGCACGGCGGTCTCGTCCCCGGCCAGCAACAGCGTGCCGCCGGTGGACTGTCGAAACTCGACCCCGCCGTGGTTGCCGTCGAAGCCGGCATCCGGCCCGACCAGCGCGATCTCGTCGCCGACGCTGGCCCGCCGAGCCCAGCGCGTCGCCGGACCACTGTCGCCGTGCAGCACCAGGTCGACGTCCACCTCGGCCAGGTGCGGGCGGACCGCCCGCACCGTGTAGGTGCGGATCGGGTTGCGCAGATGCTCGGGCAGGGCCCGCCACGTCGCGTACCAGTCCGGGCCGTCCGGCAGGGTCGCCCGGTCCTGACCGGGCAGCGGCAGTGCCAGCTTGATCCGCTGGTCGTAGCCGTTGTCGGCGAAGCGGTCCAGGTTCGCCCCGGTGAAGGTCACCCGGGTGAAGGAAGGGCTCAGGCGGCGTACCGCGCGGACGGTGACGGCGAACACGCGCCACGGGGCGATGGGCAGGGTCTCGGTCATGGTGCCTCTCTCGACTCGGGCGGCTCTACCGGGTGGTGCTCGCCACGGCGCGGGAGCGCCACAGCAGCCAGACGAAGTACGGGGTGCCGATCATGGCGGTGACCAGGCCGGCGGGGATCTGGGCCGGCGCGATGACCGTCCGGCCGAAGGTGTCGGCGATGCTGACCAGCGCCGCGCCGAGCAGGGCGGCCACCGGGAGCACCCGGGAGTGCCGGCCGCCGACGAGCGCCCGCGCGGCGTGCGGGGCGACCAGACCGACGAACCCGATGACCCCGACGGCCGAGACGGCGGTGGAGGTGAGCAACGCCGCCGCGCCGAGCGCGATCAACCGGGTGCGTTCCAGCCGGACACCCAGCACGCGGGGGGTGTCGTCGTCCAGCGCCATCAGGTCGAGCTCCCGGCGGGCGGCGACAACGGCCGGGGTGAGCACCAGCAGGGCGATCAGCACCGGCAGCACCTGGGTGGGCGTCCGACCGTAGGTGGAGCCGGACAGCCAGGTCAACGCCTTCCCGGTGTTCCACGGGTCGAAGGCGACCACCAGGTAGGTGATGACCGCCATGCCGCCCTGCCAGGCCCCGAAGCCGATCAGCACCAGTCGGTCGGAGCTCAGTCCGCCGCGCCAGGCCAGGCCGTAGACCAGGGCGAACGCCAGCATCGCGCCGAGTCCGGCGACGCCGGAGACGGCCCACACTCCGGCCAGCGGCACGAAGGTGAGCAGGGAGACCGCCCCGAGCCCGGCGCCCGCTGTGATGCCGAGGATGCCGGGTTCGGCCAGCGGATTGCGGCAGACCGCCTGCACTGTGGTGCCGGCGACCGCGAGCGCCGCGCCGGCCAGGACCGCCGCGGCGACGCGCGGCCACCGCTGGTCCAGCACAAAGGTGTACGCGGGCCCGGTGGTGCCGTTGACCCAGTTGACGACGTCCCCGAGCAGCACCCAGGTGTCACCGGCGAGCATGCCGACCGTCACGGCGCAGACGCTCAGGACGGCGGTGACGGCGACGACGCCGCGGTGGAAGGCCGCGGAACGGACGGCCGCGTGACCGCCCGGCGGACGACGGGTGGGGCCGGCGTCGCGGTGCCGGCGGGCCAGCCAGATGAGGATCGCCGCGCCGAACACAGTGGTGACCACGCCGGTGGGGATGTCGACCCCGGCCTGCCCGCCCATCACGGCTCGCAGCAGCACGTCGGAGCCGAGCACGATGATGACCCCGGCGATTCCGGACAACGGCAGCAGGACGCGGTGCCGGTGCACCCCCGGCACCACAGGGGCGAGCAGCCGGACGATCACCGGTGCGCACAGGCCGACGAAGCCGACCGGGCCGGTGAGGGTGACTGCCGCGGCGGAGAGCAGCACGGCCAGCACCATGACGGTGAGCCGGGTGCGCCGCACGTCGAGGCCGAGCACTGTGGCGGTGTCGTCGCCGAGGGCGAGGATGTCGAGGCGGTGCCCGAGCAGCACGAGCACGACGGCGGCACCGACGATCACCGGGGCGAGTTGGGTGAGCGCGGTCAGGTCGCTCTGCACCAGCGAGCCGTTCCCCCAGGCGAACAGCCCGATGGTGGCCTGCTCGAACAGGAGCAGCAGCAGGGTGGTCACCGACCCGAGCGCCAGCGCGGTCGCCGAGCCGGCGAGGATCAGCCGGGTGGTGCCGGCCTGCCCACCCGAGGACATCGCCATCACCAGGCCGGCGGCGGCCAGCCCGCCGCAGAAGGCGAGACCGCCGGCGGGCAGCGCGGGCAGCGAGACGCCGAACGCGGCGACGGCGACGATCGCCAGGTGGGCGCCCGCGTTGACCGCGAGGGTGTCGGGGGACGCGAGCGGGTTGCGGGCGATCGACTGCAACGCCGCCCCGGCGAACCCGAGCGCCACGCCGATGGTGAGCCCGGCGAGCAGCCGGGGCAGCCGGGACGCGATCAGGACGCGGGCCGCCTCGTCGTCGGCGCCGGTCGTGAGGCGCAGCAGGTCGAGGGCCCCGACGTTCGAGGTGCCCTGGGTGAGGTGGACCGCGCCGACCACGAGCAGCAGCAGGAGCGCGGCGACGAAGACGACGGCGATGCGGGGCACGGCCGGGCGTCCGCCCGGAGCCGGCCGGGTGGCCGGCTCCGGGCGCGGGGGCGCTTTCAGCACGCTCACACCGTGTACGTCTTGACGAGTTCGTCGATGTACTGCTTGCCGGAGAGCGGACCGCCGAAGGTCCAGATGCCGTTGGGCATCTTGTGCAGGTTGCCCTTCCGCACGAAGGGCAGCGACGTCCAGATGGCGTTGCCGGCGAGGCCGTCGGCGAACACGTCGTCGCCGTCGGAGGCGTTGTAGAAGAGGTGCATGTTCGGGTCCTTCAGGACCGTCATGCCCTCGACGTCGGTCTGACCCAGGCCCCACACCTCGTCCGTCTTACCGGTCCAGGCGTTGGTGAGGCCGAGTTGGATGCCGATCTGGGAGACCAGCGCGCCAGTGCCGAACATCCGGATGCTGACGGTGCTGCCCTCCTTCCAGCCGTCGGCGATGGCGAACGGACGGCCGGCGGCACCCGCGTCGGTGATCTTCTTCTTGCCGTCGGCGATGGCCGCGTCGAAGTCGGCGAGCAGCTTCTCCGCCTCGGTGGTCTTGCCGACCGCCTTCGCGATCATGTTGAGGTCGGTGCGCATCCGGCCGAGGTTGTCGGTGGCGTCACTGCCCTTGGCGACCACCACTGGCACGAACTTCTCCAGTTGACTGACGATGGCGGCGCCCCGGTCGTCCTCCATCACGACGAGATCGGGCTGGAGGGCGACGATCGCGTCGACGCTGGGCTCCCCGCGGACCCCGACGTCCTTGACGCCCGGATCGAGCTTCGCGGAGGTGACCCAGGTGCCGTAGCCCTTGGGGTCGGCGACACCGACGGGCATGACGCCGAGGCTGACCAGCAGTTCGACCTCGCCCCACTCAAGCCCGACCACCTTGGTCGCCGGCGTCTTGAGGGTGATCTCCTTGCCCCGGCTGTCGGTGACGGTGACCGGACCGCCGGACGCCGAGGCGGAGGTGTCGGGGGCCGCGGCGTTCTCGGTGGTGCCGCAGGCGCCGAGCGTCAGCGCGGCCACGACGGCGATGAGGGCTGTGAAACGGGTACGGGTCATGACGGTCTTTCTCTGCTGTGGATGGGGGTGTTCAGACCAGGGCGCGGATCTGGTGCCGCCCGACCGGGCGGGTGGTGACCAGTCCGTTGACCGGATCGGTGGTCACCTCGATGCGGATCCCATAGGTCTCGGTGAGGGCGTTCTCGGTGAACACCGTTGCCGGGGTGCCGGTGGCGCGGACCCGGCCCTGCTGCAACAGGACCACCTCGTCCGCCACGGCGGCTGCCTGGTTGAGGTCGTGCAGCACGACGCCGACGGCGACGCCGTGATCGTCCGCGAGGTCGCGGACCAGGTCGAGGATCTCCACCTGGTAGCGCAGGTCGAGAAACGTGGTGGGTTCGTCGAGGAGCAGAACCGGGGTGTCCTGGGCGAGGCAGGTGGCCAACCAGACCCGCTGCAACTCGCCTCCGGAGAGTTCGTCCACGGGACGGTCGGCCATCGCGGTTATGCCGGTGACGTCCATGGCGCGTGCGATGGCGGCGGGACCGTCCGGGTCCTCGGTGCGCCAGCGCCCGCGGTAGGGGTGGCGGCCGTAGCCGACGACGTCGCGAACTGTGACGCCGCTGGGCACCGGCCGGCTCTGGGCGAGCAGGGTGACCCGCCGGGCGAACTCCCGGGCCGCGAGGCTGGCGGCCGTGACGCCGTCGGCGAGGTGCACGATTCCGGCCTCGATCGGGTGCAGCCGGGCCAGGGCCCGCAGCAGGGTGGACTTGCCGCTGCCGTTGGGCCCCACCAGTGCGGTGACGGCACCCGCGCGCAGGTTGATCACTGCACCGTGCACCACCGGCACACCGTGATAGCCCAGCTGGAGGTCGACGCCGGACAGGCTGCGCTCCCCGTTGACCGACGCCAACTCGTTCTGCATGAGGTTAGGCTAACCTAACTGAAAGCCGGCCTGTCAAGCCGGTCGCAGGGCCGTGACAGGCCTGGCGTACCGGTGGTCGTCGGGTCTGTGCGCGCGTGGGGGATGCTGGGTCCGTGCACATCGCGACCCTCGGCCCCCTCGCCGTCGACGGCCAGCCCGTTCGGGGTGAACGGCTCGCGGCGGTGCTCCGCGCGCTCGTCGACGCGCGCGGGCGGGCGGTCTCCGTGAGCCTGCTCGTGGACGCCGTCTGGGACGGCGCGCCACCGGACGACGCGACCGGCGCCGTCCAGGCGCTCGTGTCCCGGGTGCGCCGTCTCGGGCTGCCAGTGGTCGCGGTGCCCGGCGGATACCGCCTGCCCACCGAGCAGATCACCGTCGACGCGGTCGAGGCGCGCACGCTCGTCGATCAGGCCGGCACCATGCTCCGGTGCGGTGACGTCAGTGCCGCCCGCGGCCTGGCCGACCAGGCGCGGGCCCTGTTCCCCGAGGTGCCGGAGTTGGCCAGCGCCGAGGACACCCGCCTGTTCGCGGAGGTCGCCGCGCTGCGCGCGCAGGCGGCACTCGCCGGCATGGGCCCCTTCGACGAGGTCGACCTGGGCCGACTCGTCGCGCGGACACCGCCGGACGAGCCGTCCGCCGCCCTGCTCGTCCGGGTGCTTGCCGCACAGGGACGGGAGGCCGAGGCGTTGGAGGTCGTCGAGCGGCTGCGCGCCGACCTGGCCGACCGCTACGGCACCGACCCGTCGCCCGTGATCACGAGCGTCCACCTGGCGTTGCTGCGCGGTGAACTCACCGCACCACCCGTCGCGGCGCCGCCCCGGCAACAGGCGCGGATCACGCTGCCCGCCGCGTGGCGCCGCCCCATGGCCGCCCTCGTGGGACGGGAGCGGGACGTCAAGGCCGTCACCGACGCGCTCGCCGAGACACCCGTCGTGACGGTCGTGGCGACCGGCGGGGCGGGCAAGACCCGGCTCGCCGCCGAGGTGGCCAGGCGTACGGCAGCGGGTGGGCAGGCGGTCCGCGTGATCGAACTCGCTGGCCTGCGCTCGCCCGACGAGGTGCTGCCCACTGTGCTCGCCGCGCTCGGCGGTGCGGACACCACGGCGACCGGCGGCAACCTTGGCCTGGAGCGGCGGGTCCTCAGCCCCGAGGAGCGGCTGCGCGCAGTGGCGCCGGACCTCGACGGGCTGGTGGTGCTGGACAACTGCGAGCACGTGCTCGACGCGGTGGCAGTCGTCGTCGCGGACCTGGTCGCGGCGGCCTCGCCGGAGGTCGCGGTGCTCGCGACGAGCCGTGCCCCACTGGGTCTGGTCGGCGAGCTGGTGCACCGGCTGACCGCGTTGCCGGACGCCGACGCGCTCGCGCTGGTCGAGTCCCGGGCGCGGGCCGGTGGCGCCGTGCCGACCTGGGACACCGAGCGGGCGCTCGCCCTGTGCCACCGGCTCGACAACCTGCCGTTGGCCCTCGAACTGGCCGCCGCGCGACTGCGGCACATGCCGATCGACGATGTGCTGGCCGGGCTGACCGATCGGTTCGCGCTGCTCGACGACGCACTGCGCGGCCTGCCCGAGCGGCACGCGAGCCTGTGGGCGCTCGTCGACTGGAGCAGGGAACTGCTCGCCGAAGCCGACCGTGACCTGCTCCAGCGGGTCGCTGTCATCCCCGCGCCGTTCACAGCGGACCTCGCCGCCGCCGTCGCGCAGGCCCCGGACGTCCGTCGCGGCCTGGCGACCCTCGTCGAACAGTCCCTGTTGACCCTGGTCGAGGGGGATGGTCCGCCGCGCTACCGGATGCTCGAAACGGTCCGTGAGTACGGCGAGGCCCGGCTGGACGCGGCCGGTGCCCGGGATCAGGCCATGGCCGGCCTCGTCAGGTGGGCGCGGGAGCAGGCCGTCGCGCTGGCCGGCCGCTTCATCGGCCCCGGCCAGGTCGAGGCGCTGCACCGCTGCGCCGCCGAGCAGGACAACCTGGTCGCGGGCCTGCGGTGGGCAATGGGAGCGGACGACGAGCCCGCCGCCGTCGACGTCGCCACAGCGCTGTTCCACCTCTGGTCGGTGCGGGGCCTGCACCTGGAGGTCCTCGCCTGGGCGCGCGGGCTGCTGCAGATCGACGACCCGCAGCGGCGGCTGCGGTCGGCGATCCTGCGCGGCGCGGCCAGCGGCCGGCCACTGCCCCACGCCGACCGGCTGGCCTGGATGTGCGTGGTGATCAGCGTGAACGCCGGCGTCAGCGCCGATCTGCGACCCGCCGTGCTCGCCCGGCGGGCGCTACGGACGCTCCAGACCGAACGCCCCGGCGAGGTGTCGTCCCGGATGACCGCCCTCGCGTCGGCGCTGCCCGGCTTCGACGCGTCCGATCTGGAGCAGAGCCTGAAGAGCGCTACCGAGATGGTCGTGCACCCGGACCCGTACGTGCAGGGGCTGGGGCTGTTCGCGCGCGCGGCGGTACGGGAGAACGGCGGCCTACCGGAAGCGTCGATCAGTGACGCCGAGCAGGCCTACCACCGCTTCGAGGCCGCCGGCGACCACTGGGGCATGGCGATGGCGGCGGGTGCGGTCGGGCAGTTCCTGGTCCCGGGCGGGGATGCCCGGTCGGCCGAGTGGCTGACCCGCAGCGTCCGGCACATGGAACTGGTCGGCGCCACGCAGGACGCGCGGTCGATCCGGGTACGGCTGGACGTGCAGCTCGCCCTGACCGGCGACGCGGAGGCGGAGCGGCGACTGGGCGAAACCGCCGCGCTGGGCCAGGCCGAGCAGATCGACGCCGCGCAGGCGCTGCTCGGCCTGGCGCACCTCGCCTGGCAGCGTGAGCGGTACGACGAGGCGCTCGCCCGCGCCGACGAGGTGACGCGTGTCCTCGCCGGCTGGGTCGGGCCGCAGCCACAGCCGCGCGTGATGCTCCGGGCCACGGCGGCGATCATCTACCTGCGGGTGGCCCAGGTTGGGCGGGTGTCGGGCACCGATGCCACCGTCCAGGCGGCCGCGATGCTGTCACTCGCCCGCGACGACGCGCTGACCTCACGGGACCTGCCGGTGATCGGGGCGTGGGCGTCGGGCGGCGCGGAGTTCGCGGCGTACCGCGGCGACGTCGACACCGCCCGCGAACTGGCGGTGCTCGCGAAGCGGATCGGCACCCAGATCGAGATGTTCTTCCCCTTTGAGAACGGCGAACGGCTCAACGCCATCCTCGGGAGCGAGGAGCAGCGTGAGCCGTTGCTGGCCGCGTGGCGCGAGCGGCCACCCGCCGCGGCCGTCAGCCGGGTCCGCGAGCTGATGGACGACCTGCTCGCGTAGGTCAGATCTTCTTGCGGTACGCCCGCAGGGCCAGCGGCATGAACACCGCGACGAAGCCGGCGCACCAGGCGAGCGTCCACCACACGTGGTTGCCCAGTGGGGTGCCGAGGAACAGCCCGCGGACCGAGGCCACCAGGTGGGTCATCGGGTTGACGTCCACGAACGCCTGCATCCAGCCCGGCAGGGTGTCGGCGCCGACGAACACGTTGGACGCGAAGCTCAGCGGCATGATCAACGCGAACATCACACCCTGCACGGCACCCGCGGTCCGCACCTTCATCGACACCAGCACCGGCAGCCAGCTCAGGCAGAGCGCGAACAGCACCGCCAGCAGACACCCGGCGATCGCCCGGAACGGGTCGGTGTCGATCCGGAAACCCATCACGTAGCCGATCGCGAGGGTCGACACGGTGACGATGACGTACCTGACGACGTCGCCGAGGACCGCGCCGACAAGTGGTGCGGAGCGGGGGATCGGCAACGATCGGAACCGGTCGAAGATGCCCTTGGCGATGTCGGTGTTGAGGTTGACGCCGATCGCGATGGCACCGGTCGCGATCGTCTGCGCCAGGATGCCGGGCAGCAGGAACTGCAGGTAGTCGTGAGTGGAGCCGGCGACGGCGCCGCCGAAGACGTACACGAAGATGATGAGGAACAGCACCGGTTGCAGTGTGACGTCGATGAGCGCCTCGGGCGTACGCCAGGTCTTGATGAGGCTGCGCTTGGCGAGCGCCAACGAGTGCCGGACCAGTCGGAACGGCCGAGGGTTCGGCGTGGTTGTCGAGAGTGCGCGGCTTCGCGTGGGCGCGGTGTCGGTCAGAGTGCTCATGCCGCGACCTCCGTGGGGCGGGTGGTGGTGTCGTCTTCGGACGCCGTACGCCCGGTGAGGGTGAAGAACACCTCGTCGAGGCTCGGCAGGTGCAGGGAGAGTTCGGTGACCGCGATGCCGGCCGTGGCGAACCGCGCGACGCTCTCGGTGAGGGCCGCGTCGTCGGTGACCGGCACCGCGAGCACGCCCTTGCGGATCTCGTCGGCCTGCGCCCCGGACCCGACCTGGGTCAGGATCTCCGCGGTGCGGGGCAGCTGAGCCGGATCGGACGGCCGGACCTCCAGGGTCTGCCCGCCGACCACCCGCTTGAGCCCTTCGGGCGTGTCGTGCGCGATGACCCGGCCATGGTCGATCACCGTGATCGCGTCGGCGAGCGCGTCGGCCTCCTCCAGGTACTGGGTGGTGAGCAGCACCGTCGAACCGTTGTTGACAAGCGAACGGACGACGTCCCACATGTCCTCGCGCTTGGCCGGGTCGAGCCCGGTCGTCGGCTCGTCCAGGAAGATCACGTCGGGGGAGCCGACGAGGCTGGCGGCCAGGTCCAGCCGTCGCCGCATGCCGCCGGAGTAGGTCTTGGCCTGACGGTTCGCGGCGTCGGTCAGGTCGAACCAGTCGAGCAGTTCGGCGGCCCGCCGCCGGGCACCGGCGCGCCCCAGCTCCAGCAGGGTGCCGAACAGCTCCAGGTTCTGCCGCCCGGTCAGGTCCTCGTCGACCGAGGCGTACTGGCCGGTGAGGCCGATGCTCTGCCGAACGCGCTCGGCGTCCCGTACCACGTCGAAACCGCTGATTCGGGCGGTCCCGCCGTCCGGGGCGAGCAGGGTGGAGAGGATGCGCACGGCGGTGGTCTTGCCGGCGCCGTTGGGCCCGAGCACCCCGAGCACCGTCCCACGGGGTACGGCGAGGTCCACGCCCTGCAGCGCCCTCGTCTTCCCAAACGTCTTCACGAGGCCCTCGGCCTCGATCACCAGGTCAGCTGTCATGCGCCGAGTCTGCGCGGGCCCGCTGACACCACCCTGACACGCCACCGACACGGGCTGACACGGGCTGACACCGGGGCCGAGAGTCAGGGCGGTCAGATCCACACCGACGGTCGGCGTCACGATATGCTGGCCACGGCAGAGCGCCTGCCAGCGCCCGATGCGGTGGCCCACGTCTGACCGCATGCCTGGGGCCAAGAGTCTCCGACTCCGCGCCGATGTGTCGACTTCCGGCGTGCCGGTCACGTCGCCCGTTCGGTGGAGTGCGTGGGGCTGCACCGGAGGCGTCATGTCTGATTCCATCCCCCGACGGACCCCGGCCCCGGGACGCGCCCGCAAGCGCGCCATCCGAGAGCATGCAGCGCGGGCCGGCGTTGCCTACTCGGAGGCGGCCCGGCAACTCGAATCGGTCGGCCTCCGACCCGGCGAAACCCTTTCCCGGTACGGGCGGACGATCTATCCGATCGGGTTCGACCCGCATCGCCAACTGCTCGTCGAACGCCGTGAGCGGCGGTCGTTCGAGGAGCGGGTGTCGGACACCAGGCGGGCCGCTGCCCTGCCTCATGGCCGCGCGCAGCATCTCGTCGAGCGGTTCCCGCCCAGCCGTGGGCGTACCGGCAGCGGGGTGGGCCCGCTCTATCACGGCCAGGGCCGCGAGGAACTGCTCGCGATGTTGTACATCGTGATCGTGGCCGATTCGCCAGGGTTGCTGCCCGAGGTGGGGGACCTCGCCTGGATCGCGGAACTCGGCGAGGACACAGCGCTCGACACGGCCTGCGCCGAAGTCGACCGCGAGGCCCGCCGCCTGGTCGACCAGGAGCCACTGGCCCTCTGGTCGAGCATCCAGAAGGCGCTGATCGTGGCCGAACGCAGCGTGGACGGGCAGGTTCGCCAGGAGGCGATCCGGCAGACCGCGCTGCTGAGCACGATGATGACGCCGCGTCTGGGATACGCGGGCGAGCCGTGGGTTCCGGGGTTGCCCGTCGCCGGGGTCCGGCAGATCCTCGATGCGCTGCTCATCGTCGCCGACGACGGACACGCGCCGGGCACCCGGGTACGCCTGCTCACGCAGCCGCACGACGCGCGGTCGGCCACGATCGTCGGTGCCCGGTGGGGTTCCTCCGGTCCGCCGGTGGGCTATCTCGTGTGGCTCGACGGAGCGACAGCGCCGGTGTCGGCCCGCCCGGACGACCTGATTGTCCTGGCCGACCAGGAGACCATTCCGCGCTGAGCCACGATCCTCGACTCCATGATCCACGAGGCCAGCCCGCCCACGAGCCGCGATCTTGCGCTTTCTGTCCCGACATAGGGACCATCCCACGCGAATCGGCGACCGAAAGTGCAAGATCGGCGGGCGCGGGCGCGGGCGCGGGCGCTTGCGCGGGCTCGGGCTCGGGCGCGGACATGGGCCGGCCGGGCTCCCTCGCGAGGGAGCCCGGCCGGTGCGATCGACGCCGTCGTAGAGCTGTCCGGAGCGCAGCGGGGGGAGGTGCTGCGGCGGGAGAGGTACGGGCGGCGTGACCGCGCTCCGCGCGGTGGTCCACCTGCTCAGCTCGGTAGGCGGCCTCGCGTGGAGACGAAGTGGTACGACATGACGGCGAATCCGGGGTCACCGAGCAGCCGCCGGAAGGCGTGCAGTTGCTGGGACGACAGCCCGGCCGCCAGCAGGTCCGGCTCCAACTGGCGGGAGTTGGTCTCGTAGAGCGACGTTCCGGTGGACCCGCCGGCCCAGCTCTGCGAGTGCGTGATGGTGTCCAGGTCGGTCAGTCCGGCGAGGGCCATCTCGGTGTGTACGTCCTGCGCCCAGCCCAGGTCGGCGCCGTGGTCCTCCAGGACACCCATCATGGCGTCCATGACCTGCGCGAAGAGCTTCGCGGCGTCGTCGCTGGGCGCGGTCAGCACCCGCTGTGGCGCTGTGCAGTCGAACTCCTCGACCACCAGCCACCCGCCGGGCCTGAGCGCGCCGGTGAGCGTGCGCAGGACCCGTCGTCGATCGGGGAGGTGCAGCAGCACCAGCCGGGCGTGGATCAGGTCGAACGCGTCCCCCGGTGGCGGTTCGGTGCGCACGTCGTGCTGGCGTACGTGCAGGTTGCCCTCGGCCACGAGGTGGGTGGGGTCGATGTCGGTGGCCAGCACGTGGCCGTCGTCGCCGACAGCACGGGCCATCCGCCGGGCCATCGAGCCGCCACCGGCCCCGACCTCCCAGCAGGTGGCGCCCGGCTCCAGCACCGGGCGGGCCAGCCGACGCGTCGTGATCGGATCCAGGAAGGACTCCAGCGCGTGCATCTGGGGCACGGCGTCCGGTGCGCCGTTGTCGAACGTGTACGTGTCATCGCTCGTAGCGGTTGTCATCGGTGTCTACCTCTCCATGAAGGGTCGGGTGACTACGGGGTGTCGGCCCAGAGCCGAGGGGTCGGTCGGTTGGCCGGGGGCGGCGCGACGGCGGCGACGCTCAACATCGCCGCCAGTGGGGCCGGATCGCGGCGGGCCTCCGCTGTCGGCCGGTCGTACACCACCCGGCCGTACTCCAGCACCGCCACCCGGTCCGCGAGCTCGATGGCGTGCTGGAGTTGCTGCTCCACGAGCAGCACGGTCAGGCCGTCGGCGGCGAGACCGTTGACGAGTTCGCGGACCCGCGCCGCCAGATCGGGCGAGAGGCCCTCACATGGTTCGTCGAGCAGCAGCACCCGGGGTTGGCCGAGCAGCGCGCGGGCTATCGCCAGCATCTGCTGCTCACCGCCGGAGAGTTCGCAGCCGCGGTGTCGCAGCCGCACCGCCAGCCTCGGCAGCAGTTCCAGGGTCCGGGCCACCGTCCAGCCCTCGCCGCCGGAGGTGGGGGCCCGCCACGGCGCGGCCGCCAGGTGCAGGTGCTCGGCCACCGTCAACCGGGAGAAGACCCGTCGGCCCTGCGGGACGAGACCGACGCCGGACTGGGCGATGCGATGCGGTTGCCGGCCGGCGACGTGCACACCGCCGATCTCGACGCGACCGCTGGACGCCCGCACCAGCCCGGCGATGGTGTGCACGAGTGTGCTCTTGCCCGCCCCGTTGCGGCCCACCACGGCCTGGATGCTGCCCGGGCGTACCCGCAGGCTGACCTCGTGCAGGACGATTCCCCCGCCGTAGCCAGCGCAGAGACGATCCACAGTGAGCATCAGGCCACCCCGTCGGCGTAGGCCTGCCGCACCAGCGGCGAGGTACGGATCTCGTCAGGTGTGCCGGCGGCCAACGTCTGACCGTCGCGCAGCACGGTGACGGTGTCGGAGAGGGCGTACACCAGGTCCAGTCGGTGTTCGACCAGCAACACGGCGACCGCCCGGGGCAGCGCCTGGAGCAACTCGACCAGCCGGCCGACCTCGACGGCGGACAGCCCGGCCGCCGGTTCGTCGAGGAGCAGTAGGCGGGGGCGACCGGCCAGGGCCATCGCGATCTCCAACTGGCGTCGTTGCCCGTGCGCGAGGTGCCCGGCGGGCACCGCCGCGACGGCGGTGAGCCCCATCTGATCCAGCAGCGGACCGGCCAGGCGTTGCGCGGCGCGTCGGCGTCCGCCCGGCCACCACCGGCGGCGCGGGATGATCCGTGGCAGCGCGGCCACCACGACGTTCTCCGTCGCGGTGAGCGTCGGAAAGACCGCGGGTCGTTGGTGGATGCGGTTGATGCCCCGCCGGGCCCGGGCTGCCGGGCCGAGTCGACCGACGTCCCGTCCGTCGAACCGCACCGTGCCGCGTTGCGGCCTGGTGGACCCGCCGAGCACGTTGAGCAGGGTCGTCTTGCCGGCCCCGTTCGGGCCGATCAACGCGTGCCGCTGGCCGTCGTGGATGCACAGGTCCACACCGTCGAGCGCGGCGAGCGAGCCGTACCGCACGCTGATCTGCTGGGCTTCCAACAGGCCGGTCATCGGTGCAGCTCCGCAACGGTGGCCTGATCAGGGGCGGCTGGCTGGTCCGGCCGCAGCGGCGGGACGCCCGGCGGGCGAAGCCGACCCCGGGCCCGGTCGACGCCGGTGGGCAGCAGGTAGACAGTCGCCACGAACAGCGCGCCCAGCACCAGTGGCGCGTGGCCGGGCAGCACCCCGAACAGCCAGTCCCGGACGGCGATGACCAACGCCGCACCCACCAGGGCGCCACCCACCGAGGCGGTGCCACCGATGACGACACCGAGCAGCAGCAGCGCGGACGTGTCGAAGCCGAAGTCGGCGGGGGAGATGTACTGCTGGGCGACGACCAGGAGCGAGCCGGCGGCACCGGCGATCGCCCCGGCGGCGATGTGCGCGCCGGACAGGTGCAGCGCCACCCGGTGTCCGCTGGCCCGCAGCCGCGTCTCGTCGTCGCGGCCGGCACGCAGCACCAGCCCGGCCCGGGTACGCAGCAGCACCAGCACCGCGCCGACCAGCGTGGCCACGACGGCCAGGGCGTACAGGTAGCGGGCCTGATCGTTGGCCAGGGCCGGGAGCCCCCAGAACGGGCGGATCGCTGGGATGCCGGCCAGCCCGTCCGTGCCACCGGTCACCGACCGCCACCGCCCCAGGACGATGACGACGAGTTCACCGATGGCCAGGGTGATCATCAGGACGATCACCCCTCGGGCGTGCACGACGAGCGGCACTGTGAGCGCGGCCAGCAGGGCCCCTGCGGCCGCCGCGACGACGAGCTGCACGACGCCGACGTCGGAGACCCGGCTGCCGACCACGGCGCACGCGTAGGCGCCGGCCGCGTACGGTGCGGTCTGGCCGAGGGTGGGCATGCCGGCGACGCCGGTGAGCAGGGCCACGCTCACCCCGACCAGTGCCAGCGCCAGCGTCCGGGCGAGGATCGCCGTGGTGTAGTCGTCGACCATCCAGGGCGCCACGACCAGGCCGACCAGGACCAGCGCCGCGATGCCGCCCCGAACCCGCCGGATCACCTCGCCTCTCATGCCGTCCTCCACCTGCCGGCCAGGCCGCGCGCCCGCACGGCCAGCACGGCCGCCATGGCGGCGAACAGCAGGAACGGCGCGGCGGACGGCAGCAGCGCCACTCCCAGCGTCTGGATCTCGCCGATCGCGAGCGCGGCCAGCAGGGTGCCCGCCATCGACCCGAGACCACCGAGGACGACCACCACCAGGGAGAGCAGCAGCACCGTGTCGGCGGTGCCGGTGCCGGGGCCGATGATGGGCGCGCCCAGGACCCCGGCCGCGCCGGCCAGCGCACCGGCGGCGGCGAGCACACCGGCCCGGATCCGTGCCGGACTCACGCCCAGACAGGCGACCATCTCCGGGTCGTCGACGGCCGCCCGGACCAGCATCCCGGCCCTGGTGCGTCGCACCACCAGGTAGAGGGCGACGGCGAGCACGGCGGCGACGACGATGAACACCAACCGGTACGCGGCGTAGCGGTGACCGGCGACCGTCACCGACCCCTCCAGGGCCGCGGGCACCTGGACCTGCGGGTTGTCGGGCCCGAAGCCGGCGACGAGCAGGCTGCCGCCGGCCAGCGCCACCCCGAACGTCAACAGCGCCTGACTCAGGTGATTGCCGGCGGCGACCGGTGTGAGCAGGCCGGCCAGGAGCACCCCCGTCGTGGCGGCGGCCAGCACCCCGACGGCGAGGGCCAACGCCAGGCTCGCCCAGCCGCCGTCGAGCAGCGCCGCGGCGGTGTACCCGCCGATCGCGTAGAGCAGGCCGTGCGCCAGGTTGAGGATGTTGGCGACGCCGAAACAGAAGACCAGGCCCGACGCGGCGACGAAGACGAGCAGCCCGTAGGCGACTCCGTCCAACGCCGGGATCAGGTACGGGTCGATCCGGTTCGTGCCGGCCGCCACAGCTATCACCGGCCGACGGTCGCGAGGTCACCCACGACGGTGTTGGACAGCGCCCGGCCGTCCTGGCGGACCTGCCGCAGGTACCACTTCTGCACCGGGGAGTGCGTGGTGGTGGAGAACTGCCAGGTGCCGCGTGGGCTGGCGATCTGGCCGAGTTGGCCGATGGCGGTGTTGATGGCCTCGGGGGTCGGGTCGCTTCCGGCGGCGCCGATCGCCCGGTCCAGCACCGCCGCCGCGTCGTACGAGGCCAGCGCGTAGGTCGTCGGCGAACCGTCGTGCTTCGCCTTCCACGCGGCCACGAAGGCGCGGTTCTCCGCATTGTCCAGGTCGGGCGAGTAGTTGAGCACCGAGTAGATGTCGCGGGCGGCCTCGCCCTGCGCGTTGAGCACGCCGCCCTCGGTGAGGAACCCGGCCGCGTACAACGGGATGTCCTTGATCTCGGACTGCGCGTACTGCTTCACGAAGTCGACAGCGGCGCTGCCGGCGTAGAAGGTGTAGACGGCCGCCGCGCCGGAGGCCTTGATGCGGGCGAAGTACGGGAGGAAGTTGGTGGTGGCGGGGAACGGCGTGAAGGTCGTCTTGCCGTCGGCGTTCGCGAGCTTCCCGCCGATCTTGCCGAACGCGTCGGTGAAGCCGCGCAGCTCGTCCCAACCGCCCTGGTAGTCCGGGCCGATCGCGTACACCGAGCCCTTCACGTTGTCGCGGACGTGCTGGGCGATCGCCGCCCCGGGCTCGTCGGAGAGGTACGAGGTGTGCCAGACCCGGGAGACGTCCTTGAGTTCCGGCCTGCCGTTGGAGCCGACCAGTGGCACCTTGGTCTCGTTGAGCACCGGGGTGACGCCGGCGACCGAGCCGCCACCGACGATGCCGGTCAGTGCGGACACCCGGTCCTGCTTGAGCAGCTTGGTCGCGGCCGGGACAGCGGTCTGCGCGCCGTTGCCCTCGTCCGCGACGACGAGGTCCACCTGCCGGCCGCCCAACTTGCCGTCGTGGGTGTCCAGGTAGAGCTGGAAGCCGTCGCGGATCTCCGTGCCGACCGCCTGGTACGTCCCGGACAGCGACGCGAGCAGGCCGATCTTTATCGAGCCGCCGGCGCTCGTGCCCGGAGCGTCGTCGCCGCAGGCCGTGCTGGTGGTCAGCACGGCGGCGAGCAGCGCGGCGGTGAGGGCACGGCTGCGCCAAGGCGTGGTGAGAGGCATGTCTAACTCCAGAGGAAGGGGAAAGGGGTCTCCGGCGTGGGGGCGCCGGGGTGGTCAGCGGCTGCGGGCGAGCGCCGCCCGGGCAGCGGGGGTCAGCGCGTCCCCGATGCGGTTGGCCAGCTCGGTCATCTCGTAGGAGACCTTGCCCACGTCGCACTCGGGCGCGGCGAGCACCAGCAGCGATGCGCCGTCGTTGAAGGCCATGGAGAACATGAACCCGCCCTCGAGCTGGGTGACGTTGGAGATCACCGCGCCGGCGTCGAAGAAGGCCGCCGCCCCCCGCAGCAGGCTGACCAGCCCGCTGCCCGTGGCGGCCAACTGGTCGGCCCGGTCCGGTGGCAGGTCGCGGGTGGCGGCCACCATCAGGCCGTCGCTGGAAATGGCGATCGCGTGGCTGACCTCGGTCGCGCGCGCGGCGAAGTTGTCCAGCAGCCAGCCGAGATCCTGTTGGTCGGTCACGTGCTCTCCTGTCGCGTCATTTGTTACCGAGGTTGATCGGGGTGCGCCGTCGGTTCGCCACGCCCCGCGCGTACGCGGCCATCGCCGTCGCCACCTGGGCCGGGTCGCGGTACTCGGACCGTTGCTGCTGCTGGGGCACTGTCACACCGCCGGGCACGAGGTGCCGTTGCGGCTGGCGTTTGGGCAGGCCGGAGTTCGTGGTCGTGGCGACCTCGGGGGTGTGCGCCTGAGCGGCCGTACGCCAGGCGTCGTCGGCAGGGCTGGACCACTGCTGGCCGTTCTGGCCGTCGACGACGTCGTTCTGGAACCAGTGGTTGACCTGTTCGAAGATGAGCAGCTCCTCGGTGGGCGCGTCACCCCGGTCAGGGGGTGGGGGAGCCGGTCGGAAGACCGGCGCGGCCGGCAGGGTCCGTTCGGTCGGTCGGCGACCGGCGGTGGGCTCGGGGCGCGGCTGGTACGGCGGCGGGCTGGGCGTCCGCGCTGCCCGCCGCGACAGCCTGCCGGGCGCGAGCAGGTACTCCTCCGGTGGCAGCGACCGGATGATCGCCGCGGGCAGTGTCGCCTCGGCGAGGATGCCGCGTCGGGGGCCGCGTCGCAGTTGGACTGTGGCGCCCAGCCGGGCCGCGAGCTGACCCACGACGACCAGGCCCATCGCCCGTACGGCGGCCACGTCGATGGCCGGTGGGTGGGCCAGCAGTTCGTTGAGCTGCTGCATCCGTTGCGTGGACAGCCCCACACCCTCGTCGCTGATCTGGACGATGACGCGGTCTCCCAGGCTCCGGCCGCTCACCCAGGTCTCGCTGCCCGGCGGCGAGTACGTGGTGGCGTTGTCCATGAGTTCGGCGAGCAGGTGCACGACCTCGTCGACGGTCTTGGCGGCCACCGCGACGTCCCCGTCGATCATGCCGAGTCGGACCCGTGCGTAGTGCTCGATCTGGGACAGCGCTGCCTGGAGCACCTGTTGCAGGGGAACGTCGCGCTGGCGTACGCGACCCACGCCGACACCGCCGAGCACCAGCAGGCTGGCGTTGATCCGGCCCATCCGGGTCGCCAGGTTGTCGAGTGTGTACAGCTGGTCGAGCCGGTCGGGGTCGGTTTCGTCCCGCTCGACCAGGTCGACCTGGGCCAGGACCGCGTCGACCAGTCGCTGTTCGCGGCGGCTCAGGTGGATGAAGATGTCGGCGGTGTTGGCGCGCATGACCGCCTGTTCGGCGGCGGTCCGCACGGCGGCCTGGTGCACGGCGCTGAACGCCTGCCCCAGCTCGCCTATCTCGTCGTCGCTGGACGGTTCGAGGGCGGCGCGCTGGACTGCTGTTGGGCAAGCTTCTGTGGGTCGACGGCGGCGCTGCCGGGCTGTTGGAGTTGGGCCACCACGGCGGGAAGCTGTTCGAAGGCAACGGCGTTGGCGGCGTCCCGTAGCCGGCGCAGCCGTCGGGTGATCTGCCGTGCGACGGCCCAGGTCACCAACGCGGTCAGGATCAGGGCCAGGAGGACGCTGGCTGCCTCGGCCACGGCCCTGCGGCGCTGGTCGGCGTGCGCGGCCCGAACGTCGTCGCGGACCGCGTCGTCGACCCGGGCGCGCAGGTCGGCCAGCCGGGCGGCGCGCGTCTGGGTGGTGGACACCCAGGCGTCGGTCTCCAGTTTCAGCTGCGCTCCCGGCTGAGCC
Source organism: Micromonospora alfalfae (assembly GCF_022230925.1). Taxonomy (GTDB): domain Bacteria; phylum Actinomycetota; class Actinomycetes; order Mycobacteriales; family Micromonosporaceae; genus Micromonospora; species Micromonospora alfalfae. The sequence continues at coordinate 104,826 of NZ_JAKKFH010000011.1, read as the reverse complement.
CGGGACACCTCGTCCTGCATCCGTTGCAGGGTCAGCGCCTCCTTGCCGGTGCCGGCCTGCTCCCACCAGATGCCCCACTCGGCTGGGGCGAGGGCCAAAAACGACAGGCTCGACTCGGTGTAGCTGGTGCGGGCCGCTGTGATGTCCTGCTGCATGGCCGGGGTCAGTTCGCCGCCCGCGACGGCGCGTAGCACGGCCACCTGTTGCTGGCCGATGGCCTCGGCGGTCTTCGACAGCGCCGCGGAGGCTCGGATCCCGTCGGCGAGTGGGGCGTCCACCACGCCGTGTGAGACGTTCTCCCGGAAGTTGATGAGATCGGCGATCGCGATGCGGTAGCTGAAGGTCATCGCCGACACCGACGCGTGCGTGGCGGTGCGCACCTGGGTGCGCAGCGGGGCGAGGCCGTTCAGAGCCGCGTCGATGCGCCGCAGGAGTGCCGACCCGGCGCCGTTGTCGGTGGACAGTCGGTCACGCTGCCCGCGGTAGCGGGCGACGGCGTCATCGGTGGCGGCCATCTCCGCGCCGAAGGTGTCCTGCTGCTCCGGCCGGGCATAGGTGAGCAGGTCGGCGGCGGCGATGCGTTCGCGTTGCAGGCGGTAGGCCAGGTCGCCGGCCTCGGCACCGACCTGCGCCAGGATCTGCAGGTCGCTGGCGCGGGCGGTCTGGCGTGCGCTCTCGGTCAGCGCGAGACCGGCGAAGCCGATCACGGCGACGAGTGGGGCCACGACGATGAGGCGCATCCGGCCGGCTATCTTCCAGCCGCGTCGCCGGGTCGGGTAGGGTCTGGCCGCGTGGGACCGGGTGCTCGACGCCAAGATTGACTCCCACGACTCGTCGATGACGGTCTATCCGCACGTTGCCGAATGCAAGTCCCATTCGGCCGGAAGCCGCGCTCGTAGACCAGACCTGGCCGTGGTACAAACTGCCCGTACCAGCATCTGTACCCAACGTCAGCGACCGGTGACGCCGTGCGATCGAGCTGGATTCGCCGGGTCAGCGCTGGTTGTCGAGGGGTTCCACCGACGGGTGCCGCCGCTCCGGTTGATCCGGTTCGGGTTGACCGTTGAGCACCTGGCCGATCAACTCGCGCAGCTCGTCGATCGCGTCCACCACGGCGCCCGGGTCGCGCGCGTCCCGCCGTCCACGCTGTCGCGGCACCTGCCGATCCAGTGGAGCTGGTTCCGCCGCGCGGGGGCCTCGGCGACCGTCGGCCGCCAACTGCTCGGCCGCGACCCGTGGCCACAGCGCGGCCAGCCGGCCGCCGGTGCCGAGCACGTCATCGCAGCGCAGTGCGAACTCGTGACTGCCGAACCGGCGACCTGACTCGACCGCCGCGACCGTCTCCCGGCTGAACCGCACCAGGTCCGCCAGGGCTCGTTGGGTCAGACCCCGTTGGACGCGGCAGTCGCGCAACTCCCGTCGGAACCGCTGACTGGCGGCAGAGTGAGCCGAGCTCGACGGGGACGTGTGCTCCATGCGCTCACCTTCGTGGAACGGACATTCAGCGGCGGACGCCAGATCGAGATTGGCCGATGAGTTGAACATTCACAGAGGGCAATTCTTAACCCAGGACGTGATGGGTGTGAAGACGTTCACCGGCATGGATCGTCGGCGAAAGCGGGAAAGGTCCTCGCCGGACCCGGTGCTGGCGCTGAGGCGCGCCGGGTGGGGACCTGTCGAGGCCGGCCCACCCACAGTCGACCCGTCAGCAGGTCAGCACCGCTGGCACCCGTGCCCACTCAGGCCGCGTGCACTTCGGCCGTCGCCCCGTCGCGTGCCGCCGGCACGTCCGCGGGCGCCGTGACGTCGATTATCGCGAGCAGCGTGCCGTGCGCACGAAACGCGACATTGGGTTTGTACGAGCGATGTTGCTCCGGTGCCAACCTCAGCCCGGGAATGGCTTCGGCGAGCCGGCTGAGGGCGATTCCGGCCTCAAGTCGCGCCAATCCCGCACCGATGCAGAAATGGGGACCGTGACCGAACGACAGGTGATTGCCCACATCGGCCCGGTGCGGGTCGAACCGGTCCGGGTCATGGAACGCCGCCGGGTCCCGGTTCGCCGCACCGATCAACAGCAGGCAACGCGCCCCGGCGGGGATCGTCGCCGCCCCCACTGTGACATCACGGGTGGTCACGCGCAGCCAGCCGTCGATGGCGGGCGCGAACCGGAGCGTCTCGCTCACGAAGGCGGGGAGGAGCCGCGGGTTCGCGGTGATCGCCGACCAGCGTTGGGGAGCGGACAGGGCCTGGTCGAGGGCGTGCGCGAGCAACCCGGCGGTGGTCTCGTGGCCCGCGACCAGGAGGTTGAAGGCAAGGCTCGCCACCTCGGGCACCGTGAGCACGCTGTCGTCGTCGTCCCGGTAGTCCAGGGCGCGGCTGATGAAGTCCTCGCCCCGGTGTCCACTGTCCACCCGCTGGCGGACCAGGTCCTCGCAGTAGTGCCAGAACTCCAGCAGACCCTGCGCCAGGCGTACCTGCTCGGCCGGGTCCGGCTGCCCCCAGACGAGGGCGATCTGGCCGTCCGCCCAACTCCGGATCCGTCCGATGTCGGCGTCGGGCACCCCGAGGATGTCCAGGACCACCAGCAGAGGAAGTTCGGTCGCGAGCTCCGGGATCAGGTCGACCTGATCGCCGTGACGGGCGGCGAGACGGGACACCAACTGGTCGACCCGGCGTCGGATGATCGCCCCGTACTCGGCCTCGACCCGCTCGGCGGTGTTCGCGAAGGTCGCCCGCAGGGCCCGCCGGGTGCGCGGGTGCGTCGGTGGATCGGCGGCGGCCGTCGTGGGTGGCGCGTCGATCTGCATGATGACGTTCAGTGCCGGTGGGCACACCTCGTAGACCGGGGCGAGGGTGAGGGCGTTGGCGAATGTCGTGGCGTCGGCGAGGGCCCGCCGGACATCTGCGTGCCGGCTGATCAACCACAGGCCCAGATCCTCGGCGTAGTGCGCCCCGTCGGGATGGTCGAGAATGCGTCGCCACATGCTTGCCGGATCGGTGAGATAGACTCCAGCGAACGGATTCAACCGCATGAAAGCCTCCTGATGCGCCCGGCGCGGAACCGGCAGCGCCCCCATTTGGCGATCCACTTCAGCCGGGCCGATAATGGCGTGCATCTGCCTCTGGCTTTTTACGGTGCGCTGACCGGCCGTACAAGTCAAGATTGATTCTTGTCTATTTATTGGTCGGCATAATTGCGTGTTGCAACAGCCGAGCGAACCTGGCCATATGCAAGTTGCGGCTCGGTCCTTGCCGTGAAGTCGACCTGGCCGAACTGTGCAATCAACGCGCCGCTCTCGCTCATGACCGGGGAAACGACCCCCGAGGCGACGAGTGACGCCGGAGTCCGGTCATCGACCGCGACGGAAGGCGTCAGCGCCGACTGGGAGGGGCCGAGCCCCGGGCGGGCGGAGGCGGCCCGCGACACCGCCCACGCGTCGCGGGGGTTCCGGCCACACCGGAACCCCCGCGCTTCTTCTTGTCCTGACGGTGCGCTCAGCGCACAGCGGTCACGGTGCCCACGGGGCGGCGATGCTCCAGGTGCTGTCGGCCGTCCACGACGTCGGCGTGTTGTACGCGTCTCCGCCGGCGCCGTTGCTGAGCCAGACCTCCGCGTTGTAGTGCCGCAGGAACCTACCTCTGAAGTTGTACGACTCCAGCGACACGCCGGTGCCGGTCAGCCCGGTGCGGGCGCACCAGGTGGCGTCGGCGCGCAGCAGCGCGGAGCCGTCGTCGGGCGAGTTGCGGACCCGGGAGTTCTGGTGGCGCAGGTACTGCCCGGGAAAGTTGACAGACTCGAACGAGTAGCAACCCGATCCGGCCAGGCCCGGCCGGATCGCGTACGTGGCATCGGCCTTGAGCAGGCTGGAACTCGCGGCGTCGACCACCTCCGTGTAGGCCAGGCTGTCCTGGTGGCGTAGGTAGCGGTTGGTGAAGCCGGGCGTGGTCACCCGCAACGACCGGCGGGTGTTGACCGGCAGGGCGACGGGTGCCGAGCTGCCGATGGCCTTCGAGGCGTTGATCAGGGCGGTGTTGGCGGCGCGTACCCGCGCCTGGTCCATCTTGATCACCTGTCGGTCGTAGGTGAGGAACCCGTTCAGCTCACCTTCCAGGTCGGTGATCTCGGTGTAGATCGAGGCGCTGAGCCCCTTGCCGAGCATCAGGTTCTGGGTGCCCTGCACCAGCCCCACGTACCGGTCGGTGAGGGCGTTCGAACTGGACTGCCACTCGTACGCGAAGAAGCTGCCGTTCGGGCTGTACTCGTGGCCCGGGGTGTGCAGGCCCAGGCCGCCGAACTCACCGAGCACCGCGATCCGGCTGCTCGACGGTACGGGCGAGTCCGGGCCGAGGTAGACATGCCAGTCGTCGATGTCGCCGTTGCCGGGGTTGCCGAGGGACTGGCAGCAGTTGTGGCCGCTGTGCGGGTTGACCAGACGTGTCGGGTCCTGGTTCTTGATGTTCTGTGCGACCCGCCGGGTGTCGGCGAGGGACCGCTCGCCCCAGCCCTCGTTGTAGGGCGTGTACGCGATCACGGCGGGTGAGCTGCGGTGCTCGTCGACGATCTCGCGTGCCTCGGCCTCGAACTGCGCCTGCTGGGCATCGGTGGGGTCGACGTCCTGTGCGGTCAGCGACGGGATGTCCTGCCAGACCAGCAGGCCGAGCCGGTCGGCGTGGTAGAACCAGCGCTGCGGCTCGACCTTGATGTGCTTGCGCACCATGTTGAAGCCCAGGTCCTTGTGTTTCTGCAGGTCGAAGGCGAGGGCGGCGTCGGTGGGCGCGGTGTAGAGCCCGTCCGGCCAGTAGCCCTGGTCGAGGGTGCCGACCTGGAACACGAACTGGCCGTTGAGCTTGGGGCGCAGCACCCCGTTGACCAGGCCGGTGGTGATCTCCCGCATGCCGAAGTAGTGCGTGGTCCGGTCCACTGTGGCGCCGGATGCGCCGCGCAGCGTCACCCAGAGGTTGTAGAGGAACGGGTCGTCGGGTGACCAGCGGCGGGCGTTGGGCACCGGCACGCTGAAGTCGGTGAAGCCGCCGGTGGCCGAGCCCACCACTGTGGTGCCGTTCAGCGTCTCGGCGAGCACGCTGTGGCCGCTCACGTCGCCCCTGGTGAAGACCCGGACCCGCACAGTGTTGTTGCTCAGGTTCGGGTAGACGTCCACGCTGCTGATCGACGCGGCGGGCACCGGCTCCATCCACACCGTCTGCCAGATGCCCGAGCTGGGGGTGTAGAAGATCCCGCCAGGTGTCTTGGTCTGCTTGCCGATGGCGGGCAGGCTGCCGTTCTGCCGGCTGTCGGTGGGATCCCAGACCTTGACGACGATCTCGTTCGTCCCGGTGGTGAGCTGGGGCGTCACGTCGAATGTGAAGGCGTCGTAGCCGCCGGTGTGCGCGCCGACGCGGACACCGTTGACCCAGACGGTGCTCTGCCAGTCGACGGCGCCGAAGTGCAGCAGGGTGCGCCGACCCGACCAGTTCGCCGGGATGGTGACGGTCCGTCGATAGAACAGGTAGTTGCGGTTGTCGTTGGCGGCCCGTTGGATGCCGGACAGGGCGCTCTCCACCGGGAAGGGCACGTTGACCCGCTCGGGCAGGTTGGTGCCGAACTGCGGGGCGTCGTCGGTCGTCGACTGGCGTAGTTGCCACTCGCCGTTGAGGTTGAGCCAGTCCGGCCGCGTCATCTGGGGTCGCGGGTACTCCGGCAGTGGTGTGCCGGTCAGCGCCTGGCTGGTCCAGGGGGTGCTCAGTGGCGGCGTCTTGGCCGGTGCGGCGTACGCCGGTGAGGCGGGCGCGGCGAGAACGCCGACGACCAGGGCGATGGCGAGCAGCAGAGGTAGGGCGGGGCGGATGGGGACGTGACGTGTCATGCCGTCTCCGGGGGACGAGACGCCGCGGGCGGTGCAGCCAGGCCCGAAGCGCGTGGGTGGTGGGCATCGGGTGGTCATTGACGAGGGACGGGCGTCAGCGACGGATGTCGGTGGGATCTCCACGCGCCAACGGTGACCGGCATATTGACATCCATCATCACCTGTATAACGTTATAGAGCCGCGCCGACCCTCCCGTCAATGCTTGTTCATCAATGCCCGGTCGACCCGCCGGTCGAATTCCCGAAAGGCTGGGGATGGTCGTCAACCTGAAGGACATCGCCCAGCGCGCCGGTGTCTCGCTGGCCACCGTCTCGAACGTGGTGAACGGGTACCGGCCGGTGGGGGAGCGGACCCGACAACGGGTGCAGCAGGCGATCGACGAACTCGGCTACAGCCCCAACCTCGGCGCCCGCCACCTCCGCCGGGGCCGTACCGGCCTGATCGCCCTGGCCATCCCGGAACTGACCAACCCGTACTTCGCCGAGCTCGCCGAGATCGCCATCTCCGAGGCCGCCGCGCTCGGCTACACGCTGGTCATGGAGAACACCGCCGCGGACCGGGAGGCGGAGCTGGCGCTCCTCGACGGCTCCCGACAGCGCATCATCGACGGCCTGATCCTCAGCCCGGTGCGCATCGGCCGGGAGGAGGTGCTGGCCCGGACGGCCGGCAGCCCGCTCGTGCTGATCGGCGAGGGCGTCTACGACGTGCCACACGACCACATCGCCATCGACAACGTCGCCGCCAGTCACGCGGCGATCCAACATCTCGTGGCGATCGGCCGTCGCCGGATAGCGTTCATCGGCGCCACCCCGGGAGGTGACCGGCAGTCGGCCCATCTGCGGGTCCGGGGTTACCGGGAGGCCCTGGCGGCCGCCGGCCTGCCGTACCGACCACTGCTGGTCGCCGGCACCGAGGCGTTCGGCCGGCTCGACGGCATGCGTGCCATGCGTGACCTGCTCGCCCTCGGTGACCCGCCGGACGCGGTGTTCGGTTACAACGACCTGGTCGCCATCGGCGCGCTGCGGGCGCTGGCCGAGGCCGGTCACCGGGTGCCCGAGGACGTCGCGGTGGTCGGGATCGACGACATCGAGGAGGGGCGGTTCACTGCCCCGACCCTCACCACCATCGCCCCGGACAAGAGGGAGATCGGCCGTGTCGCGGTGCGTCGCCTCGTCGCGCGCATCGAGGGCACGGAGGTCGCGGGGCCGCTGACCGTGCAGACCCCGTTCCGGCTTCTCCGCCGGGAGAGCACCGGCACGCCGGACGCCTGACCGCCGGTCGCCCACGCGCCGCGCGAGATCCATACCGCCGGTGGTACGACCCAGAGAGGATGACCCACTAGATCCATAATCCTCAATATGATGACCGCTATCTCGACTGCGGTGCGCTCACGAGGCGTGCCATCCTGATGCGGAGGAATGCATGGTTCGCTGGCGTACCCTCACTGGCCTGCTGGCCACCGCGTTGGCCGCGGTGACCGCGGCCAGCCTCACCCTCACCGCGCCGGCCGCCGCGGCCGACAGCCCCATGACGCCGAACGTCGTCGGCGGCACCCGCGCCGCTCAGGGCGAGTTCCCGTTCATGGTGCGTCTCTCGATGGGCTGCGGCGGGGCGCTGTACAGCGCCCGGCTGGTGCTCACCGCGGCGCACTGCGTGGGCGCTACCGGCACCAACACCAGCATCACCGCGACGCTCGGGACTGTCGACCTCCAGTCGTCCAGCCGGATCACCGTCCGGTCCAACTACGTCTACCGTGCCCCCGGCTACAACGGCGCCGGCCGCGACTGGGCGCTGATCCGGCTGGCCAGCCCCGTCACCGGGCTGAGCACGCTGCCGATCGCCAGCACCACCGCGTACGACAGCGGCACCTTCACAGTGGCTGGTTGGGGCGCCGCCCGGGAGGGTGGCGGCCAGCAGCGCTACCTGCTCAAGGCGAACGTGCCGTTCGTCAGCGACTCCACCTGCAACGCCAACTACGGCGGGGATCTCATCCCCGCGCAGGAGATCTGCGCCGGCTATGCCAGCGGCGGCACCGACACCTGCCAGGGTGACTCGGGCGGCCCGATGTTCCGTCGCGACGCCTCCAACGCCTGGATCCAGGTCGGCATCGTCAGCTGGGGCAACGGCTGCGCCCGGCCCAACTACCCGGGTGTCTACACCCAGGTGAGCTACTTCGCCTCATCGATCGCCTCGGCCGCGGCGAGCCTCGGCGGCTGACCGTACGACGGGGACGGCCACCCAGCGCGTTGGTCGCCCCGCCACCGCTCGGGCGGCCCGGACGACACGGTCCGGGTCGCCCGTCAGTGGCGTCCGCCGCCTGGGCGACGAGTGGGCCACCCGACAGTGTCGGCGGGCCGTCGCTGCGCCGCCGGCCGTAGCGGCGATGATGGGCCGGTGAAGATCCTGTCCATCCAGTCGTCGGTCGCCTACGGTCACGTCGGCAACTCGGCTGCGGCCTTTCCGCTGCAACGCCTCGGGCACGAGGTCTGGCCGGTCCTGACTGTGCACTTCTCCAACCACACCGGGTACGGCGCGTGGCGGGGCCCGATGCTCCCGGCGGCGGACGTGGCGGAGGTGATCGCCGGAATCGAGGACCGCGGGGTCCTCGGCAGCGCCGACGCGGTGCTCTCCGGCTACCAGGGCGACCCCGCCATGGGCGCGGTGATCCTGGACGCGGTGGCGACGGTGAAGGCGACCAACCCGGCCGCGGTGTACTGCTGCGACCCGGTGATGGGCGACGCCGGCCGGGGCATGTTCGTCCGGCCGGGGATTCCGGAGTACCTACGGGACACCGTCGTGCCCCGTGCGGACATCATCACGCCGAACCACTTCGAGCTGGACTTCCTCGCCGGTCGCACCACGAACTCGCTGGCCGAGGTGCTGGACGCGGTCGACGTCGTGCGTGCGACCGGGCCTCGGCACGTCCTGGTGACCAGCGTGCTCCACGGCGACCTGCCTCCGGACTCGCTGGAGGTGGTGGCGGTCTCCGACGAGGGCGCCTGGGCGGTGACCACGCCGCTGCTGCCGATCAACCCGAACGGTGGGGGCGACGTCACAGCGGCGCTGTACCTCGCCCACCTGTGGACGACCGGCTCACCCGCTACCGCGCTGGAACGCACCATCGCCTCTGTCTACGCCGTGCTCGAGGCCACTCTCGCGGCCGGCACGCGGGAGATCCAGCTGATCGCGGCGCAGGACGTGATCGCCGACCCGCCGGCCCGGTTCACCGCCCGCCAGCTGCGCTGACGGCGGGTAGCGAACGGCGGACCGGCTGCGTCGACGGCGGCTCGTGGACCGGCTGCCTAGACGACTGTCCTGGACCGCTGACCGGTGGCGCTCAGCGACCCTCGGGAACGGCCATCTCGCCGAGCAACGACCAGTCCTCCTGCGGCACCGTGGCGTTCACGATCCGCGGCGTTTCGGCCAGGTACTGCGGCAGGGTCTCCTGAGCCGTGCGGAAGTGCGCGGACTGGACGTGGGCTCCGCCGGCCTGGTCGTCGCGGAACGCCTCGACCAGCACGTATTCGGTGGGATCGTCCACGCTGCGGGACCAGTCGAACCACAGGCAGCCCGGCTCGGCCCGGGTCGCCTCGGTGAACTCGGCGGCGATCTGCGGCCACCGGTCGGCGTGCTCGGCCAGGATCCGGAACTTGGCGGTAATGAAGATCATGACCCCAGGCTACCCAGCCGGGCGGGCGCGGGCGACAACCTCCTCGGGGGTCAACGGCGCTTTCGGGTGGTGCGTCAGGCACAGCGGGGTTCGGACCTTCACGAACGAGAACCCCTCCCCGGCGGCGTAGAACTCGCCGCTGTTGAGCAGGCCGATGTCCGGCAGCCGTCCGCCCTTGGCCTCGGCGAGCTGCCGGGCCGCGTCGATCTGTGCCGGCGCGTTGAGCAGCCCGAAGAACTGCGTCGTCGCGTTGCCGGAGATCTGGTTGTGCAGACCCTTTGGCGCCTGGGTGGCGAAGACCAGCCCGAGCCCGTACTTGCGGGCCTGCGAGGCCAACGCGATCGAGCTGGCCGTGCAGGCGGTGGTGCCGGTCGACGGCGCGAGCGTCTGCGCCTCGTCCATCACGAACAACCCGCCCAGCGGTCGGTCACCGGCGGGGTGCCGCTTGATCCAGGCGAAGAGCGCCATCTGCAACTGGTTGACGAAGCTCTGTCGCTCCTGGTCGGAGGTGAGGCCGACGAAACTGATCACCGACACCCGGGCCCGCCGCCCCGCCGACGGCGTCAGCAGCAGCCCTGGGTCGGCGGGCGCGCCGACCCCACCGAAGAGCGGATCGGTGACCATCGCCGCCTTGAGCGCCTCGGCCAACTCCTCAGCGAGCTTCCCGGCGCGGGCCAGCCGACTGACCCCCTCGGGCAGATCGGTGAGGAACTCGGTGAAGCCGGGCAGGCCGACCATCCCACTGCGCGCGTACGCCTGGAGGGCCTCGGTGAGGACGGCCTTGCCCTGCTGGGCGAGCCGGCTGGAGCGGTCCACGCCCGCCCGTGGCGCGAGCGCCTCCACGGCGGAGCGGACGGCCTGGTCGAACTCGTCGGGCCAGTCCCGCAGTGAGGTGAAGTCAGGCAGTGGCTGGAAGCTCAACGGCCGACCGGCGGTGACCCGGGGCGTCCACACCACCACCTCGGTGTGCGCGAGGTAGTCGGCGGCGCGTTCGGCGTCACCGGGGCCCCAGCCGCCCGGCGGGTCGGGCCACGGGTCGCCGAGCCGGGCGAGGTCGTTGTTGGGGTCGAGCACGATCGCGGAGACCCCCTCGCGGGCGCACTCCTCGACCAGCCGGCGGATCAGCACGGTCTTGCCCGAGCCGGACCCGGCGAACACGACGGCGTGGCGGCGCAGCGACTCCAGGGGAACCGTGAAGGGGTGACCGCCGTCGACGGTCCGTCCCAGCCCGACGGCCCGACCGCCCCCGCCGACCGCGGGGTCGGCCGGATCAGCGGGTACGGGCTCGGCTGCCGCACCGGTCGACACGTCGGCGGGGACGTCGGCGGCCGGCGCGTTCGTCGGGTCGGATTCGCTGCCGCCCGACGGTGGCTCGTCGTCGGGCGTCGGCGGCTGGTCACCGCCGCGGGTGCCGTCGGGCCCAGGCAGGACCGCGCGGAACAGCTCGGTGCCGCTGGCCGGACGACGGGCCACCAGCCACTCCTGCAAGGCAGTGGACGGTTCGGCCGCCATCACCCGCAGCGCCGCGAAGACCCGCAGGTCCGCCTCCGGCACCGCACACCGCAGGCCGCCGGCCGCGTCGAAGCCTGTCAACACCTCGGTCGTACGCTTCCCGGTGGGCCACGGACCGTTGCGCAGCAGGATCAGCCGCCGTTGTGGCAGGTCCCGGTCCAATCCCGTGAGGGTGCAGGCGGCCTTGACCCGGGCGGTGACGGCGACGGCATTGGGGTGCGCGACGGCCCGGAAGCACCAGTGCGCCTCGTTCTCGGTGGCCTCGTCGAGCACCTCGATGAGCCGCCCGTGCAGCGCCGGCTTGCGGCCGGGCGGCGGATCGTACTTGTAGGTGGCGCCGGTCGGCGCCTGCTCGGCGATCCAAGCGGCCAGGCCGGCGGCGAGCAGCGGCGGCATGTGCTCGTCCTCGCTCTTCGGGTCGACTGCGGCCGACACGTCGGCGGCCTCGACCAGCTCGGCGAACCGTGCGTCCAACTCGTGCAGGCGGCGCTCGTCAGTCGTCGGATCGGCGGCGGCGCCCCGGGCGGTGCTGACGGTCGGCGTCGAGTCGGCGCCGTCGATGAGCCGATCCAGCTCGATCACGTCGTCGCGGTCACGGCACCAGGCGATGTGGCGGTCCACCCGGCGGAGCAGGGCGCGTGGCGTCAGGGTGGGTGCGTCGGCGAAGGCGGCGGGGGCGATCGGCCAGGTGGGGTGCGGTGGCCCGAAGAACATGCCCGCGAACGCGGCGGAGAGGCGCTTCGCCACGATCGCCTGCCCGATCTCCGGGGTGGGGATCCGGTCCGGCAGGGTCGCCGTACGGAAGCGGTCAGCGACCGGGGTGGGCGCGCTGCGGCTCATCAGCACCCAGGTGTCCGGCAGGCACGAGACGACGACAAGCGTGCGGCGGGTGATGTCGCGCAGCTTGAGCAGGCCGTCGGCGATCGGGCCGAGCACCCTGGCCTGGCCGTCCTCCAGACCCTGATGCTGGTTGAGCAGTGAGGTGCTGGTCTGGGCGAACAGCGTGTCGAGCTGGTCCACGGCGATGACAGTGGGGTCCAGGGTCAGGGCCATCAGCCGGGAGATGTCCTGCACGACCTGCTGGGGGGTGCGGATCGCGGCGCTCAACCCCCACGCCGCCCGTGCGGCCGGGTCACCGGCTTCGGAGATCAGGTGGGCGTAACCGACGTCCTGTGCCTCGAAGTCGATGGCGCCGTGCAGGACGAGCGCCCGGGCGGTGTCCTGGGCGTCCCGCCCGACCTCCCGATCGCGCTCGCGCAGCGCCCAGATGAAGGTGTCGAGCTGCGCACGGGTCACCGGTCGGGTGCCGGCGACCGCGTCGCGAACCTCCACCGGCAGACCGAGCTGGGGGGTGAGTCGGCGCAGGAACGTCTTCAACTGGGTGCCCCAGCCGACGTGGGGGCGGCCCATCCCCTCCACCAGGGCCAGGGCCACGCTCTCCCAGAACGTCTTGCCACTGACCATGTCGACGAGGAAGAAGTAGCCGCCGTCGCCCTGGATCCGTTCTCGGACCGCCCCGAGCAGGTGCGTCTTGCCGGCGCCCGCGCGGCCCTGCATGGCCACGCCGAGCGGCATGCTCGTGTCGTCGGTGCGGGCCCGCGCCACCCCGCGCAGAATCTCCGCGGCCACCTTCTCGTGCAGCTCCGGCACGTTGTGCGGGCTGGGTCGCCAGACGTCGTCCGGGGTGACCGCCGGGTTGAGACTGACCGCTTCCAGCGCGGCCCGCTGGTCCTCCGAGATCATGCCGGGCCGATCGCCAGGGCGTGGTTGTCCTCGTTCCCGATCCGGACGGCCGCAGCCCGGTCCCGTGCGGTCAGTGACTTGGTGTTCGCCACCGGGATGATGCGGACGTCCTCTCGGCCGACCATCGCCCGCAACGCCGCGTCGAGGGCGGCCCGGTCGGTGTCGGCGAGCCGGTCGCGGACGTCGGCGAGGCCGACCCATGCGCCCGGCGCGGTGGCCAGATCCCGGTACGCCGAGCGAACCAGCGCCTCCACCTCCACCGCTGACACCGGTGCCGCCGCCGGTGCCCCCGTCGTCGCTGTCGCAGTGGGTGCCGGCGCTTCGTGTCCCGGCTCGCTGGTCGCCGGGGCCGTTGCCTCGGTCTGCTTGAAGAAATCGCCGTGGCTGACCCGGAGCCGGTCCAGCGAACGGTGCAGGTTGGACAGGACGACGAACAGGGACCGGGTCGTCGAGCCGCCCTGCTTCGGCGGCGCGGCGGTGTGCAGCTGACGTGCCACCCGCCAGCCCTCGTCGGTCAGCTCGTGAGCGAAGGGCCGGTGCGTCCGATCGGTGTCGACCAGGCCCAGGTCGACGAGTTTCGTGTTGTCCTTGCCGGTCAGCGTGAAACCGGCCAGCTCTTTCAGCTCGACGTTTGTGAGTCGGCGTGCCTCGACCATCAGCACCACGAGGGCGTTGATCTGGTTCGGCGTCAGGTGCGGGACGTCCGCCGGGCTCGTCATGATGTCTCATCTCCGTGGGGGTGCGTGCCGCCCGTGCGCCGCCGGGCCAGCAGCCGACGGATCCCGTCGACCACCGCCGGCGCGTCGGTGAGCACCTGCTCGTTGGTGAAGCGGAGCACGTCCAGCCCGAGGAGTTGCAGCTGGACGTCTCTCCGCCGATCGTTGGCGAAAGCGATTCGCCCACGATGCTCCGGGCCGTCCACCTCGACCGCAAGACCCTCCGCGGGCCAAAACAGATCCAGACGGTACGCCGTGGCCAGGACGTGCCACTCGTAGGTCTGGTTCCACCGCCGGCCGCGCGCCCAGTCGTGCGGCGCGAGCGCGCGTTCCAGGGCCTGCTCGGCGGCGCTGTCCGAGCGGGGCACGCCAGCGATCGGCGGCCAGGCCAGCACCGTCGACTCCGGCTCGGCGGCGATGGCCGCAATCCGATCGGTCGGGCCGGCCAGCTCGGCGAATCGCGCCGGCACCGGCATCGGCACCGAGCGCACCCGGTCGGCGTGGCGCAACGGTCCGCCGGTCAACCACACAGTGAAGCCACCGTGCCGCACCAGCCACTCGGCGGCGGCCACCAGCGTCCGCTCGGCGTCGGCGTCCAGGTCGGGCAGAGCCACGACGAGTACGCAACCTTCCCGGTCGTACGCGTCGGCGATCACCCGGGCGAGCCCAGCGGCGCGTACCCCCGGGGCGAAGCGGGACCGGCCGCCGGGGCGGTGCGGGCCGCGCAGCCCTCGCTCGGCGAGATCGGCCAGGAACGGGCCGAAGTGCCGGGAGCGGGCGGCGGTACGGGCCGCGAGTGCCCGAACCGCCGCCACGCCGAGTGTGCCCTCGCCGTCGACATGGTCGGCCCCCGTCAGCCAGCGAGGGAACATCGCCAGGGCCGCGGTGTCCAGTTGGTCGAGCAGGGTGTCCACGAGGTCACCGAGGGGGAGTGCCACGGTGGGCCGGTAGTGCACGATCGCGGGCGCTGCCGGTGGTAACGGGTCGAGTGCCACCCGCAGCAGCTCCGGGTCGATGCCCGGCAGGTGACTCACTCGCCCCGTCGGCGGTGCAGCCCACCAGGCCCTGCTGGCGTCGCCGTTGGCCCGGACGGGGTGCGCCATGGCGGCACCCTACGACACTGACGGGCGCGACCGGGGACCCCTCGGTGGCGAGGCGGTGCGCTCGCCGCTCAGCGCAGCCGGCGGATGTCGCCGTACGCGCGGTAGTAACCACCGCGGCTGGACTCGCGCACCTCGGTCACCAGGTAGCGGGCGCCCGGCTCGCGAATCCCCTTGGGGAACTGCACCGACCAGTCGCGCCGGTAGCCGTCGGAGAGCACCTGAACCCGCAGCCGCCCCCGATCGTCCAGGCACTGCACGACCACGCCCGCGCCCGAATCGCTGGTCACCTCGACGATCGTCGGTTGCGCCTGCTGGGGTGCCTGGCGAGGGGCCTTGATGTCGCGTACCTGGGGCACGTTCCCGGCCTGCGCCGCGCGGATCGCCGGCTCGCTCGCGTCGATGCAGGCCAGATGGCCGCCGGTGGTCACCACGTAGAGCCGGTCGTCGTGGTACTGCATGGAGTACGCCGAGCCGCAGCCGGTGCCGAGCTTCCACAGCCGGGTGCCCGCCGCGTCGAAGCAGTAGATCGAGGACTGGCTGTCACCGGCGAAGACGTACTCGCCGCCCTCGGCGGTGGCGCAGGAGAAGACCGGGGCGTCGCACAGGTAGGTGCGTTCGGGGTGGCCCGACTTGGACAGCCGCACCACCTGGCGGCTGCTGGTGCCGGCGAACACACTGCCGTGCTCCTGCCAGCCGAAGAGCACCGAACCGGTGGTGGTGTGCCACAGTTCGCTGCCGGTACGCCACTCGTAGCCGGTCACTCCCTGCGAGTGGCCGTGGTAGATGGCGTCGTCGTCGCACCGCACCATCCAGGCCGAACGCCCCCGCCCGGGGCGACGCCACAGGAACTCGTCCTCGTGGTCGACGGCGGTGATCCCGCCGTCGGCGTCGGAGACGCCGAGGACGCCGTCGTGGATGTCCAGCCAGTAGATGTCGATCTCCGGCGCGATGGCGTACGCCACCCGGGGCACCTTGCCGGACAGGTCGTAGACGTTGCCGTCGTCGCAGCCGGCGTAGATCCAGGCGTCGTCGGCGACTATGCACTTCACCCCGTCGGGAAGGCGGACCTGGCTGCGCACCTGGGCGTCGTGGTCGAGCGTGGTGATGACTCCGTGCTCGTTGCCGACCATGCAGTGCCGCCCGTCGACGAAGATGCCGAAGGCGGGGGCGCCGGAGTCGTAGCGCCAGAGCACCGGGGCGGTGTGGGCGGTGGAGCGGGTGCTCACGATCTGCCGCCGCGACACGGTGCGCTTCTGGCGGACGCCGGGGACCGCCGGCGCGTAGCCCTTGCGGACCTTCTCACCGATCTTCTTCGCCGCGGCGGCCCGGGCCCGGGTGTTGTCCGGATAGGCACTGGCCTTGACCTGCCCCTGGTCGCCGATCCGGCCGTAGCGCACAGTCAGCGTGGCGTTGTCGACGATGACCTCGTAGAATTTGTGCGCACCGTCCACTTCGGACAGTTCGAGGTAGGTCGTCTCCTGGGACATGGGGCCTCCGAGGGGTCAGCGAGCGGCGAGATCCGGCCGCCGCGGCGACAGTGAGCACACGCTAACGGTGCCCCCCGACAGAATCGGCGTCCGGCCAGCGCAGCGCGTCGTCACGGAGCACCGCGTGCGCGCCGACGCTCTGGTTGACGATCTGCGTCACCCGCACGTCGACGGCGATGCTGGCCAACGCCACCGCGTCCGAGCGGCTGAGGCCGTGCAGCCGCTGCATCAGTGTCAGCATCGAGTCCAGCGCGGTGAACGTGGCGTCGTCGAGCGAGGCGCCGACGCCCAGGGTCAACCATGCGTCGGGGGTACGGGCCACCGGGCCGGTGACCGGAAAGTCGTCGCGCACGTCGAAGGTCAACGTCACCTCGTCCATCGGACACTCGATCGCGGTGCCGCCGACCTCGCCGTCACCCTGCGCGGCGTGCCCGTCCCCGACCGAGAACAGCGCGTCGTCCACGGGGATCGGCAGCAGGAGGGTGCTGCCGGCGGTGAGGTCCCGACAGTCCAGGTTGCCGCCCCAGGGGCGCGGTGGGGTCGTCGAGTGAAGCCCCGGCTCCGCGGGTGGCATGCCGAGCACTCCCATGAAGGGCCGCAGCGCGATCGTGTGGCCGTGCTGGTTGCGGCCGGTCATCGTCACCGGGTCCAGCGCCCAGGCGTGCACCACCTGTTGGTCCTGTACGCCGTAGTGTTTGTTGAACCCACTCGGCCAGCCGCCGGCCACCGTGGTTCCCCAACTGGCCGGGGCGACCTCGTCGATGCGTACCGCGAGGGTCTGGCCGGCGCGCGCACCGCGGACCGCGACCGGACCGATCAACGCGTGTCCGTGGTCGGGCCGGTGCTGTGCGACCCGGGGCCGGTCCCGGTTCGGCCCGCCCGGGTACGGGCCGGCGGACCACCAGCAGTCCAGGGTGCGATAGGTGACGGTGTCGCCGGGGTCGATGGTGAGCACCGGCGGGAAGTCGGGGGAGAAGTGGCCGTGCAGGCTGTCGTC
Organism: Micromonospora alfalfae; assembly: GCF_022230925.1. Taxonomy (GTDB): domain Bacteria; phylum Actinomycetota; class Actinomycetes; order Mycobacteriales; family Micromonosporaceae; genus Micromonospora; species Micromonospora alfalfae. Next base: position 87,733 of record NZ_JAKKFH010000011.1, on the reverse strand, counting down.
CCCGGGCGTGAGGGTGTGTCGCATCAGTGCAGGCTAGTGGCTGCTGGTCCGCGCGCCGGGTCGCCAGGGTGCGCGGTGGGTGCCGGGCGCACCCACCGCGCACGACTCAACCTGGGCGATGTCAACCCGAGGTGCAGGAGCGAATCTGTGGGCGGGCGCTGCTGTTTCCGTTGGTCATCGTGGTGAAGCCGAAGGTGTTGCCGCTGCCGTTGGACCGCATGGTCATGACGGTGCCGCTGCTGTCCCAGGTGGCGGTGCCGTTCCAGATGGTGCTGACCCGTTGCGGCGAGGTGATGGCCACGACCACCGTCCATGTGCTGGCGCCGCTGACCGTCACCGACGTGTTGTACCGGTCGCCCCAGACGTTGGGGGTCGTGGCGGTCGCGGTGCAGGTGCCGCCGGCGGGCGGCGGGGTGGTGGTGGGCGGCGGGGTGGTGCCGTCGGGCGCGACAGCGCGGCCGGTGGACGGCGAGATCATGCCGGGGCACAGGTTGCGGCTGGTCAGGTTGGCCATGATCTGGGGGATGGCGTCGCGGGTGTTCTGGATCCCGTCGTGCATCAGGATGACCTGACCGGCTTGGAGTCGGCTCGCGTTGGCCACGATCTGACTGACGCTGGCGCCGTTCCAGTCCTGGGAGTCCACGTCCCAGATCACCTGGCGCATGCCCAGTGACGACGCGACGGACTGCAACGTGGAGTTGGTCTCGCCGTACGGCGGCCGGAACAGCACCGGCCGGCTGCCGGTGGCCGACTGGATCGCCGAGCTGGTCTGGGAGAGGTCCGACTGCATCTGAGCCTGACTCATCGAGGTCATGTGGGCGTGGTTCCAGCTGTGGTTGGCCACCCACATGCCGGCGGCCACCTGTGCCTGCGCCGCCGACCGGTTGTTCTGGACGTTCTGCCCGACGTTGAACATGGTGGCCCGTACGCCGTTGGCGCGCAGCACGTTCAGCAGTGTGCTGGTGCTGCCGGTCGGACCGTCGTCGAAGGTGAGCCCGACGTAGCCGTTGCAGGTGGCGGCGCTCGACGGGGTGGAGGTGGCGGCGAGGACGACGCCGCACATGGCGACGGCGGTGGCGAGGACGGCGAGCGCCGCGCGCAACCGCCTGGACCACAGGGCCGTGCGGGGGAAGAGCCTGCTCATCTGGTGCCCCTTCGCGCAGGCCCGGACGTGCCCCTGCGTGCGGGCCTGCGCAGTCCGGACAGGTGTGGACAAGTGGGTAGGTGGAGCGGAAACCGCAACGAAGCCGATCGCATTGACCCCAATGGATCGAAGTATTACAGCGAGAATTCCAACGCGTCAACAAGTTCCGGAAAATCCCCGGAACAACGCGGCGAGCTGTTCGGGTGCTGGCCAGGCGTGGCCCGGCTGGATCGAAGATTGGTCGAACGAATCGGTTGGTCCGCACGCGACGTGATCCGGAAAGCAGCCGGAAATATCGACAGTGGGCCGCCGGCTCCGCCCGTCGCGCCGGCCACGGTCCGTCGCCCTGGCCGCAGGGAATAGTAAAGGTTGTGAACAGAAGATGTTACAGTCACTCCTGTCGATATCCATCAGGGTTTCGGCCAGTGAGGTCCCAGAAAGGAGTGATCACATGACGAGACTGCGCGCGCTGGTTGCGCTGGCGACACTGATCGTCGCCGGCGGGCTGGTGGCGGTCATCCCGGCCACTGCCGCGTCGGCGGCGGCCTGCTCGGCATCGTGGCAGGCCTCGGCCGTCTACTGGGGAGACGCCCAGGTCTCCCACAACGGCCGCAACTACCGGGCGAAGTGGTGGACCCAGAACGAGGCGCCGCCGGGCACGACCGGTGTCTGGGAAGACCTCGGCGCGTGCGGCGGGGGCACCACGCCGCCCACCGGAGGGACCTGCTCCTACCCGAACTGGACCGCCGGGACCTGGTACGCCGCCGGGGCGATCGTGCGCTACACCAACGGTTCGTACTACATCGCCGAGCACGACAATCCGGGGTACGACCCCGTCGTCAGCACCTGGTACTGGGAGCCCTACACCTGTGGGGGTCAGCCACCGACGACTCCGCCGCCCACCAACCCCGGCGGCTTCGTGGTCACCGAGGCCCAGTTCAACCAGATGTTCCCGGGCCGCAACTCGTTCTACACGTACTCCGGGCTCGTCGCCGCGCTCAGCGCCTACCCGGCGTTCGCGCGCACCGGCAGTGCCACTGTCCAGCGCCAGGAGGCCGCGGCCTTCCTGGCCAACGTCTACCACGAGACCGGCGGGCTCGTGCACATCGTCGAACAGAACACCGCGAACTACCCGCACTACTGCGACCCCGGCCAGTCGTACGGCTGCCCCGCCGGGCAGGCCGCCTACTACGGGCGGGGGCCGATCCAGCTCAGTTGGAACTTCAACTACAACGCCGCTGGCAACGCCCTCAACCTGCCGCTGTTGACCAACCCGTGGCTGGTGCAGACCGACGCGGCGGTGGCCTGGAAGACCGGTATCTGGTACTGGATGACCCAGAACGGGCCGGGCACCATGACCGCCCACAATGCGATGGTCAACGGCGCCGGGTTCGGTCAGACGATCCGCAGCATCAACGGCTCGATCGAGTGCAACGGCGGAAACCCCGCCCAGGTGCAGAGTCGCGTCACCAGGTACCAGCAGTTCGTCGGCATCCTCGGGGTGTCCGCCGGAGCCAACCTCTACTGCTGATCCGTGGCCGGGCCTCGGCGTACGTCGTCGGACGGCGTCGAGGCCCGGCGCATCGGCCGTCGGGGCCCGGTGCGGGCGGCGGCCGTTTCGGCGCGATCAACCCGTTGACACGGCAGTGCCGCGCCCGGAACTATCAGCGGCAGTCCACAGGCCCGGCTCCCGTTGCTCATGAAGTCTCATGACAACGATGTCAGGGCTCGACCCACCACCTGCTCCACACTGCCCAGACGTTCGACGTACTCGACCCGGTTCGAGTCGAAAGGCTCCGTCCCTCATGTCGCACACCCCCCTTGCGCGTTCCCTCTCACCCCGCCTGATCGCGGCGACGACAGCCGCCCTGCTACCGCTGGGCCTGCTCGTCGCCGCGCCCCTGGCGAACGCCGCCCCCACCTCCGCCCCGCCGGGCAACTTCACCTCCTCGTTCGAGTCCGCCGACCCGCAGCCCGCCACCAGCACAGTGGAGGTCGGCCCGAACGGAAAGCCGCTCCAGGCCAACCTGAGCGGCACCGTCGCCACCCTGCCCGGCAGCCTGCTCGGCCAGGTCAGCGCCGTGACCGCGAGCGACGAGAACCAGCCGCGAGAGATCGCCGCGAACCTCAGTGACGACGATCCGTCGACCAAGTGGCTCGCGTTCGCGTCCAGCGGCTGGGTGACCTACCAGCTCGCCAAGCCGGCGACTGTGGTGCGCTACTCGCTGACCGCGGCCGACGACGCCCCGACCCGCGACCCCAGGGACTTCGTCGTCCAGGGGTCGAACGACGGCAGCACCTGGACCGACCTGGACAAGCGTGCCGGCGAGAAGTTCAGCGGGCGCTTCGCCACCAGGACGTACAGCTTCACCAACCCGAACGCCTACGGCTTCTACCGGCTCAACGTCACCGCGAACTCCGGTGACTCGCTCCTGCAGCTCGCCGACTGGAACATCAGCGACGGCTCGGGCGTCCGCCCGCCGGCCACCCCCATGGTCAGCGAGGCGACCTCCGGCCCGAACGGCGGCTACACCACGAAGCCGGACGTCGGCTTCACCGGACTGGCCGCGCTGCGCTATGCCGGCGGCGCCGAGAACAACGGCCGGTCGTACGCGACGAACAAGCTCTTCGACGTCAGCATCCCGGTCGGGCCGAAGACCCGACTGTCGTACAAGATCTTCCCCGAGTTCACCGGCGGGGACGGCCGGTACCCGTCCACCTACACCGCAGTCGACCTGCACTTCACCGACGGCAGTTACCTGAGTAATCGCTCGGCAACCGACCAGCACGGCTACCCGCTCACGGGCGCTGGTCAGGGTGCGGCGAAGGTGCTCTTCGCCGACCAGTGGAACCTGGTGCAGGCCGACCTTGGCGCCGTCGCGCGTGGCAAGACCATCGACCGCATCCTGCTCGCCTACGACAATCCGCAGGCCACCGGGGAGACCCGGTTCCAGGGTTGGCTCGACGACATCGAGCTGACTGCCGCGCCGACGTCGATCGACGGCTCGAAGCTGACCAACTACGTCGACACCCGACGGGGCACCAACTCGACGGGCGGCTTCTCGCGCGGCAACAACCTGCCGATCACCGCCGTGCCGAACGGGTTCAACTTCTTCACCCCGGTGACCGACGCGACCTCCGACTCGTGGGAGTACGAGTACCACCGGATCAACAACGAGGCCAACCTGCCGATGCTCCAGGGCCTCGCGATCTCCCACGAGCCCAGCCCCTGGATGGGTGACCGCAACCAGATGTCGGTCATGCCGGTCGTCGGTGGCGGGCCGCTCACCGGTCAGCCCGCCGGCCGTGCGCTCGCCTTCAGTCACGACGACGAGACGGCGCAGCCGGACCTCTACCGGGTCACGCTCCAGAACGGTCTGATCGCGGAGATGTCGCCCACCGACCACGCCGGGATCATGCGGTTCACCTTCCCCACCGGGCAGCCGACCGGAAGCCTCGTCTTCCACAACGGCACGTTCACCATCGGCACTGACGGCACGTTCACCGGTTGGGTCGACAACGGCAGCGGCCTGTCCGCCGGCCGTAGCCGGATGTTCGTCTCCGGTGCCTTCGACCGGGCGCCGACGGCGTCCGCCGCGACGTCGGCCACCTTCGACATCTCCGGGTCGCGGGAGGTGACGATGCGTCTCGCCACGTCGTTCCTCTCCGTCGACCAGGCGCGCCGCAACCTCGATCTGGAGGTCACCGGCAAGAGCTTCGACCAGATCCACGCCGCCGCGACGGCCGCGTGGAAGGACCGGCTCGGCCGGGTCGAGCTGCGGGGCGCCTCCGAGTCGCAGCTTGTCACCATGTACTCGAACCTGTACCGGCTGAACCTCTACCCGAACTCGCAGTCGGAGAACGCCGGCACCGCCGCCGCGCCGCGCTGGCAGTACGCGAGCCCGGTCTCGGCGCCGACCGGCGCGTCGACCCCCACCCGGACCGGCGCAAAGGTCGTCGACGGGCAGATCTACGTCAACAACGGCTTCTGGGACACCTACCGCACCGTGTGGCCCGCCTACGCGCTGCTGTACCCGGACGTCGCCGCCAAGATCTCCGACGGGTTCGTCCAGCACTACCGCGACGGTGGCTGGATCGCCCGCTGGTCGTCCCCCGGCTACGCCGACCTGATGACCGGCACCAGCGCGAACGTGGCGCTGGCCCAGGCGTACCTCACCGGGGTCAAGCTGCCCGACCCGCTCGCGGCCTACGACGCGGCCGTCAAGGACGCGACAGTCGCGTCCGGGCGCAGCGCGGTCGGACGCAAGGGCATCGAGAGCTCCCTGTTCCTCGGCTACACGCCGACGTCCACCGGGGAGTCGGTGTCCTGGGCGTTGGAGGGTTACATCAACGACTTCGGCATCGGCAACATGGGTGCGGCGCTCGCCAAGGACCCGGCCACGCCGAAGTCGGAGCGCGCCCGGCTCACCGAGGAGTCGCGGTACTTCCTGGAGCGGGCCCGCAACTACGTCCACCTCTTCGACCCGAAGACGAAGCTCTTCCAGGGCCGCGACGCCGCCGGCAACTTCCTCGCCGGTGACCCGCTGGACTGGGGTGGCGTCTACACCGAGACCAACGGGTGGAACTTCGCGTTCACCGCCCAGCAGGACGGCCAGGGCCTGATCAACCTGTACGGCGGGCAGAAGGCGCTGCGGGACAAGCTCGACGCGTTCTTCACCACCCCGGAGAACGCCGATCGCCCCGGTGGGTACGGCGGCGTCATCCACGAGATGCTCGAAGCGCGCGCGGTCCGGATGGGTCAGCTCGGCATGAGCAACCAGCCGTCGCACCACATCCCGTACATGTACAACGTCGCCGGCGCGCCCGCCAGGACCCAGGAGACGGTACGGGAGATCCTGCGGCGTCTCTACGTCGGCAGTGAGATCGGCCAGGGCTACCTGGGTGACGAGGACAACGGCGAGATGTCGTCGTGGTACATCCTGAGCTCGCTGGGCATCTACCCGTTGCAGGCCGGGTCGTCCGAGTGGGCGATCGGCTCGCCGCAGTTCACCAGGATGACAGTGCACCGCAGCAGCGGCGACATCGTCGTCAACGCGCCGAACAACAGCGCGGCGAACGTCTACGTGCAGGGCGTGACGGTGAACGGCAAGAAGCAGCGCGGCCTGTCAGTGGATGTCGCGAAGCTCGCCAAGGGCGGCACCATCGACTTCCAGATGGGTCCCAAGCCGTCGTCGTGGGGCAGCGGCCGGAACGACGCGCCGCCGTCGCTGACCACTGGTGACGAGGCGCCGAAGCCGTTGCAGGACGTCACCGGTCCCGGTCTCGGCACCGCGAGCGCGACCGGCGGTCAGGACGCGTCGAAGCTGTTCGACGACTCGTCGACCACGCAGTTGACCTTCACCTCGGCGACCCCGCAGATCACCTGGGCCTTCCGTGGTGGCAAGCAGAAGCCGAAGTACTACACGGTCACGTCCGGGTCCGGTCCCGGCGATCCGGCGGACTGGCGCCTCCAGGGCTCCAACGACGGGCTGACCTGGACCACAGTGGACTCCCGCACCGGCCAGGTGTTCCCGTGGCGCAACCAGACCCGCCCGTACTCGATCGACAAGCCGGGACGGTTCGCCCAGTACCGCCTCGCCGTCACGAAGACCGTCGGCGCCGCGCAGACCAACCTCGCCGAGGTCGAGTTGCTCGCCGGAGGTGACCTCGACCTCGGCGGCGGCGACATCACCGTCACCGCTGCAGACGGCGTACACGCGATGACCGGCGTACCCGTCTCGGTGCCGTTGGCCACCGTCACCGGCGGGGACGCCAACGGCTACCAGGCCACCATCGACTGGGGTGACGGCACGCCGGTCACCGCGGGCACCGTGACGTTGAGCTCGCGGGCCGTCTATCGCATCGCCGGGTCGCACACCTACACCACTCCCGGCTACCACCAGGCGAACGTCACGGTGACCGACGGCGAAAGCCAGAGCTCCGCGACGGTCGGCGTCGAGGTGGCGTACGCCCCGGCCTCCGGTCTCACCGCCGCGTTCGACAGCGTCTGCGTCGGCGACGAGGGGGCCCTGGCGGCCGACTGCGACGCCAAGTCGTGGGCGTACTCGCGGGCCGCCCTGGCGGCCGGCGGTGTCACCCAGGGCCAGTCGCAGCAGGTTCCCGGGACCGGGCTGCGGTTCACAGTGCCGGTGATCCCGGCCGGGCAGCCGGACAACGCCACCGGCAACGGGGCGACAGTGGTTCTCGACCTTCCGGCGGACGCGAAGAGCATCTCGTTCATCGGCGCCGGAACGCAGGGCAACCAGAGCACCACCGGCACTGCGACGTTCAGCGACGGCAGCACGGCCAGCATCCCGATCCAGATGAGCGACTGGACGCTGGGCGGCAACGCCAACGGCACCCCGTCCTACGGCAACATCATCGTCGCCCGGACGGCGTACCGGTTGCAGGGCACCAGCCGCGACGGCGCCCAGCCGTTCCTCTTCGCCACCGCCCCGTACCAGATCCCGGCGGGTAAGACGCTGGTGTCGGTGACCCTGCCGACGCAGACCGGTGACCCTCGCTCGGCGGGCCGCATCCACGTGTTCGCCGTGGCCAACGACGGCACGCCCGCCCCGGCGCTGGCGACAACCGCCCCGAAGAACCAGACGGCCACCGCCGGGCAGGCCCTCGCGGCGAACCTCGGCGCGGTGACCGGCGGTGTTCCCGGTACGACGGGCTACCGCGCCCGCGTCCAGTGGGGTGACGGCACGGTTCCGGACGACGTGACGATCGGCGAGTCCGGCGCGATGAGCGGTAAGCACACCTACCCACGGGAGGGCACCTACACGGTGCGCGTCACCGCGTGGGACACGCTGTCGAGCAGCACCGGGTCCTTCACGGTGACTGTGGCTCGGGGCGGATCGCAGCCGGCGATCGCGCTGTCCGCGTCCGGTGCCGTCACCACCGGTGACGCGATCACCGTCAACGGCAGCGGCTTCGCGGCCGGCGAGCAGGTGACAGTCAGCGTCGGCACCGACCCGGGCCGGACCATGAAGGTCGCCGCCTCGGCGACGGGAACGGTCCGCGCCTCGGTGCCGACCTCCGGTGACGCGCAACCCGGCCGGTACGCCGTCACCGCGACGGGCGCGTCCTCGCGTACCCCGGCCACGGCCACCGTCCAGGTGACCGGAGAGCCGGAGGCACGGACCTACCGGCCGCGGGTGGCGCTGTTGACCACCTCGGGCCCGCGTGGCACGTCGATCATGGTCGACGGTTCCGGGTTCGCGCCGAACGAGGTGGTCACGATCGCCTTCGGGACCGGACTGGCGGTCAGCACCGCGCGCGCGAACGGTGACGGCGTCATCTCCGGCGCGACGGTCAGCGTCCCGGGGGCGGCGAAGGCGGGCGCGACCAGCGTCACGCTGAACGGCGCCACGTCGGCGACGAAGGTGTCCCGACCGTTCACCGTCACCGGCTAGCACCGAGCCGGGGACAAGGCAGCAGCGTGGGGCGCAACCCACTGTTAGCGTCGTCTGCCATGGCCGATCACGCGCTGCTCGCCTCGGGGCGCGACGCCGACGTCTACGCGCTCGACGGGTCGCGGGTGCTGCGCCGCTACCGCCAGGGCGGGGACAGTACGCCCGAGGCGGCGTTGATGGCGTACGTCGCGGCGGCCGGCTACCCGGTGCCCGTGGTGTACGACGCCCAGGGGCCCGACCTGGTGCTCGAACGACTCGACGGCGAAACTCTCCTGGCGTCGATGCTCGCCGGGCGCACCGGCATCGGCGCGGCCGCCGACCTCCTTGTGGGCCTGCACGACCGCCTCCACACGGTGCCGGCCCGGTTCAGCGCCGACCCCACGGTCCGCGTCCTGCACCTCGACCTGCATCCACAGAACGTCATGGTGACTTCGCGCGGGCCGGTGGTCATCGATTGGCGTAACGCGACCGAGGGGCCGGCCGACCTGGACGTGGCCATGACCGCTCTCATCCTCGCCGAGGTGGCGGTCAGCCCGGACCCGCAGCTCGCCGATCTTGCCCGGAACGGCCTCGATGCCTTTCAGCGGCGTGCCGAGCCGCCCCGGACCAGCCAACTACGGCATGCCGTGGGTCTGCGCCGGGTCGATCCGGCGCTGTCCGCCGTCGAGAAGTCCGCATTGGGGCGCGCCGCCGCCCTGGTCCACACCCGTGGCGGCTGACCGGCCGCGGTGGCGCTGACAGCCCCGAGCGGCGTGCTTCGGGTTTCGGGGTCGGCCCGCGGCCGGGCTCAAGAAGGCGGCAGCAGCGCGTCGACCAGGTCGCGCAGCGGCCCGACCAGGTCCTGTTCGGTGGCGGAACTCAGCGGTTCCAGCCGGATGGACGATCGCAGCACCGCGACTCCGATACCGGCGGCGAGGGCCATCTGGGCGCGGAGCAGGAGCTGTTCGCTGCCCGGTTCGCCGGGACGCCATCCGCGAGCCGCCGCCAGTTGTTCGCTGGAACGGACCAGCACGGCGCGTCGGATCTCGTCGGCGCCCGCGTCCCCGGATGATCGCAACAGCAGTGACAGCTGGCTCGACAGGCCGGCCGCGCCGAGGTCGGCGATGTGCCGGGCGATGGCCTCGGGCACCCGGTCGGCAGGCGTCTGACCTGTCGTTCGGCGCAGTTCGTCGCCCGCGGCGCGCAGGCACGCCTCGAACAGGCCCTCCTTCGAGGTGAAGTAGCGGCTGATGAGCGCCACGTTGACGCCCGCGTCGTCGGCGATGTCCCGGACGGTGGTGGCCGCGTAGCCGTCCCTGGCGAAGCGCTGGCGGGCGGCGTCGAGCAGCAGTTGCCGCGTCTCGGCCGCGTCCCGACGGCGACGCTGGGCCGGTTCGCCGTCGGTGCTACCGGTCGCGGGGACAGGCGGTTCGGCTGTCACGACGCGTCCTTCCTTCGCTCTGGCACGGTGGCGGTGGGTGTCGGCGCTCGGGCCGGCGGCCGGGACGTTGCGGGGCGACAGTGGTGCCCCAGGCCGCAAGTAAACATATGTTGACTTGCCGGAGGATGCAAACTCCGGCCCGGCCGGGGGTGACGTAAACGACTGTTGACATGTTCTTCGGGCTGCGCATACTGGCTAAGTCAGCAAACGTTTACATCTAGTTCGGGGAATTCATGACCCACACCATCGAGGAGCCGACAGACCTCGGCTCCGCGTCCGGCGCCGCCCCGCGCGCCAACACCACCCTCCTGGTGCTGTACCTGTCGCTGGGCGGCCTGGCGTTCGCGGTGCTCCAGTCGCTGGTGGCGCCCGCGCTGTCGACCATCGGAAGGGACCTGGGCGTCTCGACCGGAGACATCAGTTGGGTGCTCACGGCGTACCTGTTGGCAGCCTCGGTGTTGACGCCCATTCTCGGACGTCTCGGTGACATGGTCGGCAAGCGTCGGGTCCTCATCGGCGTCCTCGCGGCCCTCGCCGCTGGCACACTGCTCGCCGCCCTGGCCCCGAATTTGACCGTGCTGATCGTCGCGCGGGCGCTACAGGGAGCCGCCGGAGCGATCCTGCCGCTGTCGATCGGCATCGTCCGCGACCAACTGCCGCGGGAGAAGGTCGGCGTCACAGTTGGCCTGCTGTCGGCGATCTTCGGGGTCGGCGCTGGCGTCGGGATCGTGGCCGCGGGCCCGATCGTGGAGCACCTGTCGTGGCACTGGCTGTTCTGGCTGCCGCTGGTCCTCGTCGTCGTCGCGCTGCTCGGGACCATCTTCGGGATGCCCGAGTCGCGGGTCCGCACGCCCGGGCGGCTCGACATGCTCGGCGCGGCCATCCTGTCGGTATCGCTGGTCTCGTTGCTGCTGGCCGTGAGCAAGGGGCAGGGCTGGGGCTGGACCGAGCCGAAGACCATCGGTCTGTTCCTGCTCGGCGCGGTCGCGATGGTGGTGTTCGTCCGGGTCGAGCTACGGGTACGCGAGCCGCTCATCGACATGCGCCTGATGCGAATTCGCGGTGTCTGGGCCACCGACCTCGTCGCCCTGATCCTCGGTTTCGCGATGTTCGGGACATTCGTACTGGTACCGACCCTGCTGCAACTGCCCGCCGCCACCGGGTACGGGTTCGGCAAGACGGTGTCCCAGGCGGGCCTGTTCCTGCTGCCCACCGTCCTGATGATGGTGGTCTTCGGTCCCCTCGCGGGCCTGCTGGACCGTCGCTTCGGTCCCAAGGTTCCGATGTTCCTCGGCACTGTCGCTGTCGTCGTCGCATTCGCGCTGCCGGCGTTCGCGCACGGCGCGACCTGGCAGGTGCTGCTCTCCGGGGTGCTCACCGGCGCCGGCATCGGCCTGGCGTTCGCGGCGATGTCCAACGCCATCATCGAGAGCGTCCCGGCCGGGCAGACCGGAGAGGCGAGCGGCGTCAACACCATCGCCCGCACCATCGGCAGCAGCATCGGCGCGGCGGTCGTGGCGGCGGTCATCACGTCGAACAGCACCCCCACGGGGCTGCCCACCGACGCGGCGTTCACCGCCGGGTTCTGGGTGTGCGCGGGCGTGGCGGTCCTGGCCGTCTTCGCGGCACTCGCCCTGCCCTCGGCGCGTCGCCGTCACGAACAGGCGGTCGCCGCCGGCGTTGACGACCTTCCGCCCGAGCCGGTCGAGCTGCACCTGCCCCACCGGCACCACTGAGCAGGCGGCTGACAGTCGCCGAGCGAGCGCAGGCCGTGTCCACTCTGGTGGGTGCGGCCTGCGCCGTCTGGTGCGACCTCAAGCTGCGCGCGGCGTACCGAGCCGGAGCTGCCAGCGCGTGCCCTGGCTGGTGAGCCGGACGACAGCCAGCGGCTCCACGTCCACCTGCCGGTACGTCGCCATCGGAAGACCGAGGGCGTGCACCACAGCGACCCGGATCACCAGCGGGTGGGTGACAGCGATGACTCGTCCACCGGCTGCCTGCTGCCCGTCCAGCCAGCTGCCGACCCGATCCCGCACGGCCGTGACGGACTCACCGCCGTGCGGGGCGGAGTCCGGGGCGGACAGCCAGTCGTGCAGGGCCTGCGGCTGCGATTCAGCGATCTCCTCAAGCGACCGTCCGGACCAGTTCCCGTAGTCACAGTCGGCCAACGCGGTCTCGATCGTCGGCGCCAGGCCGAAGGCGTCGGCGGTCTGTCGGGCGGCCACCGCGGGGCTGGCCAGGCAGGTGGCGTTCACGCCGAGGGGCCCGCGCCGGTCTGCATCCGCGCGGGCCTGGGCGAGTGCGGCGCGCAGGCCACCCTCGTCCAGCCCGACGTCGGCGCCGCCGAAGCGGGCGCGGCGCAGCGCGGATGTGTGACCGTGGGCGACCAGCCGAAGGCTGGTGCCGGTCACGTGCTCGGCAGTGCGGTGCCGGCCCGGCGACGCCGCTCGTGGTGCATCAGGGCCGCGAACAGCAGGCCGATGCCGGTCCAGAGCACGACCTGGGTGCCGAGCGAGGCCAGTCGGAAATTCCACAGCAGGGTCGCCGGGAAGTCCGCCGGAACCTCCTGGAAGGACGGCATCACCACGTACGACACTGCCGTCACCAGCAGGAACCCGCCCACGGCCGCAGCGGCACGCAGCCACGTCGGTGCCTGGGCGCCGACCGACCGGTAACCCAGCGAACCGGCCCACACGGCCACCAGCCCGAGCACCACCATCAACAGGTAGGTGACCGTCCGTTGATTGATGGTGGCCGGGTCGCCGACCGCCGGCGGGTTCGCCGGGTACTTGAGGAACGGCACGATCACCGCGCCGAGCAGCGCCGCGCCGGCCAGCAGCAGACCCGACCGCCCGTCGTCGTCGCCGCGCCGCCGCCGGGACAGCAGGACGTACGCCGTGGCCAGCAGGCCACCCATCGCGGCCCCGAACAGGCCGGTGGCCAGGAACAGACCGCCGCGCTGACCCGTCCGGCTGACCAGGGCGTCCTCGTGGTCGTGGGCACCAGCGGCGGGCTCGGCGTGCGTCGACGCCTCCTCGATGGCGATGGCCGCCTCGACGTGCCGTTCGCCAGCGACGTACGCGAACACTCCGGCGAGCAGGCCGGCGATCAGGCCGGCCAGCAGCCCGCGAACGAGGACGGCGACGAACGGGGGAGTGGTGGTGGTCAGTGGCACGGGACGCCCAGCAGGTGCCTGCCGTCGTGCATCAGCTCGTGCAGGTACATCCCGCTGCGCGACACCGCCCCCTGGTCGAAGGCGACGAGGTACGCCAGCAGGGTGAGCACGGCAACGGTCGCGAGGACCGTCCACAGCAGACGAGCACTGCCAACGGGGTGCACCACCGGCTGGCTGGAAGCGGAGCTAGACATGAATACACGAACCTCCCCAGGGATGACGCGTCCCCATCGCAAGGCTGCGGACGACCGAGCGTCCTGGCTCGCGGCCCCCCGTTGTGGGGAACCGCTCACAGTGGCGCGACCGCGCCGGAATCACACCGGCTTCCCTCGCGTCGCCGCAGATAGTGGGTCGACGGTATCGGTGCCACCGCAGCCGGTCAACCCGAACTTCGCTCGCTCGCCCGGCGTCCGCATACCGGGACGTCAGCGAGGCGGACCAGCCGTAGTTGCCGGTGGATTCGTCAGACCAAAAGGCGACACTGCCCCAAGCCGGGGGTGGCGCGCGTTCCGGTACTCAACAACAGTCTGTTACCGCTAACATGGTCAACCTGCCAGATCGACTCTGTGGCTCCGGGCTGAACCGGAGGGCTCGATCAGCGGCTGGGCGGGGTGTGGGGTGGACGAGAACGCGCCAGGGCGAGTCCGGTGACGACCGGCGAGGTCGCGCGCCGACCGGGCATCGTCGACGCGCATCATCACCTCTGGGTCCGGGCGCGGCACCCACAGCCCTGGGTCGATCCGTACACAATGGCCGCGATCGACGACGACTTCACGCCGGTCGAGCTCGCCCCGGCGGCCCAGGCCGCCGGTGTCACCCAGACCGTTGTCGTCCAGTCCGTCGCCGTTCGGTCCGAGACGCCCGAGCTGCTCGGCATCGCGGCCGACGACCCTCTCGTCGGCGGGGTCGTCGGTTGGGTCGACCTCACCGCCGCCGATGTCGACCGCCGCCTGGCCCGACTACGGAGGGCGCGCGGCGGCGAACGGCTGGTCGGCATCCGGCACCTGGTCCAGTCCGAACCCGACCCGACCTATCTCGACCGCCCCGATGTGCGGCACGGCATCGCCGCGGTCGGTGCCGCCGGCCTCGCCTTCGACCTTCTGGTGGGCCATCGTCAACTGCCGGCGGCGGCCCGGCTCGTCCGCGACCTGCCCCAGGTGCGGTTCGTCCTGGACCACCTCGGCAAGCCCTCGCTCGGGCGCGCCGATCTCGGTGACTGGCAGCGCGACCTGCGGGCGCTCGCGGCCGAGCCCAACACGACGGCGAAGCTCTCCGGTCTGGTGACCGAGGTGGACGGCGGGTCCTGGACGACGGCTCACCTGCGGCCCGCGGTCGAGCACGCCCTCGACGTGTTCGGGCCGGATCGGCTGATGTTCGGCTCGGACTGGCCGGTGTGCCTGCTCGCCACCTCGTACACGGGCTGGGTCGCCGCCCTGGGCGACCTGCTGGATGCGCTGTCCGACGACGAGCGGGCCGCGATCTGGCGTGGGACCGCCGGCCGGGTCTACCGGCTGGCCCCATCCTGAGACGGCAGCGCCGTCCGAGCTGGGGACATAGCATGTTATCGATAACATGCTTGCGGTAGCAGTCGATGTCGATTTGGTCGGACGTATGCCTTCGGTGGTCCAGGTAACGATGGCAAAACATGCCCGCAAGACCTTGGCAACATACGTGAATGCGTGGCAAGGTAACGCCTGATCGTGGGAAACATCCGACCTATCTCCAGTGGATGTGCGGGCACCTAACCGCACCGCCGTCCGGACGGGATCGGTCGCTCACAGGCGTTCGGCTCGTCGGCGGGTCCCCGCCGGACGTCGACGCCACGCTTGGGGAGGTCAGGTCCGACGATGAGTAGCGCCGAGGCAACCGCCGGCACGCAGCGCGGCGAACTCAGCGACTGGTTCCGGGAACGGATCTCCCACGCCGTCTCCGAGTTCACCGCCGCGACCGCACTGGTCGTCCTGTTCATCGCCTTGACCTTCGCGAGTCCCTACTTCCTGACAGCGGACAACCTCTTCAACATCGGGGCCCAGACGGCGGTGATCGCCATCATCGCCACGGCCCAGACGATGGTCATCATCACGAAGGGCATCGACCTGTCAGTGGGGTCGGTCGCCGCGCTCGCCGGCGTGCTGGGCGCGATGGTCGTGCGCGACCTCGGCTTCTCGCTCTGGGCGGCGACGGCGGTCGCGATCGGCGTCGGCGCGCTGGCCGGGCTGTTGAACGGGCTTCTGGTCACTGTGGCCCGGATTCCGCCGTTCATCGCGACGTTGGGGACGATGTCAGTGGGCCGCGGCCTGGTCTTCATCATCACCGGAGCGGTCGGCGTCTACGGCCTGCCCCGGTCCTTCCAACTGCTCGGCAACGGGCAGATCCTCGGCATTCCGTTCGCCGTGGTGATCACCGTCCTGGTCGCCGTCGGGGTCGCCTTCCTGCTCTCCCAGACCCGCTTCGGTCAGTACACCTACGCGATGGGCTCCAATCTGGAGGCGGCCCGCCGCTCCGGCATCCGGGTCGGGCGACACCTGACCGGGGTGTACGTGCTGGCCGGCGTGCTGGTCGGGCTGGGCGGCATGATCGCGGCGTCCCGGGTCAACTCCGGCCAGCCCAACTACGGGATCTCGCTGGAACTCGACGTCATCGCCGCCGCCGTCATCGGCGGGGCCAGCCTGTTCGGCGGGCAGGGCCGGATCGTCGGAACCATCATCGGCGCGTTCCTCATCGCCCTGGTCCGCAACGGCGCCGTCCTGCTCGATATCAGCATCCACTACCAGCAGGTGATCGTTGGCGTGATCATCTGGGCCGCCGTCTACTTCGACCAGTACCGCCGCCGGCGGCTGGAATCACGGGGTTGACATGCCATTCCGAGAGTCCGAACGAGGAAGGACACACACCATGGCACACACCACCACCAGCCGGCGGACGCGAGGACGACTCCTGCGTGCGCAGGCGATCCTGGCCGCGGCCGCGGCGACCGCCCTGCTCAGCGCCTGCGGCGGGGTCGAGGTCCGTGACGGCGGCGACGGCGCGACCAAGGACGCGAGCGGCCCGTTGAAGCTCGCCGTCGTACCCAAGGCGGTCGGGGCCGACTACTGGAACACGGTGAAGGCGGGCGCCGAGTGCGCCGCGCAGCGCGCGGGCGACGTCACCGTCCAGTGGGACGGGGTGACCACCGAGACCGACGTCGAGGGCCAGGTCAACCTGATCCAGAACTTCGTCACCAAGAAGGTCGACGGCATCGTCTACGCGGCGACCGACTCCAGCGCGCTGGCACCGGCCACCGACAAGGCGCTCAGCGCCAACATCCCGGTCGCCATGATCGACTCTGGCACCAGCCCGCAGCCGTCGAACGTGCCCCTCTTCGCCACCGACAACCGCGCGTCGGCGACCGAGGCGGCGAAGTTGCTCGCCACCGAACTCGGCCCCGGCAACCACGAGGTGGCGCTCGTCGAGTTCCAGCCCGGATCGCAGACCAACACCGAGCGGGTCGACGGCTTCAAGGCCGGCCTCGCCCAGTACCCCAACCTGAAGCTGGTCGGCCAGCAGCCGAGCCGCAGTGACGTCAACGAGGCCCGACGGGTCACCGAGAACATCCTCACCGCCAACCCCAAGCTCGCCGGCGTCTTCGCGGCCAACGAGCCGAGCGTGCTCGGTGCCGCGCAGGCCATCCAGGCCGCCGGCAAGTCCGGCAAGGTGGTCATCATCGGCTGGGACGCCGCACCGGACGAGATCGCCGGAGTGCGCAACGGCCAGATCTCGGCGCTGGTAGTGCAGAACCCGTTCAAGATGGGCTACTTCGGCGTCGACAAGATGGTCAAGCACCTTCGGGACAAGGCGCCGCTGGCATCGGCCGACACCGGCGTCACGTTCGTCACCAAGGAGAACATCGACTCGGCGGAGATCAAGGCGGTGCTCGAGCCCAGCTGCGCCAACCCGCCGGTGCAGTGATGGGCGCGATCCCCACGGCCACCGCGGACAGCGATCAGCAACCCACCGACGCGGAACCGCCGGTCCTCGAAGCCCGCGGCGTCGTCAAGCGGTTCGGGCACGTCGAGGCGTTGCGTGGCGCCGACTTCACGGTCCGCCGAGGTGAGGTCGTCGCGCTGATCGGTGACAACGGCGCCGGCAAGAGCACGCTGATCAAGACCCTGTCCGGTGTGCACCCGCCCGACGAGGGCGAGATCCGGGTGGGCGGCCGCCCGGTCCAGTTCTCCACTCCGGTCGATGCCCGACGGGCCGGGGTGGAGACGGTCTACCAGGACCTCGCCGTCGCCGACGACCTCAGCGTGGCCGCCAACCTGTATCTCGGCCGGGAGATCCTCCGCTCCGGGCCACTCGGCCGGCTCGGGTTGTTGGACAAGCGCGCCATGCGCCAGGGCGCCGCCGCCGCCCTCGACGAACTCGGCGTACGGATCCCCCGGGTCACCACCCCCATCGCGATGCTCTCCGGTGGGCAGCGGCAGTGCGTGGCGGTGGCCCGCGCCATCATCTGGGCGACCAACGTGGTCATCCTCGACGAGCCCACAGCAGCCCTGGGGGTGGTCCAGACCGGGCGGGTGCTCGACGTCGTTCGGCGGGCCCGTGACGCCGGCATGTCGGTGGTGCTGGTGAGCCACAACATGCCGCAGGTGCTCGAGATCGCCGACCGGGTCGAGGTCCTGCGCCTCGGTCGGCGCGCTGCCCAACTCCGCGCCGACGAGGTCACCACCGACGATCTGGTCGCGGCGATGACCGGCAGCACCAACGTGGATCGGGACGAGCGGTGACCGCTGTCGTCCAGCGGGGTGCGCGCGACCCCGCCCGTTCGGCGGCCCGCAGCGGCGTCGGGCCGTCGCTGCGGCTGAGCCCACTGGGCTTCGGCGCCTCCCAGGGCGGCAATCTCTACCGGGCGACGTCGGAGGAGCAGTTCGCCGCCGCCGTGGACACCGCGTGGGCAGGCGGCATCCGATACTTCGACACGGCACCGCACTACGGGCTGGGCCTGTCCGAACGGCGCCTGGGCGCGGCCCTGCGCTCCCGTCCGCGCGGCGAGTACGTGGTGTCGACGAAGGTCGGCCGGCTGCTCGTGCCATCACCGGAGACGGCGCACCGGCGGGATCCGGAGGGGTTCGACGTTCCCGCCGATCATCGTCGGGTCTGGGACTTCAGCCGCGACGGCGTACGCCGTTCGCTGGAGGCGAGCCTTCGGCGCACCGGCCTGGACCGGATCGACGTGGTGTATCTGCATGATCCGGACGAGCATTGGGAGCAGGCCGCGCGCGAGGCGATCCCGGCGTTGGTGGAGCTGCGGGAGCAGGGCGTGATCGGTGCCGTCGGGGCGGGGATGAACCAGTCCGCGATGCTGGCCCGCTTCGTGGCCGAGACCGACGTGGACGTGGTGATGTGCGCCGGCCGGTACACACTGCTGGAGCAGGGCGCGCTGACCGACCTGCTCCCCGTCGCGCAGGCCCGCCACGTCGGTGTGGTGGTCGCCGGTGTCTACAACTCCGGGCTGCTGGCCCGGGACGTTCCGCCGCCCGACGCCGTCTACGACTACCAGCAGGCGCCGGCGGAGGTGATCGATCAGGCCCGCCGGATAGCGCGGGTCTGCCAGATGTACGGCGTCACGCTGCCCCAGGCGGCGTTGGCGTTCGTCCGTCGTCACCCGGCCGTGGTCTCGACGGTCGTCGGCATGCGTGACGAGGCCCAGGTGACCGAGACCCTGCGTCGAACTGGTGTCGACGTCCCGGATCAGCTCTGGACGGCGTTGTACGACGAGGGGCTGCTCGACGTGCAGTCGTGAGGGTCGGCTGTCACGACCGGGCCGTCTCGACGCTGGCGTCAGCGTCGTCGGGTAACCCCTGCAACGACTCCTCCACGCCGATCAGGTGGTTCGCCATCCGGGTGCGCGCCCGCTCCGGGTCGCGCGCCACGAGGGCCTTCAGGATCGCCACGTGTTCGTGATGGGTGCGCAGGTCCGCGCCCTCCTCGTGCAGACTCCGCCAGAGCCGGCCCCGGATGGTGCGCCCGGCGAAGGCTTCGATCAGACCGACGAGCACCGGGTTCTCGGCGTGCACCGCGATGATCCGGTGGAAGGCGATGTCGATCTCCATGATCCGCTCGTGGTCCGGCGGTGACTGGCCGATCAACCGGGCTGCCTCTTCGAGCAGGTCACCCGCCTGGGCCAGGGCCTCGTCGGTGATCCTGGTCGCCGCCAGGCAGGCGGCCTCGCACTCCAGCAGCCGGCGAACGGTGTGGATGTGCCGGGGGTCGCCCTGGCCCTGGAAGTCCACGACGAAACCCATCGGGGCCAGCAGTTGTGGCGCGTCGAGGTTGGTGACGTAGGTGCCGTCGCCCTGGCGGATGTTGACGATGCCCAGGATCGACAGCGCCGACATCCCCTCGCGCAGGGACCCCCGCGAGACTCCGAGCTGCTCGGCGAGGTCCTTCTCGATGGGCAACCGGTCCCCGGGCCTGAACTGCCCTTCGAGGATCATCCGCTTGATGCCGTTGACCACTTCGTCAGTGCGAGACATGATCCCCCTAGCGGCCGGTGAGGGTGGCCTTCCCACCCGCGATCACGTACGCCGCCTCCGGAGATGACACGGTAGTCGGGTCTGTCGTCGCCCAGTAGTGGCCGTCGGGAAAGCGGTAGAGCGCTACCGACTCCTGACGCATCCGGGTGGAGTAGCCGGGCTGGCTGGGCAGAACGTATCCGCTGCCCGTGCCGGTGTCCCGGATGATGCAGGGATCGGTGAAGTGCTCGTGCAGGTGGTCGACGAACTCGGTGACCCGGTTGGTGAGGTCCCCCGAGATCGCGACGTAGTCGAGCACCGACACGTGCTGGACCATCTCGCACAGCCCGACACCGCCGGCGTGCGGGCACACCGGGACGTCGAACTTCGCGGCGAGCAGCAGCACGGCGACGATCTCGTTGATGCTGGCCAAGCGGCCGGTGTCCAGTTGGCAGAAGTCGATGGCCTCGGCCTGGAACAGCTGCTTGAACATCACCCGGTTGTGGCAGTGCTCGCCGGTGGCGACGCCGATCGGAGCGACGGCGCGGCGGACGGCCGCGTGGCCCAGGATGTCGTCGGGGCTGGTCGGCTCCTCGATCCACAGTGGTTTGAACTGGGCGAGGGCGGTGACCCAGTCGATGGCCTGACCGACGTCCCACACCTGGTTGGCGTCGATCATCAGGTTGCGATCCGGCCCGAGGATCTCCCGCGCGATCGCGCATCGCCTGATGTCGTCGTCGAGGTTGGCGCCCACCTTGAGCTTGACGTAGCCGTAGCCGGTGTCCACCGCCTCCTGGCACAGCCGGCGCAGCTTGTCGTCGCCGTAGCCGAGCCAACCCGCCGAGGTGGTGTAGGCGGGGTAGCCGGTCCGGTCGAGCTCGGCGAGGCGGGCCGCCTTCGTGCCCTCCTTGGCCCGCAGGATGGCCAGTGCCTCGTCCCGGGTCAGCGCGTCGGACAGGTAGCGCAGGTCCGCGATGTCGACGAGTTGCTCGGGGGACATGTCGACGAGCAGCCGCCACAGCGGCTTGTCGGCGACCCGGGCGACCAGGTCCCACGACGCGTTCAACACGGCCGCCAGGGACAGGTGGACGACACCCTTCTCCGGCCCGAGCCAACGCAGTTGCGAGTCGGAGGTGAGGAGGCGGTAGACGGCGCCCATGTCCGCTGCCATCGTCGCCACGTCCAGGCCCACCAGAAGCTGTGCCTGGTGGACTGCCGCCGCCGCGACGATGTCGTTGCCTCGACCGATGGTGAAGGTCAGGCCGTGCCCCGCGAGTGGCGCGCCCACGCCGTCGACGCCGTCGGTGTGCAGGACGACGTAGGCCGCCGAGTAGTCGCCGTCCTTGTTCATGGCGTCTGACCCGTCAGCGGTCAGGGAGGTGGGGAAGCGGACGTCTTCGACGGTGACGGCAGTGATCTGCGGCATGCGTTCCTCGCCCGGCTAGGCTAAAGATCAGATGATCACAGGGAGTATACGGAGCGCCGCTCCAGCCCGTCAACGATGTCGATCACCGTGGGCCCGCAGACGTATGATGTTTGCCTCGCCGGGTCGATCCGCCTCACCGTCCATCGTGCCCGTTGACGGGCGAAGGTGGCAGGGTGGCGAGCCCGTGGAGATCGGGCGTTCAGCCCACCTCAAGGCATAGACAGTGGCATATGGGTGCGGTCTGCGGCACCGTGGCCTCGATACGCCACATCCCTGTCGACTGTCGACACCAGCGCGCAGGGCCCCGTCTCCGGTGCCTGGCGTCGGTCGACCGGGTGTTGTCGGCCGGGGTGGTGACAGTGGTCACCGAGTCGGCCACCGACACGCCCGAGACCGACATGTGGGGTGTGACAACGGCTGCGTCCCTATATATGGTGTCGAGCGCAGCTGGTTCGGCCGCTCATCCGGGGCGGTCGAGGCAACAGGGAACCCGGTGGAAATCCGGGACTGTCCCGCAGCGGTGAGTGGGAACGACCGCCGTCATCAGCACTGGGCCATCAATCGGCCTGGGAAGCGACGGCCAGTAGGAGACCGGCGAGCCCGGTCGTGCCCGCGAGTCCGAAGACCTGCCAGCGCGCCGCGTACCCGCATCCGGGTGGCGCGGCGGTCCGAGGCCGCGTGGGACGGCTGACGCCACCTGACCCACGCCGGGCTGGCGTGGCGTCCGTCGGTGTCTGTCTCCTCGCGTCCGGGCCACCAGGTCTCGAACTCCGAGGAGCGAGTGGTGACAGTCACCGAGGTAGTCCCGGCCAGCGGCGACGCGACAGCGCGGCGGACGCCGATGCAGGTCCGCAAGCGCGACGGCGGCACCGAACCCGTGGACGTGAACAAGATCGTCCGGGCGATCGAGCGGTGGGCCGACGACCTGACCGACGTCGACCCGATGCGGGTGGCCACCCGCACCATCAGCGGGCTCTACGACGGCGCGACCACTGCCGAACTTGACCGGCTGTCCATCCAGACCGCCGCCGAGATGATCGGTGAGGAGCCGCAGTACTCGCGCCTCGCCGCGCGATTGCTGGCCGGCTACGTCGACAAGGAGGTGCGTCGACAGGGCATCACCTCGTTCAGCGCGGCGATCCGGGTCGGCCACGCCGAGGGCCTGATCGGTGACGACACCGCCGCGTTCGTCGCCGCACACGCCGCGACGCTCGACCACGCCATCGACCCGGACGGCGACCGCCGGTTCGAGTACTTCGGCCTGCGCACCGTGTACGACCGCTACCTGCTGCGCCACCCCATCAGCCGACTGGTGCTGGAGACCCCGCAGTACTGGCTGCTGCGGGTGGCCTGCGGCCTGTCCCGGACGGCGGACGAGGCTGTCGACTTCTACCGGCTGATGTCCAGCCTGGCCTACCTGCCCAGCTCACCGACCCTGTTCAACTCCGGCACCCGGCACACGCAGATGTCCTCCTGCTACCTGGTCGACTCCCCGCTCGACGAGCTGGACTCGATCTACCAGCGGTACGCCCAGGTCGCCAACCTGTCCAAGTTCGCCGGTGGCATCGGCATCGCGTACTCCCGGGTGCGCTCCCGGGGAGCGCTGATCCGGGGCACGAACGGGCAGTCCAACGGCATCGTGCCGTGGCTGCGCACGCTGGACGCGAGCGTCGCCGCTGTGAACCAGGGTGGCCGACGCAAGGGCGCGGCCTGCGTCTATCTGGAGCCGTGGCACCCGGACATCGAGGAGTTCCTGCAACTGCGGGACAACACCGGCGAGGACGCCCGACGCACCCACAACCTCAACCTGGCCAACTGGATCCCGGACGAGTTCATGCGGCGGGTCGAGGCCGACGAGCCGTGGTCGCTGTTCGACCCGCACGAGGTGCCCGAGCTGCCCGACCTGTGGGGCGAGCGGTTCGACGCCGCGTACCGCCAGGCCGAGGCGCAGGGTCTCTACGTGCGGCAGGTCCCGGCACGGGAGCTGTACGGGAAGATGATGCGGACCCTCGCCCAGACCGGCAACGGCTGGATGACCTTCAAGGACGCCGCCAACCGGCTCTGCAACCAGACCGCCGAGCCGGGCAACGTGGTGCACCTGTCGAACCTCTGCACCGAGATCGTCGAGGTGTCCAGTGACACCGAGACCGCCGTGTGCAACCTCGGCTCGGTGAACCTAGCCGCCCACCTCACCGCCGGCGGCATCGACTGGGAGCGGCTGCGCGCCACGGTACGGACCGCGGTTACCTTCCTCGACCGGGTCATCGACATCAACTACTACCCGACCGCGCAGGCGGCGGCGAGCAACCCCCGCTGGCGGCCGGTCGGACTCGGGCTGATGGGCCTACAAGACGTCTTCTTCGCGCTGCGGCTGCCGTTCGACTCGCCGGCCGCCCGGGAGCTGTCCACCCTGATCAGCGAGGAGCTGTACCTGACCGCGCTGGAGACCTCGGCCGACCTGGCGCGCGACTTCGGCGCGCATCCGGCGTACCCGCAGACCCGGGCCGCGCGGGGCCAGCTCCAGCCCGACCTGTGGGGTGTCGAGGGTACGCAGACCGCGCGGTGGGACGCGCTGCGCGAGCGGGTCGAGGCGTACGGGCTGCGCAACTCGCTGCTGGTGGCGGTCGCGCCGACGGCCACCATCGCCTCGATCGCCGGGTGTTACGAGTGCATCGAGCCGCAGGTGTCCAACCTGTTCAAGCGCGAGACCTTGTCGGGGGAGTTCCTCCAGGTCAACACCGCTCTGGTACGCGAGCTGAAGGCCCGCGGTCTGTGGACCGAGCGGATCCGTTCGGCGATCAAGCGGGCGGAGGGGTCCGTGCAGGAGATCGCCGAGCTGCCGGCCGCCGTACGGGAGCTGTTCCGCACCGCGTGGGAGCTGCCGCAGCGGGCGCTCATCGACCTGGCCGCCGCCCGCGCCCCGTTCATCGACCAGTCCCAGTCGCTGAACCTGTTCCTGGCCGCGCCGACCATCGGCAAGCTCTCCTCGATGTACCTGTACGCCTGGAAGGCCGGGCTGAAGACCACCTACTACCTGCGCTCGCGTCCCGCGACGCGGATCCAGCAGGCCACCGTCAGCGCTGTCGCGCCAGTCGTCGTCGACGCGGAGGCGCTGGCCTGCTCGCTGGAGAACCCCGAGTCGTGCGAGGCCTGCCAGTGACCCCCGCCGAAGCCGCCACCACCGACGCCAGCATCACCGACACGAGGACCACGCACATGCTGCTCGACCCCGGGATGGACCTGACTCTCCGCCCGATGCGCTACCCGCACTTCTTCGACAGGTTCCGCGACGCGATCCGCAACACCTGGACGGTCGAGGAGGTCGACCTGCACGCCGACCTCGCCGACCTGGACAAGCTGTCGCCGGCCGAACGGCACCTGGTCAGCCGCCTGGTGGCGTTCTTCGCCACCGGTGACACGATCGTCGCCAACAACCTGGTGCTCAACCTCTACCAGCACGTCAACAGCCCGGAGGGTCGCCTCTACCTGTCCCGCCAGCTGTTCGAGGAGGCCGTGCACGTCCAGTTCTATCTCAACCTGCTCGACACGTACGTGCCCGACGAGACCGAGCGCTTCGAGGCCTTCGCGGCCATCGAGAACATCCCCTCGATCCGTCGCAAGGCCGAGTTCTGCTTCCGGTGGATCAACTCCCTCAACGACCTGCGCGAGCTGCGGTCCCGCGAGGACCGGCGCACGTTCCTGCTCAACCTGATCTGCTTCGCCGCCTGCATTGAGGGGTTGTTCTTCTACGGCGCGTTCGCGTACGTCTACTTCCTGCGTTCCCGCGGCCTGCTGCACGGCCTCGCCTCGGGCACCAACTGGGTGTTCCGCGACGAGTCCATGCACATGGCGTTCGCGTTCGACGTCGTCGACACCGTTCGCGTCGAGGAGCCGGACCTGTTCGACGACGACCTCGCCGACCAGGTTCGCCGGATGCTCACCGAGGCGGTCGAGTGTGAGGTGCAGTTCGCCGAGGACCTGTTGGGCCATGGTGTGCCCGGTCTGACGTTGGCCGACATGCGGGAGTACCTCCAGCACGTCGCCGACCGCCGACTCGCCCAGCTCGGCATCGCGGCGCACTACGGGTCGAGCAACCCGTTCGGCTTCATGGAGTTGCAGGACGTGCAGGAGCTGTCCAACTTCTTCGAGCGGCGGGTGTCGGCGTACCAGGTCGGGGTGACCGGCACCGTCGCCTTCGACGACGACTTCTAGGCGGCAACCGATCCGGGGGCCTGGCGTCGCTTCGTGAGCCACCGCATCACGTGCAGGGGGTGCGACGCCGGGTCCGGGATCGGGTGGAAGACGTGTTCGACAGCGCCGTCGGCGACGATCAGGGTCAGCCGCTCGTAGAGCGTCATGTCGCCGGCGGCGCGGGTCGGCAGCCGCAGGGCGTCGGCCAGGGTCAGCCTCGGGTCGGGGATCAGCGGGTAGGGCAGTCGCAGCCGGTGGGCGAGTTCCCGCTGGTAACCGGTCGACTGCGCGGACAGGCCGTAGACCCGTGCGGCACCGGCCGCGCGGAGTTCCGCGTGGTGGTCGCGGAACCAGGCGGCCTGCTCGGTGCTGCCGCGCGCGCCGTGGATCTCCAGCAGCCCGTTGGGCAGGTCGACGCCCGGTCGTCCGGTCAGTGGGTAGACGAAGATGACGCTGCGCCCGGCGCCGAGCGCGCCGAGATCGACCGGGCGGCCGTCGGTGCCGTAGAAGGACAGCGGTGGCAACCGGACGCCGACCAGCGCGGTGGGGTCGGCGCCCTCGGCGGGACTGCCGGGTACGACCTGGGTCGCGGCGGCGTCCAGGCGGGCGTCCAGCGCGTCGCGCTGGGCGGTCAACTTGCCGATCCGTTCCTGCAGGTTGCCGATGGTGCTGCGGTACGTGGCCACCGCCGCCGCGCACACGTCGGTGTCGTCGGCGCCACCGGCGATCGACTCGACGAACGGGCGGGTCTCCTCGACGGTGAGGCCGAGCGCCATCAGCTCGCGGATCTGGGCCACCAGCCGCACCGCGATCGGGTCGTACTCGCGGTAGCCGTTGCTCAGCCGCCGGGGCACGACCAGCCCGGCCGACTCGTAGTACCGCAGTGCCCGGACCGTGGTTCCGGTCCGTCGTGCCAACTCACCCACCCGCATCCCGCGACCCTAAACCCGCACCCCGGGGTACGGGTCAACGTGTCCATCGTCGCGGTGTCAGGGCCGCCGTTTCCTGCCAGTCTGGCTGCGAACAGGCAGCTTGAGCAGGGAGTGTGTGATGACGGCAATCAGTCGCGTGCGTGGTCGGCAGATCCTCGACAGCCGGGGCAACCCGACGGTGGAGGCCGACGTGGTCCTCGCCGACGGGTCGACCGGGCGGGCGGCAGTGCCGTCCGGCGCGTCGACGGGAGCGAACGAGGCGGTCGAGCTGCGCGACGGGGACCTGACGCGTTTTCACGGCAAGGGGGTCAGCACTGCCGTCGCCGCGGTCAACGGCGAGATCGCCGACGCGGTGCTCGGGCTCGACGCGGAGGACCAGGCCCTGATCGACGAGACGATGATCGCTCTCGACGGTTCGAAGGACAAGGGTCGACTGGGTGCCAACGCGATCCTGGCGGTGTCCCTGGCGACCGCGAAGGCGGCGGCGTTGGCCCACCGGCAGCCGCTCTACCGCTATGTCGGTGGTGTCGGCGCCCGCCTGCTGCCGGTGCCGATGATGAACATCATCAACGGCGGCGCGCACGCCGACAATCCGCTCGACTTCCAGGAGTTCATGATCGCCCCGGTCGGAGCGCAGACCTTCGCCGAGGCGGTCCGGATGGGTTCGGAGGTCTTCCACACCCTCAAGGCGTCCCTGGCCGCCGCCGGGCACAACACCAACGTCGGCGACGAGGGTGGCTTCGCGCCAAACGTCAAGGGCGCGGACGAGGCGCTGCGGTTCGTGTCGCGGGCCATCGAGGAGAGCGGCTACCAGCCCGGCGCCGACGTGCTGATCTGCCTCGACCCCGCGAGTTCGGAGTTCTTCCACGACGGCGTCTACGACTACGTCGGCGAGGGCCGTCAGCGGACCGTCGACGAGCACATCGACTACCTGCTCGACCTTGTCTCCCGGTACCCGATCAGCTCGATCGAGGACCCGATGGCCGAGGACGACATCGCCGGCTGGAAGCGGCTGACGGCGGCGGCGGGGGAGCGCGTGCAGCTGGTCGGCGACGACGTCTTCTGCACCGATGTCGACCGGCTGCGCGACGGGATCGACGGCGGTTACGCCAACGCGATCCTGGTCAAGGTCAACCAGATCGGCACGCTCACCGAGACCCTGGCGACGGTGGACGCCGCCCACAAGGCCGGGTACCGGGTGGTGATGTCGCACCGGTCCGGGGAGACCGAGGACACCACCATCGCCGACCTGGCCGTGGGCGTCGGCTGCGGGCAGATCAAGACCGGCTCGCTGTCGCGCTCCGACCGTACGGCCAAGTACAACCAGCTCATCCGCATCGAGGAGGAACTCGGCCACCGCGCTGTCTACGCCGGAGGTCGCTGACGGCTGTGCTCCGGTCGAGTGGTGGGGCTCAGTTCGGTGAGGAGCTTCTCCACCCGGTCCCGGATCTCGTCACGGATCGGGCGGACGGCGTCGACGCCCTTGCCGGCCGGGTCGTCGAGCTTCCAGTCCTCGTAGCGTTTGCCGGGGAAGACCGGGCAGGTGTCGCCGCAGCCCATGGTCACGATGACGTCGGAGGACTGCGCTGTCGCGTACTCCAGGAGTTTGGGGGTCTGGTCGGTGATGTCGATGCCGACCTCGCGCATGGCCTGCACGGCGGCGGGGTTGATCGTCTCGGCCGGAGCGGAGCCGGCCGAGCGGACCTCGACGGTGTCGCCGGCGAGGTGGCGTAGCCAGCCGGCGGCCATCTGGGAGCGGCCGGCGTTGTGGACGCAGACGAACAGGACGCTGGGTCTGTCGCTCATGTCGGGGTTGCCTTCCGGTTACGTGGTCGCGGATCGCGGGGGAGTGAAGAAGCGGCGGCGCGCCCACAGGGAGACGTAGACGAGCCCGACCAGGACGGGCACCTCGATCAACGGGCCGACGACCCCGGCGAGGGCTTGGCCGGAGGTGACGCCGAAGGTGCCGATCGCGACGGCGATGGCGAGTTCGAAGTTGTTGCCGGCGGCGGTGAACGCGAGGGTGGTGGTGCGTTGGTAGCCGAGACCGATGGCCCGGCCGAGGGCGTAGGAGCCGGCCCACATGAGCGCGAAGTACACCAGCAGGGGCAGGGCGATGCGGACGACGTCCAGAGGCCGGCTGGTGATGGCGTCGCCTTGCAGGGCGAACAGGATCACGATCGTGAACAGCAGCCCGTATAGGGCGGCCGGGCCGATCCTGGGCAGGAAGCGGGCCTCGTACCAGGCGCGGCCCCTGGCGCGCTCGCCGAGGCGGCGGGTGAGGTAACCGGCGAGCAGCGGGATGCCGAGGAAGACGAGCACGTTGGCGGCGATGTCCCAGGCCGAGATCGTCAACTCGGTGCCGGAGAGCCCCAGCCACTGGGGGAGCACGGAGAGGTAGAACCAGCCGAGTACACCGAAGGCGACGACCTGGAAGACGGAGTTGAGGGCGACCAGGACGGCGGCGGCCTCCCGATCACCGCAGGCGAGGTCGTTCCAGATGATGACCATGGCGATGCACCGGGCCAGGCCGACGATGACCAGGCCGGTGCGGTACGCGGGCTGGTCAGCCAGGAAGATCCAGGCCAGGGCGAACATCACGGCGGGGCCGACCAGCCAGTTGAGGACCAGCGAGGAGATCAGCAGCCGGCGGTCGCCGGTGACGGTGTCGAGCCGGTCGTAGCGGACCTTCGCCAGGACCGGGTACATCATGATCAGCAGGCCGATCGCGATCGGTAGCGAGATCCCGCCGATCTGCACCGCGTCCAGGACGCTGTTCAACCCGGGTATCAGCCGACCGAGGAGCAGGCCGGCGGCCATCGCCAGCCCGATCCACACGGGCAGGAACCGGTCGAGTCGGGAGAGTCGGCCGACGACGGCGCTCTCGCCCGGCTCGCTCCGCAGGGTCGTTGTCATGTCGCCGGCGCCACGGTGAGCAGTGCGGCGAGCTGGCGCAGGATGCCCGGCCGGGCGCGGTAGTAGACCCAGGTGCCCCGGCGTTCGGCGTCGACCAGCCCCGCCTCGCGCAGTGTCCTGAGGTGGTGCGAGATGGTCGGACCGGTCAGGTCGAACGCGGGGGTCAGGTCGCAGACGCAGATCTCCCCGGTCTCGGCGGAGGCGATCATCGACAGCAGTTGCAGCCGCACCGGGTCGCCGAGGGCCTTGAACGCGGGCGCGAGCACCGCAGCGGCCTCGGCCGGTACGCGTCGCTCGGCCAGCGGGGCGCAGCACGACACGTCAGCCGCCGGACCTGCTTGATTCGACATTGCTCTAGGTTGACACTTCTCTAATCAGTGTGCAACTGTCTGATTCGATGGACGTCGAGACAGTCCTCTGATCTCTTCCGGAAGGGAACCCCGCTGATGGTCGACCTCGCCGTGCGGCCCATGACCGACGCCCATGCCGACCGGGTCCTGGCGATCTACCAGGCCGGGTTGGACGCCGGCAATGCCAGCTTCGAGATCACCGCCCCGACCTGGGCGGCGTTCGACGCCGCGCGCCTGGCTGCGCACCGCTTCGTGGCCGTCGACAGCGACGGGGTGGTGCTCGGCTGGATCGCCGTCTCGCCGACCTCGACCCGCGCTGTTTACGCCGGAGTGGTCGAACACTCCGTCTACGTGGACCCGGCCGCCCAGGGGCGGGGCATCGCCCGACTGCTGCTGAGCGCGCTGATCGCCTCCACCGAGGCCGCCGGCATCTGGACCATCCAATCCGGAGTCTTCCCGGAGAACACCGCCAGCCTCACAGTCCACCAACGAGCCGGCTTCCGGGTCATCGGCGTACGCGAGCGGGTCGGTCGCCATCACGACCGCTGGCGCGACGTCGTCCTGCTGGAACGCCGCAGCCCCACCATCACCTGACCAGCCGTGGCCCTCGACCCGGGCCACCACACCGAGGAGCCACTGATGACCGCTCTGGACGACCTTCCCACCATCGTCATCGGCGCCGGTCCGACCGGTCTCGCCGCCGCCGCGCACCTGCACGAACGCGGACTGCCCTTCACCGTCCTCGAAGCCGGCGACACCCCGGGCGCCGCGGTACGCCAGTGGGGGCACGTGCGGGTCTTCTCGCCGTGGCGTTACAACATCGACCAGGCCGCCCGTCGGCTCCTCGACGAGGCCGGTTGGGTCGCCCCCGACCCGGGGACACTGCCCACCGGCGCGGAGCTGGTCGACGACTACCTCCGGCCCCTCGCGCAACTGCCGCAACTGAAGCCACACGTGCGGTACGGGGCACGGGTCGAGGCGATCAGCCGGCTCGGCCTCGACCGGCTGCGTACCGCCGGGCGCGACACCGCACCGTTCCTGCTCCGCCTCGCCGACGGCGACGAGCTTGTCGCCCGCGCCGTCATCGACGCCTCCGGCACCTGGAGCACGCCGAACGTCCTCGGCGCGTCCGGTCTGCGCGCGCGAGGGGAGGCGGAGGCGGCGGCGTACCTGGAGCACGCGCTGCCGGACGTCCTCGGCGCCGACCGGGGCCGGTTCGTCGGCCGGCACACACTGGTGGTCGGCGCCGGTCACTCGGCCGCGAACACCCTGCTGTCCCTGGCGGAGCTGGCCGCCGTCGAGGCCGGCACCGAGGTGACCTGGGCCATCCGGGCCGCCGCGCCGACGCGTACCTACGGTGGTGGAGACGCCGACGCCCTCCCGGCGCGGGGCGCGCTCGGCGCACGGCTGCGTGCGCACGTCGACGCCGGACGGATCCGGCTGCTCACCGGCTTCTCCGTGCGGGCGCTCACCCCGACCGACGGCCGGGTGAGTGTGGCCCTGCGGCATGGCGACGGCAGCGCCGAGTCGATCACCGTCGACCGTGTTGTCGCGGCCACGGGCTTCCGCCCCGACCACGGCATCGCCGCCGAGCTGCGGCTGGACCTCGACCCGGTGCTGGGCGCGACCCGTGCCCTGGCCCCGCTGATCGACCCCAACGAGCACTCCTGCGGCACGGTGCCGCCGCACGGCGTGGACGTGCTCGCCCACCCGGAGCACTGCTACTTCGCCGTCGGCATGAAGTCCTACGGCCGGGCGCCGACGTTCCTCATGGCCACCGGCTACGAGCAGGTCCGCTCCGTGGTCGCCGCGCTCGCCGGTGACTGGGCGGCCGCCCGCGACGTCCAGCTCGACCTGCCCGAAACCGGCGTGTGCAGCAGTGATTCCGCCGTCTCGGCGGGCGACGACTGCTGTGGGTCGCAACCGACGGGGCGTGGACTGTCCACGGGCATCTCCGGTGGGCTGCGGTCCGCGCCGATCAGCCTCGTCGCCCTCAACGCCGCGCCAGCAGGAGGTTGTTGCGCCAGCTGATCACCGGTACGACGGTGCCCGTGGCCCTCGCGGTCGGCGGGCGCCGTCACCGTCGGCTGGCGCAGGCCACGCAGGTACGCGCGGACGGGCGGGCGACGAGCCGCTCGGCGGGAATCGGACGGGAGCACCGTTCGCACAGGCCGTAGCTGCCGTCGTCGACCCGTCGCAGCGCGACGTCCAGCTCGGCCAGGCGTCGGCGGGTGGCGTCCAGGACGGCGGTGAGCTGCGCGCGTTCGAAGGCGATGGTGCTGCCCTCGGGGTCGTGTTCGTCATCGGCGTTGGACGACCGGGACGCCTCGAAAAGACTCCGCAGGTCGCCGTCCAGGGCGGTGGCCTGAGCCTCGGTCTGCTCGCGAAGCCGCAGCAACTCCTCGCGGACCGCGCTGAAATCGCTGTTCATGACCATTCCACAGTACCTGGGGGATGACAGCGGTCACATCACTGGCATTCCGAGACGACCGGTCATATCGTGGTGTCTGTCAGTCAGCCGGCACCCCGGGCGAGAGGAGGGCCACGAGATGCCACGACCGAAGTCACCGGCCTCCGTCGGAACCCGGCAACGGTTGTCCGACGCGGCGTTGGACCTGTTCCACCTGCGCGGCTACAACGGCACGAGCGTCCAGGACATCGTCGCCGCCGCCGGGGCACCCAAGGGCACCTTCTACAACCACTTCGCCAGCAAGGAAGACCTCGCCCTCGACTCGGTGGCGAGATACTCAGCGGCGATGGGGCT
Source organism: Micromonospora alfalfae (assembly GCF_022230925.1). Taxonomy (GTDB): domain Bacteria; phylum Actinomycetota; class Actinomycetes; order Mycobacteriales; family Micromonosporaceae; genus Micromonospora; species Micromonospora alfalfae. Next base: position 55,500 of record NZ_JAKKFH010000011.1, on the reverse strand, counting down.
GGAAATGCTCGACGAGAAGCGGGGCGGCACGCCGCTGGAGCGGATCACCGCTCACCTGAGATACATCACCGGCCTCGGCGACACCATGGGTGATCGCGGATGCCTGCTCGGCAACTTCGCCACCGAGATCCCGGCACACAGCGATGTTCTGCGGAACGCGGTCGACGCCGGCTTCGGCCGCTGGGTCGCCGCGCTCGCCACGGCGATCGAGCAGGCGCGGGCCGCCGGTGAACTGCACGGCGACGAACCCGCCGCCGATCTCGCCGGCTTCGTCGTCTCCAGCTACGAGGGCGCGGCAGCGCGGGCGAAGGCATCCGGTGACCCGGCCGCACTCCAGGAGTTCTTCACGATCACCACGGCCCGGATCCTCACCTGATCCGGGTCCGATCCCAGCGGTGACAGCCCGCGTCGTCCCATCGGCGCGGCGCGTACCCAATCCAAGACGACCGGTCGTACGCCTTCGACCGGGAAGCAGCACCCCGCACCTGAGGAGTGAGACATGAGCACCTACCTGATCAACCACCTGCGTATCCCGGGCGGAGTTCCGACCGAGGATTCCCTGCGTTACCTGGAGCAGGTGCAGGCCACCACCGAGGCGTACGGCGCCAAGTGGCTCGTCCTGGACGCCGAGGTGCAGGTCCTCGAGGGCAGCTGGCCCGGTTCGGTCGTGCTGATCGAGTTCCCGGACGCGGAAACCGCCAGGACCTGGTACAACTCACCCGAGTACCAGGCGATCCTGTCGCTGCGCGTCGATCACACCATCAACGACCTGGTCCTGGTGGACTCGGTCGGCCCGGACTTCACTGTGGCGGGCTACGCGCGTCAGATCCGGACCCTGCTCGGCCAGTGACCAGCGCTCGCTGACCTGCCGTACCGCGATCCCCGCGCACGCCGTGCCGTGCGCGGGGATCGGCTACATGAAGTTGCGGGTGTGCAGGGCGGAGAGCGCCGCCGCCTCGTCGACCCGGAAACCCAGCCGGACGAGGCGGCGCTGACGGCCCTGATCCATCGCGTGCTGCAGAGCCCGCACCCGGTCGAAGCCGGCGGACACGTCATTCGGCTGCCAGCCACCCGCCGCGAGCACCACCAGCGCGTCGAAGACATCAGCGTTGAGCCCAGCCGTGTCGACCAGCGCGTCGTGGCGGCGGTGGATAGCCGCCCGCAGCCGGTCCCGCAGCAGCGGATCCAGCTGCGCCTGATGCTCCAGGTGTGCCATGCCGAACACCACGTGCCGGCGCTCGTCCTGCATCGCGAGCCAACAGATCCGGCGGGTCACCGGGTCCGGGGCGACCTCGTGCAGGAACGAGAGCAGATCGACGAAGCTGCCCTCGCCGAGCACGGAGAGCAGGAACGACGCCAACGCGAAGTCCGACTCCGCGACGAGGGTGAACAGCGACTGGCGACCGCCAGCGGATGACGTGCCCATCTCGGCGCCCCGCAGCAGGGCCCGCCGGCTGAAGACCTCCATGTGCCGGGCCTCGTCGGCCATCTGCACGGCGAGCAGCTGCACCACCTCCCGAAAGTGCGGATGGATGCGCCCCACGAACCGGGCCGGCACGACGAGGGCGGCCTGCTCGTTCTCGACCAGATAGGTCATCACCTGCACCACAGCGGCCTCGACGTCGGCCGGCAGCGCGAACGGGTCGTCCCACGGCACCGCGGTCTGCGGGTCCCACTGTCGGGCGGCGGCCTGCGCGTACAGGTGTGGGGCGATGTCGGCCCAGACCAGGTCGCGGTCGTCCAGGTCGAACCGGGCCTCCGGACCACCGGCTTCCAGGAGCGCGCCCCGGGCGCCGAGCCCCCACCTTGCGGGCGGACGGCTGCTCAGCGCCGACGGCAGGGCCGACCCGGCCCGCTCAGCGCCGAACCAGCGGTCGTCATCCGCCGACCCCCGGACCACCACCGCCACCAGCTCGTTCGCCTCGCTCCGATCAGGCCATTCGACCCGATGACCCCGGCCACGACACCAGGCCGGCAGGTGGACGCGCAGCGCCGGGTCGCGACCGGAGACCGCCAACCGGCCGCCGGGCGGCAACCCGGCCAGGGCGCGCTGCACCAGCAGGTGCGCGCCACTGCCGAAACCCAGGTCACCCAGGTCGACAGCGGCGACAGGTGTCCAACTCACGGCCGGTAGTGCGGGGCCGTCACCCGCCCGTCGAGGGAGTAGAAACCGCTGGCGTCGACAGCGGCGGCGAGGGCGTCATACCCGGTGGTGCGGCCCTCCCGCCAGGCCGTCAGCCCCTCTAGGTCGAGCAGTGGACGCACCTGCGGATCGGCGTACGACATGCCGAGCAGGAGCGTGCCGAAGAGCCGGACGCCTTCGGACTCCGGCGCGCGGACAGTCATGTTGCAGTGGTCGTAGCGTGCGGTCTGGGCCACGATCCGGGTGCCCTCGGGCGGTAGCGTGCCCTCCTGGACGAACGCCAGGTGGTTGGCGTCGATCATGCAGGCGGCGTCGACCTCCCCGGCCACCAGGGCGCGCGCCGCGTCGCGCTCGCCGCCGATGTGGTCGCCGTGCAGGCCGACACCCACGTCGAAACGGCGTACGTCGACAGTGACCCCGGCCGCCGCCAGGTGGCCCAGCGGAATGAGCGTCGCCTGTGGACTGTCGATCGCCCCGACGGCGACCACCCGTCCGGCGAGGTCGGTGAGCTGGCGCACCGGCGAGTCCGCGCGAACCACGACGATCGAGGTGAGGTCCTGGTCGGTGTCGCGCATGGTGAGCGCGCGCACGGCAGTGCCGTCGGCGGCCGCCAGTCGCTCGGCCCGCAGCCAGGCCAGGGGAGAGTTCCAGGCCGCGTCGATCCGCCCGGCGACGAGGTCCTCCACCTGTCGTTCGTAGTGCGAGTAGAGGACGAAGTCGAAGTCCAGGCCCCGCCCGCGCAGCCAGGTGCGGAAGCCCTCCCAGATGGTCACCACCTTCGGGTCGTACGCGACGGCGCCCATCAGGACGGTAGGCGCGGGCATCAGCGGTTGGCCTCGTCGAGCAGCGGCAGCCCGGTGGCGAGCCGACCGACGAAATCGTGCAGCGCGTCGGTGGTCGGCGCCATCACCCGGGCCGCGCGGGCGTCCCGGAAACGACGCTCAAGGCCCAACTCCTTGCGGAAGGCGCTGCCCCCGCAGAGCTGCATCGCGCCATCGGTCACGTCGGCGACTGTCTCGCCGGCGAGCGCCTTGACCTGGAGCACCCGCAGCATCGCGTCGTCCCGGCCCGTCTCCAGAGCGGTGAGCGTGTCTCCCAGGAAGGCACGCAGCGCGTCGGTGCGGATCATCAGCCGGGCGAGGTCGCGTCGGGTGACTGGCGCGTCGCGCAGGGCGGCGCCGGTGTGCGCGAGCGTGGTCCTGGTCAGATGACGGCTCGCCTCGGCCACGGCGCTGTCGGCGAGACCGAGGCAGAAAGCGGCGTTGAGCACCAGGAACCAGGGCAGGACCGCGCCGAGAGCGGTGTCGAGCCCGGCCCCGTCGGCGGCCATCCTCGCCGTCGCCGGAACCCGGAGCCCGTCGGCGGTCATCGGCCGGGAGCCGTTGCCCCGCAGGCCCAGCCCATCGAAGTCGCCGGCCACGCTCAGGCCGGCGCTGTCGGCCGGCACCAGCCACAAGGTCATCGGACCGGCGTCGAGGGTCAGCGGAAGGCTCGACCAGACGTAGCTGTTGGCCTCGCCGGCCGAGGTGACCCAGCTCTTACGGGCGTCGAGGCGGACTGTGTCGTCGTCTGCGGCTGTCGCGGTGCCGGTCGGCGACCAGAAGTGGCTGCGCGATCCGTACTCGGAGAAGGCCAACGTGGTGAGGTGATCCCCGGCGGCGATGGCGGCGCGGACGTCGCGCGGGGCGTGGGCCTCGACGACGGCGGTCGCCGCGTAGTGCATGAGCACCACCATCGCTGTGGACCCGCACTCGGCGGCCAGCCGCTCGATCACCTCGGCGACCGTCCGCATGCCGTGGCCGGCGCCACCGACCTCGGTCGAGGAGGCCAGGCCGAGCAGGCCGGCTGCGGCGAGAGCGTCGACACCCGGACGGGGGAAGGCCCCGTCCCGGTCGACGATCGGCGCCTGCGGGCGGATCACGTCGTCGATCACCGTGCCGAGCGTGTCAGTGGGATCGGTGGCGGTCTGGACATTGTCGACACTGGTCGTCATGCTCGGTTGCCCCTTCAGGGAGGCCGATGGGACCGCCGTCGACACTATCCGAACCCGTAGACGGAGCGCGAGCGTCGGATCACCGTCCGGCGCGGGCGTTGTCCCGATGGGGTCGGCCGTGCCCGTCGTCCCGGTCGATGCGCAGCTCGCGCTCCAACTCGGTGATGACCGCCCGCAGGTCGTCAAGCCGTTGGGTGAGCGCGATCCGGTCCACCTCGTCCGGTACGCCGTCGCCGTCCTCGTCGTATCCGGGGGCCAGTCGCTCGGTCATCTCCAACCGGCGAGCCTCCTCCATGGAGTTCACGATGACCGCGATGAGGATGTTGAGCAGCAGGTTGACGGTGATGACCACGTAGCTGACGTAGTAGAGCAGCGTCCATGGTGAGATCGCCAGGCCCTGTTCGATGAGGTCCGGCAGCGTCTCCAGCGACAACAGCACGAACAACGTCAGCAGCGACCGGCCGATGTCGCCGTACTCCTGCGGATACCTGTTGCCGAAGATCAGCCAGCCGGCCATGCCGTACACGTAGAGCGTCACGACGGCCAGGGCGAGGAACCCGGTCACGCCCGGCAGACTGCGCCACAGCGCGGAGACGATGGTCCGCAGACCCGGCGAGAACCGCACCAGGCGGACCATGCGGGCGACCCGGACGACCCGCAGCAGCGCCGGATCGCCGTGCAGACCCGGGATGAAGATCGCCGCGATCACCACGAAGTCGAAGACGTTCCAGCCGTGCCGGAAGAAGTCCTGTGGGCGTCTGCCGTAGGCGGCCAGCCGGATGGCGATCTCGACGACGAAGACGGCCCGGAAGAGCAGTTCCAGCCCGTGCAGCGCGGTGCCCGCCGGGCTCAGATCGTCGTACGTCTCCAGGCCGAGAACGATGCCGTTGGCAAGGATGACCACGACGATGGCGATCTCGAAGGGCCGTGACCGGGCGAGCTGGTCGCATCGGTCGGTCCAACCCGAGCGGTTGCCCGGTGTGGACGGCCCACCCCGCGGGGCGGGCACTGCTGCGTCGCTCACCAGTCGACCGGCTCGATCGTGTGACGGCGCGGGTGGTGTGCGGGCATGCCCACCAGCCTAGCCAAGATCAATGACGGTGTGCGATCGCGCGACCGCTCAGGAGTGCGGCGTCCGCCGCGTCGTCACGGGCGCCGCGAAGAAGTCGGCGAGCGGTTCGACGATCCTCGGGTGCGCCCGGTTGATGGCGTCGTGGCCACTGCGCGGGATCATCAGTGTCCGGGCGCGCGGTAACGCACGGGCCAGCGCCGCGTTCTGTTGCACGTAGTAGGGCGGGCCGTCGGCTCCGCAGGCCAGCAGCACCTCGGCGCTCACTTCGGCCCACCGGGTGGCCGGGCCGTCGTGCGCCAGGATCAGCGCCGCCTCGTCCAACGTCGTCGGCAGCAGTTCGCCCATCGTCCGGCCGATCGGCGTACGCAGGAACGCGCGGATGATCGCCACCCGGACGGCGAGTGGGAGTCTCGCCGCCGTCATCTGCGAGTTGATTCCCGCAGTCGTGATGGCGAGGCTTCGGGCGGTGTCGCCGGCTTGTAGTGCCGCCCGGGCGGGCGCGAGCCACGCCGATGGGAAGCTGCCGTCGATCGAGACCGCGGCGTCGTAGAGGGCGAGCCGTTCGATCGGCAGTCGGGGCGCGGCTTCGAGCGCCAGGAAACCGCCGCCGCTGTGGCCGATGACGTTGCCGGACCCGGTGCGCTCCAGCACCGCGCCGAGGTCGTCGACCTCCTGCTCGACGGTGTAGGGCATCGACCTCGGTGGTGCGTCGGCCCGTCCCCGTCGGTTGTAGAGGTGCACCGTGAACCGGTCGGCGAGCGCCCTGGCCAGCCGCCGGTAGACGTCGATCGTCACGCCGCCACCGTGCACCACGACGATCCCCGGCCCCGCCCCCGTCGAGTGCAGCACGATCGTCGCGCCGTCCCGTGCCCTGACCTGCTCCATGTCCGGTCCACCCTTCCCGCGCCGACAATAACTGCAAACGACGTTCGCAGTTTACAGTAGATCAGTGAGTGACGCACCCGCGAGTACCGGTCACGCCGACCCGGACCGGCAACCGATCTGGAGCAGACCCGAACGCGGCAGCCGCGGCCCCGCGCCGGCGCACAGTCGGGACGCCATCGTCGCGGCCGCCATCGCCCTGGCCGACGCCGAAGGACTGGCGGCGGTGTCGATGCGCGCCGTGGCCGCCGCGCTCGGCACCGGCGCCGGGTCCCTCTACCGCTACCTGACGTCCCGTGACGACCTGCTGGACCTGATGACCGACCGGGCGGTGGGGGAGCTGCGCCCGTACCCGCAGGTGGAGGGCGACTGGTTGGAGACGATGGTGCTGCTGGGGCGACGGCAGTTGGCGCTGTTCGGCACCCACCCGTGGTTGCTCGACGTGATCCACCGGCCCTCCGGCATCGGCCCGGAGGGCCTGGCCTGGTTCGACAACTGCATCCGGGTGCTGGAACCCGTGCGCTGCCCGGTCGCCGCCAAGTTCGAGGCCATCGCGATGATGACAGGCGTGGTGAGCCTCTTCGCCCGCCGTGAATCCGCCGCTGGGGCGTTCAGCTTCGCCGGGCTGGATCTCGCGGCACACCCGCACCTGGTCGCGGCGTTCAGTCAGCCCTCCGGACCTGCCCCCCGCGCGAACCTCGTCGAGCGGACCCTGCGCAGTCTGCTCAGCGGCCTGCTGATCACGGAGTCGACCGAGGTGGGCTGAGCGGATCGGCGCGCAGGCCGTGTCCGTTGTTCCTGCGCCACCACGACATCCCCTGGTCTAGGTTCTCGATGGTGAGCGGGACCAGGCCGGCCCACGCCAACTGCGAAGAGGTGCGCGATGTCCGACCCTGATCTTGCCGACCTGCGCCAACGGGCCAAGGACGGTGACCGGGACGCTGTCGACCAGCTTGTCGAGCTCGCGGGGGAGCGGGGTGACCTCACGGAGTTACGTCAGCTGGCCGAGGACGGCAGCGCCGACGCTGCGGCTCAACTTGTCGAACTCGCCACCGAACTCGGCGACATGAACGAGCTGCGGCGTCTCACCGACCGGGGCGACAAGGACGCCGCTGACCAACTCGTCGAGTTGGCCGCGGAGCGGGCGGACGTCGGCGAGCTTCGCCGGCTCGCCGACGGTGGGAACCGGGACGCGGCCGACGTCCTGGCCGAGCTCACCGAAGAACAGGACGAGGCGGAGTAGCCGGCCGGGACGCGGGAGCGCCCGGTGTCACGTCGCGGTGGGTGAGGTACCTGCGGTAGCCGAGCGCGGACTGCGTGAACCCGACGGACGCGTAGAACCGGTGGGCATCGGTCCGCGCGGCGTTCGACACCAGTTGGACCTTGTAGCAGCCGGCTGCCGTCGCCTCGTCGAGCGCCGCCAGCATGAGGGCCCGGGCAACCCCACGGCGGCGCCAGTCGGGCGCGATCACCACGTTCTCCACCACCATGTACGGTCGCGCGCCGTGGGTGAGGTTGGGGGCGACCAGGGTGTCGAGGGTGCCCACGAAGGTGTCCCCGGCGACGGCCAGCAGGAGCCGGCGGCCGGCTTGGGCGTGCAGGTCACGCCAGGCGGCGGCGAGCCGGGCGGGGTCCGGCCGCGCGTCGTCGGGAGCGAGTTGCCTCAGCACGTCGAAGACCAGTTCGGGGTCGTCCTGCGCTACGGCGGCCCGGACGACGAAGTCGTCGCCGCTCACCGGGTCGCCGCCGGAGTGTCCAGGTCGGACCGCACGGCGTGTCGACATGGCGGCTCGACGGGCCGGGGGAGCAGCTCATCGACGTGCCTCACCATGCCGTCGAGGATACGTGTGCGGTTTCACCGGGTGACGGGCGACGGGGGACGGAGGCCCCGCCGCCCGCTTCGGTGATGGATTCGGTTCAGACCCGCGCGGCCCGGATGGCGTCGCGCAGCGGGGTGCTCGGCCGGCCGAGCAGACGGCTGAGGTCGTCGCTGTCGGTTGCCAGCTCGCCGTTGGCGATCGAGTGGTCGAGCGCGGCGACGAAACCGGCGGTGCCCGCGTCCAGGCCGACGTTCTCCAGGGCCGAGGCCAGCTCGGCGGCGGACATGTCCTGGTGGACGACTCTGGTGCCGGTCACCTCTGTGACGGCCTCGGCCAGCTCGTCGAAGGTGAACGCGGTGCCGCCCAGTTCGTGGACGGCGTTGCCGTCCTCGTCGCGGGTCAGCGCGGCCACGGCCGCCCCCGCGTAGTCGGCCCGGGTCGCGGTGGAGATCTTGCTGCCGCCGGTGGCACCGAGGATCGTGCCGGATCCCAGGTACTGCGGGAGCTGGTCGGTGTAGTTCTCGGTGTACCAACCGTTGCGCAGCACCGTGTAGGTCAGACCGGACGCGGCGAGGACCTCCTCGGTGGCCTTGTGCTCCGGGGCGAGCGGGTTCGCTGTGGTGTCGGCCTTCAGGATGCTGGTGTAGACGAGACGCTCCACCCCGGCGAGCTTGGCGGCGTCGATGACCGCGGTGTGCTGCGCGACGCGCTGGCCGGGAGAGTCGCCGGAGATGAGCAGCAGGCGGCGTACGCCGGCCACGGCGCCGGGCAGCGTCGACGGGTCGTCGTAGTTGGCCTTGCGGATCTCGACCCCGCGCGCGGCCAGGTCGGCGGCCTTCTCCGGGCTGCGGACGATGGCGGCGATCTCGGCGGCGGGTACGCCGCTGTCGAGCAGTTGCTCGATCACCAGGCGGCCCAACCGGCCGGTGGCGCCGGTGACGGCATAGGTGGGCATGGGAACCTCCGGAGGGTGGGGACAGATCAGTAAGCACTTACGAATCTACAGCACTAACCGATGGGAGGCATGAGATAGGCTGGTGAGGTGAGCGACATGCCGGCCCAGGACCCGGCGGGGCCTACCCAGGATTTCGTCAGCGATGTCTTCGCCAGGGGTTGCACCTCCCGGGCGGCCTTCGAGGACGTCACCTCGAAGTGGGCCTCGCTGGCCCTGTTGGCGCTCGGCGAGGGCAGCTACCGGTTCAACGCGCTGCGTCGCCGCATCGACGGGGTCAGCGAGCGGATGCTCTCCCAGACCCTGCAGACCCTCGAACGCGACGGGATGCTCACCCGCGAGGTGCTCACAGCGATCCCACCGCGCGTCGAATACTCGCTGACCCCACTCGGGGCCCAGGTCGCCGAGCAACTGCGTGGCCTCGCCGATCTGCTGGAGGCCTCGGTGCTCGAGTTGCAGACCGCCCGCGACAGCCGCGAGCGCGACCGGGGCTAGGACGATCCCGCGCCGACTTCGCGTCGCGCCACGATCGTCCTCGGGCTCTGGCGGATGCGCTGGGTCGCCACGACACATCCCAGCACCACCAGCGCCGCCGCGATCGAGGCGGGGGAGACCGCCTCGCCGAGCAGCAGCGCCGACCACAGCAGGGTCAGCACCGGCTGGGCGAGTTGGACCTGGCCCACCTGCGCTATACCGCCCCGGGCCAGGCCCGCGTACCAGGCGAAGAAGCCCAGGAACATCGAGACCGCGGTGAGATAGCCGAACGCCGACCAGGCGAGAGCGTCGGCCCGCATCGGGCTGGTGGCGGCGGCGAATGCCGTGACGGGAACGGTGATGGGCAGCGAGAGCAGCAACGCCCAGCAGATCGTCCGAGCGCCGCCCAACTCGCGGGCGAGCGCGCCGCCCTCGGCGTAGCCGAGGCCGCAGAGCACCACCGCCGCGAGCAGGAACAGGTCGGGCACTGTGAGGGCTCCGCGTACCGCGCCGCTGACGCCGAGGAAGGCGAGGACCGCCAGCAGTCCGCCCGCGCTCACGATCCAGAACAGCGGCGGTGGGCGTTCGCCGGCCCGCAGCACCGCGAACACGGCCGTCATCGCGGGCAGCGCGGCGATGACGACAGCGCTGTGCGCGGAGGTCTGGGTGAGAAGCGCCATCGAGGTGAACAACGGAAAGCCGACGATGACGCCGAGGGCGACGATCGGCAGCCGTTGCCACTGACCGCGAGTGGGCCGCGGTGCGCCGGTGAGACGCAGGTACGCCAACGCCAGCAGCCCCGCGCCGACAGCCCGGCCGAAGGCGACGAACCACGGGTCGAGCTGCTGCACGACGATGCGGGTGGCCGGAAGCGACAGGCTGAAGCCGAGCACGCCCAGGGCGCCGAGGCCGAGCCCGAGGACCCGATCCGCTGTTACCGTGTTTCGGGCAGTAGCGCTACTCTTGTCCCTCATGGAAAACGGTAACGCAGCCCAACGCGTTATCCAAGATCTGCGGGGTCTCGTGGTCGCCGCCGGTCCCGGTGCCCGGCTGCCCTCGGTACGCGAGTTGACCGCCCGACATCAGGCCTCGCCGGTCACCGTCGCCGAGGCGATCCGTCAGTTGGCGGCCGAAGGGCTGATCGAGGCGCGACCCGGCCGAGGCACCTTTGTGGCCACTTCACCGGACGAGCCGGAGGTGCCCGACCTGTCCTGGCAGACCGTCGCGCTCGGGCCCCGCCGGTTCGGTCAGGACGAGATGCAGGCGCTGTTGGCGCTGACGCCCGCCGGAACGATCCCGCTGTCCGGTGGCTACCTCCACGCTGACCTCCAGCCCGCCGCTGCGCTCGGCGCCGCCCTCACCCGGGCCGCCCGCCAGCCGGCGAGCTGGCAGCGCGGGCCGGTCGAGGGTCGCACGGACCTGCGCGCCTGGTTCGCCCGCGAGGCCGGTGCGGGGCTGCACGCCGAGGACATGCTGATCTGCCCCGGCGGGCAGGCGGCTCTGTCGTCCGCGTTGCGGGCGCTCACCGCGCCCGGCGACGCCCTGCTCGTCGAGTCGCCGACCTACCTGGGTGCGTTGGCCGCGGCCCGCGCGGCCGGGCTGCGGGTGGTGCCCGTGCCGGCCGACGCCGACGGGGTGCGGCCCGACCAGCTCGCCGCCGCGTTCGCCCGCACCGGCGCCCGGCTCTTCTACTGCCAGCCTCTGTACGCCAACCCGCACGGCGCGACACTGGCGCAGCACCGCCGGGCGCAGGTCGCCGAGGCGGTACGCGACGCGGGTGCGTTCCTGATCGAGGACGACTACGCCCGTGACCTCACCATCGACGATCCGGTGCCGCCACCACTGGCCAGCGACGATCCCGACGGCCACGTCATCTACCTGCGCTCGCTGACCAAGTCGACAGCCCCCGGGCTGCGCGTCGCCGCCATCGGAGCCCGGGGCCCGGCCGGGGCGCGACTGCGCGCCGCCCGGCTGCTCGACGACTTCTTCGTCGCCGGTCCACTGCAACAGGCGGCGATCGACTTCCTCACCTCTCCGGCGTGGTCGCGGCATCGCCGGGCACTGCGCGCCGCTCTGCGGACACGCCGGGACGCGTTGCTGACCGCGCTACGCCGGCATCTGCCAGGCCTTGCCCCGCAGTCGGTCCCACGTGGCGGCATGCACCTCTGGGTGCCCCTCGCCGCCGGCACCGACGACGCGGCGCTGGCCGCTGCCGCGGCGGCCGAGGGCGTCGCCGTCTTCCCGGGTCGGCCCTGGTACGCGGCCGAACCCCCGGCCCCGCACCTTCGCCTCACCTACGCGGCAGCCGCACCCGAACTCATGGACGAGGCCGTTCGGCGTCTCGCCCGCGTCCTCAGTTGAACACCGGGCGCCTGGTTGGTTGGCGTCCTGGTCGGGGGTCTCAGGTGTTCAGCGTCTCGCGCGGCGGCACACCGAAGCTGGCGTGGTATCGCGCGGTGAACCTGCTGTGGCTGGCGAATCCCCACCGACTGGCGATCGCCGAGACCGTCTCCTGGCGTGGGTCGGCGTGCAGCAGGTCGTGGTGTGCCCGGACGAGCCGGACCCGACGCAGGTAGGCCATCGGGGTGGTGCCGAGGTGACGGCGGAAGGCGAGTTGCACCGCCCGGAGGGAGACGCCGGCCGCGCCGGCGATGTCGGCCGCGCTGATGTCCCGTTCAGCGTGCTCCTCCAGAAACGTGATCGCCCGTCGCAGCGTGGCGGTGGTGGCGTCGTTCCGGTCCGCGGCGGTCGGTTCGGTGAACGCGGTGTTGGGGAAGACCGCGAGCGCCGCCGCGGCCAGCATCCGGGCGGCGTTGCCAATCACCAGCGACTGTGCCCCGGCGGCCGGGCTGTTCAACACGACGTCGCGGACGAAGCTGGTGGTGTTGCGCCACTGCCGGGCGAGGGCTGCGCTGGCGGCACCCAGCTCGGTGAACTCGATCCGGCCGGGCCGGCGGGCCGGTGCGGTGGTGGCCACCTGCGCCAGCACCGACAGGTCCAGTACGCAGAGCTCCACCTCACCGGGATGCCAGTGGACGGTGCATGGCTCCTCCGGCCTGGTGACGAGGAAGACCTCGCCGGGGCCGAACCGGTGGGCCGATCCGGCGCAGGAGCGATCGACGTGTGCGGTGCGGGTGTGACCGATGACCAGCCCGCCGAGGGTGCTGGCATCGATCTCGAGGTGCCCGGTCTGGCGGGTGGTCGCGATGGCAAAGGGGCCGGTGTCCGCGCGGTGGTGGGTGAGCCGGTATCCGTTCCTGCTCTGGATGCGCAGTTTCGGGTCGTACGTGGCGGACAGGAATTCCTGGATGGCCGCCGGGTCGCGGCTGTCGAACTGGTGGGTCTGCACTGGCGATGACGTCATCCGCTGTCTCCGTCCGGTGGAGGTGCCGCCGGGTGCTGGAACGGGTGCCGACGGCAGGTTCGGGACGTGCCGGGGTGCTCGGCGGTGACCCGGCACATCGTTGGCCGGCGGTGCGGTGGGATGGAACGTCGCGAGCGGGACGGCAGCGACCGGTTGAGGGTGTCGGATCTGGTCTGACCATTCACTGACGCTGAGGTGCAATATCCGTAGATGGGAATGTCACCATACGACAATCACCGACGTGGCGTCCTCCGAATCACTGTGATGTGTCGGCAGGTCGACTTCGTTTTCTGGCTAGCGCGCCGAATGGTTCTACGTCTGCTGTCCTAGCCGCCCTCGCGTCCGACAGCGAAATCTTGTTCATGATTCGTCGGAGGATGACCGGGTCACTGCCGGGAGCCGATCCACGGAGGGGGAAGCGTTGGACAGTACCGATCCTGACCGCGTCGTTCGGCTGGCCGTCGCCGAGGCGCTGGCCCGGGTGGCGGACGAGGACAGCCTGGGTCTGGGCGAGGGGGACGCGCTGGAGAGGCTCGGACGTGGGCTCCGTGAGGTGCTGCGCCGTGCCCTCGACGATCGGGTGCCACTGACCACGCCGGAGTTCGTGGACCTCTGCCGCGACCTGGGTCTGCACCGTGACGCCTTCGACCTGCTGGGGCACTACCTGATGACCGCGTTGCTGACCCAGCACGTCGGACCGGACGCCCTGATCCGCGTCGGGGTGCTCTTCGGCACCGTCGGGCGCTACCTGCCCGGTGCCCGCCCGGTGGCCCACCGCAACGAAGGGCCCGCGGCACGGCGACGCGACGTGCGCTCGGACAACAGCGTCGTCGGTCGGTACCGCCGCGCCAAGCTGCCGGAGCACCTCCCCAACCCGCCGAGCTGGACCTGCACCGGATGCGGCCGCGAGTGGCCCTGCGCCACCAAGCAGAGCCAACTGCTCGCCGAGTTCGGTGGAGCGCGCGCCTCCCTCGCGGTCTATCTCGGCTCCTGTCTCGTCGCCGCCGCTCAGGATCTGCCCACGATGCCGTTGCCCCGGGTCCGGCTCCGATTCCTGGGCTGGCTGCCCCGCGCCCGGATCTGACTGGGTGGCGGTGCGGCCTCAGTCCTGATCGGCACTCCGCGCGGTCGCGGTGTGACCCGCCGCCGTCCCGGCCCGGCACTCCGACAGGTCGGGGCAGGCTGTTCATCGTGCGCACCCGCTGCGTACGGCGGGCGTTCACCGACCTCTCCGAAGCTCCTTGATCGAAAGAGCATTCGCTTGATCGAGGAGAGGCTCTCACGTGAGAGACAAGCATCCCGAAGAGACCGAGCACGCGCAGCTGTCCCGGCGCAAGCTGGTCAAGTACGCGGGCGTCGGCGCGACGCTGGCCGCGGCCAGCCCACTCGTCGGCGCCGGCGCGGCGTGGGCCGGCGAGGACCGCCGGCCGGGTGACGACGACAAGACCGACCGGGGTAACTCCAGGAACCGGGCGTGGCGTGCGGGCGACCACCACATCCACTCCGAGTACAGCGGTGAGTTCGACACCACGAAGTCCCCGATCGTCTTCCACAAGGGCGCGGATGCGGTCTACCCGATCGTCACCAACGCCATCATGGCCAAGAACTTCGGCCTGACCTGGGCGATGTGCACCGACCACGGTGGACCGACCCACTCGAAGGTGAACATCGAGCAGGCGTACCCCGACCTGCTGCGGTCCCGCAAACTGGTTCCCGAGGTGCTCCAGTTCTGGGGCATGGAGTTCGACGCGCCCTCGCTGGACCACCACACGCTGATGATCCCGCGCCACGAGGACGAGGCGAAGCAGCTCTTCGAGCTGGAGAGCCGGTTCGCCAAGTACGACGCGTTCCCCACCGACCCGGCCCGCGACACCGAGGCCAAGATGGTGGAGTTCCTCAAGGTCGCCCGGGGCATGCCGCACAAGCCGCTGGTGATCGCCCACCACGCGTCCCGCTCGGCGCCCGGTCTCGGCGTCTACGGTCAGGACACCCCGCGCGAGTTCCGCAACGGCAACAACGCCGCGCCGGACGTCTACATCGGCTTCGAGGGCGCGCCCGGTCACCAGGCCGGCCCGCTCAACGGTGGCAAGCGGGGCGGCTACGGCAACCATCCCACCTACGGCGGCTTCGACCAGATGACCGCCCGGGTCGGCGGCCTGTGGGACTCACTGCTCGGCGAGGGCCGGCGCTGGTGGATCACCGCGACCTCGGACTCGCACGTGCACTGGACCCGCGGCGGCTCCGACTTCTGGCCGGGCGAGTACAGCAAGACCTACGTGCACGCCCGCCAGGACTACGGCGACATCATGGACGGCCTGCGCAACGGCCGGATCTGGGTCACCACCGGTGACCTGATCCGCAGCCTCGACGTCACCGCCACGTCGCAGGGCAGGACCGCCGAGGTGGGCGAGACGATCACGGTGAGCCGTCGGAACCGTACCGATGTCGACATCGAGATCACGTTCCGCCCGCTGGGTGGGGTGAACGCGAACGGCGACCGGCCCGAGGTCCGCCGGGTCGACCTGATCGTCGGTCAGATCACCGGCCCGAGCGCCAGCCTGGACGCCGACACCAACCCCACCACGAAGGTGGCGGCGCGGTTCGGCCCGCGGGACTGGCGTCGGCAGGGCGACAGCTACGTCATCCGGCACACACTGCGCAATGTCGAGGCGGACACCTACGCGCGGGTGCGCGGCACCAGCACCGACGAGGCCGAGCCGCTCGCCGACGGGCTGGAGAGCCCGTGGGAAGACCTGTGGTTCTACTCGAACCCGGTGTTCGTGCACATGCGCTGACCCGGCGCGGTAGCGACATCGCGGGCCTGTCCGGCACCGCTCGACTGACGACGTCGGGCCGTGGCGGGCGGGCCCGCAGTATCCGCAGGTCAGTCGGGCGTGCCGCGGCGGGCTCGGGGGGTGGCGGTTCGTCCGCTGCGCGCCGTCGCGGCACCGGTCCGGCGCGCGGCGGCCGGTGCCGTCGCCGCGTCCGCCTGTGCCTGTGTCACCACCTCGCAGAGGTCGCGCAACGGGTCCACCGCCTGGGCCGAGCAGGCGACCTTCTGAAGCAGTGACCGCAGCGTCGCCGACTCGGTCGAGGTGAGCGCCCCCAGCAGGTGCGCCTCGACCTGCCGCAGCGCCAACCGCCGCTGCTCCCAGGCGGCACGGCCGGCGTCGGTGACCTCGATCAGCCGGTTGCGCCGGTCAGCCGGGTCCGCGCGCCGGGCGACGAACCCGGGCCGCTCCAGGTCGTCGATCAGGTACGTGAGGACGGTGCGGTCGATGCCGATCTCCTCGGCGATCGCGCCCTGGTTTCGGGCCGGCCCGTTGCTGGCCGCGGTGAGCAGTTGGTAGCCGCGCGGGCCACCGGGGAAGTCGGCGAGCGTGTGCTCGGCCGCCCGGACGTAGCCGCGGAAGACGATGCCCAGCATCCAGCCCAGGTCGTCGTCGAGCGGATCGGGCCGGTCCGGCCGGTGAGAGGCACCCGTCATCCCCCGACAATACCGCAGCGGCGCAGACCTTGTTGGCAGAAGATGTTCTGTGTGACATAAGGTTAAGGCCGCGACGCATCGTCCGAGGCGTCGGAAAATCGGGAGGCTCGCAGATGAGCGACTACGGCCACGACCTGGTCTTCGGCTCCTTCGTCACGCCCAGCGCTGACAATGCGGACCGTACGGTCGGTGTCGCCGTCCTGGCCGAGCAGGTCGGGTTGGACCTGGTCACCTTTCAGGACCACCCGTACCAGCCGGCGTTCCTCGACACCTGGACGCTGCTGAGCTTCGTGGCGGCCCGCACCAGCCGGGTGCACCTGTCGGCGAACGTGACGAACCTGCCACTGCGCCCGCCGGCGGTGCTCGCCCGCAGTGTGGCCAGCCTGGACCTGCTCAGCGGTGGCCGGGTCGGCCTCGGCCTCGGGGCGGGGGCCTTCTGGGATGCCATCGAGGCGATGGGTGGCCGGAAGCTGACTCCCGGCCAGGGCGTACGAGCGCTGGAGGAGGCCATCGAGGTCGTCCGTCAGCTCTGGGACGTCGAGACGCGCGGCGGAGTGCGGGTCGACGGTGAGTTCCACCGGGTGGTGGGCGCCAAGCGTGGTCCCGCTCCCGCCCACGCGGTGCCGATCTGGCTGGGTGCGTACAAGCCCCGGATGCTCAAGCTCACCGGTCGTCGGGGCGACGGTTGGCTGCCCACGCTGGGCTACCTCCAGCCCGGCGACCTGACCAGGGGCAACGCGATCATCGACGACGCGGCGCAGCAGGCCGGCCGGTCCCCGCGGGACGTGCGTCGGCTGCTCAACATCGCCGGGGAGTTCTCGCGCGTCGGGCGCAGTCCGCTGAACGGGCCCGCCGAGCAGTGGGCCGAGGAACTGGCGGAGCTGGCACTGGAGGAGGGCGTCGGCACCTTCATCCTGGGCAGCGACGACCCCGACGACCTGCGCCGCTTCGCCGGCGAGGTGGCCCCCGCCGTCCGCGAGCTGGTCGCGGCAGAACGTGACCGGGGCGCGACTCCGCAGCGTACGCCGGAACCGGAGCCGGAGCCGGTCGCTGCGCCGCCGGTCCGGGCGAGCCGCGCCACCGCGTCCGGTGGCGCGTTCGCCGTGGTGCCCACCCCTGACGACGGTGTACGGCGAAGCGAGCAGCAGGTGTGGGACGAGTCGACCCGGCCGACCGGGCCCGCGCCCGACCCGCAGCGCACCTACACCCCGCAGGAGCAGGCCACCGGCGCTCATCTTGTGCAGATCCACGACGGCCTGCGTGCCGAACTGGCCCAGATTCACGACCTGATCGAGCAGGTGGCGGCCGGCGAGATCGACGCCGGCGCGGCCCGGTCCCACATCAACACGATGACCATGAGGCAGAACCGGTGGACCCTCGGGGTCTACTGCGAGTCGTACTGCCGCATCGTCACCACCCACCACACGATCGAGGACCAGTCGTTCTTCCCCAGGTTGCGGGCACGTGACCCCCGACTCGGTCCGGTGGTCGACCGGCTGGAGCAGGAGCACCACGTCATCCACGACGTGCTGGAGGGTGTCGACCGGGCCCTGGTCGCGTACGTCGGGTCTCCGGACGGCCTCGCCGAGCTGCGGGCCGCGGTGGACCTGCTGACCGACGCCCTCCTGTCGCACCTCAGCTACGAGGAGCGGGAACTGGTCGAGCCGTTGGCGCGGTTGGGCATCGCCTGATCAACTCGGCTCGGGGTTGCCCCGATCCCATCTGAGAGAATACTCTCGAGACATGTCTCTCAAGAATCCGTACGGGGATTTCGAGATCAGCGAGCCGCAGGCGCTGCGGGCGTTGGCCCACCCGGTCCGGCTGGCGATCCTGGAGCACCTCCAGCGGCACGGCCCGGCCACGGCCACCGGCCTCTCGCCGCACGTCGGCGCCACACCATCGGTGGTCAGCTGGCACCTGCGGCACCTCGCGACGTTCGGCCTGGTCCTCGACTGGGACGGTGCCACCAGCAAGCGGGAACGCTGGTGGCAGGCGGCAGCCCGCGGCTTCCGCTTCACGGTGCCGGAGGGCACCGAGGGGCAGTCCGCCGGCCAGCAGCTACGCGGCGAGATGTTCGCCCGCAACGCCGACGCACCCCAGCAGTGGCTGCTGCATGAGGAGCCCCGACTGGACCCCGAGTGGCGCGCGCTGGCCGGCATGGCCGACACCCGGTTCGTGGCCACCGCCGACGAACTGCGGCAACTGGAGGAGTCCATTGAAGAGCTGATCGCCCCGTACGTACGGCGCAAGGACGAGTCGGCCCCGCCCGACGCGCGGATCGTCCGGATGCTGCGCTACCTGCTGCCCGAGCCGGGAGACGAAGCCCCGGCCGAGCCCGCCGACGGCCCGGCCGCGTCATGACCGCCACCGACGCCCCCGCTGACACCGCGCCCCCGCCGGCCCTGCACCGTGACCGGCGGTTCCGCACCTTCTGGATCAGCGAGACGATCTCCAACTTCGGCGATCGGATCAGCGAACTGGCCCTACCGCTGATCGCCGTCACCCTGCTCACCGCCACACCCGTGCAGGTCAGCGTTCTCACCGCGCTGATCTGGCTGCCCAACCTGCTGGGCCTGTTCCTGGGCACCTGGGTGGACCAGCGCACCCACAAGCGACGACTGCTGATCATCGCGGATCTGCTCCGCGCCGCGGTGCTGCTCAGCCTGCCGGTGGCCTATCTGTTCGACGCGATCACCCTCACCCAGCTCTACCTGGTGGCACTGCTCACCGGCTTCGGAGCGGTGCTCTTCGCCATGGCACGCCAGGCGTTCTTCGTCGGCCTGGTGCCGAAATCGGCGTACGTGGACGCGAACAGCAAGATGAGCATGAGCCGGTCGCTCTCCTTCATCGCCGGTCCGGCCGTCGGCGGTGGGCTGGTCCAGGCGCTCAGCGCGCCGGTCGCGATCGTCACCGACGCGGTCAGCTTCCTCGGCTCCGCGCTGCTGCTCAGCCGCATCCCGGTGACCGAGCCACCGCCGGCACCGCGTCGGACCTCCACCCTCGGCATGGTCCGCGAAGGGCTCGTGCTGGTACTGCGGCACCCGGTGCTACGGGCCGCCCTCGGCTGCACCAGCACCGTCAACTTCTTCACCTTCATCGCCGGCGCGCTGCTGGTGCTCTACGCCAGCCGCGAACTCCACCTGTCGGCGGGCGCGATCGGCATCGCCCTCGGCTTCGGAGCGATCGGCGGATTTGCCGGCGCGGCGCTCGCACCGAGGGTCTCACGCGCCATCGGTCTGGGCCGTACCGCAATGATCGGCGCGATGTTCTTCCCCGCGCCGCTGGCGCTGACCGCGCTGGTGTCCGGACCCACCTGGACGAAGGTGGCCATGCTGGCGGCCATCGAGCTGGTCTCCAGCGTCGGGGTGATGCTGATGGACGTGAACCTCAACGCCCTCCTCATCGCCGTGACCCCCGACGACGCGTTGGGACGGCGGGCCGGTGCCTACAGCGCCGTCAACTACGGCATCCGACCACTCGGCGCGCTGGTCGGCGGGGCGTTGGGCACCACCATCGGGCTGCGGCCCACCCTGGCCATCGCCGGCCTGGGTGGCGTGCTCGCCGTGCTGTGGTTGCTCGCGTCGCCGGTGCGCCACATCCAGACCCTGGATCCGGTCTGAGGGCTGCGGCGGCGCTCGATGGTGCCGTCGTCAGCGGCTCGGCTCGCCCTGGCCTGGGCCGCGGGCGCAGGCCAGCGAAGGTCAGCCGGCCTGCGCCAACAGAATCCGGGCCAGCTCGGTGGGCTGGGAGAACATCGGCCAGTGGCCAGTGGCCATGGTGACCAGTCGCCACTGGTCGCTGGTCAGCAGTTTCGCCACAGTGTCGTTGGGCTCAGGCCCGTCGAGCAGGCACTTGACGTACGTCGCCGGCAGCTCACCCAACGGCCGGGCCAGCACGGCCGGCTCGGTCAGGGTGGCCCCCGGATGCGGCGTGCAGCCCTCGATCAGCCGGGCGACCTGCTCGTCGGTGAGACCCTGACCGTCCGCGTCGGCCGCGCCGAGCGGAGCCCAGTAGCCGTTGTTGGAGGCGATCTGCGCCTCGAAGGCCGCCTGGCCCTGCCACCAGCCGGAGGCGAACGACCCACCGTCGACAGGCACCTCGGCGTCCACGAAGACCACCCGGCTCAACCGGTCGCCGATCCGCTCGGCGGCCTGACCCACCGGAATGCCCGAGTAGCTGTGCCCGACCAGCACCACGTCGTGCAGGTCGCCGCGCTCGATCTCGTCGACGATGTCCTGCACATGGGTCTGCTGCCCGGCGGGCACGCCCTGCTTCTCGGCGAGGCCGGAGAGGGTCAACGCGTGGGTGCCGTGGCCGGCCGCCCGAAGTGGTGCCACCACCTCGTCCCATGCCGAGGATCCCAGCCACGCCCCTGCCACCAACACGAAATCAGCCATGGCCGGGAGCGTAACCCCGACCTGCGACAGGTCGGCGGGTCACGACCAGGTGCGGGCCTCGGCCGCGAACACCTCCGGCGGACTCGCCACCGGAAGCACACAGAGCAGGTGGCCACCGGGCGCCCGCAGGATCCGGCACTCCAGCCACCGCGACACCTCGGTGGCACCCAGAGCCATCAACCGCCCGGTCTCGGCCGGCACATCGTCGGTCTCGATGTCGAGGTGGAAGCGCGGCGCGTCGTCGACCGCCTGGACCGCGGTGACCAGCCCCGGCAGCGCCTCGTGCAGGCCGACGAACTGCGGCTCGGCCGGAACGGGCCGGGTGCCGACACCGAGCGCCGCCGACCAGAACTCCGCAGCCTGGGCGGCCTCCGCCTCGGGAGCGTCGATCAGCAGCGCGTACACACGGCTTCGGTGCATGCCGGCCAGGATATCGAGAATGTCGATGTGTTGCGCGACGCGATGCGTGGCACCTGCGCGACGGCGACCGCGCTGGCTCACCCGGTGGCATCGAGGTGGGCCGCGATCCGCCTCGGCAGCGGATAGCTTCGTTCGGCCGGCAGGTGGTCGGTGGCCGCTCGCACGTCCCGTGCCCGCACCAGTTCCCGTACACGGTGGACAGTGGGGGTGATGTCCGTGATGCTGACCGTCCAGTCGTCGACGTAGCGGGCGACAGCTTCGCCGGACAGCCCGACCTGCAACGACCGGTAGGGCAACGCGCTCAGGTGCAGTGTCCGTTCCGGGTCCCACTGCACCCGTACCGGGCTGGCCTTGAGGTGCCGTGACCACGTGACCCGGTCACCGTGCAGGCTCCGGTCGTAATGACTCAGGCAGGCTCGCGTCAGCGCCCACTCGAAGCCCTCCCGTGTGATGTCGATGGACAGGACGCGCTCCTGCCCGGGCTTTGTGGCCCAACCGCAGCGGTACATCATCCACAGGAAGGACGGCTTGATCCAGGTCATCCGGTCACGCTTGAAGGGAGCCACGAAGCGACCGGCGGCCACCGCCGGCAGCGCGATCTCCGGTGGGTACGCCTGGTACACGGTGATCGTGTCTGTCGAGTAACGAGCACGGATCTGACGCGCGGGAACGGACACACCCTGATCTTCACCCGTCGGACCCCACTCTCTCCACCGGCATTTTCGTACTCAGGCCGGGGTTGCCCGGTGCGAACCGGCGGCTGCCGGACTGGGCACTCAGGGGTGGTCCCGGGCGGGTGGCCCGGCCTCGACCGGTATCCGGTAGATCTGCACGGGGTAGTCGACGGCCGAGACCCCGCCGTTGAGCCCGGCGGTCAGGTGCAGCTGGGCCGCCGGCATCCAGAGCCGCGCGTCGGCGTCGAGCCACATCGCGTCCACCCAGGCCAGCCGGGGGTCGGCGACGAGCGTCCGCACGCTGCGGTCGGGTGCGAGGACGAGGACGCGCCGCCGTTCCAGATCGCTGAGGTAGATGGTGCCGTTGGCGTCGATGGCAGTGCCACCGGTGCTGGGTGTGTCACACCAGCGTTCGACAGTCCGGGCCAGCTCGTCGGCGGACACCGACGGGTCGTCCAACCAGCGGGTGGCGATCCGGGACATTCCGCCCGAGGCCGGCTGGTAGTAGAGCCAGCGACCGTCCGGCGACACCTCCAACTGGTCCACGTGCAGGTGTACCTCGGCGCCGTCCGGGTCGCGCAGCACGCGACCGTCGGCGACCACCGGGCCGCCCGCCGTGCTCGGATGCCCGTCCAGCACCCGTCTCGACCGACCCGAGTCGAGGTCGAGCACGATGAGGCCGGCCGCCCCGGCGTCGCTGCAGTACGCCATCCGGCCGTTGAATCGGACGTCGTCGACGTAGCTGCCCGGGTGCACCGCCTCATCGAGGTGGTAGACCCGCTCCACGTTGTCGTCGTCCGGGTCGACAGCAATCAGCCGAGCACCGCCCGGCACCTGCGCGCCGCCGATCTGCGGCGAACCCGAGTCGACGATCCACAACCGGCCATCCGGGCCGACGCGCAACCCGTTGACGTGCACGAACGCCCCACTCGGCGATTGGTTGGCACTGTTCCACTCGGCGTCGGGGTAGGGGACACGACGGCCGTCCGGCAGCGCCTCCACCACCTGCACGCCGGGCCGATCCGCCGACGGGTAGCTCAGGAACACCCGCCCGCGCACTGTGGTCACGCCCGTGCACACCCGGTCTTCCTGGAACACCGGCGTCAACCGGTGATCCTCCTCGGTGGGCAGCGACGACATGGACCTGCTCCTCACCCGCCCGGCGGCGCCTCGGTTTCGGCCGGTGACCGACGGCTACTGCCATCCGGCGCGGTATCCCCGGAGCGCGCCGGCCGAAACCGCCGGCCGCAGGACACCGCCGGCGCTGATCCGGCGAGAGGGTGCCAACGGCGCTCAGCCTGTCGGCGGTGCCGGGGGGCCGATCCGGGCGGCGAGCCGCTTCGGGGCCATGACGACGTAGCTCTCGGTGAGCAACTCACCCACCTCCTCCCAGTCGGTGTTCTCGTCCAGGACCATGCCCATCACGTTCGCACTCCAGTCCGGTTTGTAGAAGGGGTGCCCGGTGGCGAGGAGCCCGGCGATCTCGTCGAGTGGCGACCGGAAGGTCAGCAGGCAGGCGGGCTGGTCGAGTGCGGCGGCCCGTGCGTGCACCGGCTGGCGATCGGGGTCGACGGTGAGCACGTGGGCGATGGTCCGCTTGCGAATCCGCCAGCGGGTGCCGACCCAGGCGGGCTCCTCGTAGGTCTCCGGCAGCCCGAGGCAGATCGGCCGCAGCCGGTCGAGGACCTCGGGCGGGACGTCTCCAGGTGCGCTCACGGGCAACGACGCTAGGCGGTCGGTGTGACAAGTTCCGCTCGTCGAAGCCGGCCCGGGCCGGTGGTGCGCGTCCTGTGGATCCGCCAGGATGGGCGGGGCGACAGTGGGCCGTCGCCCCGGCCCGACCCGCCCCCGTGCCCGCTGAGGAGTGCCGTGCCGTCCACCCTGCTCTCCCGCCGTGACCTCGACTTCCTGCTGCACGAGTGGCTGCGGGTGTCCGAGCTCGTCGAGCGGCCCCGCTACGCCGAGCACTCCCGGGAGACCTTCGACGACGCCCTCGATCTCGCCGAGCGGGTGGCCACCGAGCAGTTCGCCCCGCACAACCGTGCCGCCGACCTGGCCGAGCCCACCTTCGACGGGCAGCGGGTGCGGCTGATCCCGCAGGTCCGTGCGGCGTTGGACAGCTTCGCCGAGACGGGCCTGCTCACTGCCGGGCTGGACGCCGCTGTCGGTGGCCTGCAACTGCCGCACGCCGTCGCGGCGGCGTGCTTCACCTGGTTCCAGGCCGCAAACGTGGCCACCTCGGCGTACCCGTTCCTGACCCTGGGCAACGCCAACCTGCTGCTGGCCCACGGCAGCCCCGAGCAGGTGGACACCTACGTCCGGCCCATGCTGGACGGCCGGTTCTTCGGCACCATGTGCCTGTCCGAGCCGCACGCCGGCAGTTCGCTGGCCGACATCACCACCCGCGCCGAGCCGCAGGCGGACGGCACGTACCGGCTCTTCGGCACCAAAATGTGGATCTCCGGCGGTGACCACGAGTTGGCCGAGAACATCGTCCACCTGGTGCTGGCGCGCATCCCGGGCGCGCCGCCCGGCGTCAAGGGCATCTCGCTGTTCATCGTGCCGAAGGTGCTGGTCGGACCGGACGGGTCGCTCGGCGAGCGCAACGACGTGGCGTTGGCCGGGCTCAACCACAAGATGGGATTCCGGGGCACCACAAACACCCTGCTCAGCTTCGGTGACGGCGCGCACGCCCCGGCCGGCCGCGCCGGAGCCGTCGGTCACCTGGTCGGTGCGCCGCATCAGGGTCTGGCGCAGATGTTCCATATGATGAACGAGGCCCGGATCGGGGTCGGGGCGGGCGCCACCGCGCTGGGTTACACCGGCTACCTCAAGAGCCTGGCGTACGCGAAGGAAAGGCCGCAGGGCCGGCCGGTCGGCGCGAAGGACCCGGCCGCCGCACAGGTGCCGATCATCGACCACCCTGACGTCCGACGGATGCTGCTGGCCCAGAAGAGCTACGTGGAGGGGGCGCTGGCGCTGGTGCTCTACTGCGCGCGGTTGCTCGACGAGCAGAAGACCGCACCGGCCGAGGCCGACCGCGAGCGCGCGCACCTGCTGCTGGACGTGCTCACCCCCATCACCAAGAGTTGGCCGTCGCAGTGGTGCCTCGCCGCCAACGACCTCGCGATCCAGGTGCTCGGCGGTGCCGGCTACACCCGCGACCACGATGTGGAGCAGCACTACCGGGACAACCGGCTCAACCCGATCCACGAGGGCACCCACGGCATCCAGGCACTGGACCTGCTGGGACGCAAAATGATCATGCAGGGCGGCGCTGGTCTCGCCCTGTTGACCACGACGATCGGTGACACGGTCGAGCGGGCCCGGAAGGTCGGGGGAGAGGCGTCCGAGCTGGCGGACCGGCTGGCCGCCGCGGTGGACCGGGTCACCGCTGTCACCCGCCGACTGTGGGCCGACGGTGACCCGGTGCTCGCACTGGCCAACGCCAGCGCCTACCTGGAGGCCGTCGGGCACGTGGTGATCGCGTGGATGTGGTTGGAGCAGGTGCTGGCGCTGCCGGCGGAGGGCGCCGGCGACGCGTTCCACGCCGGCAAGCGGCAGGCCGCCCGCTACTTCTTCGCAGTCGAGTTGCCCCGCACCGGCCCGCAGTTCGACCTGCTGGCGAACATGGACCGAACCACGCTCGACATGCGCCCGGACTGGTTCTGACCGGCCCCGCCGCCGGTCACCGTCGGCGGGACTGGTGACTCATGGCCTGCCGCCCCTTGACGAAGCCCCAGACGATCACGATCACCAGCGCGATCACACCGATGATGATCAGCCAGCGGACCGCCTCGAGAACCAACCCGAGCAGGATCAGCACGCCGGCGACCACGCCGACAACCCAGAGCAGTGCACGCATGTCGACCTCCCGTAACCGGCCGCGCCTGGTGCGGCCGGCCCCGGCTTCTCGTTCCCCGTCCGGCCGACACCATGCGCGCGCGGCACACCGAAGTCGATCAGGAGCCGGTACGCGCCACGTAGACGGTGTTTGCCGACTCCCCGCCGGTCAGCGGATTGGCGAACGGCACGACATGCGCGCGTACGCTCGCGAACACCTCGGTGAGCGCGGCGGTGAACTCGGCGTCCGGCGGGTCGTCCGACCAGAGCGCGAAGACGCCCTCGGGGCGCAGCAGGGCGGCCAGGCGACGCAACCCGGCCGGCGGGTAGAACGCCGCGTGGCTCGGGTGCAGGACGTTGCGCGGGGAGTGGTCGACGTCGAGCAGCACCGCGTCGAACCGCCGGCCGGGCACCTCTGTGTCGAAGCCAATGTCACCGGCCACCGCCGCGAAGAAGTCGGCCTGCACGAAGCGGGTCCGCGGGTCCTCGGCGAGCCCTGCCGCGAACGGCAACAGCCCTCGTTGGTGCCAGTCGATCACGTCCTCGATCGCCTCCACCACGAACAGTGAGCGCACCCGGGGGTCGCCCAGCGCCGCGCAGGCGGTGTAACCCAGCCCGAGACCGCCCACCACCACGTCGAGCGATTCACCGGCCACCTCGGCGAGACCGAGCCGGGCCAGCTCGATCTCCGCGACCGGGAAGAGGCTGGACATCAGGTACTCGTCGTCGAGCTTGACCTCGTAGACCTCGACCTGGAGTGCCGGGTCCCGGCGTCGGCGCAGGCTGATCGCGCCGATCGGGGTCTCTCGCCAGGCCAGCTCTTCGAAACGCGCGCCCACGGATGCCCTCTCGCCGCCGGATTCGTCCACGGATGGTACCGGTTGCCCCGCGACGGGCGGCCACGCAGGGTCCACGGGACATTGACGCAGCGCATATCCTGTGCCCGGCCGATCCACTGGAGGGGAAGTAACTGCTGGCGTTCTGACGGTCAGGAGTGTTCAGTGGTCGTCTAGAGGGGCGGTGTGAACTTGAAGGAGTGGGCGGCGGCTACCGGCGTCTCGTACGCGACGGCGGTACGAGTCCGGGACGTTGCCTGTTCCCGCGTACCGGCTCGCCGCGCGGCCGAGGTGGTCATCGAGGATCCGACGTGAAGACGATCCAGGCTTACCGGTTCGCCCTCGACCTCACCCCAGGCCAGGAACGCGCCGTGAGGGCGCATGTGGGGGCCGCGCGAGTGGCGCACAACTGGGCGCTCGCCCGGGTCAAGGCGGTCATGGACCAGCGCGCTGCGGAGCGCTCCTATGGGGTGCCGGATGAGTTCCTGACGCCGTCACTGCCGTGGTCGCTCGCCGGGCTGCGCAAGGCGTGGAACGAAGCGAAGGCCAAAGCGGCGCCGTGGTGGGGTGAGGTGTCGAAAGAGGCGTTCAACACCGGCCTGGACGCTCTCGCCCGCGGCTTGAAGAACTGGGCTGACTCCCGTCAGGGCGGGCGGGCCGGCAGGCCGGTCGGTTTCCCCCGCTTCAAGTCCCGCCGCCGTGGCACACCGTCGGTGCGGTTCACCACCGGCGCGATCCGCGTCGAGCCCGACCGCCGGCACGTGGTGCTGCCGAGGCTGGGACGGTTGAAGCTGCACGAATCCGCCCGCAAGCTCGCCCGCCGTATCGAGGGCGGCACCGCGCGGATCATGTCCGCCACCGTGCGCCGCGACGGCGGACGGTGGCACGTCTCGTTCACCGTCGAGGTGCAGCGGACCGAACGGCAACCGGCCCGGCGCGGCTCGGTGGTGGGGGTGGATGTCGGGATCAAACATCTTGCGGTGTTGTCCACCGGCGAGCGGGTCGACAACCCGCGCCACCTCGTCGCCGCGCAGGCCCGACTGCGGGCGCTCGGTCGGGCGTCGTCGCGGAAGTCCGGCCCCGACCGGCGCACCGGCTGTCGCCCCTCGAACCGCTGGCAACGCGCCTCGGACCGACTTGGTCGCGCCCATGCGCGAGTCGCGAACCTGCGCCGCGACGGGCTGCACAAGCTCACCACGAGGCTGACACGCGAACACGGCACCATCGTTGTCGAAGACCTGAACGTCGCGGGCATGCTGCGCAACCAGCGGCTGGCCCGGCACATCGCTGACGCCGGGTTCGCCGAGATCCGCCGTCAGCTGGCATACAAAACCAGGTGGAACGGCGGCCGGTTGCTCGTGGCCGACCGCTGGTATCCGTCCTCGAAAACCTGCTCGGGTTGCGGCGCGGTAAAAGCCAAGCTCGCCCTGCACGAGCGTGAGTACGACTGTGAGGCGTGCGGTCTGGTCATCGACCGTGACCGCAACGCCGCACTCAACCTGGCCGCCCTCGCGGCCGAGCTCAACACCGCCGGGAGTGGCTCGGTGGCAGCACGCGGAGCCGACCAGAAGACCCACACACAAGGGCAGGTGGCTGTGAAACGTGAACCCGGCACGGCATCCGCCGGCAAGACCGGGACCGCCCCCACCGCAAGGCGGGGCAACCAATCACGCGCTCACTAGAGCGCACCGAAAGGTAACGGACTCATGCCGTCGCGGCAGGACCAGCTGCACTCCTACCAGTTCAGCGTCCAGCGGGCGGTCGCCGCCCTGGTCATGCGGGAGACCGACCCCGCGCAGTCGCCGTTTCGGCGGCTGGCCGGCGCCGGCCTGGCCAGCGTCCTGGTCGCGGCGATCGGGCTCGGTGGTTTCGCCCTCTACGGCCTGTTCGCCGGCGGCGGCAAGGGGTGGCGCGACCCGGGCGCGGTGATCGTGGAGAAGGAGTCCGGCGCCCGGTTCGTCTACCGCGAGCAGAAGCTGCACCCGGTGCTCAACTACGCCTCGGCGCTGCTCATCGTCGGTGCGGACCGCTCGAAGACGGTCCTGGTGTCCCGACGCACGATCGACGGAGTGCCGCGCGGGCTGCCGTTGGGCATCGCCGACGCACCCGACTCGCTGCCCGCCCCGGGCCGGCTGGCCGCCACGGCGTGGACGGTCTGCTCAACGGTCCCGGCCGGTGCGGGCGGCGAGGCGCCCCGCTCGGCGTTGCTGATCGGCACCGAGCCCGACGGCGGTCGGCAGTTGGGCGACGACGCGCTGCTCCTGCGTCACCCCGACGGTGGGCTGCACCTGGTCTGGCACCAGCGCCGCTACCTCGTCCGTGATCCCAGCCGAGTGCTGGCGGCGCTCGCCACCACCCGCGCCCAGGCGGTCCGGGTGGCGCCGGCACTGCTCAACTCGCTGCCCGCCGGCACCGACCTCGCCCCGCTCGATCTGCCCGCGCTGGGTCGGCCCGCCACCCGGGTGCCGGGTGCGGCGATCGGCACGGTCTACCTGGTGAGCAACTCCGGTGGCGGCCGGCAGTACGCGGTGGCGCTCGACGCCGGTCTGGCCGGCATCACCGAGTTGCAGGCGGGGTTGTTGCTGGCCCGCACCGGGCAGGTCGAGCCGGTGCCGATGACGTTGGGTCGGTTCGCGGCGCTGCCCACGGTGCCTGATCTCGCCCCAACCGGTCCGAACGCCCCACCACCGGCTCCGCCCCGGCTCGCGGCCGGCGACGGCGGGGCGCTCTGCACCCGCATCGGCGACGATGGCGGCGTTGGTGAGGTGCGCTGGGGCGTACCGCTGCGGGACCTGACGGCCGTGCCTCGCACCGCGACGACCGGCGGCGCGGTGCTGGCCGACCATGTGGTGGTGGAGCCAGGCCGCGGCGCTGTGGTCGAGGCCGCCGCAGCGCCCGGCGCGACCGGCGGCGCGGTCTCCGTGGTCACCGACCTGGGCCGACGCTACGTGCTGGCCGACCGCGAGGTGCTCCCGATGCTCGGCTACCGCGACGTGCGGCCGGTGCGGCTACCGGCTGGGCTGGTCAGCCTGGTGCCTGCCGGCGCCACCCTCGACCCGGCCGCCGCCCGCGCCGTCGCCGCCGGGGACTGAGGGCGACCCGGCCCTGCGGCGTGGCGGAGCAGCGCGCGGCAGACGGTGCTCAGTCGGCCGGGCGGCGCAGGACGGTGACCGCGAACGGCGCGTCGTCACGCCACGGGCGCAGGTCCCAGGTGGCGAAGCGCTGCTCCACCCGCAGGCCGGCGGCCACCGCGTCGGCGTCGAACGCGGTCAGCGGGTAACCACGCTCGGTGCCGAAGCCCACGGTGAGCACCCCGTCGGGCCGCAGGTGCATCGCGACCCGGCGCAGCACCTCCGGTTCGGTGCCGACGGCGACGAAGGCGAGTACGTTGCCGGCCAGCACCGCCGCGTCGAACGGCTCGGCCTCACCCAGCGCCGGTAGATCCAGTTCGGCGAGGTCGGCGACCAGCCACGTCGGGCCGGGATAGTCGGCGCGGGCGGCATCCACCAGCGCGGGGTCGGCGTCCACCCCGACCACCGTGTGACCCCGCTCGGCCAGCGCGGCGCCGACGCGGCCGGTGCCACTGCCGGCGTCGAGAATGCGGGAGCCGGGCGCGACGAGGGCGTCCACCAGCCGGGCCTCGCCGGCCAGGTCAGCGCCCTCGGCCGCGAGCTTCCGGAACCGGTCGATATACCACTGTGAGTGCTCGGGACCGGTGTCGGTCGCCCAGCGGGTCGGGTTGGCCATGAGGCCACCGTATCCGGGCCGGTGGCGGCCGGGCGGGCGACCCGGACGAGACGATCATCCCTTCTCCGCGCCGCTGGTCAGCCCCTCGGTGAGCAGCCGCTCGCTGGCGAAGAAGAGGATCACGATGGGCAGCGTGAGCACTACCGACCCGGCCATCAGCACGGTCTTGGGGACCTCCACCCCGTCGGCGAGCAGTGACAACCCGAGTGACACCGTCCACCTGTTCGGTTTGTCGACCAGGAACAGCAGGGCGAAGAGGAACTCGTTCCAGGCGATCATGAAGTCGTAGAGCGCGACCGCCATGATCGACGGCATCGCCAGGGGCAGGCTGACCCGGCGGATGATGCCGAGCCGGCCGGCGCCGTCGATGGCGGCGGACTCCTCCAGGCTGACCGGAATGGTCTCGAAGTAGTTCTTCAGCATGTAGACCGACACCGGCAACGTCTGCGAGATGTAGACGAGCACCAGACCGAACAGCGAGCCGCGCAGCCCGGCCCGGGTGAAGACCACGAACAACGGGATCGCGATGACGATCGACGGGAACAGGTAGACCGCCAGGAACAGGAAGTCCACCTGTCGCCGGCCGAAGAACCGCAGCCGGGCCACCGCGTACGCGCCGGGGATCGCGACCAGGAGAGTGAGCACTGTCGCCGCGACGGCGACCATTCCGCTGTTGCGGATGAAGGTCAGGAAACCCTGGCCACCGTCGTCGGTGGCCTTCAACACCTCGGCGTACGTGGCGACGGTCAGCTCACCGAAGCCGACCACCAGCGCCCCGGGGTCGAGCAGCAGCCGCTCGATGGGGCGCACCGAGAGCACCAGCATGTAGTAGAAGGGGAAGACCGTGATCACCAGGAACACGGCGATCACCAGGCGGCGCAGCCAACGCAGGCTCACCGTCTCGACCACGTCCCGGTCCATCAGCTCACCCTCCGTCCGAAGAAGCGCAGATAGATCAGCACGAACACGATGAGCACCACGGCCAGCACGACCGCCTGCGCGGCCGCGGCCCCGATGTCGGTACGGGCGGTGAGGAACTCGTACACCCGCACGCTGACCACCTCGGTGCCGGCCGCACCGCCGGTGAGCAGGTAGACGTCGTCGAACTTGTTGAACGTCATGATGAAGCGCAGCACGCCCAGCAGGGCGATCACCGGCAGCAGTTGCGGCAGCAGGATGTGTCGGAACCGCTGGGTGGGGGTGGCGCCGTCGACCCGGGCGGCCTCCTCCAACTCGCCGGGCACCGCCTGGAGCCGGGCCAGCAGGAACAGGAACGCGAACGGGAAGTACCGCCACGCCTCGAAGGCGATCACCGTGGCCAACGCTGTCGACTCCTGGGTGAGGAACGGCACCGGGGCGTCCCAGCCGAGCAGGCGTTGACCCCACGCGTTGACGATGCCGAGCTGTGGGTCGAGCATCACCTGCCAGACGAACGTCACGGCGACCACCGGCGCCACGTACGGCAGCAGCATGGACGCCCGGACCAGGGTGCGACCACGGAACGGCCGGCGGACGACCAGTGCGGCCACCAGGCCGAGCACTATCGACCCGACGGTGCCGCCGATGCTGTAGATCAGCGTGACCCACAGCGTCTCGGCGAAGCCGGGGGTGTGCAGCACCCGGTCGATGTTGTCCATCGTGAACTCGCCGAACAGACCGGTCTTGCGCAGAGTGGCCAGCCGGACCCGCTGGAAGGCGAGCACCACCGTCCAGACGATCGGAATGCCGATGACAGCGATGGTGACGAGCAGTGTCGGTGCGACCAGCGCGAGCCCGGCCCGGGATTCGCGGCGGCGCAGGGTCAACTGTCGGCGCCGGGGTGGCGCCGACCGCTCCCTGGTGGGGGAGCGGCCGGGGCCGGGCGCGGTGGTGGTCAATTGACGCCGGCCTTGATGGCGTCCACGTCCTTCGTGGCGCGGTTGGCGGTGGCCGCCGCGTCGGACTTGCCGGAGACGAGGTCGCCCAGGGCCTTGGGCACCGGCAACTCGCCGAGCATGGCGCCGACGAGTTTGCCCTGCCCCTGGCTGAGCCCCCAGCGCCCGAAGGTGTCCGGGCTGCGGCGCAGCGTGGCCAGCACCTCGTCGCCGTACACGTCGGTGAGGGGCTTCTTCGCGTCCACGCCCGCCTGGCTGGTGTTCCAGGCGGTCAGGTACGCCTCCGGCTCGGCCGGGGTGCCCTTGCGCACCGGGAAGCGGCCCTCGGGGGACATGCCGAACCAGCGCGGGTAGCCGTCACTGAGCATGTACTCCACGAAGGACTTCGCCGGATCGGTCACCGCGCCGTCGAGAACCGCCCACGAGCTGATCTCGCCGTACTGGGCCGGTTCGGTGCCGTTCGGCCCCTTGATCGCGGTGACGAACCCGCTGTTCTTCGCGAGGAAGGCCGGGTCCGCCTGGCACTGGGGGCAGGTCGGCTTGGCGTCGTTGCGCAGCCCGGCCAGCTCGTCGAGGATGAACGGTGACCAGATCACCATGGCGGCCTTGCCCGCGAAGTAGGTGGCCCGGGTGGTGTCCACGTCCTGCGCGCCCTTCACCGAGCTGGTGCGGATCAGGTCACCGTAGAAGCGGAACGCCTCGACGCACTGGGGCGAATCCAGTGTCACCTTCCCCGAGTCGTCGGTGAGCTGGCAGCCGTTGGCCAACGCCAGGTGCTCGAAGGTCTGCTGGGTGAACACGTCACTGGGGGCGGTCGCCGCGGTGATGCCGGCGACGCCGCCGGTGTTCAGTCGGGCCGCGGCGGCGGTGATCCGCTCGTACGTGTCGGGGGCGGGCAGGCCGGCCGCGGCGAACAGGTCCTTGCGGTAGACGAGCAGTTGCCCCCAACCGTCGCTGGGCACGGAGAGCTGTTTGCCGTCGTCGGAGGTGAGCTCCAGCGCTCGGGGGGAGAACGTCTGCTTGCCCAGCTTGTCGACGACCTCCGCGTTCGCCGAGGTGTGCAGCAGCTCGTTGCCGGCGAGCGTACGGATGCCGGCGAGGGAGACCGACCCGACCACGTCGGGCAGGTCGCCGGCGGCGGCGTTTGCGGCGATCAAGGAGGGGAACTGGTCCTCGTTGACGGTCACGAGATCGACCTGGATCCCGGTCTTGGCGGTGAAGTCGGCGATGATCGCCTTGGTGGCGGTGACCCGGTCGGCCACGTCCTCCAGGCTCCAGACGGTGATCTTCTTGCTGTTGCTGTCGGGTTCGTCGTCGCCGCAGGCCAGCAGGGTGGACGCGGTCAGTGCCAGGATCACTGTGGTGGCGAGTATCCGCCTCGGAGGTGCTGACATCGGTGGCACTCCTCTCGAAGGGTACATGCCGGATTCAACACCTTCGATTGATCAATAACAAGACATATCGCGATTTTGTGTCTATCCTGGAGCCCAGTGCTACCGGGATGTGACACATGGGCAACTGGGTGGTCTCTCTCGCCGGGCCTCGACGCATCAGCCTCGAGCCCTGCCCGCCGGATCCGCTCGGCCCCGGCCAGGTCCGAGTCCGCACCTGCTACTCGGGCATCTCCGCCGGCACCGAGCTGACCCTCTACCGGGGCAGCAATCCCCGGCTCAGCAAAGACTGGGACGACGCCGCCCGGATGTTCGTCCCCCGACAGAGCCCGGTTCCCTACCCGTTGATCGGCTTCGGCTACGAAGAGGTCGGCGAGGTCGTCGAGGTCGCGCCGGACGTCACCGACCGACACCCGGGGCAGCTCGTCTGGGGCATCTGGGGGCACCGGGCCGAGGCCGTGCTCGCCGCCGACGCGGTCCGTGCGCTCCCCGCCGGGCTGGATCCGCTCGCCGCTGTCTTCGCCCGCCCCGGCGCCATCGCGCTGACCGCCGTGCTCGCCGGTGACCTGCACCTCGGTGACTGGGTCGGCGTCTTCGGCCAGGGCGTCATCGGGCTGCTCGCCACCCGGCTCGCCGTGCTCTCCGGGGCCCGGGTGGTGGCCGTCGACCCGGTTCCCGACCGGCTGGAGCACGCCGCCAGATACGGCGCACAATCCACTGTGGACGCCACCGTCACCTCCGCCGCCGCCGTGTTGCGCCAGGCCACCGCCGGCCGGGGAGCCGACGTCTGCCTGGAGTTGTCCGGCGCGTACCCGGCGCTGCACGAGGCGATCCGCTCCACCGCCCACGCCGGCCGGGTCGTGGCCGCCGGCTTCTACCAGGGCCAGGCCGACGCGCTCGGCCTCGGCGAGGAGTTCCACCACAACCGCATCCAGTTGGTGGCCGCCCAGGTCTCCGGGCCCACCCCCGCGCCGAGCATGGCCGGCCGGTGGACCGGAGACCGGGTCGCGCAGACCTTCATGGACCTGGTGGCCGACCGCAGCGTCGACCCGCTGCCGCTGGTCAGCCACATCGTCGACGCCAGCGCGGTCGCCGACGCCCTCGCGCTGCTCGACCGCGGCGCCGGTGACGTCCTCCAAGTCGTGCTGAGGTTCTCATGACCACCATCGCGCTGGCCTGCCAGGAACAACTCCTGCCGGGCACCAACCTGATCCAGAAGTACGCCCTCGCGGCCGCCCTCGGCTACCAGGGCATCGAACTACGCGGCCGTGGCGACCTGGCGTTCGCCCGCCGGCTGCCCGAGCTGCGCCGGGCCCGCGCCGCCGGGGTGGTGATGCCCACCGTCTGCGTCGAGATGGACCATTTCATCGGCGACTTCGACAGCGCGCGGTCCGCCGACGCCGTCCACAACCTGCGCTCCCAACTCTCGGTGATCGCCGAGCTGGGTGGCGTCGGGGTGATGACCCCGGCCGCCTGGGGGATGTTCTCCCGACGACTCCCGCCGTTCGAGCCACCCCGCCCGCCGGACGGCGACCGGCAGGTGCTCCTCGACGCCCTCGGCGAGCTGGGCGAACACGCCCGGGCCGAGGGCGTCACCCTCTTCCTGGAACCCCTCAACCGGTACGAGGACCACATGGTCAACCGTCTCGACGAGGCGGTGGCGCTCTGCGCCGCGCTCGGGCTGCCGTCGGTCCGGGTGGTCGCCGACACCTTCCACATGAACATCGAGGAGGACGACGTGCACCGCGCGCTGCGCGCCGCCGCGCCGTACCTCGGGCACGTCCAGGTCAGCGACTCCAACCGGTACCAGCCCGGCGCCGGGCACCTGGACTGGACGGCGCTGGTGCGTACCCTGCTGGAGCTGGACTACCGGGGGTGGCTGTCCCTGGAGTGCCGGCTGCGCGGCGACCCGGTCCGCGCCCTGCAACAGGCGGCCACGGTGCTGCGACACGCGCTGCCTCGGCGGGCCGCCGCGTGAGCGCCGACGCCGGGCCGACAAGCGTCGACGCGACCGCCGGTGTCGGCCTGCCCGCCGACGCCGGGCCGACGCGCACCGACACCGCCGGTAAGGGTGGCCCGGCCGACGCGGGCGGGCTGCGTCGGCTCGCGATCGACACGCTCGACGCCAACTGGGAGCACGACCACACGGTGCCCTCACGCACGCTCTACCCGCACCAGTGGAGCTGGGACTCCGCGTTCATCGCGATCGGGTTGGCCCAGGTCCGCCCCGACCGTGCCTGGCGGGAGCTGGCAAGCCTGTTCGGGGCGCAGTGGGCCGACGGACGGGTGCCGCACATCGTGTTCAACCCGGCGTTGCGGGTCGGCGCGTACTTCCCGGGGCCGGAGATGTGGCGATCGGCCGACGTGCCGGGAGCGCCGACGGTGGCCACCTCCGGCCTGGTCCAGCCGCCGGTGCACGCGCTCGCCGCGTTGTTGGCGTACCGGCGGACGCCCGACCCGACCGCCCTGGCCGCGCTGCGCGTGCTCTACCCCGCGTTGGTCGCCCAACAGCGCTACCTGGCCGACCGGCGGGACGTGGCCGGTGACGGACTGGTCTGCATCGTGCACCCGTGGGAGTCGGGGTTGGACAACAGCCCGGCGTGGGACGAGCCGATGGCCGCGGTGCCGGCCGAGGCGGCAGTGATGCGGGCGTACCGTCGGCACGACACCACGCACGCCGACGCCGCGCACCGCCCCACGGACCTGGACTACGCGCGCTACCTGGCGATCGTCGCCGCCTACCGCGACCACTATTACTCCGACCGGGACCTGGCCGGCGGGCACCCGTTCCTGGTGGAGTGCCCGCTGTTCAACGCGGCGTTCGGGGCCGCCGAACACGCCCTCGCCGAGATCGCCGCGCTCGTCGGTGGGGACCCCGGACCGCACCGGGTCCGCGCGGCCCGCATCACCGAAGCACTGGTACGCCGGCTGTACGACCCTGACACCGGCACGTTCCAGCCCCGTGACCTGCGCACCGACCGGCTGGTGAGCGCCCGTACCGTGCTCGGGCTGACCCCGCTGATCCTGCCCGACCTGCCGACCCGGAATGTCGACGCGCTGGTCGTCGAGGCCCGGTCGGCGCGCTTCGGGGTGGCCCGTCGGATGGACCGGCCGCTGCCCACCTACGACCGCACCGCACCCGACTTCGAGCCGCTTCGTTACTGGCGTGGGCCGAGCTGGCTGAACATCGGCTGGCTGGTCCGGCGTGGGCTGCTCGGCCACGGGCACCCGGAGTTGGCCGCCGGGCTGCGCCGCTCGATGATCGGTCTGGTCGCCGGGGCCGGCTGCCACGAGTACTTCCACCCGGACACCGGCGCCGGGCTGGGCTCACCGGCGTTCAGCTGGACCGCCGCGCTGCTGCTCGACCTGCTCGCCGACTGAGCGCGCCGCTGGGTGGTAGCGTCCCCGATCCCGGCGGCCGTAAGGAGCATTGTGCGCGAGATCGACAAGGTGGCCTGGATCCTCGTCGAGGACGGTCGGGTGCTGAGCACCCGGTCGGTGGGCAAGGACGTCTGGTACCTGCCGGGCGGAAAGCGCGAGCCGGGCGAAACCGACCTGGAGACCCTGCGTCGGGAGATCGACGAGGAGTTGAGCGTCGAGGTCGACGTGCCAGGTGCCGTGCACCTGGGCACCTTCACCGCACAGGCGCACGGCCACACGACCGGCATCACAGTGCGGATGACCTGCTACCGGGCCGACTATCGGGGACAACTGCGACCGGCCAGCGAGATCGCCGAGATGGCCTGGCTCGGGTACGCGGACCGACACCGCACCTCGCCGGTCGACCAGATCATCTTCGACCACCTGCTGGCGGAAGGGCTGCTGACCTAGCAGCAGTTTGTCGCGGCCGGCCAGGGGTAACCGGCCGAGCGTGACCGACGGCGACGGGTTCCCGTACTTCATCGACGCGGTGTCCCAACGGTCCGGCCTGCCGGCCGAGGAGGCCGGCGTGCTCGCCCGCGCCGTGCTCCAGACGTTGGCCGAGCGGGTTACCGGCGACGCGCCCGGGGACCTCGTCGGGCACCTTCCGAACGAGGTCGACGGCTACCTGAGCGGCCCGGCCCCCGATGCGGCCGGGGCCTCCGGTCCGGCCCCGGATCCGGCCGGTACGGCCCTTCCGGCCACGGATCCGGCAGGGGTCCTCGGCCCGGATGCTGGGGCCGATGGGTTGACCAGCGGGGTGGGCCTGGGGGTCGGCGGTGCCGGCGCGACCCCGATGGAGGCCGGCCCGACGGAGTTCCTTCGTCGGGTGGAACAGCGTGCCGGGGTGGACCCGGCCACCGCCCGGGCCGGGACCGGTGCCGTCTTCGCGACGTTGCGCACGGCGATGACGGTGCGGGAGTTTCGGGAGATGGTGGCGCGACTGCCGCGCGATGGCGGCTTCTAAGCTGACCTGGTGTCTGCCGGAGCACCCCGGCCGCCGGCTGGTCCGCGAGTCAACTCATGCCGCGGGCACCTCCTCGGGCTCGGCGACCCAGGCGGAGAAGACCGGCACCCCGTGCCACGGGCCGGTGACGCCGTCGGCCCGGCTGTCGGTGGCGACGGCCACCACCGCGTACGGGTTGCCGAAGCGCAGCTCGGCGGTGCGGGCCACACCCTCCGGCGGCATGCTGGTAATTCCGGCCATGCCGGTCACCGCCGCCGCCTCGAAGCCGTACCTGTCGAACCGGGCCACCGCCGTCTGCCGTGCCGTGAAGTCGTCTATCCGTAGCGCCAGCGCCGCCGCGAGCGTGGTGGCCGCAGCGGGGAAGCCGAGCGCCGAAGCGGTCAGGTCATGGTCGTTCCGAGCGGACCAGCAGGGGAGGACGGCGTTGTGCCGTTCTTCGCGGCCGTCACGGTCCCAGGTGTGTACCCGCTCCTCGGTCAGCGTCCAGAGCGGAGTCTCGCCGAGCGGCAGGTCGAACAGCGAGCGGCTGCCCGCTGGTTGCGCGCCGTCGGCCGCGTCGGCACTCAGGTCGTACGCGATGGCCAGCACCTCGGCCGGTGGCACCTGCGGCGCGGCGGCCACCGAGAGGACCACCAGCCCCGCGCCGTCGGTCGTCCGGGCCGGTGCGGCGTGCACGATCACGTCACCGGCTTGCGCGGTGGACACGATGGCGCAGCGGTGGCCCTGGCTCGGGCTGCGCAGCGCCCGCCGTAGTTGGCCGGCCCACGGGCTGCCGGCGCCGAGCGCGCGTGCATCGGCGACGTCGAACGGGGTCGCCCAGGACACCCGGGTCGCCAACGCGCTGGCCAGGATGAACACCACCTCCGATTCGACCTTCAGGGGAAACGTCTCGATCAGGCCGAGGGTGTGCTCGCGCGCCCAGGCGTTCAACCCGGCCTGATCGGGCAGTGCGCCGACCTCGGTCGCGCGGGGCAGCGCGGCCCGCCATGCCGCCGATCCGTCGTCGCCCTGCCCCGCTGTGTGCCAGAGCGCGGTGGCGGACCCGACCAGCGGGTGCGGCGCGTCCAACAGTGTTCGGGCCACCTCGGCCGCGCTCGGCAGGTCGGTGCCCAGCGCCTGCGCCAGCTTCACGGCGGCTCCGTCCGCTACGGCCGGATCAGGGTCGGCCGTCGTGGCGGTGACCGCGAGCAGCAGCCAGGCGCCGAGCGGGGAGGCGACGTGGTGCCCGTCGCCGACCGTCGCGTGAAGTCGCGCGGCGTACGCGGACAACGGGCCGTGCAGATCGCTCCTCATGCCCACACTCTGCCCGCCGACCCGGCTCACGACCACAGTTCGAACGGCTCGTCGATCCGCGTGCCGGCGAGAAAGGGGGTGATCAGCCGGGGGAGCTGCCCGGGATAGAAGCGTTCCCGGCTGGCCACCACCTCGGGCAACGGCCACCAGCGGAAGCCGAAGTAGTCCTCCCGCTCGTAGTCGAGCCGGTGCGTCTCGTCCACGTCGGGGCCGGGGCCGGCCAGCCGTACGGCGACGACAACCTCGTCCTGGACGTGCCGCACCTGGCGGTGCAGAAAGCTGGCCCGCCGCCGCCAGTTCGGCGCACCGACTTGGTCGGCGGTGATCACGATGCCGGTCTCTTCCCGCAGCTCCCGCACCGCCGTGTCGCGGTAGGTCTCACCGGGATCCATGCCACCGCCCGGCAGCTCCCACCAGGTGCCCAGCCGGGGGTGGTCCGGGTCCCGGGTGTGGAACAGCAACACCCGGTCGGTGCCGTCGATGACCACGACCCGCACCGCGCGTCGCTCCAGGATCGGCAGGTCACGGGGCAGCTCGTCCATCGGGCCAGTCTGTCGCACCCGCCCGCCGCGGCGGCGGGTAGGCTGCCCGCCGTGGCTGGTCTGTTGAGGAATGTCGCGGCGCGTATCTCCCGGGTCGGTGCGGTGATCCCGTCGCCCCGGCGTACCGGGCCGGCGCCCGCGCAGGTGGCCCGCCGCCGTCAGGTGAGCGCGTTGCAGCGTCGGGAGCTGACCTACGCTCCGGAGCGGGACGGTCAGGCCGACCCGGGTGAGATCGTCTGGACGTGGGTGCCGTACGAGGACGACCCCCGCCAGGGCAAGGATCGGCCGGTGCTGGTCGTCGGGCGGCACAGCCGGACCCTGTTCGGGCTGATGCTGTCCAGCCAGAGCGATCGGGACGGGCAGCGGCACTGGTTCGCGCTCGGGCCGGGGGAGTGGGACCGGGACAACCGGCCGAGCTGGGTCCGGCTGGACCGGGTGCTCACCATGCGCGAGGACAGCATCCGCCGGGAGGGCGCCGTGTTGGACCGGCCCCGGTTCGACCGGGTCGGGCAGGCGTTGCGCGCCGGCTACGGCTGGCGCTGACCGCGCCGGGTGCGGCTGGCGCGGATCGGTAGCGGACCGCGCGCAGGGCTGCCCCAGCGGTGGGGCACCTTGCGGGTGAGGTCTATTCGCGGCTCGGGCCGACCCCGGCACCCTTCGCGTCCGGCGGCGGGTAGGGCTGGTCGGCGAGGAGTCGGGCCAGGTGTGCGGTGTTGAGCGCCAAAGCCTTCGTGGTGCGGCCGGTGGTGTCGGGCTTGGGGCCGGCGTCACGGTAGTCCACTGTGTGCAG
The DNA here is from genome assembly GCF_022230925.1 of Micromonospora alfalfae. Lineage (GTDB taxonomy): Bacteria > Actinomycetota > Actinomycetes > Mycobacteriales > Micromonosporaceae > Micromonospora > Micromonospora alfalfae. The sequence continues at coordinate 15,119 of NZ_JAKKFH010000011.1, read as the reverse complement.
CGCCTCGCCGACCCAGTAGGTCGCGGCGGCGGCGGCGATGGTGAACCCGACTTCGTTGAGTGCCTGCTGCACCTCGCCGATGGTGTGGTGGGCGCCGTCCTCGTTGCCGACCACGGCGACGCCGGCCACCTTGCCGTAGGTGCGGAGCCTGCCCTCGGCGTCGGTCTCGGACAGCTCGGCGTCGAGGCGTTCGAGGACCATCTTGCAGACGCTGGAGGGCTGACCGAGCCAGATCGGCGTGGCGATGATCAGCACCTGGGCTGCCATCAACTTGGCGCGGATCGCCGGCCAACCGTCGCCGTCGCCCTCGTCCGTGGACACCCCGAAACGCACATCGTGATCGACGACCCGGATCATTTCGCCCTCCACGCCCTGCGCGGCCAACTCGGCGAGCACTTCCCTACCGAGCTGCTCGGCGCTCGACGGCCCAGGCGACGGCTTGAGGGTGCAGTTGAGTACGAGGGCGCGGATGGTCGCCACGTCGGGTCCTCTCGGCGGTCGTGATTCGAGTACTGGGTTCCCATACCCGAATAGGACGTCTCAGAACACCCCGGCGACCGACAAAACCGCTGGGTCGGTGGCCGGAGCGCTGGCATGGTGTCCGCATGGTGCAGGACGTCACACGGCAGGTGGCCGAACAGGTACGGACGGGCTTCAGCCTGCAACTGTCCGCAATGGAGCTTGTCACCTCCGGTGCGGACCAGCACGCCCGACTGTGGCTCGCTCAGGCCGCCGACGGCTCGCGGTACGCGGTCAAGCTGAGCGGTGGCGGCACCCCGGCCGGTCTGGTCGTGTCGGCGTACCTGGCCGGACAGGGCGTGCCGGGCATCGCCGCGCCGCTGCGGTCCGTCGACGGACGGCTCTCGATCGACCACGACGGCCGCCGCCTGTCGGTGGTGCCGTGGGTCTCCGACCAGCGGGCACTCGACGGCCCGATGACCGGCGCGCACTGGCGGGCGTACGGCGAGGTGCTGGCCGCCGTGCACGCGGTGCCGGTGACCGAGGAGCTCGGCCGGTTGCTGCCGGCGGGCGGGGCGGCGTACCCCACGATCGTGACCGCGACCCGGGCGGTGGCCGAGTGTCTGCGCGACCCGGACCCGGCCGACCTCGCGGATCCGCTGGTCACGGAGCTGGCGGGGGTGTGGTCAGCGGTGGCGGACCGGCTGCGGTTCCTGACCCGCGAGGTCGAGCGCCGCGCGGCCGAGCAGCGCGACCGGCCCGGCTCGCACGTCGTCTGCCACGGTGACCCGCACCTGGGCAACCTGCTGCTCGGCGCGGACGGACAGGTCTGGCTGATCGACTGGGACGACGCGGTGCTCGCCCCGCCCGAGTGCGACCTCATGTTCGTGCGCGGCGGGGTGCTCGCCTTCGCGCCGATCACTCCCGACCAGCAGCGGGCCGTGCTCGACGGCTACGGCACGGCCGAGGTCGACAGGGCGCGCCTGGCCTGGTTCCTCGCGGTCCGCGCGCTCGACGACCTCAGCGACTGGACCCGGCAGGCGTTGGACCTCGACGCCGAGGCGGCCGACCGGGACCGGGCGGCGCGGATCGTGCGCGGGCTGGTGTCACAGGTGGGTCTGGTCACTCTGGCCCACGCGGCGTTGCGCGAGGCGTGACCGGCGGTTCTGAGCGGCGAGCGGCTCGTCTGCACCTGACAAAAAAGTAAGGCAAAGAGCGAACCCGCTCCCTGCCACTTCCAACATATATCGCACCCGGGGCCTTGCGGCAAGACCCGGGTGGTGCAGCAGAATCTCCAGCCGACGCCCAAATCTGGGAAAATCGGGGGATTCCATGATCGATGTGATCATTGCTGGCGGTGGGCCGACCGGCTTGATGCTGGCCAGCGAGTTGCGGCTGCACGGGCTGCACGCGCTCGTGCTCGAAAAGGAGACCGAGCCGACCAGCTACGTCCGCGCGCTCGGCCTGCACGCACGCAGCATCGAGGTGCTGGACCAGCGAGGTCTGCTGGAGCGGTTCCTCGCCCTCGGACAGCAGCACCCGGTCGGGGGCTTCTTCGCCGCGATTCCCAAGCCGTCGCCGGGCGGGCTGGACACCGCGCACGCGTACGTCCTCGGCATTCCGCAGACCACCACCGACCGTCTCCTGAGCGAGCACGCCGACGAGGTCGGCGTCGAGATCCGGCGCGGCAGCGAACTCGTCGGGCTGAGCCAGGACGACGACAACGGGGTGACAGTGCGGCTGGCCGATGGGACACAGTTGCGTTCGCGCTACCTCGTCGGCTGCGACGGCGGTCGCAGCACCGTACGCGGGCTGCTCGGTGTCGGCTTTCCCGGCGAGCCCAGCAGCGTCGAGACGTTGCTGGGCGAGATGGAGGTGGGCGTGCCGCCGGAGACGGTGGCCGACGTGGTGGCCGAGGTCCGCAGGACCCATCTCCGATTCGGTCTCGGGCCGCTCGGGGGCGGGGTGTACCGCGTCGTCGTCCCGGCCGAGGGGGTGGTCGAGGACCGCACGGTCCCGCCGACCATCGACGACTTCAAACACCAACTGCGGGTGTACGCGGGCACCGACTTCGGTGTGCACTCACCGCGCTGGCTCTCCCGCTTCGGTGACGCCACCCGACTGGCCGAGCGTTACCGGGTCGGCCGGGTGCTGCTGGCCGGCGACGCGGCGCACATCCACCCGCCGACCGGCGGGCAGGGGCTCAACCTCGGCATCCAGGACGCCTTCAACCTCGGCTGGAAACTGGCCGCCGAGCTCAACGGCTGGGCGCCGGAGGGGCTGCTGGACAGCTACCACAGCGAACGGCATCCGGTGGCCGCAGACGTGCTGAACAACACCCGGGCGCAGATGCTGCTGCTCTCACCCGAGCCGGGGCCGCGGTCGGTGCGCCAACTGTTGTCCGAGCTGTTGGACTTCGAGGACGTCAACAGGTACCTGATCGAGAAGATCACCGCGATCGGGGTCCGCTACGACTTCGGCGCGGGCCACGACCTGCTCGGGCGCCACCTGCGTGACGTACGGCTGGCGCGGGGGCGCCTCTACGAGCTGATGCACGGCGGCCGCGGCCTGCTGCTCGATCAGACCGGCCAGCTCTCGGTCGCCGGCTGGGCGGAGCGGGTCGACCACGTCGTCGACGTCAGTGAGGAGTTGGAGGTGCCCGCCGTGCTGCTACGGCCCGACGGTCACGTGGCGTGGGTGGGCGACGATCAGAGCGACCTGCTCAGCCAGCTGCCCAGGTGGTTCGGCGCGCCGGTCAGCTGAAACGGTCAGCGCTCGCCGAGGAACGCGCTGTCGACAAGTTGGCGGGGCGATCGGGCGCCGCCGAGGCTCTTCGCCTGGTACATGGCCGCGTCGGCGCGGCTGAGCGCGTCGGTGAGCTGGGCCGGGCCGGTCACCGGGGCGAGCCCGACGGACGCGGTGACCCGGACGCTGCACCCGCTCAGCCGGATCGGCGCGGCGACGGTCTCGCTGAGCCGGCGGGTCGAGTGCTCGATCCAGCGCCGGTCGACCGTGGGGCTGGAGAGCAGCCCGGCGAACTCGTCGCCGCCGAGGCGCGCCACGAGGTTGTCCCCGGCGAAGCCGGCGAGTCGTTCGGCGACACTGATCAGCACCTGGTCGCCGGCGGCGTGCCCGTACCGGTCGTTGATCTGCTTGAAGTCGTCCAGATCGAGCACCACGGCGATCAGCGGCTGGCCGGCGGCGTCGGTGAGCAGGGCGGCTGCCAGGCGGTAGAAGGCGCGTCGATTGGGCAGCCCGGTGAGCGGGTCGTGACTGGCGGCGTGCCGTTCGGCGGCCAGCTCTGCCTGGAGGTGACCGATCTCGGCCTCGGCGCGCACAGCCCGTCGGCGTAGTTGCCAGGAGGAGAGCAGCGCGCCCGCCGCGCAGACGCCGGAGGCGACACTCATCGGATCCGGCACGAACCCTCCCATCGCCGCGACCGCCTCCAGCCTTCGGTTGACGCGGCACGCCGCGTCGAGCCCAGTTTTGCCTGATCGTTGCCCGTGCGGGGGTAACACAAAGTGAACGGATGGGCACCGATCATGTGCGTTATCATGCTCGCCGTCGGATGCAGATGCAATAGCAGATGCACGTGCAGAACCGTCCAATGTCGATACCGCACCCCCTCGCCGTTACCGCTCCTCCCACGGCCACCGGCGGGCTCGTAACAGAAAGACGCCCCCATGCAGCAGCCACCCAATGGCGTACCGATCCACCAGTTGCCTCCGCTGAGCTGGCAGAAGAGTCGCCGCAGCAACCCCAGCGGCAACTGCGTCGAACTGGCCGAACTGCCCGAGGGAGCGGGCATCGCGGTCCGCAACTCACGACACCCGGAAGGGCCGGCCCTGATCTACACGGTGGATGAGATCGCCGCCTTCGTTCTCGGTGCGCGAGACGGAGATTTCGACCATCTGATCAACTGACCGGCCGGTGGTGGGTCGTCCCGGCGACGGGACCGATTCACCGGTGCGGAGGAGTTCACCTCACTGTCGGTCCATGGCATGCTTACACGTCGGCCGGGCCGGGGCGCCCGGCCGTCGTGGGTCGGTGTCCGGAGGTCCGCACGTGACGATGGTTCCCGCCGAGGGTGGCCCGACAACGGGGCCGACAGTGCTGCGCATGCTGCTCGGTGCCCAACTGCGCCGTCTGCGGGAGTCCAGCGGGGTGACCCGGGAGGGTGCCGGCTGGGAGATCCGCTCCTCCGAATCCAAGATCAGTCGAATGGAGCTCGGCCGGGTCGGCTTCAAGGAGCGCGACGTCGCCGACCTGTTGACCCTCTACGGCGTCACCGAGGACCACGAGCGTGACGCGCTGCTCAAACTCGCGCGGGACGCGAACAGTCCCGGCTGGTGGCACCGCTACGGCGACGTGTTGCCGTCCTGGTTCCAGTCGTACCTGGGCCTGGAGGCCGCCGCCGCGCTGATCCGCAGCTACGAGGTGCAGTTCGTGCCCGGCCTGTTGCAGACCCCGGAGTACGCCCGGGCGGTAGTGCTGCTGGGGCACGGGACGGCCGGTCCGGGTGAGATCGACAGGCGCGTCGCGTTGCGGATGCAACGCCAGCAGCTGCTGCACCGGGAGAATCCGCCGCAGCTCTGGGCCGTGGTGGACGAGGCCGCGCTGCGCCGGCCCATCGGTGGCACAGAGGTCATGCGCGGTCAGCTCACCGCGCTCATCGAGGCGACCAAGTCGCCCCACATCCGGTTGCAGGTCATTCCGTTCGCCGCCGGTGGCCACGCCGCCGCCGGGGGCGCGTTCACCATCCTGCGCTTCGGCGACCAGGAGCTTCCGGACATCGTCTACATCGAACAGCTCACCAGCGCCATCTACCTGGACAAGCGCGACGATCTGGATTACTACGCGGTGGCCATGGAGCGGCTCTGCGTCGAGGCCGAGCCGCCCGAGCGTACGGCGGAGATCCTCGGCCGCCTGCTGGACGACACCTACCCCGCCTGACCCCTCGGTCGCAGGCCCCCGCAGACGGGACTCTCAGCTCACGTATTGACCGACGCCAACCGGTCGGGCTAGTCTCTGTATCGATACAGACTGGATCGATACAGAGGGGTGCCGGTGAAGCCAACACTGCAAGCCGTGGCCGACGCCGTGGGCGTCTCCCGCAGCACGGTGTCCAACGCCTACAGCCGCCCCGACCAGCTCTCCACCGCCCTGCGCGAGCGGATCCTGGACGCCGCCCGGCAACTCGGGTACCCCGGCCCCAACCCCACGGCGCGCTCCCTGCGCCGAGGTTTCGTCGGGTCGATCGGGGTGCTGTTCACCTCGCGACTGTCGTACGCCTTCACCGACCCGTTCGCGGTCCGCTTCCTCGCCGGTGTCGGCGCGGCGGCCGAGCGGCACGGCACCAGCATGCTGCTGGTGCCGCTACCTCCGGCGGTGACCGACGCCCGGCAGGCGGTGGAGAACGCCGCCGTCGACGGGTTCTGTGTCTACTGCGTCGCCGACGAGGAATGGGCGCTGGACGTCATCCGCCAACGCGGGCTGCCGTTCGTCAGCACGGCCGCCCGCGACGACGCCGGCGCCGACGAACGGTTCGTCGGCATCGACGAGCGGGCCGCCGCCCGCGGTGTCGCCACGCACGTCGCGGGGCTCGGGCACCGTCGGGTGGCGCTGCTCGCCGACTCCGTGCTGCCCGACGCGCCGGCCGGCCCGCTCACGCTGGCCGGGGTCGACCAGGTGCCGCATCCGACCACCCGAGGTCGGCTCAGCGGGTTCGCCGAGGCCTTCGCCGAGGTCGGCGTCGGCTGGGCGGAGCTGACACTGGTCAACGTCCCCGGCAACAGCCGCCCGGCGGCAGCCGCGGCCATCGCCGGGCTGTTCGACGGACCCGCACCGCCGACCGCCGTCCTGGCCTGCTCCGACGTCCTCGCGTTCGGTGTGCTGGACGCCCTGGCCGCACGGCCGGCCCATGATCGTCCGGCCGTCTCGGTGACCGGCTTCGACGACGTCCCCGAGGCCGCCGCAGCCGGACTCACCACCGTCCGGCAACCGGCCGAGGAGAAGGGCCGGATCGCCGCCGAACTGCTGCTCGACCCGCCCGCGGACGCCGCGGCCGGTCACGTGCTGCTGCCCACCGCACTCGTCGTCCGGGCTTCCACCGGACCTGTCCCAAGGAGTTGACCATGGAACTTCCCACCGGATACATCACCGCGCTCGACGCCATGAGCCGGCACGTCAACTCGGCCCGACCGGACGCTCCGGTCCAGGTCGAGCACCCCCGCCGGGCCCTGCTCGCCCCGACCCGGCAGGCCACCGCCCTCGCCCTGCGCCGGCTCGCCGACCGCATCCAACCACGACCGCTGCCCGGCACCCCGCGCTGCTCCTGACCCGCACCAATCCCATTCCGGCACGGACGGGACGAACAGTGTGGGGCCGGGCACGCAGAGTGGTCGGAGGCGGTGTTACCAGGCAGACTGGTGAAGCCATGTCGCCGCTCACGCCCACTCTCCGCCTCCACGACCGCTACGTACTGCACGAGCGGATCGGTCTCGGTGGCATGTCCGAGGTGTGGCGAGGCGACGACGAGGTGCTCGGGCGGCCGGTCGCGATCAAGGTGCTCGCCGGGCAGTTCGCCACCGACCCACAGCTGCGGGCCACCATCCAACGCGAGGCCCGCGCCGCCGCCCGGCTGACCCACCCACACGTGACCCAGGTGTACGACTACGCCGAGGCGAGCCTGGCCGGCGGCGTCGTGGTCCCGTACCTGGTGATGGAGCTCGTCGACGGTCACAACCTGGCCGACCGGCTGCGGACCGGGCCGCTGCCCTGGCCGGAGGCGGTCCGGGTGGCCGGGCAGATCGCCGCCGCGCTGGCCGCCGCGCACCGCATCGGCGTCGTGCATCGCGACGTCAAGCCCGGGAACGTCATGCTCACCGACACCGGCGCCAAGGTGCTCGACTTCGGCATCGCCGCGCTCGGCGGCCTCGACAGTCAGTCCGGCGAACCGCTGATGGGCACCCCCGCCTACTTCGCCCCGGAACGGCTGACCGCCGGCCCGCCCGACCCGGCGAGCGACGTGTACGCCCTCGGCGCGCTGCTCTACCGCACCCTCACCGGGCGGGCGCCACTGCCCGTGCAGAGCTGGGAGGACGCCCTGGAGGTGCACCGGCGGGGCACTCCGGTGCCGCCGCTGCGGGTGCCCGGCCTTCCCGCCGACATCGCCGAGCTGACCGTCGCCTGCCTGGCCGCCAACCCGGCCGACCGGCCGAGCGCCGCGCATCTGGCCCGCCGCTTCGGCGCCGGTCAGCCGGTCGAGCCACCCACCGAGCTGCTGCGCATCCGGCCGGCCGCCCACCCGCCCACCCTGATCGACCGGTCGGTGGTGGCCCGACCCGCCCCGGCAACCGCCGCACCGGCCCGCCGCCGCTCGCGTCGGCCGCTCGCCGCGCTCGTCGCGGCCGTGCTCGCCGTGCTGACCGGCGTCGGCGTCCTGCTCGCGCAGAATCCGCTGGGCAACCCGGGCACACCCGACCCTGCCGAGATCGCCGCCGCGCCGTCGACCTCCGCCCCGGCCCCGGCGCCCACCACACACTCGCCGACACCTGCCGCACCGTCCTCACCACCCCCCGCCGCCAGCACCGCGCCCCCGACCGTCGGGCAGCAGCTACCGGTCAGCTTCCGGGAGGTGAGCAGCGAGTTCGCTGCCGTCCTCGCCACCGCTGTCGCCCGCGGTGACGTCGACCCGAAGACCGCGGAAGACCTGCGTGACGACCTCGCCGACCTCAACCGCCGCAACAGGGACCGCGCCGAGCGCACCGCCGACCTACGGAAGCACATCGCCGAGCTGGTGCGGCGGGACCGTCTACCAGCGCAGACGGGCGCGAAACTGGACGCTCTCCTCGCCCGGGCCGGCAGCTTCTCCACCAGCCGTACGGACGACTGATACCCCGGTCGATACCGCTGGCATGATGTCCCGATGCGGACACGTCTGATCTTCGTACGACACGGCGAGTCGGTCCACCAGCTCGAAGGAATCGTCGGTGGGCCACGTGGCTGTCGGGGCCTCACTGCCCTCGGCCACGAGCAGGCACACGACCTGGCCAACCGGCTCACCGGCGAGGTCGCCCCCGACGGTCCGGTGGCGGTCTACTCGTCCGTGCTGCGCAGGGCCGTCGAGACCGCGCAACCGATCGGCGCAGCGTTCGGCGTCCGGCCCGTTGCCGACTGCGGTCTCTGCACCTGGCACACACCCCCGTACGCCGACGGCCTGCCGACCGCCCTCTTCCGTACCGACCACGCGGTGGCCGGTGGCGGCGTGTTCCGACCGTTCGAGGAGGGCAACGAGACCTGGGCCGAACTGGTGGTCCGCGTCAGCCGCGCGATCATGGAGATCGCCCACCGGCATCGGGGCTCCACAGTGGTCCTGGTCGGCCACAGCGAGACCGTCGAGGGCGCCTTCCACGCGCTCGGCGCGCAGCCGGTGTTCCGGGCGTTCGACCTGGACGTGCCGCCGGCCTCGATCACCGAATGGACCACCGACCACGACCCCGGCGGTTGGCCGCCGGCCCGCTGGACGCTGCGTCGCTTCGCCGACACCGGCGGGTGGGTCAGAGGCTGATCCAGCCCACGCGACGTCCGACCGGCTCGGGCCTTCGGCGGCGCTAGTCGGCCGCCAGGATCTGCTCGCGCAGGATCTCCGCGTGCCCGCAATGCTGGGCAAGCTCGCGCAGCACGTGCAGGTAGACCCAGCGCAGCGGCAGCGGGCCGCGCCGGTTGCCGCGGAGCAGGTCGTCGAGGCCCAGCGTGGACGTGGCGCGGCGGGAGGCTTCGCAGGCTTCCCGATGCGTGCGCTGGATGGTGGCGATCGTGTCGCCGTCGTCGAGGATGAACGACTCGTCCGGCGTGGCCGGGATGCCGATCTCGGTCCGGGACCGACACGTGACGGCTTCGTCGAACCAGACCTTCTCCACGAACGCGGCGTGCTTCACCAGACCCAGCAGCGTCGTCCGGGACGGCACCAACGACCGGCGCGCCTGCTCCTCGGTCAGCCCGTCCAGGTAGCCGTTGAGCGCTCTGCGGTGCTCGTCGATGAACGCCTCGAACTGCGTCTGGGCTGACTGGCCGACGACATCATCGGCGAAGGTTCCCGGGAAGGACGTCATTCCCGAAGCATTCCAAAGATCATCGTCAGCGCGCAAACACGATGCTCAGCCGAAGGAGAGGAGAGCGCCACGCTCGTCGAAGCGGGCCGTGCCCGCCCAGGCGATCTCCCAGCGGTTGCCCTCCGGGTCAGCGATGTAGCCGGAGCGCCCACCCCAGGACCGGTCGGTCGGCTCCGCCACCACCGTCGCGCCCGCCGCGACGGCAGCGGCGAACGCCGTGTCGACCTCGTCGCGGCTGTCGACATTGCAGGCCAGGGTGACCCCGGACCAACCTGCGGCCGGCGCGGGCACGCCCGGCGCAGCCTCGGCGGCCAACTCCGGCAGGGGGTAGAGCGCGAACAGCACACCGCCGAGCAGGAAGGCCGACCAGCCGTCGTCACTCGCCGGCAACTCGGGCCACCCCAACGACCGGTAGAACGACCGCAGCGCGGCGACGTCGCGGGCTCCCACGGTGACCACGGACAGCCGGGAGGGCACAGTGCTCATGGACCGATCCTGCCGCAGACGTACGACAGGTTCAGGCGCGGTCAGTGGAGGCTGACGCTGACCGACTCGTCCGGTTCGGTGCCCGCACGGGCGTACACCTCGCCGTTTGGCGTCCAGACGCCCGAGAGCCCCGCCGCCTCGGTGTAGCCACCGCCGGTCGACCCGGCGAAGCTCGCCACCGCCACCCAGACCCGGTGCGCGGTGGAGATCCGGTGCGCCCGCTGGTCTATCACCGCGGCGTCGCGGGCCGACTCCAGGACGCTGGCCGCGTACACGTCGATCCCGAGCGCCGCGGTCCGCGCCGCGTGCGCGGCCACGCCGGTGTCCTTGCAGATCGCCAGCCCCACCCGCCAACCGTCCACATCGAGCACGACCGGGGCGTCGCCCGGCCGGAACCGGCGGGCCTCCGCGTCCCCCAGCCACATCTTCCGGTACGCCACCGTCGCACCGCCACCGGTCACCGCCAGCATCGCGATGTGGTCACCCGCGACCGGCGCACCGGCCAGGGCCAGCGCGTCCGTCTCGGCGCACGCCTCGACCAGCGGCGTCAACCGCCGGTCGTCGACCGACACGACCGGCGCGTCCAACTCGTACCCGGTCAGCGACAGCTCCGGAAAGACCACCACCCGGGCGCGCGCCGCGCGGACCGCGGCGGCGTGCGCCCGCGCGTTCTCCGCGACATCCAGGGGTACGCACGGCGGCTGCGCCACGGCGAGCCGAAGCGGGGTGCGGGTTTCCGCACCCCCGCCGGTGTGGTCGACCCGCGTGGTCGGGCGGTCGGCCTCATGGTCGGCTCTCAGGATTACTTCGTAACGTGGGCGCATGATTCGAACGTCCCACGCCGTGTTCGCCACCGGAACCCCCGCCGCCGCAGCGGAGCCACCACAGGACGGGATCGTCGGCTACGTCACTGACCTGGTGGAACGACTCGGCGGGCCGGGTGCCGGCCTGGCAGTGGCGTTGGAGAATCTCTTCCCGCCGATCCCCAGTGAGGTGATCCTGCCGCTGGCCGGGTTCGTCGCCGCGCAGGGACGGATGAGTCTGGTCGGTGCGATCTTCTGGACCACGCTGGGTTCGGTGCTGGGCGCGCTGGCGCTCTACCTGATCGGCGCGGCGCTGGGACGCGACCGGATGCGTGCCATCGTTTCCCGGCTCCCACTGGTCAAGCTCAGCGACGTGGACCGGACCGAGGCGTGGTTCCTGCGGCACGGCGTGAAGGCGGTCTTCTTCGGCCGGATGATCCCGATCTTCCGGAGCCTGATCTCCATCCCGGCGGGCGTGGAGCGGATGCCGGTGACCACGTTCCTGCTCTACACCACGCTGGGCAGCCTGATCTGGAACACCACCTTCGTGCTCGCCGGTTACCTGCTGGGCGACAACTGGCACCTCGTCGAGGGCTACGTCGGCACGCTCCAGAAAGTGGTGATCGTGGTCTGCGTGGCGGCGGCCGCCTGGTTCGTCGGGTCGCGCGTGCTGAAAGCCCGCCGCGCCGCGCGGAACCCGGAGCCGACCGAACCTGAGCAGAGCGCACTGAACGCGATGCCCGACCCGGGTGGTCGCGGCACCCTCTACCGAAGCGGATCGTGGGCCTCGGACGAGCGCTAGCCGACCCCTCTCTGGTTTCCTTTGCTCTGCTTCACCCCAGGCGTCACCCGAGGTCGCCTGTGGGCGCGTCACCTGACGCAGGGCAAGGGGGAGCAGGCTCGGTGCGGAAGGTGGACGAGGTGGCAGGGGAACGGCGAATCGGCAGGTGGTGGGTCCGGCTCCGGCCGCCGGTCGGCGTCGCCGTCGGCATCGCGACGGCCGCCGTCGAGTTCGCCTTCCTCGCGGTCGCGGCCGTCGCGTTCAGCGTGTGCGCGTTCGCGCCTGCCGCCAGCCGTCGGGTCGCCGGCCTGACCAGCAGGTACGGGGGTTGGCTGGTGCGGATGGAACATCGCCGCCTCGTCGGGCTGCTCGGCGCGGAGGATCTGCCCGCGCCGAACACCGCGGCGACCCGCCGTCAGCTCGGCTACCTGGCCGTCCGACTGTTACCCGGCACGCTCGGCCTGCTGGCGTACGCAGTGCTCGGCGTGGGCGTGGTGCTGGCCGGGATCGTGCTGAGCGCGGCGGTACGCGGAGAGCTGACAGTTCTCGACGCCCTGTCCCAGACCGCCGTCGGGGCAGTGCTGTTACTGCTCAACGTTCAGGCCGTAGCCAGCATCGCCGCGCTGGACATCCGGCTGGCGCGACGACTGCTCGGCGCGGGAAGCCGGGCAGAGCTGACCCGGCGGGTCCACGAGCTGACCACCAGTCGGGCCGGGGTCATCGCCGCTGTCGACGCCGAACGGCAGCGCATCGAACGCGACTTGCACGACGGCCTCCAACAACGGCTGGTCGCCCTCGGCATGCTGCTCGGCCGGGCCCGACGCGCCCGCGACGCCGACCGCACCCACGCGCTGCTCACCCAGGCACACGAGGACGTGCAGCGGGCCATCGAGGAGTTACGCGAGGTGGCGTGGCGGGTCTACCCGTCAGCACTGGACGACAGCGATCTGGGCGAGGTCCTGGCCATCGTCGCCCGCGGATCCGAGGTGCCGGTGCGGATCCGCTGCGCGCTGCCCGTCCGCCCCGAGCGGCAGGTCGAGACGGTGTTGTACTTCGTGGCCTGCGAGGCGCTCACCAACGCCACCAAACACGCCGCCGCTACCCTGGTCACGGTCGACATCGGAGTACGGGATGGGTGGATCCGGATGCGCGTACACGACGACGGCGTCGGCGGGGCGGAACCGACCGGACGCGGCTTGTCCGGGCTCGCGCGACGGGTCGCCGCGCTGGACGGTCGGCTGCTGGTGACCAGCCCGGCCGGCGGTCCGACGACCGTGCTGGCGGAGTTGCCGTGCGACTAGTCCTCGCCGAAGACTCGACGCTGCTCCGGGAGGGCCTGACGCGGCTGCTCGCCGACGAGGAGCACGAGGTGCTCGCGGCGGTAGCGACCGCAGACCAGCTTGTCGAGGCGGTCGAACGGTCCCGTCCCGACGTGGTCGTCACCGACGTCCGGATGCCACCCAACCACACCGATGACGGGCTACGGGCCGCCCTGGAGATCCGTCGCCGGTGGCCCGACACCGGCGTCCTCGTGCTCTCCCAGTACGTGGAGCGGCGTTACGCCGGGCGGCTGCTAGCGGACCGTCCCGAGGGGGTCGGCTACCTGCTCAAGGACCGGGTCGCCCAGGTGGACGACTTCCTCGACGCACTCGACCGGGTCGCCGCCGGAGGCACCGCCCTCGACCCGGAAGTGGTCCGTCAGGTGGTGGCCGGCTCCGACCGGCCCGACCCGTTCGGTCGGCTCACGCCGCGGGAACGCGACGTACTGCACGAGATGGCGCAGGGGCACACGAACCTCGCCATCGCCCAGCGGCTGCACGTATCGCAGAGCGCGGTCGAGAAGCATGTGAACGCCATCTTCGACAAACTCGACCTGGCGCACACAACGGGCTACAGCCGACGAATCCTCGCAATCCTGCGCTACCTCGATACCTGATCGGGGCCTACGACCGGCCGCGCCCTTCGGGGGGCGCAAAACCGGGCCGGCCGGCTTGATCGACTCGGGTTTCATGATGTCGGGGTGTCCGGGAGTCCGGGATGCCCCGACTTCCGTGAACCCGAGTGGATCACGCCGGTGAGGGGCGATTCGACGCCCTGGACGCGGCGCTGGGTGGGTGGTTTGTCCGTGAGCGGGGGTTTCTGGGTGGTGACCGGGCGCACTCGTGGGTCGGAATCGTGGCCGGGGCGGGGTCGTTACATACCCTGACGGTCGCAGTACCACCGGCCCGCCGCCCGCCCCCTCGGGGCAGGTCGCGCAGGTTGGAATGCCGGCCAACGCCCGGTCGTTACAGTCCCCACGACGACCAGCGGGCACCGCCTCGATGAGGGTGCCGACGGTGGGCCAACCCGGAATGACCCCGGCCCCCCCGGTCGTTACACAGGGTCCCGGCGCCACGAGCCCCCCCCGCTCGCAGGTCGCCGACCCCGACGCCCTGATGGGCGTCACCCCCCAAAGACTTTTCCCCTTTGTTTGTGCAGCGCCGGACGAGGTGCTCACACCCTGCCGCCGTCCCCCTTGTGGTGGTTGGGTGTCCTGCCCCCGAAGGAGCTATCCCTCATGAACACGATCTTCCGTAAGAGCATGCTGTCCGTTGCTGGTCTCGCGTTCGCCGGTGGTGTCTTCGCCGGTCCGATCGCCGCCCACGCCGCCACCCCGGCCGTGGATGCCAAGCCGGTCGCCGTGGCCGTGCAGTCGGCGTCGAAGCCGCAGGGCGACCAGTCGCACATCACCCTGAACGATGAGCAGACCGCGAATGTGAAGGCGATCATCGCCGCGACGAAGAAGGCGGGCCTGCCGGAGCGGGCCGCGGTGATCTCGATCGCGACGAGCCTGCAGGAGTCGAAGCTGGAGAACCTGGGCCACCTCGGCGACATGAACGACCACGATTCGCTGGGCCTGTTCCAGCAGCGCCCGTCCAGTGGTTGGGGTACCCCGGAGCAGATCACCGACCCTGAGTACTCCACGACGGCGTTCCTCAAGGGTTTGAAGCAGGTCGACGGGTGGCAGGACATGCCCCTGACCGACGCCGCGCAGACGGTGCAGGTGTCGGCGTACCCGGACGCCTACGCCCAGTGGGAGCAGCAGGCCACCGACCTGGTCGGCCAGTACTGGAACAGCTGACCCGCACCACAGCAGGACAAGCAGCAACACCACGCACGACAGCACCACCGCACAACAGCACCACCGCACGACACCGACCGCTGGCCGGCACCCCAACCCGGGGTGCCGGCCAGCGGCATTTCCGTTTCTGTACGGCAGGCACATGGTCGCTGGTCGCGGACGTCTCGTCGCCGGCCGGGGGCGGGTGCCGTGGCGTCGGGTGGCCGCTGGGGGCGGGTGCCGTGGCGTCGGGTGGCCGCTGGGGGCGGGTGCCGTGGCGTCGGGTGCCCGCTGGGGGCGGATGCCTGGGGCGGATGCCGCGATGCCGGCGGGTGCCGTCGGAACCGGATGGCGGGTCGCCGGGCGTGGATGGCGCG
>NZ_JAKKFH010000010.1 GCF_022230925.1 Micromonospora alfalfae | reverse complement strand
CGCCCCGCGCCCCGCGCCAAGATCTACGCAACTTCCCGGATGTCGCTGCCTCCGACACGCGGGAGACAGCAATATCCCTGATATTGCGCGGATCTTGAGGACGAACCCCGCCGCTGGGGAGACCGGAAGCCGCGTTTAGCGGCCAACGGCCACCGGCCACCGGCCACCAAGATCGCACTCGAACCAGGATGTAGTGGCCACGGAGCGCCGGGAAGCCACTAGAACCAAGATATTGCGCGATCTTGCCGGCGGCGACACGGGCGGCACGAGCGGCACGAGCGGCACGAGCGGGGATTGCTTGTTGTGTGAGTGGTTAGGCGTTGCGGGCCAGGTGGGTGCTGATCGCGTTGGCGAGGCGGTCGGGGGCGCCGTCGGCGTACCCGATGAAGAGCGACGGCTCGGTCAGCTCCAGCTCGACCAGGACCGGCTCGCCGTCCGGGCCGGGGATCAGGTCGACCCGGGCGTAGAGCAGCTGTCGGGTGCCGCCGGGCACCGTCGCGAGGGTCTGCTCGGCCACCGCCAACTGCTCGGGGCGAGCGGTGCGGGCGGTGATCTCTTCGGCCTTGTACAGCCCGTCCGGCCCGAGGTCCGGCCCGGACAGCATCGGCCCCTTGCGGATCGCGTGGCTGAACGCGAGCCCTTCGGGGCCGGCCAGGAAGAGCAGGGCCGTCTCGCCCTCGGTGTCGACGGCCCGCAGGTACGGCTGGACCATGGTGACCCGGCCGGCCTCGGATAGTCGGCGAACGTGTGCGGCGGCCAGGTCCCGGTGTTGCGGGTCAGCCAGGTCGTACCGGCCGGTGTCCTGGCTGCCGGCGCTGACCGCGGGCTTGAGTACGTATTCGCCGGTCTCGGCGGGCAGCTGCCAGCTCTCCCCCGGCTCGATCCACGACGTCGGCACGGTTGGCACCCCGGCGGCGCTCAGCTCGGCGAGGTAACGCTTGTCGGTGTTCCAGCGGACCACGTCTGCCGGGTTTACCAGCGTCGGCACGGTGGCCGCCCAGGACACGAACTCGTCGCGGCGTAGCGCGTAGTCCCAGGGTGAGCGGAGCACGACCAGGTCGTAGGACGACCAGTCGACGTCGGGGTCGTCCCAGATGGCGGTCTGGACGGCGACGCCACGGGCGGCGAGCGGGGCCAGGACCAGCCGGTCGTCCGGGTCGAGGTCGGCCAGGTCCGAGCAGGTAACGAGAGCGACCCGGGGTTCCCCCCGGGTCGACTGGTGATATGTGGTCAATTCAGCTGTCTCTTCAGCGGGCCATCGTGCGCCGGGCCATCGACCGCCAGAGGTCGTTGCTCGGACGCATCTGGTCCATCAGTTCACGCTCCCAGGCGTTCTCGACGGTGACTCCCGCCTTGGCGCACGCCTCCCGGGCGGTGACGGTGTCGTCGGCGAACTGGTCGCCCCACTCGCCGTCGGAACCCACCAGGACGATCCGCGCGCCACGCTTGCCGACGTACTCGATGACCGCCTTCGCGCCGCCGTGTCCGGCCGCGAACGCCTTGAGGCCCGCGACCAGGCCTTGGGGCGCCTGCTCGTCGGCGGTCTGCTCGGCCGTCAGCGTCGTATCGGAACCATCTGCCATGACGCGAAGCCTAAGCAGAGTTCCACCCCGTCGCGCGAGAACCATGAACCTTTTGTGATGCCAATTACCTACAGGTTTAAGGATGAGCACAGGTTTGCTGTCCGATTATTTACCGACTTTTGCGCTCAAAGCACGTCGAGAAATCGGGCCCGAACCGCCCCAGGTTGAGCCGATCCGACTCATGCTGAAAGTTACTCTGATGTGACGTTAAACCTGGACAACTCATCCACGTCCATGATTAGTCAGTAGATCATCGGCGGCACTCGCCGTCGGCCAAGCCGCGACAGCCGTCAGACCGAGCTAGGACACGACAGCCGTCGGCCGAGCCACGGCGCGACAACTGTCAGACGGTGCGAGGGTCGAGGAGCCGAGCCGAGCAGCAGCGCGCACGGACGCCGACAGGCGGCGAAGCCGACAGGCGAAAGCCATTGCCGTGGACGCGAAGGGCAGAGCCGGGCCGTACGGGACGGGTCAGATCAGCGCGTCGAGCGCGACAGCCACGAAGACGATCGTCAGGTACGTCGTCGACCAGTGGAACAGTCGCATCGGCTTGACCGCCTCGCCGCGCGTCGCGCGCCGGCAGAGCCGGTGTGCCTCGACCACGAAGATGGCACCCACCACCAGGGTCGGAACACCGTAGATCGCGCTGAGCCCCAGCGGCCAGACGGCCAGGGAGGTGAGCACCGTGAGCCACGCGAAGATCAGGATCTCGGCGTTCACCCGGCGGATCGAGGCCACCACCGGCAGCATCGGGATGCCGGCCCGGGCGTAGTCGTCCTTGTACTTCATGGCGAGCGGGTAGAAGTGCGGCATCTGCCAGAAGAAGACCACCGCGAAGAGCCCCCAGGCGGCCGGCGCCAGCGAGCCGGTCACGGCAGCCCACCCGATCAGCACCGGCGCCGCCCCGCACGCGCCGCCCCAGAAGGTGTTCGTCGGGGTGGAACGCTTGAGCCACAGGGTGTAGACGAGGTCGTAGTAGGCGATCGCGGCGAGGGTCAGCCCGGCGGCCAGCAGGTTGGTGAACGCAGCCATCAGGGCCACCGACACCGCCGCCAGCACCAGACCGAAGATCAGCGCGCTTCGCGGTGACACGGTGTGCGCCGGCAGCGGTCGACGCTTGGTACGCCGCATCAGCTGGTCGATGTCGCGGTCGATGTAGCAGTTGAGGACGCTGGCCGCGCCAGCGGCGAGCGAGCCACCGATCAGCACGATGGCCATCAGCCACAGCGACGGCAGCCCGCCCTCGGCGAGCATCATCGCCGGGATGGTGGTGACCAGCAGCAACTCGACGATCCGCGGCTTGGTGAGCGTCACGTACGCCGAGAGGACCGCGCGTACGTCCCGCCGGGCCACCGGGCCCTCGGCCGCCCGCGCCGGGTGGGGCCCGGCCGGGTTGCTCGCGGGGCGCTCGGTGATCATGCTCACGGATTGCCACCTTCCGGCATCGGGCACGGGGAGATCGGATCGGTCGGGACCAGTCGGGTCCGCATACCGCCCCACACACTACGCGTCGTCGTTTTGGCTGCCCGGCCGACCCGACAACGGTGCGGGCCGTCACACCACCGGGTTGAACCGAGCATCCGGATGGTCACGTAGCGCACACCATGCGCAGATCCCCGGGCGCACGTTTAGGGACGCTCGATAAGGTCATCGGTGAGGGTTCCGCCCATCTGCCGAGGAGCACAACCATCGTGGCTGTTAAACGACCCGAGCACCCCGCACTGAACTGGTCCGACCTCGATCGCCGGGCCGTAGACACCGTCCGCGTGCTGGCCATGGACGCCGTAGAGAAATCCGGCAACGGTCACCCGGGCACCGCGATGAGCCTCGCGCCCGCGGCGTACCTCCTCTTCAACCGCGTCATGCGGCACAACCCGGCCGACCCGAACTGGCCGGGCCGCGACCGCTTCGTGCTCTCCGCCGGGCACTCCAGCCTGACGCTCTACATCCAGCTGTTCCTCTCCGGTTACCCGCTGAGCCTGGACGACCTCAAGTCGCTGCGGCAGTGGGGCTCGCAGACGCCGGGGCACCCCGAGCACGGGCACACGCCGGGCGTGGAGACCACCACCGGCCCGCTCGGGCAGGGTCTGGGCAACGCGGTCGGCATGGCCATGGCGGCCCGCCGCGAGCGCGGCCTGTTCGACCCCGAGGCCGAGCTGGGCGCGTCCGTCTTCGACCACGACATCTGGTGCATCGTCTCCGACGGTGACATCGAGGAGGGCATCAGCCACGAGGCCAGCGCCCTCGCCGGGCACCAGCAGCTCGGCAACCTCACGGTGATCTACGACGACAACGAGATCTCCATCGAGGACGACACCCGGATCGCCAAGAGCGAGGACGTGGCAGCCCGCTACGAGGCGTACGGCTGGCACGTGCAGACCGTCGACTGGCGCAGCGGCGACGCCGACCAGAGTGACTACCACGAGGACGCCGAGGCGCTGTACGCGGCGTTGGTGGCTGCCCGGGCGGAGACCGCCCGCCCCTCCTTCATCGCGCTGCGCACCATCATCGGCTGGCCCGCGCCCAACAAGCAGAACACCGGCAAGATCCACGGTTCGGCGCTCGGCGCCGACGAGGTGAAGGCCACCAAGCGGATCCTCGACTTCGACCCGGAGCAGACCTTCCAGGTCGACGAGGAGGTGCTCAGCCACGCCCGCACGGTGATGGGCCGCGGCTCCGACGCCCAGCAGGAGTGGACCACCGCGTTCGACGCCTGGAAGAAGGCCAACCCGGAGCGCACCGCGCTCTACGAGCGGTTGGCTGGTCACGTACTGCCGGACGGCTGGACCGACGCGTTGCCGGTCTTCCCCGCGGACGCCAAGGGGGTGGCCACCCGGGCCGCCTCCGGCAAGGTGCTGGAGGCGCTCGCGCCGGTGCTCCCGGAGCTGTGGGGCGGCTCGGCCGACCTGGCCGAGAGCAACAACACCACGATGAAGGGCGAGCCGTCGTTCATCCCGGCCGCGCACGCCACCAAGGACTTCCCCGGTCACGAGTACGGCCGCACGCTGCACTTCGGCATCCGTGAGCACGCCATGGGCGCGATCCTCAACGGCATCGCCCTGCACGGTGGCACCCGCCCGTACGGCGGCACGTTCCTGGTCTTCAGCGACTACATGCGTCCGTCGGTGCGGCTGGCCGCGCTGATGAAGCTGCCGGTGACCTACGTCTGGACGCACGACTCGATCGGCCTCGGCGAGGACGGCCCGACCCACCAGCCGGTGGAGCACCTGACCGCGCTGCGCGCCATCCCGGGCCTGGACGTGGTCCGTCCGGCGGACGCCAACGAGACCGCCTGGGCCTGGCGGCAGGCGCTGGAGCACACCGACCGGCCCACCGCGCTGGCGCTGAGCCGTCAGCCGCTGCCGACCATGGACCGCGACGTCCTGGGCGGCGCGGAGGGTGTGGCCAAGGGCGGCTACGTGCTGGCCGAGGCGTCCAACGGCAAGCCTCAGGTGATCATCGTCGGCACCGGTTCCGAGGTGCAGCTCTGCCTGACCGCCCGGGAGCGGCTGGAGGCCGACGGCACCCCGACCCGGGTCGTCTCGATGCCCTGCCAGGAGTGGTTCTACGAGCAGGACGAGGCGTACCGGGAGTCGGTGCTCCCGCGCGGGGTAAAGGCAAGGGTGAGCGTGGAGGCGGGCATCGCGATGTCCTGGCGCGGCATCGTCGGTGACCTGGGCGAGAGCGTGAGCCTGGAGCACTACGGAGCGAGCGCCCCGCACACCGTGCTCTTCGAGCAGTTCGGGTTCACCCCCGACCGGATCGTGGCGGCAGCACACGCCTCGCTGGCCCGGGTGGGCGACATCACCGGTTTCACGACCGGCAACTGAGGGAGCGTGGACGGCATGACGGACAAGCTGAATGAGCTCACCGCCGCGGGCGTGGCGGTCTGGCTCGACGATCTTTCCCGGGTGCGTTTGAGCTCCGGCGGGCTGGACCAGCTCCGCCGCGAGAAGCACGTGGCGGGCGTCACCACCAACCCGACGATCTTCGCAAAGGCGCTGAGCGACGCCGACGAGTACAACTGGCAGCTGCACGACCTCGCCACCCGTGGCGTCGAGGTCGAGGAGTCGGTGCGCATGCTCACCACGTACGACGTGCGGTGGGCCTGCGACGTGATGCGCCCCTCGTACGACGGCAGCGACGGTGTCGACGGCCGGGTCTCGATCGAGGTGGACCCGCGCAGCGCGCACGACGCGGACAAGACCGTCGCCGAGGCCAAGGCGCTGTGGTGGCTGGTCGACCGGCCCAACCTCTTCATCAAGATCCCGGCCACCGAGGAGGGCCTGTCGGCGATCACCGACACCCTCGCCGAGGGGATCAGCGTCAACGTGACGCTGATCTTCGGTCTGGACCGCTACTCGGCGGTCATGGAGGCGTTCCTCGCCGGCCTGGAGCGGGCCAAGGCGAACGGCCACGACCTGTCCAAGATCGGCTCGGTGGCGTCGTTCTTCGTCTCCCGGGTCGACTCCGAGGTCGACAAGCGGCTGGAGAAGGTCGGCTCCGACCAGGCGAAGGCCCTCAAGGGCAAGGCCGCCGTCGCCAACGCGCAGCTGGCGTACGAGCGCTACAGCGAGGTGTTCTCCTCCGACCGCTGGAAGGCGCTCGCCGCCGCCGGCGCGCACCCGCAGCGGCCGCTGTGGGCGTCCACCTCGACGAAGAACCCGGACTACCGGGACGTCATCTACGTCGAGGAGCTGATCGCCCCCGGCACCGTCAACACCATGCCGGAGTCGGTCATCCACGCGTACGCCGATCATGGCGAGACCCGCGGCGACACCGTCACCGGCGCCTACGACGCGGCCCGGAAGGTCTTCGCCGACCTGGAGTCGGTCGGGGTGGACATGGCCGACGTGATCGCCACCCTGGAGCGCGAGGGTGTGGAGAAGTTCGAGGCGAGCTGGCAGGAGCTGCTCGACGGGGTCCGCAAGTCCCTGGAGGCGGCTGCCAAGGGCAAGGGCGCGCCGAACAAGGCAGCCAAGGGCAACGCCAAGTCCGCCGAGAAGGCCGGTGGCGCATGAGCGAGCGAATCATCAAGCCCAGCGCGAAGGTGCCTCATGACGGCACGCAGCGAAGCGGAGTGACGGCATGAGCGACCTGCTTAGTGGGCCGGTGGAGGCAGCCGCCGGGCTTTCCGTCTACGGCGCGGACGCGGTCGACAAGGCCGCGCCCGCCTCGACCCGGGACGCGCTGGTCAAGGCCGGCGTCCCGGGCAAGCTGGCGGGCAAGGACGCGAGCCTGTGGGGTCCGGACGCCGAGGCCGAGGCGAAGGTCCGGCTGGGCTGGGTGGACACCCACCGGCGCAGCCGCGAGCTGCTCGTCCAGTTGGCCGAGCTGACCGCGGAACTGGCCGACCTGGATCACGTGGTGCTCGCCGGCATGGGCGGCTCGTCGCTCGCGCCCGAGGTGATCACCCGGACGCTGGGCCGCCCGTTGACAGTGCTGGACACCACCGACCCGGGCCAGGTCCGGGCGGCGCTCGGTGACCGGCTGGAGCGCACGGTCGTGGTGGTGGCCAGCAAGTCCGGGTCGACTGTGGAGACCGACAGCCACCGGCGCGCGTACTGGCAGGCGTTCCTGGACGCCGGGATGACCGAGGCGGAGGCCGGCCGGCACTTCGTCATCGTCACCGACCCGGGTTCGCCGCTGGAGGCCACCGCGGCCGAGATGGGTGCGTTCACGGTGCTCGCCGACCCGAACGTCGGCGGCCGGTACTCGGCGCTCACCGCGTTCGGTCTGGTGCCATCGGCGTTGGCCGGGGTCGAGGTCGCTGAACTGCTCGACCAGGCCGACGCGCTGGCCACGTCGCTCGGCGCGGACCAGAACAACCCGGCGCTGGCGCTGGGCGCCGCCCTGGGCGCCGCGGCCACCCTCGCCCGGGACAAGGTCGCCCTGGTCTCCGACGGCACCGGCATCGACGGGCTCGGCGACTGGGCCGAGCAGCTGATCGCCGAGTCGACAGGCAAGGCCGGGGTGGGCATCCTCCCGGTGGTCGTCGAGTCTCCGCAGAGCCCCGGCGCCACCGGTGCGGACGTGCTGACCGTCAGCTACGGCGGCGCGCTGGCCCCCGGTGACATGCCGGGCGGCGGGGCGAACCCGGACGTGGCCGTCAACGGCCCGCTGGGCGCGCAGTTCCTGGCCTGGGAGTACGCCACAGCGGTTGCCGGTGTCGTGCTCGGCATCGACCCGTTCAACCAGCCGAACGTCACCGAGTCCAAGGAGAACACCAACAAGATCCTGGCCTCGGGCCTGCCGGCGGAGACGCCGTCGTTCACCGAGGGCGCGATCGAGGTGTACGCCCCGCAGGGCGCCCCCGGAGACCTGGCGGGTGTGCTGCGCTGGCTGCTCGACGGGCTGGGCGACGACGGTTACCTCGCGGTGATGGCGTACCTGGACCGGTTCGCCGACGCCGACGCGGCCCGGCTGCGGTCGCTGCTGGCGCAGGCGGGCGGCCGGCCGGTGACCTTCGGCTGGGGTCCGCGATTCCTGCACTCGACGGGCCAGTACCACAAGGGCGGCCCGCAGGTGGGCAGCTACCTCCAGGTGACCGGCGGGGTCGCCGAGGACCTGGCGGTGCCGGGCAAGCCGTACACCTTCGGTGAGTTGCAGGCGGCGCAGGCCGCCGGTGACCGGCAGGCTCTCGCTGGTCGGGAGCGGCCGGTGCTGCGACTGCACCTGACCGACCGTGCCACCGGTGTCGCCCAACTACTGGACGCGGCCGGTGATCTGCGGGCGTGAGGATGGACGACGTGACTGAAGCGGAGCGAGGAGGCGGTTCGGTGAACCCGCTGCGCGACCCGCAGGACCGCCGGTTGCCCCGGATCCCGGAGCCCTGCGCTCTGGTGATCTTCGGGGTGACCGGCGACCTGGCCCGCAAGAAGCTGCTCCCCGCGGTCTACGACCTGGCCAACCGGGGGCTGTTGCCGCCGGGCTTCGTGGTGCTCGGTTTCGCGCGCCGCGACTGGGGTGACGGCGACTTCGAGACGTTGGCCTGCGAGGCTGCCCGCAAGCACGCCCGTACCCCGTGGCGGGACGAGGTGTGGGCGCGGCTGGCCGGCAACATCAAGTTCGTCGGCGGGTCGTTCGACGACGACGACGCCTTCGACACCCTCGCCTCGACGCTTGACGATCTGCGTCAGACCCACGGCATCACCGGCAACGCGGCGTTCTACTTCTCCATCCCGCCGGCGGCGTTCCCCGTCGTGCTCAAGCAGCTGGCTCGAACCGGAATGGCCGACAACGACAAGTCCGGCGGTTGGCGCCGGGTCGTGGTGGAGAAGCCGTTCGGCAACGACCTGCCCTCGGCGAAGGCGCTCAACGACCTCGTCGACGACGTGTTCACCAGGCAGGACGTCTTCCGGATCGACCACTACCTGGGCAAGGAGACCGTTCAGAACATCCTCGCCCTGCGGTTCGCCAACAACCTGTTCGAGCCGCTGTGGAACTCCAAGTACGTCGACTCGGTGCAGATCACCATGGCGGAGGACGTCGGCATCGGCACCCGCGCCGGCTTCTACGACACCGTCGGCACCGCCCGCGACGTGCTCCAGAACCACCTTCTCCAACTCCTCGCCCTGGTGGCGATGGAGGAGCCGACTAGCTTCGACGCCGACGAGATCCGGGCCGAGAAGCTGAAGGTGCTCAAGGCCATCACCCTGCCCAAGGACGTCGCACGGGACACCGTGCGCGGTCAGTACCTGCCGGGCTGGGTCGGCGGCGAGCGCGCTGTCGGTTACCTGGACGAGCGGGACGTCCCCGCCGACTCCACCACTGAGACGTACGTGGCGGTGCGGTTGGGCATCCAGAACCGCCGCTGGGCGGAGGTGCCGTTCTACATTCGGGCCGGCAAGCGGCTGCCCCGACGGGTCACCGAAGTCGCCATCATGTTCAAGAAGGCGCCGCACCTGCCGTTCAACGACGCCGACATGGAGTCGCTGGGCAACAACCAGTTGGTCATCCGGGTGCAGCCGGACGAGGGCGTGGTGCTCAAGTTCGGCTCGAAGGTGCCGGGCACGACGATGGAGGTCCGCGACATCGCGATGGACTTCCAGTACGGCGAGGCGTTCACCGAGTCCAGCCCCGAGGCGTACGAGCGTCTGGTGCTGGACGTGCTGATCGGCGACCGCACCCTGTTCCCGGACGCGGCCGAGGTCGAGCAGAGCTGGCAGGTGATCGACCCCCTGGAGCACGCCTGGGAGGGCACCACACCGGAGCCGTACCGGGCCGGCGAGTGGGGCCCCAGGGCCTCCGACGAGATGCTGGCCCGCGAGGGCCGCGCCTGGAGGAGAGCATGATCGGGTTGTGGGACACCACCGGCAACGAGGTGGTCAAGGCGCTCGCCGCCGAGCGGCGAAGCGCCGGCGGGGTGGCCAGCGGCATGGCGCTCACCCTCATCGTGGTCGTGGACGAGAAGCGGGTCCGGGAGGCGGAGGCTGCGGCGACGATCGCGGCCGCCGCGCACCCGTGTCGCCTCGTGGTGGTGGTCCGCTCGGAGATCGAGCGGGACCGCAACCGACTGGACGCGGAGATCGTGGTCGGTGGCCGGCTCGGCCCCTGCGAGGCCGTGGTCACCCGGATGTACGGCCGGTTGTCCCTGCACGCCGAGTCGGTGGTGATGCCGCTGCTCGTTCCCGACGTGCCGGTGGTGACCTGGTGGCACGGCGAGCCACCGGCGGAGATCGCCACCGACTTCCTCGGGGTGGTGGCCGACCGGAGGATCACCGACTCCGCGCAGGCCGCCGACCCGGTGGAGGCGCTGCGGCAGCGTGCCCGGGACTACGCCCCGGGCGACACCGACCTGGCGTGGACCCGGATCACCCCGTGGCGCACCCTGGTCGCCGGGGCGTTCGACACCACCAACGCCCAGGTCACCGAGGCGACCATCGTCGCGCCTCCCACCGACCCGACGGCGGCGCTGATGGCCGGTTGGCTGTCCAGCCGGCTCGGCATCACCCCACGCCGGGTGGACAGCAACGAGTTCCCTCGGATGCGGGAGGTGCAGCTCAGCTGCGCCAACGGCGACCAGCTGACGTTGACCCGCGAGGACAGCATGGCCGTGTTCCGGCGGACGGGCCAGGACGACAGGGCCCTGCCGCTGGTGCGCCGCCCGCTCGGCGACGAGCTGGCCGAGGAGCTGCGCCGGCTGGACGCCGACCAGGTGTACGCGGAGGCGCTGGGCGCGACGGTCGGGCTGCGAGGGCTGGAGCAGCGCCCCCCGCAGCGGGTCCACGTCTGGAAGGATCCGGCCACCGCGCAGCGCGCCGAGGCCGGGGTCACCGCGCACGCCGGCACGAGCGGCGAGGGCTGAGCCCAGCGGGGGCACAACGTCGGGCAGGGCCGGTACGCACCGGCCCTGCCCCGCAATGTCAGGGGTTCCTGCCCCTACCACCTCGGGCACACCGGCCCGGGGACGACAGCGACCGCCTCGCGGTCGGGAAACGAAGGCGCAACCATGAGTGAGGCGAGTGTCGCCGTGCACGCCGACGCCGACCTGCTGGCGCAGGCAGTGGCGGCCCGGTTGCTGGTGAAGCTGCTCGACGCCCAGGCCGACCGGGGCGAAGCCTCGGTGGTGCTCACCGGAGGTCGGGTCGCCGCGGCCGTGTACCGGGCGGTGGCGACGCTGCCGGCCCGCGACGCTGTTGACTGGTCCCGGGTCGACGTGTGGTGGGGTGACGAACGGTTCCTGCCCGCCGGTGATCCGGACCGCAACGAGACGCAGGCCCGCGCCGCCCTGCTGGACGTGGTGCCGCTGGATCCGGCCCGGGTGCACGCGATGCCGGCCTCGGACGGCCCGGCCGGCAACGACCCCGAGGCGGCCGCTGCGGCGTACGCGGAGGAACTGGCCCGCGCCGCCCGGCCCGGGCACGCCACAGTGCCGCACTTCGACGTGCTGATGCTGGGCGTCGGCGAGGACGGCCACGTGGCCTCGGTCTTCCCCGAGCACCCGGTGGGCTACGAGACCCGGCCGGTCAGCGCGGTGCGGGGCAGCCCCAAGCCGCCGCCGACGCGGACCACCCTCACCCTGTCGGCGATCAACACCGCCGAGGAGGTCTGGCTGGTGGCCGCCGGCGCCGACAAGGCTCGCGCTGTGGGTATGGCGTTGGCCGGCGCCGGGCCGGTGCAGTTGCCGGCGGCCGGCGTGCGCGGCGTGAACCGCACCCGCTGGCTGCTGGACCGGGCTGCCGCAGCCGACGTGCCCGTCCGCCTGCGCAGTCTGCGCTGAGCGCGGCGAGGAGCCCGCTACTCGCCGCGTCGACGGCGTAGTGCGGCGAGCGCCTCGGCGAGCAGGGCCTCCCCCTCCTCGGCGGTGCGCCGCTCCTTCACGTACGCCAGGTGGCTTTTGTACGGTTCGGCGCGGACCCGACCCGGGGGGTTCTGGGCGTCTCGGCCGGCGGGTAGGCCACAGCGGGGGCAGTCCCACAGGGGTGGCGGTTCGACGTCCGCGGCGATCCTGATGTCGACCCGGTGGTCGTTACGGCACCAGTAGGTGACGTCCTGTCGGGGGGCGGGTTGGTGCCGCTCGTCCGGGCGCATCGGTGCGGACCCGACCCGGGCTCCCCGGATAACGTTGCCATTCGGCACGGCTGCTCGCTCCTGTCGTCGGAGGGGACCCGCCGTCTTCGGGGGTGGAGCGGCGGGCGACGCGGTGCAGCGGAGAAAAGCCTGCGCGCGGCCCGTCGAGTGACGAACCGCGCGCAGATTGTACGACTTGCTGAGCCTGCTCAGGTGCCGCTGTTCATTTGGAGGCGCAGCCAGAGCCCGAGGCCGACGATGGCGGCGAACCAGACGACGCTCACCAGAACGGTGTAGCGGTCCAGGTTTTTCTCCGCGACCGAAGAGCCGGCGAGGCTGGAGCTGACGCCACCGCCGAACATGCTCGACAGACCGCCACCCTTGCCACGGTGCAGCAGGATCAGCAGGGTGAGCAGAATGCTCGTGATGACCAGCAACACGATCAACGTGTATGCGAACCAGATCGGCATGGCTGGGGTCAGTTCCTCTCGTAGCGATCCTCGCCCGGTCTGATCGGGCACGGCGGCACCGACCGGCGGACGGGCGGTGTCAAGGATACCGAGCGATCAGCGGGCGAGGTGCTCCGGGAACCGGCAGATCTGAGCGAATTCCTCGGCGTCCAGGCTGGCGCCCCCCACCAGGCCCCCGTCCACGTCCGTTTGGGCCATGATCGAGGCGACGTTGGACGCCTTGACCGAGCCGCCGTAGAGGACCCGAACCTGGTCGGCGGTCTCCTGGTCGAAGCGTTCCGCCAGCCGCTGACGGACCGCCCCGCAGACCTCCTGGGCGTCGTCCGGGGTCGCGGTCTTGCCCGTGCCGATCGCCCAGACCGGCTCGTACGCGATCACGACCTGCCGCACCTGCTCGGGGGTGAGCCCGGCGAGGCCCCCGTCGAGCTGGTCGGAGCAGTGCGCAACGTGGGTGCCCTGCTCGCGAATGTCCAGCCCCTCCCCCACGCAGAGGATCGGCGTCAGGCCGTGCGTCAACGCCGCCTTGACCTTGGCGTTGACCAGCGCGTCGTCCTCGTTGTGGTAGGCCCGCCGCTCGGAGTGCCCGACCACCACGTAGGTGCAGCCGAGCTTGGCCAGCATCGGCCCGGAGATGTCCCCGGTGTACGCACCGGACGCGTGCGGGGAGAGGTCCTGCCCGCCGTAGCCGATCAGCAGCTTGTCCCCGTCCACCGCGGTCTGCACGGTGCGCAGGTCGGTGAAGGGTGGCAGCACGACCGTCTCGACGGCGGTGAGCTGCTTTTCGGTGAGGCTCGCCGCCAGCTTCTGCACCAGCAGGTTGGCCTCGAGGTGGTTGAGGTTCATCTTCCAGTTGCCGGCCATCAGCGGCCGGCGGGTGGTGCTCGACATTCAGTTCTCCAGGGCCGCGATGCCGGGGAGGGTCTTGCCCTCGAGGTATTCCAGGGAGGCGCCACCACCGGTGGAGATGTGCCCGAAGGACGACTCGTCCAGCCCCAGGGCACGGACGGCCGCAGCGGAGTCGCCGCCGCCGACGACGCTGAACGCGTCGGCCTTGGTGATCGCCTCGGCGATCCCCCGGGTGCCCGCCGCGAAGGCCGGCATCTCGAACACGCCCATCGGGCCGTTCCAGAAGATCGTCTTCGCCTGGGACAGCGCGGCGCTGAAGCCCGCCACCGTCTCCGGGCCGACGTCCAGGCCGAGCCGGTGGCTCGGGATGCCGTCGACCCGCACCGTGTCGTGCGCCGCGTCCGGAGCGAACGCGTCCGCGACCACCACGTCGACCGGCAGCATGATCTTGCCGCCGGACCGCTCCAGCAGGTTGCGGCAGGTGTCGACCATGTCCTTCTCCAGCAGCGAGGTGCCCACCTCCAGGCCCTGGGCCTTGAGGAAGGTGAAGCACATCCCGCCACCGATGAGCAGCCGGTCGACAGTGGGCAGCAGAGCCTCGATCACGGCGAGCTTGTCGGACACCTTCGACCCACCGAGCACCACCACGTACGGGCGCTCAGGGTCAGCGGTGAGCTTGGAGAGCACCTCGACCTCACGCAGCACCAGCCGACCCGCGACGTGCGGCAACCGGGCCGGCACGTCGAAGACGCTGGCGTGCTTGCGGTGCACGGCGCCGAACGCGTCGTCCACGTACGCATCGCCGAACGCGGCGAGCTGATCGGCGAAGGCGCCCCGCTCCGCCTCGTCCTTGCTGGTCTCACCGGCGTTGAAACGCAGGTTCTCCAGAAGGGCGACCTGGCCGTCGGCCAGGTCCGCGACGGTGGAGCGGGCCGACTCACCCACGGTGTCGGTGGCGAAGTGCACCGGCGCGCCGAGCAGCTCACCGAGCCGCCCGGCGACCGGGCCCAGGCTGAACTGCGGGTCCGGAGCGCCCTTCGGGCGGCCCAGGTGCGAACAGACGACCACCTTCGCGCCGGCCTCGACCAGCGCGCCGAGAGTCGGCAGCACCGCGCGGATCCGGCCGTCATCAGTGATGGCACCGGTCTGCTTGTCGAGCGGGACGTTCAGGTCGGCGCGCACCAGCACGCGCCGACCCGACACCCCCTCGGCGAGCAGGTCGTCGAGGGTCCGGATGCTCACAGCGACGAACCGACCAGCTTGACGAGGTCGACCAGCCGGTTGGAGTAGCCCCACTCGTTGTCGTACCAGCCGACGACCTTGACCTGGTTGCCGACGACCTTGGTCAGCGGCGCGTCGAAGATGCACGACGCCGGGTCGGTCACGATGTCGGTGGAGACGATCGGGTCCTCGTTGTAGACCAGGATGCCCTTGAGCGGGCCGTCCGCGGCGGCCTTCAGCGCGGCGTTGACCTCGTCCACGGTGGTCTCGCGACCCACGTTGACGGTGAGGTCGGTGACCGAGCCGGTCGGGATCGGCACCCGCAGGGCGTACCCGTCGAGCTTGCCCTTGAGGTCCGGCAGGACCAGGCCGATCGCCTTGGCGGCACCGGTCGAGGTCGGCACGATGTTCAGCGCGGCGGCCCGGGCACGACGCAGGTCCGAGTGCGGCGCGTCCTGGAGGTTCTGGTCCTGGGTGTACGCGTGGATCGTCGTCATCAGACCGTGCTGGATGCCGAACGTGTCGTGCAGGACCTTCGCCATCGGGGCGAGGCAGTTGGTGGTGCACGAGGCGTTGGAGATGATGGTGTGCTTCGCCGGGTCGTAGGTGTCGTGGTTGACACCCATGACGACGGTGACGTCCTCGTTCTTCGCCGGGGCGGAGATGATGACCTTCTTGGCCCCGCCGTCGACGTGCGCCTTGGCCTTGGTGGCGTCGGTGAAGAAGCCGGTCGACTCGATGACGACGTCGGCGCCGACCTCGCCCCACGGCAGCTTCGACGGGTCCTTCTCGGCGTACGCCTTGATGGTCTTGCCACCGACGGTGATCTCGTCGGCGGTGGCCTTGACCTCGTACGGCAGGCGACCGAGGATGCTGTCGTACTTGAGCAGGTGGGCGAGCGTGCCGTTGTCGGTCAGGTCGTTCACCGCCACGACCTCGATGTCGGCGTCGGACGCCAGCACTGCCCGGAAGAAGTTACGGCCGATTCGGCCAAAGCCGTTGATGCCAACCCGGATGGTCACAGGTCCCATCTCCTCGCGTTCTGGTCCGCCGGCTTCAGACAACGGGCCGGCGGGAATGGTGTGCGCCGACCGTTGGAGCCGGCCGTCGACGGTTCATCTCGGCCACCCCGCCGCGCGGTCTGAGGACCTGACCGCCCGAGGCGGTGGGCACGACGAGAAGTGCCGGGTGTCGGCCCCCTTGCCGTACTCAGCGACCTTATCCGAGCGTGCGAGACCACGCTGCGCCGGGTCGTGCTCCCGGGCGCACCGTGCGGCCCCACCGTCCTATCAGACCACGAGCATGTCGGGCGTGACTGCCGCTTCGGTATCCGGGATGCCAAGGTCGCGGGCTCGCTTGTCGGCCAGCGCCAGGAGCCGGCGGATCCGCCCCGCGATGGCGTCCTTGGTCAGCGGGGGGTCGGCAAGGGCCCCCAACTCCTCCAGCGACGCCTGCCGGTGCTCCAGACGCAGCCGACCGGCGTCGGTCAGGTGGTTGGGCGCCTCTTCGGCGAGGATCTCCAGCGCACGGGTGACCCGGGCGGCGGCGGCGACCGCGGCCCGCGCCGAGCGGCGCAGGTTGGCGTCGTCGAAGTTGGCGAGCCGGTTGGCGGTGGCCCGCACCTCGCGGCGTACCCGGCGCTCCTCCCAGGCCAGCACGCTGGAGTGCGCGCCGATCCGGGTGAGCAGCGCGGCGATCGCGTCACCGTCCTTGACGACCACCCGGTCCACCCCGCGTACCTCGCGGTTCTTCGCGGTGATGCCGATGCGGCGGGCTGCGCCGACCAGCGCCAACGCCGACTCCGGCCCCGGGCAGGTGATCTCCAACGCGCTGGAGCGGCCCGGCTCGGTGAGCGAGCCGTGCGCCATGAACGCGCCCCGCCACGCGGAGACCGCGCAGCAGACGTTGGCCGCCACCACGTGCGGGGGCAGCCCACGCACCGGGCGACCCCGCACGTCGAGCAGGCCGGTCTGCCGCGCCAGGGCCTCGCCGTCCTTGACCACCCGCACGATGAAGTGGCTGCCCTTGCGCAGCCCACCGGAGGCCAGCACGTGGATCTC
This sequence comes from Micromonospora alfalfae, assembly GCF_022230925.1. Lineage (GTDB taxonomy): Bacteria > Actinomycetota > Actinomycetes > Mycobacteriales > Micromonosporaceae > Micromonospora > Micromonospora alfalfae. The sequence goes on along the minus strand of NZ_JAKKFH010000010.1, from coordinate 4,764 downwards.
GCTGGGGTAGCCGTAGACCTCGGCGATCTCCCGCCGCAGCCGCCGGGCCACCGCCCCGGTGTCCAGTTCAGCCTCCACCACAACGCGGCCGGAGACGATGTGCAGCCCGCCAGCGAAGCGCAGCAGCGCGGCCATCTCCGCCCGCCGACAGCAGGGTTTGGGCACGTCGACCCGACTCAGCTCGTCCTTGACCGCGGCCGTCATCGCCATTGTGCGTCCCCTCACGGACCTGTTCCGGCGTGTCGCCGGAGATTACGTACGTGTCTAACGATCGGCACCCAGGACAGGCACCAGCGCGGCGCCCAGGGCAGCCGGATCATGGCGGGGAGTCCCGTCGACAACGGCGACGGGGGCGAGGACCAGGCGGGCACCCAGCGATTCTGCCGCACGTTCGACCGGTTCGGGGTCACCCACCGCCTTGGCATCGGCGAGCACAAGATCCACCTTGAGTTCGGGCAGGTACCAGTGCAGCGCCGCGAGATGATCGGCGACGGAGAGCCCGAGGGTCTCCTTCTCCGCGGCGAGGTTCAGCGTCACCAGCCGCCGGGCCGAGGTGGACACGATAGCGTCGGCCAACTGCGGCACCAGCAGGTGCGGAAGCACACTCGTGTACCAACTGCCCGGTCCGAAGATCAACCAATCGGCGGCGCGGATCGCCTCGATGGCCTCGGCGCACGCCGGTGGGGCGCTCGGCGTGAGACGCAACGACTCGACCCGCCCGGTGGTTACGGCCACCTGGTGCTGGCCACTGACAGTGCGCACTTCGTCCGGGTCGGCCGGGTCGGCACCGCGTACCCGCGCCTCGATGCCGACCGGTTGGCGGGACATCGGCAACACCCGGCCCACCGCGCCGAGCATCGCCCCGGCGTGCTCCAGCGCGGCCACCGGGTCGCCGAGCAGCTCCATGAGGCCGCAGAGCATCAAATTGCCCACCGCGTGCCCGGTCAGACCGTCGGTGCCGGCCGACGCACCGTCGGTGCCACGCGGGGCTGTGCCGTCCCGGTCCGGGCCGCTCGCCGCCGGCCCCGGGCCGGTCCCGCCAGTTCCGGGTACGCCCACCGGTACGGCGGCGAAGCGGTGCTGGAACAGCCCGGCGCTGCGCCGGGTCGCCGGGTGGTCCCCGGCCAACGCCACCAGCGCCTGACGCAGGTCTCCCGGCGGTAGGCCACCCCGCTCGGCCCGCAGCCGACCACTGGAGCCACCGTCGTCACCCACCGTGACCACCGCTGTGATGTCGAGGTCGAGTTCGGGAGCGCAGTGGCGCAGCGCACGCAACGAGGCGGACAGGCCGTGCCCGCCGCCGAACGCCACCACCCGCCGGGCCGTCATTCCCGCCCCAGGTCGCGGTGCTGGGCGTTCGCCGCCAACCCGGAGTGACGCAGTCGGCTGGCCAACTCCTCGGCGATGGCGACGCTGCGGTGCTTGCCGCCGGTGCAGCCCACGGCGACCGTGAGGTACCGCTTGCCCTCCCGCTCGAAGCCGGTCGTGGTGGCGTTGACCAGGTCGGCGTACGAGGCGACGAAGGCGTCCGCGCCCTCCTGGCCCAGCACGTACGCGCTGACCGCCTCCTCCCGCCCGGTGTGCTCACGCAGCTCCGGCACCCAGTACGGATTGGGCAGGAAGCGGGCGTCCAACACGAAATCAGCGTCCGGTGGCAGGCCGTACTTGAAGCCGAACGACAACACAGTCACCCGCAGCCGGCGGGCGTCCTCGCCGCCGAACAGCTCCTCGATGCGGCGCCGGAGCTGGTTGACGTTCAGGTGGCTGGTGTCGATGATCACGTCGGCCTGGTCACGGGCCTCCTCCAGCAGGCCGCGCTCCACGGCGATGCCGTCGGCCAGCCGCCCGTCACCCTGCAACGGATGCGAACGCCGAACGCTCTCGAACCGCCTGATCAGCACCTCGTCGTCGGCGTCGACGAAGACCACCCGGGGCGAGAATCCGCGCTCCTTGAGCTCCCGGATCGCCCCGGCCAGGTCCGTGGAGAAGGCCCGTGACCGCACGTCCAGCACCATGGCGGTACGACGGGCGGCGCCGCCCGCCTTGAACGCCAACTCGGCCATGTCCAACATCAGGGCCTGCGGCAGGTTGTCCACGACGTAGTAGCCGACGTTCTCCAACGCCCGGGCCACAGTGCTGCGGCCACCCCCGGAAAGGCCGGTGACCACCACCAGGGTGGTCTCCGACTCAGCCGCCATCTGCTCGTCATCAGCATCCGGGCCGTCGATCCGGTCACCGGCTGCGCGCGCCTCGCTCACCCGTACCCCCAAGCCGTGGCGCCGCGGCCGCCCTCGGCCGCGATTGGTCAATCAGCGACTCTATCCCGCCACCCGGTCGCGGCCCGGCACCCGTGGCCGGACGGCGGCCGCTGACCATTTCGACTGTCGCCCTCCCGACGCGGCGGCCACCGCCTTCCGCATGGGCAACAAGGCCCGCTACATCGAGATCGTCGACATCGTGGTCGGGATGAAGGCCCCGCCGCGCGGCCTGGCCCAGAGACCCAGCCAGCCCGGCTGACCGCTCGCCCTTCCGGCCCACCCGACCCGGGTGCGCCGGACGGGCGCTGTCGGCGTCGGCTCGTAGACTCCCCGGATGGCTTCTCCCACCGACCTGCGTACCGCCTCCGACGCCCTGGACGTGCTGGGCCGGGTCTTCGGCTACGACGCGTTCCGTGGCTTCCAGCAGGACGTGATCGACCATGTGGTCGCCGGCGGCGACGCGCTGGTGTTGATGCCCACCGGTGGCGGCAAGTCCCTGTGCTACCAGATCCCGGCCCTGGTCCGCGACGGGGTCGCCGTCGTCGTGTCCCCACTGATCGCGCTCATGCAGGACCAGGTGGACGCCCTCACCGCGGTCGGCGTACGCGCCGGGTTCCTCAACTCCACCCAGACCCTCGACGCCCGGCGACGGGTCGAGGCCGCCTTCGTCGCCGGCGAACTGGACCTGCTCTACCTGGCCCCGGAGGCGCTCGGCGTCCGATCCACCCTCGCCCTGCTCGACCGGGGCCGCATCTCCCTGTTCGCGATCGACGAGGCGCACTGCGTGTCCCAGTGGGGGCACGACTTCCGCCCCGACTACCTCGCGCTGTCGATGCTGCACGAACGCTGGCCGCAGGTACCCCGCATCGCCCTGACCGCCACCGCGACCAGCGCCACCCGCACCGAGATCGCGACCCGGCTCAAACTCGACGACGCCCGGCACTTCGTTGCCAGTTTCGACAGGCCCAACATCCAGTACCGGATCGTGCCCAAGCGCGAACCCCGCAAACAGTTGCTGACCCTGCTGCGCGACGAGCACCCCGGCGACGCCGGCATCGTCTACTGCCTGTCCCGTGCCTCCGTCGACAAGACGGCGGAGTTCCTCACCGCCAACGGGGTCGCCGCGCTGCCGTACCACGCGGGGCTGGACGCCGGCACCCGCGCTCGCAACCAGCAGCGCTTCCTGCGGGAAGACGGCCTGGTCATGGTGGCCACCATCGCCTTCGGCATGGGCATCGACAAGCCCGACGTGCGGTTCGTCGCCCACCTCGACCTGCCCAAGTCCGTCGAGGGCTACTACCAGGAGACCGGCCGAGCCGGCCGGGACGGCCTGCCGTCCACCGCCTGGCTGGCATACGGCCTTCAGGACGTGGTCCAGCAACGCAAGATGATCGAAACATCCGACGGGGACCTCGCCCACCGCCGCAACCTGGCCGCGCACCTGGACGCGATGCTCGCCCTCTGCGAGACGGTGCGCTGCCGGCGGGTCCAACTGCTCGAATACTTCGGCGAAACGACGACGGCCGCCTGCGGCAACTGCGACACCTGCCTCACCCCACCGGAGTCCTGGGACGGCACCGTCGCCGCCCAGAAGTTGCTCTCCGCCGTCTTCCGCCTCGACCGCGAACGCAACCAGCGCTTCGGCGCCGGGCACTGCATCGACATCCTGCTCGGCAAGCAGACCGACAAGATCAGCCAGTACGGTCACGACTCGCTGACCGTCTTCGGCATCGGCTCCGAGCACAGCGAGGCCGAGTGGCGGGGCGTCGTCCGGCAACTGCTCGCCGAAGGGCTCCTCGCCGTGGAGGGCGACTACGGCACGCTGGCGCTGACCGAGGCGAGCGCCGACGTCCTCGCTCGCCGCCGTACGGTCACCATGCGCCGTGAGCCGGAGAAGCCGGCATCGAGCCGCTCATCGAAGCCGCGCGGCGCGTCCACAGTCGTGGCCGAGCTGACCCCGGCCGCCGCGTCGCTGTTCGAGCGCTTGCGGGCCTGGCGCGCGACCACCGCCAAGGAGCAGGGCGTCCCGGCGTACGTCATCTTTCACGACGCCACGCTGCGACAGATCGCCAGCGACGCGCCCAGCACGCTGGCTGACCTGGCCCGGGTCAGCGGGGTCGGCGAGAACAAACTCGCCAAGTACGGCGAGCACATCCTGGCCGTCCTCGCCACCGACTGAGGTCATGCCGAAGGGCCGGACCCTGTGGGGGTCCGGCCCTTCGGTGTGTGCGTGTGTGTGTGTGGGTGTCAGCTGGTGGCGTAGCCGCGGGTGGCGATCCAGTCGGCGAGGTGTTCGACGCTGATCTGGTAGGCGGCTTGGTTGGGGTCGGCGGAGTCGGCGATGGTGACGGTGGTGCCGTTGTCGTGGTAGCCGACGACGCTGATGTAGTGCCCGCCCTCGTAGGAGTGGCTCACGCCGTTGGTGTCGGTGCTGGTGCCGGCGTATGTTGGCGACGACGGCCCTCGCGTTGTCGCCGGGTCTCTCTGTCCGTGCTGCGCTCGTCTT
>NZ_JAKKFH010000001.1 GCF_022230925.1 Micromonospora alfalfae | reverse complement strand
ACTCCGCATGTCGTCCCACTCCGACGACCCCTCCGTTTTCCAGGACGATGATCTGATCGGCGTCGATGATCGTGGAGACCCGCTGGGCCACGATGACCACAGCCGCCTGTGCGGTGACCGGCCGCAGGGCCGCTCGCAGCCGCGCGTCGGTGCCCAGGTCGAGCGCGGAGAACGAGTCGTCGAAGAGGTAGATCTCCGGTTGCCGGACCAGGGCCCGGGCGATGGCCAGGCGCTGCCGCTGCCCACCGGAGACCGTGGTGCCGCCCTGCGCGATCGGGGCGTCCAGCCCGCCGGGCATCTGGGCCACGAAGTCCCGGGCCTGGGCGATCTCCAGCGCCGTCCACAGCTCCTCGTCGGTGGCGTCCGGGTTGCCGTAGCGCAGGTTGCTGGCGACCGTTCCGGTGAACAGATACGGCCGCTGCGGCACCAGGCCGATGCGTCGCCACAGCTCGTCCGGCGCCAACTCCCGCACGTCCACCCCGTCGACCAGCACCGCGCCGTCGCTGACGTCGACCAGGCGGGGGATCAGCGACAGCAGCGTCGTCTTGCCCGCGCCGGTGCTGCCGATGATCGCCGTGGTGGTGCCCGGTGTCGCCCGGAAGGAGATGTCGCGCAGCACCGGCTCCACAGCGCCCGGGTACTGGAAGCGCACCCCGCGCAGCTCCAGCTCGGCTCGGGTGGGCAGCTCGGTGACCGGCGCGGCGGCCGGGACCACCGACGAGTCGGTGTCCAGCACCTCGACGATCCGCTCGGCGCAGACCGCCGCCCTCGGCACCATCATCAGCATGAAGGTGGCCATCATGACCGCCATCAGGATCTGCATCAGGTACTGCAGGAACGCGGTGAGCGCGCCGACCTGGATCGCGCCGGCGTCCACCCGCTGCGCGCCGAACCAGAGCACCGCCACGCTGGAGACGTTCAGCACCAGCATGACCACCGGGAAGATCAACGCCAGCAATCGACCGGTACGCAGCGCGGTCGCTGTCAGGTCGGCGTTGGCGACGGCGAAGCGGTCCGTCTCGTACGGCTCCCGGACGAACGCGCGGACCACCCGGATGCCGGTGATCTGCTCCCGTAGCACCCGGTTGACGGTGTCGATGCGGGTCTGCATCAGCCGGAAGCCCGGCACCATCCGACGGATGATCGCGCCGAGGGCGATGGCCAGCACCGGCACGCTGACCAGCATCAGCCAGGAGAGCCCGACGTCCTCACGCAACGCCATGAACACGCCGCCGACGCTCATGATCGGTGCGGCGACGAGCATCGTGCAGCTCATCAGCACGAGCATCTGCACCTGCTGCACGTCGTTGGTGTTGCGGGTGATCAGCGACGGTGCCCCGAACCGGGCCACCTCGCGGGCGGAGAAGCGGTTGACGTGCCCGAACAGTTCGGCGCGTACGTCGCGACCGAAGCCCATCGCGACCCGGGCGCCCAGGTAGACGGCGGCGATCGAGCAGACGATCTGGATCAGGCTGACCAGCAGCATCCAACCGCCGGTACGCACGATGTAGTCGGTGTCGCCGCGGGCCACACCCTGGTCGATGATGTCCGCGTTGAGGCTGGGCAGGTAGAGCGAGGCCATGGTGCCCACGAACTGGAGCAGCACGACCGCCAGCAACGGTCTCTGATAGGTGCGCAGTTGGCCGCGCAGGAGTCGGATCAGCACGCCGGGTCCTTCGTTTCGGTAGGGCGTCCGGTCATCCGCGGGTCGTCTCCGCTGCCGATGACCTCAAGCAGGAACTCCCGGATCACCTGGGCCTTCGCCGGGTCTGCGTCGACCGAGGTGAGGGGCCGTCCGGAGTGCATGAGCGCGCCGAGCGCGGCCACCCGTTCCCGCCCGGCGGGTGTGATGGCGAGTCGGATGCTGCGTCGGTCGCTGTCGTCGCGCTGCCGCTCGACCAGACCGTCGCGCTCGAGCGTGTCGACGATGCCGGTCAGGGTCGCCGGGCGGACGAACCCCTTCTCGGCGACCTTCCGGTGGGGTAGCTCGCCGTGCCGGGCGAGCGTCATCAGGGTGATCATGCCGGCCTGGGTGAGGCCGTGCTCCTCGGCGAGGTAGCGGTTCCACCGCTGCCCGACCAGGTGCCCGGCCACCACCAACAGTCGGCCGAGCGGCACGTCCTGGAGGGTCACGAGTTCCACGAAAAGTAGATTAGCCCCCTGATAGTCAGGCACCAAACGAAATTGCCGTGGCGGCGGCCACGAACACGACCTGCATTGCGGTGCGCTGCCCGAGCGGGGTGACCGGTCGGCCGGCGAGGGTCAGCTGCCGACGGGCGGCCGAGACGTTGGCCGGAAACATGGCGAGCATGAGCAGGCCGAGTCCGGCCGCCGCCACCCTGGCGGTCGCCGGGAGCAGCAGGCCGACCGCGCCGATCAGCTCCAGCACGCCGGTGACGGTGACCAGCAGATCCGGCCGGGGCAGTCGGGGCGGGACCATCGCGATCAATCCGGCGCGGCGCCGTCCTGCGAAGTGCGCGACGGCGGTCAGCGCGAACATCACGGCCAGCCCGACGCGCAGCGCGGCGATCCAGCCGTCGAGTGCGGTGATGCCGGCCAGGCCGGCGAGTCGGGCCAGTGCGGTGCCGGCGATCAGGGCGATCAGGGGTGCCATCGGAATCCTCCTCCTGGTGAACTTGTCAGTGGCAAGATTGCACGATGGAGTGACATCTTGTCAATGGCAAGATTAGGATCGGGGGGTGACCGACTCGCGCACCTACCACCACGGCGACCTGCGCCGCGCCCTGCTCGCCGCAGCGTTGGAGGCCATCGATGAGGTGGGGCCCGCCGCGTTGAGCCTGCGCGATCTGGCCCGTCGGGCCGGTGTCTCGCACGCCGCGCCCGCACACCATTTCGGCGACAAGGCGGGCCTGCTCACCGCGCTCGCCGCGCAGGGCTTCGATCTGCTGGCCCAGGCGTTGACCGCGGCGGATGGCGATCCGCTGGAGGCTGGCGTCGCCTACGTCGACTTCGCCGTCACGCGCCGCGCGTACTTCGAGGTGATGTTCCGGCCGGAGTTCTATCGGGCCGACGACGCCGAGCTGATCGCCGCCCGGGGCCGGGCCGGTGCCGTACTTCGCGCCGGGGTGGCGGCGCTACCCACCGGCAGTGCGCCCGTCGACCCCGGCCGGGACGCGCTCGCGGCCTGGTCGATCGCGCACGGTTTCGCCACCCTCTGGCTGGCCGGCGTACTACCCGACCGGGTGGGCGACAACCCTCGCGACGCAGCCCGCACAGTCCTACGCCGACTGGCGCCCTAACCCCCCAACCCCACCCCCACCCCACCTCCTCACCGGTTGATCATGAAGTTATTGCCACGACACGCCGCTGCGGGAGGCAATAACTTCATGATCAACAAGGGTGGGGGGTGGGGGGTTACCAGCTGGTGGGGAGGGGCATTCCTTCGGTGAAGCCGGCGGCGCTCTGCACGCCGACGATGGCCCGCTCGTGGAACTGGGTCAGGTCCCGTGCGCCGGCGTAGGTGAAGGCGCTGCGTACCCCCGCGATGATCTCGTCGATCAGGTCCTCGACACCGGGGCGGGCCGGGTCCAGGTGCATCCGGGCCGAGGAGATGCCCTCCTCGAACACCGCCTTGCGGGCCCTGTCGTACGGGCTGTCGTCGGCGGTTCGGGCGCTGACCGCCCGAGCCGAGGCCATTCCGAAGCTCTCCTTGTACCGCCGGCCGTCCGCGTCGGTGTACAGGTCACCGGGGGACTCGTAGGTGCCGGCGAACCAGGAGCCGATCATCACGTTCGACGCGCCGGCGGCGAGCGCGAGCGCCACGTCCCGGGGGTGTCGCACCCCGCCGTCGGCCCACACGTGCCGGCCCAGTTGGCGGGCGGCGGCCGCGCAGTCGAGCACCGCGGAGAACTGCGGTCGACCCACGCCGGTCATCATCCGGGTGGTGCACATCGCCCCCGGGCCGACGCCGACCTTGATGATGTCCGCCCCCGCCTCCACCAGGTCGCGTACGCCCTCGGCGGTGACCACGTTGCCGGCCGCCACCGGCACCCCCGGGTCCAGCTTCCGGACCGCCTGAAGTGCGGAGATCATCCGTGCCTGGTGGCCGTGCGCGGTGTCCACCACCAACGTGTCCACCCCCGCCTCCAGCAGCGCCGAGGCCTTGCCGGTCACGTCTCCGTTGATCCCGACGGCGGCCGCGATCCGAAGCCGACCCCGGTCGTCCACGGCCGGCGTGTAGAGGGTGGCGCGCAACGCGCCCTGTCGGGTCAGCACCCCGACCAGCCGACCCTCGGCGTCCACCACCGGGGCGAGTCGGCGACGGCCGGCCGAGAGCAGATCGAAACCGGTACGAGGATCCGCGTCCGCCGGGACGGTGTGCAGCTCGGTGGACATCACGTGGCGCAACTGCGCGAAGCGGTCCACGCCGGTGGTGTCCGCCTCGGTGACCACACCCATCGGCCGGCCGGCGTCGTCGACCACTATCACCGCACCGTGCGAGCGCTTGGGCAGCAGGTGGATGGCATCGCCCACGGTCTCGGTCGGGCCCAGCGTGATGGGCGTGTCGTAGACCAGGTGGCGCTGCTTGACCCAGGCGACGACATTCGCCACCACCTCGATCGGAATGTCCTGCGGAATCACCGTGATGGCACCTCGGCGGGCGACCGTTTCCGCCATCCGCCGTCCGGCGACCGCTGTCATGTTCGACACCACCAGCGGAATGGTGGTGCCGGTGCCGTCGCCGGTGGAGAGGTCGACGTCGAGTCGGGAGCCAAGGTCGGAGCGGGCCGGCGCCATGAAGACGTCGGTATAGGTCAGGTCGTGCGCGGGAGCCGCGCCGTGAAGGAACCGCACCGGGCAATCATTCCCGCTCATGGCGAGTTCCACCGCCGGTGGTAGTGGAAAACACTCGCATCGTCGTTGGTCCTGGTCCGGTGGCGTCGTCGGTGCTCGCCGCAGGAGCCGGGCAGCAGTGCGGAAGATGCCACGGCGAGGCCGGCCGGGTACGAACCGGTCAGCCCAGCAGGAGCGCCACGGCGAGCCCGGCCATGACGACCGCGATGACCGCGTCCAGCACCCGCCAGGCGACGGCGCGGGCGAGCAGCGGTGCGAGGCGCTGCGCGCCGACGCCGAGCGCGGTGAACCAGACCACACTGGCCAGGGTGGCGCCGGCGCCGAAGACCCACCGGTGCGGGTGTTGTTGGGCCACGCTGCCCAGGAGCAGCACGGTGTCCAGGTAGACGTGCGGGTTCAGGTAGGTGAAGGCGGCGCAGGCGAGCAGCGTCGCTGCCAACGTGGCCGGCGGCCGTTCGGTGGGCAGCAGGGCGCCGGGACGCAGGGCGCGGCGGGCGGCGAGCCCCGCGTAGCAGAGCAGGAAGGCCGCGCCGCCCCAGCGGATCGCCGTCAGCAGGCCCGGTCGGCCGGTCACCAGCGAACCGACCCCGGCCACTCCCGCCATGATCAGCAGCGCGTCCGAAGCGGCGCAGGTCAGCACCACGGGTACGACGTGCTCGCGGCGCAGGCCCTGTCTCAGCACGAAGGCGTTCTGGGCGCCGATGGCGACGATGAGCGCGATGGAGATCGAGAAGCCGGCGACGGCGGAGGTGAGCACGGAGTCGACGCTAGGACCGTCGACGGCCACCAGTCCAACTAAAGATTCTGACGCAACTTAAGCTCAGCTAATGGATGGTCTCGACTCGGCGCAGCTACGGACGCTCGCGGCGGTGGTGGCGGAGGGCAGCTTCGACGCGGCGGCCCGGCTGCTGCACGTCACGCCGTCAGCGGTGAGCCAACGGATCAAGGCGCTGGAGGAGACAGTCGGCCAGGTGCTGGTCCGCCGCGCCCGTCCGTGCGTGGCAACCGACGCCGGCCGTCCGCTGCTGCGCCTGGCCGGCCAGCTCGCGCTGCTCGAACGGGAGGCGCTGGCCGATGCCCGCGGCCCGCTGGCCGGCGGTGGTCGGATCCGCGTCGCCGTGGTGGTCAACGCGGACTCGCTGGCCACCTGGTTTCCCGCCGCGCTGGCCCGGTTGCCGCAGCGGGCCGGGCTCTCGTTCGACCTGCGGCAGGACGATCAGGACCACACCGCCGAGCTGCTCCGCGACGGTTCGGTGACGGCGGCGGTCACCGCCCAGCGGGACGCCGTGCAGGGCTGCCGGGTGCTGCGGCTCGGGGCCATGCGCTACCGCGCGGTGGCCAACCCGGAATTCGCGGCGTCCCACTTCGCCGGAGGATTCACCGCAGCCGCGCTGGCGAGCACCCCGCTGTTGGTCTTCGACCGGAAGGACCGGGTGCAGCACCGGTTCATCCGAGCGGTGGTCGGTCGGCCGCTCGACCCGCCGGTGCACTACGTACCGTCGGTGCCGGCGTTCAGCGAGGCGACCCGGCTCGGGTTGGGCTGGAGTCTGGTGCCGGAACAGCTCGCCGAGGCCGACCTGACCGCCGGTCGTTGCGTCGACCTCGTGCCGGGCCGACACCTCGACGTCCCGCTGTACTGGCAGCACTGGCGGCTGGAGTCGGACGTGCTGAACGCCCTGACCGCCGCCGTCCGCACGGTCGCCGCCGAAGCCCTGCGCTGAGCGCCAGCCGGATGGCTCAGGCGATGGTGCAGATGGGGGCACCGGCAGTGATCACGGCGCCGACCTCGGCGCTGAGACCGCTGACCGTACCCGCCTTGTGCGCGTGCAGCGGCTGCTCCATCTTCATCGCCTCCAGCACCACTACCAGGTCGCCCTCGGCCACTGTGTCGCCGTCCGCCACCGCGATCTTGACGATGGTGCCCTGCATCGGCGAGGTGAGCGCGTCGCCGCCGACCGGAGCACCGGCCTTGGCGCCGCCGCCGCGCCGGGTCGGCTTACGGGCGGCGGGTGCCGCTGTGGTCGTACTCCCGCCGAAGCCGGCGGGGAGGCTGACCTCGATGCGCTTGCCGCCCACCTCGACCACGACGGTGTCGCGTTCGGCCGGCGCCTCGGCGGCGCCGGCGGCGGCGGTGAACGGCGGCACCGTGTTGTGGAACTCGGTCTCGATCCACCGAGTGTGCACTGTGAACGGCTCGGCGGTGAACGCCTCGTCCCGCACCACGAGCCGGTGGAACGGCAGCGCGGTGGCCATCCCGTCGAGGACCATCTCGTCCAACGCGCGGCGGGCGCGCTCCAGCGCCTCGGTCCGCGTCTCACCCGTGATGATCACCTTGGCGAGCAGTGAGTCGAAGTTGCCGCCGATCACGTCGCCGGCCGAGATGCCGGTGTCGACCCGCACACCCGGCCCGCTGGGCAGGCGAAGCGCGGTGACAGTGCCGGGGGCGGGCAGGAAGTTGCGGCCCGGGTCCTCGCCGTTGATCCGGAACTCGATCGCGTGCCCGCGCGGCGTCGGATCCTCGGTGATCCGCAGCTTCTCGCCGTCGGCGATCCGGAACTGCTCGCGGACCAGGTCGATGCCGGCGGTCTCCTCGGTGACCGGGTGCTCGACCTGGAGTCGGGTGTTGACCTCCAGAAAGGAGATGGTGCCGTCGACGCCGACCAGGTATTCCACAGTGCCGGCGCCGTGGTAGCCGGCTTCGCGGCAGATCGCCTTGGCGCTCTCGTGGATCTGCGCGCGCTGGGCGTCGCTGAGGAACGGCGCGGGCGCCTCCTCGACGAGCTTCTGGTGACGTCGCTGCAACGAGCAGTCCCGGGTGCCCACCACGATCACGTTGCCGTGCTGGTCGGCGAGGACCTGCGCCTCGACGTGCCTGGGCTGGTCGAGGTACCGCTCGACGAAGCACTCGCCCCGACCGAACGCCGCGACCGCCTCGCGGGTGGCCGACTCGAAAAGCTGGGGGATCTCCTCCATCGTGCGGGCGACCTTGAGGCCGCGCCCACCGCCACCGAAGGCGGCCTTGATGGCGACCGGCAGGCCGTGGTCGACGGCGAAGGCCATCACCTCGTCCGGGCTGGCCACCGGGTCCGGGGTGCCGGGGACCAACGGTGCGCCGGCCCGCTGGGCGATGTGCCGGGCGGTGACCTTGTCGCCCAGGTCGCGGATGGCCTGGGGGGTGGGGCCGATCCAGGTCAGCCCGGCGTCGATGACGGCCTGGGCGAAGTCGGCGTTCTCACTGAGGAAGCCATAACCCGGGTGTACGGCGTCGGCGCCGGCCCGAGCGGCGACGTCGAGCAGCTTGTCGATGCGCAGGTAGGTCTCGGTGGCGCTGTCCCCGCCGAGCGCGTACGCCTCGTCCGCGAGGGTGGCGTGCAGGGCGTCGCGGTCGGAGTCCGCGTACACGGCGACGCTGCCCAGGTCGGCGTCGCGGCACGCGCGGATCACCCGGACGGCGATCTCGCCGCGGTTGGCGATGAGTACCTTGCGCACCTTCGTGGCTCCTCCCGGGCAGGTTACTGACGGGGAGTGTATCGGCCGCCCACGGCGGCCCTAACGATCGCTCAGTGTGGGATGCCGCACTGCGCCCGCCACGGTTTAGTCAAACTTGGCTATTACGCTTATCGGGTGTCTTCGACTCGGATGATGATTCTCGGTCTGGTGCGGTGGATGCAGCCCGTGCACGGCTACGACGTGCGCCGTGAGCTGCTGAGCTGGAGCGCCGACAAGTGGGCGAACATACAGCCCGGATCGATCTATCACGCCCTGCGCAAGCTCACCGAGGAAGGGCTGCTCCGCGCCGTCGCGACCGAGCAGGTGGGCGCCCGTCCGGCGCGGACCACCTACGAGGTGACGGTCAAGGGGGAGGACGAGTTCGAGACGCTGCTGCGTAACTCCTGGTGGACCATCAGCGAGCCCGCCGACCCGTTCGTGGCGGCCTTCTCCTTCCTGCCGGCCATGCCGCGCGCCGAGGCGGCCGCCGCCCTGCGTAACCGTGCCAACCTGCTGCGCGCCGGCGTCGAATCCATGCGCGCCTCGCTGGAGTCGGACTGGGTGCGCAACCGCAAGCCTGCGCACGTGGGCTGGATGTTCGAGCTGTGGTCGGCGCGAGCGGAGGCGGAGATGAGCTGGTGCGAGCGGATCGCCGAGCGGATCGATTCCGGAGTGTCGTACCTGCCTGCTGAGCTGGATGAAGCGCAGGGTTGGTCGGGGTGGCGGGACGGCGTGGAGCCGTCCGACACCGACGCGGAATAATCAACGTTGACTAAAAAAGCTATATCGCGTTAGCCTGCTGGCGGCACAGCGGGGGAGTGCGCCGTCCGGCGTCGTCCCACTCGACGGCCGGCCCGACCGGCCCGAACGACCAGGAGCAGAAATGATCGAGACCAGGGGGCTGCGGAAGTCGTTCCGCTCCCGCGCGGGTCGAGAGACGAAGACGGTGGACGCCGTGCGGGGCGTCGACCTTGACGTTGCCAAGGGCGAGATCTTCGGCTTCCTCGGCCCGAACGGCGCCGGCAAGACCACCACGCTGCGGATGCTCGCCACACTGATCGAGCCGGACGGCGGCGAGGCCACCATCGCGGGCGCGGACCTGCGCAAGGACCCGGCCGAGGTGCGCCGCCGCATCGGGTACGTCCCGCAGGGCGGCAGCACCTGGGACGAGTCCACCGCCCGCGAGGAACTGGTGCTGCACGCCCGGATGTACGGCATCAGCAAGGCCGACGCGCAGCGGCGCGCCGCCCGCGCGCTGGACGCCTTCCAGCTCACCGAGTACGCCGACCGCAAGTGCAAGACCTACTCCGGCGGCCAGCGGCGCCGGGTGGAGATCGCCCTCGGCATCATCCACGAGCCGAAGATCGTCTTCCTAGACGAGCCGACCACCGGCCTCGACCCGCAGAGCCGCGCCCACATGTGGGACGAGATCCGCCGGCTCCGCGCCGACGGGATGACCGTCTTCATCACCACGCACTACCTGGACGAGGCCGACGCCCTCTGCGACCGGATCGCAATCATGGACAACGGCGAGGTCGTGGCCGAGGGCACGCCGACCGAGCTCAAGCGGGAGATCTCCGGCGACGTGGTGCTGGTCGGTCTCGACCTGGCCGCCACCCCGCAGGCCGCCCAGACGCTCGACGGCGAGCCGTACGTCAACAAGCTGGAGACTGTCGACGAGGGCGGCCTGCGCCTCTACGTCGACGAGGGCGCCACAGCCATTCCGCAGGTGCTGCGCCGACTCGACCACGCCGGGCTGGAGCTGCGCTCGATCGAGCTGCACCGACCCAGCCTGGACGACGTCTTCCTCACCAAGACCGGCCGCTCGCTGCGCGAGTCCTGACCACCGGAGACGACTCTCATGAAATTCGCCCGTGACACGTGGCTGATCTTCCAGCGCCAGATCCAACTCCTGCTACGCAACCCGGTCTGGGTCTTCGTCGGCGTGTTCCAGCCGGTCATGTACCTGCTGCTCTTCGCCCCGCTGCTCAAGCCCGCACTGAACGCACCCACCCAGGCGGCCGCCTACAAGATCTTCGTACCGGGTCTACTGGTGCTGCTGGCCATCTTCGGTGGCCTGTTCCAGGGCTTCGGCCTGATCGCCGAGCTGCGAGCCGGCGTCATCGAACGCTCCCGGGTCACCCCGATCAGCCGGCTCGCCCTGCTGCTCGGCCGCTCGCTGCGCGACGTGGTCTCGCTCCTGGTGCAGGCGGTCATCATCACGCTCCTGGCGCTCATCTTCGACCTGCGGGTGTTCATCGGGGACCTGCTGCTGGCGTACCTGATGCTTGCCCTGATCGCCCTCATGACCTCGGCCGTCTCCTACGGCGTCGCCCTCAAGGTCAAGAGCGAGGATGCGCTGGCCCCGCTGATGAACACAGTGGCTCAGCCGGTGCTGCTGCTCTCCGGCATCCTGCTGCCGCTGACCTTCGCACCCGGCTGGTTGCAGGGCATCGCCAACTGGAACCCGTTCTCCTGGGCGGTCGATGGCACCCGGGCGCTGTTCGCCGGTGACCTGGGCAGCGACAAGGTCTGGCAGGGCCTCAGCATCACCGCGGTCCTCGCCGCGCTGGGCGTCTACTGGGCCGCCCGCCAGTTCGCCCGCAGCGTCCGCTGACGCCGACTTTCGCTGTTCCTTGATGTTGGGGTGTCCCCTGGTGGGGACACCCCAATACCGTGTTCAGCGGTTGCCGGCGGTCGGCGGTCGGCGGTTGTCGGCGGTTGTCGGCGGTTGTCGGCGGTTGTCGGCGGTCGGCGGTCAGCGGACCCGGGCGAGGGTGAGGCCGTCCGCGATCGGCAGCATCACCGGGTCCACCCGCACGTCCGCGAGAACCTCGTCGTTGAACGCGGCGATGGCCCGGTCGCCAGCGTCCTGCGGGGCGATCACCCGGCCTCCCCGCAACACGTTGTCGACGGCGATCACCCCACCCGGGCGCATCCTGGGCACCAACTCCGCCCAGTAGATCGGGTAGCCGGTCTTGTCCGCGTCGATGAACGCGAAGTCCAAGTGCCGCTCGTGCGGCAACTCCCGCAGCCCGTCCGCAGCCGGACCGATGCGGAGGTCGATCAGATCCTGCACGCCGGCCCGCGCCCAGTAGCGCCGGGCGATGCCGGTGAACTCCTCGGAGATGTCGAAACAGGTCAGTCGCCCGCCCTCGGGCAACCCGCGGGCGATCGCCAGCGACGAAAGCCCGGTGAACGTGCCGACCTCGACGGCCTGCCGCACGTCGAGCAGCCGGGTGAGGAACGTCAGGAACGCGGCCTGCTCCGGAGCCACCTGCATGGCGGCGTGCTCCGGCAACACCGACCGGGTCTCCTCGGCCAGGTCACTGATGATCTCGTCCGGCGGGGAGCCGTGTGCGACCAGATAGGCGTGCAGCTCGTCGGTGAGCGGGATCGACTTGGTGGTCATGACCGGACGTTACCGAGCGGCTCGACCATCTGGCCGCCCGGCGCGACAGTCGTCCACAGGTCGGTGATCCGCAGATCCAACTCGGCGAGGAGCCGGCGCAACAGCGGCATCGACAACCCGACCACCGTCCCCGGGTCACCCTCGATCCGTTCCACGAACGGCCCACCCAGCCCGTCGATCGTGAACGCGCCGGCCACCGCCAGCGGCTCACCAGTGGCCACGTACGCGGCGATCTCGTCGTCACTGACGTCAGCGAAGTGGACAGTGGTCGACGCGACAGCCTCCGCCCGCCGACCCGCAGTAGCGTCGACCAGGCAGTGCCCGCTGTGCAGCACGCCGCTGCGTCCCCGCATCCGCAGCCACCGCCGGGTCGCGTCCGCCGCATCCGCCGGCTTGCCGAGGATCTCCCCGTCGAAGGCGAGCACCGAGTCGCAGCCGATCACCAACGTCCGCTGATCGGCGGTCGCGTTCAGCCGGGTCAACACCGCCTGTGCCTTCAGGCGAGCCAACTCCAGGCACAACTCCTCGGCCTGCTCGGTCACCACCAGGGACTCGTCCACCCCACTGACCAGCACCTCGGGCTCGACGCCGGCAGCCTGGAGCAACTTACGACGGGCAGGGCTCGCCGATGCGAGCACGAGGCGAAGCGGCAAAGTCTCAGACACCAGCCCGACGTTACCGCCCAGCCCCCCACCAAGACCGACACCCCGCCCAGCACCCACCACCCGGTCGCCGCCCGGTCGGCCTGGCGTGGTGCGGCTCGGTGGTCGTTCGGCCCGGTAGTCGTTCGGGCTGGTGGTCGTGCGGCTCGGTGGTCAATCGGGCTGGTGGTCGGGCGGCTCGGTGGCCGGGCGGCCTTGATCCACTCGACTTTCAGAAAGACGCGGTATCCCCTCGCCCCGGACACCGCGGTTTCCTGAAAGTCGAGTGGATCACCGCTTCGTTGATCGATCAGCGACTGATTCTGGGCGGCGGATCATCACCACGCCGCCGTCGCCGCGCTATCACGGCCCACCCGACCCCGGCAGCCACGAGCACCCCGAGCGTGGCCAGGCCGCGCGCGGTTGCGCCATCGCTCCCATCACCCGGCTGAGCGGCAGCCGTCGTGGTCGGGCCAGCACCGGCCGGAGCGCTCACCGATTCAAACCCGAGCGGCGGTACGTCTGCCGTCAACGCCGCCACAAGATCGATCACTCCATAGCCGTACTCGTCGTCACGCCCAGGAGGGCCCTTGTCGATGGCGGTAGCCGTGAGCCGGTGCGCCACCTCCCGGGCGGGCAGATGCGGGTACTTGGACCTGATCAACGCAGCCGCACCCGCCACGATCGCCGTCGCGCTCGAGGTGCCAGTCCCCTTCGAGTATTTCCCGTCGTAGCTGGTGCTATAGATGTCGACCGCAGGAGCGACCACATCGATCTTCGGCCCGGTGACGGATATGGCAGCGTGTTGTCCAGTGCGATCGACACCCCCAACCGCGATAACACCCTCTTCGCTGGCTGGATAGCCGACGCCTTGATCTCGGGGAAGATTACCAACACCGGCCACAATGACGATATCTGCGTCGAGGGCGCTCCGGATGGCTTCACGTAGTCTCGAGCTACTTCCGCCCACAGACGAGATGCTTATTACGTCTGCACCGTTCGCGATCGCATAATTGATTCCCCGCGCCAAATCGTCAGGCTGGCCGTCCCCGTTCGGCGGTGAATCGAAGATCGGCAGTATCTTCGATTCTGGTGCTATGCCCAGAGCTCCGGAGTTTCCGCCTTGGCCGTGAGCTGCAATAAGTCCAGCCATGGATGTGCCATGACTGTCCAAATCTTTTGTGCCTTCACCGTTTCCGCCAGGAATGACGTCCGTTCCTGGAAGCAGGTTCTTGCGGAGGTCGGGATGGGGATCAACCCCCGTATCTGGGACGGCGACCACAACTCCGTTGCCGCGATTTATGCCTTGAGCCTCGAGTATCTTCAAGTAGTCAAGGTGCCATTGCTCGCGTCGAATTAGAGCAGCACCTGCTGCGGGGCTTGCGGGGGCAGGCGCTACTACTGGTGCTGCTATCGCTAGTAGCGCGTAGACTGCCGCGAGTGGTGCGCTGAGTCCCATGCTCAACGATTGAAGCCGATGGCCGGCCCAGGGTCTATTGGGCCTTGCTCATTTCCAGGGCGGACGATGGGGTTCACCCCTTGATCTGTCTCCCATGGATTGTCCGGATCCCAGCGAGGGTTGGAGTCCGCGGGGAATTGTTGTTGCTGCCGCTGCCGCCCAGGTGGCAGTCCAATTCCTGGATTGCCGCCTAGCGAAGGCGCACCACCGATCGGAGCAGGGCCGCCATGGGCGGAGTTAAATGTTCGACCGCTGCCCGGGCGAGACCCGGCACCCCCGGTGGGCCCGGTGCCGGCACCGCCACCTCCAATCACACCGCCAATTGGGTTGACCTTTCGAGGCTGAGCCGTGTTCGGTCCTAGCGGGGCGACGCCCCCAGTGGGCAAGCCGCCGATAATTCCACTTGGAGGACTTGAACGCGCTGGCGGTGTCGGATGCAGGGCTTGGGGCCGACTGACGCTGCCGGTAGGCGTATGTCCGCCCGAACTGGGTGTCGTTATGGGGCGGGGCGAGATCGGCGTGTTGGGCGGCAGGGGGCCAAGTCCAGGGTGCGCGGCCGGCGCCGGGGGGACTGTGCTTCCTGTGTTTATTGTAGTGGGATTGTTTGTGAGGCCGCTTCCCGCTCCACCCAGCACTGGTCCAACTCCCTGCGTCTGGGGAATTGGTGCAGCCACGTCCGGTGGTGCGATCCGGCTCGCCGCACGATTACCGCCGGTCGGCATTGGTATCGGAATGATCGGCGGAATGATTGGTGCAGTAGGGGCGGCAGTTAACGCATCGGGATCTCCGGACTGAACCGGGGGCCGCGCTGCGGGTGGTTTTTGGAGGGTGGCTTGGGCTTGCTGGAGTTCGCCGCTCAGGCTGAACATCATGGATCGGGCCTGCACGTTGAGCCGTTCCAGTTCCCCGTCAGCAACAGGCGGCGTGGTAGTCCGGTTGCCCATTACCGCTTTCGGGTCGGCGACCATCGACTCGTACGCCTGCTTCTGCTGGAATTTGGTCGCGTACTCCTCGTGGATCTTGCGGAGTGCGGCGCGGGTGGTGCCGATGGCCTGGGTTGCGGCGGAGAGTGCGGTGTAGTTCGCGGCGGCGGCGTCGTGGGTGCGCTGCACCTTGTCGATGAGTGCGTCGAGTTCGGCGAGGTACGTGCGGGAGGCGGCGCTGGTCTCGGGGGGCCATGCCTCGGCGAGTCCGCGTCGGTACTGCTGGAGGCGGCCGAGGTGGGTTTGTGCCAGGTCGCAGACCTTGCGCCAGCCGGCGACCTGTTTCCAGTGGTTGGTGGTGTCGTGGTCCTGGAGGCAGGCCCACATGCTGTTGACGTCCATGAGGTGCCAGTCGGTGAGGCCGGAGGTGCGGCCGGTGCCCCGTTCGATCACGGCAACACCACCGGTCCTTCGGTGTCGGGACCGGTCGGGTCGGTCAGCATCGACGTGGGGCCGCCGGGCAGCATGTTCAAAGGGTTGGCGAGGGCTCGTTGCACGTCCACCACTCGGGCGGCGGTGAAGGCGTCGCTGTCGGCGTAGTGGGTGGCGACCTGGTCGGCGGCGGCGGCCAGGTGGCCGGTGGCGCCTCGGACGGCGTACACCATGTCGGCGGTGGCCTGCTGCGTCTCGTGGTGCGCGTGCAGGAAGGTGACCAGCTCGATGAAGGCGTCGCAGGGGTTGGGCACCTTCGCTGACATGTCTTCGGCGATGTACGACAGGTGCGGCGCGTAGTTGCTCTCAACCTCAGCGGCGAGCCGGTCGGCGAACTCTCTGAGCTGGCTGATGTCGGCTTCGATGCCGCCGTAACCGCGTAGCCAGGGTGCTGGCCGGTCCTCTTCGGGGATCATGGATCCTCCCTACCCGTAGCGGCACCGTTTCCCTGAGTGAGGTTAACGGCTCAACGCCACCCTGACAGCCCCCGTACGTGGTGGGTGTCGGGTCAGCGGGGCAGGCCGGCGGCGCGCCAGCCGCGGGAGTTGCCCGGTCGACTGCTGCGCGCCCATGCGGACGCGGTCACCGGCGCGGGGGTGGCGGCCGGTCGGGTTCGGACGATGATCGCCCCCACCAGAGCGGCCAACTCCTCGGCGGTGGGCACGCCGCGGACGACCCGGAACAGCGGCTCTTCGGCAGACATGCCGCCAGGGTACGCGGCCGAAAGTTACGGGGACCGCACAGTGGCGTGCCGGCGGTGTGAGCGTCAGCGGGTCCGGGTACCGTCTCACCGATGTCGAACGCGCTTCCCCAACTCGTCGCTGACCGATACCGGCTCCTGTCGCCGCTCGGCCAGGGCGGCATGGGCCGAGTGTGGAAGGCGCGCGACGAGGTGCTGCACCGGGACGTCGCCATCAAGGAGTTGGTGCCGCCGCCCGGTCTCACCGACGAGGAGCGCCGCGAGATGCGCGAGCGTTCGTTGCGGGAGGCGCGGGCCATCGCCCGGCTCAACCACGCCAACGTCGTCCGCATCTTCGACGTGCTGCGCACCGACGGCGATCCGTGGATCGTCATGGAGTACGTGGCGTCGAGGTCGTTGCAGGACACTCTCGCCGAGGACGGCCCGGTGTCGGTGGCCCGCACTGTGGAGATCGGCCTGGGCGTGCTGGGTGCGCTCAGCGCCGCGCACAAGGCGGGTGTCATGCACCGCGACGTGAAGCCCGGCAACGTGCTGCTCGGCGACGACGGCCGGGTGGTGCTGACCGATTTCGGTCTCGCCACGATCCCCGGCGACCCCAACGTGACCCGCACCGGCATGGTGCTCGGCTCGCCGGCGTACATCTCGCCGGAGCGGGCCCGGGACGGCACCGCCGGTCCGGAGGCCGACCTGTGGTCGCTGGGCGCGACGCTCTACGCGGCTGTCGAGGGCAAGTCGCCGTACGCCCGACCGTCGGCGATCGGCACCCTGGCCGCGTTGGCCACCGAGCCGATTCCGCCACCGAAGAACGCCGGTCCGCTGAAGGCCGTCCTCAACGGGCTGCTGCGCAAGGACCCGAACGAGCGGATCACCGCCGAGGTGGCGGAGCGCTTGCTGCGTCGCGCCGGGGGCAAGCGGTCGCGCGGGATCTCACTGCTCGATGGCGTACGCCGGCCCGGGCCGAACGGTCCGCGCGAGCCGCGCCTGCCGGTGGTGCCGGCCCCGCGACCGGCCGAGAGTGTCGACCGGCCGGTGTCGCCGCCACCGGCCGCCGCCGCGACCACCTCAGCTGCCACCTCAGCTGCCACCTCTGCTGCCGCCGCGACCCCAGCCGCCGATGCCACGCCGACGGCCGTCGTTTCCTCCGGTGCGGCCGCCGACCCGACCGCCCTGGTGTCGGGCGAGTCGACCGCGGCGGCGCCGGCCGAGCCGACCGCCACGATCGACCGTCCGTCCGCTGCCGACCCGACCGCGAAGGTCACGGCAGCGCCCGACACGAGCGGCGCGCCCGACACGAGCGGCGCGCCCGACACGAGCGGCGACGGTACGACGAACGTCGACGACGAGCCGACTGTTGTCGACGGCCCGCCAGTGGCTCCGGAGCAGCGCAAGCCGACCACGCCGACGTCGCTGATGCCGCCGCTGAGCCCGGCCGGCCGAGCGCCGGTGCCGCCCTCGGACGGCACGAAGCCGGACAACACCAGACGCAACCTGCTGATCGGTGCCGTGGTCGCCCTGCTGCTGATCGGCCTCGTGGTGGTCGTGCCGATGCTCACCAAGGACGACCCCAAGACCCCGCAGGCCAACCCGACCGGTGCTGCCGCGACCTCGGGGGCCGCGCCGACCTCCGCTTCCGCGCCAGCGTCGCCCACTACCGGTGCCCCCAGCCCGTCGACCTCGGCCACCCCCTCGGCCGACCCGAACGCGCTGCCGGCGGGCTGGAAGCTGCACAAGGACCCCGAAGGCTTCTCCCTGCCGATTCCCGATGGTTGGGTGCGCCGCGACGCTGGTCGGAACACTGTCGTCTTCGACGAGTCCAACGGGCCGGGGGAGCTGCTCGTCCAGTGGACCCCCACGCCGAAGAAGGACGCATACGCCGACTGGAAGAGCATCGAGGGCGGCCGCAAGAACGAAGTCACCAACTATCAGTACCTAGACATCGTGCGCTGCAACTTCTGGAAGACCTGTGCGGACTGGGAGTGGCTGGAGACCCGGGACGGGCAGCGGATCCACGTCCGCAACCGGGGGTTCGTGACGGCCAGCAACCGGGGCTACGCGCTGCGGTGGGAGATCGCGGAGAAGGACTGGCAGGCCAACCTGCCGAACTTCGACCGGATCGCCAAGGGTTTCGTGCCCGACCGCCAGGACTGAAACTGATTCGCATGACCTTGCGTCGTCGTGGGTAATTGACCTTTGACGACGGAAGGAGGCACGACATGGGTTACCGACGGAGGGACGCTCGGCCCCGGCTGGCACTGTGGATGCTCGTGGCGCTCGGCGACGCGATCCTGTTGCTGGTCAGCGCGGGGGTTTCGGTGCTCGTCGCACTGCTCGGCGTCGTGATCGTTGCCGGTTTTGGCGTTGCCGCCTGGCGGATGCCCCGCCGGGGTGCCCTGGCTCGTGAGGACGCTGTGGTGCCGGCCCTGAGCCGGCGGCGGGCCTGACCCGTGACCGGTGGTGTGGCGGCAGCCGGACCGATTGTCGACCGTGTGGTGACAGTCGATCCCGCTGCCGCCAACGGCCCGGTCAGGTGTTGTTGGCCAACGCGATCAGGCGGCTCCGGTCACCGTTCCAGTAGTTGCGGTCCACGTTGCCGCTGATCCCGGAGACCGCGCCGGTGCTCGTGTACTGCCAGAAGCTCCACACCGGCGCGCCGGCCGGCAGGGCGCCGGGGGTGCTCGACCAGCGGGCCAGCCAGAGCGGGTGGTTCGCCCACGGGCCGGTCCAGCTGCCGGTGCACTGGTTCCACCAGCTCGTGGTGGTGTAGATGACCGCGTACCGGCCGGTGCGGGAGCGGTAGGTGTTCAGGAAGTCCTGCACCCAGTTGCGCATCCCGGTCGTGCTGAGCCCGTAGCAGTAGCCGCCGGCGTACGGGTTGCCCTCGATGTCCAGCGCGGCCGGCAGGGTGCGGCTGTCGGCGGACCAGGCCCCGCCGTTGGAGGCCAGGTAGTTGGCCTGGGTGGAGCCGGCGGAGATGTTCGGGCGGGCGAAGTGGTACGCCCCGCGGATCACCCCGGCGTTGTACGCGTTGACGTAGTTGGCGTTGAAGTTCGGGTCCTTGTAGCTGGTGCCCTCGGTCGCCTTGATGAAGGCGAACTGGATGCCCGCGTTGCGGACACTGGTCCAGTTGATGCTGCCCTGGTAGCGGGACACGTCGACACCGGGTGTGGTGGCTGCGGCCGCCGGTCCGGCGGTCGCTACCAGGGCCGCCGCCGCGGTGGCGAGGACGGTGAGGCTGGCCGCGAGCGCGCGGCGCAGCGTTGATGAGGTACGGGCCATGAGTTCCTCCAAGGACGTCGCTCTATCGACACCCATCTTTGGAGATAAGTGCCCTAGATCACAAGTGCGACTGAAGAAAGCTTCATCGACGGCCATTGGTCGTCCCGGCCTCGATGCTGTTTGCCAGCTGGCGCGACACCCGCTGGTGCCGTCGGCTCGGTGCAGGGCTGACCAGCAGGCTGCCGACGAGCAGTTCGATCCGGTCGGACGTCTCGCCCAGGGCGAAGTAGTCGGCCTCGGTCCACAGGCCGACGTGCGACTCCAGGGGGCTGCGCTCACCTGCGTCCGCCTCCCGCTTCACTCGCCACCCGATACTTTCACCGGATAGGAGCCGGTGCCTCGGGAGCGACACGGAACGCCGCCGGTAGGCTCGCGCCCCATGATGTCGATCGACGGTCTGGGCGACCTGTGGGACACGCTGTTCGGCGCGCAGCCGGACCCGCCAGCGCTACTGGTGCTGATCACCGGGGCCGTAGCACTGGTGGTGGTCTCCACTCGGCTGCCGTGGCGGATCGCCCGTAACGCCATCACCATCGCGCACGAGGGCGGGCACGCCCTGGTCGCCCTGCTCACCGGCCGCAAGTTGCGCGGCATCCGGTTGCATTCGGACACGTCCGGGCTGACGCTCTCCGCCGGCCGTCCCACCGGGCCGGGCATGATCCTCACCCTGCTCGCCGGATACGTCGCGCCGCCGCTGGTCGGGCTGGCCGGCGCCTGGCTTCTCGGCGGCAACCGGATCACCCTGCTGCTCTGGGTGGCCGTGGCGCTGCTGTTGGCCATGCTCGTCATGATCCGCAACGTCTTCGGCGTGGTGTCGCTGCTGGTCACCGGCGCGCTGGTGTTCGCCGTCTCGTGGTACGCGACGCCGCAGGTCCAGGCCGCTTTCGCGTACACCGGGGTGTGGTTTCTGCTGCTCGGTGGGGTGCGGCCGGTGGTCGAGCTGCAACGGCTGCGTTCGCGGGGCCGGATGCCCGCCTCGGACGCCGACCAACTCGCCGGCCTCACCCCGTTCCCGGCGTTCTTCTGGGTGAGTGTCTTCGCCCTGGTCAACCTGGCGGCCCTGATCGCCGGCGCGCTCCTGCTCGCCGGCCCGTTCCTCCCCAACCCCTGACAGTCCCGCCCGCCGCCCGGGTCGATCATGGAGTTGCGGTGGGCCACAAAAACCGCGATCAGTCCTCATTCGGGCACCACAACTCCATGATCGACGGCGTGGGGCGTGGGGCGTGGGGCGTGGGCGGGGCAGGGTGGGGAGGGGAGGATTTGGGCATGCGATACGTGATCATCGGGGCGGGTGCGGTCGGCGGGACCATCGGCGTACGGCTGGCCCAGGCCGACCGGGACGTGACAGTGGTGGCCCGGGGCGCCCACCTGGACGCGATCCGCGCGCGGGGTCTGAGATTGCGGCAGCCCGACGGTGAGGTCACCGCCCGGCTCGCCGCGGTGGACCGGCCCAGTGACCAGCCGCTGCCGGCGGACACAGTGCTGATCCTCACCGTGAAGTCGCAGGACACGGCCGGCGCGTTGGCTGCCTGGGTGGACGCGCCGGTGGTCGGCGGCGGCACGGCGGGCGAACGTCTGCCGCTGGTGACCGCACAGAACGGGGTGGCCAACGAGCGGGCCGCGCTGCGCCTCTTCGCCGACGTGCACCCGGTCTGCGTCTGGCTGCCGGCCACCCACCTGGACCCGGGCGTGGTGGTCGCCAACGGGTACCCGCATCCCGGGATGCTCCACATCGGGCGGTACCCGGGGGGCGTCGACGACACCGACCGGGGGATCGCCACGGACCTGACCGCCGCCGGGTTCGTCGCCCCGGTCCGCGCCGACGTGCTGCGCTGGAAGTACGGCAAGCTGCTCAGCAACCTCGGTAACGGCCTCCAGGCGTTGCTCGGCCGGGACATCCCGGACACGCTGGTCGAGCGGGTACGCGCCGAGGGCGTCGCCGCGCTCGCCGCCGCCGGCATCGCGCACACCTCGCCGGAGGAGGAGAAGGCCGAACGCGGCGATCTGGTCGGGCAGCGCCCTGTCGACGGCGAGGCCCGTTCCGGTGGCTCCACCTGGCAGAGTCTGGCCCGGGGCACCGGCTCGACCGAGGTCGACCACCTCAACGGGGAGATCGCGCTGCTCGGCCGGTTGCACGGCGTACCGACGCCGGTCAACGTCGCCGTGCAGCGGGCCGTACGCCGGGCGGTCCGGGAGCGGATCGGGGCCGGCGCGTTCCCACTCAGCGAGCTGGAAAAGTCGATCGCCTGACCGGGCAACCAACGGCCCTTGCCGGTGCGTGTTCCCAGCGACCGACACGGGGAGGTAGCGGGTGCCGGACGTCGACGGGTTCGACGAGTTCTACCGGGGGAGTCGGCAACGACTCCTCGGGTTCGTCTACGCCCTAACCGGCGATCGGGGTGAGGCGCAGGACGCCGTGCAGGAGGCGTACGTCCGGGCGTGGCAGCGCTGGTCGACAATCAGCGCGTACGACGACCCGGAGGCGTGGGTGCGGGTGGTGGCCAGCCGGATCGCCGTGAGCCGGTGGCGCAGCCTGCGTAGCCGCGCCCGCGCCTACCTGCGACACGGGGCCACCGAGACCGTTCCCGGGCCGGGCACCGACACGGTCGCCGTGGTCGCCGCCCTGCGTCGACTGCCTGAGGAGCAACGCGTCGCCATCGCCCTGTACTACCTGGTTGGCATGCCGGTCGCCGAGGTCGCGCGGGAGACCGCGGCCCCGGTGGGCACCGTCAAGGCCCGTCTCTCCCGGGGGCGTACCGCGCTCGCCGGCCTGCTCGCCGTCTCTGATCTGGAGGAGGCTACCGATGCGTGACGACCCGACGTTCGTCGAACAGATCCAGCGGGACCTGCAGGACGTGCGGTGGCTCGGCCCGGAGGAGATCCGCTCCCGGGCCCGCCGCCGCGGCCAGCGCAAGATCGTGGTGGCCACCGTCGTGCTGGCCCTCGCCGGGGTTTCCGCGGTGGCGGTCGCCGCCCCGAGGAAGTCTGCGCCGCCGGTTCATCCGGCCGCCGCGCCCTCCGCCGCGCCGACCCGGCACGAGATCGCCACCGAGGCCCTGTTGCAACCGGCTGACCTGCCGCAGCAGGTCGACGTGCAGCTCAGCCAGTCGGGCCTGGGCGAGCCGGTCCTGCTGGACCGCATGCTCGGTGCCTGCCGGACCAGTCAGGGGCGATCGGACGGCTTGCAGTATTCGATCCTGTCCCGCTCGCAGACCCTGGTGCCGAAGCGCGCCGCGGCAGTCCTCACCCAGTCCGATGGTCTGGTCACGCAGGATCTCTACCGGCTGACTCCGGACGCCTCCATTCAGCTTCTCGCCACCATGGACGACCTGGTCGCACCGTGTGCCGAATGGACCAGCGTCGGCGAATACAAGGCGCAGGGCGCAACAGGCACCGCGTCGGCGACGCACCGCTGGGCGGTGACCCAGCGGGACTTCGCCGGTGACGGGGCTGCGCTGCTGCGGCACACCGGTTCGCAGCCCGTCGACCGGAAGACGGGCAAGCCCATCGCCGCGCCACCTCGGCCGACCATTACCGCGGTGGTCCGGGTGGGCGACCTGATCACCGTGCTTAGCCTCCGACAGACGGGCACCGAGCTGGACCTGCGCCGATTGGCGGAGGTCGCCGCCCGCCGGATGTGCGTCGCCGCCAACCCAGCCTGCTGACCACTGTCGATCCGCGCAACCTCGGGGTTGTTGCCCGCCGCCCGGAGGCAGCTTCTCGTGAAGTTGCGCGGATCGACCAGCCTCAGAGCGGGATGTTGCCGTGCTTCTTGGGCGGCAGGGTTTCCCGCTTGGTCCGCAGGACGCGCAGCGCCCGGACGATCTGGGTGCGCGTCTCGTGCGGAGCGATCACCGAATCGATGTACCCGCGCTCGGCGGCCACGTACGGGTTGGCAAGGGTGTCCTCGTACTCGGCGATCTTCTCGGCCCGGACCGCCGCCGGGTCCTCGGCCCCGGCCAGCTCGGAGCGGTAGAGGATGTTCACAGCGCCCTGCGCGCCCATCACGGCGATCTGCGCTGTCGGCCAGGCGAAGTTCAGGTCCGCGCCGAGGTGCTTGGAGCCCATCACGTCGTACGCCCCGCCGTACGCCTTGCGGGTGATCACGGTGACCTTGGGGACGGTCGCCTCGGCGTACGCGTAGATGAGCTTCGCGCCCCGGCGGATGATGCCGTCCCACTCCTGACCCGTGCCGGGCAGGAAGCCGGGCACGTCCACGAAGGTCAGCACCGGGATGTTGAACGCGTCGCAGGTGCGGACGAACCGGGCGGCCTTCTCCGAGGCGGCGATGTCCAGGGTGCCGGCGAAGTGCATCGGCTGGTTGGCCACCACACCGACAGGTCGCCCCTCGACCCGGCCGTAGCCGACCACGATGTTCTGCGCGTAGAGCGGCTGGACCTCCAGGAACTCCCCGTCGTCGACGACGTGCTCGATGACGGTGTGGATGTCGTACGGCTGGTTGGCCGAGTCCGGGATCAGGGTGTCCAGCTCCCGGTCCTCGTCGGTGACCTCAAGCGAAGCGGGGGCCTCGACGACGACCGGCTCGTCGAGGTTGTTCGACGGCAGGTACGACAGCAGTGCCTTGACGTAGTCGACAGCGTCCTCCTCGTCACTGGCGAGGTAGTGCGCGTTGCCGCTGCGGGAGTTGTGCGTACGGGCGCCGCCCAGCTCCTCCATGCCGACGTCCTCGCCCGTCACCGTCTTGATCACGTCGGGGCCGGTGATGAACATGTGCGAGGTCTGGTCGACCATCACTGTGAAGTCGGTGACCGCCGGGGAGTAGACGGCGCCGCCGGCACAGGGCCCCATCACCAGCGAGATCTGCGGGATGACGCCGGACGCCCGTACGTTGCGGAAGAAGATCTCGCCGTAGAGGCCGAGCGAGACGACACCCTCCTGGATGCGCGCGCCGCCGGAGTCGTTGATGCCGACCACCGGGCAGCCGATCTTCATGGCCAGGTCCATCACCTTGACGATCTTCTCGCCGAAGACCTCGCCGAGCGAGCCACCGAAGACCGTGAAGTCCTGCGCGAAGACGCACACCTGCCGGCCGTCCACCGTGCCGTAGCCGGTGACCACACCGTCGCCGTACGGGCGGTTCCGCTCCAGCCCGAAGGCAGTGGACCGGTGCCGGGCCAGCTCGTCGAGTTCGACGAAGGAGCCCTCGTCGAGCAGCATCTCGATCCGCTCCCGGGCGGTCTTCTTGCCGCGCGCGTGCTGCTTCTCCACGGCGCGGGCCGACCCGGCGTGCACCGCCTCGTCGACCCGGCGCTCCAGGTCCGCCAGCTTGCCCGCGGTGCTGTGCATGTTGGTCCCGGTCTCGGTAGTCACCCAGGGAATATAACGATGGTTCAGGTGGGTGCCGCTGTGCAGTACGCCTCAGTGTCGACCGGAGCACCGCCGTAGGCTGGCGGAATGTCGGGCTCCCCGTACACGAATCTGGACCGTCCGCCGCTGTCGGCGGCCCGGCTGCGCCGCGCGTTGACCGCACCGAACGGGCCGTGGGCCCGGCTGGAGCTGCGTGCCGAGACCGGCTCCACGAACGCCGACGTGGCCGAGGCCGCCCGGTCCGATGAGCCCGAGGGCCTGGTCGTGGTCGCCGAGCGGCAGACCGAGGGGCGCGGCCGGCGCGGTCGGGTCTGGCAGTCGCCGGCGCGGGCCGGCATCGCGACGAGCGTCCTGCTGCGGCCCGGCGAGGCAGTGCCGGATCGCGGCTGGCTGCCGGCGGCACCCACCGGGTACGGGTGGCTGCCGTTGCTGGCCGGCGTCGCGCTGGTCGAGGCGGTGGCCCGGCTGGCCGAGCTGGAAGCCACCCTCAAGTGGCCGAACGACCTGCTGATCGACGACGCGAAGTGCGCGGGCGTGCTGGCCGAGGCGGTGCCCGGACGGGCGCCGGACCAACCGCCGGCGATCGTGCTGGGCATCGGGCTCAACGTGACGTTGCGCGCCGACGAGCTGCCGGTGAATCCGACCGGGCTGCCGGCCACCTCGCTCCAGCTGGCCGGCGCGGTGGCCACCGATCGGGATCCGCTGCTGCGGGCGCTGCTGCGGGCGGTCGCCGACTGGTACGACCGTTGGCGTTCGGCGGGCGGCGACGCGGTGGCCAGCGGCCTGCGCGACGCCTACCTGGCGGCCTGCGCGACGATCGGCCGCGAGGTACGCGTTCTGCTCCCCAACGGCGATTCCCTGACCGGCACCGCCACCGGAGTGGACCCGGACGGCCAACTGATGGTCACCACGTCAACCGGCGCCCGAACCCTGGCCGCCGGCGACGTCCTCCACCTCCGCTAACCCGCCCCGCCCCACCCCGCCCCCGGCGATCTTGCGGTTTCTGTCGAGGTGGATCGGGGTGAAAGCCGCGTAACGGCGACCGAAAGTGCAAGATCGCGGGCAGGTGGGGACGGGCCCGCGCGGCGGATGTTGTGGTGGGGCCTGGGGGGTTTACCGTCTGCGCGTCTAGAAAATCGCGTTGGAGGTTCCCGTGGCGTTTCCTGAAGACGTGCTCACCGAGGACGAGCATGTCGTGCTGCACCTGCATCCGCACTGGAAGGCGTTGATCCGGCCGATCGCGGTGCTGGTGCTGGCCATCGCCGCGGTGGTGGTCGGCGTGCTCCTGTTGCCCGAGAGTGGCGGCGGTTCGATAGCGCTGGCCGTGATCGGGGCGATCGCCCTGGTCGCGGTGCTCTGGCTCGGCCTGTGGCCGTTCCTGGTCTGGCGCACCACCCACTACCTGTTCACGAACGAGCGAGTCCTGCTTCAGCAGGGTGTGTTCTCCCGGGACCGGCGGGACCTCCCGCTCGCCCGGGTCAACGACCACTCGATGAACCAGCGTTTCGTCGAGCG
The DNA here is from genome assembly GCF_022230925.1 of Micromonospora alfalfae. Taxonomy (GTDB): domain Bacteria; phylum Actinomycetota; class Actinomycetes; order Mycobacteriales; family Micromonosporaceae; genus Micromonospora; species Micromonospora alfalfae. The sequence goes on along the minus strand of NZ_JAKKFH010000001.1, from coordinate 331,157 downwards.
CCTGCTCGGCTGCGGGACGCTCACCATCGAGTCGGCAGGTGAGCGCGGCCAGTCGGTGCTCGCCGACGTGCCGGACGTCGGAAAGGTGCAGACCACCCTGTACGAGCTGGTGGAGGCACAGCACGACAAGCACTCGCTCGGCGATGGCGAGATGCGCGACATGCTCGCCGACATGCAGGACGGCAAGCCGCTGCGCGACACCACTACCTGAACCGGACGGTCGTGACCCGCCCCTGCCGTACGGTCGGGGCGGGTCAGTCGGGTCGTTGGGCCTGGGGTGAGCCGCCGCTCTCCGTCGGGTCGCCGTCGGAGGTCCCGACGGTGGACGGATCCGCTGCGGGAGGGCCGCTGTCGGGCTGGTCAACCCCGCGCTGGTCAATCCCGGGCCGGTCCGCATCTGGCTGGTCAGGGGCGGCTTCGGCGGCTTCGGTTTCGGCGGGGTCGGCCTCGACCGGTCGCACGGCGAACCAGCCGCGGAAGCGGGTCCGCAGCACCTCCTGCTCGGGCCGGTCGTCCGGGCCGAGGCGCAGCATGGTGCCGGTGAGGCTGACGGTGCCGAGCCCGGGCCGGGCGGTCGACGGTCGGGCGCCCATCACGTCGACCCGGACCGCGAGCCGGTCGCCGGCCCGCACCGGGGCGAGCCAACGCAGCTCCTCCAGGCCGGGGGACGCGTCTGCGGCGGCCCGGGACAGCAGGTGGTCGACGTACGCGCGCATGAACAGGCTGACGGTGTAGAAGCCGCTGGCGATCAGACCACCGTGCCGGCTCGCGGCGGCCAGGTCCGGGTCGACGTGGTACCACTGCGGGTCGAAACGGCGGGCGAAGGCGACCATCTCGTCGGCGTCCACGGTGACCACGCCGAGGTCGACGGTGAGCCCCGGGACGAGATCCTCGAAGAACAGCTCGGCCGGCCGCCCCGTGCCGGAGCGGGCGTCGGGGGTCGTCACCGGCGGGGCGCGCGGCGGGTGCTGACGTGCAGCTCCGCGGCGAGTTCCGCGTCCAGGTCGACGGCGGGGCTGACGCTCAGCCGCGGGGGCCGGCCCTGAGCCGGTGCGCCGGCCGGGGGGTCGAGGCGTTGCGCGGACTCCGCCTCCTCCAGCTCGGACACCGATTCCGCCAACTCGGCGACCGGGTCCATCTCCGCCATGGTGTCCCACTCGTCGCGCGGAATGTCGTGCCAGGTGGAGTCGGGCTTCGCTGCCTCGTCCTCGGCCGGTGCGACGGGTTGGAAGACGAAGGTGCGGTAGGACCAGAACCGGAACAACGTGGCCAGCAAGACGCCGACGGTCTTGGCCAGATTCAGCGCCAGCAGACCGTGTACGCCGAGTCCGTACTTGGCCGCCGCCACGGCCCCCAGTTCAATGAGCAGGCCAGCGCCGTTGAACAGGAAGAAAAGGAGATATTCCCTGCGAAGCGCCGATTTCGGGCGATCGCGGTACGTCCAGTGCCGATTCATGAGGTACGACGTGATGGTGGCGACGATCGTCGCGATCACTGTCGCCTTCAACTGACCATTGACGAAAACGGTCAGTGCAAGGGCATTGAACACCGCGTAATTGATGACGGTGTTGATGCCGCCGACGATGCCGAACTTGAGCGCCTCGTGGATGAACTTCTGCCAGCGCTCAGGCAGCAGGCGGACAAGACGCATGCGAAACACCTTAGGGCAGTCGGTGCGGCCGGCGATCACCGGCCGAACGAGGTGGGCGGCAGGTCACGCCCCGTGGTCTCGATCGGGATTCACCTGCGGAAGGGTCGGGGTTCCCGCTTCGACGAAGACGAACCGCCGGTACGACCAGAATCGAAACAGCGTGGCGAACCCCGTGCCGACGATGTAGCTGGCGAGATTGTCCGCCAGGCGCGTCTGGAACACCGCCGGCCAGATGGCTCCGAGCCCGTAGCGGCTGAGCGCGAGGCAGGCCACCGTGATGCCGAGACCGACAGCGTTGAAGAAGAAGAAGAGCGCGTACTCGCGAGCCGCGTTGTTGCGCTGGCGGTGCCGCCAGGTCCAGAACCGGTTGCCAACGAAGGCGACGGAGGCCGCGATCACTGTGGAGATCGTCTTCGCCGTCAGCTCTTCGACGCCGTGCTTGCTCGTCAGGTAGTTGAAGAGCGCGAAGTCGACGAGGAAGGCGAAACCACCAACAGTGGCGAACTTGCCCATCTCGCGGATGAGGTGACCGAAGCGGTCGAGGAGTAAGCCGACGAGACCCCGTCGGGTCTGCCGGGGACCCGGTTGTTCCCCGGTCATCGTGGCGGCCACGGAGGGAGCCTACCGGCTGCCGGCCAGTCAGAGGGGCAGCAACGGCAAGCGGGCGTGGCCTCCCGGAGGGGCCCAGCGCCGCGTACGTGACCACTGCACAGAGCGTAGCCAATTGGGAGGACTGAGCCGCCGCGGAACGGGAATCACCGCATCGGTCGGCGGGGCAGGTCCACGGCCCGACCGCAACAAGCGTCCGCCGGGGTGCACAACAAGATTTGCGTGAAACTGCGCGGGAAAGCGGGTATCAGCTCGTGATGCCGCAGCGAGGCCGTAGCTTGTGCAGTTCTTCACAACCTGTCCCACTGACTCGGAAGGCTGCCCGGTTTACGCTGAGGCCAATCCCAGGTTTCCACGAAGGCGACGCATCGCGCCGCTGAGTCTCGTGCATCCCATAGATCGGTCAGCGTCGACCACAAGGAGATGTGTCATGGTTGCTCCGGCTGTTGTGCGGGGTATCGATCAGGCCCCGACGTCCCATCCGAAACTGCTCGCCTGGGTCCGTGAGGTCGCGGAACTGACCACCCCCGACCGTGTCGTCTGGGTGGACGGGTCCGACGAGGAGTGGCGCCGCCTCACCGATGAGCTGGTAGAGGCCGGCACCCTGATCCGGCTCAACCCGGAGAAGAAGCCCAACTCGTTCTACGCGCGCACCGACCCGACGGACGTCGCCCGGGTCGAGGAGCGCACCTACATCTGTTCCGTCGACGAGGCGGACGCCGGCCCCACCAACAACTGGATGGCGCCGGCCGAGATGAAGCGGACGATGACGGACCTGTACCGGGGTTCCATGCGCGGTCGCACCATGTACGTCATCCCGTTCGTCATGGGGCCGGTCGAGGCCGAGTCCCCGATGTTCGGTGTCGAGATCACCGACAGCCCGTACGTGGTCGCCTCGATGCGCATCATGACGCGGATGGGCACCCGGGTCCTCGAGGCCATGGGCGACGACGCGGACTTCGTGCACGCGCTGCACTCGATCGGCGCCCCGCTCGCCCCCGGTCAGCAGGATGTCGCCTGGCCGTGCAACGACACCAAGTACATCTCGCACTTCCCGGAGAGCCGGGAGATCTGGTCGTACGGCTCGGGTTACGGCGGCAACTCGCTGCTCGGCAAGAAGTGCTACTCGCTGCGGATCGCCAGCGTGATGGGCCGGGACGAGGGCTGGCTCGCCGAGCACATGCTGATCCTCAAGATCACTTCGCCGGAGGGCAAGACCTACCACATCGCCGGCGCATTCCCGTCTGCCTGCGGCAAGACCAACCTGGCAATGGTCGAGCCGACCATCCCGGGTTGGAAGGTCGAGACCATCGGCGACGACATCGCCTGGATGCGGTTCGGCCCGGACGGCCGCCTCTACGCGGTCAACCCCGAGTACGGCCTGTTCGGCGTCGCGCCCGGCACCGACTGGAAGACCAACGCCAACGCCATGCGCACCCTGGACCGGGGCAACTCCGTCTTCACCAACGTCGGCCTGACCGACGACGGCGACGTCTGGTGGGAGGGCATGGGCGAGCCGCCGGCACACCTGATCGACTGGAAGGGCAACGACTGGACGCCGGAGAGCGACAGCCTGTCCTCCCACGCGAACAGCCGGTTCTGCACCCCGATCACCCAGTGCCCGATCCTCGCCGACGAGTACTTCGACCCGAACGGCGTGCCGATCGACGCGATCCTCTTCGGCGGACGCCGCAAGGACACCGTCCCGCTGGTGACCGAGGCCCGCGACTGGGTGCACGGCGTCTACATGGGCGCGACGCTCTCCTCGGAGACCACCGCCGCCGCGTCCGGCGCCGTCGGCGTGGTCCGGCGGGACCCGATGGCGATGCTGCCGTTCATCGGCTACCACGCCGGGGACTACTTCCGGCACTGGATCGAGATGGGCAAGGGCGCCGACGGCGACGAGGCGAAGCTGCCGAAGATCTACTACGTCAACTGGTTCCGCAAGGACCCGGACGGCTCGTTCCTCTGGCCGGGCTTCGGGGAGAACTCCCGGGTGCTCAAGTGGGTCGTCGAGCGGATCGAGGGCACTGCCGCCGCTGTCGAGACGCCGGTCGGCATGGTCCCCGCGCCGGACGCCCTGGACGTCGAGGGCCTGGACATGACCCCTGAGGATGTTCGGATCGCGTTGAAGGTCGACCCGGACGAGTGGCGTAACGAGCTGCCGATGATCACCGAGTGGTTCGAGAAGTTCGGTGACAAGCTGCCCGGCGTGCTCTGGGCCGAGTTGGACGCGCTGCGCGCCCGCCTGGACGCCACACAGCCACAGCGGTAGGTGTGAACGAGACAGTTCGCGGGCACCATCGGATTTCATGAGGACGGCCGCCGAGACCCAGGTCCGGCGGCCGTCCGCCGTCCGGGTGCTCACCACCCTGCTGGCGACGACTGCGGCGGCCACCGTCGTGGTCGAGCTGCTCAACTGGTGGTACGCCCCGGAGCAGGGATTCGGGCTGGCCGTACGGACCGGCTGGGCCATGCTGCGCTCGTTCGGCTTCCTGCTGCTGATCGGGCACGTGCGACGGGGTCGTACGGTGGCCCGCCCGTTCGGGCTGATCCTCGCGGTCACCACGATCTTCGCGGTCGGCCGGCTCATCGTGCCCCGGCAGGGGGTGCCGCCGCTGCCCGGCCTGCTCGGCTTCGCCATTCTCGCGGCGCTCTGTGTCGCGGTGGTCTGGTTGCTCTACCGCTCGTCGGCGTTGGCCGGGCACCTGGTCCGGCACCGTCCACGCCTCGTCATCGATCGGGACGGCATCTCCTGGCGGGAGACCCCTCCCCGCCGACCACAGGCCAGTGCCTGGTTGTTGACCAGCAGGGTGGCGGCCTTCACCTACAGCCCGCTGATGCTGGTGCCGGCACTGGTGGCCGGGGGCTCCATCCTGGATGGTCGACTGACCGCGGTGCCGGCCGTGCTGTTCTGGTTCGGCGCGGGCATCACGGCCAGCTACGCGGTGCTGTTCTGCACCGCGTTCCTGATGCGGGGCAAGGACTGGGCACGGGGTCTGCTGGTCGTCGTCACGGTGGCCGTACTCGCGGTTGATCTGCCGTTGTGCTGGTGGCTGCTGGGCGTGGACGGCCTGATCCGCGACGGCGCCCCTCTGCTGGCCGCCGCCGCACTGACCCTCTACGGCCTACACCGAGCCACCCGCACCCCAGCCTGACCCCCAACCCCACCCCACCCCGCCCCCGCACCCCGCGCCCCGCCCCCCGCGCCGTCGATCTTGCACTTTGTGTGGCGACAAAAGGTGTATTCCTCGCAGAACGTCGACACAAACTGCAAGATCGCGTGGCGGTGGGCGGCGGCAACGCCGGGCACGGCGAGCGGTACCCGAGGGGTGGGTGGGGGAGGATGGGGATGGCGGCGGTCACCACGGTCGGCGCCGGTGCGGCGTGGGTGGTTGTCGTCGGCGCGGGACCATGTCGCGCCACGTCGGGCTGACGGGAGGCGCGCGGTGGGCGACGAGTTCGACGTGGTGGTGGTGGGGGCGGGGCCGGCCGGGGCGGCAGCCGCGCTGACGGCGCGCCGGGCCGGTGCCAGCGTGCTGCTGCTGGACCGGGCCGATTTTCCCCGGGACAAGGCGTGTGGAGACGGAATCGCCGCGCACTCGGTGGACGTGCTCGCCGAGCTGGGGGTGACCGAGGCGGTGGCGGGTTACGCGCCGCTGCCGGCGTTACGCATGATCTCGCCCGGTGGGAGTGCGGTGGCTCGGGCGTTGCCCCGACCCGCGTACACGGTGCCCCGGGAGGTTTTCGACGCGCGGCTGGTGGCGGCCGCGGTGGCCGCCGGCGCGCAGCTTCGCCGGCACACGGTGCGCCAGGTCGAGCCGCGCGCGGACCGGGTGGTGCTCGACGGGCAGGTGTCCGGCCGGGTGGTGATCGGCGCGGACGGCGCCGGCTCGGTGGTACGTCGGGCGCTCGGCCATCCGCAGAACCCCGACCGGCACCTCGCGCTGGCCATCCGGGGGTACGCCCCGGCTCTGCCCGGCCCGTCCGAGCAGCTCATCGTCACGTCGAAGGCGCGTTGGCCGGCGTACGCCTGGTCGTTTCCGATCGGTGACGGACGGGCGAACGTCGGGTACGGGGAGGTCCTGCGCGGTGAGCCGCTGAGCCGCGGGTACCTGCTGGACCGGCTTGCCGCGCTGCTGCCCGGCACCGATCTGGCGACAGTGACCGCGTTGCGCGCGCATCACCTGCCGCTCTCCACTCACCGGCCGTCGCCGGGGCGTGGGCGCACCCTGCTAGCCGGGGACGCCCTGTCACTGATCAATCCGTTCACCGGGGAGGGGATCTTCTACGCGTTGCTCTCCGGCGCGCTCGCCGGGTCGGCGGCGGCCCGGTCGCCCGAGGGCGCTGCTGGCCGCTACGCCGACGGGTTGCGCCGCCGCCTCGGCACCCACCTGCGGCACAGTTCGGTGGCGGCCTGGTTGGCCCGGCGACGCCGGGTGGTGGACGCGGCGGTCCGGGCCGCCCGTCGGGACGACAGGGTGTTCTACGACGTGGTCGAGTTGGGACTGGGTGACGGACGCCTCACCGCTCGTACGCTCGCACTGATCGGCGCCGGTCTGGGCGGCGGGGATGGGGCTCCGAGGCAGTGAACTGGCCGAAGGGTCGCTACGCTGCTAGGTGATGACGCTGCGGAACCTTATCTACTCCGTGTACGAGCGCCGGCTCACGGCGAAGCTCGCGGGTAAGCCGGTGCCCCGGCACGTCGGGGTGATGTGCGACGGCAACCGCCGATGGGCCAGGGAGATGGGCTTCGTCGACCCGAACGACGGGCACCGGGTCGGCGCGGCGAAGATCAAGCATGTCCTCGGCTGGTGTGACCAGGCCGGCGTCGGGCACGTGACCCTCTACCTGCTGGCCACCGACAACCTGCGCCGTCCGGCCGCCGAGCTGGACCCGCTCCTCAAGATCATTGAGGACCTGGTGGTGGAGCTCTCCGAGGAGGGCAACCCCTGGCGACTGCGCATCGTCGGAGCGCTCGACCTGCTGCCGGCGCAGACCGCTGCGGCACTCAAGGGCGCCGAGGAACGCACCCGCGAGCGCACCGGCGGCGCGGAGGTCAACATCGCGGTGGGCTACGGCGGCCGCCGGGAGATCACCGACGCGGTCCGTTCGCTGCTGCTGGAGCACGCCGCCACCGGGGGCACGATCGAGGAGTTGGCCGAGGTGCTGGACGTCGAGCACATCGCGGAGCACCTCTACACGCGGGGCCAGCCCGACCCGGACCTGGTCATCCGCACCAGCGGCGAGCAGCGGTTGTCCGGTTTCATGCTGTGGCAGTCCGCGCACTCGGAGTTCTACTTCTGCGAGCTCAACTGGCCGGATTTCCGGCACATCGACTTCCTGCGAGCCCTGCGCTCGTACGCCACCAGACAACGCCGCTACGGCGCCTGACCCGGGCGGCGGCGCCGTCGGAGTCAGGTCAGGTGGGTCAGCGCCTGGGTGAGGAAGTCACCCAGGGCGGCTGGCGACTCGATGGTCAGGTCGGCGGCGTTTGCCACCTCGTGGCCGGTCTCCGGGTTGGCCACCGCCACGCAGACGCCGAGGAAGTCCGGGTCGGCGGCGGCGCGAGCGCGCAGCGCCGCGAAGGCCTTGATGTCGGAGACATCGTCGCCGAAGTACCACGCGCCGGTGGCACCCTTGATCGCCTCGCCGATCACCATGCCCTTGTCCCGGTCGACAGGTGGCTTGAGCTCCAGCACCATCCGCCCGGCCTGCGAGCGCAACCCCAGACGGTCGGCCTGCGCCTGCCCCCACTGCTGCACCGTCGCGCCGAGTTGCGGGGCGGTACGCCAGTGCAGCGCTACCGAGAGCCGCTTGTACTCCACGAGCGTGCCGGGCGGCAGTTCCGCCCGAGCCAGGTCGGCCAGCTCCGCCATCGTCGGCACCCAGGGCAGCGCGGCCGGCTCGGTGACTGTCTCGCCGCCGGAGTGGCTGTGCTCCAGCCCGTAGAGGCCGTAGAGGTCCACGCCGGCGAGCCCGCCGAGCTGATCCCGAAGGAACTCGACGGGTCGGGCGGAGACGATCGCGACCCGCTGCACGACCGGGGCGAGCGCCTCGATCGCTGCCAACGCCTTGGGCGCCGGGCGTACCGCTGTCGGATCGTCGTCGACGGGCGCGAGCGTGCCGTCGAAGTCGAAGAAGAGCACGGTCCCGGCCGCCCGGCTGGCGGTTGTCTGCCAGGCCTGGTCGGCGTTCAACGGGGTCCTCGGCTGCTGATTGCCCAGATTCAACGGCGGCACGCGCGTCAGCGTACCCCGGCGATCCAGGCTCATTCCTGGCCGAGCGAACCCATTGAGCGGTACGCGATCAGCGTTCGGCGGCTCCTCGTCCGCGCCGGCCGAACGGCACCACCGCCGCCTCCTGACCGTGGCTCAACAGGTAGCCCTCCACGAACCCGGTGTTGCGATCGCCGGTGTGGTTGTCGATCTCGTTGAGCCGTGCCACCAGGAACTCGGTGAGCGCGGTGATTCGGTTGTTCAGACGCTCGTGCAGCTCGGCGACGACGGCCAGGACGACCGCGGTGCCGGCGGTGATGAGCGCAAAGAGGTTGACGAGCAGCGGCAGCTGCCCGCCGTCGACCGCGAGGGTCACCGTGTTGCCGGTCGCCCACAGTGTCACCGACACCGTTGCGACCACGACTGCCAACCACTTCAGGGTCATGGACAGACCCCTCCTTCTGTCCCGCAGGGCTGGGTTCGGCCTTGTCCCGTCCCCCCGCCGATGACGAGCCCAAGCAGTACGAATAGGGACGCTAGCGTGCCCGTTCCAACCCCGGAGGTAAACGAATGAACCTGACCAGGCGTTCTTTCGCTATCTGAGGAACTAGCCTGCCTGATTGCCCCTTTTTCGGACATCGACCGGCAACGTTGGGCGGTATGCGAGGTATCTGATGGTTTCCCGGATGTGGAACTTCTCCGCGTCCGACACCTGCGGATCGACCAGACGGCGCAGCAGGGCCTCCACGTCGGGGTCCATCGGAGGGGCGGCCTGGCCGGGGCGGGGGCCGGAGGCGGCGCGGTCCCAGCCGAGTGCGGCGAAGGCCGCGGCCGGGTTCAACCCCAGGCCCTCGCAGAAGGCGACCACCCGCTCGGCCTCCGGGTCGCTGGCCCAGTCGCCCCGGACCCAGCGGTTGATGGTCTGCCGGGAGACGCCGGTGCGTCGGGACACCTCGGTGCCGCTCCAGGCTCGGGTCGCCCGTGCCTCGTCCAGGGCCCGCCGGACGAAGGTGGCGAAGGCGATCTTCCGCGCATTGGCCGTCTCGGTCACTCCGTGACGGTACGGCCAGCCAGTTGCGGGTGCGCGCCCCGGCTCGCCACTGTCACGCAGACGTGACGAAGGGTTCGGATTTCCGGTAAACGAGTCAGTGCCACTGTTGAGGGGTGTCACGCGGGCAGAATAGATGAACGTAGTGGCAAACGTAAGCGGACGAAAAGCTGATACTGTCACGCCCATGGGACAATCTACGGTGTGTCACGTGCATGAGACGATTGGTGCTCACATGCGTCACGCCCCCGGTGCCAGGGGGTCGTGGTGACCGAGCTCGCCACCCGCGCCCAGGCCTTCGGGCTGATCGCCGAGGGGGTCGCCGCAGGGCTGACCGCCCCCTGGCGCCTCTACCTGGCCCGAGGCTGCCGCTACCTGTCGCTGAGCGTCGGTGATCGTGCCGAGTGGAACGCCTGGCGTACCCATCTCGGCTGCCCGGAGCTGAGCGTCCGGGTCTACGACGCCGGGGGCGAGATCCGCCGGTCCTCGGTGGCCGAAGTCGTGCTGGACGGCTGCCGGATCAGCGTCGAGCTGGTCGAGGAGGTCAGCACCGACGACCTGGACCGGCTGCTCGTCGCCGACCCCACCACGATCGAGCCGGAGGAGCGATGACCTGGCGTCCCGGCTGGGCCGGAGCTGCCCGATGAGCCCGTTCCTCGCGGTGTTCCTCGTCCTGGTGCTCGGTGCCACCAGTTACGCGGCCGGCCGGCTGCACGGGCAGCTCAGCTACCGCATCGGCTACCGCTTCGGGTACCGGCAGGGCTACTTCGACGGTGACCGGGGCGCCTGGAACCGGCGTCGTCGGGACGCCCAGGCTGCGATCGCCTCGGCCCTGTCGGTGTCGCCAGCGGGCGTGGTCCGGTCCGCCGGCGCTGTCGAACGCCCCGGCACCACGTACACCGGCTCGTCGTTCAGCGCGCCGGCCGCCCCGATCACCGGGCGGCACCCGACCGGCACGCTCGTTCGACGTACCGGGTGAGGTCGGCCGGCGGGGCTGCCCCGCCGACCGACGCCACGAGCGCGGTGCGTCGTCCGCGGCGGACACGCACCGTCGGGGTCACGTCAGACCGGTGACGGTGGCCCCACCGGCCGGGGTGCGCGCAGGGGGCATGCATCCCGGCCGGTTCCGCCGCGTTCACGACAGCGCGTTTCGGCTGGTGCGGGCGTCGACGGAGCGCTGTTCACGAGCGCGTCTTGGGAGATCCACGTTCGGCCCCTAGCCGGGAAGGTCCGGCGGGGCTAGCGTCTAGGCATGGCACGGGGTTCTCCCGAGCCAGCCGGTCCGCCCGGATCTGCGACCTCGCGCATGGGGTTCCGCATCCGACCCCGTGTCCCCGGGCACCGGAGGAGGCGGAACACGGGTGGCGGGTGCCCATCCGTCGGAGCAGGCCTGTGACGACTCGCCGTACCATCGCCGGTGCCGACCAGACCCCGGCCGCGACTGCCACGCCCCGCCGAGCCACCAGGAGCCGCCGTTCGGCGGCCGCCGCGCCGGCCGACCCCAAGGAGCCACGACCAGCCGGCCAGGCCTTTGTCCTGGACACGTCGGTTCTGCTCTCCGATCCGGCGGCGTTCCACCGGTTCGCGGAGCACGAGGTGGTGCTACCTCTGGTGGTCATCACCGAGTTGGAAGGCAAGCGACACCATCCGGAGCTGGGCTGGTTCGCCCGGCAGTCGCTGCGGATGCTCGACGACCTGCGGGTGCGGCACGGCCGACTCGACCGCCCGGTGCCCGCCAACGACGTCGGCGGCACCCTGCGGGTGGAGCTCAACCACACCGACGACGGTGTCCTGCCGCCCGGTTTCCGCACCGAGAGCAATGACGCCCGGATCCTCTCCGTCGCGCTCAACCTCGCCGCCGAGGGCCGGGAGGTGACACTGGTCAGCAAGGACATGCCGTTGCGGGTCAAGGCGGCTTCGGTGGGTCTGCGTGCCGACGAGTACCGCCACGGCCAGGCCAGCGACCCGACCTGGACCGGCATGTCCGAGATGGAGTTGAGCGAGGAGCAGATCGGCCAGCTGTACGCCGGCGAGACGCTCGACCTCGACGAGGCGGCCGGGCTGCCCTGCCACACCGGTCTGGTGCTGCACTCGGGGCGTGGCTCCGCGCTCGGTCGGGTGCTGCCGGACAAGTCGGTGCGTCTGGTCCGGGGCGACCGGGAGGCGTTCGGGCTGCACGGCCGCTCGGCCGAGCAGCGGATCGCTCTCGACCTGCTGTTGGATGAGTCGATCGGGATCGTCTCGCTGGGTGGCCGGGCCGGCACCGGCAAGTCGGCGCTGGCGCTCTGCGCCGGGCTGGAGGCGGTGATGGAGCGTCGCCGACACAAGAAGGTGATCGTGTTCCGCCCGCTGTACGCCGTCGGTGGCCAGGAGTTGGGCTACCTGCCGGGTTCGGAGTCGGAGAAGATGTCGCCGTGGGCCCAGGCGGTCTTCGACACGCTCGGCGCGGTGGTGCACGAGAACGTGCTGGAGGAGGTCACCTCGCGGGGCATCCTGGAGGTGCTGCCGCTGACCCACATCCGTGGGCGCAGCCTGCACGACGCATACGTGATCGTGGACGAGGCCCAGTCGCTGGAGCGCGGGGTGCTGCTGACCGTGCTGTCCCGGATCGGGCAGGGCTCCCGGGTGGTGCTCACCCACGACGTGGCCCAGCGGGACAATCTGCGGGTCGGCCGGCACGACGGGGTGACGGCTGTCATCGAAGCGCTCAAGGGGCATCCGCTCTTCGCGCACGTGACCCTCAGCCGTTCGGAGCGTTCGCCGATCGCCGCAATGGTCACGGACCTCCTGGAGGACATCCCGATCTAATGGGTGTTATGCGGGCTTTTGTCCGCATTTTTGGTGTGGCACAGATCACAAACGGTCTGGTTGGTTTCCCATCAGCCTCACTGTGCGCAATCGTGTCCCACGAGCGTCCATGCACCACCGGAATCGTTGGCGATCGTTCGTCACGAGACGGACGACATCGGCGAAGGTCGGTGCGTCGGCGCGGCCGGCAACCGGTCGGGGCGCTCGTGGCACGGCTGAGGGCCCACCTGTGGTCTGCGCCGCGCCACGTCCTTGCTCCCGACGAAGGGACCACTTCGTGAGTCGGCTGTGGAGCCGGTTGGGCGCCCGTACGGCTGCTGTAGCCCTGCTCTCCGTGGGCGTTGCCGGTGGCTTCTACCTGGGCGAAGACCGCGAAACCCAGCAACAGGGTCTGACCGAGCAGGTCAGTCTCGAGGTCGACCGGGCCGACCTCGCGTACCAGCGCGAGCGGCAGGCCGCCCACCAGGTGCAGTTCTCCAAGCAGCGGGCCGCCGAGTACCAGGCCAAGCTGCGGGCGGCGCAGGCCGCCAAGGAAGCCGCCGAACGTGCTCGCCGTGCCGAGGCCGCCGCAGCGTCCCGTAAGCGCGAGCGCGCAGCCGCCAACGCCGAGGCCAAGCCGTACAACGGGCCGATCCCGGCGTCCTGCGCCGAGTACAGCGGCAACCGCAAGACCGGCTGCGCCCTGATGATCGACGCCGGTTTCGGCATCGCCGAATTCCCCTGCCTGGAGAAGCTCTGGACCAAGGAGAGCGGCTGGAACCACAAGGCCCGCAACTCCTCGTCCGGCGCGTACGGCATCCCCCAGGCGTACCCGGGCAGCAAGATGAGCTCCGTCGCGTCCGACTGGCAGACCAACCCGGCCACGCAGATCAAGTGGGGGTTGGGCTACGTCAAGGGCAAGTACAAGACGCCCTGCGGCGCCTGGACCTACTTCCAGAACAACAACCACTACTGACGGCCCGCGAAGGCGGGGCAGGTGGCTCTCCACTCGCCCCGCCTTCGCGCGTACTCCGGACGGGACGTGAGTGGCGGTCGGCCGCTTTTGCTGATAGCAGTTGTGGAGTGACCCTGCACCCGTCAAGCGGCGACCCCTACCAGTTCGGCACCGAGGCGTTCTACGCCGCGCTCGGCCGGGCGTTCGTCGCCATGTGCGCGGTGGTCCCGTTCCTCTTTCTCATCGAGGCCGTCGACCAGGGGCTCGCGTTCGGCCTGGACGCCACCGCCGGCATCATCCCGCAGCGCATCGACGGGCTGGACGGGGTCTTCTTCTCCCCGTTCCTGCACCACGGCTTCGATCACCTCTACAGCAACAGCATCCCGCTGATCCTGCTGGGCACCTTCGTCCTCGCCGCCGGCGCCCGCCGGTTCCTCTGGTCGACCCTGGTCATCATCCTGGTCAGCGGGCTCGGCGTGTGGTTCACCGGTTCACCCAACTCGGTGGTGGTCGGCGCCAGCGGTGTCATCTTCGGTTACCTGGGCATCCTGCTCACCCGGGGCATCGTCGAGCGCAGCTGGTGGAACTTCGCGGTCTTCCTCCTGGTCGGTCTGCTCTACGGCTGGCAGCTGGTCGGCATCCTCCCCACCGACGAGCGGATCTCCTGGCAGGGGCACCTCTTCGGCCTGCTCGGTGGGGTGGTGGCGGCGATCCTGTTCCGTCGGCGGCGACCCGCAGTGGGCGGCTCGGACTACTCCGGCTCCACGCTCAGCCTGCCCTGAGGCGGCTCTCCGGCGTGGCTCTGGGACGAGCTTGCCCGGCCGTCGGCACCCGCTTACGGTCGAGATCAGCACGCGTTGATCCGTGAGCGGAAAGCGACGGTACGCCATGCGCGAGGTCGATGTCGCCGTGATCGGGGCCGGTCCGGCCGGCCTCTTCGCCGCGTACTACGCCGGGTTCCGGGGGCTGTCGGTGGCGGTGATCGACGCGTTGCCCGAGCCGGGCGGCCAGGTCACCGCCATGTACCCGGAGAAGCTGATCCTCGACGTCGCAGGCTTTCCCGCAGTCAAGGGCCGCGACCTGGTGGCCAACCTGTTGGCCCAGGCAGCCCCGTTCGATCCGCGGTACCTGCTCGGCACCCAGGTGGAGAAGCTCGCGTACGCCGACGGTCGCCCGGTGCTCGGCCTGGCCGGTGGCGAGCAGCTTGAGTGCGGCGCGATCGTGGTCACCGGCGGGCTCGGCAGCTTCAGCCCTCGGCCGTTGCCGTGCGCCGACGGCGCCCCCGGCTCGGGGATCGTCCACTTCGTGACCGAGCCGACCGAGCTGACCGATCGGGACGTGCTGATCGTCGGTGGCGGCGACTCCGCCTTCGACTGGGCGCTGACGCTACAACCGCTGGCCCGGTCGGTCACCCTGGTGCACCGCCGGGAGAAGTTCCGGGCCCACGCCTCGACGGTCGCCCGGGTGCTTTCCCTGCCGGTGCGGGTGGTGGTCAACGCCGAGGTCACCAGGCTGCTCGGGGACGTCGCGGTGACCGGTGCCGAGGTGACGGTGCGCGGCGGCGCGACCGAGACGCTGCCGGTGGACATCGTGGTGGCCGCGCTCGGCTTCACCGCCGACCAGGGCCCGCTCGCCGAGTGGGGGCTACGCCTGGACCGGCGGCGCATCCTGGTCGACAGCGCGATGGCCACCAACCTGCCCCGCGTCTACGCGGCGGGTGACATCACCGAGTACCCGGGCAAGGTCCGGCTGATCGCCACCGGCTTCGGTGAGGCGGCGACGGCGGTCAACAGCGCGGCCATGGCCATCGACCCGAGCGCACGCCCCTTCCCCGGGCACACCTCCGACGCCGGCTGACAGTCGTCCCGGCCGGGTCCGCGGTGCGAGAGCCGACGTCGTCGTACTCAGCGGCGGGCGGGTGGCGCCAGCGCGGCGATCAGCACCGCCACCATTGTCAACGCCGCCCCGAGCAGGGTGTTCACACCCGGGTGCGAGGCCGCCGTGGGGAGGATCAGGTCCAGCAGGACGGCGCCCACGATCTGCCCGGCGATGGTGGCCAGGCCGAGTAGCAGCACACCGGTGAAGCGGACGATCGCGGCGGCGATCGCGATGAACACGATGCCGATCGGGCCGCCCAGGTAGAGCCACGGCTCACTCGGCAGGTGACCGCCGGGCCAGCCGCGTACGGCGATGTCGATCGCGAACGCGACGAGCAGGGTGACAGTGCCGACGGCGAAGTTGACAAGCGTGGCGGTCAACGCGCTGTCGGCCGCCGCTCGGACCCGGCCGTTGACGGCCTGCTGCCAGGCGATACCCACCCCGGCGAGCAGCGGCAGCAGGGCCAGCGCCAGCGCGCCCGGGTCGCCGAGACGGTCGCCGACCGCCAGGCCGACCGCCAGCACGGTGAGCACCGCGCCGGCCAGCCGCTGCCGGGTGACCGGCTGCCGGCCGGTCGGGCCGATCCCGGCCCGGTCCACGGCGAGGCTGCTGCCGGTCTGGCCGGCGACCACAGCCACCGTGAAGACCGCCACGCCCAACGTGCCGATGGTGAGGCCCTGGGTGGCCACCAGGAAGGCCCCGCACATCCCGCCGAGGCACTGCCAAGGTCGCAGCGTGCCGGTCCGCAGGGCCCGCCGCGTCGCGGTCAGCCCCCGCCGGCCACCGGGGGTGGCGGGCACCAGCACCAGCAGTACCAGCAGGCCGACGCCGAACGAGACGACAGCGGCGGCGAAGCCGTCGTCGAGGCGTACCCCCAACTCGCCGTTGATGCGCGACTGCACCGCCACCGCGACCCCGGAGGCCGACGCCAGCGCGACGCCGGTGATCCGGCGGGCGGCCGACAGGGTCTGCGGGGTCGCCGTGTCGGTGGCTGTCACTCCTGCTCGGCCAGCGGACGACCATCAAAGTCGACAGCGGAGTAGAGGGCCAGTTTCTCCAGCCGGTGGTACGAGTCGATCACCCGGATGGTGCCGCTCTTCGAGCGCATCACTATCGACTGGGTGTACGCGCCACCCGCCCGGTAACGCACCCCGCGCAGCAGGTCGCCCGAGGTGACCCCGGTCGCCACGAAGAAGCAGTTGTCGCCGGTGACCAGATCGTCGGTGCCCAGCACCCGGTCCAGGTCGTGCCCGGCGGCGATCGCCTTCTCCCGCTCCTGATCGTCGCGCGGCCACAGCTTGGCCTGCATCGCACCGCCCATGCACTTCAGCGCGCACGCGGAGATGATGCCCTCCGGGGTGCCGCCGATGCCCATCAGGACGTCGACGTCCGACTCGCCCCGGGCCGCCGCGATGGAGCCCGCGATGTCGCCGTCGGAGATGAACCGGATCCCCGCCCCGGTCCGGCGGATCTGCGCGACCAGGTCGTCGTGCCGGCTCCGGTCCAGCACGCAGACTGTCACCTCGGAGACGTCGGTGCCCTTGACCTTGGCGATCCGGCGCAGGTTCTCCGCGACACCGGCGTTGATGTCGATCACGTCGGCGTACGCCGGCCCGACGGCGAGCTTCTCCATGTAGAACACGGCGCTGGGGTCGAACATCGCGCCACGCTCGGAGACGGCGAGCACCGCCACCGCGTTCGGCATGCCCTTGCTCATCAGGGTGGTGCCGTCCACCGGGTCGACGGCGACGTCCACCTCCGGGCCCGTGCCGTCGCCGACGTGTTCGCCGTTGAAAAGCATCGGGGCGTTGTCCTTCTCGCCCTCGCCGATCACCACCACGCCGCGCATCTGGATCGAGTTGATCAGCTTGCGCATCGCGTCGACAGCGGCCCCGTCGCCGCCCTCCTTGTCGCCCCGACCGACCCACCGACCGGCGGCCATCGCCGCGGCCTCGGTGACCCGGACCAGGTCGAGGGCAAGGTTTCGGTCGAGATCCTGTGGGATCCGCGTCCTGGTGTTCGTCATGACGGCTACTCCTCCTCGCGACGGTGCGGGGACGACCGGCGGCGGGGAGGCCCCCACTGCCGGCTTTGTCGCTGATCCTCACACGATGGCCGACCGGGCATCGGCGCGGGGCGGTGATGGCCCGGATACCGCCGGTCGGGCGGCTGCGAAGATGGACGGGTGGAACCCGCACAGCCAGCCGACCGCGTACCCGCCGACCGCACGCCGCCCGACGGTCAGCCGCCGCCCGACGGTCAGCCGCCGCCCGACGGTCAGCCGCCGGCCGACGTCCCCGCCGGGCGCGGTGGTGAGCCCGCCGCGACCGACCCGACCCCACCGCCGCCGGCGGTGTCCGGCAAGTCCGAGCGGTCGCCGAAGGACATGGCGATCTCGCTGCTGGTGCTGCTCGTCCCGATCGCGCTGCTGCTGGCGTTCTACCGGGGATTCCTCGGCGGCGACCAGGCCACCACCGTCGATCCGGCGCCCGCCATCGAGCAGGCACGTTCGGCGAACGTCTTTCCGGTGAGTCAGCCGCAGGGGCTCGGTGCCGACTGGAAGACGGTCACCGCCCGCTACCAGACCGTCGAGGGCGGTGCGAACCTGCGACTCGGCTACCTCACGCCGGAGGGGCGGGGCGTCCAACTGCTGCAGAGCAGCGTCCCGGCGGACCGTCTGCTCCCCGCCGAGCTGACCAGTCAGGCCCAGCCGCAGGGCCCCACCGAGCTGGCCGGGCGCGCCTGGCAGCTCTACACGGCCCGGGGGAACCAGCAGGCGCTGGTCCTGCTGGAGCCGACCCGCACGGTGATCGTCGTCGGCGACGCCCGGGACAACGAACTCCGCGAACTGGCCGGCTCGCTGCGCTGACCGGACCCGGTGGGATGGCCCGCTGGCGCCGAATCTGGGCAACAGGCCCGAAGGGTGATTGTCCGACGCGTCGACAGGGAACAAGGAGGGAGTGACCCGGGCGCGCTGCTCGGTCCGGGTCGCGCGACGCAGCCGACGGTGCTGCTGCGTCGCCCGGAGTTTCCGGCGCCGTCCAGGTCGTCGGGTGACCCCCTTGGGAGACACGTATGACTGTTCGACGACTCGGCGCCGGCCTGGTAGCCGCCGCTCTGATCACGCCCGCACTGGCTGCCTGCGCCAGCGGAACAGGCACGACCGGATCGACGCCGTCCCCGACGGTGAGTGCGTCCGGCACGGCGAGCGCGTCCGGTGCCCCGGTGGCGGGCGACGCCAAGCAGGCCCTGCTCGACTCCACCAAGGAGATCAGCAACGGGAACTTCCGGTTCAGCCTGGCCGGTGCCGGCTCGACGGCGGAAGGGCTGGTGCACCAGCCGAGCCAGAGCGCGGCGATGAAGATCGCGATCGGTGGCCCCTCGTCCGACCTGGCGATGAAGCTCGACGTGGTCCACTTCAAGCCGGACAGCTGGGTCAAGCTGGAGCTGACCGGCCCCACCGCCGACAGCCTGCCCGCGATCAAGCAGCTCAACCTCGGCAAGTACCAGCACCTGGACCAGAACCGGATCAAGGGCAACCGCAACCTCGGCTTCGATTTCGAGAAGGTCGACCCGGCCGGTAGCGCGGTGCTCACCCAGGGCATCACCGAGGTCCGCAGCACCGGCACCGGCGCGTACGCCGGCACCATCGACGTCACAAAGGCCGCCGAGGCGGGCTCGTTGAACGCCGCCACGATCGCCGCGCTGGGCACCCAGGCGAAGACCGTCCCGTTCACCGCGAAGGTGGACCCGCAGGGTCGGCTCAGCGAGTTGGTGCTGCAGTTGCCGGCCGCCGGACAGACCGCCGCCCAGGAGATCAAGATGACCTACTCCGACTACGGTGCGGCCACCGCCGCGCAGAAGCCGCCGGCGGACCAGGTCGTCGAGGCGCCGGCCGAGCTGTACAGCTTGTTCAACTGACGTACCGCTGTGGGGCGGCTCCGGCCGCCCCACCGGCGGTCGGTCAGGAAGCGGGCTCCTGCCGGGCGGCGTCGATCCGCGCCCGCGCACCATCCAGCCAGCGTTGACAGATCACCGCCAGCGCCTCGCCGCGCTCCCAGAGCGCCAGCGACTCCTCCAGGGACGTGCCGCCGGCCTCCAGCCGCTCCACCACCGAGGCCAGCTCGGCGCGGGCCTGCTCGTAACTGAGCCGCTCGTCCGGCCCGGCCTTCGTGTCATCAGTCATCGCGTTCATCTCAGCACATCACTCCCCACCGCGCCGCGTCGCCACTCAGCCATCGACGGTGGCGGCCAGCTCGCCGTCGGCCAGTCGTACCCGCAGGGGGTCGCCCTTGCCGACCTCCGCCGCCGCGCGGACCACGTGGCCGTCCGCGCGCTGCACGATCGCGTACCCCCGGTCGAGGGTGGCAGCGGGGGAGAGGGCGCGCAGCCGCGCCAGGGTGTGCCGCAGGTCATCCTCCGCGGCCCCGAGCCGGTGCTCCAGGCAGCGGCCCGCCCGCTGACGCAACGCGGTCAGCTCGGTCGCCCGATGCTCCACCATCACCTGCGGCCGGGCCAGCACCGGCCGGGAACGCAGCCCGTCGAGCCGGTGCGTCTCCCTGTCGACCAGGTTGCGCACCGCCCGTTCGAGGCGGTGCCGGGCCTGGCCGATGAGACGTACCTCCTCGGTGAGGTCGGGGACGACCCGCTTCGCCGCGTCGGTCGGGGTGGAGGCGCGGACGTCGGCGACGTAATCGATCAAGGGCGCGTCCGTCTCGTGACCGATCGCGCTGACCACCGGCGTACGACAGCCGAACACCGCCCGGCAGAGCGCCTCGTCGGAGAAGGGCAGCAGATCCTCGATGCCGCCGCCACCCCGGGCGATGATGATCACCTCGATGCTCGGGTCGGCGTCCAGCACCTTGAGCGCGTCGACGATCTGCGGCACCGCGGACGGGCCCTGCACGGCCACGTTGACGGTCCGGAACTCCACCGCCGGCCAGCGCCGTCGGGCATTTGTCAGCACGTCCCGCTCCGCCGCCGAGGCGCGGCCGGTGATGAGCCCGATCCGGCCGGGCAGGAACGGCAGTCGACGCTTGCGGGCGCGGTCGAAGAGCCCTTCGGCCGCGAGAAGCTTCTTGAGCTTCTCCAGTCGGGCCAGCAGCTCCCCGAGCCCCACCTGACGGATTTCGTCGGCCCGCAGGCTCAGCGTGCCCCGGGCGGCGTAGAACTCGGGCTTGGCGTGCAGCACCACACGTGCGCCCTCGCGTAGCTCCGGCGCGCCGGAGTCCAGGACGTCCCGGTTGGTGGTGACGGTCAGGCTCAGGTCGGCCGATGGGTCACGCAGGGTGAGGAAGACGGTGCTGGCCCCGGGGCGGCGGCTGATCTGCGCCACCTGCCCGTCCACCCATACCCAGCCCAGCTTGGCGATCCAGGCCCCCACCTTCTGGCTGACCACCCGTACCGGCCAGGGCTCCTCAGCGCTGCTGGCCCCGCCGCCGCCCACCCGCCCCCCACCGTCAGTCACCCGCCCACCCTACGACCCACCCCATCTGGGCCGTCGATCATGAAGTTATTGCCCTCCGTGCCGGCGTGTCGGGGCAACAACTTCATGATCAACGCGGAACGGGGGTGGAGTTGCGGCCCGGTGGCGGGGGGAGGAGTGGCACGTACGATGGGGTGGTGACTGAGGCTCAGGCGACTCACCGGACCGGCAAGCGCGTGCTCCTGGCCAAGCCCCGCGGCTACTGCGCTGGTGTCGACCGCGCGGTGCAGACCGTGGAGGAGGCGCTGAAGCTCTACGGCGCCCCGATCTACGTGCGCAAGCAGATCGTGCACAACAAGCACGTGGTGCAGACCCTGGAGGCCCAGGGCGCCATCTTCGTGGAGGAGAACGAGGAGGTGCCGGAGGGCGCCACCGTCATCTTCTCCGCGCACGGTGTGGCGCCGGAGGTCTACGAGCAGGCCAAGGCGCGTTCGCTGAAGGCGATCGACGCGACCTGTCCGCTGGTCACCAAGGTGCACCACGAGGCGCGGCGTTTCGCGGCCGAGGACTACGACATTCTGCTCATCGGCCACGAGGGGCACGAAGAGGTCATCGGCACCGCCGGGGAGGCCCCCGCGCACATCCAGCTGGTGGACGGCCCGGACGACGCCGACAAGATCACCGTACGTGATCCGGAGAAGGTGGTCTGGCTCTCCCAGACCACGCTCTCGGTCGACGAGACGCTGGAGACGGTGGCCCGCCTCAAGCAGCGGCTGCCGCTGTTGCAGTCCCCGCCCAGCGACGACATCTGCTACGCCACCTCCAACCGCCAGCACGTGGTCAAGGAGATCGCCGCCGACTGTGACGTGGTGATCGTGGTCGGCTCGACGAACTCCTCCAACTCGGTCCGCCTGGTCGAGGTCGCCCTGGACGCCGGCGCCCGCGCCGGTCACCTTGTCGACTTCGCGCACGAGATCGACGACGCCTGGCTGGAAGGGGCCACCACGGTCGGCCTGACCTCGGGCGCGAGCGTCCCGGACGACCTGGTCCAGGAGGTGCTGGTCCACCTCGCCGCCCGCGGCTTCGCCGACGTCGAGGAGATCACCACCGCCAACGAGCGGCTCACGTTCTCGCTTCCGCAGGAGCTGAGGCGGGACATGAAGGCCGCAGCGGCGCGCGGCTGAAGCGCGGGAACGAAC
The DNA here is from genome assembly GCF_022230925.1 of Micromonospora alfalfae. Classification (GTDB taxonomy): domain Bacteria; phylum Actinomycetota; class Actinomycetes; order Mycobacteriales; family Micromonosporaceae; genus Micromonospora; species Micromonospora alfalfae. Next base: position 309,387 of record NZ_JAKKFH010000001.1, on the reverse strand, counting down.
TCGGGTCGGCGTACGTCAGATTCGGCATGAGGACTCTTCGGCTCGCCGTCCCCGCGCTGGCCGTCTGCGTGGCGCTGAGCGCCTGCGGCGGCCAGGGCGTCGGGGGCGGCACACCCAGCCCGACCCCGACGGGAGCGCAGCCGGTGACCAGCCAGCCCACGCCCGACCCGACGCCCTCGCCGGAGACCGGCACCCGGTCCGTGCCGCCCGGGTTGAAAACTCCGAAACCGGGCGGCCCGAGCACGCCGCCGGGCGTCGGAGCCACCACACTGAGCGGCACCGTGCAGGGCGGTGTGGAGCCCGGCTGCGTACTGCTCGACGGTTACCTGCTGCTCGGCGGCCCGCGTGAGGTGCTGACGCCGGGTGCCCGGGTCGAGGTCACCGGTCGGGTGGAGCCCGGCATGATGACCACCTGTCAGCAGGGCACCCCGTTCGTCGTGACGGCCGCCCACCGGTCCTGACCTTGCACCAGTGACATGCGGGAGCCCGCCCCCGAACGTGGGGACGGGCTCCTGCCGGTGTTACGAGCGGATCAGTTCACGGCACCGATGGACACGTTGCCGCGCCCCACGATCGCACCCTCGCTGGTGACGATCGCCAGTTCACCGGAGAGCTGACGTCCGTCGGCCGGAACGGCCACCGCGGTCACCGTGCCGGTGATGGTGGCGGACTCGCCGTGCATCAGCGGCACCGCGACGGCCGAAGCGGTGATCGTGCCCAGCGACGCGGACGCGAACGCGTCGTAGTAGTCGTAGGCGGTGCTGGTCCCCGGCCCGTCAACCCCGTACGGCTCCACCACGACTCGGTAGGTGCCGGCGGCCGGGTTGGTCAGCGTGACCGCCTCCTCCGAGTCGCCGTCCGCGGCCCGGCCGACCTCGGTGGTACCCCGATAGACGAACAGGTCCAGGTCGGCGCCCGCGCTGGCGGGGTTGCCGATCCGGGCGGTGAACGTCGACGTACCCGCCGGGATCTCGACGGTCCACTCCTGGTTGGGACCGCCCTCGGTGATGGTCGGACGCTCGGTCCGCACACCGGTCAGCGCGCCGCTGCGGCCGCTGACCGAGACCGGACCGAAGGCGTTGGTGACCTTCCAGCTCACCGGGGTCGGCTCGCCGGCCTCGACACTGGGCAGCTCGACCAGCGCCGGCTCGACAGTCAGGCCCTGCACCCGCGCCTGGAGCTTGAACGGGTTGTTCAGCGTCGGGGACGTCCGCCGCGACTCCACCTCGATCTCCCAGACCCCGGGAAGCGGGTTCTGGTAGTCACGCTCCTGCGGCTTGCAGACGTTCACGTCGGAGAAGTTGGTGTAGCAGACGGTGCTGGTGGTGGCCTCCACCGGCACACCCAGCGGGTTGATCGCGATGAACCGGGTCTGTGAACCGGTGGCGATTCCGGAGAGGTTCACCTGGAGTGCCTTGGCGCCCTCGGGCACCGTCACGAAGTACGACGTGAAGCCGTTGCGGTCGACCGAGCCCTCGTTGGCGTACGAGAAGTTGGGCTTCTTCACGTCGTTCGACGCCACCACCACTGTGGACACCTCGAAGTCGACCACGTTGGTGGTCGGGTCGTCGATCCGCACGATCGCGCCGTGCGCGCCCTCGGTGGCCGGCTTGGCGGTGACGCTGATGGTGACGGGCTTGTTGAGCGGCAGCGCGACGCTCTTCGGCGCCTTGAAGGTGCCGTCGTTGCCCTGGAGCGTGATGGTGTGCCTGATGGTGCCGGCCGGGCCGCTGGTGCGGGTGAGCTTGACCGGGTACGTCTTGCTCTGGCCGACCTTGTGGCCGCCCTCGGACGAGGTGCAGCGGTTGTAGACGCCGGTGCCCCGACCCGGGTTCGGCACGAACTTCACACCGTTCCAGATGGTCAACTGCTCCGCCAGGGGGCTGCAGACCGGCGCGTCGGAGACGTACGACCGGGTTTCGACGCCCTGGCGCAGCAGCTGCCACGCGCCCGGAACGTTGACCATGCCGTAGCCCTGCGCGTACGTCGGCACGTCCGCGATCGGCTTGGCGGAGCTGAACAGCGCCCGCCGCAGTGCCGCCGGGCTGACGCCCCGGTCGGTGGCCTTGGCGGCCGACAGCAGCAACGCGCCGGCACCGGCGGTCTGCGGTGACGCCATCGAGGTGCCGTTCAGCATCGCGTAGCCCGGGGGCAGCGCGTATCCGGCCTCGGGGACCGGGGCTCCGAGCTGCCAGGTCGGTGCGGTGGAGATGGCCGATCCGGGGGCGGCGATGTTCGGCTTGAAGCCGCCGTCCTCGCGCGGGCCACGGGAGGAGAAGTTGAACAGGGCGTTCTTCTTCTTGACGACCGAGCCGTAGTTGGCCAGCCAGGTGTCCTTGCTGATGTTGGCGGCAACGCTGATCACGTTGCTGGCCACCGACGGGTCGCCGACGGTGTTGAGACCCGGGCCGGAGTTGCCGGCCGAGATGACCAACTGCACGCCGTACGTCTCGATCAGTTCGTTGTAGAGGTTCGTCCGCGCGTTGTTGCCGTCGTTCAGGCCCGGAAGACCACCGATCGACATGTTGACGATGTCGACGCCGCGGTTGGCCACCAGGTCGATCATGCCGACGGTGAGGGCCGCCGCGCTGCAGCCGCCACCCCAGGAGCAGGCGCGGGCGGAAACCAGCTTCGCGCCGGGCGCGGCGCCGTCGAAGGCTCCGTTGCCGAGCATGTCGTTGGCGGCGGTGATGCCGGCGACGTGGGTGCCGTGGGTGCTCTCGACGATGCCGATGTTGACGTAGTCGTAGGTGCCAGGCAGCCCGATCGGCGTGGTGTCCACGTTCTTGCGGAACTCGACCACGAACGGCTGCCGCTCGGCGACCGGGGTCGCCGGGTTGTCGGTACCGAAGTAGCCGATGTCGTACTTCTCCTTGTACGGCCGCATGACCGGGTCGTCGGTGAAGTTGAGGTTCTGGTTGGCGTCCACCCGGATGTTGTTGGTGGCCGGGTCGAAGAGCACACCCCAGGTGTCGGTCGTGTCGCCGTCGCGGTTGACGTCACCCCGAGCGTCGCTCGCGGTGGTGACCGACTCGCTGAACAGGTTGAACCGGTACGTGCCGGCCGGCGCCGTCCAGGTGCCGCCGGCGATGGTGAACGACGGGCCGGCGACCTCGGCCTGCATCCGCCGCCACGAGCCGTCCTCGAGCGGATCGGTAGCGGTGACCCAGTCGACGATCTTGCGCTCGCCGGTGGTGGTCTGCTGCAACGCCGGGTGGGCCAGGTCCACACCGGAGTCCATGATGCCGATCGTGACGCCCCTGCCGTCCCACTCGGGGTGGGCCGCGGTGAACGCCACAGCGCCGGTCTCGTTCGTCGGCATGTAGGGGTTGTCAGCCGGGGTGGTCTCTCCCGGCGCCCCGACGGTGGCCGGCCGCGCGCCGGCGGTGCCGGTGGCGGTGCGCTCCGGGGCCGGGTCCGGCAGTTGGATGACCTCGTCCAGGTCGACGGCCGAGACGCCGGGCAGCCGCGCCGCCTTGAGGACCCGGTCGGTCGGGACCTTGGCCAGCACGAAGCCGACCCGGTCCTGCCGCTGGCTGACAGTGCCGCCGAGCTTGGTGAGGCTGTCGGCGACGTCCCCCGCCTCACCCTTCTCGGTGGCGACGATCAACGTGACGGTCGGGGCCTTCTTGGCGCGGGCCTCGCTGAGCAGTTTGGCGTCGTGGGCGCCCAGCGTCTCGGCGGCGGTGGCCGGGGAAGCGTCCGGTGTGGCGGCGGGAGCGGCGGCCGCTGTGGCGGCACCACCCATTGTCGTCATGGCGCTCGCCGCCAGGACCGACGCGAAGAGCGCGGCTGAGGTGCGCCGGCTCAGGTTTCGGAGTCTGCTCACGTTCTCTTTACCTCCAGAGAACAGGGCCCATCAGAGAAGGGCGCTGTGGTGAGCAGAATCTTTCGTGCTACCGCCGAGCACTGTCACTACTGGTCAGTCCCTTGTGACCAGTTCGTGACATGCGGGTATACGCACTGTCACATGGATGGAGAGCGGGTGGAGACCTCGTCGGCTGCCGGATCGGCCAGCTCGGGGGCCTGCGGCTGCCGGGGTGTCAACTCGACCTGCGCCGGCGTGGCCAACTCGTCGTCAGAGACACCCAACTCGGCGAGCTTGCGGGCGCTGACCAGCACCCGGGCCTCCAGCGAGCCGACCGCCCGGTTGTAGGCGGTCACCGCACCGGCCAGCGAGGACCCGAGCTTGCCCACGTGGTCGCCGAGGGTGGAGAGCCGGCCGTACAACTCCCGGGCGAGGGTGTGCACGGCGAGCGCGTTGCGGGCCAGTGCCTCCTGCCGCCAGGAATAGGCCACAGTGCGGAGCAGGGCGACCAGCGTGGCCGGCGTGGCCAGCACCACGTTGCGGGTGAAGGCGTGCTCCAGCAGCGTCGGGTCTCGCTGGAGCGCGACGTCGAGGAACGGGTCGGCCGGGACGAACAGCACCACGAACTCGGGCGAGTTGTCGAACGCCGACCAGTAGGACTTGGCGGCCAGGGCGTCGACGTGCCCCCGCAGATGCCGCGCGTGCGCGTCGAGGTGGGTGTCCCGGCCGCGCTCGTCGCGGGCCTCCATGGCTGTCAGGTACGCGTCGAACGGGGCCTTGGCGTCCACCACCACCGAGCGACCACCGTGCAGGCGAACCACCAGATCCGGTCGGACGACCTGCTGGTCGGTGGCGGCGGTGACCTGCTCGGAGAAGTCGCAGTGCTCCAGCATGCCGGCAGCCTCGACGATCCGGCGCAACTGGTGCTCGCCCCAGCGGCCCCGCACCTGCGGTGCGCGCAGCGCCGCCACCAACTGCTTGGTCTCGGTGCGCAGCTCACCGGAGACCGCGTTCATCGAGCGGACCTGCTCACGCAGCTCGGCGTACGCGTCGACGCGGTCGTGCTCCAGCTCGGCCACCCGCTGCTCGTAACGGCGCAGGGTGTCGTGCAGCGGCGCGACCGCCCGAGCCACCGCCTCCTGGGACTGTGCGGTGGCCTCGTAGCTCAACGCCCGCATGGACTGCTCCAGTCGACCCTCGCCCTCCCGGGTGGCGGCCAGTGTGGCATCCAGGCGGGCGATGTCGGCGGCCGACCGGGACCGGGCCGCGAGCCAGCCCACCGCCCCGCCCGCGCCGAGGCACACGATCACCAGGAGCAGCGTCGAGACGTCCATCACCGGAGCTTGCCAGACGGATACGACGTGCGACCCGGGGGTACGTTCGATGACATGGAACTTGTGCTCTGCCTCGCCGTTGTGCTGGTCGGCGCGTTGGGCGCCGCCGCGCTCGTCCGCGCTCAGGCCGGTGCCCGTCGGCGCACCGAGCTCGGCGACGCCCGCGCGGAGGCGCAGCGGTGGTACGAGCGCCTCGGTGGCCAGTTGATGAACCTGCACGGCGACGACCCGGCGGTTCGCCAGGCGCTGGCCGACGCCGGTGAGCGGTACAACGCGGCGGGCTCCCAGCTGGAGCAGGCGTCCACGCCGCACCAGTTCGGGCTGGCCCGGGAGACCGCGTTGGAGGGTCTGGCGTACATCCGGGCGGCGCGCACGGCGCTGGGCATCGATCCGGGCCCCGAGCTGCCCACCCTGGCCGCGGCCCGCGGCGTGGGACAGCTCACCAGGGAACGTGAGGTCGATGTGCAGGGGCAGACCTTCCGGGCCGGGCCGCAACCCGGCCGGGAAACGCCCTACTACTACCCCGGTGGGCGTTATCAGGGCCGACCGGTGCCCGCCGGTTGGTATTCGACGCCCTGGTGGAAGACGGCACTGGGTGCCGGCGCCGGTGTGCTCGGCGGCATCCTGATCGCCGACGCGCTCTTCTCGCCCGCCTTCGCCGACCCCGGGTACGGCTACGACGCCGGCTACCAGGAGGGCTTCGGTGACGGTGTCGACCAAGGCGGCGACGGTGGCGACCAGGGCGGCGACTTCGGCGGCGGCGACCAGGGTGGGGACTTCGGCGGCGGCGACTACGCCGGTGGTGACTTCGGTGGCGGCGACTTCGGTGGCGGCGGCTTCGGCGGTGGCGATTTCGGCGGTGGCGATTTCGGCGGCGGCGACTTCTGACAGTCGTTCAGAGCTACGGAAACGGGCCCCGGTCGCAGCGACCGGGGCCCGTTTTCCGTACCTGTCGATCAGCCGGTGTTGCGCATCCCGGCCGCGATGCCGTTCACAGTGGTGAGCAGCGCGCGTTCCAGGGCGGTGCCGTCGCTCGGCGCCCGTCGGCCGCCCGGTGCGGTGGCGATCGCCCGCCCGGCGGCGCCCGACTCCCGGTACTGCCGCAGCAGCGCTACCTGGAGATGGTGCAGCGGCTCCAGGTAGGTGTCGCGGACGGCCAGGGTGCGCTGGAGCACCGGCGAGTTCTCCAGCAGGGCCGGTGAGGCGGTCACCGCCAGCACCTCCCGCTTGGTCAGCTCGTACTCCTGCTCGATCTGCTCGAAGATCGGGTGCAGCTTCTTCGGCACCAGCGTCTCGACGTACCTGCGGGCGATGCTCAGGTCGGTCTTGGTCAACATCATCTCGACGTTCGACAGGAACGTGCGGAAGAAGTGCCAGTTGCGGTGCATCTCGGCCAGCACGTCCGCCAGACCGGCCTCGCGGGCGGCGGCCAGCCCGGAGCCGACGCCGAACCAGCCCGGCACGATCTGCCGGGTCTGCGTCCAGCCGAACACCCACGGGATGGCCCGCAGCCCGGACAGCCCGGCGCCGGTGTTCGGGCGCTTCGCCGGCCGGGAGCCGATGTTCAGCGCGCCGAGCAGCTCGGTGGGGGTGGACGCCCAGAAGTACGCGGGCAGGTCCGGGTCCTCGACCAGCGACCGGTAGGACCGGAACGCCGACTCGGAGACCACGTCCATCGTCGCGTCCCAGCGCTCCAACATCTCGGCCGGCTGCCGGGGCGCGGTGTGCAGCAGGGTCGCCTGGAGCACCGCGGCGAGGGTGAGCTCCAGGTTCTCCCGGGCCAGCGAGGGCAGTGTGTACTTGTCGGAGATCACCTCGCCCTGCTCGGTCACCTTGATCGCGCCGTCCATGGTGCCGTACGGCTGCGCCAGGATCGCCTCGTGCGTCGGCCCGCCGCCGCGCCCGACCGTGCCGCCCCGGCCGTGGAAGAGCCGCAGGTGCACACCGTGCCGGGCGGCCACGTCGCGCAGCGCGCGCTGCGCCCGGTGGATCGACCACTGGCTGGTGGTGATCCCGGCCTCCTTGTTCGAGTCGGAGTAGCCGAGCATGACCTCCTGCACGTCACCCCGGGCCGTCACCAGCGCCCGGTACGCGGGCAGCGACAGCAGCTCGTCGAGGAGTTCGCCGCCGGAGTTCAGCTCGGCCGGGGTCTCCAGGAGCGGGACGAACCCGATCCGGGCCCGCCCGCTGTGCACGTCCACCAGGCCGGCCTCGCGGGCCAGCACCACGGCGGCCAGCACGTCGTCGACACCCAGGGTCATCGAGATGATGTACGACTCGATCACCTCGGCACCGAACCGGTCCTGTGCCTCCCGGATGGTGCTGAACACGTCGAACGTCTTGCGGGCCGACTCGGACAGCGACGTGTCCACAGTCGACAGCGGGCGCCGACCGGTCAGCTCGTCGGCGAGCAGCTTGGTGCGTTCCAGCCGGGTCAGCGCCGGGTAGTCGGAGACCTCGCCGACCGCCTCGTAGAGCTGCGCGAGCACCGCGTGGTGCGCCTCGGCGTGCTCCCGGACGTCCATGGTGGCCAGGTGCAGGCCGAACGCGGAGACCGTACGGATGGTGGAGGCCAGCCGGCCGACCGCTGTGAGCTGCCCGGAGTTGCGGGCCAGCGAGGCGCGCAGCAGGTCCAGGTCGGCGATCAGTTCGGCGGAGCCCTGGTAGTCACGGCCCGGTACGTGCGCGGTGCCCTGGCGCAACCTCAGCCGGGTGTTGGCGAGCTTCGCCTTCACGCAGCGTGCCTTGAGCCGGTACGGCTCCTCCGCGTTGACCCGGCGGAAGCGCTGCGCCACCTCGGGCAGCGCGTCCAGGTCGGCGGCGAGGCTGGCGGAGAGGTCCAGGGAGACCCCGCGGAGTCGGCGGGACACCGAGACCTCGTTGATCAGGTGGTCCATCGCCTTCTCGGTGGCCGCGATGCCGTGCTCGTGCTGGATGGTCAGCACCTCACGGGTGACCGCCGGGGTGACGAACGGGTTGCCGTCGCGGTCGCCGCCGATCCAGGTGCCGAAGCTCAGCGGCCGGGCCGTCGGTGAGGTCTCCACACCGAGGGTGCGCAACGTGTCGGCCAGGTCGTCGAGCACCTGCGGGGCAGCCTCGGCGTACAGGTCGCGCAGGTAGTAGATGGCGTTGCGGGCCTCGTCGGTCGGGTCCGGCCGGTCGAGCCGCAGCTCGTCGGTCTGCCACATCAGGTCCAGCAACTCGGCCAGCCGGCGGTTGGCCGGGCCCTCGTCGCTGGCGCCGTAGAGGATCGCGTTGGCGGTCTCGGTGTCCAGCTCGTCGGCGATCGCCCGCAACTTGGACAGGATCGAGCGACGAGCCGCCTCGGTCGGGTGCGCGGTGAAGACCGGTCGCACCGCCAGCCGGCGAGCCGCGTTGGCGATCTCCTCGGCCGGCACCCCGCGCTCGGCGATCATCTTGGCGGCCTGGTCCAGCCAGCCGCCCTGCACCGCGCGGCGGCGGCGCAGATCCCGCGCCCGGTGCACCTGCTCGGTGATGTTGGCCAGGTGGAAGTAGGTGGAGAAGGCGCGAGCCAGCTTGGTGCCGGTGGTCACGTCGAGCCCGCCGAGGCGCTGGGCGGCCGCCGGGGCGTCGGAGCGGACCTGGGCGCGGATCTCCTCGACGAGGTCGAGCAGCGGGCGACCCTCCTGGCGGGCCAGGGTCTGGCCGAGGAGGGTGCCGAGTCGGCGAATGTCGGCGCGCAGTGCGGCGTCCGGGCCGTCGTGGTCGTGCTGGTCGGTCACGATGCGCTCCCTTACGTGGATACGAAGGACAGCGCTGTCCGACTTACTGGATGGTATCCGCGCGCAGGGGATGTCTGGAGGGCCCCCTGGTGATCCACTGCCCTCAGGAGGGTGTTTTCCGGGGTGATCTCAACCACCGTCGCGGTCCGGCGAGGGGCCCGAGCGGGTCGTTGCGGGGCCGGAGGGGGCGGCCCGGCGACCCCGGACCAGGCTCGCGCTGACCAGTCCGAGCCCTCCGAGCACCGCCCAGATCCCGAGGGCGGAAGCCGGCCAGCCGGCCGACCGCCAGTCGAAGTACACAGCGGCCTTGGTCAGGTCGTTGGCGAGCCCGGGGATGTTCCAGCGGTGCATGCCGCGCAGCACCCCGGGCAGGAACTCGGGCGCGTAGATGCCACCGGAGCCCGGGTTGCCGAGCACCACCAACAGCAGGATGACCAGCGCGGTGCCCGCGACGCCGAGCCAGCCCTGAATGGCGCTGGCGAACATGGCTGCGGCGAAGACGGCCAGCGCCCCGATGGCGGCGATCGTCGGTACGTCGTGGTGCCAGATGTCCAGCACGGGTCCGACCACCACCGCGCCGGCGATGCCGAGCAGCACGCTGTAGACCGCCAGGGCGGCGACGCGCAGTCCGGCCCGTCGCGCCGTACGGGGGGTGGTGCCGGCGGATATCCCGAGCACCGTCGAGGCGAGGTAGCCGCCGAGCACGTACCCGACATTCAGGTAGAAGGGCACCACCCCGCGCGTGTCGGCCGGGGTGACCGGAACCTCGTCGACGATCCGGAGCGGGGTCCCGGTGCGGGTGGTGGCGGTGCCCAGGACCTCCTTTATCGCGCTGGTGGCGGAGGGGCCGGAGGCGCTCGCCACGGTGAGGAGCAGGCCGTTGTCTTCTCCGGTGCTGAGTACTGCGTACACCGCGCGGCTGAGCAGCCCGTCCTCGGCGGCGGTCGGGTCGTCGTACCCGATGGGTTTGAGGATGGTGGTCTGGCCGCGCACGGCGTCGAGCGTCGCCTGGGCGCGTTGGTCGCCGGAGACGACGCCGATCGGCAGGTCGCGGGGTGTGGGCTGGTGCAACGCGCCGACGTAGGCAGCGATGAACGCCGTGGCCAGTACGAGGGTGCCGAGGAGCAGTCCGATGCTGCGCGGCGCCCAGTCGCGAGCCGTGCCGCGCGATTCTTCGTCCACGTTGTTAGCCTATGGCCCGATTTGCAGACCCCAGGGTGGAACCAGCTCGCCGCCCCCGAGGCGCGGCAGAGACCAGCGGTGCGGCAGGCGTCAGGGGTCGACGACGGCGAAGGCGCGGACCGAAAGGTGCCCGTGCCGGCCCCCATCGGCGGGGCAGCGGTCCGCGCCCTCCGATCGGCCAAGATCGTGCTCGATCCAGGAAAGAGTGCGGTCTGCCGGCTTCGAGACCACTACATCCTGGATCGAGGACGACCTTGCTCGGTGTGTCCGCCGCGCGAGGCGGCAGCGGGACGGATCGCCCCGCCCGGTCACCTGTCGGCGCGCTCCGGCGCGGTCGACAGTGCGGCACCGACAAGATCCGCACAACATCGAGAACTGCCGCCTCCCGCGCCCCGGACGCGGCAATCTCCGGGAAGTTGCGCGGATCTTGGAACGAGGGGTGGCCTGCGGGGACACGGCGCGCGGCGCGGACCTGGGCGGAAGGGGGTGGCTGTCGGTCGACGGGGCTAGGCTTGTTGTCGCGCCCCCCCGTCCGGCTGGACGAGGGGCCGCCGTCGTGTGCGTCGACTCCCCGAAAGGTTTCCCTTGCTCACCGGTCTGTTCACCGCCGCCCTGGCCGACCCCGGGCTGACCCGGGCGCGTGACCTGGCGCGCTCCGGTGCCGCCCAGGTCGACGGCCTCGACATCACCGCCCCGGCGGCCCTGCGCCCGTTCGCCGTCGCGGCGGTCGCCGCCGACAACGAGGGCGCCGGGCGACCGGTGCTGGCGGTGACCGCCACCACCCGGGAGGCTGACGACCTCGCCGCCGCGCTGGGCGGGTTGCTGCCGGCCGAGCAGGTGGTGGTCTTCCCCTCCTGGGAGACGCTGCCGCACGAGCGGCTGTCCCCCCGCTCCGACACCGTCGGCCGGCGGCTGGCAGTGCTGCGCCGGCTGGCGCACCCGGAGGCGACCGACGCGCACGGCGGCACCGGGCCACTGCGAGTGGTGGTGGCCCCGGTCCGTTCCCTGCTCCAGCCGCAGCTCAAGGGGCTCGGCGATCTGGAGCCGGTGCAGCTCGCCGCCGGCGAGGAGGCCGACCTGGAAGAGGTCGCCCGCCGGCTGATCGACATGGCCTACGCCAGGGTCGACCTGGTCACCAAGCGCGGCGAGTTCGCGGTGCGTGGCGGCATCCTGGACGTCTTCCCGCCCACCGACGAGCACCCGTCGCGTGTCGAGTTCTGGGGCGACGAGGTGGAGGAGATCCGCACCTTCGCCGTCGCCGACCAGCGGACCATCGAGCAGGTTCCGCTGCTCTGGGCACCGCCCTGCCGCGAGCTGCTGCTCACCCCGGCGGTCCGCGACCGGGCCGCCGCGCTCGCCGAGCAGCACCCCGAGCTGGCCGAGATCCTCGACAAGCTGGCCGAGGGCATCCCGGTGGAGGGGATGGAGTCGCTGGCCCCGGTGCTGGTCGGCCCCGACTCGCTGGAGCTGCTGCTGGACGCCATGCCGGCCGGCACCCACGTCCTGCTCTGCGACCCGGAGCGGATCCGCACGCGGGCGCACGACCTGGTACGTACGTCGGAGGAGTTCTTGCAGGCCAGCTGGGCCGCCGCCGCGGTCGGCGGCCAGGCCCCGGTGGACGTTGGCGCCGCCGCCTTCCGCACCCTCGGCGAGGTACGCGCCGCCGCGGGCAGGCTCGGCCAGCCGTGGTGGACGCTGTCCCCGTTCGGCCTTGTCGAGGGGGAGACCGCCGAGACTCGGCAGCCGTGGGAGGACGCGCCCGAGCAGGCCGCCGTCACTCCGGACGACGCCATCGCGGTGACCCTGTCCGCCCAACCGGCGCCGCTCTACCACGGCGAGACCTCGCGGGTGGTCGAGGACCTCAAGCGTTGGGCCGGCGAGGGTTGGTCGATCGCGCTGGTCTTCGAGGGGCACGGCCCCGCCCAGCGGGCGGTGGAGGTGCTGCGCGACGCCGGCCTGGGCGCCCGGTTGGTCGAGGAGGTGCCGACCGCGCCCGTCCCCGGCGAGCTGGTGGTCACCTGCGGTGCGCTGAGCAGCGGGTTCGTCGACGAGGCGTCCCGTTTCGTGCTGCTCACCGGCAACGACGTGACGGGCGGTCGGGGCACCTCGACGCGGGACATGCGCAAGATGCCGAGCCGCCGGCGCAACACCATCGACCCGCTGGAGCTCAAGGCCGGCGACTTCGTGGTGCACGAGCAGCACGGCATCGGCCGCTACGTGGAGCTGGTGCAGCGCACCGTCAACGGCGCCAGCCGGGAATACCTCGTCATCGAGTACGCGGCCAGCAAGCGGGGCCAGCCCGGCGACCGGTTGTTCGTCCCGACCGACCAGCTCGACCAGCTCTCCCGCTACGTGGGCGGCGAGCAGCCCACCCTGCACAAGATGGGTGGCTCGGACTGGCAGAAGTCCAAGGCCCGGGCCCGTAAGGCGGTCCGGGAGATCGCCGCGCAGCTCATCCAGCTCTACGCCGCCCGCAAGGCGTCCAAGGGGCACTCGTTCGGCCCGGACACCCCGTGGCAGCGGGAGCTGGAGGACGCCTTCCCCTGGCAGGAGACGCCGGACCAGCTCGCCGCTATCGACGAGGTCAAGCGGGACATGGAGCAGACCGTCCCGATGGACCGGCTGATCTGCGGTGACGTCGGCTACGGCAAGACCGAGATCGCGGTCCGGGCGGCGTTCAAGGCGGTACAGGACGGCAAGCAGGTGGCGGTGCTGGTGCCGACCACCCTGCTGGTTCAGCAGCACTACAACACGTTCGCCGAGCGGATGAGCCAGTTCCCGGTCCAGATCCGGCAGCTGTCCCGGTTCCAGACGGCGAAGGAGACCGAGCGGACGCTGGAGATGGTCGCCGACGGCACCGTCGACATCGTCATCGGTACGCACCGGCTGTTGCAGACGGCGACCCGCTTCAAGCAGCTGGGTCTGGTGATCGTCGACGAGGAGCAGCGCTTCGGTGTCGAGCACAAGGAACACCTGAAGACGCTGCGCGCGTCGGTCGACGTGCTCAGCATGTCGGCCACCCCGATCCCGCGCACCCTGGAGATGGCGATCACCGGCATCCGGGAGATGTCCACCATCGCCACCCCACCGGAGGAGCGGCACCCGGTGCTCACCTTCGTCGGCGCGCAGGACGACCGTCAGGTGGCCGCGTCCATCCACCGTGAGCTGCTCCGCGACGGGCAGGTCTTCTACCTGCACAACCGGGTCGAGTCGATCGACCGGGCGGCACGGCGGCTGCGGGAGCTGGTGCCCGAGGCGCGGGTCGCTGTGGCGCACGGCCAGATGGGCGAGGACGCCCTGGAGAAGGTCATGGTCGGCTTCTGGGAGAAGGAGTTCGACGTCCTGGTCTGCACCACGATCGTCGAGTCGGGCATCGACATCCCGAACGCCAACACGCTGATCGTGGAGCGGGCCGACCTGCTCGGCCTGGCCCAGTTGCACCAGATCCGGGGCCGGGTCGGCCGGGGCCGGGAGCGGGCGTACGCCTACTTCCTCTACCCGCCGGAGAAGCCGCTCACCGAGCACGCCCACGAGCGGTTGGCGACCATCGCCCAGCACACCGAGTTGGGTGCCGGCATGTACGTGGCGATGAAGGACCTGGAGATCCGGGGCGCCGGCAACCTGCTCGGTGGCGAGCAGTCCGGGCACATCGAGGGCGTCGGTTTCGACCTGTACGTGCGGATGGTCGGCGAGGCGGTCTCCGCGTTCAAGGGTGAGCGGCCGGAGGAGGAGACCGACGTCAAGATCGACCTGCCGGTCGACGCGCACCTGCCGCACGACTATGTGAGCGTGGAGCGGCTGCGCCTGGAGATGTACCGCAAGCTCGCCGAGGCGCGCGACGAGGAGCGGCTGGGCGAGGTGATCGCCGAGATGACCGACCGGTACGGCGAGCCGCCCGCCCCGGTGCAGAACCTGGTGGAGGTGGCCCGGTTCCGTCTGCTGGCCCGCCGCTACGGCCTGAGCGACGTGTCGATGCAAGGCAAGCACGTACGGTTCGGTCCGCTGCCGCTACCGGACTCGAAGCAGTTGCGGCTCAAGCGCTACCACCCGGATGCCGTCTACAAGCAGGCCACCGACCAGGTCAGCGTGCCCCGACCGACCACCCGTCGGATCGGCGGCGAGCCGCTGCGTGACCAGGCGCTGCTTCAGTGGTGCGCGCAACTGCTCTCCGATGTGCTCGGTGCTCCCGCCCCACTCGCCGTCGCCGCGAGCGCCTGAGCCGGCGGTGTGGCCGCGAGCGCCTGAGCCGGCGGTGTGCTCTCGACCAGGGACGGCGCGTCGACGCCGTCCCTGGTACGGGTATGCCCGAAGGTGGGGGGTGTCACAACCCCGGGTGACGGCGTGAGAGAGTGACGGCTATGCGTGCTCGCCGTCTTGCCGCCGTCGCCACTGTGGCGCTCGGCCTCGTCGCCCTCTCCGGTTGCCGTGCTGAGCCTGGTATCGCCGCTTACGTCGGTGACCAGCGCATCACCGACGTTCAGGTCACCACCGCGATGCAGGACCTGCGGACGAAGAACCCGGGCCCGGAGTCATCCGCCAGTGGGCAGCCCGCGGCGCCGCAACCGACAGTGCCCAAGGTGGCCGACGTGGTGCGGACCATGGTGCTGACGAAGGTGTGCGAGAAGCTCTCCGCCGAGAAGAACTACCAGCCGCGCGGCCAGGTGGCGGCCGACCAGGCCGCCCAGCAGCTCGGTCTCGACCCGGAGACCGGGCACGTGCGGGAGGTGGCGAAGCTCTTCACCTGCCTGTCCGGGTTGCCGGCCGAGCCGGTCGAGCCGAGCAAGGAGGAGATCGCCGACGTGATCGCCGCCGGGCGTGCGGCCGGCAAGATCCCCGCTGAGGTGACCGATGCGGAGGCCGCCCAGCAGCTCGACGGCGAGCAGCTACGCGGCGCGCTGGCGACCAAGAGGATCCTGGCCGAGGCGGTCGGTCGTTACGACGTCACGGTCAGCCCTCGATACCGTCCGCTTGAGTTCCCGCTGCTCAGCTTCGCCGGTGACGCACCCGCGGTGAGCGTGCCATTGGGTGAGCCGGGCTCCGACGCGGTCACCGACATCTCCACCCCGGAGGGGCCGACCGGGACGCCGGAGGCCGAGGGCACGGCCAGCTGAGCATGACCGCACGGATCGTCCTCCTGGTCACCTCACCCCGGTTGCCCGCCGGCCTGTTGACGGCCGCCGCCTGGGACGTCGTACGCCAGCACCCGGTGTTGACCGGCGCGGACAGCGAGTTGACCACGGCCGTGCGCCAGGCGGGCGCCGAGGTCACAGTGGTGGACGGCCCGGCGACGCAGCCGTTGCTGGACGCGGTGGCGACGCACGGCACTGTGGTGTGGCTGGCCGGTCCGGCGGGTGACGAGACGCTGGCCCGGGAGTTGGGTCTGCGGTTGGCCCGGCAGCCGGGGTTGGCCGAGATGGAGTTGATGTACGGCTCGTGGGATCCGCCGGGTGCCAGGCTGCTCGACGCCGTGGCCGTGCTGGATCGACTGGCCTCTCCAGGTGGCGACCCGTGGAAGCGGGCGCAGACGCACCGCAGCCTCGCCGGTTATCTGCTGGAGGAGAGCTACGAGGCGTACGACGCGATCTGCGCCGACGACACCGACGCGCTGCGCGAGGAGTTGGGCGACGTGTTGTTGCAGGTGGTGCTGCACGCGCGGCTCGCCGAGGAGTTGCCCGAGGACGAGCGGTGGACGATCGACGACGTGGCCGGTGGTCTGGTCGACAAGATGATCAGGCGTAATCCGCACGTCTTCGCCGGTGCTGAGGTGGGCACCCTGGAGGAGATCACCGAGAACTGGGAGCGGATCAAGCGCGCGGAGAAGGCACGGCACTCGGCGTTGGACGGCGTGGCACTGAGTCAGCCCGCGCTGGCCCTGGCAACGCAGATCCTGGACCGGGCCGCCCGCACTGGCGTCAACGTCCCACTCCCGTCGGCCGACGACCAGACCGACGCCGAGGCAAGGCTGGGCGCCGATCTCCTGGCAAGGGTGGCCGCCGCCCGCGAGGCGGGCACAGACCCAGAAGCGGCTCTCCGCCGCACCACCCTCGCCCACGCCGAAACCATCCGCCAAGCCGAACCCCCACCCCCACCCGCCAGCCCACGGTGATCATGAAGTTATTGCTCCGACACGCCGAGGCGGATGGCAATAACTTCATGATCGACGGGGTGGGTGAAACCGGCGGCGGAGCGTGCGGCGGTCGGTAGGGTGGGGCGGTGGAAGCGTTTGGGGTGCTGGCTGAGCGGGTTGTCGAGGCTTTACTGGAGTCGCGGCCGGGGGTTGCCACCGCCGCCGGCGACCACCGCTTCGACGACCGCCTGCCGGACCTGTCCGCCGACGGGTTGACCGCCGATCGGGCGATGCTCTCCGACGCGGCCAACGCACTGTCCGAACTGGACCCGGACTCGCTCGACGTCGACGAGCAGGTCGACCACGCGCTGCTCACCTCATTCGTGGACCGGGAGCTGTTCGAGCTGACCGAGATCCGGTCGCACGAGTGGGATCCGCTGCGGCACAACCCCGGCCCGCTGCTGCACCCGCTGCTGGCCCGCCCGTACGCCCCCGCGGACGTGCGGCTGACCCAACTGGCCGGGCGGCTCGCCGCCGTACCGGACGCCCTCGCCACCGCCCGCGCGACGCTGCGGGACATGCCGCGCATCCACGCGGAGACGGCGGTCGGGCAGTTCACCGGCACTGCCGCGCTGATCCGCGACGAGCTGCCGGCGTTGCTCGCCCAGGCGCCGGGCCACCTGGGCCGGGTCGAACCGGCGGCCACCGCCGCGATCGCCGCGCTGGACGAGTTCGTCGCCTGGCTGCGCGTCGGCCTGGCCGCCGACGCCGGCCCCGGCCGTGACCCGCGACTGGGCCGGCGCCGCTGGGAGGCCCGGCTCTGGCACACCCTCGACACCGAGTTGGGCGCCGCCGAGATCCAGCGTCGCGCCTGGGCCAACCTGGACCGGGTCACCGCGGAGATCCGCAAGGCGGCCGTCGAGCTGGTCGGCGGCCCGGCCGACGACACATCAGTACGTCGGGCGTTGGACCTGCTCGCCGCCGAGCACCCGAACGACGCGACGGTCGTCGAGCTGGCCGGTGTGACACTGGACGAGGCGACCGACTTCGTCCGCGCACACGACCTGGTCACCCTTGTCGACGACCGGTGTGTGATCCAGGAGATGCCGGAGTTCGCCCGGGGGGTCGCTGTGGCGTACTGCGACGCGCCCGGCCCGCTGGAGACCGCCGCCGTGCCGACCTTCTACTGCATCGCGCCCACCCCCTCGGACTGGCCGGCGCAGCGGGTGGAGTCGTTCTACCGCGAATACAACGACCACATGATCCGCAACCTCACCGTGCACGAGGCGATGCCCGGGCACTTCCTCCAGCTCGCCCACGCCCGCCGCTACGTGGGTGGTACACGGGTCCGCGCGCTGGCCGAGTCCGGCCCGTTCATCGAGGGCTGGGCGGTCTACGCGGAGGAGGTGATGACGGGCCTCGGCTTCGGCGGTCTGCCGGTGCGGTTGCAGCAGCTCAAGATGCAACTACGGATGACAATCAACGCGCTGCTCGACCAGTTGGTGCACGCCGAGAACCTGCCCGAGGCCGAGGCGATGGCGTTGATGACCGGGCGCGGCTTCCAGGAGGAGGGCGAGGCGGCCGGCAAGTGGCGGCGCGCCCAGCTCACCTCCACCCAGCTCTCCACCTACTTCGTCGGGTACAGCGAGGTCGCCGACATCGCCGCCGCCCGCCCGGACGGGGTGTCGGTCCGCGACTGGCACGACGCGATGCTCGCCCACGACTGCCCGCCCCCGCGCCACCTGCGCACCCTGCTCGGTCTCTGAGAACGCCGGGCCGCGCGGGTCTCACCGCCGCCCGGCGGTCACCGTCGCGTCGATGAGCCAGCGCGAGATGGAGTACGCGGGCGGCAGTTGCGCCTGTTGGGCGCTCCGCGAGTCTGTCGGTCACGAGCCGCCGGGGCGGCGGTCGACGACGTCGGCCCCGGCGGGCGGGTCGAACGCGCCCTCGTCGACTGTCGCGGAGTAGTTGCTCAGTGCCAGCTCCATCGGCTTCCCGTCGACCGGCCCGGTGAAGCTGCCGAGCACGCCCTCGGTGGTCACGCAGGCGGTGAAGTCGCCGGACGACGAGCTCTGCACAGCGACGCAGGCGGCGTGGTGCCCGGCGACTGTGGTGTCGCTCTGCCTGATGACTGCCTGTGGGTCGAGCGCGGCTGCGGTGAGCAGCCCGACCACCACCGGCGGGGTGACGAGGCCCTGCTGGTTGGCCTCGCCGAACAGCGTCACCGTGGGCTTGCTGCCCGGGGTGGGCGGGGTGATCAGCGTGCACTGCGGGCGGGCGGCGGTCGTCGCGCACCGGGTGATGGCCTCCGGGGTGACGGTGAGTTGCCCGCCCGGATAGGTGTACGTGGATCGCGCCGGGTCCTGCGCCTGCACGATCGCGGCGCGCTGGCCGCCGGGCAACTGGTAGTCGGCCGAGTAGGTCAACTCCAGGGCCCGATCGAGCCGGGCGGCGAGGTCGTTGACGAGGTCCGAGCGGCCCATGGCGACTCCGGCGTCCTCGAATGTCTGACAGCCGGTGACCGTGAGCGACGCGATGACCGACACGGCGAGCATGCGGAGGGTGGTCGAGGCGGCGGGCATGGCGACCAGCCTGGTGGATCTGGTCCGCGCAGCGCAAACCCGTTGCCGGTTGACGCCCGGAAATCCGGGAATGTCCGTCAACGCGGGGTGACCCGGGTGCGCGGGCGACGCCGTGCCCGTTCGCGCCGCCCGATACGCTGCGTTCAACACCTGCCTCAGCCGCACCGTCGCGGCCCACCCACGGACCGGATCACAACAACGAGGAGCGACTTAGTGGCAACCATCGAGGGAATCGTCGCCCGGGAGATTCTCGACTCGCGGGGCAACCCGACGGTCGAGGTCGAGGTCGGTCTGGACGACGGCACGGTAGCCCGCGCCGCCGTGCCGTCCGGTGCCTCCACCGGCGCCTTCGAGGCGATCGAGCTGCGCGACGGTGACGCCGACCGCTACCAGGGCAAGGGCGTGGAGAAGGCGGTCTCCAACGTCGAAGACAAGATCGTCGACCAGATCATCGGGTACGAGGCCAGCGAGCAGCGGCTGATCGACCAGAAGATGCTCGACATCGACGGCACGGAGAGCAAGTCGGAGCTGGGCGCGAACGCCATCCTCGGGGTCTCCCTGGCGGTGGCGAAGGCCGCTGCCGGCAGCGCCGAGCTGAGCCTCTTCCGCTACCTGGGCGGCCCGAACGCGCACCTCCTGCCCGTGCCGATGATGAACATCCTCAACGGTGGCGCGCACGCCGACTCGAACGTCGACATCCAGGAATTCATGATCGCGCCGATCGGCGCGCCCACCTTCCGTGAGGCGCTGCGCTCGGGCGCGGAGGTCTACCACGCGCTGAAGTCGGTGCTGAAGAAGAAGGGCCTCTCCACCGGGCTCGGCGACGAGGGTGGCTTCGCGCCGAACCTGCCGACGAACGCGGCGGCCCTGGATTTGATCGCCGAGGCGGTCGAGAAGGCCGGTTACCGGCTCGGCACCGACATCGTGTTCGCGCTCGACGTGGCGGCCACCGAGTTCTTCGACAACGGCGCCTACACGTTCGAGGGTGCCGCGAAGTCCGCCGAGGAGATGAGCACCTACTACACGAAGCTGGCCGACGAGTACCCGATCGTCTCGATCGAGGACCCGCTGGCCGAGGACGACTGGAGCGGCTGGCAGACGCTGACCGCCTCGATCGGCGACCGGGTGCAGATCGTCGGTGACGACCTGTTCGTGACCAACCCGCAGCGCATCGCCCGCGGCATCGCGGAGAAGGCGGCGAACGCGGTCCTCGTCAAGGTCAACCAGATCGGCTCGCTGACCGAGACCCTGGACGCGGTGGACCTGGCCCACCGGGCCGGCTTCAAGTGCATGATGAGCCACCGTTCCGGCGAGACCGAGGACACCACGATCGCCGACCTGGCGGTGGCCACCGGCTGCGGCCAGATCAAGACCGGCGCCCCGGCCCGCTCGGACCGTGTCGCCAAGTACAACCAGCTGCTCCGGATCGAGGAGGAGCTGGCCGACGCGGCGCGCTACGCCGGCGCTGGCGCGTTCCCGCGCTACCGTTCGGCCTGAGCCACGAAAGCCTCGGGGGAGGGGTGTGACGATGCAGCAGCGCCGCACACCGGGTGGTCAGCGTCCCGCCCGCCGGTCGGGTCAGTCCGGTCGGCCGGGCGGTGGGCGCGCCACGCGGGGGTCGGTCCGGGAGGCCGGCGTACGCGCCGAGCCGCGTGCCGCCGGTCGCGCGCCGGGTGCTACCCGTGGCGCCGAAGGCGTTCGCTCCGCGAATCGTCCGGCCGCCGCGCGGCGTACCGCTGCCGCTGGTGCGGTGAAGCGGCTCGCCGCACCCCACCCCCGTCGCTTCACCGGCCGGGCCACAGTGCTGTTCGCTGTCCTGATCGCGCTCGCTCTGGCCTACACCTATCCGGTCCGGGTCTACCTGGACCAGCAGGCCGACATCGAGCGGATGGAGGCGGCCCAGGCGGTGCAGGAGCGGGAGATCGCCAAGCTCGCCGCCGAGGCCGCCAACTGGAAGGACCCCGAGTACATCAAGACGCAGGCTCGGGAACGGTTCTTCATGGGCCGGCCCGGCGAGAAGATGATGGTGGTGCTGCACGACCCGGAGGGCGCCGCCCGCGACGCCGGGAAGTCGGCCGGTTCGGCCCCGCCAGCCGGGCCGGTGACCTGGTACGACACGCTCTGGTCCAGCGTGCGGGCGGCGGACAGCCAGCAGCCGGGCCAGTGATCCACCGACCAGCACACCAGGAGAGATGGGCACCGTGACTGTCGTACCACCGTCGGAGCCGGCGGCGGATTCCGTTTCCCTGCCGCAGCGCGAACCGGCCACCGAGGCCGACCTGGCCGCTGTGGCAGCGCAGCTCGGCCGGACGCCCCGGGGCACCCGCGCGGTGGCCCACCGGTGCCCGTGTGGCCTTCCCGACGTGGTGGAGACGACCCCCCGCCTCGCCGACGGCACCCCGTTCCCGACGCTCTACTACCTGACCTGCCCCCGGGCCACCGCCGCGTGCAGCCGACTGGAGTCGGCGGGGCTGATGAAGGAGATGGCGGACCGGCTGGCGACGGATCCGGAGTTGGCCGCCCACTACCGTGCCGCGCACGAGGACTACCTCACCCGCCGGGAGGCGATCGGCGAGGTGCCGGAGATCGCCGGCATCTCGGCCGGTGGGATGCCGGGCCGGGTGAAGTGCCTGCACGTGCACCTGGGCCACGCGTTGGGCGCAGGCCCCGGGGTGAACCCGCTCGGCGACGAGACGTTGGGCCTGGTCGAGCCCTGGTGGTCGGCGGGGCCGTGCGTGGACGTGCCGGCGGCCGAATGAGCACGCAGGCCGGGTCCGAGGCACCCGAGAGTCAGATCCTGGTACGGCGGGCCCGCACCGGGGACGTGCGGGGCATCCGACGACTCGTCGACACCTACACCGACGACCGGCGGCTGCTGAGCAAGGCCACCGTCACCCTCTTCGAGGACGTGCAGGAGTTCCGGGTCGCGGTCCGGGCCGAGGACGACGTCGTGGTGGGCTGTGGCGCGCTGCACGTCATGTGGGAGGACCTGGCCGAGATCCGCACTGTGGCGGTGGACCCGTCCTGCCGGGGCCGGCGCATCGGTCACCGGCTGGTCGCTGAGCTGATCGACGCGGCCCGGGAGTTGGGCGTGGCGCGGATCTTCGTGCTCACCTTCGAGACCCGGTTCTTCGGCTCGTTCGGTTTCCGGGAGATCGACGGCGCTCCGGTGCCGCAGCCGGTCTACGAGCAGCTGCTGCGCTCGTACGACGAGGGTGTCGCGGAATTCCTGGACCTGGAGCGGGTCAAGCCGAACACGCTGGGCAACACCCGGATGCTGCTGCGCCTCTAGGTCAGGCCCTGCGGGGGTGGGCGGCGAAGAACTCCCACATCAGGTCGGTGGCGGACAGCCCTGCGGAGGACGCGGCGAGTTGGCCCGACGTCGCTCCCGGCCAACTGTGACCCATGTCGGCGATCGTGTAGACGCTGACCTCGCTGCCGTCCGCGCAGCCCGCCACCGTGTGCGTCACGCCCGGCACCCCGGACGCCTTCGGGCTCGACCGGCAGCCGAGCCGCTGCTGCCAGGTCCGCACGCCGGCCTGGAAGGTCGAGGCGTAGCGGTCCTGGCCGCCGATGAAGGTGATCACGGAGACCGGGCTCTTCGGCACGTAACTGTCGGCGGTGGTCAGGTTTCCGCTGTAACCACCGCTGACCACCCCGATCGCGGCGTACCTGCCGGTGCTCTCCACCGCCGCCCGGAAGCTCATGTCGCCGCCGTTCGAGATGCCGGTGAGGAACACCCTGTTCGGGTCCGCGTGCCAGGTCTGCACCAGATGATCGGTGAGGGCGTTGAGGAAGCCGACGTCGTCCTCGCTGCCGCAGCAGATCAGCGCGTTGAAGCCGCCTCCCTGCCCGTCGGGGTAGGCGACCAGCACGTTGTCAGTGTCGGCTCTGGCCTCCAGGCCCGCCAACTCCCGCACCGAGGATCCGAGGCCGGGATAGAAGTGCAGCGCGACGACCAGCGCGGAGGCTCTGCCCGGGTCGTACCCCGGTGGGGCGTGCAGCAGGTAGGTGCGGTCGCGTCCGTTGTGGCGCACCGTGAGTTGGTGGTCACCGGCCGCCGGCCGTTCGCTCGACGCGGACGGTGAGGCTGGCGAGGCCGACGAGGGCTGCCCCCGCTCACCACAAGCTGCGGCAACGACCAGGAGACAGAGCCCCGTCAACACCGCCACTGTTCGCCGCACGCCGGCCACCCCCCGTCGACCTCGCGGTCCACACTGGAGAGCGTTCGGCAGCGAATCAACCCTTTCGGTCCTGGGCGAAGGCAGGCAGGCTGTTGCCATGCTTCGCCTCCAGCTCGGGTCCGCCGACCTGTGCCGGGTGCGGTTCGCCGATCGGCTGCATCCGGTCGGGATCGCGCTGCTGGCTGGTCAGTGGCTGCGCGATCCGACTGTCGCGGCGATGGCACCGACCCTGGCGAGGCGGGCGGCGGCGGCCGAGGGCACTGCTGCCGCCCAGACTGCCACGGCGATTCTGCGGCATCTGCTGCCCGACCGGGGACGTCTGCCCGACTTCGTCACCCCCTTCGACGGCCTGGAGTCGGTGGAGGCCGGGCTGGAGGCGATCCGGGCCACCCCGGCGCGGCGGGTCCGCGCCGAGGTCACCCTGGCGTACGCGGACACGCCGGTCAGCCCGCTGCGGCGACGGTTCGCGGCGGCCGACCCGGAGGTGCTGGACCTGTTCGGCGGGGCCGTGCGGACCTGGTGCGACGCGGTGCTCGAACCGCACTGGGCCGAGCTGGTGTCCGCGTACCGTCAGCAGGTGACGGCTGCCAGCCAGCGGCTGGCGCAGCACGGCCTGGCCAGTCTCTTCGCCGGCCTGCACCCGGGGATCCGGTGGCGGGAGCCGGTGCTGGAGGTGCGGACGTGGTGGGACGGCGATCTTCCCGGCACCGGCCACGGGATCATCCTGCTGCCCTCCCCGTTGGCCGGGCCGCGGCCCCGGGTGCTTGTCGAGCAGGGTTACCCGATCCTGCTCGTCTACCCGGTGGTCATGCCCGCGCGCGGGGCTCCCGCCGACGACGATGCCCTCGGTCGGTTGCTCGGCGTCACCCGGGCGCTGGTGCTGCGCCGACTGGCTGCCGACGGCGGGTTGACCACCACGGTGTTGTCCCGGGCGGTCGGGATCAGTCTCTCCTCGGCCTCGGAGCACGCCCGCGCGCTGCGCATGGCCGGTCTGGTGACCAGCGAGCGGGAGGGCGGGGCCGTCCGACATCACCTGACCGCGCTCGGGGTGGGGTTGTTGCGGGGGCCGTCGGGCGACCTGGGCGAGTCGTGGCCCACTGCCGACCAAGCCGCCGGACGGCTGCCTGGCCTGCCGTAAGGTTGCTGCCGTGACGACGCGTGTGGCGGCCATCGACTGCGGGACCAACTCGATCCGACTGCTGGTCGCCGACCTGCCCGACGCCTCGGCCGGGCCGCAGGCACCGCTGGTCGACCTGACCCGGCGGATGGAGATCGTCCGGTTGGGGCAGGGCGTGGACCGCACCGGCCGACTGGCGCCGGAGGCGATCGAACGGACCCGGGTGGCGTTGGCGTCGTACGCCGCCGACATTGAGAAGCTCGGCGCGCAGCGGGTGCGGATGTGTGCCACCTCGGCCTCCCGCGATGCCGCCAACGCCGCCGATTTCACCGAGATGGTGCAGGCCACCCTCGGTGTCGCGCCTGAGGTGGTCAGCGGCGACGAGGAGGCCCGGCTGTCGTTCACCGGCGCGGTGCGCGGGCTGCCCGCCGACGCGAAGGAGCCGTTCCTGGTCGTCGACATCGGTGGTGGTTCCACCGAGTTCGTGGTCGGTGACCGGGCCGCCGGTGTGCGGTCGGCGATCTCGGTGGACATCGGCTGCGTCCGGATGACCGAGCGGCACCTGCCCGGTGACCCGCCGACGTCCGAGCAGGTCGCGGCGGCGCAGGCCGACATCGCCGCGGTGGTGGACCGGGCGCTCGCAGTGGTGCCCGGTCGCGAGGCGGCCACCCTGGTCGGCCTCGCCGGGTCGGTCACCACAGTGGTCGCGCTCGCGCGGGGCCTGCGGGAGTACGACCCGGAGCGCATCCACCACGCCCGGGTGTCGTACGAGGAGGTCGCCCGGGTGACAGCGGAGCTGCTGGGTCAGACCCGTGCGCAGCGGTTGGCGAACCCGGTGATGCACCCGGGCCGCGCCGACGTGATCGGCGCCGGTGCGCTGGTGCTGCGCGTGATCATGGAGCGGGCCGGGATGCCGTCGGTGGTCGCCTCGGAGCACGACATCCTCGACGGCATCGCCTGGAGCCTCCAGTAAGCCACCGCGCGCCAGCGAGCTTGATCAACTCGCTTTCATTGAAACCGCGTTGTCTGGTCGCCTCGGAAGCCCCGACTTCCTGAAAACCGAGTCGATCTCCGCCCAGCGCACCCCCAGAGCGGCCCAGCGCACCTCCGGGCGGGCCGCGCGCTAGCCGGCTTGGCGTGTCGGGGCGGATTCGTTGACGCTACTTCGTATTACGCAGTAGTGTGCAATGCGTGGACACCACACAGTTGTTGAAGGGCGTGCTTGATCTGGCCGTCCTGGCCGTTCTCCGAGAGGAGGACGGTTACGGTTACGACATCCTGCGCCGGCTGCGCGAGGCCGGCCTGGAAGAGGTCGGTGACGCCTCGGTCTACGGGACGTTGCGCCGCCTCTTCGCCGCCGGCCTGCTCACCACCTACGTCGTGCCGAGCGAATCCGGGCCGCACCGCAAGTACTACTCACTCAACGCCGCGGGGCGTGACCAGTTGACCCGCTCCGGCAAGCTCTGGCGCTCGTTCGCCACCACAATGGACAGTCTGCTCGACGATCGGGGGATGGCGGCATGACCGTCGCGGAGCAGGAGATCACCGACTATGTGGCGCGGGTCCGGGCCGCTCTGGCCGACCTGCCGCCCGGGCAACGCGACGAGTTGACCGAGGATCTCGCCGACCACCTCACCGAGGTCGCCGCCGAGGCCGAGGGCACCCTTGTCGAGCGGTTGGGCGAGCCCGAGACGTACGCCGCCGAGCTGCGCGCCGCAGCCGGCGCCGCGCCGGGCAGCGGGCGCAACCTCGACCAGCGGGTGGCGAGCGCGATGGCCCGGGTCCGCGGCCGGCTGCGCGGCATGGACACCCGCCTCGGCCCACCACTGGGGTACGAGACGGCCAGCGACTTCCTCCGACTGTTGCGTCCGGCATGGTGGGTGCTGCGCGGCTATCTGGCGGCGATGCTGGTCACCGTGATCACCACCGGTGGCGAATTCGGGCTGCTGCCGAGGTTCGGCGGTGAGCTGCTCGCCGGTCTGATCATGCTGATCGGCTTCGTGCTCGGCTCCATCTGGATCGGTCGCCGTTCGGCCCAGCTGACCCGCTGGCCGCGCTCGGTCGTGCAGGTCGCCAGTGTGGTGCTGGTGGTCTTCGCGTTCGCCGCGCTGATCCAGGCAGAGGACCGGATGCGCTACGGCGACTACGGCTACGACCAGACCTCTGTCGACAGCCCGTACGACCGGGTCCGGGACGTCTTCGTCTACGACAGCGAGGGGCGCCTGGTGGAGAACGCCCGGCTCTTCGACCAGAACGGCAACCCGATCCGGCTCGGCTACCCGGACTGCTTGGAAGGCGGCTATGTGAAACAGACGCTGCGGGCGTACCCGTACTGCCCGGAGCAGGCGCCCTTCGTGCCCCGCGCACCGGGCGCGCCCCTTCCACCCGCGCCAGCGGCCAGCACGCCAGACCCGGCCACCACCCCGGACCCGGCTAGCACGCCGGACCCGAGCGGAACATCCGGGGAGACCGGGCCGCCGCTGCCGACCGGTACGGCCACGGCCACCGGCCTGCCGCCGAGCGGAACGCCAACCCCCACCCCGACGCGCTGAACCACAGTGTGAACTGGATCATGCAGAGGAAGCTGGGAAATATCTGAACGGACGAGGCGAGCGGGACGGCACCGGAAATCAATGATCGTTACGGTGTCGTCTGCTCATCAACCCCTCGGAAGGAACCCCCGTGCCAGAGCAGGTCGCACCGCCCCCCGCGCCCGACGCCGCAACCCCTGAGCCGGCCGTCGAGACGCCGCAAGCGGCCGCGCCGCAGCAGGCCGAGCCGGAGCCGGCCGCCGACACACCGCCGACGGCCAAGCCGGAGCCGACGGCCGAGACGCCGCCGGCCGCCGAGACGCCGCTGACGGCCGAGACGGAGCCGACGGCCGAGACGGAGCCGACGGCCGCGACGCCGCTGACGGCCGAGACGCCGCCGGCGGCCGAGCCGACGGCGGAGAAGTCCGGTGCGAAGAAGGCCCTCGGCATCGTCGGTGCGATCCTCGCCGTCGTCGTCATCGCCGGTCTGAAGTTCGGCGTCGCCTCGGCGATCGGCAACTACTTCAACAAGGACGAGACGGCAGCCGCCAAGACCGGTGACTGCATCGCCGAGCTGCCCGAGGTCACCGGCACCGAGCAGGAGGAGGTCGACGGCGCCAAGGTCGTCGAGTGCACCTCCACCGACGCGGCGTACAGCGTGGTCGGTCGGGTGGACGGCCAGAGCGAGGCTCAGGCCAAGGCCGACACCACCTGCACCCAGTTCTTCAAGGAGGGCGAGGAGGGGTACATCTTCTCCAGCATCGAGCCGGGCAAGACGGGCTACGTGCTCTGCCTGACCAAGAAGGTCTGACCACAGCGGTAGCTCGGCATCGACGGCGGCGGGAGCAGACCCCGCCGCCGTCGGCGTACCCGGAGTCACCGGGGGGCGAACAGGAGGTGAATGCCACTGTTCCGGCGTCTTCCCGACGGCCGCGTGGCGTGGCAGGCTACCGGCACGTAGGACCACTGGGCGACCAGCCAACGATGACTGACCGCTAGGAGGACGGCCCATGGGCGAAATGGTGAGCTACCGCAGCAACGGGGGCACGAGCGAGGGGTATCTCGCGATACCCGCCAGCGGCACGGCCAGCCCCGCCGTCATCGTCATTCAGGAATGGTGGGGTCTGGTCCCGCACATCCGGTCGGTGGCGGACCGGTTCGCCGAAGCCGGCTTCGTCGCCCTCGCCCCGGACTTCTACCACGGTGAGACGACCAGCGAGCCGGACGAGGCGCAGCGGCTCCTGCTGGCGATGCGGATGGACGAGGCGGCGAAGGACATCGCCGGCGCTGCCGACTATCTCGCCGGGCGACCCGAGGTCACCGGTAAGGTCGGCGCCGTGGGCTTCTGCGCCGGTGGCAGCCTGGCCCTCTGGTCGGCCACCATCTCCGAGCGGATCGTCGCGACCGCCGGTTTCTATCCCGTGCTGCCCTGGGAGTCGATGCGCCCCGACTGGGCCGACTACGCCGGCAAGGCAGCGGTCATCCACTGCTCCGAAGAGGACGGCACCTCGGCCGATGAGGGCGTACAGACCGCCCGGCGGGCCATCGAGGAGGCCGGCGGCGACTGCCACCTCTACGACTACCCGGGCACCTCGCACGCCTTCTTCAACGACGACCGGCCGGAGGCGTTCGACCAGCGCGCCGCCGCCAGCGCCTGGGCCCGCACCCTGGAACTCTTCCGGGCCAAGCTTGGCTGAGACGCGTACCCCCGCACAGGTGGTCGCCCGCGCAGCGCGGGCGACCGACCTGGCCGACCTCGACGCGGCGGTGAGCGACTGTTTCGCCTGCCCACGGCTGGTCCAATGGCGGGAGGAGGTGGCCCGCACCCGCCGGGCCGCCTTCCGTGACCAGGAGTACTGGGGTCGGCCGGTGCCGGGCCTCGGCAGCGCTGACGCCCGGATCGCCATCCTCGGGCTGGCACCCGCCGCACACGGTGGCAACCGCACCGGCCGGATCTTCACCGGTGACCGGTCGGGTGACGTGCTGTTCGCCGCGCTGCACCGGGCCGGGCTGGCCAACCAGCCGACCAGCGTCGCCGCCGACGACGGGCTCACAGTGCGCGACCTGCGGATCTTCTCGGCCGTCCGGTGTGCGCCTCCGGACAACAAGCCGACCCCCCTGGAACGGGACACCTGCGCGCCCTGGCTGCACCGCGAGGTCACGTTGATCCGGCCGACGCTGCGGGTGGTTGTCGCGCTGGGCGCGTTCGCCTGGGCCGCGTGGTGGCCGGTGCTCCGAGCGGTGTACGGGCAGCGCCCGCCCAGCCCGCGACCGGCGTTCGGTCATGGGGCACACTGGTCCGGCACGAACGCTCCGGACGTGCTCGGCTGCTACCACGTCAGTCAGCAGAACACCTTCACCGGGCGGTTGACACCAGGGATGTTGGACGACGTCTTCGGCCAGGCCAAACAGCTGGCCGGAGTGGACTGAGACGACGCGTGGGGTGGTGGCGATGACAGACGGAACACGCCCGCCCACACCGGTACAGTCCGCCGAGCCGGGTGTGCTGCGGCCGGTGTTGGGCCTGCTCCGCCGGTGGTGGCCGGTCGGCGCGGTCGCCGCGCTGCTCGCCGGTGCCGCGTTGGCGTCCGCTCACTCGTCGATCGGGGCCAGTCGCATCCCGCCGGCCGCGGACAACGTTCCCTGGGTTCCCGAGTACCCGACCGTTGAGCCGTCACCGTCCATCCCGTTCGAGCCACGCGACGCCGGCGAGGCCACCCAGGCGCACATCCCGCAGTGGGTCGGCACCGTGGCGGTGGTCCTGCTCGGGCTGGCCATCCTCACCGCGCTCGGCTACCTCAGCTGGGTGCTGATCCGGGGCGCGCTGCGCCGTACCACCCGGGCGCTTCCTGCGCAGCGGGCCCGCCGTACCGCCGAGGGCACCGCCCGTGAGGTGGTCGCCGCCCTCGACGCCGGCCTGGTGGAACTCGACGACCGGGACACCGACCCCCGGGTGGCGGTGATCGCCTGCTGGGTGCGCCTGGAGGAGACGGCCGCCGCTGCCGGTGTGCCGAAGTTCGCCGGAGACACCCCCACCGACCTGGTCAGCCGACTGTTGCAGGGCGACCCGGGGGCGGGCGTGCCGGCCATCGCCAGCACCGACGTGCTGGCCGAGTTCGCGCACGTCTACCGGGAGGCCCGGTACGCCACCCACCCGGTCGGCGAACGCACCCGGGACCAGGCCCGCGCCGCGCTCGGCCGGCTGCGCGGAGAGCTCACCGCGGCGGTGGCCTCATGAGCAGCACCAGCATCGACGATCTGCTCGCGTTCGAGGAGGAGGCCGCGCCGGTCGGTCCGCAGGCGCGCCCGTCCCGATGGCGTCCGGTGCTGCGCTCGCTCGCGTGGGCCGCCGCGGTGGTCGCGGTCCTGCTGGTCGGCCTCCGCGCGGTGGGCCTCCAGGTCTCGCTGCCCGTACTGATCGCCGGGGTGCTCGCCGTGCTGGCGGTCCGCCGGGTCACCGCCCTGCTCGCGCCGCCACCCCCGCCGCCGCCGGCTCGCCGGGCCGGCGCGGGCGAAGAGGACGGCAACTACAACTGGGGCGCCCGGGACGCGCTGCGTGGCGCGATCAACCAGTGGGAACGGCCCCTGGACTGGTCCTCGAACCGAACCGAACGTTTCACCGAGGTGGTCCTTCCCCGGATCGGTGAACTGGCCGACGAGCGGATGCGGCTGAAGCACGGCGTCACCCGTGAGTCGGATCCCGCCCGCGCTCGCGTCCTGCTGGGTGACCGCCTGTGGACGTTCCTGGAGACCCCGCCTCGCCGCACCCCGTCGCCGCGCGACCTCGCGGTGATCGTCGCCGAACTGGAGAGCATCTGATGAACGACGTGGACCGGAGCATTGCCCCCGCCGAGGTCGGGCACCTGGCTCGGGCGGTCCTGGACGCGGTCGGCACCGTCGTGGTCGGCAAACGGGACGCGTTGGAGCTGGTCCTCGCCGGCATCCTCGCGGGCGGGCACGTGCTCCTGGAGGACCTGCCAGGCCTCGGTAAGACACTCACCGCCCGCTCGTTCGCCCAGGCCCTCGGGTTGGACTTCCGTCGGTTGCAGTTCACTCCCGACCTGCTCCCCGCCGACGTCACCGGCTCCTTCCTGTACGACCAGCGCAACGGCGACTTCACCTTCCGGGCCGGCCCGGTCTTCACCAACCTGCTCCTCGCCGACGAGATCAATCGGACGCCGCCGAAGACCCAGTCCGCGCTGCTGGAGGCGATGCAGGAGAAGCAGGTGTCGGTCGAGGGTGTGACCTACAAGCTCGACGAACCGTTCCACGTGCTGGCCACCGCCAACCCCATCGAGTACGAGGGCACCTACCCGCTGCCGGAGGCGCAGCTGGACCGGTTCCTGCTGCGGGTCTCGTTCGGTTACCCGCAGCACGAAGAGGAGTGGGAGGTGCTGCGCCGTCGGATGAGCCGTCGCCGGGAGGAGGCGGACATCAAGGCGGTTGTCGACGCGGCGACGCTGCGGGCCATGCAGGCCGCCCTGGAGGACGTGGTGGTGGAGGACTCCATCGGCCGCTACATCGTGTCGCTCACCGCTGCCACCCGGGAGCACCCGTCGGTGCTGGTCGGCGCCTCACCCCGCGGTTCGCTGGCGCTGCTGCTGCTGGCCCGGGTCCGCGCGGTGTTCGGCGGACGGGACTACGTGGTGCCGGAGGACGTCAAGTCGGTGGCGGCGCCCGCCCTGGCCCACCGGATCACCCTGCGCCCGGAGATGTGGTTGCGCCGGGTCGACCCGGCGTTCGTGGTGGGCGAGGTGCTGGAGGCGACTCCCGCCCCGGCCAGTGGCGCGCTGCCCAGCTACGCCGCCGGCGGGCCCCGGCACTGATGACCGGACCGACAGTGCCGACTGCCACCGAAGCGGAACCGGCTGCCGGCTGGGCGCCCACCCCGGCGCTCGGCCGCGCGGTGCTGCTCGCCGGCCTGCTGCTGGTGGCCGGGGTGCTGCTGGGCCGGGTGGACCTCATCGTGCTCGCCGCCCCGTTCGCGTTGGGCACCGCCTACGCGTTGCGCCGACGGCCCACGGCGCTGCCGCAGGTGTGGATCAGCCAGGCCGACGGTGGGCCGCTGGTCGAGGGCGGTGACGTGGCGGCGGCGGTGAGCGTCGGCAACCCGGACACTGTCGACTACGACCTGGTGGTGATGCGGACCCGCGTGTCGCCGTGGCTGCGCATCGACAGGGCCGGCTTCGCCCGCGACGAGGCCGTCGACGACGGAGGGCCGAGCGCCACCCCGGAAACCGGTGCGACGGCGCAGGGCGACGGCGGGCGTCGTTCCGTAGCGGACCGGCCGTTCGTGACCTCGGTGCCGATGGGCGCCGCCGTGGACCTGGAGCTGGCCGGCAAGGCCCTGCGCTGGGGCCGGCACCCGATCGGCCCCGCCGGTGCCCGGGTCGCCACCGCCGGGGGTCTGCTGGTCTCCCGGGCAGTGATCATCGAGCCGGTGCGGGTACGGGTGTATCCCCGTACCGAGCCGTTCGAGGCGGTTGAGGCGATGCCCCGCGCCGCCGGACTGGTCGGGGCGCACCACTCCCGCCGACCCGGAGAGGGCGGCGAGCTTGCCGGCGTACGCGTCTTCGCCCCCGGGGACCGGCTGCGCCGGATCGACTGGCGTGTCTCGTTGCGGGCCCGGCAGCTGCACGTGGCCGCCACCCTCTCCGACCGGGACGCGGAGGTGGTGGTGCTGCTCGACGTGCTCGCCGAGGCGGGCCGCTCCGGTGGGGTGGACGGCGCGGCGTCGGTGCTGGACACCACGGTCCGGGCCACCGCCGCGATCGCCGAGCACTACCTGCACCGTGGCGACCGGGTCTCGCTGCTGGAGTACGGGCCGGCGGCCCGCCGGCTCCGGCCGGCTGCCGGGCGGCGGCAGTACCTGACCGTCCTGGAGTGGTTGCTCGACGTCCGGGTCCACGCGTCCGCCCACGAACCGTACGACCAGGTCTTCGGCCCGCAGTTGCTCTCCTCGGACGCGTTGGTGGTGGTGCTCACCCCGCTGCTGGACGAACGGTCGGCGCAGATGCTCGCCCGGTTGGCCCGCGGTGGGCGGTTCGTGGTGGCGGTCGACACGCTGCCGGCCGACCTGGCGTCGCCGAAGGACCGGGGTTGGGCCGAGGTGGCGTACCGGCTGTGGCGCCTGGATCGGGAGATCATGATCGGCCAGCTCCGGGAGCACGGCGTACCTGTGGTGCGCTGGGCCGGTGCTGGCAGCCTGGACCAGGTGTTGCGGGACGTGGCCCGGTTGGCGACGGCCCCGAGGGTGGGTGGCCGGTGAGCGCGAGGAGTGAGCTTGCGAGCCCCGCAGTCGCGAACGGAAGGCGGGTGCGGTGAGCGCGAGGAGTGAGCTTGCGAGCCCAGCAGTCGCGAACGGAAGGCGGGTGCGGTGAGCGCGAGGAGTGAGCTTGCGAGCCCCGCAGTCGCGAACGGAAGGCGGGTGCGGTGAACGCTCTGGTGGAGCGGGTTCGGGCGGCGCAGTACGCCGTCGCTCGCGTCAGTGTGGCCCCGCTGCTGGTCCGGGCCGGGATCTTCGTCATCGTGTTTGCCGGGTTCGCCCTGGCCTTCCCCGCCGAGGTGCTTTCCGGCCGGCCGGTCTTCTTGCTGGCGATGGCGGCCCTGCTGCCCGCGTTCGGGCCGCGAAAGGTCTGGACGACCTTCACGGCGTTGGTCACAGTCGGCGGCTGGCTGCTCGCCACCGACGGGTACGGCCGTCCGGTCACGCTCTGGCGGCTGCTCGGCGTCGCGGCCCTGCTCTACCTGGGTCACACCCTGTGCGCGCTGGCCGCGCTGTTGCCCTATGACGCGATGGTGGACCCCGAGTTGATCACCCGGTGGTTGGCGCGGTCGGCCGCCGTGCTGTTGGGTTCCGCCGTGCTCGGCGTGCTGTTGTTGCAGGCGACGGGGACGGGTGAGGCCGCCGGATACCAGTGGGTGACAGTGATGGGGCTGCTGGTGGCGGTGGGGGTGGCAGTGTTGCTGGGCTGGCTTCTGCGGCGCCGGTGACCACCGCGAGCCGAGGGTTACGCAGGTCACATGGGTTGTGCTCCGTCACAGATGGGGGGCGCGAGCGGGATTACCTGAGCCGGCCGGGGAAAGATAGACAACGTGAATCCGAAGCGGATCCTTGTGGTTGGTGCCGGGCACGTCGGTCTGTATGCGGCCCTGCGCCTGTCGAAGAAGCTCAGCTCCCGTGAGGCTGAGGTCATGGTGGTTGACCCCCAACCCCACATGACCTATCAGCCGTTCCTGCCCGAGGCTGCGGCGGGCAACATCTCCCCGCGGCACTCGGTGGTGCCGCTGCGGCGGGAGTTGCGCCGGTGCAAGATGGTGGCCGGCACGGTCACGCGGATCGAGCACGACCGCAAGGTGGCCACCGTGCAGCCGATCAGCGGCCCGGCCCGGGAGATCACCTACGACCACGTGATCGTGGCCCCGGGTTCGGTCTCCCGCACCCTGCCGATCCCCGGCCTGCACGAGCAGGGCATCGGGTTCAAGACCATCGGCGAGGCGATCTACCTGCGCAACCACGTGCTGGATCGGCTCGACGTGGCGGCTGCCACGCCGGATCCGGACGTCCGCCGTTCGGCGCTGACCTTCACCTTCGTCGGCGGTGGGTACGCCGGCATCGAGGCGCTCGCCGAGATGGAGGACATGGCTCGCGACGCCCTGCGTTACTACCCGGAGCTCAAGCAGGACGAGGTCCGCTGGGTGCTGGTCGAGGCCACCCAACGGGTGCTGCCCGAGGTCGACCGGGACATGGGTGCCTACACGGTGCAGCAGTTGCTGAAGCGCAACATGGACATCCGGCTGGACACCCGCCTGGAGTCCTGCGTCGACGGGGTGGTCAAGCTCTCCGACGGTGACAGCTTCCGCTCCGACACGATCGTCTGGACGGCCGGTGTGAAGCCGTCGCCGATGCTGGACTCGACCGACTTCCCGCGCGACGACCGTCGACGGATCACCTGCCTGCCCACGCTGCAGGTGGTCGACGGTGACCAGGTGCTCGAGGGTGCCTGGAGCGCCGGGGACTGCGCGGCCGTGCCGGACCTGACGAAGGAGCCGGGCAACTTCTGCTCGCCGAGCGCTCAGCACGCGGTGCGCCAGGCCGCCCGGATGGCCGACAACATCGCGGCGGTGATCCGGGGTCGCGAGCCGGTGAACTACAAGCACAAGCACGTGGGCAGCGTGGCGAGCCTCGGCCTGCACAAGGGCGTGGCCCAGGTGTACGGGATCAAGATGACCGGTTGGCCGGCCTGGGTGATGCACCGGACGTACCACATGAGCCGGATCCCGTCGTTCAACCGGAAGGTCCGCGTGGTGGTGGACTGGTCGTTGGCGTTCTTCCTCAAGCGCGAGGTGGTCGCCCTGGGTCAGCTGCACGACCCGCGCGAGGAGTTCGTCGAGGCCTCCCAGCCCGTCGGCGCGCCCCGCGTCTGACCAGAAACCGACGCCAACCCCGTCGATCTTGCACTTCCGGCCTGTCCGGGCGGAAAGTGCAAGATCGGCGGGGTTTTCGTTGGTCTAGACCCGCCACGTCCAGGCGTCGGCGATGCGGGTGGCTGGGCCGTAGAGCTGTTCCAGGGTGGCGCGCAGGCTGTCCGCGTGGGGGGCGTCGTCGGTGAGCGCCACGCAGGAGGCGCCCCAGAAGTCCGCGTCGCGGACCGCCTGGCGGCGCTGCTCGTCGCCGATGGCCGGTTGGTCGCCACGGCGGGCGACGTCCGCCAGTAGCGCCGAGGTGGGCTGCTTGAAGGTG
The DNA here is from genome assembly GCF_022230925.1 of Micromonospora alfalfae. GTDB lineage: Bacteria > Actinomycetota > Actinomycetes > Mycobacteriales > Micromonosporaceae > Micromonospora > Micromonospora alfalfae. The sequence goes on along the minus strand of NZ_JAKKFH010000001.1, from coordinate 274,096 downwards.
CCCATCGCCGCGCTGCCGCCCCTACCGTACGGGCCGATGAAGAAGCCTTCCGGCAGCCCGAAAGCGGCGTCGGCGGCGGTCGCCCAGCGCATCGGCCAGGGCTCCTTCGGGGTGGGCAGTGGCACCGGGACCAGCACCCCGCCCGGCGGTACGCACTGCCGCCAGTGGCCGCCGGTGATGAACTCCGGCACGGCGGGTCGTCCGGCGGTCGGCAGGGGGGTCGGGAAGACCGGCAGCAGCGCCACGCCGACGGCCAGGGGCACCAGCCGCCGCGCCCGGCCGGAGCTGCGCAGGGCCCGGTCGACAGCGAGCACCAGCAGCGTCGCGACGATCGGCAGCAACGCCAGCGCGAACCGCATCGGCAACGCCCCGTCCACCACCGGCAGCCCCCCGATCACCGCGTACGGGCCGGGGATCGCCGTCCTGGTGCCGCCGAGCACCACCTCCGGGCCGAGCGAGAGCGCCCCCATCACCAGGCCCGCCACGACGCAGGCGAAGACCAGCCGGCGTCGCCCGGCCCAGATCGCGCAGACCGCGGTGACCAGCAGCAGTGGCCAGCCGAGGAACGTGTTGTATTCGGCGGGGCCGGTGGTCAGCCGGGCGGATGCGTCGCTGCCGGCCACCGACAGCGGGGACAACGTCCACCAACTGCTCAGGTCGGCGGAGAAGTAGGCCGGGGTGAACATCCCGTCGGCGACTCCCTGCGGCCCGGCGAACTGGAACCACAGCGGATAGCCGAGCACCAGCAGGGCGAGCCCGCCGGCGATCGCCAACCCGCCGGCGAACCCGGGGAGCGCCCGGCGGGCCAGGTCCCGGTCCGACACGGCGTAGCTGACCGCCATCACCAGCAGCGTGATCGCGGCGAGGAAGAGCACCTCCTCGCCGATGAAGACCTGCGCGCTGACCGCGCCGGCCAGCCCGACCGCGGAGGTGAACATCCGCCGACGGTCCGGCCCGGTGGTGCGGGTACGGCCGGTCTCGTCGGGTGTCCCAGGCCCGGGGTCGGCCGCCCGCAGCAGCCGGACCACCAGCCAGACGATCACCGGCACCAGCCACTGAGCGGTCATGTGCAGGTGGCTGTTGGTCTGCGAGACCATGCCGGGCCCGAATCCACACAGCCCGCCGCCGAGCGCGGCGGCCACCCGGCGGGCGCGCAGCGTCCGGTGGAACAGCAGGTACCAGGCGAGTGCGGTGCCGGCGAGGTTGCCGGCTGCGAGCAGCGCGAAGGTGACAGGTGCGCCCAGCAGCAGGGTGACCGGCGAGAAGAGGACCCCGAGGGCGATCACAGTGGTGTTTGTCATCAGGTTCACGCCGTCGGGAGCGTTGAGCCGGTCGGTGAGCAGGTCGAAGTCGCCGAGCAACGCGCGGGCGTCCACCGCCAGGAACCACTCGTAGAGGGCCTGGTCCTCCGGGTTGAGCGCCAGGATTCGGGCGCCCGGGTCGGGCCACAGCCCGTGGGTGAGCCAGCCGGCCAGCACCGCGAAGACCAGTGCGGCCAGCAGGTCCGCCCGGTGGCGGCGGACGGCGGCCAGCAGCCGGGTGGCCCGGGGTCGGCGGTTGACCTGATCGGCGAGGCGGAATGCCTGCTCAGGGGCGGCGTCGGGGGCCGTGGGGGCTGCGCTGCTCACGGCATCGACCCTAATGTGGCCAGGCCGGCGGGGTACGCCGGGTCGCCGCAGACCGGCTACGGTGACACTGCACCAGGCGTGTCGGCGCGCCGGTGCCACTCGCCCGGGTGGTGGAAAGGCAGACACGGCCGCCTTAAAAGCGGCTGCCGAAAGGCGTGCGGGTTCGACCCCCGCCCCGGGCACCGGTCGACTCACACATTCTCATTCGTGATCTCCAGGACTTGGCTCTGCCGTTTACTCTTGGAGGGCACGTTCACGTGCAAACGACCCCCTGAGGGAGGCCAGACAGTGAAGACCTCGAACCCGGTGCTCGCCCGGCTCGGCCAAGCGGCCGAGCGGGAGCGCTCCGCCGGGTACGCCCCGGCCGGGCCGTACGGACAGCCCGGCATTCCCCAGCAGTACCCGTCCCAGGCCGACTACCCGGCCGCGCCGCCGACCGTGGCACCGATGACCGTCGACGACGTGGTCGTCAAGACTGTCGCTCTGCTCGGCATTCTCGGCATCACCGCCGCGGCCGCCTGGGTGCTCGTGCCCGACGCGCTGGTCAGTACCGCCTGGGTCGGCGCGGCGGTGGTCGGCCTGGTGCTCGGCTTGATCATCTCGTTCTCCCGGATGGCCAACCCGGCGCTCGTGATCGCGTACGCGGTCGTCGAGGGTGTCTTCGTCGGCATGGTCAGCAAGGCGTTCGAGACTGCCTACGACGGCATCGTGCTCCAGGCCGCCGCAGCCAGCTTCGGGATCTTCTTCCTGATGGCGATGCTCTACCGGGCGAAGGTCATCCGGGCTACCCCGGCCTTCGTCAAGGGCATGATCGCCGTGATGGTCGGCCTCTTCGCTGTCATGATGATCAACCTGGTGTTGGCGCTGTTCGGCGTCAACACCGGCCTGCGCGACGGCAGCCCGCTCGCCATCGGCTTCAGCCTGGTCTGCATCGTGGTCGCCTCGCTGAGCTTCGTGCTCAGCTTCAAGGAGATCGAGGACGGCGTCCGGATGGGCCTGCCCCAGCGCTACTCCTGGGTGGCCGCGTTCGGCATCCTGGTCAGCCTGGTCTGGCTCTACATCGAGATCCTGCGCCTGCTGAGCTACTTCCAGGGCGACGACTGACCTCGTCCGCACTGCCGACCGGCGCCCGTCCCCACTCCGGTGGGGGCGGGCGCCGTCGTCCGCGCCGTTTGCCCGCCGCCGCCGGTCCGCCCGAGGCAGAGTGACTGCGAGGGCATGTGTCAAAGCCTCGGTCGAGCCGAGGCGGAGTCCAGGCGGCGGTCCGGCAAGGCGGGAATTGGCCCGGATACCGGTGTCGTATCCGGGCCAATTCCCAACGCGGCCGGTCGTCGTCTGGGCCCGTCGCAGGCCGGCCAGGGGCTTTGACACATGCCCTGGGGGTACGCGGGCGAAGGAGGCGGCGGTGCGCAGCAACAACCCGGTGCTCAACCGGCTGGACGAAACCGGCCGGGTGGAGGCCCGGGTGCTCGGCGCCCGTGACGTCGAGCCGATGACAGTCGACGACGTGGTGGTCCGTACCGTCGGGTTGCTGCTGGTGACCGGCGTGGCCGCGGCGGTGTCCTGGGCGGTGATCCCCGACGCGGTGTGGCTGGGCGCCGCGCTGGCGGGCAGCGCGCTCGCCTCGATCGCGCTGGTCCTGGTCATCTCGTTGCGAGCGATCACCAACCCGGTGCCGATCGTCGGCTACGCCATCCTCCAGGGGCTGCTGCTGGGGGTGGCGAGCCGCACCTTCGAGCAGGTCTATCCGGGCATCGTGGTGCAGGCGGTGGCCGGCACCTTCGGCGTGTTCCTCGGCATGGCGGCGCTCTACCGGGCCCGGGTGATCCGGGCGACGCCCCGCCTGGCCCGCCTGGTGATCGGCACCCTGCTCGGCATCGCCGTGCTCAGCGTGGTCAACCTGGTGTCGTACCTGATCAGCGGGCGGCCGGGCCTGGCGGGCTACAGCGTCAGCGGGGAGGTCGGCTGGCTGCCGTACGCCTTCTCGGTGGTGGCCATCATCGCCGGGGCGTTCAGCTTCATCCTCGACTTCGATCTCGTCGAGCGCTCGGTGCGGGACGGCCGGGCCCGTCGGTACGCGTGGCTGAGCGCGTTCGGCCTGCTCACCGGGTTGGTCTTTCTCTACTGGCAGTTGCTGCGGCTGCTCAGTTACCTGCGCCGCTGACCGGGCCGACCCGGGCGCGGCCGGTGTCGGCCGTAGACTCGGCGGCGATGAGCGCAGCGGAGTTGGACAAGGCCGTGCAGTTGCTGGTGCGTCAGATCGCGCACTGGCAGCAGCCCCGGTGGGCGGCGGTCGCGACCGTCGGCAACGTGTCCCGCGCCGACCTGGTGCACCGCCTGGTGCAGGAGGTCGCCAACCTGGCCGCCGACGCCGAGGGGGAGCCCCGTCGGGTGGTGCCCCGGCTCGACAACGACCTGGCCCTACCCGATCAGTTGCGGGTGGTCACGGCGGACCTGCTGGCCGCCGACCCGGGGGCCGAGGCGCTGGCCCGGGCCGCCGCCGAGGTGACGGCGACCCGCAGCGCGCTCTGAAAGGCAGGGCAGCTCAGCTGAGCCGTTCCAGCACCATGGCCATGCCCTGGCCACCGCCCACGCACATGGTCTCCAGACCGATGGTCTTGTCGTGCCACTCCAGCGCGTTGAGCAGGGTGCCGGTGATCCGGGCGCCGGTCATGCCGAACGGGTGGCCGACAGCGATGGCCCCACCCATCACGTTCAGCTTCTCCTCCGGGATGCCCAGCTCGCGGTAGGAGGGGATGACCTGCGCGGCGAACGCCTCGTTGATCTCGACGAGGTCGACGTCGTCGATGGTCATGCCGGCTCGGCGCAGCGCCTGGCGGGACGCCTCGACCGGCCCGAGACCCATGATCTCCGGCGACAGGGCTGTCACACCGGTCGAGACGATCCGGGCCAGCGGGGTGAGCCCGAGTTCCTCGGCCCGCTGGGCGCTCATCACCACCACGGCGGCGGCCCCGTCGTTGAGCGGGCAGCAGTTTCCGGCGGTGATTCGACCGTCCGGGCGGAACACCGGCTTCAGCCCGGCGACCGCGTCGAGCGTGACGCCGGCCCGGGGCCCGTCGTCGGTGCTCACCACCGTGCCGTCCGGCGTGGTGACCCCTGTGATCTCCCGGGCCCAGAAACCGTCGGTGATGGCCTTCTCGGCGAGGTTCTGGCTGCGTACGCCGAACTCGTCCATGTCGGCGCGGGTGACGTCGTACACCTGGGCCAGGTTCTCCGCGGTCTGCCCCATGGTCAGGTAGATGTCGGGCAGCTCGCCGGCCTCACGCGGGTCGGTCCACACCTCGGCGCCGCCCTGCGCGCGGCGCTTCGAGCGCTCGCCGGCCGGCCCGAACCGGGGGTTCTCCCAGCCGCCGCCAACCAGTGCCTGCGCCTCGGGCGGCAGCCCGTCGGAGCTGCCCCGGGCGTAGCGGGAGACCATCTCCACCCCGGCGGAGACGAACACATCGCCCTCGCCGGCCCGGATGGCGTGCATCGCCATCCGGGTGGTCTGCAACGAGGAGGCGCAGTAGCGGGTCAGTGTGGCCCCGGGGACAGTGTCCAGACCGAGGAGGGTGGACACCACCCGGGCCATGTTGAAGCCCTGCTCGCCGCCGGGCAGGCCGCAGCCGAGGTAGAGGTCGTCGATCGTTGTCGGATCGAGCGCGGGGATCTTGTCCAGCGCGGCCTGGACGATTGTCGCGGCGAGGTCGTCGGAGCGGACGTCGCGCAGGGAACCCTTGTGCGCCCGGCCGATGGGGGAGCGGGCGGTGGCGACGATGACGGCGTCGCGGGACGACTCAATCGGCATGGACCAACGTTAACCCGCCGGTAACATGGCGCGGAAGAAGCCGGCGCGGCGGGAAATGTCACCCTGGCCGGGGGCGATCTAGCGCCGGGTCGTGGCCGCCGCCGCGGCGACGATGGCGGGCAGCAGCGCGTGCGCCCACACCCGGTAGCCGTCGGCGGAGGGGTGGAAGCCGTCCTGGCAGAGCGTCCCGGCGTCGGCCCGGAACACCGGCCCGGTCTCGGTGGCCAGGTCGACCACCGCGCCCCCCGCCTCCAGCACGGCAGTGGTCTGCGCGCGGGCCACCCGACGCCCGGACCAGCCGACCACCTGCCGCAGCGGCGGCGCGATGGCACGTACGGCCCCGAGGTCCGGGCAGGTGCCCACCACCACCTCGACGCGCGCCTCGCGCAGGCGGTGCACCGCCGCGCCGAGGTAGGCCGCCGCGTCGGAGGGTCGGCGCAGCCCGGTGGCGTCGTTCGCGCCGATCAGGATCAACGCCACGTCGGGCCGCTCGCCGAGCAGGGCCCGGGCCACCTGGGTGGCGAGGTCCGTCGAGCGGGAGCCGGAGACGCCGACGCTGGACAGGTGCACCCGGCGGCCGGCCGGGCCCTCGGCGAGCAGGTTGGCCAACTGCCCGCCGATGGTGTCCTCCAGACGGTCGACACCGACTCCCAGTGCCGACGAGTCGCCGAGCAACACCAGTCGCAGCGGGGAAGCGCCCGCCCGGCCGACAGTGGCGCGCAGGGCAAGGCCGAGCTCCGGTTCGGCGTAGCGTCGGTGCCGGGCGATGAACGCCTCACCTGCGAGGACGGCAGCGCCCCCGACAGTGCCGGCGAACAGCGAGATCGCCGCCGCCCGACCCAGTCGGCCGGCGAGGCCGGAGGTCACGCTCCGTGCGCTGCGCTCGTTCATGCCAGTCCCTCCACTGTCGAGGTGTCCGAGGCGGACCCGTGCTGCGGCACCGCGCCGACACCGAAGAACGCCCGTCGGCGTAGCTGCGCCCAACGGCCGGCCGGCCCTCGGTCGCGGCCCCGGACCTGGACGCCGCTGACCTCCGTGCCGGCGTGTCGAGCCGCCTCCTGCGCGGCCTTCGGCAGCGACCGTACGCCGTCGGCGCGCGTCGGTGTGGCCCGTCGTTCCGGCGTCGCGCCGAGGGCGGAAAGCATCGTCGGCAGGAGCGCGGCGGCGGCCATCGCGTACCCCTCGGCGGAGGGGTGGAACCGGTCCCAGGCGAACATCCGGGTCGGCTCGGCCGCGAACCGGGGGCCGAGCAGGTCACCGAGGGAGACCGTCCACCCACCCGCCTCGACCACCGCCACCGTCTGGGCGGCCGCGAGCTGGCGGCTCCAGCGGTGCGCCAGCCAGCGCAGAGGCGGCTGGATCGGGCGGATCGCGCCCAGGTCGGGGCAGGTGCCGACGACCACCTCGCACCCCTCGTCACGCAGGGAGTGCACCGCCTCGACCAGGTAGCGCACCGCCAGACCGCGCGGGGTGCGGTTGGTGATGTCGTTGCCGCCGATGAGGATCACCGCGATGTCGGGTCGGCACTCCAGCGCCGCCTCCACCTGGTGGCGCAGCGCCGCCGAGATGGCACCGACCACCGCGAAGCGGTGCAGCTGCACCGGCCGGTGCAGTCGACGGGACAGGCCGGTGGCGAGCAGCGCCCCGGGCGTCTCCCGACGGCGGTGCACCCCGTAGCCGGCCGCCGACGAGTCACCGAGCACGACCATGGTGAGCGCCGGACCGGGAAACTTCGCGCCGTACATCCCATCGCAGCGGGGCGGCGGCGCCTCGGCCATCGGGATGGTCCGTCGAGCCTGGCGGGCCTGGCCGACCAGCACCCCGCCGGTCGCCACAGCGGCCGCCGCTGTGGCGCCGGTCCCGATAGCGGCCAGCAGGGCGACGCGCCTGGCCTGCCGCCAGCGCTCATCGGGTACGACGAAACCTGCCACCCCCATATCTCGACATTATCGCGCTGGCCCGACACACCGCTGTCGTCGTGACGGCACCCGGGTGCCTGGAAACCGACGCGACGGGGTACCTGGGTTCCAGAGGCCGGCCGACTTGCGCCGACCCGCCACGCTGATCCGGCGGAGAGGAGCGCGACGATGGGTAAGACACTGAAGCGCAGCGCGGCGTTCACGGCCCTGGCGCGGGCCCTGGCGGCCGGGGCGCGCAACGGGCCGTCGATCGGCACGCGGTTGGCCGCGCTGCCCCGGATGATTCGAGCCACCACCAAGGGGGAGTACGACGGCGGCCTTCGGCTGGCCCTGATGACCGCGGCGACCGCGTACATCGTCTCGCCGATCGACCTGCTTCCGGAGATCCCGCTGGCGATCTTCGGGCTGGCCGACGACGCGGTAATGGTCACCTGGTTGGCCGGCAGCGTGCTCGCCGAGACCGACAGGTTCCTGGAGTGGGAGGCCCGCCGTAGCTCGGTCATCCCCGGGGGGTTGGTGCCCTGACGACACGTACGCTGGGCGGTGAGCGAACGTCTTCCTGGCCGCCACCGTCGGCGCCGCAACGAAGGGCACACCGTGCAGTACTACGACAACGTCGTCGACATGATCGGAAACACCCCGCTGGTGCGTCTGCGTAACGTCACCGAGGGCATCCAGGCCACCGTGCTGGCCAAGGTGGAGTACGTCAACCCGGGCGGCTCGGTGAAGGACCGGATCGCGCTGCGGATGGTGGAGGACGCCGAGGCCGCCGGCCTACTCAAGCCCGGCGGCACCATCGTCGAGCCGACCAGCGGCAACACCGGCGTCGGGTTGGCCCTGGTGGCCCAGCTCAAGGGCTACAAGTGCGTCTTCGTCTGCCCCGACAAGGTCAGCCAGGACAAGCAGGACGTGCTCCGGGCGTACGGCGCCGAGGTGGTGGTCTGCCCGACCGCCGTCGCGCCGGAGGACCCGCGCTCGTACTACAACGTCTCCGACCGGCTGACCAGGGAGATCCCCGGCGCCTGGAAGCCCAACCAGTACAGCAACCCGGCCAACCCGCGCTCGCACTACGAGACGACCGGCCCGGAGCTGTGGAAGCAGACCGACGGCGAACTCACCCACTTCGTGACCGGCGTCGGCACCGGCGGCACCATCTCCGGCATCGGCAGGTACCTCAAGGAGGCGTCCGAGGGTCGGGTGCGCATCGTCGGGGCCGACCCGGAGGGCTCTGTCTACTCCGGCGGCACCGGCCGCCCGTACCTGGTGGAGGGCGTCGGCGAGGACTTCTGGCCGGAGACGTACGACCGGGGTGTCGCCGACGAGATCGTGGAGGTCTCCGACAAGGCGTCCTTCGAGATGACCCGGCGACTGGCCCGCGAGGAGGGGCTGCTGGTCGGCGGTTCCTGCGGAATGGCTGTGGTCGCCGCCCTGGAGGTCGCCCGCCGGGCCGGCCCGGACGACGTGGTGGTGGTGCTGCTGCCCGACGGCGGTCGTGGCTACCTCTCCAAGATCTTCAACGACTCGTGGATGGCCCGGTACGGTTTCCTCGACAACTCGGGCGCGGAGCCGACGGTGGCCGACGCACTGGCCAGCAAGCCGGGCGGGCTGCCCGAGCTGGTGCACGTGCACCCGACCGAGACCGTCCGCGACGCGATCGACTACATGCGCGAGTACGGCGTCTCGCAGCTGCCGGTGCTCAAGGCCGAGCCGCCCGTGGTGACCGGTGAGGTCGCCGGCTCGATCGCCGAACGGGACCTGCTCGACGCGCTGTTCACCGGCCAGGCCCACCTGCACGACACGATCGAGCGGCACATGGGCGACCCGCTGCCGATGATCGGTGGTGGTCAGCCGGTGAGCGAGGCGGTCGGCATGCTGGAGAAGTCCGACGCCGCCCTGGTCCTGGTCGACGGCAAGCCCAAGGGCGTCCTGACCCGCCAGGACCTCCTGTCCCACCTAGGCGCCCACTAACCCCCCCCCGCTCCCCGTCCCCGCCCCCCCATCCCGTCGATCTTGCACTTACTGTCGCCTGAATGTCGTTACTGCAGCGTTTTGTCCCGACAGAAAGTGCAAGATCGGCGAGGTGGGGGTGGAGCGAGGCGGGGTGGGGGCGGAGCGAGGCGGGGTGGGGCGGAGCGGGGCGGGGTGGGCGGTTAGAGGGGGCGGGCGTAGCGGAGTTGTCGGGTCGGGGCCGACCCGATCGCCTCGTCGCGTTCGTCGCCGGTGGGGGTCCAGCCGCCGCGCTCGTAGAACGAGCGGGCGTGGGCGTTGTCCCGCAGCACCCAGAGCACGGCACGCCGCCAGCCCTGCGCCCGCATGGCTTCCAGGGCGTCCACCATCAGGGTGCGACCGACGCCGCGGCCCTGCTCGGCAGGGTCGAGGTGGATCGCGTTGAGCAGTCCGGTGGCGGGGTCGTCCTCGTCGTCCGGGCCCAGGTGGCTGAACCCGACCAACGCCCCGGCCCGCTCGGCCACTGTCATCCGGTGGGTGTCCCGCTCCCAGATCCACCGCTCGACCCAGTACCGTCCCATCGCCTCCGGTGTCGGGTCGGCCAGCGCCTCGGCCGGCAGGAAGGCGGAGTACGCGGCGACCCGGGAGCGCTGGTGCAGGGCACCCACCGCCATCAGGTCGCCTTCGGTCGCTGGGCGGAGCGTGACGGTCACCCGGCCGAGGCTACCCGGCGCGGGGGAAGCTGCACCGTGGTCAGATCCTCGGCGATGATCAGTTCGCCGTCGAAGTGCGCGCGCGCCTCGTCGTGGAACCGGCGCGGGTCGGGGTAGCGCTGGGAGAAGTGGGTGAGCACGAGTCGGCGTACCCCGGACTCGGTGGCCACCCGGGCGGCCTGCGCCGCGGTCAGGTGGCCGACCTCGGCGGCGAGCGCGGCCTCCGACTCCAGGAACGTCGACTCGATGACCAGCAGGTCGGCGTGCTCGGCGAGGGCGTACACCCCGTCGCAGAGCCCGGTGTCCATCACGAACGCGAACCGCTGCCCCGGCCGGGGCACGCTCACCTCGTCCCGGGCGACGCGGCGTCCGTCGAGGTCCAGGTGCCCGACGCGGATCAGCTCGCCGACGGCCGGCCCGGTGATGCCGTACGCGGCCAGCTTCTCCGGCAGCATCCGGTGCCCGTCCGGCTCGACCAGCCGGTAGCCGTACGTCTCGATGGGGTGCCGAAGCCGGCGTGCCTCCAGCGTGCCGCAGCGCAGGGCGATCCGTTGCCCGTCCGCCTCGATGGGCTCGACCCGCAGTTCGGCGGTCTCGTAGAACGAGGTGGCGTACCGCAGTCGGGCGAAGTATTCGGCGCCGCCGGCGGGAAAGTGCACGGCGACCGGGTGCGCCACCCGGTCCAGGGAGAGCCGCTGGATGGTGCCGGGCAGGCCCAGGCAGTGGTCGCCGTGGAAGTGGGTGACGCAGACCCGGGTCAGGTCGGTGGCGGTGACAGTGGTGTGCAGGAGTTGGCGCTGGCTGCCCTCACCCGGGTCGAAGAGGATCACCTCGTCGTCCCAACGCAGCACGTACCCGTTGTGGTTGCGCTGACGGGTCGGCGCCTGGCTGGCCGTCCCCAGCACCACCAGCTCACGCATTGACATCGCCACTCCTGCGGATATGGAGCGACCCCCGGGGCGCTCCGCGCATGTGCGCGGGCCGGCTGGACTTGGCCGGCACCCCGGGGGTCGGGTGGCTGTCGTGGATTCGCCGCACCGCTGCCACACGGTCTCGACGATGGTGCTTTTTGCCCGCCTCGCGGCGAGCCGATCACTGTCGAGGACAGCGGCTAGCTGACAGCCACCTCACGAGTCCGATTGCTATACAAGTCTGGACCACCTCCTTTCACGTGTACGGCCACGTTATCGAGTTCTCGTCGGGCTCGGCAACGGATTTCGATCACAGGGCCGAACGGGAATGCCCGGCCACCTCCTGACGTGGTCGGGCGGCGGTGGCTCAGGTGGCGAAGGTCGGGTCGGCAGCGGGGGCCGCAGAGCCGTCGGGGCGCGGCGATCGCCGCGCCCCGACGGGGTGGTGTGCGTCTTGGTCAGCCGCCGACTCGGGCCACGCCGACCGGGCAGCTCAGCCCGTTCGGGCCGTGGTTGCAATAACCATTCGGGTTCTTGGTCGGCGCCAGGTACTGCTGGTGGTAGTCCTCGGCGAAGTAGTAGCTGCCGAGCGGCGCGATCTCGGTGGTGATCTCACCCTTGCCGGCCCGCGTCACGATCGGCTGGAACGCGTCCCGGGACGACTCCGCGATGGTCCGCTGCTCGTCGGTGGTCGTGTAGATCGCCGAGCGGTACTGGGTGCCCACGTCGTTGCCCTGGCGCATGCCCTGGGTCGGGTCGTGGTTCTCCCAGAAGACCTTCAGCAGATCCTCATAATTGATCTTGCTGGGGTCGTACACCACCTGGACGACCTCGGCGTGCCCGGTCCGGCCGGAACACGTCTCCTCGTACGTCGGGTTCTTGGTGATGCCACCCGCGTAGCCGGCGGAGGTGGTGTAGACACCGGGCAGCGTCCAGAACAGCCGCTCGGCACCCCAGAAACAGCCCATGCCGAAGACCGCTACCTGAAGGCCCTCAGGGAACGGGCCCTTCAACGGGGTGCCCAGCACCTCGTGGCGGTCGGCGACCGGCATGGCGATCGAACGGCCCGGCAGGGCCTGGTCGGGCGAGACCATATCGGCGTTCATACGGCGCAAAAACACGGTGGGGATCTCCTTTCGTACCACTCCCAGCGTGTAACACCGGAGGGTCCACCTTCCTTACCCGCGTGACAGTCAGTCAGGCCCCGCCGGGGAGCGCCGCTGCGATCCGGTCCGCGTACGCCTGGGCCTCGGTGTCGTCGTCGTACCGCGTGCGCGGCCAGAAGAAGCCCCGCAACCCGTCGCCCTTGGTGCGAGGGACCACGTGGGTGTGCAGGTGGGGCACCGATTGGGACACCTTGTTGTTCATCGCCACGAACGTCCCACCGGCGCCGAGAGCGGTCTCTACCGCCACCGCGAGCCGCTGAACCATGGCGAAGTAGTCGGGCAGCAGGTCGGCCGGCAACTCCGCCAGGGTCACCAGGTGCACTCGGGGCACCACCAGGACATGGCCCTTGAACACCGGCCGGGTGTCCAGGAAGGCCACCCCGTCCGGGGTGTCGGCCACCCGGAACGCCGGCACCTCGCCCGTCACGATCCCGCAGAACACGCAACCGCTCATCGGCCCAGGCTATGCCGGCGGCCTCGCGGGGCACGGCGCCCCCCGCACGTGAACCGACTGTGGTAATCATCTACGTGAATCGATGAACGCGGGGTGATCCCGGCCGTCGGCGTGCGCGTCGACGCTCCGAAAGGACCAAGCTTGCAGAACAGAAGAGGCCTCACCCTGGCGCTGGCGGCGCTGATCGCCGGGCTGCTCACCGGCGCGACCCCGGGCCACGCCCAGGCGGCCGCCGCGCCGACCGCCGTCGCACTGCCGCTGAACACGGTGGCCGACGTGGTGTCGGCCGGTGACCGGGTCTTCGTCAGCGGTGGCAGCTCCGCAACCGATGTCGTGGTGACCAGCGCGACAGGCACCGTGGTCGGCACGCTGTCGGGCCTGCCCGGCCCCACCGACCTGCTGCTCAGCGCCGACCGGCGGACCCTCTACGTGGCGCTGCCCACCGCCAACGCCATCGCCGCCTTCGACACCGGCTCGCTGATCGAGTCGGCCCGGTACGACACCGGCGCGGGCGAGTGCCCGTCGTCGCTGGCGTTGACCGGCCGGTACCTGTGGTTCGGCTACGGCTGTGACCAGTGGGGCGGCAACATCGGCCAGATCGACCTGGGACGCCAGCCGGCCCGGGTGACGACGGGGATGGCCGCCACTCAGGACTTCTACGGCGCTCCGCTGCTCGCCGCCGCCAGCCAGAACCGGTCGGTGCTGCTGGCCGGGCAGATGTCGTTGAGCCCGGCGTCGGTCTACGCGTACGCGATCGGAGCCGGGGGAACGCTGACCCTGCTGCGGGCGAGTGGCTGGACGGCGATCGGCAGCAACCTGCGGGACATCGCCCTCGACCCGACCGGTACCACCGTCTACACCGCGGCCGGTGCCCCGTACGAGGTGCAGGCGTTCCCGTTCGCCGACATCACCACGCCCTCCGCGACCTTCCCCACCGGCGCCTACCCGGCCGCCGTCGAGCCGTCCCGCGACGGCACCAGGATCGCCGCCGCAGCGGACACGTCGTACCTGTTCGTCCATCGGCCGGACGGCACCGAACTGACCCGCTTCGTGCTGGGAGGCGGTGAGCTGAGCCCGGGTGGGTTGGCCTGGTCGCCGAACGGTGCACGGCTCTACGCGCTCTCCTACGACTGGACCGGGAGAAACCCGGCCACCCTGCACGTCCTGCCCGTACCGGCCGGCTGACCGGCCGTCGGCCCCTGGCTGGCACACGGGGCCGGGCCGGAAGGCCCGGCCCCCACCGGGAGCGCGGGTTCCGTTCCCGCCCTCGGGGCGGGGCACTAGCCTCACCAGAATGAGTCACGGCTTCGAGACGCTCGCCATCCACGCCGGTCAGGACCCCGAGGCCCGCACCGGCGCGGTGATCCCACCGATCTACCAGACCAGCACGTACGCCCAGGACGCTGTCGGCGCACCTCGTCTCGGCTACGAGTACAGCCGCTCCGGCAACCCGACCCGTGACGCGCTCCAGGAGTGCCTGGCGGCGCTGGAGGGCGGGCCGGTGGGGCTCGCCTTCGCCAGCGGCCTGGCGGCGGAGGACACCCTGCTGCGGGCCGTGTGTCAGCCCGGCGACCACGTGGTGATCCCGGACGACGCGTACGGCGGCACGTACCGGCTCTTCGCCCGGGTCGCCCAGCGCTGGGGCCTGGAGTTCAGCCCGGCCAAGGTCTCCGACCCGGACGCGGTCCGGGCGGCGGTGCAGCCCGGTCGTACGAAGATCGTCTGGGTGGAGACGCCGACCAACCCGCTGCTCGGGATCGCCGACATCGCCGCCCTGGCCGCCGTGGCACATGACGCGGGCGCCCTGCTGGTGGTGGACAACACCTTCGCCTCGCCGTACCTGCAGCAGCCGATCGCCTTCGGCGCGGACGTCGTGGTGCACTCCACCACCAAGTACGTCGGCGGGCACTCCGACGTGGTCGGTGGCGCCCTCGTCGTCGCCGACGCCGGGCTCGGCGAGGAGTTGCGCTACCACCAGAACGCGATGGGCGCGATCAACGGTCCGTTCGACGCCTGGCTCACCCTGCGGGGCATCAAGACCCTCGGGGTACGCATGGACCGGCACTGCGACAACGCCGAGCGGCTCGCCGCGTACCTCGACGGTCACGCCAAGGTCGCCCAGGTGCTCTATCCGGGCCTGCCCTCGCACCCCGGTCACGAGGTGGCCGCCAAGCAGATGCGCAGGTTCGGCGGCATGATCTCGTTCCGCGCCGCCGGTGGTGAGGACCACGCCGTGGACATCTGCAACCGGGCCAAGCTCTTCGTGCTCGCCGAGTCGCTGGGTGGTGTGGAATCCCTGATCGAGCACCCGGGTCGGATGACACACGCAAGTGCTGCCGGCTCGCCGCTTGAAGTTCCCGGGGATCTCGTGCGACTGTCTGTCGGCATCGAGACGGTCGACGACCTACTCGCCGATCTGGAGCAGGCGCTGGGCTGACCGCTGGGGGAGGATGGCCGTGCAGGACATCATGGCGACCTGGGTCGGAGCGACCGCCAAGCAGATCGCCCGGGGCGTACGCCGAGGTGACGT
Source organism: Micromonospora alfalfae (assembly GCF_022230925.1). Taxonomy (GTDB): domain Bacteria; phylum Actinomycetota; class Actinomycetes; order Mycobacteriales; family Micromonosporaceae; genus Micromonospora; species Micromonospora alfalfae. The sequence continues at coordinate 259,020 of NZ_JAKKFH010000001.1, read as the reverse complement.
CTCGGCGACCCAGGTCGTCGCCGACCACCTCGAGTACATCTCCCGAGCCGACAGTGAGCTGGCCGCGTTCCGCGCCGTTCGCGGCGGTGAGGCGATCACCGAGGCGGAGAAGGTCGACGAGCAGGAGGACCTGGCCAACCTGCCGCTGGCCGGGGTTCCGGTGGCGGTCAAGGAGAACACACCGGTCGCCGGTCTGCCCACCTGGAACGGCTCGGCCGCCGCCCGCACCGACGTGGCGGAGGCCGACCACGAGGTGGTGCGTCGGCTGCGCGGCGCCGGCGCGGTGATCCTCGGCGTGACCCGGATGCCGGAGCTGGGGCTGTGGGCAGTGACCGACGACGACAGCGGGGTGACCCGTAACCCCTGGGACAGCACGCGTACCCCCGGTGGGTCCTCCGGTGGTGCCGCCGCCGCTGTCGCCGCCGGGCTGGTGCCGATCGCGCACGCCAACGACGGTCTCGGCTCGATCCGGATTCCCGCGGCCTGCTGCGGACTCGTCGGGCTCAAGCCGGGCCGGGGCGTGGTCCCCTGCCAGCTCGGGGCGGACGACTGGTTCGGCCTCACCGAGCACGGCATGCTCACCAGCACTGTCGCCGACGCGGCGGTCGGCTTCTCGGTGCTCGCCGGCCGGCGTCCCGAGAAGCTGGTCCCCCCGCAGCGGCTGCGGGTGGGTGTCTCGCTGCGTTCGCCGGTGCGCGGTGTCGCACCGGACGCGCCAAACCGGGACGCGGTCGCCGCCGCCGGTCGGCTCCTCGCCGCCGCCGGGCACGACACCGTGCCGGCCGATCCGGTCTACCCGACCGCGCTCGGCCTGCAGGGCATCGCCACCTGGCTCGCCGCGGCCGCCACCGACGTCCGGGCCTCCGGTCTGGACCGGCGTGGGCTGCAACGGCGGACCCGGCGACACGTCGCGCTCGGCGAGTGGGCGCAGCGTCGCGGCTACGTGCGGGAGGCGGACCGGGCCGCCTGGCGGCAACGGTCCGTCGACTTCTTCACCGACCACTCGGTCGACCTGCTACTCACCCCGGCGCTGGCCAGCGCGCCACCGGAGGCGGCCCGCTGGTCGGAGCGGTCCTGGCGGGCGAACATGTCAGCCAACATCCGGTACGCCCCGTACGCCGCACCCTGGAACATCGCCGGCCTGCCGGCGGTCGTCGTGCCGGTCGGCCGCCGCCCGGACGGCCTGCCGGTCGCCGTGCAGCTGGTCGGTCCGCCCGGTTCGGAGCTGCTGCTGCTCGGTGTGGCCGGTCAGTTCGAGATGGCCGCGCCGTGGACGCGTCACGCCCCCGGCTACCCCCGGGTCGGCACGGAGTCGCCGGCCACCGCCTGACCGTCGACTGTGTGCGCGCTGTCGGGCACTGCGGTGTCGCCGCCGAGGGGCCCGGAGTCGGGTGGCACGATCGGGGCATGACGGAACTGGTCGGTCTCGACGACGTGCGGGCCGCACGGGAGTTGCTCGCTGGCGTCACCCGCACCACCCCACTGGAGCCCTCCCGGCCGCTCAGCGCGGCACTGGGCGGGCCGACGTGGCTCAAGTGCGAGAACGTGCAGCGCGCCGGCTCGTACAAGGTGCGGGGAGCGTACGTGCGGATCTCCCGGTTGTCGGCGGCGGAGCGGGAGCGCGGCGTGGTAGCGGCGAGCGCTGGCAACCACGCGCAGGGCGTGGCACTTGCCGCCGGCCTGGTCGGCACGCACGCCACCGTCTTCATGCCGGTCAACGCGCCGCTGCCGAAGGTGGCCGCCACCAAGGGGTACGGCGCGCAGGTCGAGCTGGCCGGGAACACCGTCGACGAGTCGCTGGTCGCGGCGCACACGTACGCCGAGCGCACCGGCGCGGTGCTGATCCACCCGTTCGACCATCCCGATGTGATCGCCGGGCAGGGCACCGTGGCGCTGGAGATCCTCGAACAGTGCCCGGACGTGAAGACGATCATCACCGGGGTGGGCGGCGGCGGTCTGATCTCGGGCATGGCGGTGGCCGTGAAGGCGTTGCGCCCGGACGTCCGGATCATCGGCGTGCAGGCGGCCGGGGCGGCGGCGTTCCCACCCTCACTGGTGGCCGGGGAACCGGTCCGGCTGCCCATCTTCTCCACCATCGCCGACGGCATCGCGGTCGGCCGGCCGGGCGAAATCACCTTCAACCACGTGCGCAAGCTGGTCGACGAGATCGTCACGGTCTCCGAGGAGGACATCTCCCGGGCCCTGCTGATGCTGCTGGAGCGGGGCAAGCAGGTGGTCGAGCCGGCCGGGGCGGTCGGTGTGGCCGCGCTGCTGGCCGGCGTGGTCGAGGTGGAGACCCCTGTGGTCGCGGTGCTCTCCGGCGGCAACATCGACCCGCTGCTGATGCTGCGGGTGATCGAGCACGGGTTGGCCGCGGCGGGTCGCTACCTGCGGGTGACCGTCCGCTGTTCGGACCGGCCGGGGCAGCTCGCGTCGCTGCTCAGCCAGATCGCCGAGCACCGGGCCAACGTGGTGGACGTGGAGCACCAGCGGGCCAACCCGCACCTCAGCCTCGGCGAGGTGGAGGTGGCGCTGTCGGTGGAGACCCGGGGCGTCGAACACTCGGACACCCTGATCAGCGCCCTACGGGCCAGCGGCTACCAGGTGGTCTTCGCGGCCGAGGCGTGACACCGGTGGGTGCCACGCCTCGGATGCGCGGTGTTTCGACAGCGGGTGCCGGCGTCGGTCGAGCCGGCCGGCAGCGGGTGGCGCGACCGGCGAGAATCAGCCGGAGAACGGCTCGAAGCTGACCACTGTCACCTTGATGTCGGCGCCGCTGGGCGCCGTGTAGGTGCAGGTCTGCCCGGCTCGACCACCCAGGATCGCCTTGCCCAGCGCGGACTCGGGGCTGTAGACGGTCAGGTCCGTCGTGGCCGCGATCTCCCGGGAACCGAGCAGGAAGGTCTCGGTGTCGTTTGTGTCGTCGTCGAAGTAGATCGTCACCACCATGCCCGGCGACACCGCGTCGGCGGTCGGCGCCGCGCCGACCTTCGCGGTGCGCAGCAGCTCCTGCAGGTAGCGGATGCGTCCCTCGGCCTTGCCCTGCTCCTCGCGGGCGGCGTGGTAGCCGCCGTTCTCCTTGAGGTCGCCCTCCTCGCGCCGAGCGTTGATCTCGGCTGCGATCGCCGGACGGTTGGCGATGTGCTCGTCGAGCTCGGCCTGGAGGCGGTCGTACGCGTCCTGCGACAGCCAGGTGGCGGGCGCCTCGTTGCCAGTGGACACAGGCGTTCTCCTCAGTTGTGCGTGGCTGGCTGACAGGTGAACTACCAAGTTACCAGTGCGCTACGACACAGCGTGTCGGCCATCACCGCCGGTGTCCGGATCCGACACCGGCGGTAGGCACCCCGTCAGCCCCGCTTCTGGTGCTGTTCGAGCAGCTCAGGACGGTGGTCGGCAACTCAGGACCTCGCCGATGAACGGCCGCGCGGTGGTGGCCAGGAGGTGCTGGGTCCTGACATGCCGATCCCCGGGATCGGCGGTCACGGTGACCTGTTCGCGGCCGACCTCGGCGCCGGCACGGTCCCGGGCGCGCACCAGGCAGACCGCTGATCCACCGGGCGGGACGGTGACCCGAAAGTCGAGAAGCACCTGCTTGTCCGTGATGTCGGTGTACGTGATCACCTGAGCGTCGTAGACCGGATCACCGTACTGCCGGTAGAGCCGGACCGAGATCACTGTCAGCGTCGCCACGAGCGCCAACAGCGCCAGCGCGGCCAGCAGCGTACGGCGGCGCTTTCCGCCCGGTGCCCGACGGCGGCCGTAGCGTCCGGCCGGGAATACCGGCGCGCCTGGTGAAATTGTGGCGTGCGTCTCGGTCACCGGCGGGTATCTCCTGGCGTTGTTGTCGGCGGCATCGGCAAGAATGACAGAGCCCCATCCTCCCACCCGGTCCAGCCGCAGGAATGGCAGGTCATGCCCGGCGCTGGTGGCCGGTGACAGGTGCGGTGAGGAAAGATCCCGGCAGGTCAGCCGGTCGAGCCCGGTCGGGTCCACCGTCCGGCACAGACGAGGAGCGCCGAAGTTGGCAGAGCAACTGCGTCTCATGGCCGTGCACGCGCACCCGGACGACGAGTCGAGCAAGGGCGCGGCGACGACGGCGAAATATGTCGCTCAGGGGGTGGACGTCCTGGTCGTGACGTGCACCGGTGGCGAGCGCGGGAGCGTGCTCAACCCCAAGCTCGACCGACCCGACGTGTGGGCCAACATCGGCGAGATCCGGCGCGCCGAGATGGACGCCGCGCGGGCGATCCTCGGCGTCGACCAGGCATGGCTGGGCTTCGTCGACTCGGGTCTGCCCGAGGGCGATCCGCTGCCGCCGCTGCCCGAGGGCTGTTTCGCCCTCCAGGACGTCGAGGTCGCCGCGGGCCCGCTGGTGCGGTTGATGCGCGAGTTCCGTCCGCACGTGGTGACCACGTACGACGAGGAGGGTGGCTACCCGCACCCGGACCACATCATGTGCCACAAGGTGAGCGTGGCCGCGTTCGAGGCCGCCGGTGACCCGGAGCGCTACCCGGAGCTGGGCGCGCCCTGGCAGCCGCTGAAGCTCTACTACGACATCGGCTTCTCCAAGGGCAAGATCATGGCTTTGCACGAGGGCATGCTGGCCGCCGGTCTGGAGTCGCCCTACGAGGATTGGCTCAAGCGATGGGAGGACCGCCCCGACAAGGGCCCGCGGATCACCACCCGGGTCGAGTGCGCCGAATACTTCTCGGTCCGCGATGACGCGCTGCGCGCCCACGCCACCCAGGTCGACCCGGACGGCTTCTGGTTCCACGTGCCGATGGAGCTGCAGAAGCGCGCCTGGCCGACCGAGGATTACGAGCTGGCCCGCTCGATGGTCGACAGCCCGCTGCCCGAGTCCGATCTCTTCGCCGGGGTGCGGGAGACGGCGCACGCGCGCTGATTCCCGGCGGCGCTACCCTGGTTACCAACCGCACATCGGAGGAACGCCATGCTGACCGCTGCCCAGGTGCTCGCGGAGAACAACTTCGGGGACACCCGCACGGGTGGTCTGGCCGGGCCGATGGGCCTCTTCCTCATCCTGCTGCTGGCCACCGCGACCATCCTGCTGATCCGCAACATGAACGCTCGGCTGCGCCGTCTGCCGGACCGTTTCCCCCAGCAGTCCGGGCCGACCGACCCGACCAGGGCCGATGCGACAGTCGTCGATCCGACAGACGGGACCGGTGGGCGTGATTCATCCACGCCCGCTCCCAACGGGCACCAGCAGCACCTGAACGGGTAGTCCGCGCATGAATCACGCCGAACCGGGTGGTCGCCCCCTGTTGCGACCACCCGGTTTGGCTTAGCCTTCCGCCGGGGGGACCAAAAGTCTCCGAGCCGTGTGCGGGAGGGGGCGCCGATGACCAGCACAGCACCGGCCGCCCACCGCGACGTCGGTCGGTCGGCTGACGGGGGAGGTCGATGACCTCCGGTCCGGCCGACGACCCGTTCGATCGGCTCGGGGTGCGTGGCACACCGGGCCGGCTGCTCGTGCTCACCGCCGCCGTCACGCTGACCGCCCTGGCCGCCGCCGCGGTCGGGTTGACCCTCCCGGTCCGGTTGCCGGCCGACGACCCCCTCGGCGGTCCGGCCCGCTTCGGCATCGCCGTCGCCGTCCTGGCTCTCGCCCAGCTCGCCCGGCTGCGATTCCGCTCGGCCGCCGGCATGGTCAGCATCACCTGGGGCGAGGCCGCCCTGATCGTCTGCCTCTACCTGACTCCAGCCGGCTGGCTCCCGTCCGCCACGCTGCTCGGCACCGGGCTGGCCTGGACGTTGCTGTCACTGCACAACGACCGCCGTCCGGCCCTGGAGATCGTCCGGATCGCCGCGTCGCTGGCCGCCGCGTCGGCACTTGCCGTCTCCGTGACCACCGCGCTCGGGCGGCCGCTGCTCTCGCCACCCACCCCCATCCTGGCGCTGGCCGTGATCGCCGGTTCGGTGACGTACCTCCTGGTGACCGCCTGGCTCGGTGGCGTGACGCTGGGCCTGCGGCACGGGTTGCCGATCGGGCCGCCGCTGCTCGCCGCGCTGCGCGGCAAGCTGTTGATGTTCGTCGGCAACGTCGCGGTCGGCCTCGTGGTGGTCGCCCTGCTGGAACTCGACCCGCGCTGGTTGCTGTTGCTGCCGCCACTGCTGTGGCTGTTGCAGCAGACCTACCGTTACCGGCTGCGCTCCGATCAGGAGCGCCGCACCTGGCGTGCCTTCGCGGAGGCCACCGCGGCCCTCAACCAGCTCGACGAGCGGGGCGTGGCCAGCGCGGCGGTCACCGGGGCGCTGACGCTGTTCAACGCCGAGCTGGTGGACGTCGACGTGGCCCGGGCCGACGGCCGGTGGCACCGCTATCGAGGCGACGCCGGCGGCCAGCTTGTCGACCGGGAGACCGGCCCACCGGACCAGTCGGAGCCGGACGAGCACGAGCTGAGCCGGGCGCTGTCGGTCGGTGCCACGCCGGTCGGCCGGCTGCGGGTGCGGTTCCCCCGCTCGGCCCCGCCCACGGCCCGGGAACATGACGCGGTGGCCGCGTTCGGCGATGCCCTCGCCGCCGCGCTGCACGACGCCGCGACCCACCACGAGCTGCGGCTGGTGACCGCCCGTTCGTCGTACGAGGCGGTGCACGACCCGCTCACCGGGCTCGCCAACCGGGCGGCGATGCTGAGCAAGGGCGACCAGTCGCTGCGACAGCTCAGCCACGACCACCCGGTGGCACTGCTGCTGCTGGACATCAACCAGTTCAAGGAAGTCAACGACACCCTCGGCCACGCGGCCGGTGACCAGTTGCTGCGACTGACCGCGAACCGACTCAACGCGCTGGTCCGCGCCGGTGACCTGCTCGGTCGACTCGGTGGTGACGAGTTCGCCCTGCTGCTCACGGCGGTGCCGGTGCTCGGCGACCGGGCCGCCCCGATGGCCCACGCGTTGCGGCAGGCCCGCGAGATCGCCGAACGGTTGGCCGCACCGACCGAGGTGGCCGGCGTACGGATGTCCATCGAGGTCTCGGTCGGGGTGGTGGTGGCCGCCGCGGGCACCGCGGACCTGACCGAGCTGCTGCGTCGGGCCGACATCGCGATGTACCAGGCCAAGGAGGGCGGCGGCAACGTCGCCGCGTACGACGGAGCACGCGACGCGGCCAGCACCGACCAGCTCGCCCTGCTGGCCGAGCTGCGGGAGGCGTTGAAGGTCGACGATCAGCTGGTGCTGGCGTTGCAGCCGGCGGTCGACCTGGCCACCGGTGCGCCCACCGGGGTGGAGGCGCTGATCCGTTGGCAGCACCCCCGGCGTGGGTGGCTGAACCCGGCCGACTTCATCCGCCCGGTGGAAAACAGCGAGCAGCTCGGCACCTTCACCCGCTACGTGCTCGACAAGGCGCTCAGCGTGGCCGCCAGTTGGGCCCGGGAGGGGTTGGACGTGCCGATCTCGGTCAACCTCTCGGCGCGCAGCCTGCTCGACCCCCGGTTGCCGGCGGAGATCGCCGAGGCGTTGCGCCGCCACCAGGTGCCGCCGCACCGGCTCGTTCTGGAGATCACCGAGACGGTGGTGATGAGCGAGCTGGAGGTCATCGACGAGGTGTTGGCGACGCTCCGGTCGATGGGCGTGCAACTCGCTGTCGACGACTTCGGCACCGGCTTCTCGTCGCTGACCTTCCTCACCCGGATCGCTGTGGACGAGTTGAAGGTGGACCGTTCCTTCGTCATCCGGATGGCCGACTCGCCGGAGGCCGCCGCGATCGTCCGGACGACGGTCGGCCTGGCCCACGAGTTGGGGCTGCGGGTGGTCGCCGAAGGGGTGGAGACCGCCGAGCAGCGAATGGCCCTGGCCGAGTTGGGTTGCACCTCCGCGCAGGGCTACCACTTCTTCAAGCCCATGCCGGCGGACAAGATCGGTGCGGTGCTGGGGTCGCTGCGCGACTCGGCGGAGTCGAACGTGTTCCGGCTCCGCGCCGACGGCGCTTCCTGACCGTCCGGGTGGAGCCCGCGCGGTCCGCGCCGGGGCTGGCTATGGTCGTCAGGTGAATCGACTCGCCGACGCCACCAGTCCGTACCTGCTGCAGCACGCCGACAACCCGGTCGACTGGTGGCCGTGGTCGGACGAGGCGTTCGCCGAGGCGAAGCGGCGGGACGTTCCGGTGCTCATCTCGGTGGGCTACGCGGCCTGCCACTGGTGCCACGTCATGGCGCACGAGTCGTTCGAGAACGAGCAGGTCGGCACCCTGATGAACGACAACTTCGTGTCGATCAAGGTGGATCGTGAGGAACGTCCGGACGTGGACGCGATCTACATGACCGCCACCCAGGCGATGACCGGCCAGGGTGGTTGGCCGATGACCGTCTTCGCCACCCCGGACGGCACCCCGTTCTTCTGCGGCACCTACTTCCCGCGGCCCAACTTCGTCCAGTTGCTCCAGTCGGTCGCCACCGCCTGGCGGGAGCAGCGCGAGGCGGTGCTGGGCCAGGGCGCCGCGGTGGTCGAGGCGATCGGCGGCGCGCAGGCCGTGGGCGGCCCCACCGCGCCGCTGGACGCCCCGCTGCTCGACGCGGCGGCCGCAACGCTGGCCAGCGAGTACGACCGCACCAACGGCGGTTTCGGCGGCGCCCCGAAGTTTCCGCCGCACATGAACCTGCTCTTCCTGCTGCGTCACCACCAGCGCACCGGCGACCCGGGCAGCCTGGAGATCACCCGGCACACCGCCGAGGCGATGGCCCGGGGCGGCATCTACGACCAGCTCGCGGGCGGCTTCGCCCGCTATTCGGTCGACGCGCACTGGACGGTGCCGCACTTCGAGAAGATGCTCTACGACAACGCGCTGCTGCTGCGGGTCTACACCCAGCTGTGGCGACTCACCGGTGACCCGCTGGCCCGCCGGGTGGCCCGGGACACCGCCCGGTTCCTCGCCGACGAGCTGCACCGGCCGGGGCAGGGGTTCGCGTCCGCCCTGGACGCCGACACCGAGGGCGTCGAGGGGCTCACCTACGCCTGGACGCCCGCCCAGCTCGTGGAGGCGTTGGGCGAGGAGGACGGCCGGTTCGCCGCCGACCTGTTCACAGTCACCGACCAGGGCACCTTTGAGCACGGCATGAGCGTGCTCAAGCTCGCCCGGGACGTGGACGACGCCGCGCCCGAGGTGCGTGCCCGCTGGCAGCAGGTGGTCGGGCGGCTCCTCGCCGCCCGGGACACCCGCCCCCAGCCGGCCCTCGACGACAAGGTGGTGGCCGCCTGGAACGGCCTGGCGATCACCGCCATCGCCGAGTTCCAGCAGGTCGCCGCCGTGTACGCGTCCCCGCAGGACGAGGACGCCAACCTGATGGACGGCGTCACCATCGTCGCCGACGGGGCGATGCGCCAGGCCGCCGAGCACCTGGCCACCGTGCACCTGGTGGACGGCCGGCTGCGCCGAGTCTCCCGGGACGGCAAGGTCGGCGAGCCGGCCGGTGTCCTGGAGGACTACGGCTGCGTCGCCGAGGCATTCTGCGCGCTGCACCAGCTCACCGGCGAGGGCCGCTGGCTCACAGTGGCCGGCGAGCTGCTGGACACCGCCCTCGCGCACTTCGCCGCGCCCGGTGGTGCCTTCTACGACACCGCCGACGACGCGGAGCGGCTCGTCGCGCGGCCGGCCGACCCCACCGACAACGCCACCCCGTCCGGCCGGTCGGCGTTGATCGCCGGGCTGGTGGCGTACTCGGCGCTGACCGGGGAGACGCGCTACCGGGAGGCCGCCGAGGCGGCCCTCGGCACTGTCGCGCCCATCGTCGGCAGGCACCCCCGGTTCGCCGGGTACGCGGCCACTGTCGGGGAGGCGTTGCTCTCCGGGCCGTACGAGATCGCAGTGGTCACCGACGACCCGGCCGGCGACCCCCTGGTGGCCGCCGCCCGCCGGCACGCGCCGCCCGGAGCGGTGGTCGTCGCCGGGCGTCCGGACCAGCCGGGTGTGCCGCTGCTCGCCGACCGTCCGCTGGTCGAGGGGCGGTCCGCCGCGTACGTCTGCCGGGGTTTCGTCTGCCAGCGGCCGGTCACCTCGGTCGAGGAGCTGGTAGCCGAGCTGGGCTGAGCGCACGGCCACGCCCGGTAGTCGCCAGCGCCGCCCGCCGGGCGGCCCCGCCAGCGCTTCCGAGGTGGGTCGCCAGCCCTCCCGGTGGGCCCGTCGGCGGCCCGGATAGGCTGGCCGCGCTATGGATTCCCGTACCGGTCTGCCAGTTGTCGGCATGGTGGGTGGCGGCCAGTTGGCCCGGATGACCCACCAGGCCGCGATCGCCCTCGGCCAGTCACTGCGTGTGCTCGCGACCGCCCCCGACGACGGCGCGGCGCTGGTCGCCGCCGACGTCCAGTACGGCGACCACACCGACCTGGCCGCGCTGCGCACCTTCGCCAAGGGCTGCGACGTCGTCACCTTCGACCACGAGCACGTGCCCTCCGAGCACATCCGCACGCTGGCTGCGGAAGGGGTACCCCTCTACCCGCCGGCGGACGCGCTGCTGCACGCCCAGGACAAGCAGGTCATGCGGGAACGCCTGACCGAGCTGGGCGCTCCCAACCCGGCCTGGCGGCCGGTCGGGGAGCCCGCCGACCTCGTCGGCTTCGGCGAGCAGGTCGGCTGGCCGGTGGTGCTCAAGGCGGCCCGTGGTGGGTACGACGGCCGGGGCGTCTGGATGGTCGACGACGCCGCCCAGGCCACCGAGTTGGCGACCACGCTGCTCGCCGGCGGCACCCGGCTGATCGTCGAGGAGCGGGTGCCGCTGCGGCGAGAGCTGGCGGTGCAGGTGGCCCGTTCGCCGTTCGGTCAGGTGGCCGCGTACCCGGTGGTCGAGACCGTGCAGCGCGACGGCATCAACGTGGAGGTGCTGGCCCCGGCACCCGGCCTGGACGAGGAGTTGGCGGTCTCCGCGCAGCAGCTCGCCATCGACCTGGCCACCGCGCTCGGTGTGATCGGCCTGCTGGCCGTGGAGTTGTTCGAGGTGCGCGACGACGCCGGCCGGCCCGCGATCATGGTCAACGAGCTGGCGATGCGTCCGCACAACTCCGGGCACTGGACCATCGAGGGCGCCCGGACCTCGCAGTTCGAGCAGCACCTGCGAGCCGTGCTGGACTACCCGATGGGCGACACCGCGCTGACCGCCCCGGTGGTGGTGTCGGCGAACGTGCTCGGCGGCGAGCCGGGCGGAATGTCGATCGACGAGCGGTTGCACCACCTCTTCGCCGCCGAGCCGGGTGCCAAGGTGCACCTGTACGGCAAGCAGGTGCGACCCGGCCGCAAGATCGGGCACGTCACGGTGCTCGGTGACGACCTGGACGACCTGCGGGCGCGGGCCGCCCGGGCCGCGCGCTGGCTGCGCGAGGGCCACGAGTGAGTCACGGTTTCGGGAACGACGAGAGGGCCGCAGTGAGCACGGTTGGCTTGATCATGGGCAGCGACTCGGACTGGCCGACAATGCGGGCCGCTGCCGAGGTGTTGGACGACTTCGGCGTGGCGTACGAGGTTCGGGTGATCTCGGCGCACCGGACTCCGGTCGCGATGATCGAGTACGGGCGCGACGCCGCCGACCGGGGCCTCAAGGTGATCATCGCAGGAGCTGGGGGTGCCGCCGCGCTGCCCGGCATGGTGGCCTCGGTGACGCCGCTGCCGGTGATCGGTGTGCCGGTGCCACTGAAGCACCTCGACGGCATGGACTCGCTGCTGTCCATCGTGCAGATGCCGGCCGGGATCCCGGTCGCCACCGTGTCGATCGGCAACGCCCGCAACGCCGGCCTGCTCGCCGTACGGATCCTCGGTGCCGCCGACGAGGGCCTGCGCGCCAAGATGGCGACCTACCAGCAGGACCTGGAGAAGCTGGTGGCAACAAAGGAAGCCGCCCTGCAAGCCACCCTGCACTAACCCCCCGCCCTGCACCCCGCGATCTTGCACTTTCGGTCATTGTTCTGCGGCTTTCACGCCTTATGTCGCAACAGAAAGTGCAAGATCGCGGGCGGCAGCGCAACCCGCGCCCGTACACCCGGCGCACTCGCCCACGCCGCAGGGACCCTCCGACCTACCTCATGCCGCGTAGGGCTGTCTGTAGGCGTTCCTGGGCGCGGCGGCGGCGCTCGTTGCTCGCGCCGAGCACCAGCAGCAGGATGCCCACCGGGATCAGCGCCAGCCACGGGCCCAGGCTGAACAGGGCGTGGATCGCCGTGATCGCGGTGACCGACGCGCCGACGATCACCGGGGCCTGCTGCCGACTGGACGAGCCGAAGATCAGCACCGCGACAGCGCCGAGCAGCAGCAGCATCTGCCGCACCGTGCTGGACTCGGTGGCCAGCACGATTGCCAGCGTCGGCACGAAGGCCGCGACCAGCGCCGGCCCGTACGCCACCCAACTGCTCATGTCGGGTCGGTGGCGCAGTTCCAGGACTCCGACGAGGAGGGCCAACACGGCGAACGGCAGCGTGTACGCCTCGGGCAACGCCACGTCGGCGACGCGCATCAGGATCCACCACGCGGTGATCTCACAGACCACCACCGACCAGAACAGGATCCGACGTTCCACCGGCCGGCGACCGGGTCGGGTGGCCGCCACCCCGAGGACAGCGCCCCAGGCGGCCAGCAGGGCGGCGATGTGGCGGGGCGAGTCGAAGGCGAGGGCCAACGCGATCAGCGCGGCAGCGTACCCGGTCCACTCCACGGTGGATGCTTCCCGTTGCGCCTCGGGGCGGCGCAGCCGGGGCAGTGTCGCGGCGAGCACCTGTAGGACCGCGCCGACGGCGAGCACCCCGAACGCCGACCAGACCGCCGCCAGCCCGGCGACCAGGCCGGCGGTGAGCACGAAGAGCTGCGCCATGAGGGAGGCGAAGAGCCAGCCGAGGATGCGTGCCCGCTGGGTGGTGCCGAACAGCGCAGCCACCGCGCCCACCCCGACCGCGCTGCCGAGGGTGAACAGTGTCATCTGCCGGTCGGCCAGGCTGCCGGCGAGCCCGGCGCTGCCACCGGCCAGACCGATGGCGAACACCAGCACCCGGGCCAGCCGCAGCGAGCGGGCACGCTCGACCAGCGGCGGCGGTGGGGTCAGTGCGAGACCGAGCATCGCGATGGTGAAGACGGAGAGCGCGGCGACGGTGCTGGCGGGCCAGCCCTGGCCCAGCGCGATGGGTGCGATCAGCAGCGTGACGGCCGCCCCGGGCAGCACCACCGGCACGGCCCGGGAACGCCGCCCGCCGCTGAACCCGGTGGCGGCCAGCGCGGCGGTCGCGGTGAGCAGCAACGCCGTCAGCACGTGGGTCGGGTTGACCACGTCCGGTGGTGGGGTTTGCAGCTCCGGCGGCGGGCCCTGCCAGATCCGGGTCAGTGTGCGGTGCGGCTCTACCAGGGCGGTGAGCAGCGCGGGTGCGATCGAGGCGAGCGCCAGAGCGGTCGGCAACGCCGCAGCGGCCAACGCCCCAGCGGCCGGGTTGACCCGCCACCGCCGACTCTCCGCGTCGTCCGGCAACCGCCGTAGGGCGCCGTCGAGTCGTACCGCCCAGCGCCGGACCGGCTGGGCCGCGCCGGTGGGCGGCACTGTGGCCGCGCGGATCAGCTCGGCCAGTACGCCGAGCAGGGCGGCGGCGGCCGCGTAGACGCCAGCGGCGAGGCCGGTGGGGATGGCGGCGAGGGCGCTGATGGTGGCCCCGCCGACCACCGCCACGCTGACCCAGGGCAGATATTGCGGCACCAGCCGGCGGACCGCGGCCACGGCGGCCAGACCGAGGCTGGTAGCGGCCAGCGCGGCGGTCAGCACCACCTGCGCCGAGTGTTCGAACTCGGCGGAGAGCGCCGCCACCGCACCGGGGAGGGCCAGCAGGGCGGCACCGATCGCCGCGCCGCCGATCTGCGCCAGGTGCGGCGGCATCCCCTCGGTGTCGATGTCGACGACCTGTGGACCGGCGAGGACGCGGGCCAGCGTGGCCACCACCACGCCGATCAGCGCGATGCTGCCCAGCGCCAGGGCCGTGGTCCAGGGGCGGACCAGTCCGGCTCCGGCGGCGTGCAGCGCGACGACCCCGGCCACTGTGGCCCGGGACAGCCCGGCGCGCGCCTCCTCCGTTGCCACCGCGGCCATGCCGAACACTGTGGCGACCATTCCGCCGACGAGTACCGGCGACCACCAGGCCAGATCGAATGCGGCCGGTGCGCCGATCGTGGCGAGCACCACCGCCACACCGGACACGTCCCAGCGCCACGGCGGCGGGAGCAGGATGCCGGCGGCGAGGGCCAGCAGCGCCAGCGCGACCGGCGCCTGCCAGGTGGCACCGCCGACGGGGGCGGCCGGCCAGTCGCTCAGGTCGCCCCTCCAGATCGCTCCGGGGGTGGCCAGCACGCCGACCCCACCGCGCACCGCCGACCAGCCGGCGAGGACGCCGATCAGGACGCCGCCGACGGTGAGGCCGAGGATCGGACCGCGTCGCCACTCCTCCGGCATACTGCGGGCGCCCACGGCGACCACCAGAAGCAGGGCGGCGGCCACCGCCAGCTGCCCGCCCGGGGCGAGCACCGCGCCGATCCGTACCAGCGTGGCGATCAGGGCGGTGGTGACCGCTGCGGCGGCCAGGTCCGAGCCGTCGAGGGTGAGGTCGGCTCGACGGCCGGCGTCGATGGAGGGGGCCAGGAAGAGCAGCACCGCCGCGACCAGCAGGAGCGCGCCCACCCAGGCGTCGGCGACTGTCGCGCCGGGCGCCCCGAACGCCGCGGCGGTGACCATCAGCGCGCCCAGCCCGGTGCCGAGCGACAGCGGAGCGGGAATGTGGCGCTGGGAGACCTGCACGACTGCCGCGTAGCCCAGTGTCACGCAGACCGCCAGGAAGCTGGCCGCCAGGATCGGGACGGTCACCTCGCGCAGGCTCGCCGGGGTGGGGGTCGGGTCGCTCGGCATGGTCGCGGCCACGAACGCCGCCACCGCCCCGGGCAGCGCGAACGCGGCGCCACCGGCGGCCCAGGCGGTGACCGTGTCGGAGGCGGCCGAGGCGATCCTGATCCGGGGCGCCAGCGTGACCAGCGTGCCGGCCACGAACAGGGTGATCAGGACCGCGGCGGTGAGGGTGGGGCTGACCAGGCTGGCACCCGCGCCGAACAGGCCGACCACGGCCGCCCCGATGGCGTGCGCCACAGCGGCTCGGTCGGTGCGGGCGGAGAGCCCGATGACCCCGATGCCGATCGCGGTGATCACCATTGGCCAGGGTGCCGCCGCCCAGCCGAGGCCGAACGAGGCCGGAACGGCGAGCGCGGTCAGCGCCGCGCCGGCGACAGCGAACTCCCGGCGGATCTCGGTGGGCAGGGCCAGCACCGCCGCGATGGTGAGCAGGAACGCGGCACCCGCGAGCTGCCAGGTCGTCGGCCCGACGGCGGCGGCCAACTCGCCGGGGTACCGGCTGAGGTCGGGGTTCCAGGCGGGCAGTGCCGCCCGGACCGGTGCCACCCCGGCGCGTAGCGCGCCGCCGGCGACCACCAGGCCACTGACGGTCAGCGCCACCGCGGAGGCCAACTGTGGGCCACGTCGGGCCGCCTCCGGGACCGCGCGCACCGCCAGCCCGGTCACCGTGATGACCGCCGCGATCAGCAGCAGCGCCCGGCCGGGGAGGGCCACCGAGGCGATCCGGCTGAGCGAACCGATCACCGCCAGGGTGACGATGCCGGCCGCGACGTCCGGCAGCGGCGGGCGACGCAGCACCAACGCGCCGGCCAGCCCGATCATGGCGGCCAGCAGCAGCACCACCCCGGCGCCGGCCGCCGTCGGCACGGTCTGCGCCCGCAGCAGGGCGGTGACCGCGTACGCCAGCGAGACGGCGACAGCCACTGCGTGCAGCAACCAGGTCAGCTCACGCAGGCCGGGCACCGGGCGGGCCGGCTGGGGGTCGGCGGAGCCGCCGCTGGCGTCGATCAGCTCGGCGGCCTCCTCCGGGTCGCCCTCCGGCCGGCTCTCGGCGTCGCGTTGGCGGGGCGCGGCCGGCGTGCCCGGCGCTGGCAGGTCCTGCCGGACGGGGCGTTCGACAGTCACGCCGGAGCGGGCCAGGCCGAGGTTGACGAGGGCGACAAGGGCCAGCACCAGGGCCCAGCCGCCCGGGCCGGTGATCTGGTCGTACGCCAGCAGAGGCAGCACCGGCTGGGCGGCGAGCACAGTGGCGAAGCGGGGCGCGCGTAGACCGGTCCAACCGGCGTACCCGAATGCGACGGCGGCGGTGACTGCGAAGATCACCCCGGCGAAGACAGTGCCGGAGCCGCCGCCGACGCCGATCCGGTCCACCGCCCAGAGGGCGTTGCCGGCGAGCGGCACCAGCAGCAGACCGACAGCGGCGATGGTCTCGGCGGTCGAGGTGAGCCCGCGCCGGGCCAGTGCCGGTGGGGCGAGCAGCATCAGCACTGTGGCCAGGAGCAGGATGCCGAGCCGGGCCAGCGCGTCCATCGAGCTGGTGGCCACCGCGGCGAAGACCACGGCGGCCACGCCGAGCAGCAGCGCGCCAAGCCCGAGCGGAATGTTCTGCACCTCGCGCGAGGACGCCTCCGGCGGGTGCTCCGGGTCGTCCACGTCCAGCCAGGCGGCTGGTGGGGGCGGCGGCGGATCCTCCGGGGCGGTCGGAGTGCCCTGGCGGGGCACCCGGGGTGGCGCTCCCATGGTGGCCGTCGGTGGCCGTCGGCCGGGGCGGCGGCGCAGCACCCGGCGTGGCCGGGTGGCCTGCTTGAGCCGCTCCTCGCCGGCGTGCGCGAGGATGTCCCGCTGGAAGAGCGCGGCCTGCATCTTCGCGGCGATCTGGCGCTGCTCGCGGGCGATGGCGGCGTCGCGCGCCTTCATCTCCGCTATCGAACGCTCAATGTCGGCCAGGTGCTCGACCCACTGTGGTTGATCTGCCCCACAGTGGGGGCATCGGACAGCCGGCTTGATCTCCCGGCCGCACGAGGAGCATTGAAAGGTCGCCACGACACCCCTCCACCCGCACTGTGGACTCCCACTGTCGCAGCATGCCCAAAGCTGGCGCGGATTTCGACTCTTGTCGGCGGGTCCGGGGCAAACAACGACACCGGCCGGCCACCGAGATGCTCGATTGCCGGCCGGTGATGCGTCGGTTGGGTCAGGGGCGACCCATGCCCCGGTACTCCCAGCCCGCCTGGGCCCACAGTGCCGGGTCGAGGCAGTTGCGGCCGTCGACGACCTTGCGACCCTTCACCAACTCGCCCAGGGCGACCGGATCAGCGTTGCGGAAGTCGGCCCACTCGGTGAGGACGCAGACCAGGTCGGCCTCGTTGACCGCCTCGTTGATGCTGCTCTCGTAGGTCAACTCGGGGACCGCGCGGCGGGCGTTCTCGGTGCCCTGCGGGTCGTACACGTGCACGTCGGCGCCGGCCTTGTGCAGCAGCGCGGCGACGGCGAGCGCCGGGGCGTCGCGGACGTCGTCGGTGTTGGGCTTGAAGGTGGCACCGAGCACGGCGATCCGGGTGCCGGAGAAGTCCGGGCCGGCCGGGCCGGAGCGGCGGCCGAGCAGGTCCGCGGCGAGTTGGAGCACCCGGGTACGCCGACGCAGGTTGATCAGGTCGACCTCGTGCAGGAAGCGCAGCGCCTCGCCGGCACCCAGCTCCTGGGCGCGGGCCTGGAAGGCCCGGATGTCCTTGGGCAGGCAGGCGCCTCCGAAGCCGAGGCCGGCCTGGAGGAACCGGTTGCCGATGCGCGGGTCGTAGCCGATCGCGCGGGCCAGTTGGGTGACGTCGCCACCGGAGGCCTCGCAGACCTCGGCCATCGCGTTGATGAAGGAGATCTTGGTGGCCAGGAAGGCGTTCGCGGCGACCTTGACCAGCTCGGCGGTGGAGAAGTCGGTCACCACGAGGGGTACCTCGCGGTCCTCGGTGGCGGCCAGGTCGAACACGCCCTTGTGCGCGGCGTAGAGCATGCCGTTGGCCCACTCGCTCTTGACGCCGACCACGATCCGGTTGGGCCGCAGGACGTCGTCGACGGCGAAGCCCTCCTGGAGGAACTCGGGGCTCCACGCCACCTCGACGTCCAGGTCGTCCGGCGTGTGCTTGCCGACGAGCTGCTCGACCCACTCGGCGGTGCCGACCGGCACGGTGGACTTGCCGACGATCAACGCCTTGCGGGTCAGGTGCTGCGCGAGGCTGGTGACCGACGCCTCGACGTACGACAGGTCGGCGCCCATGCCGTCGGCCCGCTGCGGGGTGCCCACGCAGATGAAGTGCACGTCACCGAACTCGGCGGTCTCGGCGATGTCGGTGCTGAACCGGAGGCGGCCGGCGGCGAGGTTGCGTCGGAGCAGCTCGTCCAGGCCGGGCTCGTGGATCGGCACCTGACCGGCGTTCAGCATCGCGATCTTGTCGGCGTCGACGTCGAACCCGAGAACCTCGTAGCCCAGTTCGGCGTAGCAGATGGCGTACGTCGCACCGAGGTAACCAGTCCCAAGGAACGTCACCCGCGGCCGGGGTGCGCCCGAGGGCGGGGTCACCGCGGCGATGGCGGGGGTCGGCTGGATGGTGGGGTAGGGGATCGTCACGCCTGTCTTCTCCGCTCGCGCTGGCGTCGCGTCGTCGCGTCGCATTCTGCTGCGGCGCCTGGGCGGGGCACCGGAGGGTGGCTCACTGTTTCAATCTCCATCATCGCTGAGCGCGTTAGGTGCACCGTCCTGCCCATACCTACGCGCCGGTAACATCACCTGAACTGCAGTCGCTAGTCTTCAGTCTGCGCGGTCGGCGGTCAGGAGTCGTCACAGACTGCGCATGATAGTGGTGAAGGGGAGGGTCGAGATGGCCGCAGGGGAGTCGTTCGACGTCTACCGGTTGCCCGAGGAGCACCAGGCGATCCGGGAAGCCGTGCGAGAGGTCTGCGCCGCGAAGGTGGCGCCGCACGCCGCGGAGGCCGACGAGACGGGGGAATTCCCCAAGGCGTCCTACGACGCGCTGCGAGCGGCCGACTTCCACGCACCGCACATCCCCGAGGAGTACGGGGGCGCGGGCGCGGACGCGCTGGCCACCGCCATCGTCATCGAGGAGGTGGCCCGCGCCTGCGCGTCCTCCTCGCTGATCCCGGCGGTGAACAAACTCGGCACGATGCCGCTGTTGTTGTCCGGTTCCGCCGATCTCAAGACTCGCTACCTGACGCCGGTCGCGGCCGGTGACGCGATGTTCTCGTACTGCCTCTCCGAGCCGGAGGCGGGCAGCGACGCGGTGTCCATGACCACCAGGGCGGTGCGTGACGGGGATCACTGGGTGCTCAACGGTGTGAAGCGCTGGATCACCAACGCAGGGGTGTCCGAGTTCTACACGGTCTTCGCCGTCACCGATCCGTCCGCCCGGTCCCGGGGCATCTCGGCCTTCGTGGTCGAGAAGTCCGATGCCGGGGTGAGCTTCGGCGCGCCGGAGAAGAAGCTCGGCATCAAGGGCTCGCCCACCCGCGAGGTCTACCTCGACAACGTGCGGATCCCGGCCGACCGGATGATCGGCGCGGAGGGCACCGGCTTCGCGACAGCGATGAAGACCCTGGACCACACCCGGGTCACCATTGCCGCGCAGGCCGTCGGGATCGCGCAGGGCGCGCTCGACTACGCGAAGGGGTACGTGGCGGAGCGTCGCCAGTTCGGCAAGGCGGTCGCCGAGTTCCAGGGGATCCAGTTCATGCTGGCTGACATGGGCATGAAGCTCGAGGCTGCCCGGCAGCTCACGTACGCGGCCGCCGGCAAGTCGGAGCGTGGCGACGCGGATCTCACCTACTTCGGCGCGGCGGCGAAGTGCTTCGCCTCCGACGCCGCGATGGAGATCACCACCGACGCTGTGCAGTTGCTCGGTGGCTACGGCTACACGCGGGACTACCCGGTCGAGCGGATGATGCGGGACGCCAAGATCACCCAGATCTACGAGGGCACCAACCAGGTCCAGCGGATCGTCATGGCCCGGCAACTGCTCGCCGACGTCGTCTAGGTCGGGTTCCGGTGCTCCGGGGATCCCGGAGCACCGGAACGCCCGTCACCGGTTGGGGGCCGTCTCGCTCACCGGCCGCACGGGGCAACCCCGCAGGGCGTACGCCAGCAGACCCGTCACCGCCAGGATGGCCGCGCACGCGGTGGCGCTGGTGGTCCCGGCGGGTTGGATCAGCCAGCCGACAACCTGCATCTTCAGATCCTGGCTGGGCCCCATCATCGGCAGCACCGCGATGAGGGTCCAGATCAGTGGGGCGATCCAGGCCAGGGCGGCACCCAGCACCGTGGCGCCGAGCGCGGTGAGCCCGAGCAGCCCCGCAGTGTTGCGCAGCACGAGGGAGAACGGTTCGTAGCGCGTGTCGGTGATCATGCTGAGGGACAGCAGCCCGGTGATCGCGGCGGCGGCGAGCAGCAGGTGCCCGGCACGGCGTACCGGCCAATTGACCGCCATCGTGTGGTCCAGGGCGTCGTCGGCGCCGTTGAGGGTGGTGCCGACAGCGACCACCGCCAGCATGATGACGAGGCTGGCCGTCCTTGCGCTGATCGTCGTGGAGTCGGTGTAGGCCAGCGACAGGGCCCAGGTCAGCGCGATCAACGAGGTCGCGGTGGTCAGGGCGACGGGCACCCGGCGGGAGCGCAGGTGAAGCTGAAGCCACCTCACTGCTGATCTCCCGGCAGGATCGCCACCAGCTCGTCGTCCCGGCAGGCCAGTACGCCCTCGCGTACCGCCGCCATCCGACGTCGTTGCTCGACCTCCGGCAGGCTCACCAGCGACTGGTACGCGCTCTTCAGCAGCGCCATCTCCTCGGGTGCCCATCCGGTCTGCGGGGCCGGCGGTCGACCGGTCAGCCAGGCGGCGGCGACCATCCGGGCCCGGTACACGTCGCCCCGAATCGACTGGTCGCCGCACTCCTGCTGCCAGGCGGCCTCCAGCAGGGACGGCAGGAAGTAGTCGCCGGACAGGTCGGCGCGGCCGACGCGGTCGATGGTGGGGGTGTCGAAGACGATCGTGTCGGCGGAGTGTCGGACCGGTCCGGCATCCAGGTCCGGCTGCCCCCAGTAAGTGACCTGTTGGGTCTCCACCGCCCGGACCGGTGCGTTGGGCAGCTTCGCCGCCATCATGTCGAGCGCCTGGCGGGCGGGGCCGACGACGGCGGGCAGCAGCCCGGCGTGTGCCCGCGTCACGCAGACCTGCGGGCCGTCGTTGTCGCAGACCAGCTCGATGGCGACCGGGTCGACGACAGCCGCCCCGCGGATTCCGCCGACGGGCAGGAGTGGCAGCGCTACCGCGACGCCGAGCAGCGCCGGCAGCACTGCGAACGCGATCGCGCGGCGCCGCACCGCGCCGAGCAGCAGCAGGCCGGTCGCGGCGAGGGACACCAGCCACAGCGCCTGGAGCAGGCTGACCCGCGTCGCGATCGTCTGGAAGTCGTCCAGGCCGGTGATCGCCGGCACGAGCAGCACGGCCGCCGGCTCCGGGGGGAGTTGCGTGAGGCCCGGGCCCGTGGCGGGCGACGTGGCCAACTCCGGCACCAGCCCCACCAGGACGAAGCCGACCACGGCGAGGACCGGCGCGGTGATCACCCGGGGTACGGCTCGGCCGGCGGCCATGCCCAGCCAACCAGCGGCGATCAGCGCCGGAATGCCGACCGCGACGACGACGATCGTCGCGCTCGGGAAGTAGTTCGACGTCGGCACCACCCATCCGGCCGCGATGAGGAAGACCAGGAGGTACGCGGTCACCACCGAGACCGCGAGAGCGCCGGCGGTCGGGGCGACGCGCTGCCACCGAGGCCGCACGGTGCTGGCGAACAACTCGTTGACGCGGTGGCGCGCGTCGCGCCGGCCCATCCACGCCCCGCCGGCCAGCGCGAGCGGCAGCAGCACCATCAGCAGCGACCGGGCCATCACCGCCAGCTGCATCCAGCGCCCCGCGAAGAACTGGGTGGACGACAGCAGCAACACCGCGCCGCTCACCAGTATCAACAGGGCGGTGCCCAGCGCCGCCGAGCGGCGCAGTTCGATGCGGAGGATGCGTCCCGTCATGCCGACACCCGCTCACGGTAGGCGCGCAGCACCGACGAGTAGCCACGTTCGGCGGCGCTGTCACCGGCGTCGCCGGCCCCACCCTGCTCGGTCAACTGCCCCGTGGTGCCCTGCCACACCAACCGGCCCTCACTGATCAGCACCACGTCGGAGCAGGCCACCGCGACGTCCTCGACCAGGTGGGTGGAGACGAGTACGCAGCTGTCCAGGCCGATCTCCCGCAGCAGCTCGCGGAAGTCGAGGCGCTGCTCCGGGTCCAGGCCGACAGTCGGCTCGTCGAGCAGCAGCACCGCCGGGTCGTTGACGATCGCCTGGGCGATGCCGGCGCGGCGCAGCATCCCGCCGGACAGTGTCTTCATCCGGGAGTCGGCGCGCTCCGTCAGGCCCACCCGTTCGACGGCCCGCTGCACCGCGCCAGGGATGACAGCCTTCGGCATCTCCTTGAGCCAGGCGATGTACTCGACGAACTCCCGGACCGTGAAGCGCGGGTAGAAGCCGAAGTGCTGCGGCAGGTAGCCCAGGCCGCGGCGTACCTGGCGGAGGTCGGCGTTGCCGGTGACCTCGCCGCCGAGCAGGGCCAGCCGCCCACCGGCCGGCTTCAACACGGTGGCCAGGGCTCGCATCAACGTCGTCTTGCCGGCGCCGTTGGGGCCGAGCAGCCCGTGCACACCGGTGCCCAACCTCAGGTCGAGCTGGTCGACGGCGAGGTGCCGGCCGGCCCGGACCTGCAACTTCTCGGCGTGCACCGCCCACGCGTAGGTGGACGGGGCGGTCTCGGCCACGCTGACCGTACGCATCATGATCTCTCCATTCGGCAGTGGCTCGATCTCGTCATCGGTGCAGAAGGTTCTGGTGCGGTTCGTGCGGCCGTCGCCAGGCTCGAACGAGTACGACGGCCGTCAGCGCCACTGTGGCGAGCGCCCACCCCGGCAGGCTGCCGCCGCTGAGGACCGTCGGAAGTCGCCCGTCGGCGAGGCTCGGCACGACCACACCGGTGGACCAGACGACGGTCAACGCGAGTGCGGCGCGGTCGACCCCCACCACGGTGCCCAGTGCCAACGCGCCGGCGGTGAACCCCAGGGCGGGCAGCAACCAGAGGCCGGGGGAGTGACCGGTGACCCAGCCCGCCACCGCCAGCACCGGTATGACCGTCGACAGCACCGCCAACGTGCGACGCATCAGCAGCGGCAGGCCGGTGCGGGGCATGGTGGCCGTCAGTTCCCAGGCCGGGTCGAGGCGCCGGCTCCAGACCGCGGCCACCGGCAGCAGCGGCGCCACTGGCGCGATCAGCAGCACCAGCGACGGCAGGCTGTTGAACGTCCACTCGAACAGGACCGCGGCCAGCATCAACCCGGTGGCGGTGACCAGCCAGGGCAGCACCCGGGCGGCGACCCCGGTGCGCAGCAGCCGGCGACGGGGCACCGGAGGCGGGCCGGTGGCGATTCCGGTGGCGATGCCGTCGGCCACCCGGTCCAGCAGGTCCCGGGTGCCCGGGTCGACGGCGTCCGTGAGCACCGCTCGGCAGGCGGCGCAGGTCTCCAGGTGCGCCTCGACCGCCCAGATGGTGGTGTCGTCGACACCGGCAGCACCGGAGGCGTACTGGGAGATCAGGGTGGGCGTCGGGTGAGTGGTCATGACAGCGCCTCCCGGAGGGCGATTCGGGCCCGTCGGGCCCGGGTCTTCACGGTCCCCTCCGGCATGCCGAGCAGCAGAGCGGTCTCCCGCGCGGTCAACCCGTCGAGGACCATCGAACGCAGCACCTGACGGAGTTCCGCCGGCAGCTCGTGCAGGGCACGCTCCAGGTTGGCGTCCATCCCGCCGGCCAGCGCCTCGTCCTCGGCCGCCGGGGCCACCGTCTCGAAGGTCTGCACCGTCGGGACCCGCTCCCGTCGGGCCCGGTGGCGGAACGCGTCGATCAGCCGGTGCGCGGCGATCGTCCACAACCAGCCCACAGCGCTGCCGGAGGTGGAGGACTGAGCCTGGCTGCCGGCCGACCGCCAGACCGCCAGGTACGTCTCCTGCAACACCTCGGCCACCACGTCCTCGTCGGCGCAGCGTCGACGCAGTCGCGCTGTCAACCACGGGGCGGTACGCCGGTACAGCGCGTCGAACGCGCGCCGGTCGCCCCGAGCGACGCGGCGAAGGAGTTCACCCTCGTCGAGCCCGTCCAGACTTCGTTTCACACCAGGCAAGACGACGCGTACCCCGGCCCCGGTTCTGATCTCGCTGTGACCCCGGTCACATTCGGATCGGGTGGGCGGGGCGGGGTGACTCCCCACACACCGGGAACGTCACCCGCCGCCGAGGTGTTGCCGAGCGAGAGGATCACCCTCGGATCATCGCCCCACCCAGCCGCCCCCGCCACGACCCTGCCTCGTCACATCAACGCTGCCCACCGTCGGCCATCCCACACCGTGCCGCCACGTCCACGCGGTCGCGGTGACGCCCCGCGCCGCCGCTTGTGACGACGCGCCCCGCAGAGAGATCGAGATGATGAAGCAGTTGGTGGAGAAGACCGGACGCGATTCCGCCGTCGCGCAAGAAGTGCTGCCCGGCGACCTGATGACCAACCGTCAGCGGGCACAACTCGTCCTCGTGCTGGGCGCGTTGATCGCGATCGGGCCGTTGACCATCGACATGTACCTGCCCGCGCTACCCGCCATCACGGCGGGCCTGGAGACCACCGAGACCGCTGTGCAGTTGACGCTGACCGGCACGCTGGTCGGCCTCGCGCTGGGCCAACTGCTGATCGGGCCGCTCTCCGACGTGGTCGGTCGGCGGGTGCCGCTGCTGGCCGGGCTGGCCGCGCACATCGTGGCGTCCGTGCTGTGCGTCTTCGCGCCCAACATCGGTGTGCTCGGCGGGCTGCGCGTACTCCAGGGGCTCGGCGTCGCCGCCGCCACAGTGGTCGCGACGGCAGTGGTCCGCGACCTGTTCAGCGGGGCCTCCTTCGCCCGGATCTTCTCCCGGCTGATGCTCGTCATGGGCCTGGCGCCCATCCTCGCGCCGACGCTGGGCAGCGGCCTGCTGAGCTGGACCGACTGGCGGGGCGTCTTCGCGGCGCTGGCGGTGCTGGGCGCGCTGCTGATCGTCGTGGCCGCTCTCCGGCTCCCGGAGACCCTTCCGGTGGCGCGTCGGCGGCACGGCGGGGTACGCGCCACACTGCGCGACTACCGGGGGTTGGTCAACGACCGGGCGTTCGTCGGCCTGGTGCTGGTCGCCGGGCTGGCGATGGCGGCCCTGTTCGCGTACGTCTCGGGTTCGTCGTTCGTGCTCCAGCAGGAGTACGGCCTCGACGAGCAGCAGTTCGGCATCGCCTTCGGGGCCGGCGCGGTGGGCCTGATCGGGGCCACCCAGTTCAACGTTCGGCTGCTGCGCCGCTACACCCCGCAGCAGATTCTGGTCAGCGCCCTGATCGCCGGAACGGCGGCCGGCCTGCTGCTGATCATGTTCGCGGCGACCGGCGTCGGCGGCCTGGGCACGCTGCTCGCGTCACTGTGGCTGGTCCTGGCCGCCGCCGGCCTGGCCCTGCCGAACGCGCCGGCGCTGGCCATGAGCCGGCACAGCGAGGCCGCTGGCACCGCTGCGGCGCTGCTCGGCGCGGTGCAGTTCGGCATCGGCGCGGTGTCGGCGCCACTGGCCGGTCTGTTCGGCACCGGGAGCGTACCGATGGCGATCGTCATAGCGGGTGGCATGGCCGCCGCGTTGATCGTCATGCTCCTCGTGGTTCCCCGTGCCAGCCTCGGCAGCGTCGACCCGGATCTGGCGGTCGCGCTGCACTAGCCCGGAAGAGCGGTCGCGCTGCACCGGCCCAAAAGAGCGGTCGCGCTGCATCAGCCCGGAAGAGACGAAAGGGGCGGGCCGGTTCACCGGCCCGCCCCGACGATCAGCGGATCTCGGTGGTGTCCTCGGGGCGCGGTTGGCCGCGCGGTGGGGCGGACCAGGGTGATTCGCCACCCACCCGGCGGGGCAGCGGCTCGGTCGGCGTCGAGTCGGCCGGGTAACCCAGAGTGAGGGGCGTGGTGTCACGCTCGGCGGGCGCGGGGGCCGGCCAGTCGGTCAACGTGAAGTCGTCGTTGCGGGGGCCTCCGTCCGACGCGGGGGCGGGTGCCGCAGCGGGTTCGGTCGCCGGGCTCGGCCACTGCCGCCAACGCTGTTGGCTGAAGGTCGCCATCAGCAGCAGCAGGCCGAGCAGGAAGAGCGTGCCGTTCTCCACTGGCAGTCGCAGCGGCAACGGATCGCCGAACACCTTCCACTCGTGCGGGATCGCGTCCCGCACCGAGAAGGGCGCCACGAACATCCCGATGTACGGGGTGACCAGCAGCGCACCGGCCACCAACGGGCCCAACGGCGAGAAGCGCAGCGTGCCGAGCAGGCCCAGCAGGACACCGCCGACACCGAGGTACACGGCCGGCTCGATCAGGTTGGCGGTGTTGAACGTGCCGATCTCCACCCAGCGGTCGACCGTCCGGCTCGACCCGTCCTGCCCCAGTGTGACCAGCACCCAGGTGATGGGCGCCACCACCAGCCCGGCGAGGAAGCTCCAGAGATGTCGCATCCGCGCACCGTACCGTTTTCGACATGACTGAGCACCTCTCCGCCGCTCCAACCGGCAAGCCGACGTCGTACTCGCGCGTCACTCTCAGCAAGATCATGACTGCGGTGGACGTCAACCTCTACGGCACCGTGCACGGCGGGGTTCTGATGAAGTTCGTCGACGACGTGGCCGGGGCCGCTGCCGCCCGACACAGCGGCGGGACCGCGGTGACAGCGGCGATCGACGAGATCGTCTTCTCCGAGGCGGTCCGGGTCGGCGACCTGGTGCACGCGCACGCCCAGGTGAACTGGACCGGCCAGACCTCCATGGAGGTGGGCGTACGGGTGGTCGCCGAACGGTGGGACTCGGCCGAGGACGCGCCGGTTCGGGTGGCCACCGCGTACCTGGTGTTCGTCGGCGTGGACGTGGGCGGGGCGCCGCGGGCGGTCCGCCCGGTGCTGCCGGAGACGGCGGAGGACGAGCGCCGGTACAAGGAGGCGGAGATCCGCCGCGCGCACCGCCTCGCCCGCCGCCGCGCCATCCAGGCCCACCGCGCCGGCTGACCCACATGAGGTGGCGGGTCGCAGTGTGGGACGGGCACGCGTCGGTTGGCCTACCCGGTGCGCAGAATGGCGCTTCGAGGTAGGGCAAGATGGCGCCACGGCCCAGTCACAGTGTCGTGTCGGGCCAGGGGGAGGGTGGAGCAGTGGGTGACATGCTGTGGACGCCGCCGGCGGACGTACGCGAGCGGTCCCGGATCGGTGCCTACCTGCGCTGGCTGCGGGAGCACCGCGGGTTGGACTTCGCCGACTACGACGCGCTGTGGCGCTGGTCCACCACCGATCTGGACGGGTTCTGGCGCTCGGTCTGGGACCACTTCGAGGTGATCGCGCACACACCGCCGAGCGCCACCCTCGCCGAGCGGGGGATGCCCGGCGCGCGCTGGTTCCCCGACGCCAGGCTCAACTACGCCGAGAACGTGCTGCGGATGCCGGGCCGCGCCGACGACGACCCGGTGGTCATCGCGCACGGGCAGACCCGGGCGCCGGTCACGCTGACCGCCGCTGAGCTGCGCGAGCAGGTCCGCCGGGTGTCGGCCGGGTTGCGCCGGCTCGGCGTCACCGCCGGTGACCGGGTGGCGGCGTACGCCCCGAACATCGCCGAGACGTACGTCCTGCTGCTGGCCACCGCCAGCCTCGGCGCGATCTTCTCGTCCTGCGCGCCCGAGTTCGGCACCCGTAGCGTCACTGACCGTTGGCAGCAGATCGAACCGACGGTGCTGGTCGCAGTGGACGGCTACCGGTACGGCGACAAGCCGGTGGACCGGCGTGCCGAGGTCGCGGC
Organism: Micromonospora alfalfae; assembly: GCF_022230925.1. GTDB lineage: Bacteria > Actinomycetota > Actinomycetes > Mycobacteriales > Micromonosporaceae > Micromonospora > Micromonospora alfalfae. Next base: position 231,182 of record NZ_JAKKFH010000001.1, on the reverse strand, counting down.
GATCCGGGCCGCCCTGCCGTCGTTGCGTCACACCGTCAGCATCGGCTACCTCGACCCGGTGGGCCCCGCACCCGAGGGCGCGCTGGGCTGGGCCGAACTGGCCGCGCCCACCGACGAGCCGTTGACGTTCACGCCGGTGCCGTTCGACCACCCGCTCTACGTGCTGTACTCCTCGGGCACCACAGGGCTGCCGAAGCCGATCGTGCACGGCCACGGCGGCATCCTGCTGGAGCACCTGAAGATGCTCGCGCTGCACCACGACCTGGGCCCGGCCGACCGGTTCTTCTGGTTCACCACCACCGGCTGGATGATGTGGAACTTCCTGGTCTCCGGCCCGGCGGTGGGGGCGGCCATCGTGCTCTTCGACGGCAACCCGGGAGTCCGGGCGGAGCCCGGCCGGCCGGCCGAGCCTGACCTCGGCGGGCTGTGGCGGCTGGCGGCGGAGACCGGGACGACGTACTTCGGCACCTCCGCGCCGTACCTGTTGGCCTGCCGTAAGGCCGGGTTGGTCCCCCGGGAGGTCGCCGACCTGTCGGCGCTGCGCGGCGTGGGTTCCACCGGTGCGCCGCTGCCCGCCGAGGGCTTCCGCTGGGTGTACGAGACCGTCGGCGACCACGTCCAGCTCCAGTCGCTTTCCGGGGGCACCGACGTGTGCACCGGTTTCGTCGGCGGGGTGCCGCTGCTGCCGGTGTACGCCGGTGAGATCGCCTGCCGGGCGTTGGGCGCCAAGGTGGAGGCGCGTTCCGCCGACGGCACGCCGGTCATCGGCGAACTCGGCGAGCTGGTGATCACCGAACCGATGCCGAGCATGCCGGTGGGCTTCTGGAACGACCCGGACGGCACCCGTTACGCGGAGGCGTACTTCGACGTCTACCCGGGCGTCTGGCGGCACGGTGACTGGATCACCATCAACGAGCGGGGCGGCTGCGTGATCACCGGCCGCTCCGACGCCACCCTCAACCGTGGTGGGGTGCGCCTCGGCACCGCCGAGTTCTACTCGGTGGTGGAAGGGCTCGACGAGGTGCTCGACTCGGTGGTCGTGCACCTGGAGGACGACGAGGGCGGCGCAGGTGAGCTGCTGCTCTTCGTGGTGCTGGCCGAGGGTCTGGAGTTGGACGACCCGATGCGCGCGAAGATCTGCCGTGAACTGCGCACGGCGCTCTCACCCCGGCACGTGCCCGACGAGATCCACCAGGTGCGTTCGGTGCCCCGCACCCTCTCGGCGAAGAAGCTGGAGGTGCCGGTCAAGAAGATCCTCACCGGCACCCCTGTCGACCAGGCCGCAGCGAAGGGCGCCCTGGTCAACCCCGAGTCCCTGACCGCCTTCGCCGTCCTCGCCCAACGCCGTCCTCGCCCCTAACCCCCGCCCTGACCCCCGCGATCTTGCACTTTCTGCCGCGAGATAAGGGGCATTCCGCGCATCTCGGCAACCGAAACTGCAAGATCGCGGGAGCAGGGGGGTGGGGCAGGGAGGGTCAGGGGAGGGGGTGGGTGACTTTCTCTGCGGTCAGCCTGGCGGCCAGGCGGGCCGGGTCCTGGTTGGCGCAGAGGACCACTGTGGCGGCTTGGGTCAGCGGGGCCAGCAGCCAGTCGACCGGGTCGGGGTACCGGGCCGCGTCGATGAGGACCCGGGCGCCGGGGAGGATGCCCAACTCGGTGGCGCGGGCCTCGGCGCGACCCAGCAGGTGCGCGTCGGTGGGGCCCGGGCCGGATTGCGGCGTGAAGTGGTCACCGTGCCCGCGTACCTCGACGACGTAGTCGGCGAACCCGGGCGGCACCTGCCGGAGCGGGGCGGCGAGCGGAGCCAACCCGAGGGCGTACCGCTCGTCGGCGGACCAGGACTGCGCCTCGTCGAACTGGTCGACGGCGGCGAAGAGCACCCCCACGTCGCCCGGCGTGTCGACGACGCTCAGCTTGGCCGACCAGCAGGCCAGCAGCACCGCCGCGGTCTGCCAGTGTGGCGGCAGCAGCACGCCGGCCGGGGTGCCCGGCGCGAGGCCGACCTCGTCGACGAGGAGGTTGGCGGTCTTCGCCACCCAGTTCGCCAACGTGACGCCGGAGAGTTCGGTGCGGTCGCCGGTGGCGTCGTCGTACCAGGTGAGCAGCGGTCGGGTCGGGTCGGTCGCGATCGCGTCGGCGAACACCCGGGCAATGTTGTCGGCCATCGGCGCGAACGATACGCCAGTGCGGGCCGTACTCGATGACGATGACAAGTCGGCGTACCGTCGGGTCGCAGTCAGCGTCGGCCCCGCGCCCCGGCGTAGGCTTTACCCCCGGAGTGTTGTTCCCCACAGGCCCGCCAGTTCAAGGAGTCGCCCCGTGACCGCCGGTCGCCCGCCCCGCGTGCTCATCGACGCCACGAGTGTCCCCACCGACCGTGGTGGTGTCGGTCGATACGTCGACGGTCTGCTCGGCGCCCTCGGCAAGGTGTGCGGGTCGGGGGTGGAGCTGGCGGTGGTCAGCCTCCGCACCGATCTGGAGCGGTACACCCGCATGCTGCCCGGCGCGGAGATCATCCCGGCTCCGGCCGCCGTGGCGCACCGCCCGGCCCGGCTCGCCTGGGAGCAGACCGGCCTGCCGCTGCTCGCCCAGCAGGTGGGCGCAGAGGTGCTGCACTCGCCCTTCTACACCTGCCCGCTGCGGGCCGGGTGCCCGGTCACGGTCACCGTGCACGATGCGACGTTCTTCACCGAGCCGGAGCATTACGACAAGTCGCGCCGCACGTTCTTCCGCAGCGCCATCAAGACTTCGCTGCGCCGCGCCGACCGGGTGATAGTGCCCAGCAAGGCCACCCGGGACGAGCTGATCCGGCTGCTCGACGCCGATCCGACGCGGATCGACGTGGCCTACCACGGCGTCGACCAGGCTGCCTTCCACGCTCCCACCGAGGAGGAGAAGGCTCGGGTACGTGCGCGTCTGGGGCTGGGCAACAGCAGCTACGTCGCGTTCCTCGGTGCCAAGGAGCCTCGGAAGAACGTGCCCAACCTGATCCGTGGGTGGGCGCGGGCGGTGGCTGACCGGGTCGACCCGCCGGCCCTGGTGATCGCCGGTGGGCAGGGGCACGACGAGGACATCGACCGGGCGGTGGCCGAGGTGCCGTCGCACCTGCGTCTGCTGCGCCCCGGCTACCTGCGCTACGCCGACCTGCCAGGTTTCCTCGGCGGTGCCCTGGTCGCTGCCTACCCGTCCTACGGCGAGGGGTTCGGGCTGCCGATCCTGGAGGCGATGGCGTGCGCCGCGCCGGTGCTGACCACGCCCCGGCTCTCGCTGCCCGAGGTGGGCGGCGACGCTGTCGCGTACACCTCGGAGGACCCGGAGCAGATCGGCGCCGACCTGGCCGCCCTGCTCGACGACGAGCAGCGGCGGTTGTCGCTGGCGAAGGCGGGGTTCGACCGGGCCAAGGAGTTCACCTGGGAGTCCAGCGCCGAGGTGCACATCGCGGCGTGGAGTCGCGCCCGTTCCTGACCCTCCGCACCACTGCGGGTGACCCGTGCCACTTTGGGCAGGTACGTCGGGCATGATGTGCGGATGCTCTATGCGGTCATTCCGGCAGGTGGCAGTGGCACGAGGTTGTGGCCGTTGTCCCGCGCTGGCCATCCCAAGTTCCTCCACCCGCTGACCGGCACCAGCGCCTCGCTGCTTCAGGCGACAGTCGAACGGCTCGCGCCGCTGACCACACCGGATCGGACCCTTGTGGTCACCGGTGCCGCGCACGTCGCGGCGGTGGCACGGCAGCTGACAGTGCTGCCGGAGGAGAACATCCTGGTCGAGCCCTCCCCCCGGGATTCCTGCGCAGCGATCGCGTTGGCCGCCGCGGTGATCTCGGCGCGGGACCCGGACGCGGTGATGGGCAGCTTCGCGGCCGACCACCTGATCCGCGACACGGACAGCTGGGTCTGCACGGTTCAGGAGGCGGTCCGCGGGGCCGAGCAGGGCATGCTGATGACCGTCGGGATCACTCCGACCCGCGCCGAGACCGGCTACGGCTACCTGGAGACCGGCGATCCGACCGAGGGTGTGCCGTGGCGGCCGGTGGCCGAATTCAAGGAGAAGCCGGCCGCCGAGGTCGCCGAGGCGTACGTCCGTTCGGGCCGGCACCTGTGGAACGCGAGCATGTTCGTGTGGCGGGTGGACGTCTTCCTCGCCGAACTGGCCCGCCAGCAGCCGGCGCTGCACGCCGGCGTCGCCGCGATCGCCGCCGCCTGGGGCACCCCGGAGCAGGACGACGTCCTGGGCGCGATCTGGCCGACCCTGCCGAAGATCTCCGTCGACTACGCGGTGATGGAGGGTGCGGCCACTGCGGGTCGGGTAGCGACGGTGCCGGGCGACTTCGGCTGGAACGACGTCGGTGACTTCCACACCCTGGGCGACGTGCTGGCAACCGACGACGCGGGCAACGTGGTGCTCGGCACCGAGGCCAAGCCGGGCGTGCTGCTGCGGGACAGCAGCAACCTCGTTGTCGTCCCGCAGTCGGGTCGGTTGGTGGCCGTGCTCGGCCTGCGCGACCTGATCGTTGTGGACACCCCGGACGCGGTGCTGGTCTGCCCGCGCGACCGGGCGCAGGACGTCAAGGCCCTGGTCGACGAGCTCAAGGAGCGAGGCGAAGAGGGCTACGTCTGAGGGCGGCGAGGCCCGGTGCGATCAGGTGGGCGGTCCCGCCGGCCAGCGGCTCGGGCAGCTGGTCCGGTGGGAACCAGCCCAGCTCCTCGGCCTCGTCGCTGACCTGCTCCACAGCCGAGGGCGGGGCGATAACCGCGAACCGGACGTCGTGGTGCGCCGAGCCGCCCTGACACTGCACCTGGTGCACGTCCACGTCGATCGGCACCGGGTCGATGCGCAGGCCGGCGATCCCGGACTCCTCGGTGGCCTCGCGGAGCGCCGCGGCGACGAGGGTCTGGTCGATCGGCTCGCAGTGCCCGCCGAGCTGCACCCAACGCCCGAACTTGACGTGCAGGCAGAGCAGCACCCGGGAGCCGGTGGAGTCCAGCACCAACGCGCTGGCGGTGACATGCCCGGGGCGGTGCTGCCGGCTCATCGCGACCGGGCCGACGGCGAGCAGCGCGAGGGTTCGGTCCCGCGCGCCGGCCGCGTCCGGGCTGGTCGGCTGCCAACCCTCCAGCAACGCGGTGGCGTCGGCGTGCAGCGCCTTGTACGCCTCGGGGTCGGTCGTCTGGGCGGTCGGGCCGGTAATCACTGTGTCGGGCACCCCGTCACTGTACGAGCGTGTGCTCCGTACGCTGGCCCGGTGACAGTGCGACTCGTCGAATTCGTGGTGGCCGGTAACGAGGCCAGCGATCTGTTGCCGGTGCGGTCGGCGGCGCTGCTGCGGGCGTACGGTGCCCGGCGGGGCTTCTGGACCGTGCTGGACGAGGGGCCGGTGGAGCGCTGCCTCGCGCTGCTGCTGGAGGGCGACGACGGGGAGTGGACGGCCCTGCACGTGCGGGCGGATGCCGGTGTGGAGAACGGGCGGACCGAGGACGGTGAGGCGCTCGCCCACCACGACGGCTGGGTGTACGTCTTCGGCTCCCACTTCGGCTCGAAGGCTGGCCCGCTGCGACCTCGGCGCGCCTTCGTGGCCCGGTTCCGTGAGGACGACGCGGCGGCCGGGCCGGTGCCGGTGCACGTGGTACGCAACTCGTTTCGGCTGCACCGGGCGGTGAACGATGCTCTCGCCGCGTCGCCGCTGACCCTCCTGCCGGCGGGGGAGCGGGTGCGGGAACGGTTCATCGTGGAGACGCTGGCCCGGGGAACCGTCCGGGAGAAGAGCTGGGTGAGCCGGTTGGCCAGGGACGACCTGCCGTTGAACGTGGAGGCTGCGGCGTTCACCCCGGCCGGGACGGTGCTGCTCGGGCTGCGTTTTCCGGTCACCGACGCCGGTGAGCCTATCCTGGTCGAGGTGGCCGGTGTGCCGGGCATGTTCACTGCCGAGCGGGAGTGGCCGCGGGCGTTGGGCGCGTACGCGTTGACTGGCGTCACTCCGCCGGGGGAGCTGACCGGCTTCCGCGCGATCACCCCGACGTCGGACGGCGGGTACGCGGCCGTGATCGGCTCGATCGACGCGCTGGGCAAGGGGTCGGTACTGCTCGACGACCATCCGGGTGGGGGTGAGGTCACCTCCCGACACGTCCGCTTCCGGCTGACCGGTGGCGAGGCGGGCGACGGGCGGCGGCTCGTCGGGGAGCAGGTGGCGGACCTGGCCCCGTTTCACCACGTCGAGGGCGTGGCGGAGCTGGACGGACTGTCGTTCTACGTCACGGACGAGGACCATCGGGTCGCGCTCTGGGTCGGCTGAGCCGGCGCGGGGGGCGGGATGACCGGACGGCACCTCTGCGGAACAAGGGCCGCAGACCCTCGTGGTGCCGTCCGATCACCGGGGCCTCCCCGGTCCCGGTGCCCCCGGCAGCACGGGCGTCAAGGACGCGCGGCGCCGTGTTCGGGCATGGGAAGCATGCCGAACCCGCCCCGGAGGCGTCGAGGTTTTTCAGTCCAGGCTTAAAGATGGAGATTAGTGCCGGCCAGGTAGAGTCGAACGGTCATCCGGCACCCCCCTGCCGGCGACACAGGAGCGCTCCATGCTGAAGATCCACTTTTCTGGGGAGGACATCCTCCGAACCCGGGTGGCACCGGCGGCGGACCCGGTCTGGGAGCTGGTCCTCAGCCTGCACGTGCTGCGCGGCCGCACCCGCGATCCGCTGACCGCCAACTGGCGGCGCAGCGTGGCCCGGGATCTGCGCCAGGACTCCGCCTCCGAGCAGCTCCGCCTGCTCTTCGCGTTGAACCCGCCGCGTGGCTACTTCCCCGACTTCCTCACCCCGTACGCCAGCGTCGAGGGCTTCGAGGCCGGGCTGGACGCGCTCCGCCGTACCCCCGCCCAGTTGTTGCAGCGGGACCTGAGCGTGCTGGCCGCCGAGAACCAACTGCCCTCCTCGGCGGCCGCGCTCGCCCGGGGTGAGGTGTCGGCGCTGCACCACCTGGCCGAGTCGATGGAGCAGTACCGGTCGCTGGCGATCAGCCCGTACTGGAGCCGGATCCAGGCCGCGGTCGCGGCGGACCGCACCCGGCGGGCGCGGGCGCTGCTCGACGGCGGCGTCGAGGGCCTGCTCACCAGCCTCCGGCCAACGATGCGCTGGGAGAGCGGGGTGCTGGAGGTCCGCAGCTACCCGCACAGCCGGGAACTGCACCTGGACGGCCGTGGGCTGCTGCTGGTTCCGTCGTTCTTCTGCGCGGCCACCCCTGTCGCACTGCTCGACCCGGCGCTGCCACCGGTGCTGGTCTACCCGGTGGACCGGCTGGGCGCGCTGGTCTCCGCCGACCCCAGCGCCGCCTCCGGTGCTGCCCGCGAATCACTCGCCGCGCTGCTGGGCCGCACCAGGGCGGCGGTGTTGCAGGCCAGCGACGAGGGCTGCACCACCGGGGAGGTCGCCCGCCAGCTCAACATCTCACCGGCGGCGGCGAGCCAGCACGCCACCGTGCTGCGCAACGCTGGTCTGCTGGTCAGCCACCGCGAACGCAACAGCGTGCTGCACACGTTGACCCCGCTGGGCCGGGCCATGCTGGACGCGTGACCCGGGCCTTCCGCGCCGGCCGAGGGTGGTCCTACAGGGCGAGCGCAGCACTCGCCGGGCTGCCGGGCGGTGGCGGCAACAGTGTCGACCCGACGCCCTGGGCGGCCAGGGCGACGCGCAGCCGGTGCAGGTCGGCGCCGAAGCGGACCAGACCCATCGGCTCGACGGGCGTCGGGGCCGAGCCGAGCACCAGGTCGGCGCCGTCCGGCCACCCGGGCATCTCGGCGACCAGACCGGCGCGTACCTCGGCCTCGTCGACCAGCGTGAAGACCGTGCCGGGGGCGACCACCCCGGCGACCGCGTCGATCGCCCGTCGCACAGCGCTCAGGTCGGCCGGTGTCGGGCCGGGACCGTCGGCCAGGGTGGCGGCGTCGGAGAGCCCCGCGGCGTGGGCCTCAGCGGTACCCAGCGAGAACAGGTCCTGTGCCGCGTCGCGGATCAGCGCCCGCGCGCCACCGGCGTCGTCCGGGATGGCGGCCGGCAGGTAGCCCCGCACCACCGCCACGGGGACCTGATCGCACTTGCCCTTGATCAGTTCGCCGGCACCCGCCAGCTCGTCCACCACCGCCATCTGGGTCAACTGCAACTCGTTCCCGTACGGGTCGACCTCGCCCCGGTGGTCGCGGATGGCCGGCATTCCGGCCACCCCGAGCGCCACGTCGGTGAGCCCGTTGCGCCAGGGCCGGCCCATCGTGTCGCTGATGATCACGGCGAGTTCCAGGTCGTAGCGCTCCCGCAGCGCGTCCCGCAGAGCCCGCGCCGAGGCGTCCGGGTCGACCGGCAGCAGCACCAGTTGGGTCTTGTCCACGTTCGACGCGTCGATCCCCGCCGACGCCATGACGAAGCCGTGGTGGGTCTGCACGATCCGGGTCGCCCCCCGACTGGCGACCACCCGGGCGGTCTCACCGGCCAGGACGTCGTCCCGTGCGGCAAGCCGCTCCGGCCCGTCCGCCGGCACGTCGACGAGCCGCCCCTCCGCCTTGGAAACGATCTTGCTGGTCACCACCAGCACATCGCCGTTGCGCAACCACGGCGCAGCGGTCGCGATCACCGCAGCCAGATCGTCACCCTCGGTCACGTGACCGATGCCGAGCACCGGCAGAATTTCCAGCCTCACGTCAACTCCACCGCGGCGCGGACCATTGCCGCCGTCGCCGCCTCGTCCGTCATCCGCAGCGGCACCGCGCGGACCGTCACCTCGGGCACCACAGTGCCCGCGTCCTCCTCGGCCACCAGCCAACCGTCGAGCAGGCCGCCGCTCGCCCGGCCGCCGTAGAGCCGACCCACCCCCGCCGCGCTGCACTCCGTACCGAGCACCGCCAGGCAACGGTCGGCCATCCCCCGCACCGGCGCGCCGCCGATGATCGGGGAGACACCCACCACCGGCGCCGGGCCGTCCGCCACCGCCGCACGCAGCCCCGGCACAGCCAGCACCGGCGCGACGCTCACCACCGGATTGCTCGGCGCGACCAGCACCAGATCGGCCGACGCGATCGCGTCCAGCACCCCTGGGGCCGGCTTCGCCGTCTCCGCGCCCACGAACACGAAACGGTGCGTGCGGATGTCGGCCCGGTACCGCACCCACCACTCCTGGAAATGGATCGCCCGCTGACCCTGGTCGTCCTTCACCACGGCATGGGTCTCCAGGCGGTCGTCCGTCGCCGGCAACAGGCGTACGCCCGGCTCCCAGCGGCTGGCCAGCGCCTCGGTGACCGCGCTCAACGGGTAACCGCCGTTGAGCATGGTGCTGCGGACCAGATGGGTGGCGATGTCCTTGTCGCCGAGGCCGAACCAGGTCGGCTCCGCCCCGTACGCGGCCAACTCCTGTTTGACAGTCCAGCTCTCGCCGACCCGACCCCAGCCCCGCTCCGGGTCGGCACCCCCACCGAGCGTGTACATGACGCTGTCCAGGTCGGGGCAGATCTTCAACCCGTGTAACCACAGGTCGTCGCCGACGTTGACAACGGCGGTCACCTCCGCGCCGACGTCACGGGCGTACGCCCGGACGCCGAGCAGGAACCGGGCGCCGCCGATGCCGCCAGCCAGAACCACGATGCGCATGTCGACCATCCTCGCGCACGTGACGCCTCCGATCCGTGGGTGGCCCGGGAGACTAGGCTCACGTGCGCCCTGTCCGTTGATGCCCCGAGGGGGAGCTCGTGACCAGCCCCGCCGAGCCCGCGTCCGCCGACGCGACGCAGGCCCGCCAGCTGACCAAGCCACTGCGGGAGCTCGCCGCGCTCGTGCTGCTTGGCGCCAACGCCGTGTTCCTCTTCGTGGGCCTGCTCCGGCTCATCGCCCCGAACGACTACAGCTCCTTCACCGACCGCGCGGGCAGCGCCTTCTACGCGTTCGTCGGAGTGGAGGCGGTGGGCCTCCCGCTGCTGGTGGTGCTGTTGGCCACGCACATCTCGCCGGTGTTGGCGAAGGCGAAGCTGATCACACAGGCAGCTGTCGTCGAGTACGCGGTCAGCGCCCTGTTCGGCACGCTGACAATGCTGATCTGGACGGTGGGCCGGCTGGCCGAGGCAGAGGTGCTCGACGCGCTGCTCGGTGTGCTCACCCGGTTCGCCTGGATGGTGATCTTCGCGATCGCCGCCTGGGTCGTCTACACCATCTGGCGTGCCCACTACTACGTGCCGCGAGCCAAGCCGCAGCCGGGCGTCTACGGTCAGCCCCAGCCCGGCTGGCCGCAGCAGCAGGGCGGTTGGCCGGCCCCGGGGCAGCCCGGCGGCCAGCCGCAGGGCGGATGGCCCGCTCCCGGTCAGCCCGGCGGTTACCCGCAGGCCGGTCAGCCCGGCGGTTACCCGCAGGCCGGTCAGCCTGGTGGTTACCCGCAGGCCGGTCAGCCCGGCGGTTACCCGCAGGCCGGCCAGTACGGCCAGCAGTCGCCCCCGTTCCAGGCCCCGCAGTCGGCCCCGCCGTTCCCGCAGTCCGCGCCGCCGCACCCGCAGTCCGCGCCGCCGTTCCAGGCTCCGCAGTCCGCGCCGCCGGCGAACCCCGCCCCCCAGTCGGCGCCGCCGTCCCCGGCCGCGCCGCCGCCGTTCGGGCAGCCGCCGTCGGCCGACCCCACTCAGGCGATCCCGCGCCAGTCCGCCGACCCGACCGAGGTCATCTCCCATCCGGCCGACCCGGACACGGACCGCACCCAACACATCAAGCCCAACGACCACCCCGACCAGCCCCGCTGACCCGAAGAGCGCGCCGATCTTGCACTTTCGGTAGTCGAAACGAGCGAGATGTCCCCTAAGTCGGGACACAAACTGCAAGATCGCGAGCCGCAGGCGCCCCACGTCGCGTCGATCATGGAGTTGTGGCGCCAGATTTGCGCCCTACAACACGCTTTGTCACCCACCACAACTCCTTGATCGACGCGGGGTGGGGTGGGGACCCTGCGCCCAGGGCGGGTTGACGGCGCGGGGGCGTGGCACGGGGCAGGGCGCGTCGCGGCAGGGGGCGCGGCACGGTGCGGGCACGGCACGGCATGGCGCGGGCGCGGGCGCGCGGCACGGGGCGCGCGGCACGGGGCGCGCGGTGCGGGCTCGGTGCGGGCGTGGTGGCGGGGCGGGGCGGGGCACACTCGGGGCGGGCGTGGTGGGGACTGGTTGGGTGGCGTGGGGCTGCGCATAGGGTGAGTGGATGGTTGATCGCACCCACTCCGGCCCGAGCGATGCGAGCGTGCGGCGGGCCCTGGGCCGGGCTACGAACGGGCGGGCGCTGGATGTCGATGAGGCGACCGCGCTGCTGTCCGCTCGTGGCGACGCGCTCGACGAGCTGCTCCGGCTCGCCGGGGGGATCCGCGACGCCGGGCTGCGGGACGCCGGGCGGCCGGGTGTGGTCACGTACTCGAAGAAGGTTTTCATTCCGCTGACCCGGCTCTGCCGGGACCGCTGCCACTACTGCACCTTCGCGACGGTGCCGCACCGGCTGCCGGCGCCGTTCCTGGACCGCGACGAGGTCCTCGCGATCGCCCGGGCCGGGGCCGCGCAGGGCTGCAAGGAGGCGCTGTTCACCCTGGGTGACCGGCCGGAGGAACGCTGGCCGGCGGCTCGGACCTGGTTGGACGAACGCGGTTACGACTCGACACTGGACTACCTGCGCGCCTGTGCGGTGGCGGTGCTGGAGGAGACCGGCCTGTTGCCGCACCTCAACCCTGGGGTGCTGTCCTGGTCGGAGCTGCAACGGCTGAAGCCGGTCGCGCCGAGCATGGGCATGATGCTGGAGACGACAGCGACCCGACTCTGGTCGGAGCCGGGTGGTCCGCACTTCGGCTCACCGGACAAGGAGCCGGCGGTCCGGTTGCGGGTGCTTGAGGACGCGGGCCGGGTCGGGGTGCCGTTCACCACCGGCATCCTGATCGGCATCGGGGAGACTCCGGCGGAGCGGGTGGAGGCGCTGTTCGCGATCCGCCGCGTCCACCGGGAGTACGGCCACCTCCAGGAGGTGATCGTGCAGAACTTCCGCGCGAAGCCGGACACGGCGATGCGCGGCATGCCGGACGCGGAGCTGCACGATCTGGCCGCCACTGTGGCGGTGGCCCGGTTGCTGCTGGGCCCGAAGGCCCGGATCCAGGCCCCGCCGAATCTCATCGCCGGCGAGTACGACCTGTTGCTGCGCGCCGGCATCGACGACTGGGGCGGCGTTTCTCCGCTCACCCCCGACCACGTCAACCCGGAGCGCCCCTGGCCGCAGATCGACGAGCTGGCCCGGCACAGCGAGTTGGCCGGGTTCACGTTGCGGGAGCGGTTGACGATCTACCCCGAGTACGTGCGCGCGGGTGACCCGTGGCTCGACCCACGGTTGCTGCCGCACGTCGGTGCCCTGGCCGACCCGGCGACGGGCATGGCTGTCGAGTCGGCGATGCCGCAGGGACGGCCGTGGCAGGAGCCGGAGGAGGTGTTCGGCGGGCGGGTCGACCTGCACGCCACGATCGACACCACCGGCCGCACCGACGACCGGCGCGGCGACTTCGACAGCGTGTACGGCGACTGGTCCGAGGTCGCTGGCAAGGTCACGCCGGAGGCGACAGCCCGCCGGGCGGGCGTACCAGTGGCACCGGCCGGGAGCGGCGCGGACCGTGACCTGGCGGCCGGGCTGCGGCTCGCCGCCGACGACCCGGCGGCGCTGCTCGACCCCGGGCACACCGATGCCGCGCTGGCGCTGTTCGGTGCGGACGGGCCGGCGCTGGACGAGTTGTGCCGCCTCGCCGACGACGTGCGCCGTGCGGCGGTCGGCGACGACGTCACCTACGTGGTCAACCGCAACATCAACTTCAGCAACGTCTGTTACGTGGGCTGCCGGTTCTGTGCGTTCGCGCAGCGTGAGCGGGACGCCGACGCGTACCGGCTCTCCGTCGAGCAGGTCGCCGACCGGGCCGAGCAGGCGTGGGCCCTCGGCGCCAGCGAGGTGTGCCTCCAGGGGGGCATCGACCCGAAGATGCCGGTCACCGGCTACGCCGACATCGTGCGCGCGATCAAGGCCCGGGTGCCCGAGATGCACGTGCACGCGTTCTCTCCCATGGAGATCGTCACCGCCGCCGCGAAGGCCGGGGTGCCGGTCCGTGAGTGGCTGCTCCAGCTACGCGAGGCCGGGCTGGACACCATCCCGGGCACCGCCGCCGAGATCCTCGACGACGACGTGCGCTGGGTGCTGACCAAGGGCAAACTCCCGGCCGCCGCCTGGGTCGAGGTGGTCAGCACCGCCCACGAGCTGGGCATCCGGTCCAGCTCCACCATGATGTACGGCCACGTCGACCACCCCGGGCAGTGGCTGGCGCACTTCCGGGTGCTGGCCGGGGTGCAGGACCGCACCGGCGGGTTCACCGAGTTCGTGGCGCTGCCGTTCGTGCACACGAATGCTCCGATCTATCTGGCGGGTATCGCCCGACCCGGGCCGACCTGGCGGGAGAACCGGGTGGTGCACGCCATGTCCCGGCTGCTGCTGCACGGTCGGATCGACAACATCCAGTGCTCCTGGGTGAAGCTCGGCGACGAGGGCACCGTCGCGATGCTCCAGGGCGGCTGCAACGACCTCGGCGGCACGCTGATGGAGGAGACCATCTCCCGGATGGCCGGTTCCGACAACGGTTCGGCGCGTACCGAGGAGCAGTTGCGGGCCATCGCGAAGGCCGCCGGACGTCCGGCGCGCAAGCGGTCGACTGCGTACGGTCACGCCCGGCCCTGACGTCGAACCTTTCCCCGCCACCGGCCGTACCACGCGATGCCGGTGGCGGTCGCGGCGAGGACCGCCGCCGGTGTCCCCTCAGGGGCCCGGCGGCGTCGCGTGACGGCACCGGACCCGTCCGTCTCCGCGGGCGCGCTCGCGCCACCGCCGGAAAGGTTGCCCATGACCAGTGATCAGCGGAAGCGGCAGTGGCCGCGACTGACCCGCCGGCAGACGTTGACCGCCGCGGCCAGCGCCACCCTCGGCGCCGCCGCGCTCACAGTGCCGGGCCTGTCGGCCGCGCAGAACGCCCCGGGGGCGGCCGGTCGAGCCGACGAGCCGATCGTCGTTCATCTGCGGGACGCCGACTCGGGAACGATGGACGTCTTCGTCGGTGAGACGCGCATCGAGGTACGCGACCGCGGCCTGGCGGACCGGCTGCGGCGCGCCGCCCGGCGCTGACCCGGCCCCTCCGCCCCGCCATCCTGTCCCCGCCCAGTGAGGTTGGTCCGTCATGTCTTCCCACCGCGAGGCCCCGGAGATAGCCAAGGATCCGGTCGCCGACAGCTCCGACCTGTACGCGTTCGTCAGCCCCGACAAACGCGACACGGTCACGTTGATCGCCAACTACGTGCCGTTGCAACTCCCCTCCGGGGGGCCGAACTTCTTCGAGTTCGGCGACGACGTGCGCTACGAGATCCATATCGACAACGACGGTGACGGTCGTCCGGACGTCACCTACCGGTTCGAATTCACCACCGAGATCACGAACCCGAACAGTTTTCTCTACAACACCGGCCCGATCGATTCGCTCGACAGCAGGACCTGGAACCGGCGGCAGTTCTACAGCCTGACCCGGGTGGCCGACGGCCGCGAGCACCGGCTGGCGCACAAGCTGCAGTGTCCGCCGTGCAACGTCGGCCCGTTGTCCACGCCGAAGTACGCCGACCTGGTGCGGCAGGCCACCTACTCGCTCTCCACGGGGGAGCGGGTCTTCGCCGGGCAGCGCGCCGACGGGTTCTTCGTCGACCTCGGGGCGATCTTCGACCTCGGCACGCTGCGGCCGTTCCAGCAACTGCACGTCGCCGGGAAGAAGATCTTCAAGGCCGAGGGCGAGCCGGTGAACGCCACCGACCGGATGAACGTGCACAGCATCGCGGTGCAGGTGCCGCTGGAGCGGGTGCGTCGGCGCGCCAACCGGTACGGTGCCGCGGATCGGGCGTCGGTGATCGGGGTGTGGACGTCGGCGTCGCGTCGGCAGGTGCGGGTGCTCGGCGACCGGGGCGGGGCGGACACCAGCACCGGCCCGTTCACCCAGGTATCGCGGTTGGGCAATCCACTGTTCAACGAGGTCATCGTGCCGATGTCCAAGAAGGACCTGTGGAATTCGCTGCCACCGTCGGAGGACAAACGGTTCGCCCAGTTTGTCGAGCAGCCGGAGCTGGCCGCGTTGCTGCCGGCGCTCTACCCGGACGTCTTTCCCAACCTGGACAAGCTCACCAAGGCGAAGAAGGCGCGGGCCGACCTGGTGGCGATCCTGCTCACCGGCGTGCCGGCCGGGCTGATCGACGGCTTCACCAACAGCACCGGTGAAGTGCAGGCCGACATGCTGCGACTGAACACGGCGATCCCGCCCACCAGGCGTCCGGACCGGTTCGGGGTGCTCGGTGGCGACCTGGCCGGGTTCCCGAACGGGCGTCGGGTCGGCGACGACGTGGTCAGCATCGCGTTGCGGGCCATCGCCGGGGTCACCGTCCCGCTGGTGGACAAGACGTTCCAACCGGACGCGGCGGCCGCCGCCGTCACCCCGGGGCTGAGCGCCGCCGACGTGACAGCGCCGTTCCTCGGAAACTTCCCCTACCTGGGTACGCCGTACGACGGGTTCAACAACCCGTCGGCGGCGTCCTGATCGGGCGAAGGGCGAACTGGATGCACGAGCACGCGTACGGGCCGTCGGAGACCGGGACCGTCATCCTCGATCTGGGCGGCGACACCGGCGCCCTGATCGTCTACACGGGTCGGGATCTGCACGGCCGGGAGATCGAGATCAGTCGCGACGACGACCGTCGGGTCCACTCGGCGGTGCGTGAGCGTCGGGTGCGGGACGGTTCGTTCCACAGTGCGGTCTATCCCGATCTGCCGAGCGGAATTTATACCGTCTGGTGGGACGATCGTACGCCCGCCGGCACAATCTCTGTCCATGGTGGAGAGATAGCCGAGTTTGCCTGGCCCAGCAGCGGTTTCGGGGCCGCCGGCTGACCCCGGAACCTCGGTTTCACCACCGCGCCCCGTCCACATTGTGGACGGGGCGCGAGTGCTGTTCGCAGCTCGACGGGCGGTCTGCGCCGCACCGCGTTAACCTGTCCCCCACCAAGATCAGCTTAGGGGTGGAGGTCCCTGGTGCCGTCCGGTCGGCGACTCGTCGGAGAAGCGCCACGGCAGAAAAGTCGGGCAACTCGCCGGAGAGGGCGTTACTCGGCCGGGGTCTGAATCGATAGGGCAGGTTGCGAGGCTGGACGGCCCGAGTGGCCGGCCGGGGGTGTCGGGAGGGCGACTCCATTATCAAGTTTGGCTTGACGGCGCACGCATTACACGCGTGTAATTTGAATGGGGTTGTTCGCACGGAACGCAACAAAACGGGACCGGACGGACAAGCACGCCTTTCGCGTGGGGGGTTGCAGCGGCGATGACGCCGGTGCGCGACAAGGAGGCATTTGATGGACGGCCAGCTTGAGGTGGCCGACCTGCTCGGAAACGCGCCGGAGTGGCAGGAGCGGGCGTTGTGCTCGCAGACCGACCCCGAGGCGTTCTTTCCCGAGAAGGGCGGCTCGACCCGCGAGGCGAAGCGGATCTGCTCGCGTTGCGAGGTCAAGACCGAGTGCCTCGAATACGCACTGGGTCACGACGAGCGGTTCGGCATCTGGGGTGGGCTCTCCGAGCGGGAGCGGCGCAAGTTGAAGCGGCGGGCTGCCTGAGCGGTTCAGGTCTGGGCGGTGCAGGTCTGCGCGGGGGGCGGCCTGAACGGTTCGAGGTCTGTGCGGTGCAGGTCCGCGCGGGGGGCGGCCTGAGTGGTGTGAGGTCGAGGCGGTGGGGGCCGCCCGACTCTCCGCCCGGAGGTTGGCTCAGGCGAGCTCGTCCGGGTCCACCCCGAGAAGGTTCGCCACCTGTTCGATGATCACGTCATGGACGAGATCGGCGAGGTCCTCACGGTCCATCGCCCGGAACTCCAGGGGCCGCCGGTACAGCACGATCCGCGGCGGCACCTCCTGCCGGCCCGGGCGGCCGGGCAGCAGCCGGGCCAGCGGGACCTCGCCATCCTCCAGTACGTCCGAGTCGTAGACGTTCAGGTCCGGCGGGACATCCTCAACCGCGAACTCGACCCCGGCCAGCTCCTTGGCGAACCGACGCTCCAGCGTCTCGACGGTGTCCAGGACCAGGTCATCGAAGACCTCGGCCTTGGTCCGCGCCAGCGGCACGGTGGCCGGAACCAGCCGTCCGCGCAGGCCGCGCCCGTGCCGGTCACGATGCGCACGCCGGCCGGGGCCGGTGCGGCGGTGTTCCGGGCTCGTCATGAGGCAAAGGGTAGCGCCCGTCCCGGGCTGGTCAGCGGCAGCGCCGCTCCAGTGGCGCGGCGCGCCCAGGACGGTCGACTGTGATCACCATGACGGGCGTGTCGCAACGCGAAGCGATGCGCCGGACCCGGTAATGGAGATACCCTGCCGCACGTGAGGTCACCACGGCGCTGCTCCCGTAACGGCTGCCCCCGGCAAGCGGTCGCCACATTGACCTATGTCTACAACGAGTCGACAGCGGTGGTGGGGCCGCTGGCGGCGTTCGCCGAGCCGCACACGTACGACCTCTGCGAGCCGCACGCCCGCAGCCTGACCGCGCCGCGGGGCTGGGACGTCGTCCGACACGAGGGCGAGTTCGAGCCGCCGCCGCCCACCACGGACGACCTGGTCGCGCTGGCCGAAGCGGTCCGCGAAGCCGCCCGCCCGGCCCCCCGCCCCCCGGAGCCGGACCAGAACCGTCCCGAGAACCCCCACCAGACCGGCCGCCGAGGCCACCTCCGAGTGATCCCCCCCAACCACTGACCCGCCAGGGTGCCCCACACGGCACCCCCTGGCCCCAAGATCGCACTCGATCCTGGTTGTAGTGGCCTCACGCCGTTCGGACCCCACTCTTTCCATGTTCGAGCGCGATCTTGCGGGTCGTTCGCAGTGCGGTGGGGCATTCCCGCGTTGATCAAGAGGTTTCGGTCACCATTCGGCGCGTTCCTGACGCAAACCTCTTGATCAACAGGAGGTGCGGCCGGGTTAGAGGCGGGTCCAGGCTTGGGTGAGGACGGTGCGGAGGATCTGCTCGATCTCGTCGAAGTGCTGCTGCTCGGCGATCAGGGGTGGGGCCAGCTGGATGACCGGGTCGCCCCGGTCGTCGGCCCGGCAGTAGAGGCCCGCCTGGAACAGGGCTGTCGAGAGGAAGCCGCGCAGCAGGCGCTCCGACTCGGCCTCGGTGAAGGTCTCCCGGGTGGTCTTGTCCTTGACCAGTTCAATGCCGTAGAAGTAGCCGTCGCCGCGGACGTCGCCGACGATCGGCAGGTCGTGCAGCTTCTCCAGGGTGGCCCGGAAGGCGTCCTCGTTGGCGCGTACGTGCCCGACCAGGTCCTCTCGGGCGAACACCTCCAGGTTGGCCAGGGCCACCGCGCAGGAGACCGGGTGCCCACCGAAGGTCACGCCGTGGGCGAACATGCCGGTCTCGGTGAGGAAGGGTTCCATCAGCCGGTCGCTGGCGATCATCGCGCCGAGCGGGGCGTAGCCGGAAGTGATGCCCTTGGCGGTGGTGATGATGTCCGGCTGGTATCCGTAGCGCACCGCGCCGAAGTACTCGCCCAACCGCCCCCACGAGCAGATCACCTCGTCCGAGACGAGCAGCACGTCGTACGCGTCGCAGATCTCCCGTACCCGCTGGAAGTAGCCGGGTGGCGGTGGGAAGCACCCGCCGGAGTTCTGCACCGGCTCAAGGAAGACCGCGGCGACCGTGTCCGGCCCTTCCCGCTCGATGGCCCGACCGATCTCGTCGGCGGCCCACCGGCCGAACGCCTCGGGGTCGTCGCCGTGCTCGGGCGCCCGGTAGAAGTTCGTGTTCGGCACCTTGATCGCGCCCGGCACCAGTGGCTCGAAGTCGCTCTTGATACCGGGCAGGCCGGTGATCGACAGGGCACCCATGGAGGTGCCGTGGTAGGCGATGTAGCGGCTGATCACCTTGTACTTGTTGGGCTGCCCGGTGCGCTTGAAGTACGCGCGGGCCAGCTTCCACGCCGCCTCGACGGCCTCCGAGCCGCCCGTGGTAAAGAAGATCCGGTTGAGGTCGCCGGGGGTGAGCGCGGCGATCCTCTCGGCAAGCTCGATGGCCTTCGGGTGCGCGTATGACCAGAGCGGGAAGTACGCCAGCTCGCCGGCCTGCTTGGCGGCGGCCTCGGCCAGCTCGGTGCGGCCGTGGCCGGCGTTGACCACGAAGAGCCCGGCGAGCCCGTCCAGGTAGCGGCGACCCTGCGCGTCCCACACGTACGCTCCCTCGCCGCGCACGATGGTCGGCACCTCACCGGCGGAGTAGCTCGCCATCCGGGTGAAGTGCATCCAGAGGTGGTCGGTGGCGTTGGCCATGTCAGCCCCATCGGTCGTCGGGCCGGTCAAAGGGGTGAAGCCGGCCGCTCTGCCAACGGTTATCGCACAGCCCCGACCTCCGAGGCAAGTGTTATCGGCGGTATCACGGCCGGTTGGCGACGGATTTAGCGCACAGGCGTAGTGTATGCAACGGAATCCGCACCGCTGTTGCTGGGTTGATCGGCGGTCGGCAGGAGCCCGATGTGCGCTGGTCGCTGCCTTTGGAGCTGAATCGTTTGCGACATCAGGGCTGCCCTGGCGCGGCTGCCTTGTCACGGCTGCCTTGTCACGGCTGCCTTGTCACGGCTGCCTTGTCACGGCTGCCTTGTCACGGCTGCCTTGTCACGGCTGCCTTGTCACGGCCGCTCCACGAGCCCTTCCGGGCTTCGCGGCGTCGACCAGGCTGGCCGGTCGTCGCGCGGGGGTCTGCCGGTCTGTGCGTGGACGTCGGCGGGTTGGTCGCGTCGGGGGGTCTGCCGGTCTGTGCGCGGGGGCCGGTCGGTTGGTCGCGCCGGGGTGTGCCGGTCTGTGCGTGGACGTCGGCGGGTTGGTCGCGTCGGGGGGTCTGCCGGTCTGTGCGCGGGGGCCGGTCGGTTGGTCGCGCCGGGGTCTGCCGGTCTGTGCGCGGGGGCCGGCCGGTTCGTCGCGCGGAGATCGGCCGGGTCGTCGCGCGGGGGTCTGCCGGTCTGCGCGTGGACGTCGGCCGGTCCGCCGATTCGTTTGCGACATCAGCTCCAAAGGGCCCGGCTGGTGGTAGCGCCTCCCTCCGGCCGCCGGCTCGATTCACTCCGGATCGCCGAGATCGCGGTGTTCGGGCGTGGTTGACACCGCGATATTGGTGAACTCGAGTGGATCAAGCGCGAGGGCAGGGCTGGGAGGCGGGGGTCGGCCGCCGGGGTGACGCGGTCGGGGTGACGTGAGTCGGGGTCGGGGTCGGGGCGGCGCGGTCAGCGTTACGGGTCTGGTGAGGCGGTCGGGGGCGCGGGGTCGGGGTGGCGTGGGTCAGGTGGCGCGGGTGACGCGGTGGGCGCGGTGGGCGCGGTCGCCGCGACCGACCACTGATCCACTCGGGTTCATGGAAACCGGGGCGTCAGGGCGGCCCCGACACCCCGACTTCCTGAAGACCGAGTGGATCAAGCGCGGCGTGAATCGAGCGCGGCGTGGATCAAGCGCGGCGTGGATCGAGCGCGGCGTGGATCGAGGGCCGCGTGGAGCACAGCGGTGGCGGCGTCAGGCCGTACCCCAGGTGTAGGTCTGTTTGCGGAGTTTGAGATAGACGAACGCCTCGGTGGAGAGCACCCCGGGCACCGCGCGCAGCCGTTGCAGGATCTCCAGCAGGTGGTCGTCGTTGCGGCAGACCACCTCGGTGAGCAGGTCGAACGACCCGGCGGTGATCACCACGTAGTCGACCTCGTCCAGCTCGGCCAGCCGGTCCGCGACCGCTTCCAGGTCGCCGTCGGTACGTAGGCCGATCATCGCCTGCCTGTTGAAGCCCAGCTGGAGCGGGTCGGTCACCGCCACGATCTGCATCACGCCGGAGTCGAGCAGCCGCTGCACCCGCTGGCGGACCGCCGCCTCGGACAGCCCCACAGCCTTGCCGATCGTCGCGTACGGGCGGCGGCCGTCCTCCTGAAGCTGCTCGATGATCTGCTTGGCCACGTCATCCAGCAGAGCGTGATTGGCACCGTCACGGACAGCGACGCGTCGACCGCCGTTGCTGTTCTCGTGCTGCCGGTTTGTCATTGCCCGCTCCCCATGTCCCGAATCGTGATGTCGCGCGTGTATCCCCGCGTAGTCTGGCGTATTTCGTCGTGTATCGCTATTCCCGCAACGGAATCCCTTGTAAGGGAGGTCACCTCATGTCAGGATCAGTCGTCCATGGCACTTGACCCTCCCGACATTCCCGCCGGCGTGCCTCCCCGTCCCGCCCGCCGACGATGACCCCCTAGGAGTCGTCATGCGTACTCCCCTCCGGCCCCTCTCCCGGCGTGGACTGCTCACCGGCACTCTCGGTTCGGCCGCCCTGCTCACCCTGGGCGGCAGCCTCGCGGGCTGCGGCACCAAGGGCGCGCAACAGACCGAAGCTGGCTGCGTCAGCGAGGACCTCTCCGGCACCGAGAAGAAACTCGCCTTCGCCAACTGGCCGCAGTACATGGACGTGGACGACACTGACGAGTCCAAGCGACCGAGCCTCGACGAGTTCATCACGAAGACCGGCATTCAGGTGACCTACACCGAGGACATCAACGACAACAACGAATTCTTCGGCAAGGTGCAGAACCAGCTCGCCGCCTGCCAGAGCACCGACCGGGACATCATCGTGCTGACCGACTGGATGGCGGCCCGGATGATCCGGCTCGGCTGGATCCAGAAGTTGGACCCGGCGAAGATCCCGAACGTGCAGGCCAATCTCCTTCCGTCGCTGCTCAACCGCCCCTTCGACGCCGAGAACCGGATCTCCATTCCGTGGCAGTCCGGCCTCGCTGGCCTTGCCTACAACGGCAACGTCACGAAGGAACTGCGGACTGTCGACGAACTGCTCACCCGCCCCGACCTCAAGGGCAAGGTGACAGCGCTCAGCGAGATGCGCGACACCATGGGCCTGCTGCTCGGGTCGAACGGGCACGACCCGGCGAACTTCACCGCCGCCCAGTTCGACGACGCCCTCAACAAGCTCAAGAAGGCAGTCGACTCCGGGCAGATCCGCAAGTTCACCGGTAACGACTACGCGCCGGACCTGGCCAAGGGCGACATCGCCGCGTGCATCGGCTGGTCCGGCGACGTCATCCAACTGTCCGGCGAGGACGAGAAGGTGCGGTTCGTCGCGCCGGATTCAGGCGTGATGCTCTACAGCGACAACATGATGGTCCCCAACAAGGCCACCCACAAAGGCAACGCCGAAGCGCTGATCAACTACTACTACGAGCCGGCGGTCGCGGCGAAGCTGGCCGCGTACGTCAACTACATCTGCCCGGTCACTGGCGCTCAGGCCGAGATGGAGAAGATCGACCACGAGCTGGCCGCCAACCCGCTGATCTTCCCGGACGAGGCGCTGCTGTCGAAGTCCAAGGTGTTCATGGCCCTGGACGAGAAGCAGGAGAAGGAGTACGAGGGCAAGTTCCAACAGGTCATCGGGGCGTGACGAGGATGGCGCGCGAGACACCCGCCGGCGACCTGCGCCTGGCCGACCTCACCAAACGGTTCGGCGTCTTCACAGCTGTCGACGACCTGAGCCTCACCATCGAGCAGGGTTCGTTCTTCGCGCTGCTCGGCGCGTCCGGCTGCGGCAAGACCACCACGCTGCGGATGATCGCCGGCCTGGAGGAGCCGACCAGCGGCCAGGTGCTGCTCGGTGACCGGGACATCGCCCGGCTGCGGCCCTACAAGCGGCCGGTCAACACCGTCTTCCAGAGCTACGCGCTCTTCCCGCACCTCGACATCTTCGAGAACGTGGCCTTCGGACTGCGCCGACGCGGCATCCGCTCGGTCGACGACGAGGTCACCCGGATGCTGTCGCTGGTGCAACTCGACGGCTACGGCAACCGGCGCCCCGCGCAGCTCTCCGGGGGGCAGCAGCAGCGGGTCGCGCTGGCCCGCGCCCTGATCAACCGGCCGCAGGTGCTGCTGCTCGACGAGCCGCTGGGCGCACTCGACCTCAAGCTGCGCCGACAGATGCAGATCGAGCTGAAGCGCATCCAGACCGAGGTCGGCATCACCTTCGTGCACGTCACCCACGACCAGGAGGAGGCCATGACGATGGCCGACACCGTCGCGGTGATGAACGCCGGCCGGATCGAGCAGTTGGGTGCCCCGGCCGACATCTACGAGTTTCCCGCCACTGCCTTCGTGGCCAACTTCCTCGGCCAGTCCAACCTGCTCGCCGGCGAGGCCACCAGCGCCAGCGGCGGCGACGTAGCGGTGACGGCGCACGGCACGCGCTTTTCGGTGCCCGCCGGCCGGTCGCGGGCCGAGCACGGCCCGGTTCACCTGGGGGTACGCCCAGAGAAGCTGATTCTGGTCGGCTCCGCCGACCAGGTGCCCGCCGGGCATCAGCAGGTCACCGGAGTGGTCACCGACGCCTCCTACGTGGGAGTCAGCACGCAGTACCTGCTGCGGACCGGCTGGGGCACCGAGTTGTCGGTCTTCGCCGCCAACAGCGGGACGTCGACGCCGGTGGCGGTCGGCAGCGAGGCGGTGGCGTACTGGGATCCGCAGCACGCGTTCCTGCTGCCCCGCGACGCAGCAGACACCGACCGGACGTCGCCGGTGCTGGACGAGCCGGTAGGTGCGTCGTCGTGACCCTGCTGGCCCCCACCAGAGCGGGTCACCCGCCGCCCGCGCCACCGGCAGCCCGGTCCGGGCGACGCCGACTCCTGCCGTACCTCCTGTTGCTGCCCGGTGCGGCCTGGCTGCTCATCTTCTTCGGTGTGCCGCTGGTGCAGTTGGCGGCGGCCAGCCTGTACGACCCCAGCGGCTCGCTCTCCACCGGGTACGCGATGACCTGGGCGGTCGGCAACTACCCGGACGTGCTGCAGGCGTACTGGCCGCAGTTCCTGCGCTCGTTCGGTTACGCCGGGCTGGCCCTGGTGTTGGCGTTGCTGCTGGGCTACCCACTGGCGTACGCCATCGCGCAGAAGGCCGGCCGCTGGAAGAACCTGCTGCTGGTGTGCGTCGTCGCGCCGATGTTCACCAGCTTCCTGGTCCGCACGCTGGCCTGGAAGACGATCCTGTCGGACAACGGCGCGCTCGTCGGTCTGCTGCGGGACGTGCACCTGCTCGCCCCGGACGGTCGGCTGCTGGCCACGCCGTTCGCTGTGGTGCTCGGCCTGACGTACAACTTTCTGCCGTTCCTGGTGCTGCCGCTGTACGCGAGCCTGGAGCGGCTGGACCCCCGGTTGCTGGAGGCGGCCACCGACCTGTACGCGAGCCCGGTGCAGGCGTTCCGTCGGGTGACGCTGCCGCTGTCCATGCCCGGTCTGGTCGCCGGCACGCTGCTGTTCTTCATCCCGGCGAGCGGCGACTACATCAACGCCGAACTGCTCGGCACCCCGAACGAATACATGATCGGCAACGTCATCGATTCGGCGTTCCTGGTCCGACTGGACTACCCGCAGGGCGCCGCGCTGTCGTTCCTGCTGATGGCGGCGATCCTCGCGGTGGTCTTCGGCTATCTGCGCAGGGCCGGCACGGAGGAGGTCCTCTGATGAGCGCGAGGAGTGCAGCGCAGCGGAGCCCCGCAGTCGCGAATGAAAGGCGGCTCCGATGAGGCTCTCGCGCTGGTTGGCCGACCGGTGGGTGATGATCGTGGCGTTACTGGTGCTCGGCTACCTGGCGCTGCCGATCCTGGTGGTGGCCGCGTTGTCGTTCAACCGGCCGTCGAGCCGGCTGTCGTACGACTTCAACGAGTTCACTCTGGACAACTGGCGGCAGCCGTGCGCCACCTCGGACATGTGCGACGCGGTGGTCCGCAGCGTGCAGATCGGCTTTCTCGCCACAGTCGTCGCCACAGTGCTCGGCACCCTGATGGCGTTCGCGCTGGTCCGGCACCGCTTCCGGGGCCGGTCCGGGATCAACGTGCTGATCTTCCTGCCGATGGCCACCCCGGAGCTGGTGATGGGCACGTCGTTGCTGGCCCTGTTCGTGTCGGCGGGCGTACCGCAGGGCTTCTGGACCATCGTGATCGCACACGTGATGTTCTGCGTGTCGTTCGTGGTGGTCACCGTGAAGGCGCGGCTCGCCGGGATGGACCGGCGGCTGGAGGAGGCCGCCATGGACCTCTACGCCAACGAGTGGCAGACGTTCCGCCGGATCACCCTGCCGCTGGTGCTGCCCGGCATCGTGGCCGCCGCGTTGCTGGCCTTCTCGCTGAGCTTCGACGACTTCATCATCACGAACTTCAACGCCGGCACCACTGTCACGTTCCCGATGTACGTCTGGGGCGCTGCCCAGCGTGGCATCCCCCCACAGGTCAACGTCATCGGCACGGCGATGTTCGCGGTCGCGCTGCTGCTGGTGGGGCTCAGCTCGCTGCGCGGTCGACGGGCCCGCCGCGCCAACCTGCTGGTCGGGCCGGCACATCCCGCGCGCCGGTCGTCATGACGCTCCCGCATACCGACCGGGCTTTGGCCGACGCGGCACCCGTGCCGTACTGGCTCGATCGCCCGGACCGCCCCGACCCGCTACCGCCACTGGGCGGTCGGCACACCGCCGACCTGCTGGTGATCGGCGGCGGTTACAGCGGACTGTGGGCCGCGTTGTTGGCGAAACAGGCGGACCCGGACCGGGACGTGCTGCTCGTCGACGCCGGGACCTGCGGTTGGGCAGCGTCTGGGCGCAACGGCGGTTTCTGCGCCGCCTCGCTGACCCACGGCCTCGCCAACGGCGTCGACCGGTTCCCCGACGAGGTCGGCGAGTTGGAGCGCCTCGGCCGGGACAACCTGGACGCCATCGCCGCCACCGTCGCGACGTTCGACATCGACTGCGACTTCGAGCGCACCGGTGAACTGGCCGTCGCCGTCGAGCCGTACCAACTCGACGGGCTGGCCGCCGACGCGGACCTGGCCCGCCGGTACGGCCACCGGGTGCGGTTGCTCGACCGGGACGAGGTACGCGCCGAGGTGCACTCACCGACGTACCTGGGTGGGATGTTCGACGCCGACCGGGTGGCGATGGTGGACCCGGCGAAGCTTGCCTGGGGGCTGCGCCGCGCCTGCCTCGACCTCGGCGTACGCGTGCACGAGCACACCCGGGTCACCGGCCTGCGCGCCGACAGCGCGGCGGTGCACGCCAGCACCCTGGGCACCGGCCCCGCCGCCCACCCGGTCGACAGTGGCCGGGCCGACACCACCGCCGCCGGCCTGCCCGGCTCGATACGGGCGCGCCGGGTCGTGCTGGCCACCAACGCGTTCCCGCCGCTGCTGCGCCGGCTGCGGGCCTACCTGGTGCCGGTCTACGACCACGTGCTGATGACCGAGCCGCTCACCGCGGCCCAGCGTGACGCCATCGGGTGGCGCAACCGGCAGGGGCTCGCCGACACCGCCAATCAGTTCCACTACTACCGGATCACCACCGACGGGCGGATCCTCTTCGGCGGTTACGACGCGGTCTACCACTACGGCAACCGGGTCGCGCCCAAGCTGGAGCAACGCCCAGCCACCTTCACCACCCTCGCCCGCCACTTCTTCACCACGTTCCCACAGCTCGCCGACGTGCGGTTCAGCCACCGCTGGGGCGGTGTCATCGACACCTGCACCCGGTTCTGCCCGTTCTTCGGCACCGCCTACGGCGGTCGGCTGGCGTACGCGGCCGGCTACACCGGCCTCGGCGTCGGGGCCAGCCGCTTCGGGGCCCGGGTGCTGCTCGACCTGCTCGACGGCGGGAACACCCCGCTGACCGGGCTCGACCTGGTTCGCCGCAAGCCACTGCCGTTCCCGCCGGAACCCGTCCGCGCGGTTGGCATCAATCTCACCCGCTGGTCACTGGCCCGCGCCGACGCGCGCGAGGGTCGGCGCGACCTCTGGCTCCGTACTCTCGATCGTTTCGGTTTGGGGTTTGATTCCTGATGCGTGTCCTCCTCGTCGGCGCCGGTGGCGTCGGCTCCGCCGCCGTAGCCATCGCCGCCCGACGGACCTTCTTCGAGACCATTGTGGTCGCCGACCACGACCCCGTGCGGGCCCAGCGGGCGGTCGCCGGGCACAGTGACCGTTTCGTCGTCGCCCAGGTGGACGCCTCCTCGGCCGACGCGATCACCGCGCTGTGCCGGGAGCACCGGATCACGCACGTGCTGAACGCCGTCGACCCGCGGTTCGTCATGCCGATCTTCAACGGCGCGTTCGCGGCCGGCGCCGACTACCTGGACATGGCGATGTCGCTGTCGCACGTCGAGACCGGAGTGAAGCTCGGCGACGAACAGTTCGCGCTCGCCGACACCTGGTCGACGGCCGGTCGGCTGGCACTGTGCGGCATCGGGGTCGAGCCCGGCCTCTCCGACGTGTTCGCCCGCTACGCGGCCGACGAACTGTTCAGTGAGATCGACGAGATCGGTGTCCGGGACGGGGCGAACCTCACCGTCGACGGGTACGACTTCGCGCCCTCGTTCTCCATCTGGACCACCATCGAGGAGTGCCTCAACCCGCCGGTCATCTGGGAGCGGGACCGGGGCTGGTTCACCACCGAACCGTTCTCCGAGCCGGAGGTGTTCCACTTTCCGGAGGGGATCGGACCGGTCGAGTGCGTCAACGTCGAGCACGAGGAGGTGCTGCTCATCCCGCGCTGGGTCAAGGCCCGGCGGGTCACCTTCAAGTACGGCCTCGGCGACGAGTTCATCGAGGTGCTCAAGACGCTGCACAAGCTCGGCCTGGACGCGGTCTCCCCGGTGCGGGTACGCGGCGTCGACGTCTCCCCGCGTGACGTGGTGGCCGCGAGTCTGCCCGACCCGGCCACGCTCGGTGCCCGGATGCGCGGCAAGACCTGCGCCGGCACCTGGGTACGCGGCCTCGGCCCGGACGGGCAACCCCGCGAGGTCTACCTGTACCACGTGGTCGACAACGAGTGGTCGATGCGGGAGTACGGGCACCAGGCCGTGGTCTGGCAGACCGCCGTCAACCCGGTCGTCGCGTTGGAGTTGCTCGCCAGCGGCGCGTGGGCCGGTGTCGGAGTGCTCGGACCGGAAGCGCTGCCCCCGATGCCCTTCCTCGACCTGCTGAACGGTTACGGGTCACCATGGGCGGTGGAGGAGCGGTGAGCATGCGGCGCTGACGGCATCGCGACAGTTCCGTCGCCGCCGTTGGGCCTCCGATCCCTTGTCGACGCGGTGCATGGTGATCTGCGGCTTTTGGCGGTGTTGACACCCGCACGATCGGCCCTGCCCGGCCAGCCTGGAGGGTTGGCACGTCTGTCGACTCGTCGCCCACGAACGCGCCCACTGATCTTTCCTTGAGGCGAAAGGCGCAGGTGACGAGCGCGACGGTGGATATTGCAGGCTGTGTTTGCGACGACACTCATCGCCGTGACGATGCAACCACCACAGAACCCGGGGCCGCCGTACCCGCCGTCGTTCGGCCAGACGCCCCGACCGAACTGGTTCCGGCGGGCCACTCCCGCCGGCCGGGTCGCCGTGATCCTCGGCTCGGTGACGCTGTCGATCCTGCTGCTCTGCTGCACTGGCACCGCCATCGTCGGCGCGTTGACCGGCGAGCCGGAACCGACCAAGACCGGCACCGCCGCCGAGCAGGCGCAGCAGCCGATCCTGGCTGCGCCCGGCGAACCGGCCCAGGACACCCCGGCCATCGCCGCGCCCTCCACCACGCCCCCGTCGGAGCCCGCCACTGCGCCCTCGTCGGTGGCACCCTCGTCGGCGGCAGCCGCGCCGGTGGTGCAGGTGACGACAGTGACGGAACAGGCCACCATCCGGTACGGCCAGCGGACCGTCAAGGACTCGTCACTGGCCGAGGGCAGGCGGGTCGTCCGGACCAAGGGCGTGAACGGGGTCCGGACCCTGACCTACGAGGTGACCACCACCGACGGTGTGCGGACCGCCAAGAAGCTGGTCAAGTCCGCCGTGACGAAGCAGCCGGTGACCCAGGTGGTGGCCGTCGGCACCAAGAAGCCGCAGTCGTCGAAGTGCGACCCGAACTACAGCGGCTGCGTCCCGATCGCCAGCGACGTCGACTGCGCGGGTGGTAGTGGCAACGGCCCCGCCTACGTCAGCGGACCGATCAGGGTCATCGGCAACGACATCTACGACCTGGACCGAGACGGCGACGGCATAGCCTGCGACTAACCCCACCCCCACCCGTGCACCCACCCCCTGCCCCGGCGATCTTGCACTTTCTGTGCTCACTTTTCATTTCCTATCGGGCATATCGACGACAGGAAGTGCAAGATCGCGGGGGTGAGGGTTCTGGGTGGGACTCCTGCAGTGTGAGGCGCTAGCACGACAGGGGGTGGGGTTGGGGGTTGTCCACAAGGGGGATCGTTTTCCACAGGTGGTCATCGCGGGACCTCTATGGGGTCCTGGATTGGTCAGCCTGCTTCCATGGCTACTCAGTTGTGGCGTACTGACGCACTCATGCGGCAGCTCACCGTCGGTCGGATCCGTAGTCGGCTCGACCGCGAGGAGTTGCACCGCGTACGCAGAGGGGTCTACGCCGACCAACCCTGCAGCGACGATGACACGCTGCGTGCACTGATGCTCCGGCTACCCGATGGGGCGATGTTGGCGGGGCAGAGTGCCGCTCGCCGATACGGCTTCGGGGTGCTGCGCGACGATCTGATTCACATCCAGTTGCCCGCCGAGGTGCAAAAGCCGCGTCTGCCCGGGGTGATAGTCCACCGGACGGTCCTACCCGCTCGGCCCGTCTTCGTTGGAGATCTGCCCTGCGTGCCAGCGGCTCGCTGTGCAGTCGACCTGGCTCGCGCCGTTCGGCGGCTCGACGCACTCCCGGTGCTCGACGCCGCGCTCCGGTCGGGCTTGGTCACCCAGGACGACCTGCTGGCCGAGGTTGCGGCACACAACGCATTGCGTGGTGTGCGCCAGGCCCGGCAACTCATACCGCTGGCGGACGGTCGGGCGGAGTGCCGACAGGAAAGCCAGTTGCGACTGATCCTGATCGACGGAGGGCTGCCCCCGCCGGAGCCGCAACTATGGGTGGCCGACCGCCATGGCATCCCCCTGTACCGGCTCGACCTGGGTTACCGCGAACACCGAATCGGCATCGAGTACGACGGACTGTCGCACCTGGACCGCGACCGGCTCAGGCACGACCGGGAACGGGTCAACTGGCTGGATGCGGCCGGTTGGCGGATGCGCTATTTCACCGATCGTGACCTCTACCGCCGCCCCCAACACATCAAAGCCACCATCCGAGCCGCCCTCTCCTAACCCCGCCCCGCCCCCGTCGATCTTGCACTTTCTGCCTCGACGAATAACGCCATCGGGACATTTGGGCAACACAAAGTGCAAGATCGGCGGGGCGGGGCGGGGCGGGGCGGGGCGGGGCGGGGTGGACTTCAGGGCGAGGGCACGGGGTGGGGTCTCTTGTGAGGCAGCTCATCTTTGGATGGCAATCTCCGTGGTCGGTGGGGACGGACGACCCAGATGAACTGACACGGGCACGAAGTCGACCGAGACTGGCTTGCGGTGGTTTGCCCGCTGGACACCCGCGTGGAGGATGGCTGCGACGGGTGCTTACAGAACCCTTAACCCGGGCCTGCGACGGTATGCCGGGCAAGCCGAACTCGGGGGAGCGGAAAACGTGCGGGTGCTGGTGGCGGACGACGAGCGGTTGTTGGCGGACACGGTGGCCGAAGGGCTGCGACGTCTCTCGATGGCCGTCGACGTCTGCTACGACGGTGACGGTGCGCTGGAGCGGGTCGGGGTGAACCGGTACGACGTTGCGGTGCTGGACCGGGACATGCCCGGACACACCGGCGACGAGGTGTGCCGCAGCATCGCCGACTCACAGGTCGGCACCCGGGTGCTGCTGCTCACAGCGGCGGCCGGCATCCGGGACCGGGTGGAGGGTCTCGGCCTCGGCGCGGACGACTACCTGACCAAGCCGTTCGCCTTCGCCGAGCTGGTGGCCCGGGTGCAGGCCCTCGGGCGACGGTCCACGCCGGCGCTGCCACCGGTGCTCGCCCGGGACGGCCTGGCGTTGGACGTGGGCCGGCACCTGGCCACCCGGGACGGCCGTCCCCTCGCGCTGAGCCCGAAGGAGTTCGCTGTGCTGCACGTGCTGCTCCGCGCGGACGGCCAGGTGGTCAGCGCCGAGGAGTTGTTGGAGCAGGCCTGGGACGAGTTCGCGGACCCGTTCACCAACGCCGTACGGGTCACCGTGATGACCCTGCGTAAAAAGCTCGGCGATCCCGCGATCATCCACACCGTTCCGAAGGCCGGCTACCGCATCGGCGGCGCGGCGTGAGCTGGACGCCCCGACGTCGGGTGCTGCTGGTGGGGCTGCTGGCGCTGCTGGCCGGTCCGGTACTGCCGGCGATGGGGAAGTGGCTGTCGGGGTTCACCTGGACCTGGGGGCAGCAGCTCTGTGATCTGCCCGTGCCCGGGTTGGCGACGGTGTGCGGCAACGTGCGGCCGGGTGCGTTCATGCTTCCCCTGGTGGCTGTGCTGCTCGTGACGGTGGCCGTCCTGGGGGGCCTCTGGTTCGCCGCTGTGTGGTGCCTGCGTCCGGTCGCTGACCTGGCCGGGCCGATCGGGCATCTCGGCCCGCAGAACCTCGGTCACCGGATTCGGCCCCGGGGCAGCGATGAGCTGGCCCGGCTGTCCCGGGCGATCGACGAGATGATGGAACGCGTCTCCGCCGGGTACGAGGGGCAGCGGCGGTTCGCCGCTAACGCCTCGCACGAGCTGCGGACGCCCCTCGCCGTGCAGCGGACGCTCATCGAGGTCGGTATGGCCAGGGCGCTCACCGGTGAGCAGTTGGAGCTGCTGACCAGTCAGCTGTTGGAGACCAATGAGCGCAACGAACGACTGATCGAGGGCCTGCTCGCGCTCAGCGAGAGCGACCAGGGCCTCCGATCGCGGATACCGCAGCGGTTGGACACGATCGTCGAGGCGGTGCTGGCTGGATACCTGGACCGGGCCCGGGAAGCCGGGATCACAGTGGAGACCCATCTCGTACCCCGGGTCGTCGTCGGTGAGCGGGTGCTGCTGGAACGCCTGGTCACCAACCTGGTGGAGAACGGGATCAAGTACAACCGGCCGGGCGGCTCACTGACCGTCGTGGTGAGCGGCGTGCCCGCGCTGTCGGTGGTGAACACCGGTCAGCCCGTACCGGCCGAGGCGGTGGCCGGTCTGTTCGAGCCGTTCCGCCGACTCGCCCGGGACCGGACCTCGCAGGGCGGTGGGGCCGGCCTGGGCCTGGCCATCGCCCGTTCGATCACCCAGGCCCACGACGGCATCATCGCGGCCCGGCCCGCCGAGTACGGCGGCCTACGGGTCGACGTTCAGCTACCCACCTTGACCTGACACTTCCACCCTCAGTCACCGGGGTCCACGTACCGCTGGATCCCGCCTGTGGTGTGCCCGAAAAAGGAGAGACGATGACACGCACCGTTGGCCAGGTCCGGGCCGATGTCGAGGAGGCCAGCCGCTGGCTTTCCGGCCGCGTGGTCCGTACCCCCGTGCTGCGCTCCCCGGTGATCGACGAGCTTGCCCGGGCGCGGGTCCTGCTCAAGGCGGAGAACCTTCAGAACGGCGGCTCGTACAAGATGCGGGGCGCCCTGCGGGCGGTCGGCCGCCTCGCGGTGGCCGGCCACACCGGGGTGATCGCGCAGAGCACCGGCAACCACGCGGTGGCGGTGGCGTTGGCGGCGCGGCAGCACGGGCTCGCGGCGACAGTGGTGCTGCCTGTCGACGCGGCATCGACGAAGGTCGACCGGGCGCGTGCTGCGGGAGCGCGGGTGGTGTTCGCCGGCACCAGCGTCGAGGAGCGGGTGGCGGTGGCCAACGGGCTCAGCGACGAGAGCGGCCACCCGGTCGTCGACGCGTACGACCACCCGGACGTGATCGCCGGGCAGGGCACCGCGAGCCTGGAGCTGATCGAGGACGCCGAGCGCGCGGGGACGCCGTTGGACGCGCTTGTCGTACCGGTGGGTGGTGGTGGCGGGGTGGCCGGCGCGTGCCTGGCCGCCGCCGGGTCCGGCATCGATGTGTACGGCGTGGAGCCGGTGGGTTGCGACTCGCTCGCCCGCAGCCTCGCCGCAGGTGTACGCGTGCCGGTGTCGCCGGCGCCCACCATCGCGGACGGGCTGCGGCCGTCCTGCGTGGGGGAGCTGCCGTTCGCCATCGTGCGGAACACGCTGCGCGCTGTCGTCCGGGTCGACGACGACGAGATCGCGGCGGCGTTCCGGCTGATCCTGACGGAGCTCAAGGTGCTCGCCGAGCCGTCCGGGGCGGCGGGACTGGCCGGCGCTCTCCGGCTTCCGCCGGACGCCGACCGGCAGCGGACGGTGGGCGTGGTGCTGACCGGCGGGAACGTGGAGGAGGCGCTGGTGGCCCGCTTGATGGCCCCGCGATCCGCCGACCTGGCTGAGGAAGGGGCGGTGGCGTGAGCGCGCCGGTTCGGATCGGAATCCTGTTCGGTGGACCGTCGGCGGAGCACGAGGTCTCCTGTGCCTCCGCGCTCGGGGTGGCCCGGGCGCTCGCCGGTGGCGGCTACCGCACTGTCGCCATCGGCGTCACCCGCGGCGGCGGCTTCCGGCTGATGCCCGACGCGCTGCTGGCCGAGTTGCGCGACCGACCGGCCGGCGAGCGGGCCATCGACGACCAGTTGGTGGTGACCGGTCCGGCTGTCGAGTTGCGGGCCGGTCCTCGTCCGGGTGTCGTGCAGGTGTCCGCCGGTAATGCCCCCGGCGCTGTGCACGCCGAGCTGGACGTCGTCTTCCCGGTGCTGCACGGCCCGTACGGCGAGGACGGGGTGGTGCAGGGGCTGCTGGAGTCACTGAACGTGCCGTACGTCGGGTGCGGCATCCTCGCCTCGGCGGTCGGCATGAACAAGGTGGCGATGAAGCGGGCGCTGCGCGCCGAGGGCATCCCCGTCACCCCGTACGTGTCGTTCGACGCGCACACCTACCGGGCTGTCGACGACCCGGAGAAGCTGGTGACCGGGCTGAGCCGGCCACTGTTCGTCAAGCCGGCCAGCATGGGCTCGTCGATCGGCATCTCCCGCGTCGGCGAGGGTGACGACCTGGCCGCCGCCGTGGAGGAGGCGCTTCGCCACGACCAACTCGTCATGGTCGAGCAGGGCGTCGCCGGCCGGGAGTTGGAGTGCGCGGTGCTCGGTGGCTGGCGTCCCGAGGCGTCGGCGGTGGGCGAGGTGCAGGTCAGCGGCGGCTGGTTCGACTACCAGCAGAAGTACTTCGGCGACGCCGACCCGATGATCGTCCCCGCCGTGCTGCCGGACGAGGTGAGCGCTCGGGTCCGCGAGCTGTCGCTGCGCGCGTTCGCCGCGATCGGCGGTTGGGGTCTGGCCCGGGTCGACTTCTTCTACGACGAGACGACCGGTGAGCTGTACGTCAACGAGCTGAACACGATGCCCGGCTTCACCGCGCACTCGATGTACCCGAAGGTGTGGGCTGCCGTCGGGGTCAGCTATCGGGAGGTGGTGGACCGACTCGTCGAGTTGGCCCGGCTCCGGCATGCGGAACGGTCGGCGAGCACGGCGGGGAGCATCCGATGATCCTGCTCTCCGACCCCCGGGTGGCGGCGGTGCCCAGCGCCGACGACGGCGACGAGTTCGTGGACCTGCGTGAGCTGCCGGAGTTGCGGCTCGACGGCCGGGCGGCCGACCCGGCCGGGGCGTACGCAAGGTTGCGGGCCGGTGTCGTGGAGCGGCTGCTCGCCGCGCAGCGTGCCCTGCCCGGTGGGCTGCGCCTGCTGGTGGTCGAGGGCTACCGGCCGTACCAGGCGCAACTGGCCATCTTCACCGGCTACCGGGACGAGCTGCGCCGGCGGCACCCGGACTGGTCGCCGCAGCGGCTGCACCGGGAGACCACGAAGTTCGTCTCACCGGTCGAGGTGGCCCCGCACAGCACGGGCGGCGCGGTGGACCTGACGATCTGCACGGACGACGGTGTGGAACTGGACCTGGGCACTGCCATCGACGCC
Source organism: Micromonospora alfalfae (assembly GCF_022230925.1). GTDB lineage: Bacteria > Actinomycetota > Actinomycetes > Mycobacteriales > Micromonosporaceae > Micromonospora > Micromonospora alfalfae. The sequence goes on along the minus strand of NZ_JAKKFH010000001.1, from coordinate 196,170 downwards.
ACCCCGGAGGACAGTGCCGACGCCTGCTTCACCGACGCGCCGGCGATCGGCGGCACCGCCCGCCGGCACCGGCAGATCATGGTGGACGCCCTCGGCGGCGCGGGGATGGTCAACTACCCGACCGAGTGGTGGCACTGGTCGTACGGCGACCGTTACTGGGCGCTGATCACCGGGGCCCCGCGCACCCGGTACGGGCCGGTGGACCTGGCCGCCGCACGATCGATACCCGTGCCGGCTGAACGGTAGGACGCTCCGGTCCGTACCGGTGAGTGAAGGACACCACCGAGGACGGGAGTGACGGCGATGAGGGTGCAGCGCAGGCACGTGCTGGCAGCGAGCGTGGCGGTGCTCGCCGCGGTGGGCGTGTCGGTGGGGACCAGCTTCGGTTTCGCCGACACGGCCCCGGCGCGGTCGTCGGTCTGCTCCGGCTCGGTCACCTTCTCCGCTGAGGGTGGGGCACCGGCGGCGACCAGCGACCGGTTCCCGGTGGGTACCCGGCTGCGGGTGACCAACCTGGACAACAACCGGGCTGCCACTGTGACGGTGACCGGCCCGTCGGGCAGTTGCGTGCTGCTCAACGCGGCGGCCATGGAGCTGGTCCGCGAGCCGGGGAAGAACGTGATCCGCCGCAACGTGGTGGAACGCGTCGACGGCGCTGCCCCGCCCGCCGGCGCTCCGGCCCCCGGCACCGTCCGTCCGGGCGCCGCGTCTCCCGGCGCGCCCGGCCCGGCGCCCCGGTCGGCGTGCTCCGGGGCGATCACCTTCTTCGAGGAGGCGGCCGGACCGGCGGCGACCAGCGGACAGTTCCCGGTCGGCACCCGGCTGCGGGTGACCAACCTTGACAACAACCGGGCGACCACTGTGACGGTGACCGGCCCGTCGGGTAGCTGCGTGCTGCTCAACTCCGCAGCGATGGAACAGATTCGCGAGCCGGGCAAGAACCTGGTGCGCCGCAACACTGTCGAAGTGCTTCGCTGACCTCGGCGGAGGGGCCCGTGCACCGGGCCCCTCAGCCACTCAGCCACTCAGCCGAAGGCGGCGTCGAGCAGGTCCGCGCCCCGGCTGAGCTGTTCGTCGGAGATCACCAGCGGGGGCAGGAAGCGCAGCACGTTGCCGTACGTGCCGCAGGTCAGGGTGAGCAGGCCGGCGGCGTGACAGGCCGCCGAGATCGCCGCCGTGGCGACCGGGTCGGGGGTGAGGGTGCCCGGCAGCACCAGTTCCACGGCGAGCATCGCGCCCCGGCCGCGTACCTCGGCGACCCGGGGATCCCGCTCGGCGACGGCCCGCAGCCGGGGGACCAGCACCGACTCGATCCGTCGGGCCGCACCGGCCAGGTCCAGCTCGTGCATTGTCTCGATGGTGGCCAGGGCGGCGGCGCAGGCGATCGGGTTGCCGCCGTACGTGCCACCGAGCCCACCGACGTGCACGGCGTCCATCAGCTCGGCCCGACCCGTCACCGCAGCGAGGGGCAGGCCACCGGCGATGCCCTTGGCCACTGCCACCAGGTCGGGTTCGACGCCCTCGTGCTGACAGGCGAACCAGTCCCCGGTGCGGCAGAAACCGGTCTGGATCTCGTCGGCGACGAAGGCCACCCCGGCCGCCGTCGCCCACTCCCGCAGCGCGGGCAGGAAACCCGGCGCGGGTACGACGAAGCCACCCTCGCCCTGGATCGGCTCGATGAGCAGCGCGGCGACGCTCTCCGCGCCGACCTGCTTCTCGATCATCTCGATCGCCCGGGCCGCCGCCTCCGCGCCGGAGAGCCCGCCATCGCGCAGCGGGTACGACATCGGCACCCGGTAGATCTCCCCGGCGAACGGCCCGAACCGGTGCTTGTACGGCATGTTCTTCGCTGTCAACGCCATGGTCAGGTTGGTCCGACCGTGGTACGCGTGGTCGAACACCACTACCGCCGGCCGCCCGGTGGCGTGCCGGGCGACCTTGACGGCGTTCTCCACCGCCTCCGCGCCGGAGTTGAACAACGCCGAGCGCTTCGCGAACCCGCCGGGCGTCAACGCGTTGAGCTGCTCGCACACCGCCACGTACGACTCGTACGGCGCGACCATGAAGCAGGTGTGGGTGAATCGTTCCACCTGCGCCCGGACCGCCTCGACCACCCTCGGTGCCGAGTTGCCCACGCTGGTGACGGCGATGCCGGCGGCGAAGTCGATCCACTCCCGGCCGTCCACGTCGGTGATCGTCGCGCCGGACGCGTGGTCCACGTAGGACGGGATCACACTGCCGACACCCCGGGCCACGGCGTCGCCGCGCCGCTTGTGCAGCTCCTCGGACGTCGGCGCGGCGCCGCTTGTCGTTCGCGACCGCGGGGCTCGCAGACCCGGCTCACTCCTCGCGCTCACGGTTCAGCCCTCGATGTTGTGCATGACGTGCTTGATCCGGGTGTAGTCCTCCAGGCTGTAGACCGAGAGGTCCTTGCCGTGCCCGGAGTGCTTGAAGCCGCCGTGCGGCATCTCGGAGACGAACGGGATGTGCGTGTTGACCCAGACGCAGCCGAAGTCGAGTCGGCGGGTCATCCGCATGGCCCGGCCGTGGTCGCGCGTCCAGACCGACGCGGACAGGCCGTAGTCGACGCCGTTGGCCCAGCGCACCGCCTCGTCCTCGTCGGAGAAGCGCTGCACGGTGATGACCGGCCCGAACACCTCGTCCTGGATGATCTCGTCGGCCTGACGCAGCCCGGAGACCACCGTCGGCGCGTAGAAGTAGCCGCGTTCGCCGTGGCGGGACCCGCCGGTCTGGATCGCCGCGTGGTCCGGCAGACGGTCCACGAAGCCGCTGACCCGGGTGAGCTGGTTGGCGTTGTTCAGCGGGCCGTAGAGCACGTCGGCGTCGTCCGGGGCGCCGGTCTTCGTGTTGCGGGCCTGCTCGGCGAGCGCCGCCACGAAGTCGTCGTGGACGCCGGGGCCGGCCAGCACCCGGGTGGCCGCCGTGCAGTCCTGCCCGGCGTTGAAGTAACCACCCAGCGCGATCGCCTCGGCCGCCGCCTCGACGTCCGCGTCGTCGAAGATCACCACCGGGGCCTTGCCGCCCAACTCCAGGTGGGTCCGCTTCAGGTCGGGGGCCGCCGCGGCGGCGACCTCCATGCCCGCGCGGGTCGAGCCGGTGATCGACACCAGCTGCGGGGTCGGGTGCGACACGAGGGTACGACCGGTGTCCCGGTCGCCGCAGACCACGTTGAACACCCCCGGCGGGAAGAACTCGGCGGCGATCTCGGCGAGCAGCAGCGTCGACACCGGCGTGGTGTCTGACGGCTTGAGCACCACGGTGTTGCCGGCGGCGAGCGCGGGGGCGATCTTCCAGACCGCCATCATCAGCGGATAGTTCCAGGGGGTGACCTGCGCGCAGACGCCGATCGGCTCACGCCGCACGTAGGAGGTGTGCCCGGCCAGGTACTCCCCGGCGGACCGCCCCTCCAACATCCGGGCGGCACCGGCGAAGAACCGGAACTGGTCCACCGCCGGGGGAAGTTCCTCCTCGGCGGTGAGCTGGCGGGGCTTGCCGGTGTTGCGGACCTCGGCGTCGACCAGCTCGGCGGCGCGTGCCTCCACGGCGTCGGCGAGCTTGAGCAGTGCCCGCTGCCGCTCGGCGGGGGTGACGTCCCGCCAGCTCTCGAACGCGGTGGCGGCGGCGTTCATCGCCGCGTCCACGTCGGCGGCGCCGGAGACCGGGGCCTGGGCGAACACCTCACCCGTGCAGGGGTCGACAAGGTCGGCGTAACCGCCATCGGACGGGTCGACGTAGGAGCCGTTGACGAAGTTGCGCAGCTGCTGCTGGTCACTCATGAGGGATCACTCCGAGGGGGCCGGGGGCGCGATTCTGCGGCGGTTATCGCAATCTCTCTGCCATCTTCGCTACTGAATTCGCGGCAGACAAGGGTTATCGCGACTGTTTCCGTCGGCTGATCGCTCGGCTACTCTGCTCGGCGTGGAGCCCGCAGCCTTCTTCGTCGCCTCCCGCCCCGCCACCGGCGAGGGTGAGTTGACAGTCCACCACCCGTACGACGGCCGCCCGGTCGGGCGTACCACATTCGCCACCCCCGACCAGGTCGACGCCGCCGTCGCCGCGGCGGCCGGGGTGGCCGCGCAGGCCGCGGCCCTGCCCGCGCACGCCCGCGCGGCGGCCCTCGACCACGTGTCCCGGCGGCTCGCCGAGCGCGCGGGCGAGATCGCGACCCTGATCACCGCGGAGAGCGGCAAGCCGCTCAAGTGGGCCCGCGCCGAGGTCGGGCGGGCCGTGTCGACCTTCCGCTGGGCCGCCGAGGAGGCCCGCCGCTTCTCCGGCGAGTTGCAACGGCTCGACACCGACCCGGCTGCCGGCGGGCGGATCGCCCTGGTCCGCAGGGCGCCGCGCGGGCCGGTGCTGGGCATCACACCGTTCAACTTTCCGCTCAACCTCGTCGCCCACAAGGTGGCGCCGGCCATCGCCGTCGGCGCCCCGATCATCGTCAAGCCCGCGCCCGCGACGCCCCTGACCGCGCTGCTGCTCGGCGAACTGCTGGCCGAGACCGACCTCCCGGCCGGGATGTTCTCGGTGCTGCCGCTGCCCAACGACCGCGCCGCCGAACTGGTCACCGAACCCCGGCTACCGGTGGTGTCGTTCACCGGCTCCGGGCCGGTCGGCGCGGCCATCCGTCGCGCCGCGCCGAACAAGCACGTGACGCTGGAGTTGGGCGGCAACGCCGCTGCGGTGCTCTGTGCGGACTGGACCGCCGACGAGGACCTGGACTTCGCCGCGCAGCGCATCGCGACGTTCGCCAACTACCAGGCCGGCCAGTCGTGCATCGCCGTCCAGCGGGTGTACGTGCACCACGCCCGGTACGCCGACTTCCTGCCCCGGCTGGTGGCGGCGGTGCGGGGGCTGCGCACCGGAGACCCCGCGTCCGAGCTGACCGACGTCGGGCCGATGGTGACCGAGGACGCGGCCCGCCGGGTCGAGACGTGGGTGGCCGAGGCCGTCGCCGCCGGCGGCACCGTCGAGGTGGGCGGCCTCCGCGACGGCGCGACCTACCCCCCGACCGTCCTCACCGGCGTGCCGGCGAACGCAAAGGTAGTGGCCGAGGAGGTGTTCGGGCCGGTGCTGGTGGTCACCCCGGTCGCCGACGACCAGGCCGCGTTCACAGCGGTGAACGACTCGGCGTACGGCTTGCAGGCCGGCGTCTTCACCCGGCGCCTGGACGTCGCCTTCGCCGCTGCCCGCGCGCTGGAGGTGGGCGGGGTGATCATCGGTGACGTGCCGTCGTACCGCGCCGACCAGATGCCCTACGGCGGGGTGAAGGGCAGCGGCGTCGGCCGGGAAGGGCTGCGCAGCGCGATGGACGACTACACCGAGCCCCGGGTCATGGTGCTCACCGGCCTCGCGCTCTAGGCCGGCAACACTGCCGGGCTAGTCGGCCTGCCAGGTGCCGTCGTCGCGAACCCGGGCGGGGGCGCGGCCGAGCAGCAGGGTGGTCAGCGCGGCGTCGATGGTGTCGCCGAGGAACCACTCGCCGGCCTGGTCGAGCGCGAAGACCCGGCCGCGCTCGTCCACCGCCAGGATGCTGTCCTGCTGCTCGGTGCCGATCGGAAAGAGGCGTACGCCGAGCACCGCGCCGAAGTCCGCGAGGGTGTCTGCGGTGTGCGCGATGGTGTGCGGGCGGATGTCGAAACGGGAGATCCACACCTGCTCGCCCCGGCCCCGCCGCGCGCCCACCAGGCTGGGGAACGCGGTGAGCGCCTCCACGGCGGCCGGAAAGACCTCGTGCCGATTGTTGCGCCCCGGCACCGAGGTGACGTCCCGTACGGCGGCGGCGGCCATGATCTGATCCCCGATGTGTGGCCGCCAACCGGCCGCTACCAGCGCGTTCGCGACCTCTGCGGGGAACCGCCCAGGATCGGGGTCCGGCACCTTCGGCGCGGTCCAGGTCTCGGTGTAGGCGCGGGCGGACTCCGGCAGGACGTTCGCCCGCACCAGGAAGGCGATGCACGAGTCGCAGGGCCGCTCGGCGGGCCCACCAGCGGGATCGCCCGGCTCGCGGATCCGGAAGATCTCGAAGCGCGCGCCCTCCAGCAGCGCCGCCGCCTCGGCCCGCCCCATCGGCGCGATGCCCTCGGCGGCGCGCCGGTGGTCGTACTCGTGCAGGACGTCGGAGACCACTATCAGCTCGGCGTGAGCCGCCCCGCCACGAACCAGCTCGCCGGGGGGCAGCTGGTCGAGATAGTCGCGGACCAGCGGGTGATGGTTGAGTGGCACGTCGGCCTTCGTGCCCTGGGCCGTCCAGATCCGTCCGTCGATGGTCAGGTGCGCGGCGGTGTTCGGGGTGGCACCCCGATGGATCTCCCGGACCAGCAGGCTCGACGGGTCGAGAGTGCGGGGAGCTGTCGGCCCGGTGGGTTGGCTACGCCGGTACAGCTCCGCCACCACGGTGCTCGGCACCCGGGGCCAGGTGGTGACCGTGCCGGTCTGCTTGTCGATGACTGTCGTCGGCAGGTCACCCGGCACCGTGCGCACCTCGGTGGGCACGACGGACGTGATGACCCACCCCAGGTCGAACTCGTCGACCATCGCTGTGCACTCGTGGCCGAGGCGCTGCGAGTCACGGCGGGCCCAGGTGGCCGCGAGCTGCTCGGCCTGTTGACGGTCGATCACGCATCGAAACTACCGGACTACATGGATCGATGGCGGCCGGTATTGTTTCGCTCTACCGACGGTGACGGGAGGGCGGCGGTGGACGAACAGGCAGATCGGGGCGTCAATCGCGAGCTACGGGCCCGATTCGACGACGTTTATGGGCAATACCAGCAGCTCAGATCCGGTTTGGACACCCTCCAGACGCGACTCGCCGCGCTGCGCGTGACCCGCCGGTCGGCCGACGGGCAGGTGACGGCGACAGTGGGCGCGCAGGGCCAGTTGATCGAGGTCGCGCTGACGCCGGCCGTCTACCGGGACCGCGACGCTGACGCGCTCGGCCGAAAGGTCACCGAAACGATCCGGACCGCCGCGACGGCCGCCGCAGACGCCACCCGCGACCTCGTCGCGGAGAGCATGCCGGCCGGCTCCGGGGCGACGGACTTCCTCAAGACCGGCGATTACGCCACTCTGCTCGGTCGGGCCGACGCCGTACTCGGCAAAGGTGAGGCGAAGCCATGACCGACGGGCAGCTCTGGCTTGATCCGTCCCGGGCCCGCCGGGGCGGTGCCGACCTGGCGCTCGCCGGCGAGGCGGTGACGGCCCGTCGGGCGGCGGAGGGCAGCGCGATCGAGGCCGCCAGCGGTGCCCGGCCCTGGGGTCGCGACGACATCGGCGCCGCCTTCGAGCGCAACTACAGCGGGTTCGAGCAGACAGTGCTGCGAGCCTGGGCCGGCGTCGGGCACCGGCTCACCGAGCTGGGCAGCGACGTGGTCGAGGCGGTCGACGCGAGCGTGCAGACCGACGGGGCCAACGCCGTCCGGGTCGGCCGGGCCGCCGACCGGCGCTGACAGCCGACGATCCCGATGAGCGTGCTGCCGAGCCCCATCCCGCACCCCCTGGACTACGCGCCGTGGGACGTGCCCGGCTGGATCTACGAGGCCCTCGACTGGGTGGTCGGCGTGCAGTGGCCGGAGGGCAACGAGCGGGCCGTCTGGGACGTCGCCGACCAGTGGTACGCGGTCGCCTCCGTGCTCGCCGGGCCGCACGCCGACGCCGCCGCGGCCGCCGTCGAGGTGCACAACGGGTACGGCGGCGTCGGGGCTGTCGACGCGGCGTTCGAGGCGGCCTGGCGGGGGATCGCCGAAGGCGCCGACGCCCCGCTGCCCGTGCTGCTCGCGGTCACGGCCGACCTGGGCCGACTGGTCGAGGAGTGCGGTTGCGACATCGAGGGCGCCAAGCTGGAAGTCTGGATCGAGCTGGGCATCCTGGTCATCGAGCTTCTCACGGTGGCGGTGGCGGCGGTGTTGACCGCCGGTGCGGCAACCCCGGCCGCCGGCGCGGCGATCACCGCGACGCGACTGCTGGTTCAACAGATCTTCAAGCGGCTGATGGGCCAACTGGCCAGCAAGTCACTCAGGCACGGGTTCAAGGAGGCCGGCGAGCGGGCCGCCAAGGAGGTCGCCCGAGGTGGCGCACGCGGGCTCGCCAAGCGGGTCGCCCGTGAAGGGCTGGAGGAGGCCACCGAGGAGGCCGGGGTCACCCTGGCCACCCAGGCGTACCAGAACTCCACCGGGCGGGCACACGGCCTGGACCTGACCGATCTCGGCGCCTCGGCGGTGGGCGGGCTGGCCGGCGGGGCGGTGGCGCCGCTGGCCGGCCTGGGCCGGCACGCGACCGGGCGAGCGGCGAAGGTCGGCGAGCACCTGGGTCGGGAGATGACCGGCGAGGTGCTCGCCGACAGCGCGGCGAGCCTGGCCACCGGTCAGGGCCTGACCTCGATGGAGGACGTGGCGCGCGCCGCCGCGTCCGGGGCCACCGGCTCGGCGACCGGGCAGACCGACCACGCGCTACGCGCCCGGCTCGACGCGCAGGCCAACGCCCTCGCCGGAGCATCGTTCACGGGCCCCTCCCTTCCGCCAGTGCTGCCTGTCGTGGCGGATGTGGCCTCGACGGGAGCACCTCCCTCGCTCGGGGTCTCGTCGACTGCTACCTCGGCGGGGGGCGGTTCTGCGGGGGCTGTCGATGGTGAGGCTTCGGGTGGTCCGGTCACGGCAGCCGGCAATCCGGTGGAGGCGACGGAAGGCGTCGCCACCACGCCGCCGAACCAGTTGGCTGCGGCGACGTCCCCGGTTGTCGAGCAGTCACGAGGAGTCGGGCCGACATCTCCGGTCGCGCCCGACGTGCACACCTCGTCACCGATACCGCTCGCTGCGGTGTCCGACGTGGACGTGGTGAACCGTTCGGTGGGCGCCTCCGAGGCGACACAGTCGACGGGTGGGTCGTTCGGCGACAGAGCTGGCGTTCCCCACCCGGTCACGGCCGACCCCGTGCACTCGGCGATGACCACCAACCCGGTCGCGTCGTCGTCGGCTGTCGATCCGGTCGCGTCGGCTTCGGCTACCGATCAGGCCACCTCGGCCGTGGCTGATCCGAGTCGGCCTGCGGTGGGTGCTGATCCGAGGCTTTCGTCGGCGTCCGCGCCCGTGACCGGTCCCCTCGAATCAACCGGCGGGCCGGCCACCGGTGCATCGAGTGGCGGGCCGGCCGCCACCGGTGCGCCGCCGGCCCACCCCGGCAGCTCGCCGCACCCCACCACCAACGGACCGACCGCCTGGTCTCCGGCGACCGGCCCCTCCACACCAACGATCAACACCGGCCCGGCGGCACCGATCACCTTCGGCGTCCCGACCACCACCAACGGGCCGCTGCCGGTCGCCTCCACCCCACCGGTCGTGGGTCGGTTCACAGTGCCGTCGCATGTCCCGCCCCGGGAGACGCCCGCACCGGTGCGAGCGCCCGACCATCCCGCCCGGGGAAGGGCGTCGATCCCCGTCGACGTGGCGGCGTTCGGTGCCCCGTCGGTGCGCGAGCCCGAAACCAACGACGCGTACGCGGCGCAGTGGGCCGCGGCGGCGGAAGCCGCCGAGCGGCGGCGCTACCAGGACCACTACGAATCGCTGCGGATCGCGTTCGAGAACAACCGCCGGCAGGCCGAGGCCGCCCGACTGCGCACCCGAGCCGTGGAACTCGATCGTCGAGCCGTCGAGTACGCCACCTACGCCCGACAACTGCACCAGGCCGGCAACCGGCAGTGGGCAGACGGCTGGCAGCGCGCCGCGAACGAGGAAGCTCGCGCGTACTCCGAATGGCGTGACCTGGCAGACGCGGTGCTGGCCGGCACCACGGCCCCGCCGGTCGTGGACATCAGCGCCACCTTCGAACACGCCAACCGGGACGTGGGCGCACTCGCGCTCGGCGCGGTGGAGACTGCCGGTCCGTCCAGGCTCACCGGCGACGACGATCCGCCACCGATCGACGACTCCCGGCCGTACGGGCAGCCCGGAGGACTCCGGCCACCGCTCGCCCTGCACCAGGTCGACGTCGAACGACAAATGCCCCGCGATCCAGACGGCACCGTCGTCCGCACCGCCGACCCCCGGCAGGGCGGCTGGTTCGGGCTGCTCAACGACGGCGGTCCTGCGGCCGACGCCACCCGGGGCATCAACTGCCTGGACTGCACACTGTCGCTGTTCGAGACGTGGGTGCACGGGCGCCCCCGCGTGTCGGCGCCACGAACCTTCGACGGCTACCTCGACGGTGACATCCGGCGCCCCATCCGTGGCGAGGCAGGCGGCCCCGGCCGGGTGGAAGACGTGACCGGCGGGCGCTTCCAACAACTTCTCGCCCCGACGTCCGGTCACCGTACCGACCCGGGGCAGGCGCGGCAGGCCGCCGACCGGGGCTACCGCAACCTGCACGACCAACTGCTGCTGGGCGGCCACGGCAGTTACTCGTTCCTGGTCACCGAGTGGGCGCACGGCGGTTCGCACGCCTGGGTGGCGCTCAACCAGAACGGCACGGTTCTCTACGTGGACCCGCAGAACGGCGTGGTCCGGGACCGGCCTCTCTACCCTGACGTGGTCGGCATCGACGCGCTGGTGCTGAGCGGAGACGGCCGACCGATGCCGCTCGGCGGGCTCCCCCGGGGCCGGTTCAGCGAACGACCCGACCTGCCGGACCACCCGCCGACGCACGACGACGGCGGCCACGGCGACCCGTACATCAACCGGATGTACCTGCTCCTTGACGGCCCGGGCTCGGCTCCGTGGTCACCCGACGCCAACGTTCCAGCGAGCGGCAATCTCGACCAGCCCACGCCGGGTGGCGGGCCTGCCCGCGCCGTTCTGTCGGCCAACAGCGTGGACGACGTCTTCGCGGCGGGGGTGACTCCCACTGAGTTCGCGACGGCGATCGACCCGCCGACCCTTCGCCGGCTGGTGCCGGACCTCGACGAAGCGTCGGCACGGGATCTCGTGCGACTGTTCGCCGACGACCGGGTCCGGGACATGCTCGACAGCGCCCGGCGAGAGCCGCCCCCGAACGAACCGGACCTGGCCGAGCACCTGGTGCGGCAGTTGGTGCAGCATCCGGACCTGGCGCGTCTGATCCAGTCCACGCCCGAACTCGCGAAGTCGCTGACGGCCCGTCCGCTGACCCTGTATCACCTGGCCAGCCAACAACAGGCCATCGACGTCCTCGCCGAGGTGCTGGACGACGTCGCCCAGCAGGAGGCAGCGGGGCTCGGGGTGTTGGGACAGACAACCGGAAACGGTAACGATGTGGATCAACCACAGCCAACGCCACTCACTGACGACCAGCGGCGGATCAGCGCGAGTGTTCGGATTCCGGATGATCTACCGACCCAACCGGGATTCGAGAAGCGTCGCCAGTCTGACCCCTCCTATCGGCAGCATTACCTCGACGATCTCTACGCAGCGGCAGCTGTTGCCCAGGCGGAGCTGAATCAGTTGGCGACGTCCCTGGCCCTTGTCGGTGATCGTCGGGTTGGTGAGCCCGGCTGGCGTGAGCAGCCTAAGGACCGCCGTCGAGCCGAGGACAAGGTGACCAAACACCAGGGCGATGCGTCCAAGCTGCTCGACCTGGCCGCCGCGAAGGTCGAGTTCCGCAACCTCGACAATCTCTACGCGGCACTCGGGCGGATACGCGACCACCCTGACGTCGTGATCGTGGGATGTGACGATCGCTTCCTCTCGCCTAGGGACAGCGGCTACCGAGACGTGCAACTCGTGCTGCAGATGAGGAATGGTCATCTGGCAGAGTTCCGGCTGCACCTGGCCGCCTTGGATGCGGTCGCGGTTTGGGAGCATGTGCTCTATGAGGTGCGCCGTGACGTGGAGGCCCTCGCCGAGGCGGATGGTCGAGCCTTGACAGCGAGCGAACGAGCGATCACGGCGGGCATCCGCCGGCGCGAGCAGCAGCTCTTCTGGCAGGCTTTGCAGTCAACTTTCGAGGGGAATGCCTGATGGCCGAGGGTCTATTGCTTCCCTCCTATTACCTCTATTACCAGTCCCCGGTCAAGATCGTGGAAACCCTGGATGGAGGTGCCAGGGTCTGGCGTGTGTCCATCGATACAGGCGGCTGGCACGAGAAGAACGATATTTTCATGGAGATCACCCTCGGTGTTGGGGGCGAGATCTTCCGACGTTCTCCTGAGGACTTCGTGCAGGAGGTGGAGCGCTTTCGGGCTCACTATCTCGAGGGCGAAGGCCCGATCTTCGCTCTCTACGAGACGGTGCAGGCGGTCAGGGACGTGGCGAAGGCCGAAGATCGCCACCTGACGCCGAAGGAGCAGGCGCTCATTCGTGGGATTCGACAGCGGACGTTCGTCATGTTCGAGGAGCAGCTTCGCGCGGCCGGTGATCCTGGCGCGGACCCCGATATAGCGAGAGTGCAGTAGGCATCCTTCGTGGATGGACGGACGGAGGGACGAGTCGGTGGCGGGGCCGAATAAGATCGACGCATGGCGAGATTCGGTACGCAGAGCGTCAGGTCCGCCGTCTGGGCCTGGCCGGTCGGCATCCTGATCGGTCTGGCGATCGGCATTCCCGTCTTCGGTGCGAAGGGTGGCGTCGCCTTCAGTGTCGCCTTCGGTACTGCCTTCGCGCTCGGCCTGGGTGCGATCAGGGGTCGGGCCGACGGTGACCCCGCCCGGGGCGGCCCGGACGGTAGGGCCGCCGGGGGTGGCGTCGGCGCGTCGGGCCGAGAGTGATCGACTCCGGTTCATTGAAGTCGGGGCATTCAGAGCCCTGGGATAGCCCGACTTCCGTGAAGCCGAGTGGATCATCGCGCGCGGCGGGCAGGGGCGGCGCGGCGGGCAGGGGCGGCGCGGCGGGCATGAGCGGCGCGGCGGGCACTGGGACAGCAGGGCCGGGCAGTGTTGCCGAGGCGGTGGCCGTACAGGAGGAGTTGCGGCCGTTGGTGGACCTGGTCGGGCCGGGGCCGAGCGCGCCCGCGACGGTGGCCGGCCTGGACGTCGCGTACGCCGAGGGTGGTGATTTGCTGGCGGCGGCAGTGACGGTGGTGGACGCCCGGACCCTGGCGGTGGTGGACTCCGCTGTCGGTGTGGGGCGACCCGCGTTCGACTATGTGCCGGGGTTGTTCGCCTTCCGTGAGTTGCCCGCGTTGCTCGCTGCGCTCGACCGGCTGACCACCATCCCTGACCTGCTGGTCTGCGACGGGCACGGGCTGGCCCATCCGCGCCGCTTCGGGCTCGCCTGCCATCTGGGGGTGGTCACCGGGTTGCCCGCGATCGGGGTGGCGAAGACGCCACTGGTGGGGGTGTGGGATCCGCCGTCCGCCGAGCGGGGTTCCTGGTCGTCGTTGCGCGACGGTGGCGAGGTGGTCGGTCGGGTGCTGCGGACCCGCGACGGGGTGAAGCCGGTCTTCGTGAGCGTCGGCCATCGGATGAGCCTGGAGAACGCGACGGCGCAGGTGCTCGCGTTGACTCCGCGCTACCGGCTGCCGGAGACCACCCGCACCGCCGACCGGCTGTGCCGTGACGCACTCGCCGAGGCGGAGCAGGCCCGCTGATTGGCTGGTCAGCCCGGCTGCCAGCAGGTCGGCGGGAGGAGCCGTAAACCGTAACGCCGCACACATGCGGGGCGCTCACTGTCCGGTGGGACAGGTGGGCCGGTAGTAGCCTGACCGCGGACCCCATCCGGGGAGAACGGCGAGGTAATCATGACAGTGCGTCGACGCGTGGCACGGCTCGCGGCGGTCTGCGGTCTTGCGGGCGGCCTGGTGATGCTCGGTGCGTCACCGGCGCTGGCCGATCAGGACTCGGTCCGGGTGGGCGCGGCCAGCAGCTTCGCCGCCGGTGGTTCCGCGCAGGGGGTGAACGTCGCGGTGCGCAAGCGCACCGACGGGTGCGTCCTGCTGCGTACCGCGCTGGGTTTCCGCCTGGAGGGTCTCCAGCCGAACCAGGTGGCGGTCGAGGTCAACGCGGGCGGACGCTGGTTCCCGGTGGCCGTCAGCGGCGGCGCCGGCACCGTGTCGACAGCGCAGACGTCACCCTCGAAGCCGACGCTGTGCAAGGGCAAGGGAATCACGGTGCGCTACCGGGTGGCGTTCGCGGCGGGTGCGCCGGGCGGCCGTCTCGTGGTCACCGGCGCCGGTATCAGCGCCGCCGGCCAGACGCTGGGTCACGCCACCGACGCGGCGCGGCTGACCGGAGCGCGGGTCACTCCGTCGCCGACTCCGTCGCGGTCGAAGACGCCGTCGCCAACTCCGAGCCCGACCGAGGTCGTGACCGTCGACGAGGCGGCGAACCCGCTGGCGCAGGGCGGCGTCTCTGCGGCGCCGAGCACCACGGCGACCGCCGCCGAGTCGTCCGGAGCGTCACCGGTGATGTACTTCGGCATCGTGCTGGTGGCGGTCGGTCTGCTGCTCATCGTGCTGCTGTTCCGTCGCTCGCGGCAGGACCGGAAGCCGTCCGACGATGCGCCCGGCCCCCTGCCGGGCAACCCCGGCGGCACCACCTACCGCGCCGGGGGTGGGTTGCCGCCCGCGCCCGGTCGCCCCGGTCAGGTGTACGGCCAGCAGCCGCCAGCCGCCGCGTGGGGTGGTGCGGTGCCGTCACCGCGTCCCGCCGTCGGCGGGGTTTACGGTGCCCGGCCGGACACCCCCGCCCCGGAGGCCACCCAGCCGATGCCGGATCGGCCCGAGGTTCAACCGAAGCCCGGTGACCCGCCCACCGACGGTGACGGCCACACCGTGTTCATTCCCCGCCTCCCCGGCTGAGCGGAGTACGGCCCGGCCCTCCGTTAGGCTCAGGATCGGTGTCTAACCTGCGGCCAAGGAGTGGAACACGTGTCTGATCTGTCCCAGATTGTGAAGGCGTACGACGTCCGTGGGACGGTGCCGGACCAGTGGGACGAACGGGCCGCCGAGGCACTGGGCGCCGCCTTCACCCAACTGCTCAACTCCACCGAAGAGCCGGGTGACGCCGTCGTCGTCGGGTACGACATGCGGGCCACCTCGCCCGGCCTGGCCGCCGCGTTCGCCGCCGGTGTACGCGCCGAGGGCCGGTCGGTGATCGAGATCGGCCTCGCCTCCACCGACCTGCTCTACTACGCGTCCGGCTCACTCGACCTGCCCGGCGCGATGTTCACCGCCAGCCACAACCCCGCGCAGTACAACGGCATCAAGATGTGCCGCTCCGGCGCGCGCCCGATCGGCCAGGAGAGCGGCCTGGCCGAGATCCGGGAGCGGGCCCAGGCCCTCCTGGACTCGGGCGACGCTCGTCCCGCCGGAGCGCCGACCCGGCCCGCCGAGCGGCGCGACCTGCTCCCCGACTACGCCGGCTACCTGCGCAAGCTGGTCGACCTCTCGGGCATCCGGCCGTTGAAGGTGGTCGTCGACGCCGGCAACGGCATGGGTGGCTTCACCGTTCCGACAGTGCTGGGCGACGCGGCCCTGTCGCCGCTGCCGCTGGAGATCGTGCCGCTCTACTTCGAGTTGGACGGCAGCTTCCCCAACCACGAGGCCAACCCACTCGACCCGGCGAACCTGGTCGACCTCCAGCGCGCTGTGGTCGAGCACGGGGCCGACATCGGGTTGGCCTTCGACGGTGACGCCGACAGGTGCTTCGTGGTGGACGAGCGCGGCGAACCGGTCTCACCGTCGGCGATCACCGCGCTCGTCGCCGCCCGTGAGTTGGCCAAGCACCCGGGTTCCACGGTGATCCACGGCCTGATCACCTCCAGCGCCGTCCCGGAGATCATCCGGGAGCACGGTGGGCAGCCGGTCGTCGCCCGGGTGGGGCACTCCTTCATCAAGGCGGAGATGGCCCGCACCAACGCCGTCTTCGGCGGCGAGCACTCCGCGCACTACTACTTCCGGGACTTCTGGTTCGCCGACACCGGGATGCTCGCGGCGATGCACACGTTGGCCGCGCTGGGCGAGCAGTCGCTGCCGCTGTCCGTGTTCGCCGGTGAGTACGAGCGCTATGTCGCCTCCGGCGAGATCAACTCGACGGTGGCCGACCAGGCGGCGGCGGTGGCCGAGGTGCGTGCCGCGTACCCCGACGCGGTGGCCGACGAGATGGACGGGCTCACCCTGCGTTTCCTTGACGGCGCCTGGTTCAACCTGCGCGCCTCCAACACCGAGCCGCTGCTGCGACTCAACGTCGAGGCGCCCACCCGGGATCGGATGGTCTCGCTCCGGGACGACGTGCTCGACCGCGTTCGCCGATAAGATCGCCTGCGCCGGTCGGCACCGCCGCCGGTCAAGCCGTACACGTGGAAGGAGCCGCGCCATGGCCCTGGATCCGCAGTTGCTCGAGATCCTTGCCTGTCCGGACACGCACCACGCCCCGCTCACCTATGACGCCGAGGCGCAGACGTTGACCTGTACGGAGTGCGGCCGGATCTTCGAGGTCCGCGACGACGTGCCGGTGCTGCTGCTCGACGAGGCGCGCGGCGGCCCCGGGCAGTCCTCATGATCGACGGTACGGCCGGGGTCAGCGGGCGCCGTGACGCCGACGAGGCCCTGCTCGACAACCCGCAGGCGTTGGCCGAGGCCGACCCGGGCGGCATGCTCCGGCACACGGCGTCGGCCGGTGCGCAGGTTCGCGAGAGCGCGGCGCTGGCAGCCGAGGCGAACCTCGCGGTGCTCGCCGACGACGGGCGGCCCCGAGCCGTCGTGATCGCCGGCATCGGCACCGCCGGGCGTACCGGGGACGTGCTGGCCACTGTCGCCGGGCCACGCTGCCCGGTACCGATCATCGGGCACCGCTCCGCTGGCGTACCCGGTTGGGTGGGCGCAGCCGACGTGGTGATCGCGGTGAGCGCGTCCGGACGTAGCCCGGAGGCGCTCGGCGCCGCCGAGGCGGCCCACCGCCGTGGTGCCCGACTCGTCGCAGTGGGTGCCCCGGACTCGCAGTTGCAGTCGATCGCCGAGCAGGCCCGGGCGCCGTTCATCCCGGTGCCCCGGCGTGCGCCGGCCCGGGCCAGCCTCTGGGCGCTCACAGTGCCGGTCCTGCTCGCCGCCCGTTCCCTCGGGCTGGTGAAGGTCAACGAGGCGGACCTGGCGGAGACCGCGGCCCGGCTCGACGCGGACGCCGACCGCTGCCGGTCCGCCGCCGAGTCCTTCGTCAACCCGGCGAAGTCACTGGCGCTGGGCCTGGCCGGCTCGATCCCCATCGTCTGGGGTTCGTCCCCGCTGGCCACAGTGGCGGCACGCCGGTTCGGTGACACCCTGTCGGCCAACGCCCGCTACCCGGTGGTCACCGGAGCGCTGGGTGAGGCCGGGCGGGGTCGGGTCGGGCTGCTCGACGGCGTCTTCGGCGGCCTGGCCGAGGGGGAGCGGGACATCTTCGCCGACCCGGCCGAGGACGACGGCGAGGGCACCCGGCTGCGGCTGGTGCTGCTGCGCGACGGCGGGCTCAACGCCGAGGACGACACCGATGAGCCGCTCGCCGTCGAGGAGCGCCGTGCGGACGCGGTGCAGACCCTCGCGGAGCGCCGTGGCGTGCGGTGCGACGTGGTGACCGCCGAGGGCGGCTCCGCCCTGGAGCGGCTGGCGTCACTGATCGCCGTTCCGGATTTCGCCTCGATCTACCTTGCTCTGGCACACGGGTTGGACCCGATGGCCGTCCCGGCCATCACCGAGATGAAGGAGCTGTCGAACCAGTGAACGAACGTAGGGGGCGGCGCGCCATGCGCGGACCGGTCGGCTTCGTGCGGCGAAGCGGAGCGGTGGCATGAGCGCCAACGGTGGGACGAAGGCGATTGTCGCCGCCCTGCTGGCCAACATCGGCATCGCCGTCACCAAGTTCATCGCGTTCCTTCTCTCCGGCTCGTCGTCGATGCTGGCCGAGGCGGTTCACTCGGTCGCCGACTCCGGTAACCAGGGCCTCCTGCTGCTCGGTGGCAAGCGGGCGAAGCGCGCGGCCACCCCGGAACACCCGTTCGGGTACGGCCGGGAGCGCTACATCTACGCGTTCATCGTGTCCATCGTGCTGTTCAGCATCGGTGGTCTGTTCGCGCTCTACGAGGCGTACCACAAGTGGCATCACAAGGGCGGCATCGAGTCCTGGCACTGGTTGCCGGTGGTCGTGCTGGTGTCGGCGATCATCATGGAGTCGTTCTCCTTCCGGACCGCCATCAAGGAGTCCAACCACATCCGGGGCAACCAGTCCTGGGTGCGTTTCATCCGCCGGGCCAAGGCCCCGGAGCTGCCGGTGGTGCTCCTGGAGGACTTCGGCGCGCTGGTTGGTCTGGTGTTCGCCCTGTTCGGCGTCACCATGACGCTGATCACCGGCAACGGCGAGTGGGACGCCGCCGGCACCGCGATGATCGGCATCCTGCTGGTCGTCATCGCCGTCGTGCTGGCCATCGAGACGAAGAGCCTGCTGCTCGGTGAGGGCGCCGAGGCGTCCGAGCTGGCGGCCATCGAGCGGGCCGTCACCGACGGCCCCGAGGTGGAGCGGATCATCCACATGAAGACGCTCTACCTGGGCCCGGAAGAGCTGATGGTGGCCGCCAAGATCGCCGTTCCGGAGTGGGAGAGCGCCCACGACCTGGCCCGTGGCATCAACGCCGTCGAGGCGCGGATCCGCGCCGCGGTGCCGATCGCCCGGGTGATCTATCTGGAGCCGGACGTCTACAGCGCCGCTGCCGCCGCGGCCGGCACCGGTGCCGCGGCGGACACCGCCGCGCCGCAGGACACGTCGGGCGAGCCGGCCGGGCGGCCCGGGGGCTGACGGGTGGAGCCACTGTACGGGCCGATCCGGGACTACGCCTGGGGCTCGCGTTCGGCCATCGCCCTCCTGCAGGGGCGATCGGTGCCGAGCGCGGGCCCGGAGGCGGAGCTGTGGCTGGGGGCCCACCCGGGCGCTCCGGCCCACGTGGATCGTGCCGGTCTGCAGGTGAGCCTGTGTGACCTGGTGCGGGACGAACCAGGGCAGTGGCTCGGGCAGCGGGTGTCCGAGCGGTTCGGCAGTCGGCTGCCGTTCCTGCTCAAGGTGCTTGCCGCCGACGCTCCGCTGAGCTTGCAGGCCCACCCGGACGCCGAACAGGCGCAGGCCGGCTACGCGGCGGAGGCGGGGCGCCCCGAGGGGCAGCGAAACTACTCCGACCCGCACCACAAGCCGGAATTGCTGGTCGCGCTCACCCCGTTCGAGGCGCTCTGCGGTTTCCGGGATCCGGCGGAGTCGGCCGAGGCGCTCGCCGCGTTCGGCGTACCGGCGTTGGCGCCGGTGGTGGCCGCGTTGCGGGCCGGGCCGGCGGGGTTGCGGACGGCGGTGCGGACGCTGCTCGGCTGGCCGGTCGCTACGCGTCACGACCTGCTGGCCGCTGTGGTGGCAGCGCCGGCCGACGGCCCGGACGCGGAGCTGACCCGCCGGTTGGCCAGGGCGTACCCGGGGGATCCGGGTGCGCTGGTCGCGCTGCTGTTGCACCACCTGCGGCTGGAGGCGGGGGAGGCGATCTGGATGCCCGCCGGCAACCTGCACGCCTACCTGAGCGGCTGCGGCGTGGAGATCATGGCGGCCAGCGACAACGTGCTACGCGGCGGCCTGACCCCGAAGCGGGTGGACGTCGACGAGTTGCTGCGGGTGCTGCGCTTCGAGGTGCTCGACGATCCGGTGCGCGTCGCGCAGCCGGTCGGTCCGGGCGTGGACTGGTGGCCTGTGCCGGTGGACGATTTCGCGCTGCACCGGGTGCGGGTCGACGCGGCGGTGCCCTCGGTGACGCTGCCGCTGCCCGGACCCAGGGTGGTGCTCTGCGCCGGCGGTTCGATCACCGTGGACGACGGTGCCGGCGCGCTGACGCTGGCCTCCGGCGAGGCGGCGATCGGTACGGCGTTGGAAGCGCCGCTGCGGATCGACGGCGCCGGTGTGGCGTACGTGGCGACGTCCGGGCTGCGCTGACGCCAGCTCGGCCGAAAGACACAAGTCCGACTTTCCCGGAATAGCTTGACGTCGCCTTGCCTGAGTGTGACTCTATGAGTACGCAGCGTTATCGCGACGACGGTCCGAGAACGTGCGGGGGAACCAAACCGGGGGGATGCGCGGGGCGGGCGGGACGTGGGCGGGAAGGTCCGTTCACCACCGACCGCCCCGTGCGCTGTCCGCGGACCGTGCCTGACGCCAGTCGCCGACGCGCGTAAGGTGGAGGGTCGGCGCAGACATCGTTCGACAGGAGCTTTCATGACCAGCACCCTCCCGGCGTCCGCTAGCGGCACGCCGTCCGAGGCCCGGCCGAGCACGCTCGCCGACGGCGACTTCAAGGTGGCGGATCTGTCGCTCGCCGAGTTCGGGCGTAAGGAAATCCAGCTCGCCGAGCACGAGATGCCCGGCCTGATGGCGATCCGCCGCGAGTTCGCCGAGGCGCAGCCGCTCGCCGGCGCGCGGATCACCGGCTCCCTGCACATGACCATCCAGACCGCCGTCCTGATCGAGACGTTGGTCGCGCTCGGCGCGCAGGTGCGCTGGGCGTCCTGCAACATCTTCTCCACCCAGGACCACGCCGCCGCGGCGATCGTCGTCGGCCCGGACGGCACCCCCGAGGCTCCGGCCGGGGTTCCGGTGTACGCCTGGAAGGGCGAGACCCTGCCGGAGTACTGGTGGTGCACCGAGCAGGTGCTCGCCTGGCCGGACGGGCAGGGCCCCAACATGATCCTCGACGACGGCGGCGACGCCACCCTGCTCGTACACAAGGGTGCCGAGTTCGAGCGGGCCGGGGCGGTCCCGCCGGTCGAGTCCGCCGACTCCGAGGAGTACGCGGTCATCCTCGAGTTGCTTCACCGCTCGCTCGGCGAGGACGGCCAGCGCTGGACCCGGATCTCCGCCGGCATCAAGGGCGTGACCGAGGAGACCACCACCGGCGTGCACCGGCTCTATGAGATGCACCGGGCCGGCACCCTGCTCTTCCCGGCCATCAACGTCAACGACTCGGTCACCAAGAGCAAGTTCGACAACAAGTACGGCTGCCGGCACTCGCTCATCGACGGCATCAACCGCGCCACCGACGTGCTGATCGGCGGCAAGATGGCGGTCGTCATGGGCTACGGCGACGTGGGCAAGGGCTGCGCCGAGTCGCTGCGCGGCCAGGGCGCCCGGGTCGTGGTGACCGAGGTGGACCCGATCTGCGCGTTGCAGGCGGCGATGGACGGCTACCAGGTCGCCACCCTCGACGACGTGGTCGAGCAGGCCGACATCTTCATCACCGCCACCGGCTGCTTCGACGTCATCACCAACGAGCACATGGCCCGGATGAAGCACCAGGCCATCGTCGGCAACATCGGCCACTTCGACAACGAGATCGACATGGCCGGGCTGGCCAAGCGGTCCGACGTCGAGCGGATCAACATCAAGCCGCAGGTCGACCTGTGGCGCTTCGCCGACGGGCACGCCATCATCGTGCTCTCCGAGGGCCGCCTGCTGAACCTGGGCAACGCGACCGGGCACCCGAGCTTCGTCATGTCGAACTCGTTCGCCAACCAGACGATCGCCCAGATCGAGCTCTTCACCAAGACCGAGGAGTACCCGATCGGCGTCTACGTGCTGCCCAAGCACCTGGACGAGAAGGTGGCCCGGCTGCACCTCGGCGCGCTCGGCGCCAAGCTGAGCACGCTGACCAAGGAGCAGGCCGCCTACCTCGGCGTCTCCACTGAGGGGCCGTTCAAGCCGGATCACTACCGCTACTGATCGACGTCTCTGAACCGGGTCGGCTGTTCGCAGCCGGCCCGGTTCGTCGTCCCCACGGCCGTCCCCGCTGCGCCCCCGTCACTTCCGCGATCTTGCAGTTTCGGTTGGAGATTTGCGGCTTTGGCGCGATATGCCGCCGCAGAAAGTGCAAGATCGCGGGGGCGGTGGGGTGGCGCGCGGCGGGGCGGGTTAGGTGCGGCGGGTGGGGCGGAACCAGGTCCAGATGCACCAGGCCAGCCAGCCGAGCGAAACGAGGGTGGCCAGCGCCTTCAGGCGTAGTGCGCTGAGCAGCAGCACCACGGCCAGCACCGTCAACCACGGCAGGAATCCCCTCACGGCGCCGATCTTCGCACAGTGGGTTCGCCGCAGACAGGGTGAGCTTGTCGTGAACAACTTGACGAGGGCCCTGAGCAGGGAGGAAGGTATGCCTGCCCTAAGTCAGCCAAGGCGTGCCTAACCTACTCGGAGCTCGGATGTTCGCCACCTACCTGATCGGTCTGCGGGAAGGGCTGGAAGCCACCCTGGTGGTCAGCATCCTGGTCGCCTTCCTGGTGAAGTCGCAGCGCCGGGACCGGCTGCCGCAGGTCTGGGCGGGCGTCGGCCTGGCCGTGGCGCTCTCGGTGCTCTTCGGCTGGCTGATCGAGTACACGTCGACCTCGCTGCTGGCCCGATCCGAGGATCGTGAGTTGTTCGAGGCGATCACCTCGGTCGCCGCCGTGGTCTTCGTGACCTGGATGATCTTCTGGATGCGCCGGGCCGCCCGGACCATCGCCGGCGAACTGCGGGGCAAACTCACCGAGGCGCTGGCCGTCGGGTCCCTCGCCGTCGCCGGCATGGCCTTCCTCGCGGTGATCCGCGAGGGCCTGGAGACCGCGCTGATCTTCTACTCGGCCGCCCAGGGAGCTGCCGGCGACAGCGGCCCGCTGCTCGCGTTGATCGGCGGCATCGTCACCGCAGTGGTCCTCGGCGTGCTGCTCTACGCCAGCGCCCTGCGGATCAACCTCAGCAAGTTCTTCACCTGGACCGGCGCGCTGCTGATCCTGGTCGCCGCCGGCATCCTCAAGTACGGCGTGCACGACTTCCAGGAGGCCGGTGTCCTGCCCGGACTGAACGACCTGGCGTTCGACATCACCGGCACGCTCGACCCGAGCACCTGGTACGCGGCCCTGCTCGCCGGCATGTTCAACGTGACTCCCGCGCCCACGGTGCTGGAGACGATCGCCTGGGTCGCGTACGCCGTACCGGTGCTCCTGCTCTTCCTGCGACCGGCCCGGCGTAAGCCGGCACCCACCGCTACCACCACCACCGTCACCGAGCGCGGGGCCGACACCGGCGCCGAGGCCGAGCCGGCGTCCACGCCGCAGCGTGCCTGACCCACGAGGAGAGACAGCTCAGATGCGTACCACCCAGTTCTTTGCGCTGGCCGCCGCCGGTGTGCTGGCGACGGCCGGTGTGGCCGCCTGCTCCGACTCCGACAAGGGTGACTCGGCCGCGTCCGGCGGACCGATCGTGGTCAAGGCCAGCGACACCTCCTGTGAGGTCGGCTCGACCGACCTGGGCGCCGGCACCGCCACCTTCAAGATCACCAATTCGGGCGCGAAGGTGACCGAGTTCTACGTGTACGCCGACGGCGACCGGGTGATGGGCGAGGTGGAGAACATCGCCCCTGGGTTGAGCCGCGAGCTGCACGTGGAGTTGCCGGCCGGCACGTACCAGACGGCCTGCAAGCCGGGGATGAGTGGCAAGGGCATCCGGGGCGCGCTCAAGGTCAGCGGGTCGGCGCAGCCGCTCACCGCCGACGCCGCGCTGGGTGACGCCACCGACAACTACCAGCGCTACGTCAAGAGCCAGACCACCGCGCTGTTGGACAAGACCGAGGAGTTCGTCGCCGCGGTCAAGGCCGGCGATGTGGCGAAGTCCAAGGCGCTCTACCCGGTCGCCCGCACCTACTGGGAGCGGATCGAGCCGGTCGCCGAGATCTTCGGCGACCTCGACCCCAAGATCGACGGCCGCGAGGAGGTCATCGAGGAGGGGATGGAGTTCACCGGCTTCCACCGGATCGAGAAGGACCTCTGGCAGTCCGGTGACATCAGCAAGGACGGTCCCATCGCCGACCGGCTGCTGGTCGACGTCAAGGAGATCGTGGCCAAGGCGAACGCCGAGAAGCTCTCCCCGCTCCAGCTCGCCAACGGTGCCAAGGAACTGCTCGACGAGGTGGCCAGCGGCAAGATCACCGGCGAGGAGGACCGCTACTCGCACACCGACCTGTGGGACTTCGCCGCCAACCTCGAAGGTTCCAAGGCCGCCGTGTCCGCCCTGCGGCCCGCGTTGCAGCAGCGCTCGCCGGAGCTGGTCACCCAGCTGGACACCGAGTTCACCAACGTCGAGGGGTTGCTCGGCAAGCACCGCGTCGGCGACGGGTGGAAGCTGCACACCGCGCTGAGCAAGGCCGAGCTCAAGGAGCTCTCCGACGGGATCAACGCGCTCGCCGAGCCGATCAGCAAGGTCGCCGCGGCCGTCGCCAAGTGACCACCTGGCAGAAAGAGTCGAGTCGATGAGCGGGAGCAGGTTCACCCGGCGCCGGGCGATCACCCTGGCCGGCGCAGGGGTGGCGGGGGTCGCCGGAGTGGCGGCCGGTGCGGGGGCGCTGCTGAACGGCTCCCACGGCCCGGCCGCGGCGAGCGACCACCCGGCCGGGGCGGTGCCGTTCCACGGCGAGCACCAGGCCGGCATCGTCACCCCGGCGCAGGACCGGCTGCACTTCGTGGCCTTCGACGTGATCACCAAGGACCGGGCCCGACTCGTCGAACTGCTTGAGGAGTGGACGGCCGCCGCCGCCCGGATGACGGCGGGGCGCGACGCCGGGGTGCTGGGTGCGGTCGGCGGGATGCCGGAGGCCCCACCGGACGACACCGGTGAAGCACTCGGCCTGCCTCCCTCACAGCTCACCCTCACCATTGGTTTCGGGCCGACGCTGTTCCGCGACGCCGACGGGCGGGACCGCTTCGGCCTCGCCGACCGTCGGCCCGCAGCCCTCGCCGAGCTGCCGAAGTTCCCCGGCGACGCGTTGCAGCCGCAGCTCTCCGGCGGCGACCTCTGCGTCCAGGCCTGTGCCAACGACCCGCAGGTGGCGGTGCACGCGATCCGCAACCTGGCCCGGCTCGGCATGGGTGTGGTGAGCGTCCGTTGGTCGCAGTTGGGCTTCGGCCGCACCTCGTCGACCTCCCGTGAGCAGGCCACCGCGCGCAACCTCTTCGGGTTCAAGGACGGCACGGCCAACCTCAAGGCCGAGGACACCGACCTGCTGCGCGACCAGTTGTGGGTGCAGCCGGGCGACGGGCCGGACTGGATGGCCGGAGGCTCGTACCTGGTGACCCGCAAGATCCGGATGCTCGTGGAGACCTGGGACCGGACCTCCCTCGCTGAGCAGGAGGAGATCGTCGGCCGGACCAAGGGCAGCGGCGCGCCGCTGGGTCGCAGCGGCGAGTTCGACGAGCCCGACTTCGCCGCCCGGGGCGCGGACGGGAAGCCGGTGATCGCCGAACACGCCCATGTCACGTTGGCTCATCCGAGTCGGAACGGCGGCGCTCAGCTGCTGCGCCGGGGTTACAACTTCGTCGACGGCTCGGACGGCCTCGGCCGACTCGACGCGGGCCTCTTCTTCATCGCCTACCAGCGCGACCCGCGCCGTCAGTTCGTGCCGATCCAGACCCAGTTGGCTCGGCACGACGTGATGAACGAATACCTGCGACACGTCTCCAGCGGGGTGTTCGCCTGCCCTCCGGGGGTACGCGACGGCGGGGATCACTGGGGGCGTGGGCTGTTCGGCTGACCGTCGTCCGGATGGCGACAACCGGATCGGCCCAGCCTGCGGTAGCGCCAGGCGGCGCCAAAGGGGGATCATGGTCGCAGCCTGGCGATGGCCCGTTCGCGCGCCAGGCACCGTAGCCGTGGCGCCGCCGCCACGGACCGCGATCACCGGTTTCATGGCGGCGCGGAACGTTACCGGCGGACGCCGGTCCCACCGAACTGAATGAGGATGCAATATTAATCCCATGAGAGCCCGCGTACTGGTGGTCGACGATGACCCCGCGCTCGCCGAGATGCTCGGCATCGTGCTGCGCAGTGAGGGTTTCCTGCCCTCGTTCGTGGCGGACGGAGAGCGGGCGTTGGCCGCCTTTCGCGACAGTCGTCCCGATATCGTGCTGCTTGACCTGATGCTTCCCGGTATGAGCGGTATAGACGTCGCGCGGTCCATCCGGGCGGAGTCCGGCGTGCCCATCGTCATGCTGACCGCCAAGAGCGACACCGTGGACGTCGTGCTCGGCCTGGAGTCCGGCGCCGACGACTACGTGGTCAAGCCGTTCAAGCCCAAGGAGCTGGTGGCCCGGATGCGGGCCCGACTGCGCCGAGGCGAGGACGTGGCCCCGGAGATGCTCACCATCGGGCCGCCGGACAACCAGATCACCATCGACGTTCCGGCGCACACGGTGAGCCGCAACGACGAGGAGGTGAAGCTGACTCCGCTGGAGTTCGACCTGCTGGTCGCGCTCGCCCGCAAGCCACGTCAGGTCTTCACCCGCGAGGTGCTGCTCGAGCAGGTCTGGGGCTACCGGCACGCGGCCGACACCCGCCTGGTCAACGTGCACGTCCAGCGGTTGCGGGCCAAGATCGAGCCGGACCCGGAGCGACCGGAAATCATCCTCACCGTGCGGGGCGTGGGCTACAAGGCAGGGACCGGATAGCCTGGTCGCACTGTGTCGACCTCGCCGCCCCCACCCTCCCCGAGTACGGCTGCCCGCCGGCCCAGCGCCGGCGGGGAGCTCTGGCGTGCGGTGAGCGGTCGGGTCGCTCGTGCGGTGGGTCGGGCCCATCAGACCTGGCGCCGCTCGCTCCAGGTCCGGGTCGTGACCATCACGCTGGTCGCGTCCAGCCTGCTGGTCGGCGGGTTCGCGTTCCTGATCGCTGACAAGATCACCACCATCCTGCTCGACAGCGCTCGCAGCGATGTCCGACAGCGGGTGACCAGCGGTGCCAGCTACGCGGCCAAGCAGGTCTCCTTCTACCGGCAGCCGCAGGAGGCGCAACTCCAGGAGACCATCGACGGCACTGTCAACTACCTGGCCGGCGGCGACCCCCAGCAGACCAGCGGGGTGGTGGTGGCGATCACCGCCGACGACTACCCCAACGACATCCAGACCCGCACCTCCCCGTCTGCCAACGTCCAGTCGCTGATCAGCCCCGAGCTGCGCGCCGCGATCGCCGACGGCAAGGTGGCCAGCCAGATCCGCACCGGGCGACTCACCGGCGAGACCACCAAATACCTGGTCTACGGCTCGCCGGTGCCCACCAGCTTCGGCCAGATCGAGCTCTACTACCTGGTGCCGCTGGGCCGGCAGGACGTGACCGCCGCCGACGCCCGAGCCACGGTCGTGGCCACCGGAGTCGCGCTGGTGATCCTGCTCGGGTTGCTCGCGGCGTTGGTGACCCGGCTGGTGGTCAACCCGGTCCGGGTCGCCGCGCGGACCGCCCAGCGGCTCTCCGCGGGCCTGCTCGACCAGCGGATGGTGGTCAACGGCGAGGACGACCTGGCCCTGCTCGCCGCGTCGTTCAACCAGATGGCCACCAACCTGCAACGGCAGATCCTGCGGCTGGAGGAGATGTCCCGGTTGCAGCGCCGCTTCACCTCCGACGTCTCACATGAGCTGCGTACCCCGTTGACCACGGTTCGGATGGCCGCTGACCTGATCTTCGCCGAGCGCGACGAGTTCGACCCGGCGGTCGCCCGCAGCGCGGAGCTGCTCCAGGCCGAGTTGGACCGATTCGAGGAACTGCTGACCGACCTGCTGGAGATCAGCCGGTTCGACGCGGGCTTCGCCATGCTGGATTCCGAACCGACCGACCTGGTGCCGGTGGTGCACCGGGTGGTCGACCGGCTGGCTGGCCTGGCCGAGCGGGTGGGCGTACCCATCGAACTCGACCTGCCGGGCACGCCGGTGATCGCCGAGGTCGACCCGCGCCGGGTCGAGCGGGTGTTGCGCAACCTGGTCGGCAACGCCGTCGAGCACGGCGAGGCCCGCCCGGTGCTGATCACCCTCGGCATCGACGAGACCGCCGTGGCGATCACCGTCCGCGACCACGGTGTGGGGCTGAAGGTGGGCGAGGAGAAGTTGGTGTTCAACCGGTTCTGGCGGGCGGACCCGTCCCGGGCTCGGCAGACCGGGGGCACCGGCCTGGGCCTGTCGATCAGCCTGGAGGACGCTCGGCTGCACGGCGGCTGGCTGGAGGCGTGGGGTGCTCCAGGGCAGGGCGCGCAGTTCCGGCTCACCCTGCCGGCCCGTGCGGGCGATCGGCTGACCACCTCGCCGCTGCGGCTGGTGCCGGCCGACGCCGCCCTGCCGTTCGGCGGCCCCCGCGACGGTGGGCCACTGGCCATCGGGCCCGGCACCGGCGGGGCGTTGGCGATCGGCCCGGCTCCGGTTGGGGACGGCCAGCGGACGGAGGTGCGCTCGTGAGACGGCCGACTCTGCTCGGGGCGTTCGGCGTGATGGTGCTGCTGGGGGCCGGCTGTGGCATCCCGGCGGCGTCCGACGTGCGGGTGGACGGCAAGGGCGGCGCCGCGACCGAGGCCGGCGTGATCAGTCGGGGCAGTGAGCCACCGACGCGGACGGCCAGTGGCAGCGTCAACGAGGCGTTCGTCCGCAACTTCCTGTCCGCCGCCGCCGGCGAGCCGGATCGGGCGTACGAGCGGGTCAAGGCGTACATCGCCCCGGAGGACAAGAGCCGCCTACAGGACAAGAAGGGCAGCGAGGTCGCTCTGAACGTGGTCCGGCTGCGCGAGGCGGTCTACACCCTCAACAGAGACTCGACCACGACCGTGAAGATCGCCGTGCAGCAGATCGGCGTGCTGCGGGCCAACGGCACCCTGGCCCCACCGGTGTCGACCGAGACGGAGTACGAGTTCGGCCTGCGCAGCGCGTCCTTCAACGGCGGCGTCAACGACGAACGGGCCGGCTTGTACGTGATCAACCCGCCCAACGTGCTGCTGCTCAGCGACACCGCCCTTCAGCAGTACTACCAGAGCGAGACGATCTACTTCTGGAGTTCGGACCGCAGCCGCCTGGTGCCCGATCAGCGCTACCGGCCGCAGGCGGTGCCGGTCGAGCGGCAGGTCAACGAGGTGGTGAAGTGGCTGGTCGGCGGTCCCTCCGACTGGTTGCGCCCGGGAGTCGTCGGGCTTCCGGACCGCACCGAGCTGATCAACAACGCCACCGGCGGCAACGGTCGGTGGGAGGTCAACCTGGACATGTCCGGTGACGACCAGAGCGGGATCGATCAGTTGATCACGCAGATCGCCTGGTCGTTGGGCGACCTCACCGGTCAGCTGGAGTTGAAGGTCCGCAACAACGCGCAGCCCGTGGTGGACCTGGGCGAGCGACGAGACTCCCAGGTGCTCTATCCGTATGCCGCCAGCCCGCAGCGGTTCGGTGTGTACGACGGGGCGATCCACCCACTCGACTTCGACGGCGAGCCCAGCGGCACTGTGCCGTTGACACCCGAGGCCAACCGTAACGTCGTCTCCGCCGGCCTCGGGCTGGCCAAGGACCGCCGGATCCTCGCCGCGATGGTGGTCGCCGGCAGCGGCAAGAACCGGTACCGACTCGCCGTGGGCACCGGCGTCGACCCGGTCTCCGTGATCAGCCGCAGCGGCACCGAGTACTCCTCGATCGGCCGACCGGTCTGGCTGCGTACCGTCGACAACCGTCCCAGCCGCGGCCTGGTGGTGGCCGACGGGCAGCTCTACCGGTTCGACGAGGCGGCCCGGATGTATCCGGTGCCGCTCAACCTGCCGTCCGCCGCGGTCACCGCGGTGGCCGCCGCGCTGGACGGCCAGCGGGTGGCACTGATCGCTGGCGGCCGTCTCTACGTCGCCGCGGTCAACCTCGACGGCGGCGGGGCCTCCGTCGGCCCGCCCCGAGAGTTGGTCACCTCGCTGACCAACCCCACGGCGGTTGACTGGGGCGGGGAGGACCAGCTGGTGGTGGCGGGGTCGGTCGGCCAACCGGCGATCTACGAGATCAGTGTCGACGGCGCCCTGGAGACGCCGTTGAAGACCGACCTCGGTGCCAAGGTCAACCATCTGACCGCGTATCCGACCAACCGCAGTGTGCGGGCGTCCAGCGGGGCGTACATGTACGAGGCGAACGGGGTGGCCTACCGCAGCAGCCCGTTCGAACGGATCGAGCCCGACCGGGTACGCGACATCGCCCCGGTGCCGACCGGCGTGCGCCCGAGCAGCCCGTCCGCCCCGTTCTTCCTCTACTGACCCGGTGAGCGGGCTCTGGGCGGACCTCGCCGACCTGGTGCTGCCCGCCGACTGCGCCGGTTGTCGGGAGCGCCGACCCGGCCTGCGGCACGGGGTCTGCCCAGCCTGTGTCGCGGTGCTCGGCGAGCTGCGGCCCCGGGCGGTCCGCCCCACACCCGCCCCGCCGGGCCTGCCGTCCTGCGTCGCACTCGGCCCGTACGCGGGTCCGCTGCGTGAGGCTCTGCTGGCGTACAAGGAACACGGCCGACACGGGCTGGCTCGCCCGCTCGGCGCTCTGCTCGCCGAGGTCGTCGCGACGGCCGTTGGCGGGGCCCGTCCGCTGGCGTTGGTTCCGGTCCCGGACACCGCGGCGGCGGCCCGGTCCCGCTACGGGGACCACCTCGACCGGCTTGCCCGGCACTGCGCGGCCCGGCTGAACCGGAGCGGTTGGGCGGTGCGGGTGCACCGTCCGCTGCGGGCGTCGCCCCGGCCCGACTCGGTCACCCTTGACAGCGCCGGGCGCGCGGCGGCGGCCGAGGCGGCCTTCCAGCCCCGCTCGATCGGGCCGGGCCGGGGTCGTACCGGGGGCGCGACGCCGGTGGTGGTGCTGCTCGACGACATCGTCACCACCGGCGTGACCCTCGCCGCCGCGAGCCGGGTGCTGACCGCCACAGGATGGGCACCGAGTGTGGCGGCGGTGCTCGCGGCGACGGAGAAAAGACACCAGTCGTAACCGATAGTGTTTCCGTTTCACCCGTTGGTGTATGAGCTGCGAAAAATCCTGGGCCGTCTCGGCAACATGGGGTGACTGCCGGGCAAACAGGAGTTAGCGTTTCGCTGTCGGGGGTAGGAGGTCGTTCCAACCGCCCCTGGCGGTGAGAGGAGGCGTAGCCGTACCAACCGGTCGACGCCAGCGGGTCTCCCCACGGCGCGCGGCCGGGCAACCGGATCGAAGACCGTCCGAACAAGGGAGGTCACGTGGACATCGTGGTCAAGGGCCGAAACGTCGAAGTGCCGGACCATTACCGGGTACACGTAGCCGAGAAACTCGCGAAGATCGAACGCTACGACCACAAACTTATTCGCGTTGATGTCGAGCTGTTTCACGAGCGCAATCCGCGCCAGGCCGACCACTGCCAGCGGGTGGAGATCACCTGCGTTTCCCGAGGTCCGGTGATTCGGGCCGAAGCCTGCACGAACGACTTCTACAGCGCGCTTGACGCGGCCATCGCGAAGCTCGACACCCGGCTACGCCGCGCGGCCGACCGCCGCCGCGTACACCGTGGTCGGCACGCGCCGATCTCCGTCGCCGAGGCCACAGCGGGCCTTCCGGTCGCGGACCTGGTGCCCAGCGCGCTGAGCGCGCCGAGCGACGGCGCCCGCGCCGGCACCGCTGTCGCGGAGCGGGTCGAAGAGGAGCAGGACGACCAGCCGTGGCACATCGCCCGGGAGAAGGTGCACCCGGCCGAGCCGATGACCATCGACGACGCCTTGTTCGAGATGGAGCTGGTCGGCCACGACTTCTACCTCTTCCAGGACAAGGAGTCCGGCCGCCCCAGCGTCGTCTACCGGCGCCACGCGTATGACTACGGCATCATCTCCCTCGCCACCTGACCGGTAACCGATCCGTGTCGATCATGGAGTTGTGGTGGGGAACGCCCACCACAACTCCATGATCTGTCAACGCAGGTCGGCCGGGAGTAGCGCGAAGGTCAGGTCGTCCAGACGGGTGCCGGCCAGCCCGGGCAGCCGGCCACGCTGAAGGCCCTCGCGCTGAAAACCGACCCGCTCCAGCACCCGGTGCGACGCGGTGTTGTCCGGCACCGTGCCCGCCGACAGTCGGGCGATACCGGCCGGACCGAACGCCCAGTCCGCGAGCAGCCGGACCGCCCTCGTCGCGTACCCCCGGCCGCGCCAGTCCGGCAGCAACGCGTAGCCGACCGACGCCTCGCCGGCGGCCACGTCCGTGTACGACAAGCCGCAACTGCCCACGGGCTCGCCGCTCGCCACATCCAGAATCAGCAGCCGGGCGATCTCGCCGGTCAGCCAGCCGCTCTGCGCGAGACGACAACGCCGCTCGATCGCCTCGCGGGTCGGTGGCACCGGTGGCGCCTGGTTCGCCACCACCTCGGGTCGGCTGTGCAGTCGGTACATCAGCGCCGCGTCGTCCGGCCCGAGTGGGCGCAGCCCCACCACCTGGTCGGTGAGCACCCCGCCGGGCAGGTCGGGCAGCAGCCGGGTGGCCGGGCCGGACGGATCACCGGCGACGCGTACCCAGGCCAGCAGATCGTGCCGACCCGCGTCGCCGGACGCACCGGCGGACCGGCGCAGACCCTCGTAGCGGAAGCCGGCGGCCAGCGCGACCCGCTGGCTCGGACCGTTCTCCGGTTCGGTCAGCAGCTCCAGTCTGGCCGCCCCGGCGGCGAACGCGTGCTCGCTCAGCGCGCGGGTCGCCGCGGTCGCCAGCCCGCGACCGCGCGCCGCCGGTCGCATCCAGTAACCGATCTCCAGCTGACCCCGGGCGGGCACCGGGTTGTTCAGCCCCACCGCGCCGAGCAGCCGATCCGTCGCGGGGTCCGCGACGGCGTACGCAGCGCCGCCGCCGGTCCAGGCCGCCGGGGCGCCGACCTCGATCCACCAGCGGGCGTCGGTCCCGGTGTACGGGGTCGGCAGGTTCGACACGAAGCGTTGAGTCAGCGGGTCCGCGCAGCCGTCGACCACCTCGGCGCCGTCCTCCGCGCGGAACGGGCGCAGCCGCACCCCGTGCGCCTCGACGACCGGCCGCAGACTCATCCCAGATCCTTCGCGAGAAGTGCCCCGACCCACACGTCCACCCTCTCGCCCCGGTGCTGCACGCCGCCCCGGGCGATCCCCTCGATCAGGAAGCCCGCCTTCTCCGCCGCCCGGCGGGAGGCGGTGTTGCCCACGTTCGCCTTCCACTCGATCCGCGCCAGGCCCAGCGTGCTGAACCCCCAGGCGCTCAGTGCCACCAGCGCGGCCGGCAGGTGACCCCGGCCACGGGCCGCCGGGGCGGTCATGAAGCCCACGTCGGCCAGCAGCGGGTCGGCGGGGGAGAGCCGCAGGTCGAGCGTCCCCACGTAACGGTCGTCGGAGTCGGCGATCACGAAGCAGGCGGCGTCCCCCCGAGCCCAGGCGTCCTGACCGTAAGCCTGGTAGCCCTGCGCGTCGGCACGCTCGTACGGGTCCGGCACCGTCGTCCAGCGGATGCTCTCCGGGTCCCGGCAGGTCTGCACCACGGCGTCCAGGTCCATCTCCTCCATGGGCCGCAGACGCAGCTCGCCGGCCCCGGTCTCGGCGAACAGGACGGGCTGCGAGCGGCCGAAGACGGCGGCCCGCCGGGCGGCGAGGGTGCCCGGTCCGGCCGGACCGGTCGACCCGGCGGCCGGCACCTCGCCGGGCAGCAGCGAGCCGATCCAGCCGTCCGCGCTGCCGGGCAGCGCCGGGTTGGCCAGCCGCAACCTGCCGTCGACCCGGAAACCGGCCCGCAGTGCCACCAGCCGGGAGGCGTGGTTGCCCACCTCGGCCTGCCAGATGAGCCGGCGAAGCCCGAGGGTGTCGAAGGACCAGCGGGCCACCGCCCGGGTCGCCCGGACCATCACGCCCCGACCACGCGCCCAGGGTGCCGTCCAGTAGCCGACCTCGCCGGTGCCGTCCTTGTCGATCGAGATCAGCCCGCTGGAACCCAGCAGTTCCCCGGTGCTCGGATCGCAGACCGCGAATGGCGCCCCGGTGCCCTCGGCCCAGGCCTTCCGGCTCATCTCGGTGACAAATCCGTGGGCGTGTTCCGGCCGGTACGGGCGCGGTACGGTGGTCCAACGCTGAATGTCCGGGTCCTGGCAGGCTCGGTGCACGGCCTCGGCATCCGTCTCTCGCCAGGGCCGCAGCAGCACGCCGTCCTCGATGATCTCCACGAGCTCCACCCGTGCATCCTGCCGTAGCGTTCGCCGACGGCGTAACCGGATAACGTTTGGGGCGTGTGCAGGACGCGAGTTATGTCGGGTTCGGCGGGGTCGAGCACCGCCACCAGTGACCATCGCGCCGATGGAGCGCCTACGATGGTTCGAGACTGTCTAGGGGAGCGTTGATCCGTGTCGATTCTGGAAAAGGTCCTTAACGCGGGCGAGGGCCGCATGGTGCGCCGGCTCAAGGCCATCGCCGCCGCCGTCACCTCGATCGAGGACGACTACGTCAACCTCACCGACGAGGAGCTGGCCGGCATGACCGAGCAGTTCCGGGAGCGGCTCGACGAGGGCGAGACCCTCGACGACCTGCTGCCGGAGGCGTTCGCGGTGGCCCGCGAAGCGGCTGCCAGGGTGCTCGGCCAGCGCCCGTACGACGTCCAGGTGATGGGCGGCGCGGCGCTGCACTTCGGCAACATCGCCGAGATGAAGACCGGTGAGGGTAAGACGCTGACCTCGGTCATGGCCGTCTACCTCAACGCGCTCTCCGGCAAGGGCGTCCACGTGATCACGGTCAACGACTACCTCGCCCAGCGTGACGCGGCGTGGATGGGCCGGGTGCACGAGTTCCTCGGGCTGACCGTCGGCGTGGTCCTGCCCAACCGGCCGGCCACCGAGCACAAGGCCGCCTACGAGTGCGACATCACCTACGGCACCAACAACGAGTTCGGCTTCGACTACCTGCGCGACAACATGGCCTGGTCGAAAGACGAGCTGGTGCAGCGCGGGCACAACTTCGCGGTGGTCGACGAGGTCGACTCCATCCTGATCGACGAGGCCCGCACCCCGCTGATCATCTCCGGCCCGGCCGAGCATTCCGCCCGCTGGTACGGCGAGTTCGCCGGCGTGGTGGCCAGGCTCCAGCCCGGCACCGACGGCGAGGGCGACTACGAGGTCGACCACTCCAAGCGCACCATCGCGGTGACCGAGCGGGGTGTCGCCAAGGTCGAGGACCGGCTCGGCATCGACAACCTGTACGAGTCGGTGAACACCCCGCTGGTCGGCTACCTCAACAACGCCATCAAGGCCAAGGAGCTCTACAAGCGCGACAAGGACTACATCGTCAGCGACGGTGAGGTCCTGATCGTCGACGAGTTCACCGGTCGCATCCTGCACGGCCGTCGCTACAACGAGGGCATGCACCAGGCGATCGAGGCCAAGGAGGGGGTGGAGATCAAGCAGGAGAACCAGACCCTGGCCACCATCACCCTCCAGAACTACTTCCGCCTCTACGAGAAGCTGTCCGGGATGACCGGTACGGCGCAGACCGAGGCGAGCGAGTTCAACAAGGTCTACAAGGTCGGCGTCGTGACCATCCCGACCCACCGCCCGATGGTTCGCGAGGACCGGCCGGACGTCATCTACAAGACGGAGAAGGCCAAGTTCAACGCCGTCATCGAGGACATCGCCGAGCGGCACCAGATGGGCCAGCCGGTGCTGGTGGGCACCGTCTCGGTGGAAAACTCCGAGATCCTCTCCCAACTGCTGCGCCGCCGTGGCATCCCGCACAACGTGCTGAACGCCAAGTTCCACGCCCGGGAGGCCGAGATCGTCGCCCAGGCGGGGCGTAAGGGCGCCGTCACAGTGGCGACCAACATGGCCGGTCGCGGCACCGACATCCTGCTCGGCGGCAACGCCGAGTTCCTCGCCGCGAACGAGCTGCGCCAGCGCGGCCTCGACCCGGTGGAAAACGAGGAAGAGTACGCCAAGGCGATGGAGGAGGTCCTTCCCACCTGGAAGCAGGCCTGCGATGCCGAGGCGGACGAGGTCTCCGCAGCCGGCGGCCTCTACGTGCTGGGCACCGAGCGGCACGAGTCCCGGCGGATCGACAACCAGCTGCGTGGTCGCGCCGGCCGGCAGGGCGACCCGGGCGAGTCCCGTTTCTACCTGTCACTGCAGGACGAGCTGATGCGGCGCTTCCGGGCCGGAGCGGTCGAGGCGGTGATGGAGCGCTTCAACATCCCGGAGGACGTGCCCATCGAGTCGAAGATGGTCACCCGGCAGATCAAGAGCGCCCAGGCCCAGATCGAGGGCCAGAACGCCGAGATCCGCAAGAACGTGCTCAAGTACGACGAGGTGCTCAACAAGCAGCGCCAGGTCGTCTACGCCGAGCGGCTCCGGGTGCTCAACGGTGAAGACCTCTCCGACCAGGTTCGCAACATGATCGACGACACCGTCGAGGCGTACGTGCGGGGTGCCACCTCGGACGGCTACGGCGAAGACTGGGACCTTGAGCAGCTCTGGTCCAGCCTCAAGCAGCTCTACCCGGTCGGCGTGACGATCGAGGAGTTGGAAGAGGAAGCCGGTGGCTCCCGGGCCGGCATGGACAGCGACTTCCTGGTCGCCCGCCTCAAGGACGACGCCAACGCCGCGTACGACCGGCGTGAGGAGCAGCTCGGCACTGAGGGGGTGCGCCAGCTCGAGCGGATGGTGCTGCTCCAGGTCATCGACCGCAAGTGGCGCGAGCACCTCTACGAGATGGACTACCTCCAGGAGGGCATCAACCTCCGGGCGTACGC
Source organism: Micromonospora alfalfae (assembly GCF_022230925.1). GTDB lineage: Bacteria > Actinomycetota > Actinomycetes > Mycobacteriales > Micromonosporaceae > Micromonospora > Micromonospora alfalfae. The sequence continues at coordinate 159,735 of NZ_JAKKFH010000001.1, read as the reverse complement.
CCAGCGCGACCCGGTGGTGGAATACCAGCGCGAGGGCTTCGACATGTTCGCCACCATGATGGACGGCATCAAGGAGGAGACCGTCGGTTTCCTCTACAACGTCGACGTCCAGGTGACCGAACCGGAGCCGGAGGAGGGGGCCGACGAGGTCACCCTGCTCGACAAGCCGGTGGAGATCCGGGCCAAGGGCCTCAACCAGGCGCCGCGTCGGCAGGGGCTGCAATACTCCGCCCCCACCATCGACGGTGAGGCCAGCCCGGGCGCTGTCGCCGTGGAGCAGGCCGAGCAGCAGGCTCCGGCGCTCGGTGTGGGCCGACCGGCTCCGGGTGCTCCGGCGGCACCGGGGCGGAGCGCGCCGTCCGCGCCGCAGCGGCCGGCATCCGGGCTGCGTGGCCCGGCAGTGCCGTCGGCCGCCGCCCGTCGGCCGGCACCGAACCAGGCGGAGGCGAGCAACGGCCCGTCCCGCAACGCGCCGTGCCCGTGTGGCTCGGGCCGCAAGTACAAGCGCTGCCACGGCGCACCCAACGGCGGCAACTGACCAACGGCAGCTGCACCGACAGCGTCTGACCGACGGGTCCCGGCCGAGCAGGCCGGGGCCCGTCGGTGTCTTGTGAGCCTCGCCGGCGAGCGGGGCAGGTGGGGTCAGAGCACGTGCAGGGCAACGCAGAGCCAGCGGCCCCGGCGATGTTCGAGGCGCAGTGCCATCGCCCAACTTCGGCCGGCCGCGCCGGTGAGGACGGCTGCCGCCTCCACCGCGGCCTCCCGGGGCTCGCAGACCCGCAGGCGTAGCAACCGGACCAGTGGTCGGCCGGTGCGGCGGCGGGATGTCCCGGCCCGGCCGGATGCGCGGGCGAGTTCGGTCAGCAGGTCGCCCGCCCGGGCCGGGTCGAGCAGCGCTCGCACCTGGGCCGGCGAGCGGTAGCCGTTGACCACCTCCAGGCAGGAGCCGACGAAGCGGTGCGCGGCCCGGGTGGTTTCCGGTGCTGTCGACGGCGGCAACGACGCGACCGGGTTGGTGGCGATGGACCGGTTGGGCACCGGGCGCAGGGCTGCTCGCCGCTCCGGCGGCCGGACCGGGCTGGGCCGGGTGGAGGCGAACAGGTCGAGGGCGAGTTGACCGTCGGTCGCCACCGGCCAGTACGACCCGTCGGTCTCGTCCACGTATGGCGGGTCGAAGGGCGGAACGGGGCGCAGTCGAACGGGTGGTCGGGAAGGACCGGGTCGCGCTCCGCTCATCGTGGCCCCTTGATCTTGCGTTTGCCTTCGTTTGCCTCCGACACGCTCGATTCTGAGCGACAGAACGGCCTCGGTCAATGCTTCGTGGCCTCCGCGGCCCGACAAGGCGCATGATCCACTCGGGTTCCTTGAAATCGCGTGGTCCCAGCAGCCCTGACGCCCCGACTTCCGTGAAACCGAGTGGATCATGCTCCGGGGTCGGGCTGGAGAGCGAATCGGGCTTCTCCTACTCGGGGTCGCGGTCGACCAGCGGGTTGCTCTGCACCCAGTCTGCTGTCTCGTCATATTTGCGCGCTATGTACTCCTCCAGTCGAGCGCGCTCGACGCGCCACTGGCCGCGTCCGCCGATCTTTATCGCCGGCAGTTCTCCGCTGCGCACCATGTGGTAGACCTGCGAGTCCGACACGTTGAGCTCGGCGGCCACGTCGGAGAGCAGCAGGAACCTCGGCTCCACAGGAACTCCCGGGGTTGATGTCGTTTGGCTCAGTTTGCCACCGACAGCCCTCGCCGCCCAGCACCGCACCGGGTCGGTGGCGGACCAACCACGCGGGACACACCGGCTGGGAACTTCCTCCGGCCGGAGGCGGGGTGTATGACGGTCACGGCGTGCGGCATGATCGGCGCCCGTGCCGGCGTCCGCCGGTGGTGGACGACGCGGGGAGACGACAGGTGACCGACGAGCTTGTCCGGGTGTACGTGCCGGCGACGGTACCGATGCTGGCCCGGCTGCGTGCGGAAGGGCTGGCCGCCGACCAGGCGCACGCCGTGACTCCGGCCCTGCGCGAGTGGTACGCCGAGGGTGACGAGGAGGAGTTGGAGTACGTCGCCTTCACCCGGGCTGCCCAGGACGCCCTGCACCTGCTCCGGGCCGACCCGACCGCTCCCCGCCGTCGCGTGGTCATCTCGGTCGACCTGCCGGCGGCAGCGATCGGGCGTGGCGACGGTGAGTTGGGCTCCAGCGCTGTGACGTTGACCGACGCCGTGCCGGTGGGCGCCGTCGCGGCAATCCACGTGGACGGCGCGGATGCGGCCGAGGAGGTCGGCGCGGCGGTCGACGTCGTGGCCGAGGCGGCGGCTGGTGACCCTGATGCCCAGTTCACCGTCGACGGCGCAGAGGACCACGAGCTGGAGTGGTACGACGTGACGGAGCTGGACGAGCTGCTACGCGCTACCGACTGAGCCGGACGCCGCCCCCGGTAGCAGCCTGAGTCGGACATCCGGCCCGGGCTTAAGGGACGTCTCGGTCAGGGGTTGATCAGTTTCCAGTCGCCCTCGGAGATGACGTCAACGGAACCAGCGTCCCGGCCCGGCAACAAGGGCTGCGGTCAGGCGTCAGCGAGCCGGGTCAGCCTTCGCCGGGTCCGCGTCGGCCGCGTCGGCTGCGTCGAACGTCTCGGCCGGGTCGGCGTCGAACGCCTTGGCGTAGCCCGGCTTGTCGTCCGCCGGGTCGACCTGGTCCGTGACGGGGTCCGGGCGGTGGGTCGGTTCGTCGTCGTCGCCGTGGGCCGGGCTGAGCGTGCGGCCGAACGCGATGAGCGCGGTGAGCGCCCCCACGAAGAGCACCCAGATGCCGTTGTCCACCCGCGAGGTGCCCAGCGATGTCTGGGCTACCGCGTCCGCCTCACTGAGCGCGCTGGCAAGGTCGAGCAGCGACCGGCCGCCAACCCTGATGATCACTTCGGCGAGCAGCAGGAGGAGCCCCGGCCCGGCGCCGGCGAGCAGGTAGGCCGGCCAGCGCAGCGCCGGGGCCTCGGGATCGCGGCGGACGGCTCGACGCCGTGCCCAGGTCAGGTATCCGAAGGCCAGTAGCCCGGCGAGCAGCCCGGCGACGAGCGATTCGGTACGCGACACCCACTTGGCCGCGTTGATCAACGATTCCTGGCTGTCGCCGGAGCCGAAGAGGTCGAACAGCGGGTCCCGGGCGCGGCTGAACGCGACAACGAAGATCAGCGTGCCCAGCGCGGCGGTGATGACAGCTCCGACCGCCGGGGCGGTTCGCGCGCCGGCCAGCGCGCCCCCGATGATCGCCGCAGCCGCCGTGGTGCCGGCGATCACGTTGGTGGTGGACGTGTCGAAGTAGGTGAGGTTGATGGCCACCGCGGCAGCAAGCCCGACCAGCATTCCGCCGCCGATCGCCCCGGCGAAGCGAAGGGTGGCCCAGTCGCCGTAGCGGCGGGCCAGCAGGTTGCCACCGGCCAGTGCGACGGCCGCCCCGGCCACCAGCGCGGCCGAGATCACGCCGGGCAGGGCGAACGCGGAGAGGCTGATCGCGGTGACCCCGGCCGCCGCCGAGGTGATGGCCTCCCGGGTGGACCAGAGCATGGCGGCCAGCCAACCGAGCGCCAGCAGCGCGAGCACTGCGGCGCCGGGGGCGGGCAGCGGCCGACTGCCGGCGCTGGCCGCGTCGACCGCCGGCTCGTCCGACTCAGCGGCCGGGACGCGGCCGGGCTGCTTGGTCATCGTCTCCCCTTCGAGGCGGCAGGTCACCGACCATTCAGGGTACGCGGGCCCGCTGGGCTGGCTGTCGCCCCGGGACGGATCGAGAGCGGTCGGTAAGGGGAGGAGGGGTGGGGCGGTCCTTGGCGCAGGGCGGTGGCGGAGGTGGGTCGCGTGGCCCGTCGTGGGAGAATCAGGGGAGGTCCCGCCGCTGCTCGGCCTCCCGTGCGGCGTCCGGTGTCCGGCCATCCGGTCGGTGCCCGCGGGTCCGGTTTCGCCACTGCTGTCGAGATCGCCAGGAGCCTTGATGGATGCCGTGTTCTCCGTTCCCGAGCCGCGCAACGAGCCGGTTCGCAACTACGAGCCGGGCAGCCCCGACCGGGACCGGCTCCAGCGGCGGCTGACCGAACTCGCCGCCGAGCGCATCGACCTGCCGATGACCATCGGCGGTGAGCAGCGGATGGCCGGCGGTGACCCGATCAACGTGGTGCAGCCGCACAAGCACGCCCACGTGCTGGGGGTGACCGCGCACGCCACCCACGACGACGCGCGCGCCGCGACCAGGGCGGCAAAGGACGCCGCACCCATGTGGCGGGCGCTGCCCTTCGAGGAACGCGCCGCGATCTTCCTGCGCGCCGCCGAGCTGCTCGCCGGCCCCTGGCGGGACACGCTCAACGCCGCCACCATGCTCGGCCAGTCGAAGACCGCGATCCAGGCTGAGATCGACGCGGCGTGCGAGTTCATCGACTTCCTGCGGTTCAACGTGCACTTCGCGCGTCGCCTGCTCGAGGAGCAGCCGGCGTCCTCGCCCGGCGTCTGGAACCGCTTCGACCACCGCCCGCTGGAGGGCTTCGTCTACGCGGTCACCCCGTTCAACTTCACCGCCATCGCCGGCAACCTGCCGTCGGCGCCGGCCCTGCTGGGCAACACGGTGGTCTGGAAGCCGGGGCCGACCCAGCAGTTCGCCGCGCACTTCACCATGCGGCTGTTCGAGGCCGCCGGCCTGCCGCCCGGCGTGATCAACATGGTCACCGGCCGGGGCGAGGAGGTCTCGGATGTCGTGCTCGCCGACCCGGATCTGGCCGGCATCCACTTCACCGGTTCGACGAAGGTGTTCCAGCAGTTGTGGCGGACGGTGGGAGACAACATCTCCCGTTACCGGGGCTACCCGCGCCTGGTCGGCGAGACCGGCGGCAAGGACTTCGTCGTCGCGCACACCAGCGCAGACGTTGACGCGTTGCACACCGCGCTGATCCGTGGCGCGTACGAGTACCAGGGCCAGAAGTGCTCGGCGGCCTCGCGGGCGTACGTGCCGCGCTCGATCTGGGAGGGTGGGCTGCGGGACCGGCTGGCCGCCACCGCCGACTCGCTGACCTACGGTGACGTGGCCGACTTCGGCAACTTCGGCGGCGCGGTGATCGACGACAAGGCGTTCGCCCGGCACACCGCCGCGCTGGAGCTGATCGCCGGTGACGACAGTTGCCGGGTGCTGGCCGGTGGCACCGCCGACGACTCGGTCGGCTACTTCGTGCGACCGACGCTCTTCGAGTGCGGCGACGCCGCCCACGAGACCTTCACCACCGAGTACTTCGGGCCGATCCTGGGCGTGCACGTGTTCGACGACGCCCGCTTCGACGACGTGGTCGCGCAGGCGGAGTCGATCGCCCCGTACGCGCTGACCGGCTCGGTGTTCGCCACCGACCGCCGGGTCGTCGAGTCGGTCGGCGAGCGCATGCGGTACGCGGCCGGCAACTTCTACATCAACGACAAGCCGACCGGCGCGGTGGTCGGGCAGCAGCCCTTCGGCGGCGCCCGTGCCAGCGGCACCAACGACAAGGCCGGCTCCTGGCTGAACCTGGTCCGCTGGGTCTCCCCGCGGACGATCAAGGAGACCTTCGTTCCGCCGACCGACCACACGTACCCGCACATGGGCTGACCGGCGACGACCCGCCGGCGGCGCGTGGGCGCCGCCGGCGGACGCCCGGAATGTGGCAATCCATCGATAGTCCTCAGCGGACAGTCTGCCGCCGACAGTGCACTTAGGAAGTCCTGTCGGGTGGCAAACCGGCAAATCCTGGACGCCGGGTGCGCAAAGTGGCAGCGTAGTGGCCATGGCGGATTCCGGAGTCAACCCTACGGCGGCGGCCCTGCTCGGCCTCCTCCACGAGGGCCCGATGACAGGCGGTCAGTTGATGGCCGCCGCTGAGCGCCGTCTGGCGCCGTACTGGTCGATGACCCGCAGTCAGGTGTACCGCGAGTTGCCGGTGCTGGCTGAGCGGGGTTACGTGCGGCTCGGCAAGCCGGGCCCGCGGATGAGCCAGCCCTACGCACTCACCGCCAGCGGAAAACGGACGTTTTCCCGCTGGCTCGCGGAGAACCCGGGGCGGGACACCATCCGCAACCCGATAGCGCTCCGGATGGCCTTCGGCAACCTGCACTCGGCCAGCCAGCTGAAGGGCCTGTACGCCTCGGCCAACGAATACCACACCGAGGCCCTCGCCCAGGTCCGGGAGCAGGTGAAGAACGCCAAACGGGACGGCGAGACGTACGACGCCAGCGCGCTGGAGTTCGCCGTCGCCTACCACCGGGCGGCCCTGTCGTGGTTGAAGTCCGCCCCCGTCGGGTGACGGTCAGCGGGTTCGTGCATAGGGAACGAGCTGCTCCGCTCCCGGCACAGTACGCTTGTCTGTCGTGACCGCTGCCGATTACGCCGAACAGCTCAAGGAACTCGACGCGACCCTGCGAAACATCGAGGCCGTCCTCAACCTCGACCGGCTCCACGAGGACAAGGCCCGCCTGGAGCAGGAGGCATCCGCCCCCGACCTGTGGGACGACCAGGCCAAGGCCCAGCAGGTGACCTCGCAGCTGTCGTACGTCAACGGCGAGATCAGCAAGCTGGGCAGCCTGCGTTCCGGCCTCGACGACGCCCAGGTGCTGTTGGAGCTGGCCGAGGCCGAGGCCGACCCGGGTGTGCTGACCGAGGTCGAGTCGGAGATCACCGGGTTGACCAAGGCCATCCAGGAGATGGAGGTCCGTACCCTGCTCTCCGGCGAGTACGACTCCCGGGAGGCGCTGGTCGCCATCCGGGCCGGTGCGGGTGGCGTGGATGCCGCGGACTTCGCCGAGATGCTGCTGCGGATGTACCTGCGCTGGGCGGAGCGGCACGGCTACCCCACCGAGGTCTACGAGACCTCGTACGCCGAGGAGGCGGGCCTGAAGTCGGCCACCTTCGCGGTCAAGGTGCCGTACGCGTACGGCACGCTCAGCGTCGAGTCGGGCACGCACCGGCTGGTCCGGATCAGCCCGTTCGACAACCAGGGTCGTCGGCAGACCAGCTTCGCGGGCGTCGAGGTTCTGCCGGTCACCGAGCAGACCGACCACATCGACATCCCGGAGAACGAGGTTCGGGTCGATGTCTACCGCTCCTCCGGGCCTGGTGGGCAGAGCGTCAACACGACCGACTCGGCGGTGCGCCTGACGCACATCCCGACCGGCATCGTGGTGACCTGCCAGAACGAGAAGTCCCAGCTGCAGAACAAGGCCTCCGCGCTGCGGGTGCTCCAGGCCCGGCTCCTGGAGCGCAAGCGCCAGGAGGAGGAAGAGAAGATGGCCGGCCTCAAGAGCGGCAGCACGAGCTCGTGGGGCGACCAGATGCGCTCCTACGTCCTGCACCCGTATCAGATGGTGAAGGATCTCCGAACCGAGCAGGAGACCGGCAATCCGAGCGGGGTCTTCGACGGCGACCTCGACGATTTCATCGAGGCCGGCATCCGTTGGCGCAAGCAGCGGCAGCTCGCCAACGACGGTGCGTGACGGCGCGCGGGCGGAGCGCGTCGTCGATCTCCAGGTAGGAGCCTGATTCGACGACTCGTGCCGGATCGGCGGGGCGTGGGGCTTGGCTCAGTTGTTACACCGCGTAGACTCACCACCCGTGATTCAGCTTGAGCAAGTGACGAAGACGTACCCGAAGGCGTCCCGGCCTTCGCTCGACAACGTGTCCGTCTCGATCGAGAAGGGCGAGTTCGTCTTCTTCATCGGTCCATCCGGCTCCGGCAAGTCCACGATCATCAAAATGCTGCTGCACGAGGTGGCCCCCAACAAGGGGCGCGTCGTCGTCAACGGCAAGGACGTCACGTCGATGCGTTCCTGGAAGCGACCCCACTTCCGGCGCTCGATCGGCTGCGTCTTCCAGGACTTCCGGCTGCTGCCCAACCGCACCGCCTACGAGAACGTGGCGTTCGCCCTCGAGGTGATCGGCAAGACGAAGGCGGTTGCCCGCCGGGTCGTGCCGGAGGTGCTGGAGTTGGTCGGGCTCGGTGGCAAGGAGCACCGCTACCCGCACGAGCTCTCCGGTGGTGAGCAGCAGCGGGTCGCCGTCGCCCGGGCGTTCGTGAACCGTCCGCTGATCCTGCTGGCGGACGAGCCCACCGGAAACCTGGACCCGGACACCTCGATTGAGATCATGCGCCTGCTGGACCGGATCAACCGCACCGGCACGACCGTCGTGATGGTCACCCACGACTCCAACATCGTGAACCAGATGCGCCGCCGCGTCGTTGAGATTGAGAGCGGTCGCATCGTGCGTGACCAGGCCCGCGGCGTCTACGGGTGAGCCGGCGCTCCACCCCTGCGCAGCCTGACGACGAACACCTCATGCCGGAGACCCGGAGGAAATCCCGATGCGCGTGAAATACGTCCTGTCCGAGGTACTGGTCGGACTGTGGCGCAACGTGACCATGTCCATCGCGATGATCATCACGATGGCGGTCTCGCTGACCATGCTCGGCGCCAGCGGTCTCATGTACCGCCAGGTCGACGACATGAAGGACCTCTACTACAAGAACATCGAAGTCTCGATCTTCTTGACCCAGGAGGTGACCGAGCAGGAGCGCACCGACCTCCAGACCAAGCTCGACAGCGACCCCCTGGTCAAGGACGTCCTCTACGTCAACAAGGACGAGGCGTACAAGCGCTTCAAGGAGATGTACCAGGACGCGCCGGACCTGGTGAACGCGGTCAAGCCGGACCAGCTTCCCGAGGCGTTCCGGCTCAAACTGAACAACCCGGAGCAGTACAAGGACGTCTACGAGCAGTACAAGGACACCGCGGGCGTCGAGGAGATCATCGACCAGAGTCGACTGCTCGACAAGATCTTCAACATCCTCACCTCGATCCAGAACATCGCCCTGGCTGCCGCCATCGTGATGGCGATCGCCGCCCTGCTGCTGGTCGCGAACACCATTCAGGTGGCCGCGTACAGCAAGCGGCGTGAGGTGGCGGTCATGAAGCTGGTTGGCGCGTCCAACTGGTTCATCCAGGCGCCGTTCGTGCTGGAGGCCGTGGTGGCCGGCCTGATCGGTTCACTGCTCGGTCTGGTGGCCCTGGTCGCGGCGAAGTATCTGCTCTTCGACGGGTCGTTGAGCGCGTTGCAGGGTCTGCTCTCGCCGATCACCTGGGGCGACATCCTGTTCATCTTCCCGCTGATGGCCGGCGTCGGTGGTCTGGTCAGCGCGGGCACCGCCTGGATCACCCTGCGCTTCTACCTGCGGGTCTAGGCACCGTACGGGTCGTCCCGTCGCCTCCCGAGGACCCTCCCGCAGCCGGAAATAAACGGCGCGGGAGGGTCCTTGTCATTCGGGTAGCATGATCGGTTGTCCGGCCGGGGTGAGCCCGGCCGCGGACGCCAGGAGAGGGGGTGGCACCGATGCCACGGGAAAAGGGGCGCAAGGTGGTCGCCTCCAACAAGAAGGCGCGTCACGACTACGCCATCTTCGACACGTACGAGGCGGGCATGGCGCTGACCGGCACCGAGGTCAAGTCGCTTCGGGCCGGAAGAGCGTCACTTGTCGACGCGTTCGCGCAGGAACGTGACGGCGAGTTGTTCCTGCACGCGATGCACATCCCGGAGTACACCCAGGGCACCTGGACCAACCATGAGCCCCGGCGTACCCGCAAGCTGCTGCTGAACCGGGGGGAGATCGACAAGCTCCTCGGCAGGACCCGCGAGGGCGGTTTCACCATCGTCCCGTTGCAGGTCTACTTCTCGGACGGCTGGGCCAAGGTCGAGATCGCCCTGGCCAAGGGCAAGAAGTCGTACGACAAGCGCCAGGACCTCGCCAAGCGGGACGCGGACCGGGAGATCGCCCGGGTGTCCGGTCGACGCGGCAAGGGGATGGACGACTAGTTCATCCCGTTTGTCCGGGTCGGCGTGCCGGCCCGGGGCTCGGGATGAAAGCTGTTGCGGCAGGCGTTAGTCTTGTCAGTGCCGCCACATCGGCGGCCTGTCGAGGGGGTGACTGGTTTCGACTTCGTACGCAGCGACAGGGGAAGCGAGCCGAGGAAGCCGACGTCGTCTCGAGAATCGGTCGTCGGAAACTTATAAGCGCCAAGCAAAATCGCGCTGACTTCGCTCTCGCCGCCTGAGGCGAGTAGCTAAGTCTGTCGGCCTGGGAACGCCTTCGTCCCAGTAGCCGGCATCAGCTAGGAGGCTGGCCAATCGGACCCGGTCGCGGGGTCCGTGCGGCGAGATTAATCAGCGACTGGGCCCGTCACACCAACTTGCTCGCGTGAGCGGTGGGGCCGAGTAGAGGCACAGCGAGCTGCGCTCGGAGAAGCCCTGACAAACCGGCGAAGGACCCGGGTTCGATTCCCGGCACCTCCACCACCTCGAACGAAGCGCCCCGGCCCACCAGCCGGGGCGCTTCGTTGTTCGCGGGGTCTTACGCTGCCCCCTGTGACCAACCAGGAGCTGCGCCTGTCGGTCGGCGCGTCGCCCGGCCAGCGTGTCGTGGCGGTGGTGTTCGGCGTGCTGCTCACGGCCGTCGGCGCGGCGTTCGTGGCGCTGCCTCTCGTCGCCGACGGGCTGTTGCGCCGACTGACCGGGCCGGGTGACGCGTTTGCCTCCTATGAGGAGGCCCGCGACCTGCCGCCGGGGCTGCTGCCGCCCGGGCTACGCGACTCCGCCGACCCGAACCAGTCCGGCTCCAGCCCGTTCATCGGCCTGTGCGGCCTGCCCTTCGTCCTGCTCGGCCTCTACCTGGTGCTGCGGGTGCTCCGCACGGCCGCCTGGCTGGACGGCAGCCGGGCGCGCGTACGCGGTGCGCTGCGCACCAGCACCGTCGACCTCGCCACCGCCCGGATCGAGGCCGGCGCTGTGTCGTACCGCGAGGCGGACGACGACGGTCCGGCCGGCGGACCTCAGACGCGGGCCATCCTCGCGACCGCCCCGGGGAGCGCCCGGGGGGTCACCATCCCACTGCGCGGCATGGGGCTGCCCGTCCTGCCACCGTCCGAGCTGCGAGCGCTGGCCGAGGCGATCACCACGGGTCGACCGGGCGACGAGCGGGCCGGTGACGCGCGCGCCGTGGCCGACCGCCTGCGCCGGCTGGCGGAGCGCACGTCGGCCGACTGAGCCGGGTCGTACTCCCCAGCAGGCCTGTGCGGCGCTGGAGGCCGCATCAACGGGGCTGGTGGGGTCACTGGGGTCAACGGGGCAGATGAGACGGCTCAGGGCCCTGGACAGGGCGGTCCGGGCAGCCTCACCATCGCGGTATGGGGTAGCAGCGCCGCAGCGCGGGAGGTGCCATGGTCACCGGTCCGGTCCAGCAGCCGTCAGTCGTCGCCCGACCGCGCGTCGCGCATCCGGCGGGGCTCCCCGCCGATCCACATTCCATCGGTCTACCCGGCGCCCCGCGCCCGGCCGGCCTCGCCGGTGACGTGCACGCCCTCGGCCGGGCAGTCGCCGTCGCCAGCACCGACCCGTGCTGGCGCGAGGAGGTTCTCCTTCGGCTGCGTCCGGTGCGCACGGGCTTCGCCGAGCACGTCCGGGTGACCGAAGGTCCCACCGGCCTCTACCGGGAGTTGCTCACCCAGTCGCCGCGGCTGGACCACGGGGTGCGGCTGCTGACCCGGGAACACGTGGCGATCGTCGCCGCGATCCTGGCGGTTCAGCAGATCGCCGAGCGGCCCGAGACGCGCCCCGATGAGTTGCGACACCGGGCCGGGCACCTGCTGCGGCGGTTGGCCCGGCATCGGCGGCGCGGCGCCGACCTGCTCTGGGAGGCGTACCAGACGGATCTGGGAGGCGAGACCTGAGCTCAGGTGGGGAACCGGCCGGTCGGCGGAGGCGTCGAACCGTACATGAATCGGCCTGCCCTGCTGCTCGTACTCCCGTTGCTGCTGATGGCCGGCTGTGCCGCGACCGACGCCGGTCCGGCCGGCGGCCCGCCCAACCCGACGCACGGGGCGGAGGCCTTCGACCAGCGCGCCGCTGAGGTCGCCGAGGCGTGGCGGCCCGGCCCCGACTGGCGCACCGGCTACGTGCCGTTGGAGGGGCCGACACTGCTCACCGGTGACCCGGGCTTCACCCCCGAGACCGAGGCGGCCTTCCGGGCCGGGTGGTACCGCGAGCAGGTCGGAATACCGCCCACCCGGGTCGGCGGCGAGATCCAATTCCCGGACGGACGGTTGACGCTGCCGTTGGTCAGCGCCGCCGAGGCGTACCGGCAGCTCGACCAGGGTGACCCACTGCCCTGCCCGGGGCGGCCGAAGCGGCCCGGACGGCCCACCCCCGGCGGCCCCACCGTCGAACCAGGGCCCGACGGATGGGCCACGAGCAGCACGCAGACCGCCTGCCTCCCGCTCACCGTCACCGCTGTCACGTTGGGCGCCGTGCCGGTGCGCACGAGTCGGGGCGTGGCGCAGGTCCCGGCCTGGCTGTTCACCATCAAGGAGTTGGCCACCCCCGTGGTCCGGCTCGCCGTCGCGCCCACGGCGGTCACCCCCGTCCCCGAGCCGACCGCTCCGGCCCGGCCGCTGCCGGACGGGTTGGTGGCGGCCCAGGACCTGGCCGCCGTCGACGACGCCCGGCTGACGGTGCGCCTCGGCGTCGGCGCGTGCGACACCGGGATCACGCCGTTGGTGTGGGAACGGCCGGACGTCGTGGTGGTCGGTGGCGGTGTCACCCGGGCCACCGGCGAATGCATCGCAATGCTGAAACTGGAGCCGGTCACCGTAACCCTCGCGACGCCGCTGGGCAGCCGCCCGGTGCTGGACGTCTTCACCGGCGCCCCGCTGGCGATCGCACCGCGCTGATCCGGTTCACAGGATGCTGGGCACGTCGGTGCTGATCGGCACCGGCAACACGGTGGGCCGGTCGGCGCGCAGCCCGGCGGAGAGCGCCGCGCCGAACTGATCGGGGGTCTCCACCACCTGCGTGGCACAGCCGTAGCCGGCCGCGATCGCCGTGACGTCCAACCCCGGCAGGTCCAGGCCGGGCACCCCGGGAGTGTGCTTCAGCTCGGCGAACGCCTTGAGGATCGCGTACTGCTGGTTGACCGGCACGACGACCACCACCGGCAGTGCCAGGCGCGCGGCCGTCCAGAGCGCCTGTACCGAATAGTGGAAGGAGCCGTCGCCGATCACCGCCACCACCGGGCGACCGCGCCCGGTGTCCCGCTCGGCCAGCGCGATGCCGATCGCTGCCGGCAGGCCGTAGCCGAGGCCGCCGCTGGCCATCGTGAAGTACGACGCCGGGCGGGTGACCCGAAGCTGACGACGTAGCGCGGACAGGTTGGATGGTGACTCCTGGACCAGCACGCCGTCGGTCGGCCAGTGTGCGGCCAGCGCGGCGAACAGGGCGTCGGCGCTCAGCGGGGTGCCGACCTCCGGCGGGGGCAGTGCGTCCCGTCGGGTGGGTGCCGGCCGGTCGCTCGGCGGCACCCCTTCGACCAGCGCGGCCAGGGCCAGCCCCGGGTCGCTGAGCAGGCTGTCACCGACCGGGGCTCGGGCGGCCTCGTCGGGGTCGTCGGTGATGTGCAGCAGGCGGGCGCCGTCGGGCAGGTGCCCGCCCGGCACGTACGGGTAGTAGCGGAACACCGGGGCGCCGACAACCAGCACCGTGTCGTGTCCGCGCAGCGCCTCGGCGAGCGGACCGATCGCGTACGGCAGCACGCCGCGGAAGTGCTGGTGGTCCTCGGGGAACACCGCCCGCTCGGGGGCGGGAGCAGACCAGACCGGCGCGGCCAGCCGCTCCGCCAGGGCGACGGCTGTCGGCCAGCTAGCGGAGCGGTCCACTCCCGGCCCGTACACGAGCACCGGGTTGCGGCTGCCGGCCAGCACCCTGACGAACTCCGCCAACCGCTGCGGGTCCGGCGCGAACCGGGTGGCCACCGTTCGCGGCGCGGGCGGCGGATCGGCTGGCTGGGCCCAGTCGTCCATCGGCAGGGAGAGGAAGACCGGCCCGGCCGGTGGCTGCACCGCCGTCGCGTACGCCCGCAGCATCGCCGCGGGGATGTCCTGCGCACGGGCCGGCTCGTAGGCCCACTTCACGTAGGGCTGCGGAAGCTCGGTGGATCGGCGGCTGGTCAGCCGGGGTTCCAGGAGCAGCATCTCCCGGGTCTGCTGGCCGGCGGTGACGATCAGCGGGGTCTTGTTGTGCCAGGCGGTGACCAGGTTGCCCATGCCGTTGCCGGTGCCCGGTGCGGTGTGCAGGTTGACGTGGGCGGGCACTCCGCTGGCCTGGGCGTAGCCGTCGGCCATCGCGACGGCCGTCGCCTCGTGCAGCGCGTGGACGTAGTGGAAGTCGGCGGGGAAGTCCTGGAGGAACGGCTCCTCGGTGGAACCGGGGTTGCCGAAGACAGTGGTCATACCGAGGGTGCGGAGCACGTCGTACGTCGCGTCCCGGACACTTGCCATCGCACCCGCCTCCGTGTCGCGGGCAGGGGCAACCGCGGTCGCCCTCCCGATCAGCCGAATCTATCGGGATGTGACGGACCTTTCGGGCGTTTCTCGGCCGTCGGTGGTCCCGATCGGTCGATCACCGGGAGCTCCGCCGTCGGGTGCGGCGGCCCTTCGTCTTAACTGTCCGATCACCCGCCGGTCAGACCTTAGCCAGCACCCAGCACGCAGGCTATGGTGCCAGGCATGGCGTTGACAGCGCGGCTGAACCCGATGCGGCGGGCGGATCCGGTCGATGACCGGCGCCCGGCGCGGGCTCACGGTTGACGGGTGTGTGGCATGCAGGGAGAGGGCCAGGCGATCGGCGGACGAGCGATGGAGTCGATGACCGGGCGGCTGCTGGTCGCGACTCCGGCGCTCAAGGACCCGAACTTCGACCGTACGGTGGTGCTGCTGGTGGCCCACGAACCGGGCGGCTCGCTCGGTGTGGTGCTGAACCGGGCCACCGAGGTGCCGGTGGCCGAGGTGCTCGGTGACTGGAGCGACCTCGCCCGCCACCCGGCGGTGCTCTTCGAGGGTGGCCCGGTGCAGCCCGACTCGGCCATCTGCCTCGCCCGGATGCGACACCCGATGCGCCGGGTGAAGGGCTTCCACCAGGTTTCCGGGGCGGTCGGCACCATCGACCTCTCGGTCGACCCGGAGCGGCTGCGGGAGAGCATCGGCGGCATCCGGGTCTTCGCCGGCTACTCCGGCTGGGGCAGCGGCCAGTTGGAGCAGGAGATCGCCGACGGGTCCTGGTTCGTGCTGGACGGGCTACCCGGGGACGCCTTCGTCGACCGGCCCGACGACCTGTGGCCGATGGTGCTGCGTCGGCAGGGCGGGATGATGGCAGCCGTCGCACACTTCCCGCCGGACGTGGCGCTCAACTGACCCGGCCCGGCGGGGGACCCCGCGAGATGACCATGCGGGCCCGTCTGTGTATAGTTTCCCAGTGCCCGGGCGACCGGGACAACAGCAAGGGGCCGTGGCGCAGCTGGTAGCGCACCACACTGGCAGTGTGGGGGTCAGGGGTTCGAGTCCCCTCGGCTCCACCCTTGAAAACGCCCTGGTCGGGATAATCCGACCAGGGCGTTTTGCTGTTGTCGACGGCTCCGCCGCAGCGTGGTGCCACCCCAACGCCCGCGGCCTGTGGTGCCCAACTGGGTGGGAACCTACGCTGACAGCAACTGATGCGTCAGGAGGTGGCCTTTGCTGGCTGGAGCGTTCATCTCGGTGGTCTACGCGTTCCTCGGATGGCTCGTCGCATTCGCCGCCAGAGCGTCAGTGCGGCCGTCGGTTGACAGGTACCGCAGCCCCGGGGTGCGGACCCCGGCGACCATGCGATCGACCGAGCACTGGTACGCGGCGCATCGTCGGGTCGAGCGCCCCTTCTATCGGACCGGGATGCTGTTGGCGGTCGTGTCCCCGCTGCCGGTCATCCTCGGCGCCGCATTCGGCGATCCGCCGGTGATCGCGGCGGTCCTGGTGCTCGCCGTGCTGGTCGTGCCCTACCTGCTCTACCTGGGCTACGTCGGTAACCGTGCTGCGCTCGCGGTGGACGGCGAGTCGTGAGTTTGCGTGCACCCGGACCCTGGCAGCCGCTGCGCCGCCGAAGCCCTCGCTACCGGACGATCGGTGACCACTCCCGCTGGCTGGTGATCGTCACTCCGGGGGTCCGGTAGTAGGGGTCCTCGGCGACGACCGCCGCGAACGCCTCGGCGTCCGGGACGTCGAAGATCAGCAGTGCTCCGGAGTCGTCGGCGAACGGCCCGGCCATGACCAGCCGGCCCTCCTGGTGCAGGGCCTGGAGACGCTCCCGGTGCGCCGGTCGGGCGGCGAGCCGGTCGGGTTCGTCGCCGAAGGTCAGCTCCAAGATGAACACCGGTTCCTCCTCATCGGGGCGATCTTTCGAAGCACCCTAGTCGATCCGGCGTGCCACCACCGTTCAGTCGTGGACGTGGTGGTCAGGGATCGACGATGATGTCGATCGCCGCGCTCACCTGCCGCTCCAGCTCGTCGAGGTCGTCGAGGGTCGGGGCGTCGATCAGGAACGTCACAGCGCGGTCACCGGATTCGCGCAGCTCACCGAGGCGTGCCCCGCGTTCCTTGAGCACGATGACGTGCCGCAGGGCGGGCGGGTCGTCGGCTTCGCCCGGTGCGATGACCGGCCACGGTTGCCCCTCCGGCACCCACTGCGGCTCCACGCCCGGCCAGCGCAGCTTCACGTCCTGCAACGTTCCCCTCGGCTGGGGCAGGTAGACCTGGCGGGCGTAGCGCCGGGGTGGGGGATGCGCCGCCGGCTCGTCGAGCGCCACCTCCATGATCGTCTGCTCCAGCGCCCGACCGGTCGCCAGGTGGTAGAGCGGCATGATGCCATCGCCGGGAGTACGGGCGGCGACCTCCATCAGGACCGGCCGGCCGTCCCGGTCGAGGCGGAGTTCGGTGTGCACGATGCCGGCGACCAGACCGAGCCTGCCCACGATGTCGCGGTTGGCGGCGAGCAGCCTGTCGTGCTCCGCACCGGGAGGCGCGGGCACAGTGTGGGCCATTTCGACGAACCAGTCCGAGCCGTCCTCGGTGGTGCGCTTCCGGGTCGCCGACTCGAAGACGATCCGACCGTGTTGGACGACCGCCTCCACCGAGTACTCGGCGCCGGTGACGTACTCCTCGATCAGCAGGGTCTCCGCCGCCGGGTACCCGGTGAGCAGCGTGGGCAGGGTTTCGGGGTCGCGTACCGCCTGGACCCCGGAACTCGACCGTCGACCCGAGGGCTTCAGCACCACCGGGAACCGCACCGAGCCTACGTCGAGCCCGGTGCGCCCCTCGGGTGGCACGACGACCAGCCGGGGGCTCCACTGCGGCAGGTAGAACCGTTGCAGGTACTTGTTGCGACACACCCGGGCCGCGCGTACGCCCGGCCCGGGCAGGCCGAGCGCATCCGCCACGATCCCGGTCTGCTCGACGAGCATCTCGCCCGCGGCGTAGACCCCGACGATGTCGTACTCCTGCTGCCAGCGCTGGACGTGGGCGACCACACCTGAGGTGAAACTGCCCTCGATGCCGACCTCGCCGGTGACGAAGGCCGCGTCCGTGAGGTACGTCCCGGGACCCTCGCCCCGGGCCATGGCGGCCGTCGTGTCGGCCCGCCACTGTTCCGAGGTGATCAGCAGGATCCGCAGCCCTCGACCGGCGAGGTCGGCGAGGAAGCCCCAGTTGCGGGCGATGACCCGGTAGCCGCCGAGCAGCAGGAAGGCGCGGGCCTCACTCATAGCCGTACTGCTCCAGGATGTCGCCGAACAGCTCGGTGAAACGGGCCTCGTTGCGCTTGGTGAACCGCTCCCGCCACGTGCCTGTGGTGCCCCGGAAGAAACTCCAGGAACTCTGGTCGTAGACCTTGCCGGCGACCTCCTCGGCGTCCGCTGTGGACCCGACGTGCTTCAGCAACCGGTCCACTGCCTCGAGTTGGCGTTGCCGGGACCCGCCGCCGCGCTCCCCGACCAGATCCTCGTAGCTGACCTTGCACACGTCGGGGTGACGGAGCAGCCACAACCCCCTCTCGAACTGGTCGCGGCCGAGGAAGGACGTGTCGCGCATCGCGTAGTCGAGCTTCTCCTCCCAGGTCGGCAGGGAGGTCAGGATGCGGTGGAAGATGTCGAACTCGTAGAAGTTGCCGTACCCCTCGCGGGTCCGCCCCTCCAGGAAGTTGACCATCGACACCAGGGCGTCGCGCGGGTCGCGGTAGTTGTAGACCAGCGGCGGGGTGGCGGTCTCCACCCACTCGGCGAAGAAGGAGCCGTCCACCTTGCTGATGTCCAGCTCGTGAAAGATCCAGCAGAGCCCGGCCGGGGTGTCCGCGAACCGGGAGTACGGCAGGTGCGGGTTGGTGATCACCGAGTCGGCGAAGTCGAAGCGGGTCTGCCCGTACCGGTTGACGACGTGCTGGCCCAGTCTGCGTTGCCAGTGCCAGCCAAGGGCGGACCAGGCTTCCTGGGCGCGGAGCTGGTACTCCTCAGTGCCCTCCAACTCCAGCAGCTCGTCGTAGTCGGACTTCGACAGCGTGAGCGCAGCGATCTGACGTTGCTGCGCGGCGGTGAATTCCGGGGTGTTGCGGGGGGTCGGCCGGGGCACCCCGGCCATCTTGTACCCCAGGTTGGTCATCAGACCCTGCATGAGGTGGGTGCCGGTCTTCTGCAGCGAGATCACCATGGCACGAGGGGCCAGCGGCATGTCGGTCTCCCGGTGGTAGTGCGTCGGATGCGACGCGGAGTGAAGGGGAATCAGCGGACGTAGGCAGCCAGGTGGCCGGTGGTGCGCTCGTTGAGGAAGCGCAGGAGCCTGGCGAACGACTCCCGCCGTCGCTCATCGGGCGTCCACAGCCACAACTCCCGTTTGGCGACCCGGGCGCCTCGGCGGAACTTCGGAGCGAACGCCTCGAACCCGAGGCGGTACCGGGGCACGCCGGCCCGGATGCAGGACTCGACAGGCTGCCCGAACACCAGGTGGTGGTAGGCGACGCTGGTACCGGTGACGTCGTAGTCGCTGCCGTAGCCGAGGGTGCAGCAGCCGTGCCGGCCGTACATCTGCACTGTGCAGGCGAGAACTTCGGCGTCGGACCGGCCCGCCACGGCCACCCGGATCGCCCCGGGGAGCACCGCCGCCAGGTACGCGCGGGCCGCCCGGAGCTGGGGCCGGTTGGGTGTCGCGCCGTTGCGCTCGCCGGTGCGGGCCTCAAGGTCCACGATCCGGTCGACGTGCTCGGCCAGCGGCACCTCGCGGACCTGGAGCCCGGCCCGGGTCACCTCGCGCTCGGCCAGTCGGTAGTTGCGGCGTGTCTCGGCGTTCTGCCCGTCAAGGAACGCCTGGTAGGTGGGGTAGCCGCCGAGGTGCAACGCGGAAGCGGCGGTGACCGAGCCCCGGACGAAGCCGGCGGCCTCCAGCAGGCCACGCAGCAGCTCGTCGTCGGTGGCCACGTACGGCAGGACCACAGCTCCCGCGTGACCCTGTCGGACCAGGTCCTGGAGGGTCGCGACGACCTCCCGGCCGGCCTGCCGTTGGCGGGTGATGTCGACGTCGGGGGCGGTGAACAGGGGACTGCGGTCGTAGGTGCGGACGACGAGCGGCTCTCCGACGGTGGTGGTCAGCCAGTCGGCGAGATCGCCCGACCCGGGTGCGTCCGGGCCGAGCGCGCCGAGCAGGGCCCGGTGCTCGGCACGGATCGCTGTCGCGTCGTCGTCCGGGGTGAGCCGGAGGAACTGCTCCTCGGTGAGGAGTTTCCACGGGTGGCTGAACAGGCTCGTCCCGGCCACTGCGGTGACCGCGTGGATCGCGGCCACCGGCCCCCGGTCGTCGTCGGCGGTGACCAGTAGCGCGTTGCCTGGCTCCAGCCGTTCGCGGAACAGCAGGTAGCCGTGGGCCGCGTCGGGTTCGGCGTCGGCGGCCAGCCGGGCCCAGGTCTCCTCGTCGACGGCGCCGATGCCGTCGGTCACGTCAGTCGCCATGCTGGATGGACCGTTCCTTCCGAGTCGTCGTGTCCGCGAGGGCCCGCACCTCGGAGATCTGGGCCGCGGTGCGCAGCGGAGAGGCGTACAGCAGCAGCGAGGAGACGGTGAGCGAGACGGCCACCACCCACACCGCCGTGGTCGTCCCGGCCAGGTCGGTCAACACCCCGCCGATCAGCGCCCCGACCGGCAGCGAACCGAAGGCCGCGATGCGGTAGCTCGCTGTCACAGCGCCGAGCAGGACGGGAGGGGGGACCTGCTGCCGTACGGTGACCGCCAGGACGTTGTAGACCGCCAGAGCCGCCCCGTTGATCACGAAACCCGCGCCGAGCAGCACTGTCGCCGTGCCGGCCGCGGCGAGCCCGGGCACCAGCAGCAACCCGAGCGCGGCGACCGTGATCGCGACGGTGAGCGCCCGACCGAGGTGCAGGCGGGCACCGACCCGCCCGGCGACGAGCGAGCCGACCAGGGCCCCGACGCTGCCGAGCCCGATGACCAGGCCGATCAGGCCACCGGAGAGCCCGAGGGTACGCACGCCGTACACCAGGAAGACCGTCGCGAAGGCCTGCTCGTGCAGGTTGAAGAGGGCCGACTGCACGCACAGGTCCCGGATCGGTCGGCTCCGCCAGACGTAGGCCAGCCCGGCCCGGATCGTCGGCGCGTCGCCCCGGTCGGTCGCCGGCCGCAGCACTCGAGCAGGGAGGGCCGCCATCGCCATCGCCGCCGCGCAGAACAGTGCCCCGGTGACCACCGCGGCCCAGGAGGCGCCGGCGGACTGCACGATGAATCCCGCCGCCGCCGGCCCGGCCATCTGGGTCACCGACGTGGTGGCCTGCAACAGACCGTTGCCGGCGACCAGCCGGTCGCCGTCCAGCAACCGGGGCGCGGTGACCTGGGACCCGATGTCGTGCAGCACCGCCGCCGAGCCGATCAGGAACGCGCCCACCAACAGCGCCGGGAAGAACAGCCGGTCGGTGGCGGCCAGGGCCCCGATGCCGAACAGCACGACGCCGCGTGCCGCGTTGCCGGTGACCAGGATCCAGCGCAGCGAGGTACGGGCGGTCCAGGTGCCCACCAGCAGGGAGAACGCCAGCACCGGCACGAACTGGGCCGCGCCGACCAACCCCACCTGGGTGCCGGTGCCGGCCAGCAACGTCACCACCAGCAGGGGCAACCCGAAGGCGGTGATCTGGTGTGCCGACCGGGCGGCCAGGTCGCCCAGCCAGAGGGTACGGAACGCCGGCTCCCGCAGCGGGGGGCGCGGTGGCGCTGTGGCGTTCGTACCCTCCGGCGGGCGCCGGATGTCAGCTGACACCGGTGCCGGTGACGCTCGCTGACGCGTCCGATGAGGTGACTCTGCGGTACAGCGCGTTCTCACTCCAGACGAGGTCGACCTGGCCCCACTCCATCGCCGACATCACGTCGGGGAAGAAGCTGCGGCCGTTGTAGTTCGCGCTGGTGTTGCAGAGCACCGGGATTCCGCTCCACTTGTGGTACTCGCGAAGGACTGCCGCGAGCATCGGGTTGTCCTCGGCGCTGACCGTCTGCAAGCGGGCGGTGCCGTCGAGGTGGATCGCCGCCGGGATCCGGTCCACCCAGTCGGGGCGCACCCGGTGGTCGAAGAGCATGTACGGGTCAGGGGTGCCGGGGTCGAAGACCGTCGGCGCCTGATCGGTCAGGCAGATCGGTGCGACCGGCCGGAAGCTCTCCCGACGCTTCATCCGGTTGAGCTCGTCCTTCATCGCCGGGTCCACCGCCGGGGCGAGGATGCTGCGCGCCCCTAGTGCGCGGGGGCCCAGCTCGGCGCGGCCGTGCAGGACCACCACCGGCTTACCGGTGCGGTGCAGCAGCCGGGCCAGTTCCTCCGGTCGGCATGGCGCCACCGTCCAGCCCGCCGGAACGTGCGAGTTGTGCACGAGGTCGGGGCCGGCGAAGACGTTCCACGAGATCGGCGCCAGCCGTTGCTCCCCGCTGACCAGGATGGCGCCGGTGCCGACGGCCGAACCCGAGTCGTCCGGGAAGGGCGGCACCCACATCTCGCGGATGGCCTTGTGCGCCCGCATGGCGCTGTTCCATTTGATGTTCAGGGCGCAGCCCCCGGCGAAGCAGAGGTTCCAGGGACCGTCGCCCTTCCAGGACTCGGCCTTGGCCACCAGTCGCTCGACGAGCAACTCCTCGATGAACTCGTGCACGCTGGCGAGCACGTCGTCGTCGGAGACGCCCAGTTGGTCGGTGCGCCGACGGACGTCGTCCAGATAGGCGTGGACGTAGGCGTGCGAGGGCTCGCCGGTGCTGCCGCAGCCGATGATCTCCTCTCGGTACTTGCGGACGGCCGGGCTGTTGGCCTCGAAGTGCTTGTGGAACAGCTCCCCGAGGACCTGCTTGATCGGCTCCCGGGCGGTGCCGAGGGCGATGTAGGCCATCAGCTTCCCGGCCACCGAGAGGTCGTCGACGTTGCGGGACAGCTTGTCGCGGCGGTACGGCCCGAAGTGCTGCGAGGCCATCGAGTAGAAGTGCCCGATCAGCGGGAAGACCTCGCCGCCGGGCTCGATGCGGCCGTCCTTGTCCACCGAGTAGAGCCGGGGGAAGCAACCGCCGTCCCAGACCAGGACGAGGCTCGGCTCGCCCCGTCGCGCGAAGGGGCTGGTGCTGTACGCGGCGGCGAGGTGGCTCGCCACGTGCACGTGACTGACGTATGGCACTGTGGCGTCGCCGATGGGCAACTCGCCACTGTGACCCGGCTGTGCCGGATTCGGCACCCGCTCGGTCTCCCGGTAGGGCGCGAGGCGGACGTCGACCGGGCTGCCGTTGTTGAGCCGGTGGGCCTGCCCGTGGACGGCGCCGTCCCAGCCGTCCAGTGCCCACTGGTCGACGTCGGAGGTCTTGTACCCGAAGTCGCCCAGGATCCGGGCGATCAGCGTGAGATCGTCCACGTCGCTGTATCGACGGTTGTTCTCCAGCTTCTGCGCCTCGACGTTGAACTCCAACACGTCGTCGTGGAAGAGGGCGACGCCTCCGCTCTGAGTGAGCTTTACTCCGCACGTAATACGCATAGATGCTTCCCCCCATTTTTGGTGACCCAAAATTCCTATCGATGTTCTGTCGGCAAGTCAACCCCCGATCCTTGCCGACACCGATCAGCGAGCCCCCGAGCTGCACCAAGGGGAGTGGCGTTGCTCTATGGAGATGGTTGCCCACGTCGGGCCAGGAAGGGGTTGCCGAGAGCCTTCTCCGAGATGCCGCAATGCCCATAGGTCTGATGGGATATGGATTTTCCGTCATCTGAAATTCCCGCGTTACGAGTTGGTAACTCAGCGCTGTCGGCTGCCAGGGTTGGTGTCGAGCCCGATCGCCGAAGCGGTGTCTCGGGCAGCATATGAGCAGCTCAGCTCGGCTGTGACGGGCATGGGGGATTAATGAGTGGCGATGAGGCCAATTGGCGTCTATCTTCGACCGGGGGTGCCGCGCGGTCCGGGAGTCCTCCGGCGGACGAAGCGGATCTTGAGCGATGGATACGAGATATCCTGCAATCGACGCACCCACTCCGAATCGGTTCGGAACTGCGTCGCGCCGAACGCGTCGCGAGTGCCAGATTCTCTGACCCGACAATTGCCCAAGCGGTCCACAGGGCTGTTGCAGCGACAATGAACAGGCGTGATTGAGTCACCGTCACAGGGCACCCGAGCCCCGCGGTTGCGGGTCAGGAAAAGCGCTCCCGGAAAAGGGCTTGCCCTTCTCATTGTCCGAGCCCGGCAGTCATGCCCGGGCACGCAAAACGCCCCGACCGGAAGGCCCGGTCAGGGCGTTGGCGACTAGATGTCCGGTAAGGGCTGGGTCAGCCCTGACGGCTCTTCCACTGCGGGTTGGCGCGGTTCACCACGACCACGCGGCCGCGACGGCGGACCACCACCGAACCCGGCTTCTGCTTCAGCGCACGCAACGAGCTACGTACCTTCATGTCTGCCTCCTCGGTGCTAGCGGTTCCGAGTATCGAAACGCCGCACCCACCCGCGGGATTCCCGGCCGGTCAGCGTCGAACCTTTGCCGTCTCCCGGCCGTACCAGTGGGCGGAGGTCATCCTCATGCCCGTACGCCGGCTCCTCGCCACGGTGCTGGTCGCTGCCGCGACAGTGCCAGTGGCCGCCACGCCCGCCGCCGCCCACGGCGCTCCGACCGACCCGATCAGTCGCGCGGCGGCCTGCGGCCCCGAGGGACGGTACGCGGCCACGAGCGCCTGCCGGGCGGCGATCCAGGCGGGCGCGGCAGTTCGCGAATGGGACAACGTTCGCGTTTCCACGATCAACGGGCGAGATCGGGAACGGATCCCGGACGGTGAGCTGTGCAGCGGCGGACTGTCCGCGTACCGGGGACTGGACCTGCCCCGCACCGACTGGCCCAGCACCACGCTGACCAGCGGCGCGACGTTCACCTTCCGGTACCGGACCACCATCGAGCACCGGGGCACCTTCCGGCTCTACGTCACCACGCCGGCCTACGATCCCCGCAAGAAACTGACCTGGGCGGATCTGGAATCGCGCCCGTTTCTGACGCTGACCGACCCGCCGGTGCGGGCCGGGGCGTACCAGTTGGCGGGTCGGCTGCCGGCGGGCCGCAGCGGCCGACACCTGATCTACACGATCTGGCAGAACTCCAACACCCCGGACACCTACTACTCCTGCTCGGACGTGGTGTTCCGGGGTGCCAAGGCCACTCCCGCCCCGGCGAGGGCCGGCGCGACGAAGAGCGCGGCGGCTGCCCCGCGTACCGCAGCGAGTGGGCCGTCCGCCACCGAGACGGCGGTGGCGGCGGCGGCCGACCCGGGCGTGCCGGTGGCGTCGGTGAGCAACCTCGGCGGTCGGTGGCCGGTGCTGGCCGGTGCCGCCGGCGTGCTGGTCCTGGCGCTGCTGCTGATCGGTGCCGGACGGCGACGTCGCAGCGCCGCCGCACCCGTGGGCCGGCAGTGCGAGGTGCGCAACCACCGGGCCGGGCGGCGCCGGATCTGGTGATCCGAGCCGCCCGGGACCCGACGGCGTTCAGCCCAGGTGGCGCTCGATCTCGGCCAACTCGTCGGCGGTGAAGTCGAGGTTGTCCAGCGCGGCGATGTTCGTCTCCAACTGCTCGACGCTGCTCGCCCCGATGATCAGGCTGGTCATCCGCGGGTCACGCAGCGCCCAGGCCAACGCGAGCTGAGCGAGGGACTGACCGCGCCGCTCGGCGACCGCGCCGAGCCCACGGATGGTGGCCATCTTCTCCTCGCTGAGATCGCTCTCGTTGAGGAAGACGCTGGTGCGAACCCGCGAGTCGGCCGGGATGCCGCCCAGGTAACGGTCGGTCAACAGGCCCTGCGCCAACGGGCTGTACGCGATGCAGCCCGCACCCACCTGCTCCAGCGTGTCGAGCAGGCCGTCGGACTCGGTCCAGCGGTTGAGCATCGAGTACGACGGCTGGTTGATCAGCAGCGGCGTACCCAGCTCGCGCAGGATCGCGGCGGCCCGCGTGGTCTGCTCCGAGTTGTAGTTCGAGATGCCGACGTAGAGCGCCTTGCCGGAGCGGACGATGGCGTCGAGCGCCCCCATCGTCTCCTCAAGGGGGGTGTCCGGGTCGAACCGGTGCGAGTAGAAGATGTCGACGTAGTCCAGTCCCATCCGGCCCAGCGACTGGTCCAGCGACGAGATCAGGTTCTTGCGCGAGCCCCACTCGCCGTACGGGCCGGGCCACATCAGGTACCCGGCCTTGCTGGAGATGACCAACTCGTCCCGGTACGGCTTCAGGTCGGTGGCGAGCATCCGGCCGAAGTTCTCCTCCGCCGAACCGGGCGGCGGGCCGTAGTTGTTGGCCAGGTCGAAGTGGGTGACACCCAGGTCGAAGGCGCGGCGGACGATGTCGCGCTGCCGTTCGAACGGGCGGTCCGGGCCGAAGTTGTGCCACAGCCCGAGTGAGACGGCCGGCAGCCGCAGGCCACTGCGTCCGCTGCGCCGGTAGGTCATGGTGTCGTAGCGGTCATCCGCGGCGAGGTAGGTCACGATCATGAGCCTAGCTCCGGCTCACCGTGATGCGGATCGGGCGTGGAAACCGGGACATCGGGGTAGTTTCGACGCCATGCGTTTCATTGCGCTCGACACCCCCAAACCGCTGTCGAAGATCGGCTTGGGCACCTGGCAGTTCGGCTCCCGGGAATGGGGGTACGGCCCGGACTTCGAGCGGCAGGCGGCGCAGATCGTCCGGCGGGCCATCGAGCTGGGCGTGACGGTCTTCGACAGCGCGGAGATCTACGGCTTCGGACGCAGCGAACGCATCCTCGGCGCGGCCCTCGGCGACGACCGGCCGAAGGTCGTGATCGCCAGCAAGATCCTGCCGGTGCTGCCGGTGGCCGCCGTGGTGCAGCAGCGGGCGGTCGCCTCGGCGGCCCGGCTCGGCGTCACCAGCATCGACCTCTACCAGGTGCACCAACCCAACCCGCTAGTCGCCGACCACACCACGATGCGCGGCATGCGGACCCTGCAGGATGTCGGGCTGGTCGGCGAGGTCGGCGTGAGCAACTACGGGCTGCGCCGCTGGCAGGTCGCCGAAGCGGCGCTCGGCCGGCGGGTGCTCAGCAACCAGGTCCGCTACAGCATGCTGGACCGCGCGCCCGAGCAGGACCTGCTGCCGTACGCGCGGCAGGCCGGTCGGGTGGTCATCGCGTACAGCCCGCTGGCGCAGGGCTTCCTCTCCGGCCGCTACGACGCCAAGAACCCGCCGAACGGTGCGGTCCGGCGCGCCAACCCGTACTTCCTGCCGGAGAACCTGGAGCGCGGCGCGGCCCTGATCGACACAGTGCGCCAGGTCGCCGACGCCCACGACGCCACAGCCAGCCAGATCGCGCTGGCCTACCTGCTGCGCCACCCGAACGTGCTCGCCATCCCCGGGGCATCCGGCGTCGAGCAGATGGAACGCAACGCCGCCGCCGCCGACATCGACCTCGCCGACGACGAGTACACGGCGCTGGCCGAGGCAGCGAAACGCTTCCGCCCGATCACCGGACTCGCCGCGATGCCGGCGATGCTGCGTGCCCGGTTCGGCACACCAACCAGAAAGTGAGCACAGTGGACGACATCACCGCGCTGATCCTGGACGACCACGCCGCCTTCCGGCGTGGCTTCGCCCGCCTCGACGACGCCCGCGACGAGCAGGAGATGC
The DNA here is from genome assembly GCF_022230925.1 of Micromonospora alfalfae. Taxonomy (GTDB): domain Bacteria; phylum Actinomycetota; class Actinomycetes; order Mycobacteriales; family Micromonosporaceae; genus Micromonospora; species Micromonospora alfalfae. The sequence goes on along the minus strand of NZ_JAKKFH010000001.1, from coordinate 132,670 downwards.
TCGCAATCTGGGACGCCCTCGCCCTGCACCTGGACATCCACGCCGAGGCGGAAGAGGCGATCCTCTACCCGCACCTGGTCAAGCACGGCGACGACGGCGAGGACGAGACCGCCGACGCGATCGGCGACCACAACAAGATCCGCGACGCCATCGCCGAGGCGAAGCTGCACCCGGTCGGCTCGGACCAGTGGTGGGAGGCGGTCGGCACCGCCCGCCGGGAGAACAGCGAACACCTGGCCGAGGAAGAGGACGAGGCGCTGCCCGACTTTCGCCGGCACGCCAGCGCCGAACTCCGCGCCGAGCTGGGCCAACGCTGGCTGACCTTCTACGGCGAGCACAAGAACGGCCGCAACCTGCCCTTCCGCGACAAGGACCCGCAGCAGTACGTGGCCGACCACCGCTGACATCTCCCCGACGCGGGGGAGTCGGCGGAACCCGTCCGGGCAGCAGAATGGCGAGGTGAACCTCCGAGCGGCGCTGGCCCCGCTGGTCGCCGGCACCACCTGGCGACGCGGCGTGTTCCTGCTGCTCGGCGGCGTGCTGGCGCTGCCGTACGGGCTGCTCGCGGTGACCTTCGGCCAACTGCTCGCCGACTCGGAGATCCCGCGCCCACTGGTCTACGTCCTGCTGCTCATCGCGGTGCTGATCGCCGTCGTCCCGTTGCTGCTGGACGGCAGCCGGGCCCTGGAGATCGCCGCCGTGCGGAGGTTGCTCGGCGTCGACCTGCCCGAGCCCGAGCTGGGGCATCGCGGCGACCGGGAAACCCGGCTGCGCAGCGCGCTCTGGATCGCCACCCACCTCATCGTCGGCGCTGTGGTGATGATCGCGCTGTTCAGTGCCCTGCCGATGGCGCTGGCCTTCATCGCCCAACAGTTCGGCGTCGGCACCGAGCTGACCAGCCAGGAACGGTTCGGGCCGTTGGACGGGCGGGACAGCGGCTGGCTGACAGTGGCCGGGGTGCTCCTGCTGGTCGGCCTCGGCTACGTCGTCGCCGGGCTCGGCGCGCTCGCCGGTCTGATGGCACCGGTGCTGCTCGGCCCGGCCCAGGCGGAGCGGATCGCCGCCCTGGAGGCGCGGGCCACCCGGCTCGCCGAACGCAACCGACTGGCCCGGGAACTGCACGACTCGATCGGCCACGCGCTGACAGTGGCCACGCTCCAGGCCGGGGCCGCCCGCGAGGTCCTCGACACCGACCCCGAGTTCGTCCGACGGGCACTCACCGCAATCGAGGACGTCGGGCGGACCGCGATGGATGACCTCGACCACGTGCTCGGGCTGCTCCGGGAGAACGGACGCGACAGGCCCGTGGTGGCGCCGCAGCGTACCCTCGCCGACCTGGACCGGCTGGTCAACGACGCCCGCGCGGCCGGCCTGGCCGTGCACGCGCAACGCGCCGGCGACCCGGCCCGGGTGCCAGCGGTGGTCTCCCGGGAGGGCTACCGCATCGTCCAGGAAGGACTGACCAACGCCGCCCGGCACGGCCACGGGCCGGTGACGGTACGCCTGGACCTGCGCAGTGACGCGCTGGAGCTGGAGCTGGTCAACGCGGTGCGCCACCCCGAACGGGGCCAGCGGGGGCGGGGCGGCCGAGGCCTGGACGGCATGCGGGAGCGGGTGCTGCTGCTCGGCGGCCGGCTCACAGTGGGCCCGGACGGCGACCGGTGGTTGATCCGGGCCCGCCTGCCCTACGAGGAGACGACGACATGACCACCGGGGTGCTGATCGTCGACGACGACGAACTGATCCGGATCGGGCTGCGGGCGATCATCGACGCCCAACCCGACCTGCGCGTGCTCGCCGAGGCCGCGGACGGCGCGGAGGTGCCGCCGCTGGTCGCCCGGCACCGGCCCGACGTGGTGCTGATGGACGTGCGGATGCCCGGCATCGACGGCATCCAGGCCACCCGGCACCTGCTGGCAACCTCCGCCGACCCGCCCCGGGTGCTGGTGGTCACCACGTTCGCCAACGACGAGTACGTCTACGAGGCGCTGCGCGCCGGCGCCTCAGGGTTCCTGCTCAAACGGGCCCGGCCCGCCGAGGTGGTGGAGGCGGTCCGGGTGGTCGCGGCCGGCGAGTCGCTGCTCTTCCCGGCCGCGATCCGCCAACTGGTCGGGGCGTACGGGCCGGCGGGCGGCGACCGGTTGAGCGCCGCCCGGCTCACCGAACGGGAGGCCGAGGTGCTGCGGCTGATGACCACCGGCCGGTCCAACCCGGAGATCGCCGCGCACCTGGTGGTGGGGGTGGAGACGGTGAAGACGCACGTCGGCAACGTGCTGGCCAAGCTGGGGGTCCGCGACCGTACACAGGCGGTCATCGCCGCCTACGAGTCCGGCTTCGTCACCCCGTCCGGCTGATCGTTCCCTCGACCGGGGGAGCGGGTTCACCGCTGGCCGGGAGGGAATCGGGCGGTCATCAGTCGAGGCTCAGAGCATGACAACGATCACTGCTTCCCGACCCCGTACCGCCTCCCGCTGGCCCGATCGGTTCGCCCCACTGGCCGCCGGTTGGCTCGGCCTGTGGGGAGTGCTCGCCCTGATCGGCACGCTCACCGGTGCCGGCTACCCGTTCGGCCCGAACGACCCCCACGGCGGCGACGTCAGCCTGCTGCGCCTGGTACCGGTGGAGGTGGCCACCCCGCTCTTCGCCGGCGTGCTGCTCACCGCCGCGGTGGCGGCCCTGGCCATGAGCCGCCCGGCGGCGCGCCCACCCGGCCCGCTGCGGGCGCTGCTCGCCGGCTACGGCTGGGCTGTCGCGTTCGTGCTCGTCCTGGTCGTGCCCGATGTCCGAGTGCTGATCGTTCTCGGTTACCTGCCGATACTGATCGTCGGGGCGCCGTTCGGCTGGCCACCGGGAGACTACTCCGACGTCTTCAACTGGGCGCTGTTCGGCCGGTTCGCGGCGCTGGCCGGCGGACTGCTGCTGGTCGGAGCGGTGCTCGCCTGGCAGCGGCGTACCGCCGGGGCCTGCGTCGGCTGCGGCCGCGCCGACACCGGCCAGCGATGGACCACCCCGGCCGCCGCCACCCGCTGGGGCCGGTGGGCCGCCGGCATCGCCGCGGCCATCCCGATCACGTACGCGCTGACCCGGTTCGCCTGGGCGGCCGGCATCCCGCTCGGCATCTCCCGCGAGTTCCTGACCGAGATGCAGGACACCGGGCTGGTCTGGGCCGGTTTCGGGCTGGCCGCCTTCGCCACCGTCGGCGCGATCCTCACCCTGGGCCTGGTGCAACGCTGGGGTGAGCGGTTCCCGCACTGGATGCTCGGGCTCGCCGGGCGGCGGGTGCCGGTGAAGCTGGCCGTGGTGCCGGCCACCCTGGTCGCCATCTCCGTGACCGCGGCCTCGCTGGGGCTGCTCAGCAACCCGAAGTTCTGGGAACTCACCGGCGGGCTCAGCATTACCGGGTCGCCGATGCTGCTCTGGCCGGTGTGGGGCGTGGCGCTCGGCGCGGCCACCTACGCGTACCACCTGCGCCGCCGTGGCACCTGCCGGCGATGTGATCGGGGCTGAGGGTGGGAGTGGGGGTGCCCCTGATGCCCGGGGCGCCCCTGCGAATGTGAGCTAGCGTGGGTCGGGTGACTGCGCCTACCCCGGTAATCCCGGTTCCACCGGCCGACCTGCCCGGCACGCTCGGCGCGCTACGGGCGGCCGGTCACCAGTACCGCACCGTCAAGCAGGAACTCCGCGACAACCTCCTCGCCCGGATGCGCTCCGGCGAGACCCGTTTCCCCGGCATCGTCGGCTACGACGACACGGTGCTGCCCGAGGTCGAGCGGGCCCTGCTCGCCGGGCACGACATGGTGCTGCTCGGCGAGCGCGGCCAGGGCAAGACCCGGCTGATCCGCTCCCTGGGCGCGTTGCTCGACGAGTGGACCCCCGTACTCCCCGGCTCGGTGCTCAACGAGCACCCGATGCACCCGCTCACCCCGGCGTCCCGCGCCCAGGTCGCCGAGGCGGGCGACGACCTGCCGATCGGCTGGCTGCACCGCTCGATGCGGTACGGCGAGAAGTTGGCCACCCCGGACACCAGCGTCGGCGACCTGATCGGTGACGTCGACCCGATCCGGATCGCCCAGGGCCGTACCCTCGGCGACCCGGAGACCATCCACTTCGGGTTGGTGCCGCGCACCAACCGGGGCATCTTCGCCGTGAACGAGCTGCCCGACCTGGCCGAGCGCATCCAGGTGGCACTGCTCAACGTGCTGGAGGAGCGGGACATCCAGGTTCGCGGCTACCAGCTGCGCCTGCCGCTGGATCTGCTCCTGGTGGCCAGCGCCAACCCGGAGGACTACACCAACCGGGGCCGGATCATCACCCCCCTCAAGGACCGGTTCGGCGCGGAGATCCGCACCCACTACCCGGTCGACCTGGAGCTGGAGCTGGCGCTGATCCGCCAGGAGGCTGACCTGGTCGCCGAGGTGCCTGAGCACGTGCTGGAGGTGCTGGCCCGCTTCGCCCGCGCCGTCCGGGAGTCGCCGTCGGTGGACCCGCGCTCCGGCGTCTCCGCCCGATTCGCCATCGCCGCCGCCGAGACGGTCGCCGGTGCCGCGCTGCGTCGCGCCGGTCTGCTCGCCGCCTCCGACACCCCGGAGGGACGCCCCGAGGCCGCCGTTGCCCGCGTCGGCGACGCGGTGTCGGTGACCAGCACCCTGCGCGGCAAGGTCGAGTTCGAGAGCGGCGAGGAGGGCCGGGAGACCGAGATCCTCGCGCACCTGCTGCGTACCGCGACCGCCGAGACGTTCCGGGCCCACCTGGCCGGGCTTGACCTGTCCGGGTTCACCGCCCTGGTCGAGGACGGCGCCGCGATCGAGACCGGCGAGTTGGTCAGCGCCGCCGAGCTGCTGCGCCAGGTCGGCACCGTACCCGGGTTGGCAAAGGTCCTGGACCGGCTCGACCTGGGCGACGCGCCCACCTCCGAGGCCGCCGCCGCCGCCGTCGAGTTCGTGCTGGAAGGGTTGCACCTGACCCGCCGGCTCGGCAAGGACGTCACCGACTCGGGGCGCACCGTCTACGGCGGCCGGGGCTGACAGTGGCCGGCAACCGGTTCCGTTACGGGCAGTGGAACGGCGGGCCCGACCCGCTCGCACCCCCGTACGACGTGCGTGAGGCGGTGGACGCGGTCGGCGCCGAGGTGCTGGCCGGCGGCAGCCTGCGGGAGGCGCTGCGTGACCTGCTGCGCCGTGGCCCGCAGGGACGGGGTGGCCTGGACGACCTGGCCGCCCGGGCTCGGCGGCTGCGCCGGGAGGCGCTGCGCAGGGGCGACCTGGACGGGGCGGTGACCCGGGCCCAGGCCCTGCTCGACCAGGCACTCGCCGCCGAGCGGGACGAGCTGCGGGGTCGCGACGACGACGCCGCGCGGTTCGCCGAGGCAGTGCTGGACAATCTGCCGCGCTCGACGGCGCGGGCGGTGGAGGAGCTGTCCGGCTACCAGTGGGCCAGCGACGACGCCCGCCGCTCGTACCAGCAGATCCTCGACCAACTCCGCGACGACGTGCTCGGCCAGCGCTTCGCCGGACTGAGCGAGGCGGTGCGCGCCTCCGCCGACCCGGCCGCCCAGCAGCGGCTCGCCGAGATGATGGGCGACCTGAACGACCTGCTCGCCCGGCACGGTCGCGCGGAGGACACCACCGACGCCTTCGCCGAGTTCATGCGCCGACATGGCGACTTCTTCCCGGAGAAACCGGAGAACGTCGACGAGTTGATCGACGTGCTGGCCCGTCGGGCGGCGGCCGGTGAGCGGCTGATGAACTCGCTCTCCGAGCGGCAGCGCGCCGAGCTGGCCGGCCTCATGCAGCAGTCGCTCGGCGACCGCCTCGCGGGGGAGTTGTCGGCGCTCGACGCGAACCTGCGCGCGCTGCGGCCCGATCTGCGCTGGGGGCGCGGCGAGCGGGTTCGTGGCGACCAGCCGCTGGACTACGCCGACGCGGCCGGCGCGCTGGGTGAGATCGGCGACCTGGACGACCTGCTGGACCAGCTTGACCAGGAACACCCGGGGGCGACCCTCGACGACGTGGACGTCGACGCGGTGGCGCGCACGCTGGGCCGGGACGCGGCCGACGACGTTCGCCGGCTGCGCGATCTGGAGCGGGAGCTGCGCCGCCAGGGTTGGGTCAGCCGGGACGCGGAAGGGCTCACGCTGAGCCCGAAGGCGCTGCGCCGGCTCGGCGGGACCGCGCTGCGGCAGGTCTTCGCGGAGCTGACCGCCGGGCCGCGCGGGCAGCACGACCTGCGCTCGGCCGGTGCGGCAGGCGAGGTCAGTGGCGCGTCCAGGCCCTGGCAGTACGGCGATGAGCAACCGTTGGACGTGGTCCGGACGTTGACCCGGGCGGTCAGTCGGGCCGGGCCGACGGTCCCGGTGCAGCTCGCGGTGGACGACTTCGAGGTGGTGGAGACCGAGAGGCGTGCCTCGGCCGCTGTGGTGCTCTGCGTCGACCTGTCGTACTCGATGATCTCTCAGGGTCGTTGGGGGCCGATGAAGCAGACGGCGCTGGCGTTGGCACACCTGATGGAGACGCGCTTCCCACAGGACGCCCTGCAGATAGTGGGCTTCGGCCGGGAGGCGATGACGCTCACCCAGCAGGAGTTGGCGGCCGTGGAGCCGGACATGGAGCAGGGCACCAACCTCCAGCACGCGCTGCGGTTGGCGGGCCGGCACCTGCGGCGACACCCGGACGCCGAACCGATCGTGCTGGTGGTCACCGACGGCGAGCCGACCGCGCACCTGGACCCGGACGACGGGGAGGCGCTGTTCCACTGGCCGCCGCTGCCGGAGACGATCGAGGCGACGGTCCGCGAGGTGGACCGTCTGAGCCGTTACGGTGCCACGCTCAATCTCTTCATGCTCGGCGACGACCCGGGTCTGCGGCGCTTCGTCGACGCGGTGGCCCGCCGCAGCCGGGGTCGCATGTTCACGCCGGACACCGACGACCTGGGCGAGTACGTGGTCAGCGACTACCTCCGCTCCCGCCAATCCCGCCGCTAACTCCCGCCGCTGCGGGTTGACTGGGGGGATGGAGAGCGGGGGATTGCGGCGGGCTTACGGTGCCCTGTTCGCGGAGGTCGACGCTGGCGGGTTCGGTCCGGCTCCGGAGGGGCAGCTCAGTGCCGAGCAGATCGTCGCGCATCTGGTCGCCAACGATGAGCTGATGATCCAGGCCACCGAGGCGTTGCTGGCCGGGTCGCCGTTCGCCTACTACGAGTTGGCGGAGGACATGCACCGCCCGCAGCTCGACGCGCTCGCCGCCGAGCACTGTGGTCTGCGTGGCCTGACCGCGCTGCTGCACGGCACCAGCGACCGGTTGTGCGGGCTGGTCGACCAGCTCGGCCTGGCAGCGGAGACCCCGGTCGAGACGCACCTACGCGAGGGCTTCGACCTCATCGTCGACGAGCCGCTGCCCTGGTCCCGCACCCTGGACCTGCACACGAGGGTGCACCTGCCCAAACACCAGTCCCAACTGCACCGGCTCCGGTCCTGAGCGCCAAAGACACTCGGCCCAAATGGCCCCGAGAAGCCGTCGGCCGGCCGGCGTTGCGGCGTCGCGCGGAGTGTCGGGGGTGTTGCCATATTGAGCGTGATGTCTGTGAGTCATCACGATGACTCACAGACATCAGGCTCGTTGACCTACCCGACCTCGCCCCAAGCTCTCCGTCGATCTTGCACACACTGTCCCGGCAAAAGCGGCATAATTGGGTGTTTAGGCGACAGTAAATGCAAGATCGCGGGTGCGCGGGTGCGCGGGTGCGCGGGTGCGCGGGTGCGCGGGCGCGCGGGTGCGCGGGTGGGTCAGGTTTTGATGGGCTCGGGGCGGGGGTGGAAGGTGCGGCGGTAGGTGGACGGGGCCACGCCGATGCGTTGGTGGAGTTGCTGGCGTAGGGCGGCGGTGGTGCCGAACCCGCAGCGGTGGGCGATCTGGTCGACTGTGAGGTCGGTCGTCTCCAGCAGCAGTCTCGCGTGGTCGGTGCGCTGTTGCAGCAGCCACTGCGCCGGGCTCAGGCCGGTCTCCGACCGGAAGCGTCGGGTGAAGGTGCGCACGCTCATCCGTGCCTGCTCGGCCAGGTCGCGCAGCGCGATCGGCTCGTGCAGCCGTTGCCGCGCCCACTCCCGGGCTCCCGCCGTGCTGGTGTCGGTCGCCTTCGGCACCGGCTGCTCGATGTACTGCGCCTGACCGCCGTCGCGCCACGGTGGCACCACACAGCGGCGGGCCGCCCTGTTGGCCACCTCGCTGCCGTGATCGAGGCGGATGACGTGCAGGCAGAGGTCGATGCCGGCGGCGACTCCGGCCGAGGTGAGCACCCGGTCGTCGGCGATGAAGAGCACGCCCGGATCGAGGTCCACCCGGTCGTGCAGGCGGCGGAACCGCTCGGCGTACGCCCAGTGGGTGGTCGCCCGCCGCCCGTCGAGGAGCCCGGCGGCGGCGAGCACGAACGCTCCGGTGCAGATCGACATGATCCGGGCGCCCCGCTCGTACGCCGCGCGCAGCGCCCCGGTCACCTCCGGGTCGGCGATGCCCGTTGTCAACGCGGTCCCGTCGTGGATGCCCGGGACGATCACCGTTTCCGCTGTGTCGAGCAGCTCCAGACCGTGGTCGGGGACCACCTGGAAGCCGGCGGTGCTGCGTACCGGCTGCCCGCCCGGGGTGCACACCCGGACGTCGTAGAAGGGTGTCCCGTCGGCGGCCCGGGCTGTGCTGAAGACCTGGGACGGGGTGCCGAGGTCCAGGCCGACGACCTGGTGCAGCGCGAGTACGGCGATCCGGTGCGGGCGAGCGCTCATGGCCCGATTATTGCGCATGATGGCTTTCCGGCCACTCGTCGAGGTGGGTGGCCCGGCTCAGACTTGTCAGGTGACCAAGAACCGCCGTCTGCATCCCGCCTGGCTGGTCGCCGCCGTCGCCTTCGTGGCGTTGGTCGGCGCGGCCGGCTTCCGCGCCACCCCGTCGGTGCTGCTGCACCCGCTGCACGAGGAGTTCGGCTGGCCCCTGGCCACGATCTCCGCGGCCGTCTCGGTCAACCTGCTGCTCTACGGGCTCACCGCGCCGTTCGCCGCCGCTCTGATGGACCGGTTCGGCATTCGCCGAGTGGTCTCGGTCGCGCTGCTGCTGGTCGCCGCGGGCAGCGGGTTGACGGTCTTCATGACCGCCAGCTGGCAGCTCCTACTCTGCTGGGGTGTGCTGGTGGGGCTGGGCACCGGCTCGATGGCGCTGGCGTTCGTGGCCACCGTCACCGGCCGTTGGTTCGTCCACCGACGGGGCCTGGTCACCGGAGTGCTGACCGCGGGCGGGGCGGCCGGGCAACTGGTGTTCCTGCCACTGATCGCCATCCTGGTGCGCGACCACGGCTGGCGTACCGCCGCGCTCGTTGTGGCAGGGGCGGCGCTGGCTGTCGTACCCCTTGTGGTGTGGCTGCTGCGCGAGCACCCGGCGGATCTCGGCCTGCCCGCCTACGGGGCGACCGAGGTCGTCGCGCCCCCGCCGCCGACCGGCGGCGCGGCGACCCGGGCGCTCGGCGCGCTGGCCACCGCGGCCCGGACCCGACCGTTCTGGCTACTGGCCGGCGGCTTCGCGATCTGCGGCGCGACCACCAACGGCCTGGTCGGTACGCACTTCGTGCCGGCCGCGCACGACCACGGCATGGCTCAGACCACAGCGGCCGGGTTGCTCGCCCTGGTGGGGCTCTTCGACATCGTCGGCACGATCGCCTCCGGCTGGCTCACCGACCGGGTGGACAGCCGGTTGCTGCTCGGCGTGTACTACGCGCTGCGCGGGTTGTCCCTGCTGGTGCTGCCGAGCCTCTTCTCCGGCACCGCCGAGCCGAGCATGCTGGTGTTCATCGTCTTCTACGGCCTGGACTGGGTGGCCACCGTGCCGCCGACGGTGGCGCTGTGCCGGGAGTACTTCGGTAGCGCCGGGGCTGTGGTGTTCGGTTGGGTGTTCGCCGCGCACCAGCTCGGCGCTGCGGTCGCCGCGACCGGCGCGGGCCTGGTCCGGGACCGGCTGGGCGACTACGCGATGGCCTGGTACGTGGCGGGTGTGCTGTCGATCGGCGCCGCCGGACTGTCGTTGCTGCTGCGCCGCCGACCGGGCCGAGGAGTACCGGAGGCCGTGCTGGTCGCCGCGACCGCGCCCAGGGCGTGGAGCTTCCGCGGCTGAAACGCGACGCGTCGGCCGGTCAGCTCACTGCCCACTGCTGGGCCGGCCGGCCGTCGCACTGTCGCTGCCGGATGTCATCGCCGGCCTCGACGGCGTCGTCGTCGGCCTGGGCGCACTTGTTGCTGTGCGCGGCGATGAGCAGCACCGCGCTGGTGCCGGTACCGCCGAACCGCCACTGCTGGTTGGCTCCACCGTGGCAGGGGAACTGGAGCAACCGCGCGCCGTCGTCCCGACTGCCACCCTCGACGTCGAGGCACTGCCCGTACGCGGCGTTGGTCACCGTCAGCACGCCCGCGCCGGCCGGGCTGACCACCCACTGCTGCTCCGGAGCGCCGGTGCACACGGCCAACTCGGCCTTGGCCTCCTTGCCGTCACCGTCGAGCCCCAGGCAGAGGCCCGAGGCGGCGCGCAGCACCCGGGGCCCGGTGGGCGGGGCGGCCGGCGTGCTGGTCGACGGGGTCGGTGACGGCTCGGTCGGTGCGGCCGGGCTCGGCTCGCCGGCCGGCGCGCTGGGCTGCGGTGCGCTGGACGGCGTACCGACCGACGCCGGCACCGACGGCTCGTCGTCACCGCCGAGCAGCCCGGTGGCGAAGACGACCCCCAGGAGTACGCCGACGGCCCCGACCGCCACCGCGACCCGCAGCAACGGATCGGCCAGCGGCCCGGAGCGCGGTGCCCGGTGGCCGCCGTAGACGGTGCCGGCGGGGTCGGGGCGTTCCTCGGGCGCGGACATACGCGCCATCCTCACCCACGACGTCGCGCCGGAGCCAGTTCGGCGGTCAGTCGACGACCCGGACGTCCTTCCAGAACGCCACCCGGTCACGCACCATCTCGGCGTCCGGCTTGGGCTCCGGGTAATACCAGACCGCGTCCTTGCTGGTGCTGCCGTCGTGTTCGAGGGAGTAGTAGGAGGCGGTGCCCTTCCACGGGCAGACGGTGTGCGTGGCGGACTCGCGGATCAGGTCCTCGCGCAGGGCGGAGCGGGGAAAGTAGTGGTTGCCCTCCACCAGCACGGTGTCGTCGCTCTCGGCGACGACCAGGTCGTTCCACACGGCTTTTGGCATGTCCCAACAGTAGGCCGCGCCGCCGCCCCGGCAGCGTTCAGCGGGTGGGCTGCGCGTCGGTGACGTCGGCCACTGTGGCGTCGAGGGCGGCTATCGCGGCGTCGGCGTCGAGCGCGATGGCGAGACCGCGCTCGCCAGCACCGAGGGTGATCCCCCGGCCGCGCAGTCGCTCGTCGGCGACCACCGGCCAGGCGGTGCTCGCGCCGAACGGGGTGATGGTGCCGCGTTCGTAGCCGGTGGCGGCCAGGGCGCCGGCCGCGTCCGGCATGGAGAGCCGGTGCACACCGAGCAGAGCGCGCAGCTTGGGCCAGGAGATGACCCGGTTGCCGGGGGTGAGCACGAACAGGTGATCGTTTTCACCGCGCCGGACCACGATCGTCTTGACCACGTCGGGGACGGCCACGCCCCGGGCGGCGGCGGCCTCCGCGAGACTGCCGACCGCACCGTGGCTGACCAGCCGATACGGCAGTTGGGCGGCGTCCAGGGCGGTGATCGCTGGCGATGGCATGCCCGCCACGGTAGCCGTCGGGCCTGCCACCGGACGGGAAACTGCCACGGCCGACATCCCACGGTTTCCAAACGGCGAGCGTAAGGTGATCACATGCGCGCTGAGCGTGTGGATCAACCGATTGACCATGATCAAGCGGTGGACACGCTGCGGCGGTCGTACGCCGCGGTGCCCACGGGCGAGCCTGTCCGGCTGGCCAAACGCACCTCCAACCTGTTCCGTCCCCGGTCCGCTCCCCGGACTCCGGGGCTCGACGTGAGTGGCCTGAACGGCGTGCTGTCGGTCGACCCGGCTGGCCGTACCGCCGACGTGCAGGGCATGTGCACCTACGAGGACCTGGTCGACGCGACGCTGCCGCACGGCCTGATGCCGCTCGTGGTGCCGCAGTTGCGCACCATCACGCTCGGTGGCGCGGTGACCGGCCTCGGGATCGAGTCGACCTCGTTCCGCAACGGCCTGCCGCACGAGTCCGTCCAGGAGTTGGACGTGCTCACCGGCTCCGGCGAGATCATCACCGCCCGGCCCGACGGCGAGCACGCCGACCTGTTCACCGCGTTCCCCAACTCGCTGGGCAGCCTCGGTTATGCCACCCGGCTGCGCATCGAGCTGCAACCGGTCGGCCGGTACGTGGCGTTGCGCAACGTCCGGTTCACCCAACTGGAGGCGTTGACCGACGCGATAGCGGAGGTGACCGCCACCCGGTCCTGGGCCGGCGAACCGGTGGACGCGATGGACGGGGTGATGTTCAGCCCTGGCGAGGCGTACCTGGTCTTCGCCACGTTCACCGACGTGGCCGACCCGCCCAGCGACTACACCGGTCAGGCGATCTACTACAGGTCGCTGCGCCAGCGCACCCGCGACGTGCTCACCGCGTACGACTATCTGTGGCGCTGGGACACCGACTGGTTCTGGTGCTCGTCGGCGTTCGGTGCGCAGCACCCTGTCGTACGCAGGCTCTGGCCGGCGCGTTACCGGCGCAGCGACTTCTACCACCGACTGGTCCGGCTGGAGCATCGCCATCAGGTGGCGGCCCGGATCGACCGGCTGCGCGGGCAACCGGCCCGGGAGCGGGTCGTGCAGGACGTGGAGATCCCGCTGGACCGTACTGCCGACTTCCTGCGTTGGTTCGCCGGCGCAGTGGGAATGAACCCGGTGTGGCTGTGTCCGTTGCGACTGCGTGAGCCGGCGGGGCCCGGTTCGGCGCGGTCCTGGCCGCTGTATCCGCTGCGGCCCGGTCAGGACTACGTCAACATCGGGTTCTGGGGGAGCGTGCCGATCGCGCCGGGCGCCGCCGACGGCGACGTCAACCGCACGATCGAACGCAGGGTGTCGGAGTCGGGCGGGCACAAGTCGCTCTACTCCGACGCGTACTACGACCGGGACGCCTTCGATCGCCTCTACGGCGGCGACACGTGGCGCGCGGTGAAAGACCGCTACGACCCGGACCACCGGCTGACGGGACTGTACGAAAAGGCGGTAGCACGAGCATGAGCCTGACCGACAGAGATCAGGGGGCGGCGAGCGTTCCCGCCACCCCGCCGGCGGGGGGCCGGCACACGGGTCCGACAGTCGCGGATGTCGTCCGCGCTGTCACCACTGGGCCGTTGCCGGTGCGGATCACCGGGTACGACGGCAGCGCCGTCGGCCCGTCCGATGCCGGCATCACCCTGGCGATCCAATCCGAGCGTGGGCTGTCGTACCTGCTCACCGCACCCGGTGACCTGGGCATGGCCCGGGCGTACGTCAGTGGTGACCTGGCGTTGCAGGGCGTGCACCCGGGTGATCCGTACGAGGCGTTGCGGGTGCTCAAGGACGAGCTGCGGTTACGCCCACCGTCGCTGGCCGAGGGGCTGGCGCTGGTTCGTGGGCTGGGCTGGGAGCGGCTGATGCCGCCACCGGCGCCGCCGCAGGAGGCGCAGCCCCGCTGGAAGCGGGTGATGAACGGGCTGCGGCACTCGCGGGTGCGTGACAGCACCGCCATCTCGCACCACTACGACGTCTCCAACGCCTTCTACGAGAAGGTGCTCGGCCCGTCGATGACGTACACCTGCGCGGTTTTCCGGTCTCCCGACGACACGCTGGAGCAGGCCCAGGCGGCGAAGTACGACCTGGTCGCCGGCAAGCTGGCCCTGAAGAAGGGGATGCGGCTGCTGGATGTCGGGTGCGGCTGGGGTGGCATGGTGCGCCACGCCGCCCGCGAGTACGGCGTCAAGGCCCTCGGGGTGACCCTGTCGAAGGCGCAGGCGCAGTGGGCGCAGGCCGCGATCGAGCGGGAGGGGTTGACCGAGCTGGCGGAGGTGCGATACCTCGACTACCGGGACGCGCCGGCCGAGCAGTTCGACGCCATCTCCTCGATCGGGTTGACCGAGCACATCGGGGTGCGCAACTACCCTGCCTACTTCGGGGCGCTGCGTAGCCGGCTGCGGCAGGGCGGGCGGCTGCTCAACCACTGCATCACCCGGGCGGACAATCGCGCGCCGCACCGCTCGGGCGCGTTCATCGACCGGTATGTCTTCCCGGACGGTGAGCTGGCCGGTCCGGGCCGGTTGATCAGTGAGGTGCACGACGCCGGGTTCGAGGTGCACCACGAGGAGAACCTGCGTCAGCACTACGCGCTGACGCTGGCCGCCTGGTGTCGCAACCTGGTTGAGCACTGGGACTACTGCGTCTCGGAGGTGGGCGCGGGCACCGCTCGGGTGTGGGGGCTCTACATGGCCGGGTCGCGGATGGCGTTCGAGCGCAACGGCATTCAACTGCACCAGGTGTTGGCCACCCACAACGGCCCGAACGGCGTGAGTGGCTACCCGTTGCGACCGGACTGGTTGCCCTGATCACCTGCTGACCGCCGCCTGAAGCCGCGCCGAAAAAGTCGGCGCGGCTTCAGGCGAAGCGATTGACAAAGAAGTTTTGTACGTACAAACTGATTTTGCCATGAGAGATGTCCTGTACCTGGAACAGATCGAGCAGGCCGAAGTCCTGCTCAAGCCGCAGCGCGTCGAAGTGCTGCGGCAACTGGCCGAGCCGCGCACCTGCACCGAGGTCGCGGCCCGACTCGACCAGACGCCACAGCGCGTCTACTACCACGTCAAGCAGCTCGTCGCGGCCGGCCTCGTCGAGCTGGTGAACGAACGCAAGGTCCGCGGCATCACCGAAGGCATCTACCAGGCCGCAGCCCGGTCCTACTGGCTCTCCCCGCGACTCGTCGGCCGGATCGGCCTGCGCCGGGCCCGCGACGAACTGAGCCTGGGCTACCTGCTCGACCTGATGGAGGAGGTCCAGGCCGACATCGCCGGCCTGGACCGGGCGGCGCCCGAGCTGCCCTCGATCGGGGTCTCCGGCGAGATCCGGGTGCCGGCAGAGCTTCGACAGCAGTTCCTGCACGACCTGCAAACCGCACTTCAGGACCTGTTCACCCGCTACGGCGGCAGCGAAGGAGATGCCTTCAAGCTGGCCGTCGCCTGCTATCCGAAAGGGAACGACAATGAGTGAGCCGATGAAGGTCAAGGCCCGTCTCTCCGCGCCCGTCGGGCGCGTCCGCCAGGCCCTGACCGACCCGGCCGAGCTGCGTCTCTGGCTGGCCGAGCACGCCGAGGTCGAGCTGCCCCAGCGGTACGAGTTCTGGGGTCGCTACACGCCCGAGGGCGACGCCCCGCACCAGCGGCTGCTGCACGCCGACGACGACACGCTGCGCTTCGGCTGGCTGCTCGACGGCGTGGAGACCACCACCGAGTTCCAGCTCACCGCCGAGGGCACCGACAGCACGGTGCTGACGCTGATCCAGAGCCACTTCGACTTCGCCGAGGCGATGAGCGGCTCCACCATCCGCGGTGTGCTCCAGACGTTCTGGGCGCTGTCCATCGCCAACCTGGCCGCCCACCTGGAGGGCAAGCCACTGCTGCCCCGCACCGACTTCACCTCCGCCGACCTGCGCGGCGAGCTGGTCATCGCCGCCCCCGCCGACAAGGTGTGGGAGTCGCTGACCGACTCCGAGCAGGCCAGCGCCTGGTTCGGCTACCCGATCGGCATCGAGCCCTGGGTCGGCGGCCGGTACGCCATGGGCGGTTTCGAGACCGGTTACGCGGCCAAGGTCGTCGACCTGGAGCCCGGCCGCCGGATGTCCGTCGACTGGGGGCCGACCGGCGTGACGAGCTGGGAGCTGGCCGAGTCCGGTGGCCGGACCACGCTGACCTTCGTGCAGAGCGGCTTCGACGAGGCCAACCCCCCGTACGGGGCGTGGAGCGGGTCGGTTGCCGGGCTGTTCGAGCTGCGTCGCTTCCACGAGGTGCCGAACTGGCAGCCGATCTGGCTCTCCGAGGAGATCCCCGGCCTGGAGCCCGCAACGTCCAGCTGACGCCTTGATCACCTCGCCTTGATCACCTCGCCTTGATCGTGCTCGATCAGGGATGTAGTGGCCTCGTTCACCCAGGAGGCCACTACATCCTGGATCGAGCACGATCTTGTGCATGCGGGCCCGATCGTCGGAGATCCGGTGGCGGGATCTGGTGACTTTTCGCTGTCGAGTGGGTACTGGCGGGCGATGTTCTTCATCTTTGGTCTGCGTACCAAGGTCGACCGGTCCGGTGTCGTGCAGCAGGTCTGCCGCCACTGCGGCAACCAGGCCGCGCAGGTGATCACCCGCCGCTCGACGAAATTCACACTCTTCTTCATCCCCCTCATTCCGATCCGCACCCGGTACGCGCAGCAGTGCACGTTCTGCGGGGCGGAGTACGAGATTGCCAAGTCCGACGTCGAGCGCCTCCCGGTCGGCTGATCCGACGATGGAACGCTTCCTCTGCTGGCTGATCGGCCGGCCGACGCCCTCCGCCGACGTGGCAGTGCACACCGTCGCCCGCCCGCCCTGCACCCCTGGCCGACGCAGACGCCGCCGCGCACGCCGTCCGGTGGCCGGCACCGCGCTGCCCCGTTCACCCTGGAACCGATCCGCGGGCCGCTGACCAGAGGCGCGAGCCGCAGCGGGGGTGCACGTTCGGCCCTGGCGGCGTTTCTGAGCGCTGGTTAGGCTTTCGGGGTTTGCCGTGGACCGGCGCCGCCGAGGGTGCACGCACGACGAAAGAGCCGGAGCGACCGTGTCCCGACAGGACGGAAAGCAGGCTGCGGGGACGCTCAACCCCGTCGGCGTGTTCGTCGCGGCTGCTGTCATCCTGCTGGAGGCGGGCTGGCTGGTCGCCGCGTTGCCCGGCGCGGCACTGGTCAGCGACATCGGCGCGATGCTTGTCGCCGGTTGGGCGACGCTCGCGTGCGTCGGGGTGGCCCGTCGACATCCGGCGCCGCTGCGCCGGTTCTGGGTGCTGCTCGCCCTCACCATGGCGCTCGCCGCGACCGGTCGGGCGATCTGGACCGTGCAGCGGCTCGTCGGCGGCGACCTGCCGCACACGCCGGCGGTCGGGGTGGTCTTCACCGCCGGCATCCTCACCGGCACTGCCGCGCTGCTCAGCTCGCCGTCCGCACCGAGGACCACCGTCGGGCGGGCGCGTACGTTGCTGGACGGGGTGATCGTCGCCCTGGCCCTGGTGCCGATCGGTTGGGTGCTGGTCTTCCGTGGGGTCGCCGCCGCCGAGCTGGCCGACCCGGCGCGCACGCTGGGGCTGCTCTTCCCGATGTTCGACCTGATGCAGCTCACCATCCTGGTCGCGGTCTCCGGGCCGGCCCGGCCGATGTGGCGGCCGATGACAGTCCTGGCGGCGAGCCTCACCCTGCGGGTCGTCGCCGACGTCGTCTACGTGTCGCTCGTCGCCCGCGCCGACTACACGGCCGGTCACCCGATCGACCTGTGCTGGCCGTTGAGCTACCTGCTGATCGGCCTGGCCACCCGGAACCCGCCGCCACCGGACTGCGACGGCACCGACGACACCGCCGAGTCGCCGCTGCCGCCCTGGTGGCGGGTGGCGTTGCCGTACCTGCCGGTGGGTGGGGCGATCATCGCTGTGGTGCTGGCCCGCCGGCCCACCGGGCAGACCCCGCAGCTGGTGTTCGTGACCATGATGGTGTTGCTGGCCGCCCTCGCCGTCCGGCAGGGGCTGGCGGCCAACGAGAACCTCCGGTTGGTGGCCCGGCTGCGCCGGCTCGCGTACGGCGACCAGCTCACCGGGCTGCCCAACCGGCTGTTGTTCAACCGGCGGCTGCGCCTGGCGCTGCGCCACGGGCGGCCGGTGGCGGTGCTGCTGCTCGACCTGGACGGGTTCAAGCAGGTGAACGACAGGTTCGGGCACGCCACCGGTGACACCCTGCTGACCGGGCTCGCGGCCCGGATGCACACCGCCGTGAACGGCGACGGCACCATCGCCCGGCTCGGCGGTGACGAGTTCGCCGTGCTGGTCGACGGCGACCGGCCGGTGTCACCCGAACGGCTCGCCGAGCGGCTGCTGGACGCGTTGCGGCCCTCCGACGACGAGGAGGACGTCGGGGTGCACCCGTCGGCGAGCATCGGCATCGCCGAGTACGGCCCCCAGCACGCCTCGCACAGCGACCTGCTGCGTGACGCCGACATCGCCATGTACGCGGCCAAGGCGGCCGGGAAGTCCGCGTACCGCACGTGCACGGCGGCGTTGCGCGAGTCGGCTGTCTCCCGCGCCGAGTTGATCGCCGACCTGCGTCGCGCTGTCGACGAGGACCAGCTGCACCTGGAGTTCCAACCCATCGTCGACCTGACCACCGGCGCGGTACGCAGCGCCGAGGCGTTGGTGCGCTGGCGGCACCCCCGGCTGGGGATGTTGCCACCGGCGAAGTTCCTGCCGTTGGCCGAGGAGACCGGGCTGATCCTGCCGATCGACCGGTGGGTGATCCACGAGGCGTGCCGGGCCGCCGCGACCTGGCGGGGGCGAGCGCCGGACGCGACAGTCGCTGTGAACATCGCCGCCGCGCACCTGCGCCGCCCGGACCTGATCGCCACTGTCACCGCGGCGACCAGCGCCGCCGGGCTGGCACCACGGGCGTTGACACTGGAGTTGACCGAGTCGGCGCTGATCGAGGGCACCGAGGCGGTGCTGGAGCGGCTGCACCAACTCCGGGAGTTGGGCATCCGGATCGCCATCGACGACTTCGGCACCGGCTACTCGTCGCTGAGCTACCTGCACCGCATCCCGGCCACCGAGTTGAAGATCGACAGGTCGTTCGTGGCCCGGCTGGGCACCGACGACCGGGCGTACGCCACTGTCGAGATGGTCACCCGCCTGGCCGGCGCGTTCGATTTGGCGGTGGTCGCCGAGGGGGTGGAGACCGAGCGTCAGCACGAGGCGGTCACCGCGATCGGCTGCCCACGAGGCCAGGGCTATCTGTACGGGCGGCCGGACGGCCCCGCAATGGTGGGCCAGAATCGGAGTTGACTCTCACGTAGCGGCAGGCAGGAGCCTGGTTCCCGGAAGGGAGGGGGACCATGGCGTACACGGTGGGTCAGGTCGCGAAGGTGGCCGGCGTGACGGTGCGGACGCTGCACCACTACGACGAGATCGGGTTGCTCTCGCCCAGCGGGCGCACCTCGGCCGGTTACCGCCGCTACGACGACGCGGACCTGCAACGGCTGCAACTCGTCCTGTACTACCGGGAGCTGGGTTTCCCGCTTGAGGAGATCACCGCGATCATCGACGACCCGGCGGCCGATCCGGCCGCGCACCTGCGCCGGCAGCACGAACTGCTGACGGTACGGCTCAAGCGGTTGCAGGAGATGGTCACGGCGATCGAGTTCGCGATGGAGGCGAGCAAGATGAACATCCAACTCACGCCGGAGGAGCGGTTCGAGGTCTTCGGTGACTTCGACCCGGAGGAGCACCAGGCCGAGGCGGAGCAGCGCTGGGGTGACACCGACGCGTACCGGGAGTCGAACCGGCGGGTCGCCCGTTACAGCAAGGACGACTGGCTGCGGAACAAGGCGGAGAACGAGGACTGGGGTCGGCGGATCGTCGCGCTGATGGCCTCGGGGGCACCGGCGGACAGCCCGGAGGCGATGGAGTTGGCCGAGGAGCACCGGCAGCTCATCAGCCGCTGGTTCTACGAGTGCTCGTACGAGATGCAGACCGGGTTGGCCGACATGTACCTGGCCGACGAGCGGTTCACCGCGCACTACGAGAACATCGCGCCGGGGCTGGCCGCGTATCTGCACGAGGCGATCCACGCCAACGCGATCAGCCGGGCGTGACGAGGGGCGGTCCGGCTAGTCTGGCCGGACCGCACCGCCCGGGGGAGATGACAGTGCAGAAACCGAAGCTGATCGCCGCTGGTGTCATCCTCGCCGTGGCCGTCGCCGCCGGGGTGTGGGCGTTCGTGACCACCGGGGACGAACCCGATGAGGGTCGGCCGGCGGCGTCGGCGGGCCCGACCGAGGCGATCGGTGTGCTCAGGGCCGCCGCCGGGAAGGTCGACCAGCAGACCTACAGGCTGGCGTTGAGCAGCGGCGGGACGACGGGCGGGGACGCCACGCTGGTCCTCTGGGACCCGAAGGCGAAGCGTGGTCTGGAGACCACCTCCCTGAAGGTGCCCACGGGCGAGGTGAAGATCGAACGGCTGACCACCGGACCGGACGTCTACGTGCGGATCAGCGCCCCGGACCGGCGCGTTCCGGTCTGGGACGGCAAGACGTGGTGGCATGTCGGCGCTCCGGGTTCACCCCCCGCCCAGCAGGGCCTGGACAACACCAGACTGGCGAGCACGCTCAGCACGGCGACCGCCGTCCGGCAGACCGGTGCGCGGGAGTACGCGGGCACACTGGACCTGCGCCAGAGCGGCGCGGTGCTGGGCAACGGGGTCGGCGGTGTGCTCGGTGACCGGGCCGCCGCGGTGCCGTTCACCGCTGCCGTCGACGAGCAGGGTCGGCTGGTCCGCTACCGCATCGAGTTGGCCAGCCAGCAGTCGGAGGTCGCCCAGCTCGACCTGACGTACTCGGATTTCGGGCTGCCGGTGTCGGCGGACCCGCCGGCGGCCGACCTGGTCGGCGAGGACCCGCCGGCGAACATTCCCGGCGCCTGAGGTCGGCTCACTCCTCGACCGCCCCGGCGACCGGGGTGACCAGGAAGTCGTAGACGGTGCGGGCCATCCGCCGGACCGTCTCGTCGCCGGTGGCCATGGGACCGGCGGTGAGGAACGCGACGGCGGTCTCGGTGCCGGGGATCAGGTAGTAGCCGACGTCGTGTGAGGCGTCCGGCAGGTCACCGGTCTTGTGGGCCACCGGCACCCCGGGTGGCAACGCCGCCGGGATCTTCGTGTTCAGTGTCTGCTCCCGCATGAACCCGATCATCAGGTCGCGGGAGGCGGGGGTGAGGATCTCGCCGTCCCAGACCGCGCCGAGCAGTGACACCACGTCGTCGGGGCTGGTGTAGTTCTCCTCGCCGCGCTGGGCCGCCGCGCTGTCGAGCATCCGGCGGGCCAGGATGGTGGACCGTTGGTTCATCGAGTCGATCAGCGCGTTGACCGGGGCGAACCCACCCAGGTAGGTGATCAGCACGTTCGCGGCCACGTTGTCGCTGTACTTGATCAGATACTGGGCGAGCCGGTGCACTGTGACCACCTGCGGGAACGTCTCGAACTGCAACTGGCCGGTGCCGCCGACCACGTCCTCCGGGGTGACCAGCACACCGTCGTCGAGGAAGACCTGTCCACAGTCGACCCGACGCAGCAGTTCGACGAGGATCCACAGCTTGATGACGCTGGCCGCCTTGGGGCGCAGCGATCCGTTGACGGCGATCTGCTGGTCGCCGTAGCGGCCGGACAGGTCGCGGACGGTGACTCCGGCCGGGTTGAGGCTCGCGTCGGCGACCACCCGGGCGAGCTGCCCGCTGAGCGGGAACAGCCGGGCCCCGGCGACCGGGTCGGTGGGCGGCTGCGGGCTGGTGACCACCACGCCGGTCAGCGTCGTCGGCGGGCGGTGCCGTTGGATCACCTCCAGCGTGCCCTCACTGCGCCCCACCAGCGGCACCCGGTAGCGGTAGGCCGTCCCCCCGACCACGACAGCCCCGCTGGCCACCCCGGCGGCGACCCGCATCGTCGGGTCGGCGACCCGGCCGGTGTCGCCGTCGCAGGCGCGGTAGCGCACCGTGTGCCCGAGTGAGTCCACAGCGAACACCCCGCCGGGAAACGACAGCCAGGACACCTCGCTGGTCGGTGGGCGCTCCGGTGTGGGGTCCACCCCGGGCTCGTGGCTCTCCGCGACGGGCGCTTGGCCTGGATTGTCCGCGGTGGCCGGCCCGGTCGTCGCGAGCACCGCGAGCGCGACCGCCGCCGTCAGCACCTTCAGTGGTACGCGGGCAGAGTTCCCCAGCAGGGAAGATGAGCGCCTCTTGTCGCTTTTTCTCACGTTTGCACGATATGAAGCGCCGGGGGCTGGTGAGGCCGACGGGACCGGTGTCACCCGTCTGGGCTGGGATGTCCTGACGAGCGTGATGACACGCAGACATCACGATGACTCACAGGCATCATGCTCATCAGCAACCCCCATCTCTGGAGGTCCATCATGTTGATCATCGCCGGCAGTCTGCAGGTCGAACCGGGCACCCGCGAGGCGTACCTGTCCGACTGCGAACAGGTCATCGCGCGGGCGCGCGCCACCGCCGGCTGCCTCGACTTCCTGCTGGCGGCCGACCCGTTGGAGCCCGGCCGGATCCACGTCTACGAACGCTGGGAGTCACCAGAGCAGTTGGCCGCGTTCCGCGGCTCCGGGCCGGACGACGCGCAGGAAGTGGCCATCCTCGACGCCGACGTGCAGCGCTACCTGATCGCCGCCGTCGAAGCGCCCTGACCCGGCGGGCCGGCACCGCTCACGTCTGCGGTTCGGGGCCGGTGGGCAGGCCGGGCGCCATCCGGCGGATCGAGGTGAAGGTGGGCGTGAGGGCCTCGTACAGCTCGGCGAAGAGCGGCAGCAGCGCCGCGTAGGTGGCGGCGGCGGCCGGGTCGGGGCGGACCGTCTCCTCGATTCGCACCAGGTCGGCGGCGACGTCGATGCTGGGGATCAGCCCGAGCGCCTCCATGCCGAGCAGCGCCGCACCGAAGCTCGACCCCTCGTGCGCGGCCGGGAAACTCACCGGCAGGCCGAGGGCGTCGGCCAGCATCTGCCGCCACAGGCCGCTGCGGGCGAAGCCGCCACCGGCCCGGACCTCCCGGACCTCGTTGCCTGCCGCGCGCACCGAGCTGAGCACCAGCGCGAGCTGCTGGCAGACGCCCTCCAACGCGGCCCGCACCAGATGCTCGCGGCGGTGTGCGTGGGTCAACCCCACGTACGCGCCGCGCGGCAGGGCGCTCCAGTGTGGTGCCCGTTCGCTGTGCAGGTACGGCAGCATGATGAGCCCACCCGAACCGACTGGCGCGCGGGCCGCCACAGCCACCAGTTCCTCCTCGGAGTGCTCGCCCAGGTCCGGTGCGAGCGCCGCGCCGGCCCACTTGAGCACGATGCCGCCGTTGTTTATCGCGCCACCGACAGCCCAGCGATGCTCGGTCAGCGCGTAGCAGAACACCCCGCCGAGCGGGTCCACGCCGGGCCGCTCAACCATCACCCGCATCGCCCCGCTGGTGCCGATCGAGCAGGCCACCATGCCGGGGTGCACCGCGCCCAGGCCCAGGTTCGCGAGCGGCCCGTCGCCCGCGCCGACCACCACCGGCGTGCGTTCCGGCAGGCCGGTCTCGGCCGCGGCCTGCGGGGTCAGTGTGGGCAGCACGGCGGTGGTGGCGACAAGCTGTGGGAGCTGTTCCGTGGTGATGCCGGCGATGGTCAGCGCCTCGCGGTCCCACTCCAGCTTGTGGATGTCGAGCAGGCCGGTGGCCGAGGCGATCGAGTGGTCGGTGACCAGCGCGCCGCAGAGCCGCAGCAGCACCCAGTCCTTGATGCCCACCCAGTGCGCCACCCGCTCGAAGAGTTTCGGCTCCTGCTCGGCGAACCAGAGCAGCTTGGGCAGCGGCGACATCGGATGCATCGGCGTGCCGGTACGCCGGTGCAGGGCCAGCCCCGACGGCACCGCCCGTAACCGCTCGGCCTGGCGGGTGGACCGCGAGTCGGCCCAGGTCACCGACGGGGTCAGCGGATTGCCGTCCCGGTCCAACCCGATCAGGCTGTGCATGGCGGAGCCGAACGACAGCCCGGCCACCGGCTGGACCAGCTCGGCCACGACGATGCTGATCGACTTGAGCACCGCGTCGAGGATGAGCTGCGGGTCCTGCTCGGCGTAGCCGGGTTGCGGGTTGTTCAGCGGGTAGTCGGCCAGGTGACTGCCGAGCTGCCGCCCGTCGGTGTCGTACGCGACGGCCTTGGTGCTCGTGGTGCCGATGTCGACCCCGATCACGACCCCGGGCAGCGTGACACGCGGCACGACCGTCACCCCCTCGGAAACATGAACGTCGGCATCAGTATCCCCCTATCGTGCTGGTTGCTCCGCCGATCGGGTACTTCGCCCGTTTCGGCGTTTCCGTGCGGCGCGCCGGACCTGTTAAACCTCGTGACACCCCAGATTGGTGGCCAGCGCGGCGAAGGAGTCGGCGTGGCGAAGACTGATTCGACGGGTTCCACCTGGCGGTACCGGTGGGCGCACCGGCAGAACGTGCGGCGGGTCAGCACGTACCGCGGCGCTGAGGCGGCGTGGCGGCGACGCGACGACGAGTTGCGGCGGCTACGCGTTCTGGCCGCCGACTTCCAAGGCTCGGCAGCCGCCGGCGCGGGGCTGGCATTGGAGCTGGCCGCCGACGAGGTGGTGCTCTGGGCACTACCCGCCGCGCAACTGGTCGAGGTGCGGCACAGCACGGTGCTGCCCGCGCCGGACCTCACTGTCGCCCCGCGAACCGGGCAACTGCGCCCGCGCCGCCCGGACGGCGTACGCGTCACCGACGCCGGCATGGCCGTGATCACCAGCCGTCGGCTCGTGCTGCTCGGCGGGCGGGGCCGGCGCGACTGGGCGTACGGCCGGATAACCGGCCTGGCCCACGACCCGGCGGCGCCCGTCACCCTGATCCAGGTGCTGGACCGACGGAGCACCTCCGGGTTGTTGCTGCCCACCGACGCGACACCGGACTTCCGGTTCAAGCTCACACTGGCCTTCGCCGACGCGATCGAACAGCGCGCCGCGGTGATCGCCCAACTCGACGAGCTGATCGCCGAGCACGCCCAGCTCAAGCCGTTCCGGCCGGCTGCGGCCACCCCCGGGCAGGCCCGGCTGTCGTCGTTGGTGCCCGGTGGCCGCAGGACCATCGCGGTGGCGGCGGCCATCGCCCTGCTGGTGCCGGCGGCGCTGATCGAGTCGGACCCGTCCGACCCGACCGGTGGCGCGGAGGTCGCCGTCGCCGCCACCCCGGCACCCACCACCAGCGCGGCGCCCGCGCGGATCCGCCAGGCCGGCCCGGCGCTCGCGCTGAAGACCCCGCCGCCCAAGCCGACACAGTCACCACGCCCGTCGCCCAGCGCCACCCAGCGATCGCGCTGCGGGGGACCGGAGAACCCACTGGGGTACGGCTTCTGCGGCGGCACCCGGATCCGCAAGCCGGCCGCCGAGGTGTGCGACTGGTTCGACTGCGTACCCCAGTTCTGGGCCGGTCGCGGTTACCTCGTGCAGTGCCGCGACGGTTCGGTCAGCCTGGCCGGCGGCCGGGCCAACGCCTGCGCCCAGCACCAGGGCGTGCGGCGAACCATCACAAAGTGACCGATTCAGGGCCTGAAGTCTGCTTCGCTCGGCCAGAATGATCGAGTGGAGATCCGGTCTGACGATGGCGCTCGGGTGCGGGTACGCCCCGTCGGCTACCAGCCCGGCATCGACCCGCCCGACGACCTCGATGGGACCACGTCCGGCTGGCACGACTGGCTGCTCATCGAGGTGGACGCCCGGACCGCCGACGGTCAGACCTGGTCGCACCACTACCCGAGCCTCATGGTGGAGGAGGCCCGCGCGCTCGGCGGTTGGCTGCACGGGCAGGCCACCGCTGCCCTCGGGCTGAGCGCGCCACCGGCGATGGTCCGCTTCACCGAACCCAACCTGGCCCTGCGCAGCCGGGTGCTGCGCCGCCGCCGGCTGGAGCTGATCGTGGAGTTCTCCGCCGAGTCACTGCCACCGTGGATGCGCCGCCCGTCCAGCGCGATCTACCCGCTGATCCTCACCGTCTCCGCTGACGCCCTCGCCACCGCCGCCGAACACTGGGCCGAGCACTGCGAGGCGTACCCACCGCGTACCCAGTCGAGGTTCCCGACCCACGGCCCGCAGCCGTACCGGCGGCGAGCCGGCTGATCACCGTCAGGTACGGTGATCGTCGTCAGCCACGAGAGGAGGTGAGCCCGGTGACCATCCACCGTCATTCCTGGGCGCTCCTCTCCGCCGTCCCCCTCAGCTGACCTCTCGCGTCGGGGAGCGCCCTCCTTTTCCGGAGGACCAATGTCTTTCTCTTCCTTCCGCATCGACGTGCCCGATGCGGTTCTCGACGACCTGCGGGCCCGACTGGCCCGTACCCGATTCACCGACCGCAGCGGCAACCAGCCGTGGCAGGGCGGCGTCGACCCCGACTACCTGCGGGACCTGGTGTCCTACTGGCACGACGGGTACGACTGGCGCTCTCGCGAAGCCGAGCTCAACGCGTACCCCCAGCACCTGGCCGTCGTCGGCGGCCGGAAGCTGCACTTCCTGCACGTCCGGGCCGCGCGCCCGGCGGGTACGCCCGCGCCGTTGCCGTTGATCCTCAGCCACGGTTGGCCCAGCAGTTTCATCGAGATGCTGCCCCTGGTCGACCGGTTGACCAGCCCTGCCGGCGGCGGCTTCGACGTGGTGGTGCCGTCACTGCCCGGCTTCGGCTTCTCGGAGGTCCCGGACGAGCCGGTCACCCGGGCGTCGCTGGCTCGGACCCTGCACGAACTGATGACCGACGTGCTCGGCTACGAGCGGTACGGCGCCTTCGGCGGCGACGTCGGGGGAGTGGTCACGGGCTGGCTGGGCGCCCTCTATCCGGAGCAGGTGGCCGGCATCCACATGATCCATCCACCGTTCCCGGCCAGCTTCGACGCCCGCCCATTGTCGGCGGCCGAGCAGGCGTACCTGGACGCCGAAGCCGCGTACGACGAGACCGACGGCGGCTACAGCGCCATCATGGGCACCCGCCCGGACACTCTCGCGGCGGCGCTGGCCGACTCACCCGCCGGGCTGGCCGCGTGGATCGTCGACAAGTACCGCGACTGGAGCGACAACCACGGTGACCTGGCGAACAGCGTCGACCGGGACACCCTGCTCACCATCATCACGCTCTACTGGGTGTCGGGCACTATCGGCTCGTCGTTCCGGCAGTACGCCGACTTCGACCACAACACACCACGACCCGACATCACGGTGCCGGCCGCGTTCACGGTGAGCACCGAACCCGCGCAGGCCAACTTCCCGCGGGAGATCGCCGAGCGGGCCTGCACCGACATCCGGCACTGGAGCGAGCCGGGCCGGGGCGGGCACTTCATGCCGCTGGAGGAGCCGGATCTGCTGGCCACTGAGATGAGGCAGTTCTTCACCTCGCTGCGCCCGTAGTCGGGGCCCTGGCGTCGTAGGTCCAGACTGGCCGGCGGCTGTTGTGGTGACAACCGCAGCAACCGCCGGCACCCGGGCTACGCGCCGAGCGACGCCTTCGCGGCGTCGATGGCGTCGGACAGTTCCTCGGTGTACGTGAAGCCGTCCTCGACGATGGCCATGTCGACCCCGCATTCGCGCTGTCGCGCTCGCAGCAGCGTCTCCTCCACCGGGGCCACCGGGAAGGCCAGCGGGTCGAGACCGTTCACGCCGTCCACATCCTCGACCAGGAGCCACCTGCTCTGCTCGTCGTAGACGACCACCCCGGCGTTGATGCCCCTGGTCCACTGATCGAAGAGCGTGGCCAGGCTGGTGGCGGCGCGGACCGAGTCCCAGGCGTCGGGTGAGATCTCGTAGCGCCAGATCTCACCCTCGTGATCGCTGGCCAGCACGAACGTGTAGAGGACGACATCGAAGAAGAACAGGGGCAGTTGGTGCCGCCAGGGGAACGGCGTGCCGATCGACAAACCCAGATAGTGCAGCGCGTCCGCGCCCTCTGGCCATGGCATCCGCCACCCCACGTCGGGTAGCACCTGCCGGTCGGGCCATGGCTGCGCCTGCAACCAGGTCAGTTGCTCCGCGATGTGCTCCACGCCGAAGATCCGGTAAACCTGCTCCGGCGCCTGCCCGGCCGGCGACTCGCCGTAGTCCGGCCAGTCGAGGCCGGCAGCCGTCGCCGCCAGGCGATAGTCGCGTACGGCCTCCCGCAGCACGCGCAGGTCATCGAGCACCAGGAAACTCCTCCGCTGTAGGGATCACGCGCAGGCTAGCCCGGCGGCACGCGCCTCGGTGTCCGTCAAATCTCTCCTTTCGGACGCAACGGGATGCATCGATCCGGGTCGCGTTGCCTGTCACGTACGTGGGCGGTTGTACCGCGTGTGACCGTGACGTCTGTGTCCTGTGCCCCCTGGCGGATCGCCTGGGCCGAGCGCGAGAACGAGCGCCGGCAGCGCGCGTACCGCGACGCCACCGACGCCTGGCGGCGCCGCGACGACCACCTGGCCCGGCTCCGCATCGAAGCCGCCAGCTTCCTCGGGTGTACGCAGCCCCGCGCCGGCCTACCGGTGGACCTCGACGACGACGAACTCGTCTTCCGCGTCCTCCCCGTCGCCACGCTCGTCGAGGCCGAAGCGCGGCACGTCCCCGGCCTACCCAGGCCGGACGGCTTCTGTTCCTTCGCCGAGGCTTCTTCCGAGGCCCTGCCGCCGGGCCTACGGGCCGTCGACATCGGCATGGCCGTCGTGACCAGCCGACGGGTGGCCTTCGGCGGTCGGGAACACCGGCGCGAATGGCGGTACGCCGACCTGGTCGGCCCCGCCCACCACCCCGACGTCCCGGTCACCCTGCTGCCCGACCGCAGTCGACTTGATGGGTTGCTGGTCCCGGCGGGTGCCGTGGTGAACTTCCGCTTCTATCTCACCCTCGCGGCTGCCGACGATCGCGCTGCCGTCATCGCGCAGGTCGACGCGTTGCTGGCCGCACACCGGGCCGCCCCGCCTGCGCCAGTTGTGTTGGTGGACCCCGACGACGCGCCGCTGACGGCGGTACGCCCCGACCGGCGGGCGCTCGGCGCTGCCGCCGTCGCGGCCATGGTGTTCGTGACGCTCGGCCCGGGCGCTCTGGGACCTGGCGCATGGGGGGCTCGCGGGCCGGTGCCCTCGGCGGAGATCGTCGCCTTGGACGCCCCTCGGGCCGGGGTGGGCCTCGTTCCGATCGGTCCCGTCGGGCCGGCGGCACCCAGGTCACGGGTCGGCTCGGCCGACAGTGCCGTATGGAGCCCCCCGAATGCCCCGGCTGTCCGGCCGTCGGCTCTCTCTACAGTGGAAGCCGCTGTTGCGGTGGCCCTGCCGCCGGCTGCTCCGCCGTCCGTCGCTCCCGCGCCGTCCGTCGCTCCCGCGCCGTCCGCCAGCTCGGTGCCGACGCCTGGTCCGGTCCCCACTACCGACCCGCCCGCGTCGGCCCTGCCGACGCCGCCTGTCGTGTCGGCCTCGCCGACGCCGACCCCGGCTGTTACGGCGACACCCTCCGCGGATCCGGGGCTACTGGCGATCTGCCTGGACCCTCTTCAACTGCCGTTGCTGGACCCGCTGCTCTGCCCGTCTCCGGCGCCCTGATCAGCGATCGTGCCTGACGGTCTGGCGTTTGCTCAGCTCATGGCGCTGAAGTCGGGGACGGTTAGGGTGCCGTCCTCCGCGAGGGTGAAGCCGGGGTTCCAGGCAATCTCCCACAGGTGACCGTCCGGGTCGGCGAAATAGCCGGCGTAACCACCGTAGAAGGTCTCAGCGGCCGGCTTGGTCACCGTGGCACCGGCCCTGGTCGCCGTGGAAATCACCTCGTCTACCTCGGCCCGGGAGCGGACGTTCTGGGCGAGGGTCATCCCACCGAAGCCAGCGCTGCCCGGGTCGTCGATGCCCGCGTCTTCGGCCAGCTTGTCGCGGCCCCAGAGGACGAGGGCCAGGCCGCCGGCCTGGATGAAGACCGTCTCCTCGACCTCCTGGCCCTGCCAGCCGAGCTGTTCGTAGAACGCCTTCGCGCGGGCTACGTCCGCGACTCCCAAAGTGATCAGGCTGATCCGCTGTTCCATGCCCTCAACCTAACGCCAGGAGCATGCTCGCGGCCTCATCCCATAGCATTGACGCTATGAGGTGGAGCGATGAGTGATCGCCTGGAGTGGAAAAACCTGCGTGAGCGTCGGATGGCGGAGCCGGGAGCGGCCGAGACCTACGAGGCCACCCGGCTCGCCTTCGAGCTTGGGCAGGAGGTGCGCCACCTGCGCGAAGGGCACGGCTGGAGTCAGAGCCAGTTGGCCCGCGCCGCAGGCATGACTCAGTCTGCGGTGGCCCGCTTCGAAGCGGGTGGGACGGTGCCGACCCTGCCGGTCCTGGAGCGTCTGGCTCGGGCCCTGGACCGAAGGCTGGACGTCAGATTTGCCGCGAACGCGGACGCTGCCTGACTGTGCAGGGCTAGGCGGCGATCGTTCGGGCGGTGGCGTACACGTCGGCGGGTAGGGCGTGGTGGAGCTGCCACAGGACGCGCATGGGTCGGTCGCCAGTGTGCGAGTCGTACGTCATGGTGCCGGCGTACAGGTACGGCGGTGCGCCCAGGTCGCGGTCGGCGATGCGGGTTTCCCGCACGAAGAGGTGCACTGTCGAGCCGCCCGAGGTGTAACGCTGCCCGGTCACCGACGCCGCAGAGGTGGTGCTCTGCGACTCCCACTGGAACAACGTGTCGGTGATGGCGCGGTCGGCGTACATGGTGGTGGGGGAGTAGTGCGCCTCCGACTTGACCAGGGTGACGAAGAACAGGTCGGCCTGGGCGTCGGGCAGCCACTTCACCCCCTCGCGCAGCGACCCCGGGTTCGTCATCCCGAAGGCGGCGCATGCCTCGTTGCGGCTGTAGCGGGCGTGCACCCGCAGCGGCACCGCACCCGGAGTTGCGGTCGGCGTCACCCGGTGGATGCGGTCCCGCAGCACCTCGGCGACCTGCCGCAACTCGACACAGCGCGCCGGTTCCTTCCACAGTCGTGCCAGCCGTTCGTCTCGCGTCGCGAGTGGGGCGTTCGGCCCCCAGAGGCTGAAGTGCAGCATGTCCAGCAGTCGGCTGTTGCCCGCGTACACCTGCTGACCTGGCGCGGGCGGTCCGGCCGCGACCCGGGTCAGCAACTCCAGCCGGTCGGCGTCGTCGGTGTGCAACATGCGGCCAATGGCACGGCCCAACTCCCGGTCATCGGGGCCGGGTGCGGACGTCTCGATACCGGCGAGCCGCCGCAGTCCGGTCCAGCCGCCGATGCTGGCCGACCGGTACACGTCTTCGACCTCCAAGCCGGTCTCGCGCAGGAACATGGCGAGGCTGACGTCGCCGAGTTGCCGCAGCTCGGACACGAGTCCGGCCTTCGAGGTGGGCAGTGCCGATCGCAGGTTGGCGAGCACGATCTCCTTCGCCACCCGGTCCAGCTCGACATGGCAGCCGCTCGGCAAGCTCGGGAAGTCGTCGCGGACGGCTTCGGTGATCGCCCGCCGGCTCACCCCGGTCAGTGCGCGCCAGCGCAGGTCGAAGCGGAAGTTGGCGTTTTGACCGCCGATGAAGTCGAGCACGGTGAGGCAGGGCTTGTCGTCGTCGAGGCGCAGGCCACGGCCGAGCTGTTGCAGGAAGATCGTGGCGCTCTCGGTGGGCCGCAGCATCAGGATCGTGTCGACCATCGGCAGGTCAACGCCCTCGTTGAACAGGTCCACTGTGAAGAGCACCCGCAGCTTGCCGATCTTGAAGTCCCGCAGCAGCGCGGCCCGATCGGTGCCCGCTCGCGAGGTCACCGCCGCCGCCTCGACACCGTGCTCTCTGAACGAGTTGGCCATGAACTCGGCGTGCCCGATGCTGACGCAGAACCCGAGCGCGCGCATCCGCCCGACGTCCACCTTCTCGCGGACCGCCCGCAGCACCGTCCGCGCCCGCGCATCGTTGCCGGTGTAGATCGTGCTCAGCTGCGTCGGGTCGTAGCCCTGGCCGCGTTTCCAGGTGAGGTGCGAGAGGTCCTCGTTGTCGTGTAGCCCGAAGTACTGGAACGGCGACAACAACTGCCGCTCCAACGCTTCCCACAGGTGCAGCTCAACGGCCGCCCGGCCGTCGAACCACCGACGCACGTCGCCGCCGTCGGCCCGGTCGGGGGTCGCCGTCAGCCCCAGGAGTACGCGGGGACGCAACCGCTCCAACAGTCGCGCGTACGTCGGTGCCTCGGCGTGGTGGAACTCGTCCACGATCACCATGTCGTACGCCTCGGGATCGACCTCCCGGCGGTGCAGCGACTGAATGGAGGCGAAAACGTGCTTCCAACCGTTCGGTTTCTCGCCCGCGACCAGCATCTCGCCGAAGCTGCCGTCGCCCATCACCTGCCGGAACGTGGACAAGCTCTGCCGCAGGATCTGCTCCTGATGAGCGACGAAGAGCAGCGAGTCTGCTCGTTTCGCCTTGTGTAGCCGGCGGTAGTCGAGGGCGGCCACCACCGTCTTGCCCGTACCGGTCGCCATCACCACCAGGTTGCGCCAGCGCCCGTGCACCAGCCGCTCGGCGTCCAGGTCGGCAAGGATTTCTGCCTGATAGGGGTACGGGCGCACATCCAGGTTCGAGATCTCGGTCGGTGCCTCGTCGCGGCGCTCGCCGCTCAACGCATGCCGTAGCCGTTCGGCATCCCTGGTCGCGTCGTACGCCTCGAACGCCGGATCGTTCCAGTAGTCCTCGAACGTCGCCGTGAACGTGTCGATGACGTGCGGCTGCTCCAGGTTCGAGATGCGCACGTTCCACTCCACGCCGTCTACCAGCGCGGTCTTCGACAGGTTCGACGAGCCGACGTACGCGGTGGTGGTGCCGTTGTTGCGGCGGAACAGCCATGCCTTGGCGTGCAGGCGGGTGGTCCTCGTCTCGTAGGACACCTTGACCTCAGCGCCCAGCTCGGCGAGCCGGTCCAGCGCTCGCTGATCCGTCGCGCCGAGGTAGGTGGTGGTGATGACCCGAACCTTGCCACCTCGGGCGATCAGCTCGCGGATGGCCGGCTCGACGATGCGCAGGCCGTACCACTTGATGAACGCGCAGAGCAGATCGACGCTCTCGGCCGACGCCATCTCGTGGTTGACCTCGTGACCGATGCGGGGCTGGTGACGGCCGTTGACCAGCAGCGCGCCGGTGGAGAGGGGGGTGGTGGGGCGCTGCGGGAAGGCTGGCAGCGCCGGTGGAGTTGGTGGGGCGGCGATGGCGTGGAGTAGGTGCTTGGTGTCGGTTACCTGGTCCTGATCCGTCGCTGCCTTCGGGCTGAGGGCGGCGATGGCGTCGGCGATCTGGTTCGCCATCTCGACCTGGTGGTGGAGCTTGTCATCACCGCTGGGGACAGCCTGGAGGGCGCGGGCGGCCAGGGTGGCGATGTGCCGGGCGAGGGCGGTGTGTGCGTCGGCAGGGTCGAGCTTGTACTGCTGGACCAGGGCGGGATCGACATGCTGGAGGCGATCGGCCAGCTCACGGGTGATGAGATGCTCGTAAACACCCCGCTCAAGATCCTTCATCCACGCAATCTAATCCGTCCCGAGCTGAGGCGATGCCCTGACTACGCGTCGAATTACGTCTGTCGGGGCGCCGACAGAAGAGTAAGTCGGTCGTTAGCCACCACAGCTAGCTGAAGGGACGAGGGCAAATTTGGGTGATGCGTACCATGACATCGAAAGTCGGCGCAGTCTCCCAGTCGGGGCGCAGCTTAGTGACCTTGTTCCAGCCCCAGGACCGGTACGCCATCTGGGCGGCATCATTGTCAGGCCGGACCAAGAGCGTGATCCGCGGTTCAGCCCGACCCACGACCAACTCGTCATGCAGTGCCGCCGCCACGCCCTTACGTCGCCAGTCGGGGTGTACGAGCAATTCGCTGAGCGCGAAGGTGCGGTTTCCATTCTCCTCGGTAAACCCGGGTGGCACCGGCTCATGGATGCCTTCCCACCACCGTGTCTGTGCAGCTAGCGGAAAACCATATACGTAGCCGATTAGACTCCCGTCGACCGTTGCGGTAATCAACTCCCAGCCAACTCGCTGCATATGCAGGTCGAGCTGACGCCGGTAGCGGTCCTCGCTGTAGAACTCGCCGCCGCCCGCGTAGACCCTTAGGTAGAGGTCCACGAGCTGATCGAGGATCCCCTCAGCCTCGTCGGCATTGTGATGGCGAAGCTGCAAGCCCTCGATCATGCACTCACCGCTCGGTCGTAGGCGGTGACGAACTGGCGCGTTGCCGTGGTCGCCTGCCGTGGTGCCGCCAAATTCGAGCGCACCTGCCCAAGGTGCCGGCTGATCCGCCCGGAGTTCATCTGGCTAACCGTGGGCAGGACGTCCAGCGCGATGCGTGCTGCCTCGTTGACGTTGCCCTGCTGATACTCGGCCTCCGAGAGGTGCACGGTGTAGTAGACCTGATTGCGGCGATGGCCGGGCGACGGGTTGGCGATGATTGCGCGGAACGACTGTGCGGCACGGTCGGGCCTGTCCAGCGCGAGGTAGGAAAGCCCCTGGATGCCGTTCACTTCCTGCTCGTTCACGAAGTCGACAAAACCCAGGTCATCCTCGTGCGGTCCGCGCTCCAACTCGCGGCGAGCCTTGGTCATCTCCCGGCTGAAGCCGCCGGCATCCGTCAGCACGGCGTACGTGTGCGCTCGCCGCAAATGAAGCAGGGTGGAGAGCCGAGGCGTTGCCCACCTGGCGGAGACGCGCAGCGCGGCTTCGGCGCAGTGCAGCGACTCGCCGGGCTGACTCTCGCGGAGCAGCATGGATAGCTGGGTCAGCGCCTGCACTTCCATACGAGGGTCGTCGGCGATGCGGGCACGGGTAATGGCTTCGTTCAGGTAAGGCCTGGCTTCGGGCCTACGTTCGGCATCGGTTGCGAGCCACGCGGCCTGAATGCTGAGGTCAGCCAGGGCGCTTTGAAGGGCATCGCCGACCTCTCGACTGTAGTTCGCCTTCGCCGCCCACGTGGACAGCCGGGCATGTGCCTGGACGGCAACGTCGCAGAGCTGGTCGGCGCCGGCTGCCGCATCGGCTCGCCGGAAGTCTTGAACCAGCGAACTGGCCAGTCGTACCTGTTCCATGCCAATGTTCCGGGGCACTTCGGCGGGGTCCGTCATCAGGTATGGGTGACCGACTGCGGCGATTCCCGCGAGCGCGGCCATTGCGTTGAAGCGTCGCCGGTCCGTAGCGCCACCCCCTCCGGTTGATGCCCTCTCCACGGTAACCGCCATGGCCGGCAGTTTGCCCTGCTCAGTTATCGCGTCATGCGCATAAGGATCGTCTGCTGTGCCCTCTGCGGCGCGATCGTCGAC
The DNA here is from genome assembly GCF_022230925.1 of Micromonospora alfalfae. Classification (GTDB taxonomy): domain Bacteria; phylum Actinomycetota; class Actinomycetes; order Mycobacteriales; family Micromonosporaceae; genus Micromonospora; species Micromonospora alfalfae. Next base: position 97,600 of record NZ_JAKKFH010000001.1, on the reverse strand, counting down.
TCGGTAGGGCTGTCCAGGAAGACCGAACCAGAGACGGGAAGCCGGTATCCCGAGAAGCTGCGCCCAGTGCGCCAGTCTGTCCAGGTGCACGAGCGGCGGGCCGTTCTCCACCCGGCTCAACTGTGCCTGCGTGATCCCCAACCACCCCGCCACAACGGACTGCGGCAGGGCGACCCGCCCGTGGTACGGATGGCACCGGTACGCCCGGATCACCCGCCCCAGGTGCCGCTCGGCGAGGGCCTGTCGTACCGGCTCGTGCTCCCAGAAGCTCGCCGGCACCGGCGGCGGCGCGCTCAGCCGGTCCCGCTCTGCGGCCTGGCATGGCGTACACCGTCCGCTGTCGTTGTCCCGGGCCAGCCGTCCGCCGCACCGAGGGCAGTTCGCGTGGGTCACCGGCGGCTCCGTCCATCTCGCCTCATCGAGCCTATCCATTGAACACGCTGCGTGGGGCGCTGGTATACGCACAACGCATATCGTCAACGGGCCGCCAGGCAAGGGAGCAGACGGCAACTGCTCAGGACGGGCGCACCGCCCGCGCCGCTTCGACGACCACGCCCCAACGCCCCGGCCCGTTCATCGAGTCCAGCGGCTTCCCGTCGGCGACCACAACGCCAGCAGCCCGCAGCACCGCCAGGTGACCCGCGTACGCGGGATGGGCAGCCAACTCCGCCTTGGTGTGCGGAAACGCGATGATCGGCAACCCCGCCCCCAGCGATTCGTTGAGGACGCCGAGCGCCAGCGTGTCGTTGATGCCCAACGCCCACTTCGTCACCGTGTTGAACGTGACCGGCGCGGCCAGCACCACATCAGCGGGCGGGTGCGGCTCCGGGTCGCCGGGCATCCGCCACTCCACGCGTACCAGATAACCGGTCTTGTCTTGCAGCGCGGCCCGGTCGAGCCACGGCGCGGCGGTCGGGCTGACGATCATGCAGACCCGCCACCCGTCGTCGACCAGGAGGTCGACCAGCTCGTCGATGTGTTCCGCCGGGCCCGCGGCGCAGACGACCAGATACAGCACCGGACGTTCCGTCATGCCCGCAGTCTGCCCGATTCGACAGTCGCGACGTCGAGCGCATACCGATTGCGCATGCCACCGATGATCACCGTGACATGGCGTCGTACCTGGTCAGCCGCGACAGTCGACGCATGGCCCGGGGCGGGTGCCTTGTCCCGGAGTTGCGCCGGCCCTCAACGGCGCAGCTTCTCCCTGCCCGCCCCGGTGCCAGCCCATGACTCAACGACTTGGAGCCGGCATGCCCACCGTGAACGACGACTATCCGCCTCGGGTGGGGCTGGCCGCCGCCTGGGAGTCGGTTGATGTGCGGGCCGCCGCCGACTTCTGGTGCACCCTCGAAGACCGCCGCTCCGGGCTGATCCCACACCGCGACGCGCCGCTGTTCTTCACCGCGCTGGGCCGCCTCCTGGTCGGCGGCGACGACCCGGCGAGCCGGGCGGCGCTGCTCCGGGTGCTCGGCCACGCGTACCGTCATTTCGACCTGCTCCCGTACTCCACCACCATCGGCGACGCGCTGCTCGCCACGGTTGCCCGCCACGTGCGCCCACTGTGGACGCCGCAGCTCACGATCGCCGCCGAGCGCGCCCTGTGCCGCGCCACGCACGCGATCCGCCGCGCCGCCGCCCGGGCCGGCGACGGCCGGGCCTGGTGGCACGTCGAGGTGATCGGCCACAATCGGCCGTCGTCCGACATCGCCATCCTGACGGTACGTCCCTGGCGGCGCCTGCCCTTCCAGCCAGGTCAGGCCGTGCCGGTCTGCACGCCGCGCCTGCCGGGGCACTGGCGCTGGCTCTCACCGGCAAACGCCCCACGCGCGGACGGCACCGTCGAGCTGCACGTCCGCGCCGTACCCGCCGGCACCGTCTCCCACCGCCTGGTCCATGAGGTACGCCCCGGCGAGCTGCTCTGGCTCGGCCCGCCCGTCGACACCGGTCTGAGCCTCGACCCGGCGAGCACCAACGACCTGCTCCTCGTCGCCGGTGGCACCGGCCTGGCGCCGCTGCGCGCCCTGGTCGAACAGGTCGCCGCCGCACCGGACGGCCGGCGGGTGACGCTCATCGTCGGCGCGCGCACCTTCACCGACCTGTACGACGCGATCGCCCTCGACAAGCTCCAGTGCGCCCACGACTGGCTGACGATCGTGCCGGCCCTCTCCGACGACCCCTGCGCCGAACCGGCCGAGTGGGGCGACGCCCTGACCATCGCCCTCGACCACCACCAGCCCGGCCAGGACGTCTACCTCTGCGGCCCACCCGCGATGCTGGCCGGCGCGCGGCCGCGGCTGCTCGCCCTCGGCATCCCCGCCGCGCGCATCCGCCTGCCCGAGAGCTACACCTGCTGATGGCCTGCCTGCCGCACTCGACACACCCTGACCGGGCCGTGCACCCCTCCGGCCGAGGTGGCGATCAGGATTCTTGACGTTCGTTCACCAATGGGAACTGAGCTGCCTGGCGGCCTGGCGGACACGCCGCGGCGGCAGGACGGACCGGAGCTTGTCGGCGGCGTCAGCGAAGTCCGAGATCGTGGTGACGCAGCCGTGGCCGAGGTGGGCGAGCTGGATGACGCCAAACCGCTCGACCACGAGTGCCTGGGACAACGGGACCGTGTGCACGTTGCCATCACCATCCACAGTGGAGAGGGCGTCGGTGCCGACGACCAGCGAGCCCTTGTTGCGGAACCTCTTGGAGAACGTCGGCCTGACCACCTCACCTGTCGGCACGAAGCGGGTGGTCGGGCAGGAAGCGTCGGTGGTGCCAGGAAGGTTCGGCGTCGACCCGTACGGCACGACGATCATGGCGCTTGAGAGCCAGGCCGATACGATGTCCCGCGCCGATTCCGGAGTGAGTCCGGCCAGTTCGCTGAGCGATTCCCAGTAGTCGATCTTCGCCGTGCCGAGCAGCTCCCGCTGGGTCAAGGATTCGAGGCTGGAGATCGCGTCGATCCATTCAACGTCGACCGTCGGGTCCTCGTCCTGCGTTGGCATCAGGTCAGCGATCTCCACCCGGTCGATTCCGTCGGAGACAAACCGCCGCAGCTCGGCCCAGAGCAGCTCCGCCGCGACGGTGGCGTCGAAACTCTTGCCCTTCCTGCCGAACTCCGGCGTGACCCTCAACCCGAGCTCGTGCCGCGTACTGTCGACGACCTCGCACACGAACTCGGCACCGAGGGCCACCCCGGCCCGGTGTACTGCCTCAGCGACCCGCGACCGCAGGGCCCACATCAGGAAGGCCGCTTCCGCGCTGGGCTCGACACTGATTATCAGCGCTACGCCGCGGACCTCGTCGGCGTACCAGATGGGCCCGACCTCGTGGTTCACGAGTGCCGTGCTGCGGGTGACTCGCGGGCCAGCGGGCAAGGGGAGTCGCATCGCCTGCGGCGGTTCGCCAGTCAGGGTGAGAACCGCGTTGCCGCTGGTGAAGAACCTTTCGACATGCCGTCGGATCTCGTCCGCCGTGAAGAGCTTGTAGTCCACTGCGGGCCAGCGCGACAGGCCGTATCCGCTGGGCCCGAAACGCCGCGACAGCAGCGCTCCCCACGGGTCGCGCAGACCTTCTTCGATGTTCGAGACATACCGGCTGTCCGCATCGAGGCCCACGACGGCGTCGGACAGATCCTCCGGCGGAAGATTACTGATAGCCGAGCAGATAGTGGCGAAATGCTCGGCGACCCGATCCGGTGGGCCGCCTGCGAGGAATTGCGTTTCGTTCATCCACACGTGGTCCTGGTAATTCTCCGCGACGTGATCCTCGGTCCAGTCCACCAGGTGCTGTACGAGATGAGTCAGGCCGATGGAGTCGATCTCTTCGTCGCGGGCACCGCAGCCAAACGTCAGCGACGCGGCCAGGGTGCCAGGCACATTGCGTTGGATGACAGTAACTGCGTCTATCTCCTCACGCCGCATGAGCGGATCGTAAGGTGACCGGTCAAGCCAGGGGCTGAGGCGCTCAATCATCAGAGGAGGCGGTGCCGTTGGGACGCCAGAGCCAGGACGCGGGACGGTCGGGAGTAGTTCCCCGAGAAGCGTGATGCCTGTGAGTCATCATGATGATTCACAGGCATCACGTCCGTCAGGACAAGGCCACCCAGACCCGGGGCACGCCGGTCGCCCGGCGCGTGCCCGGGAGTGGTCAGGAGTAGGTGTCGCCGAACTCGCGGACCCCGTCGACGTCCAGTGTGATCCGGTCGTTCTCGGTCCACTGGCCGGTGGCGGCGAGCCAGCTCGGGTCGTCGCGTTCGTCGATGTCGCTCCAGCTGTGCCGGTGGTGCCGCAGTTGGATCGGCCCGGTCGACTGGCCCGGCGCGAGCGTGCCGTCGGTGAAGGTCAGCTCCACCCAGCCGGGGACCGGCGTTCCCGGGGCCGGGTACGGCGGTGCTGGCGTCGTCATCGCGCCGGGCGGCCCTCCGGACGGCCCGCCCGGCGGCCCGCCCGGCGGGACGAAGAACTGCACGGTCTGCCGGATCCGGTCGCAGCCAAGTGCGGCCCAGTCGCAGTGCGGCACGAGCGAGGTGTTGCCGCCCTCGAAGCGCAGGTGGTAGCGGACCTGGACGGTGCTCAGGTCGAGTGGCGCGGTGCCGGTGTTTGTCACCTTCAGGAGGTGCTGGATCTGGTTGTTCGTCGGTGACCAGTCCAGGTTGAGGTAGCTGACAGTCGCGCGGCCGGCCGCGGTGCGCACTGTGGTGGTGGGCGAGGTGTCGGAGTAGCCGCCGAGCGCGCGGGCGGCGATCCCGATCCGGTACGTCGTGCCGGGTGCCAGGTCGGTCAGGGTGATCGTGGTGTCGGTGGTGGAGCCGAGGAAGCGGTACGTGTTCGGCCCCAGCGGCACCTGCACCTCGTAGTTGATCGGCTGCTCCGTGCCGGGCTCGACCCAGGTGGAGGGCGTCCAGTTGAGCGTGAGCTGGTGGGGTTCGTTGACCACCACGGTGGGGGTGCCCGGGGTGCTGATCGCTGGGCCGTCGGCACGGGCGGCGTTGACGGCGAGCAGGCTCGCCAGCGCGGCGAGGGCGATGGTGGCGGTGACGCGGCGAGCAGGCATAGCCGAATGGTATGCATGGTCATCGATGCATGCGCATCGTCCATCAGGCCAGTGACGCCGACGGCGAGACCAGTCCGTTACGCGACGTAGTCGGTTTGGAGATAATGCCTGGTCGGGTGGCTACCTAGCGTGAACCCGTCATCACGAACGGCCTCGACGTCGGCGTCGCACCTGCCGCCCCGTCCGGCCTCAGACGGGAGAAACACATGCGTACTCAGAACGAAACCCGGCGGATCGGCGCCCGAGCGTCAGTACTCGTGCTCGGTCTTGTCGCGGCCGGGGCGGTGCTCGTCCCGGCGAGCCCGGCGTCCGCCGCGGTCCCCGGTCTGGTGCGGGTCGCCGCGACAAGCGTCAGCAGCTCGGCCGACTACCACAGCGTCACGGCGACCTGCCCGGTCGGGAAGGTGCTCACCGGCACCGGCTACGAACTCAACGGCGTCACCGGCGAGGGCATCGTCGACGACCTGCGCCCCAACGGTGGCGTCGCCACCGCGCCGACCGCTGTCACCGTCGGCGCCTACGAGACCGAGGCGTTCGCGGGTAACTGGTCGGTGACGGCGTACGCGATCTGCGCCAACCCCCTCGCGGGCCTGGTCCGGGTGGCCACAACCAGCGTCAGCAACTCGACCGACTTCCGCAGCGTCACCGCGACGTGCCCGGTCGGGAAGGCGCTCACCGGCACCGGCTACGAACTCAACGGCGTCACCGGCGAAGGTGTCGTCGACGACTTCCGCCCCAACGGTGGCGTCGCCACCGCGCCCACCGCGGTCACCGTCGGCGCGTACGAGTCGGACGCCACGGCCCTGAACTGGTCCGCCACCGCGTACGCGATCTGCGCGAACCCCCTCGCGGGCCTGGTGCGCGCCTCCGCCGTGGGAGCCAGCACCTCCCTCGACTTCCGCAGCGTCACCGCGACCTGCCCGGTCGGGAAGGTGCTGACCGGCGCCGGCTACGAGCTGAACGGGGTGACCGGCGAGGGAATCGTGGACGACTTCCGCCCCAACGGCGGCCCCGCGACCGCCCCGACATCAGCGGCGTCCGGCGCGTACGAGGAGGACGCCTTCGCCGGAAACTGGTCAGACACGGCGTACGCCATCTGCGCCACGCCGTAGAGACCGCTCAGCCGGTGCAGCAGCCCTGCGAACAGGAGCCGCTGCACCGGCTGAATGCTCGGCTCAGGAGCCGCCTTGGCGCTTGAGGCGCAGGTCGCCCGGCTGGATTTCCGCGTAGACCTCGGCGAACTCCTCCTCGTCCGGCGGGAAGTCCGGCGGATATTGTTCTCGCTCCTCGACGGCCACGCCTGCCGGCACATACATGACTTCGCCGTAGCGCTTTCTTCAGGCCAGCCGAACAGCAGCAGTTGGCCGTCGGACGGCAGGGGGAGGTCGGTCACGTCTGCCGGAAGAGCAGCGCAGTCGATGGTGGCGATCAACGGGTACTCGGGGTCCTCGGCGTCGGCCGGAAGCATCACGGGCCCACGGATGGCGCCCACGACCGGCCCGTCACCCCCCCTGTGTCAGCAGGGCGGACGGGCGGGCAAGCTCCAGCCAGCGCTCCACGTCGGCAGCGGGGATGTCGCGTCGCAGCGCCTCGGCGCGGACCTGATCGAGGATCTTCACTTTTCGGGGAAGCGCGGGAGCACCGTAGGTCAACAGTGCGACGTTCTCGACCCGCCAGATGCGGTGTCTCTGATAGCTGCCCGGAAGGTCGATACCGCGATTTGCCGTCGGCGGGCGGTGTGTGGGAGCGCCCGACCATAGCGTCCGAACCACGGAGTTCCGCGAGCGCGCGCTCCGAGGGAGGCGACGATGCAGACGACCAAGGGTGTGGAGTTACCGGGCGAGCGGGCTCCGGTCCGGGTCAACATGGACCGCTGGCGGGCGGGGCTACCGCCCGACGCGTGGCCAGAGGGCCTTCCGCCGACCGGCGAGCTCTGGCGGCGCGACGTCTTCGCGGTGGCCGACGCTCACCGGGCGGGGTCCGCGAGCCCACGGCACCTACTGACGGCCGTGCTGGCCTGGGCTTACGGACCCATCGGGTACGGCCCGTGGCGCGCCGCCAGGTCGCTCGACGCCGATCCGCACGGCAAACGCCTGGCGTACGCGCTGGAGGAGGTGTCCACGCCAGCGCCCGACGAGGACGCGCTGCGTACGGCGTACCGCCGCTTCCGCGACCCCGACCACGCTCGTCTGCCCTGGTTGGGGCCGGGCCTGTGTACGAAGGTCCTCTACTTCGTCGGCTACCGGCGAGGGGCGGGCGGGGTGCAGCCCCTGATCCTCGACCGGGTCGTGGCCAGCCAACTCCCCGCCGAGGCGGGTGTCGGCCGGCGCAACTGGTGGTCGTCCGAGGAATGGCTGGCCTATCTGCGGTGGGCGGCCGAGCAGGCTCGGATCAGGGGAGTGGAGCCGGACGCGGTGGAGATGGCGGTCGTGCCCGACCGGTGAGGTGGCTATCGGGCGGTGCGGAGGCGGGTGTCGAGCGCGTCGAGGTCGGGGACGAACCAGATCTGTCCACCCTGGTTCGACTCGTGCACCAGCGCGCGCAGCGCGGAACTCTCCGCGAGCTGCGCCGAGATGTCGCCGACGACGGCCAGCCGCACCCGGTAGTTGACGAACTTCTGCATCACGTCGCCGGCGAAGCGGGTTCCCAGCGAGAAGAAGCGTTCGTCGAGTCGGTTGGCCGGCACGGCGACCACCTGGGCGCCGAGGAACGCCGCCCCGATCAGGTCCAGCGCGTCCTGCTCGGTGGCCACCGGCGGCCCCGCCGGGTCGCAGACCAGCACCGGCACTCCGGCCCGTTCCTGGATCTCGTCAGACATCGTGGACCTCCCGGTCGAGCAGGCCGTTGTCGGCGTTGAGTACGGCGTCGAGCAGGTGCAGCAACTCGGCGGTGGCGGCCGGGTCACCCAGGATGATGATCTTCAGACGGTGGCGTTCCTCGTCGTGCACCGTCTGCACCCGCAGCGGGTTGGCCTGGTCGTGGCCCGTGTTGGCGCTGGTGAGCACGAGCGTGCCGAGCCGGTCGGCGGCGGCTCTGCCGACACCGTCGATCTGGACGATGCTCGACACCTCCGCCTGCCTGGCGACGCTGGGCGCGGTCGGGGCCTGTCCGGTGAGGGCGTCGAGATCGCTGGCGGCGATCCGGTACTGCTTACCGATCCGTACCGCGCGCAGCCGGCCCGAGCGGATATAGCCGCGCACGGTGCGCACATGCAGGTTGAGCCGTTCGGCCACCTGCTCAACTGAGTACATGTCTTCCGTCATCGTTCCCTATGCTACCCGGATAGGGAAGTATAGGTAACGATGGGGCCGACTCGTTTGTGACATCAGCTCCAAAGGCTCCGAACCCGCCTGGACCGGTGAGACCCCGCGAGGCGTCCGGCCGGCTAACTCGCTCGCGCTGTCGGACAGGTCCAGTACCGTCTGGAAACCATGGACGCGCTCGGCGACGCCATCATCGGGCGGGATCACCCCGCGGGTCTGCTGCGTGCCGAGTTGGATCGCGCCACCACCAGCCACGGCGGTCTCGCCCTGGTCACCGGCGAGCCGGGCATCGGCAAGACCACCCTCGTCACGTCGGCGGCCCGGGAGGCCCGGCAGCGGGGCGCGCTGGTGCTCGGCGCCGCCTGCTGGGATTCCGACAGCGCCCCCGGCTACTGGCCGTGGGTGCAGGTGCTGCGTTCCCTGCGGCGATCCGCCGACGACTGGGAGGTGGCGCGGCAGTCCGCCGAGCCGGCCCTCGCGGCCCTGCTCGGCCAGTCCGGCGTCGGCGGCGAGCAGGCCGGTCGCCTCGTCAGTTGGGCCGGCGTCGACCCCGGCCCGGACGCCGCCGACCAGGAGGCGTTCGCGCTGTACGACGCGGTGACCGCCGCCCTGGTCGCCGTCTCCCAGCACCGGCCGGTAGTGGTCGTCCTCGACGATCTGCACTGGGCCGACCCGGCCTCACTGCGGTTGCTGAGCTTCGCCGCCCAGCACACCTGGTTCGAGCGGCTCCTGCTGATCGGCACCTACCGCGACGCCGAGGTCGAGTCGGGCGAGCATCCGCTGCGCCCACTGCTGATGCCGCTGGTCGCGAAGGCCACCACGATCACCCTCACCGGTTTCACCCGCGACGAGGTAGCCGCACTGATGACCCGGACCGCCGGCCGGGAGCCCGAGGCCAGCCTGGTCGACGAGGTGCACCGGCGCACCGGCGGCAACCCGTTCTTCGTCGAGCAGACCGCGCGGCTGTGGCACGCCGACGACGCGGTCGGCACTATCGCACCCGGCGTACGGGAGGCGGTGCGCCGCCGCCTGGCCCAACTGCCCGCCGCCGTTGTGGAGGCGCTGACCGTCGCCGCCGTCCTGGGTCGCGAGTTCCACCGTCAGGTCCTCGCGGCCTGTGCGGCCGCACCGGCGGCGCAGGTCGACCGGCTGCTCGACCGGGCGGTGACCGCCCGACTGGTGGTCGCCCGGGGTGGTGGCCGCTTCGCCTTCGCCCACGACCTGGTCCGCGAAACCCTCTACGACGGGCTGACCGACGACGACAGGCGGGCCCGCCACGGCGCTGTCGTCCGGGCGGTCGACGACCTGCGGGAGCTCACCGACCGGCTGATCCCGGCCGACCTCGCCCGCCACGCCTACCTGGCCGGCCCCGCGCTCGACCGGGCCCGGGTGGCCACGCTGCTGGTCGCCGCCGGGCGGGACGCGTTCGCCCGGCTGGCCGGCGACGAAGCGGCGGTGCACTTCCGCCGAGCCCTCGAGGTCGTCGAAGACCCGGCACAACGTGTGCGGATCCTCGTCGAGTTCGCCGAGTCGCACTATCACCACGCCCGCCGGGAAGAGGTCGCGCGACTGCTGGCCGAGGCCGCCAGGCTGGCCCGTTCGCTCGACGACCCGGTGCTGCTGGCCCGGGTCGCGCTCACGGTGAACCGCTCCCGCCAGGTCGATACCGCCCAGTCGGTCGAGGCGGCCGATCTGGTGCGCGAGGCGTACCGCCGGTTGATCGGCGAACCGGACGCCACCGCGACGGTCGGCGCCCTGGTCGCCGACCTGATCACCGCCAGCGAGACGATCGCCCGTCGAGGGCAGGACGACGAGGCGCTCACCTTCAGCCTCTGGGCCCGCCACGACACGACCTGGGGGCTCGGCACCGCCGCGACCCGAGCCGCACTCACCGCCGAGATCCGGGACGTGGCCCGTCGGACGGGCGACCGGGAGACCGAGCTGTGGGCGACCTCGCTGCGCTGGGTGGCGCTGCTGGAGCTGGGCGACCCTCGCTTCGCCGAGGAGCTGACCACCTTCGTCGACGCCGAACGGCAGGGCGACTTCGCCCGGCACCGGATGGCCGCGGCCGTCGACAGCGGGATCATCGCGGCGTTCCGCGGCGACTTCACCGCGGCCGACGAGCGGTTCACCGTGCTCGGCGACCACGCCGACCCGAGCCACGCCGAGTTCGGCTTCATGGGCCACCACCTGCGCTGGTCCCGACTGCTGCTCCAAGGCCGGGTCGCCGAGGCCGCAGCGCTGGTGGACGGGCTGGCCCCGATCGACTACCCCTACCGGGAGCTGCTGCGGGCGATCACCGCGGCCGAGCGGGGCGACGGCGAGACGGCGATCCGGCTGACCGCCGGCATCGAGGCCGACGGCATCCGGTACCCGCGCCCGGTGTCACCGCTCTGGCTACGGCTACGCGCGCAGGCCGCCGCCGCGTCCGCCGACCCGAAGCGCTGCGACGCCGCGCGAGCCGCGCTGGCCCCGCACCGTGGAGAGTGGACGGTAGGGCTCTTCGGCTGCGATATCAGTGGCCCCGTCGACCACTGGCTGGCGCTGATCGACGCCGCCCAGCAACGCTGGGACGACGCCATCGCCGGCTTCACCGCCGCTCGGGACTCCGCCGACCGGCTGGGCTCGCGACCCTGGTCGCTGCTCGCCCGCACCGGCCTCGCGAACGCCCTCGCCGGCCGAGGTCACCCGGGCGACACCGCGACGTCGACAGCGCTGCGCGCCGCCGCCATCCAGGAGGCGACCGCCCTCGGCATGACGCAGGTGCTCCACCGTCTCGCCGCCCCGACAGCCGCCGACGCCGACCTCCCGGCTCAGGCCGTCGGGTCGGCTCAGGCCGTCGGGGCAGGCCAGGCCGTCGGGGCAGGCCAGACTGCTGGGTCGGGTCAGGTTGTCGCGCCGGGCCAGGCCGCTGGGTCGGGCAAGGACGTCGGGTCGGGCCAGGTCGTCGGGTCGGGCCAGGTCGTCGGGTCGGGCCAGATCGTCGGGTCGGGTCGGGTTGTCGCGCCCGGCCAGGCCGTGCCGGTCGCGGCTGCGATCGAGGGGTACGAGTTTCGACGCGACGGGCCGGTCTGGCAGCTCGCGTACGACGGTGTCGTGGTGCACCTGCCCGACGCCAAGGGCCTGCACGACCTGCACCTGCTGCTCAGCCGCCCAGGCAGCGACGTGTCCGCCGTGGAGTTGCTCGACCCGGCGGCGGGTCCGGAGCTGGTGGCCGCCCGCCGGATGGGCGCCGACCCGGTCCTCGACGACGAGGCGAAGGCCCGCTACCGGCGGCACCTGGCCCGCCTCGACGAGGAGATCGACCGGGCAGCCGCCCGCGACGACGACCAGAAGGTGTCCAAACTGGACGTCGAGCGGGGCGCGTTGCTCGACGAGCTGCGTGCCGCGGCGGGCCTCGCCGGCCGGAGCCGTCGTCTGGGCGACGAGGCCGAACGGGCCCGCAAGACGGTGACCGCGCGGATCCGCGACACGCTCCGCAAGCTCGACGACCGACACCCGGCACTCGCGAGCCACCTACGCGAAGCCGTCTCCACCGGCACCACCTGCCGCTACCTACCCCCGGCTCCGCTGCCCTGGCAGCTCTAACCCCCGCCCCGCCCCCGCCCCCAGCCCTCAGCCCTCAGCCCTCAGCCCCGCGATCTTGCACTTTCGGTCGTCGATTCAGGGGGATTTGCCACCCTTGTCGGGACAGGAAGTGCAAGATCGCGGGGGTCGAGCGGGGGCGGGGCGCGGGGTGCGGGGTGGGGGTGGGGTTAGCGGCGGTTGTACTTGTACATGGTCAGGGTGCCGAAGACCAGGACGAAGCCGGCGCTCCACAGCAGCAGCCACATCGTGGCCGACGGGTCCGACTCGCCGCTCATCGCTCCGCGGATCGCGGCCACCAGTTGCGTCACCGGGTTGACCTTCACGAACGCCTGGAGCCAGCCGGGCATGGTGCTCGGCTCGACGAAGACGTTGCTCAGGAACGTCAGCGGGAACAGCACCATCATGCTGACGCCCATCACCGACTTCTCGCTGCGCAGGATCAGCCCGAAGAACGTCCACACCCAGGAGAACGCGAACGAGAAGACCACCAGCAGTCCGATCCCGACGACAACCCCGACCACACCGCCTTCGGGGCGGAACCCGAGCACCAGCCCGAGACCCAGGATCACCACGGCGGCGAGGATGTAGCGCAGCACGTCGCCGAAGATCATGCCGACCAGGGCGGCCGGACGCCAGACGGGCAGCGTTCGGAACCGGTCGAAGATGCCCTTCTCGATGTCGGTGTTGAGGCCGACGCCGGTGTACATGGTGATCATGACGACGCTGGTCACCATGATGCCGGGCAGGAAGAACTGCAGGTACTCACGCGGGCTTCCGGCCAGGGCGCCACCGAACAGGTACGTGAACATCAGCACCATGATGATCGGGAACGCGGTCACGTCGAAGAGCTGCTCCGGCACGTGCTTGATCTTCAGCATGGCCCGCCAGCCGAAGGTGAGCGACGCGCCCAGCGCGCTCGGCCGGGGCGGTCGGGCACCGGGCGCGAGCACGGTAGCCAGCGCCTCGGCGGACGGAACGTACACGGCCGGTGCCCGTTCGGTAGTGGTGGTCGTGGTGTCGCTCATCGGGCTGCCTCCAGCTCGTCGTCGCGCTCGCCGGCCGGCACGGCGGGGTGGTCGGTCAGGGCCAGGAAGACCTCGTCCAGGCTCGGCTGGCCGAGGGAGAAGTTGTCGACCACGATGCCGGCGCGGGCCAGGTCGCTGAGTACGCGAGCGGCCTGGGCGCTGGCGTCGAGGTCGGTGCCAGCCTCGCCGACTCGGGCTGTCAACGCCACCGGATCGGCGGCGAGCTGCACCGGCACGTCGAGCGCCTCCCGGAGCACCCGCTCCGCCTCGGGGCGCTGAGCGGGGTCGCGCAGTCGCAGGTGGACGGTGCCGGACCCGACCGACGACTTCAACTCACCAGGGGTGCCCTCCGCTATCACCCGCCCGTGGTCGACGACGGCGATCCGCCCGGCGAGCTGGTCGGCCTCGTCGAGGTACTGGGTGGTCAGCAGCACCGTCGTGCCGTGCGACACCACCGCCCGGACGATCTCCCACACCTGGTTGCGGCTACGTGGGTCGAGGCCCGTCGTCGGCTCGTCGAGGAAGAGCAGATCCGGGGTGTTCAGGATGCTGGCGGCGATGTCGATGCGTCGCCGCATCCCGCCCGAGTACTTCTTCACCTGGCGGTCACTCGCCTCGGTCAGCCCGAACGCGGCGAGCAGGGCCGCCGCGCGCTCCCGAGCTGCCGGCTTGGGCAGGCCGAGCAGGCGGGCGAGGAGCACCAGGTTCTCCGTACCGGTCAGGTCCTCGTCGACGGAGGCGTACTGGCCGGTGAGGCTGACCCGGGAACGGACCTTGTCGGCCTCGGTGACCACGTCGTGCCCGAAGACCCGGGCCGAGCCGCCGTCGGGTCGCAGCAACGTGGCGAGTACCCGGACCGCTGTGGTCTTGCCAGCGCCGTTGGGGCCGAGCAGACCGTAGACGGTGCCGGCGGGCACCTGGAGGTCGATGCCGGCCAGCGCCCGGGTGTCCCCGAATGAGCGGGTGAGCCCCTCGGCTTCGATGGCCAGGCCGGTGGTGCGTCTACTCATGATCCTTACCTTTCGTGGTGGACGTGTTCAGGAGACGTAGGGTCGAGCCGCCCGGCCGTCGCGCAGGGCCAGACCCCACCAGCGCAGCTGGTCGAGCAGGACGCCGACGTCGCGTTGCAGCTCGTCGGCGCACTGGGTGGTCGGCTCGCCGGCGAGCAGGTCGATCCCGACGACATCGCGCACCGTCATCGCGTGCAATGCGGTGAAGACGGTACGTAGCTGGTCGACAGCGTGCAGTCCGGTGGACCCACAGCCGTACGACACGAAGCCGACCGCTTTGGCCTGCCACTCGTCGTACGCGTAGTCGATGGCTTGTTTCAAGGGTGCCGGGAAGCTGTGGTTGTACTCGGGGGTGACCACGACGAACGCGTCCGCCCGGCCCACCTCGCTGACGAACGCCCGGATGGACGCGGTCGGCTCGGCGGGGTAGGTGGCCGGGAAGTCGTACCCGGTCAGGTCAACGACAGTCACCGCCAGGTCGTCGTGCCGCGCTGCCTGCTCGACGAACCAGTGGGCGACCCGGTCGCCGACCCGCCCCTCCCGGGTGCTGCCGACGATCACCGCGATCCGCAACTGGGCCATGGCCCACCCCCCTTCCACACTGAAGGCGCGAGGTGACGACAGGCGCCCGCTAGATCCGATCTAGCGGGCGCGGTTCGGGGCGAAATGTCGGTGCGATCGGTTTGACTGGGGGTCGACAAATGAAGGAGCGGAATGGCGCAGGTACGCATCGAGCAGTGGCACGAGGACGACCTCGACCTGCTGCGGCAGCTCAACTCACCGGACACCCGCAAGCACACCGGCGGCCCGGAGACCGACGAGCAGGTGCTCGCCCGCCACGACCGGTACGTGCACTTCTCCGGCACCGGGCAGGGCTGCATGTTCACGCTGGTGCTGCCGGACGGGGCACGGGCGGGCAGCGTCGGCTACTGGGCCCGCGAGTGGCGCGACCAGCCGGTGTACGAGCTGGGCTGGGCGGTGCTGCCCGCGTACCGGGGGCAGGGGCTGGCGACAGCGGCGGTGCGCGCGGTGGTGGACGTGGCGCGCGCCCGACGGGACCGGCACTACGCCCACGCCTACCCCTCGGTGGACAATCCCGCCTCGAACGCGGTGTGCCGCAAGGCCGGCTTCACGCTGCTCGGTGAGACCGGTTTCGAATACCCGCCGGGGCAGATGATGCGGGCCAACGACTGGCAGCTCGACCTGACCGCCCCACCGACAGTGAGCTGAGGTCGGCGGGGCGGCCGGCGACTGTCACCAGGTGGTGTCGAGGCGGTGCCGCTGCTCGGCGGTCAGCTCCAGGTCGACCGCTGCCAGGCTCTCCTCCAGTTGCGCCACCGACGAGGCGCCCACCAGCGGGATGGACGGCAGCTCACCGCCCAGCAGCCAGGCGAGCACCACCTGGTTGACTGTCGCGCCGATCTGCCCGGCCACCTCTCGCAGCGCGGCCAGTCGCCGGGGCGCGCTCGGCAGGTCGTACGCCGAGCTGAGCGGCTTGTCCGCCCGGGTGAACGCGCCCTTGAGCAGTGGCGAGTACGCCACCAGGGTCAGCTCGGGCTCGGCACGCAGGTAGCTGAGCAGGTCACCGCTGACGCCGCCCGGCTCGCCGTCCGGGTCCAGTTCGCTGACCATGTCGGTGCGGTTCGGCAGGTAACTGCGGTGGTACTGGAGCACCTCGTACCCCGGCAGGCCGGCGGCGGCGGCCAACGCGCGGGCCCGCTCCACCCGCCAGGCCCGGTGGTTGCTGGCGCCCAGCAGACCCACGGTGCCCTCGGCGACCAGCTCGGCGAAGCCCTCCACGGTTTCCCGCAGCGGCACGGTCCGGTCCTCGATGTGCGCGTAGAGCAGGTCCAGCCGCTGCACCCCGAGCCGTTCCCGGCTGCGCTCCGCGGACTCGCGGATCACAGTGGCGGAGAGGCCCTCGGCGTTGTCCAGGTAGCTGGTCCCCGGTGCCAGCGGTCGGGCGCCCAGCTTGGTGGCGATGACGATCTCGGCGCCGACGCCGCGGCTGCGCCGCCACCGGCCGAGCAGCTCCTCGCTCTGCCCGCCCTGCCCGCCGTCCACCCAGAACGCGTAGTTGTCCGACGTGTCGATGAACGTGCCGCCGGCCTCGACGTACCGGTCGAGGATCGCGTAGGAGGTGGCCTCGTCGGTGGCGCTGCCGAAGAGCATCGCGCCGAGGCTGAGCACACTGACCTCGCGCCGGGTCGCCGGGTCGGTGCCGATCGTGCGGTACCGCATGGGGATCTCCTCTCGTGCGCCCTACCGGTGGGCGCACGAGTCACAGTGCCGGCTGGAGCGCGCTCCAGGTCAAGCGCTCGGTCACCAGGGCAGCACGCCGTACCCGCCGCCGGCGTCCATCTGGAAGCCCCAGAGCAGCCCGCTCGGCCCGTCGGCCGGCAGGGTCGCCAGGTGCACGCTGACCTCGGCGCCCTGTTCGGCGGTGCGGAAGCCGCTGTTGCCGTTGAGGTCGGTGGCGCAGTAGCCCGGGTTCGCCGCGTTCACAGTGATCGGCGTGTTCCGCAGCTCCTTGGCGTACATGGCGGTGAGCATGTTCAGTGCCGCCTTCGACGACGGGTACGGCACGGAGGTCAGCTCGAACAGCGCACCGTTCGGGTCGGTCATCACGGCGATCGAGCCAACCTCGCTCGACACGTTGACGATCCGGGCGGCCGGTGCCCGGCGCAGCAGCGGCAGCAGCGCGTTGGTCACCGCCACCACCCCGAAGACGTTCGTCTCGTACAGCTGGCGCAGCGTCGCCACGGCCGTCTCGCTGGGTAGCCCCCGAGCGCCGTCGGCGAGGATGATGCCGGCATTGTTGACCAGCACGTCCAGCCGGCCGTACTCCGCCTCCACCCGCTTCGCGGCGGCCGCCACCGACTCGGCGTCGGTGACGTCGAGTGGCAGGAACACTGCGTCCGCGCCGCCGTCGCGCAGCTCCCGCTCCGCGGCCCGACCCCGCTCGGTGTCGCGTGCCCCCACCAGCACTGTCATCCCGAGGGCGCCGAGCTGCCGGGCGGTGGCGAAGCCGATTCCCTTGTTGGCCCCGGTGATCAGGGCGATCATGTTCGTCATGCCGTCGAGCCTCGCCGGGCCGGCCGCGCCCGGGGAGAGCCGGGCTGAGGCTGGGACCGGTGGTACCACCCTCGCCGGCCTGGCCCGGGGCATGCTGGGGACATGACGAGCAGCGGGCTGCAGCGTGACGAACTGGCGGCGTTCCTGCGCACCCGCCGCGCCCGGTTGCGGCCCGCCGAGGTCGGGCTCCCCGAGGGTGAACGCCGACGGACCCCCGGGCTGCGCCGGCAGGAGGTGGCCCAGCTCGCCGGGATGTCGATCGACTACTACATCCGGTTGGAGCAGGGCCGCGGACCGCATCCGTCCCGGCAGGTGCTCGCGTCGATGGCCCGGGCGCTGATGTTGAGCCGGGACGAGCGCGAGTACCTGTTCCGGATCGCCGGGGAGAACCCGCCGCGTACCGTCGGCCCGAGCCGGGAGGTGACGCCCGGACTGCGGCACCTGCTCGATGCCATGACCGAGAGCCCGGCGTACCTCGTCGACGCCGCGTACCACGTGCTGGCCTGGAACCACCTGGCCACGTACTTCGTGGGTGATCTCGCGGCCGTGCCGGACGCAGACCGCAACATGATCCGTTGGACGTTCCGGCAGCCGGTGACCGACGCCCACTGGACCGACGCGGACGCACGCTGCTTCGTGCAGAGCACGGTGGCGGACCTGCGCGCCGCCTACGGTCGCTACCCCGCCGACCCGGCGATCCGTGAGCTGGTCACCGAACTGCTCGGCACCTCGCCCCGGTTCGCCCAGCTGTGGGCCGAACACGACGTCGAGGAGCGGCGTCCGATGATCAAGAAGGTGCCGCACCCCCGCCTGGGGTCGTTGGAGTTCGAGTGCCGGGTGCTGCTGGTGCCGGAGACCGAGCAGCGGCTGATCGTCTACGTCCCCGAGCCCGACTCGCCGACCCAGGCGGTGTTCCGCCGGATCGCCGGCCGCGTCGGCTCCTGACCTCGCCGAAGAGCGCTGTACCTCAGCGTCGACATCGACAGTGAGGTACAGCGCTCACCGGGGCATCACCGCCGACGTGTCGGCGGCTGAGGTCAGTTGGGCAGGTAGGCGAAGGTGTCCGGGTTCGGGCCCTGCCGGCCGGCGTCGCCCTTGTCCAGCGCGGTGATCCGCTCCATCGCCGCGTCGTCCAGCTCGAAGTCGAAGATCCGGGTGTTCTCCTCGATCCGCTTCGGGGTGGTCGACTTCGGGAAGATGATGTCGCCACGCTGCACGTGCCAGCGGAGCACCACCTGCGCCGGGGTCCGGTCGAGCTGCCCGGCGATGTCGACGACCGTGGGGTCGTCGAGCACCTTGCCCTGGGCGATCGGCGACCACGCCTCGGTCAGGATGTTGTGCTCACGGCCGTAGGCGCGGACCTCGTCGTTGGTGAAGTACGGGTGCGCCTCGATCTGGTTGACCGCCGGCACGACGCTCGCCTCGGCGGCCAGCCGCTCCAGGTGTGACACCTGGAAGTTCGACACGCCGATCGAGCGGGCCCGGCCGTCGCGCTGGAACTCCTCCAGCGCCTTCCAGGTCGAGACGTAGTCGCCGTCGTACAGGGTCGGCAGCGGCCAGTGGATCAGGAACAGGTCTATGTAGTCCATCTTCAGCGCCGCGAGCGTCGAGTCGAACGCCCTGCGGGCGTCGTCGGGGCGGTGGAAGGCGTTGCTCAGCTTGCTGGTCACGTAGACCGCGCCCCGGTCCAGGCCGGACATCCGGACCGCCTCGCCGACCTCGGCCTCGTTGCCGTACATCTCGGCGGTGTCGATGTGCCGGTAGCCCACCTCAAGGGCGGTGGTCACCGCCGCGACGGTGTCCTTCGGCTCGATCTGGAACACCCCGAAGCCGAGCTGCGGAATGGTGGTGCCGTCGTTCAGGCTGATGTCGGGAATCGTGTTTGCCACTGCGGCTCCTTCGCGTCTTCGTTACCCGTCATCCATACCCGGGTGGGTGGACGATCCACCGCCCAACCGGGGGTGACGAACGCAACGGCGGACGGGTTCACCCGGTCGTGTCGAACAGCACCGGCCACGGCCGTGCCGCCGGTACCGACGTCGCGGGCGGCGCGGGCGTGACCGGCTCGGCGTCGGCCAGCACCTCCGCGGCGAGTTGGCCGAACATCGCCGCCGCCGGGTGCGCCGCCCGGTCCGGCCAGGCCGCCGAGGTGCGCCTGGCCAGCGGCGCGTCGGTGATCGGCCGCCAGGCCATTCGGGGTTCCCGGCGGGCCACCGCCGCCGGTTCCACGGCCACCCCGCCGCCGGCCAGCACCAGCCCGCAAAGAAACTCCGGGTTGCGGGCCGGACGCACCCGGGCCGGGCGCCACCCGTGCTGCCGGCACACCGCCAGCAGGTGGTCGTGCCAGCCGGGGGCGGTGGCGCGGGGAGCGGCCACCAGATCCAGACCGGCCAGCGACGCCAGCGTCACCTCGCGGTCGCGGGCCAGCGGCGAGGTGCGCGGCAGCAGCACCCCCAGGGGTACGTCGACAGGGGCGCCGAAGCGCAGCCCGTCGGCCGTCACCGGGTGATGCACGAGCCCCACGTCCAGGGTCCGTTCGGTGAGCATCCGCACCTGCTCGGCGGTGGTCAGCTCGTGCAACTCCACGTCCAGGCCGGGCGCCCGGGTGGTGAGCCCGTCCAGCAGTGAGCGCAGCGTCACGGCGGGTGTCTCCGGTGGCACCCCGGCCCGGAGTACGCCCAGCTCACCGGCGCGGATCTGCCCCATCAGGCTGCGGAGTCGACCCTCGCCGGCGAGCAACTCCTCAGCCTCGCCGAGCAGCAGCTCACCGGCGGTGGTGAGGCGCACCTGGCGGCGGGACCTGTCGAACAGCTCGACGGTCAGCTCCCGTTCCAGCCGCTGAATCGACTGGCTCAGTGGCGGCTGGGCCATCCCGAGCAGTTCGGCGGCCCGCCCGAAGTGCAGTTCGTGTGCGACCACCACGAAGTGCCGCAGGTGCCGGAGCAGATCCACGGCCGGGACCCTACGCCAGCGCCGCCACGGCGGCGCTGGATACCGTGCTGCCGTGGACGTGGAGAAACGCATCGGAGCCATCTTCGCCGCCGTCGGGGTGACGGCCAGCCTGCACGTCGTGGACCTGGACGCCGTCGACCTGAGCGCCGTCGAGGGCGGCGGACCGGGCGGCGGTCTTCGGGAGGTCGGGGTGCGGGCCGACGAGCAGGTGGTGATCGCCTCGATCTTCAAGATCCTGCTGGTGTTGGAGTTCGCCCGGCAGGTCGAGGCCGGTCAGCTGGACCCGACCGAGCGGGTGGTGGTCACCGCCGCCGACCGGCTCGGTGGGTGGGGTCTGGCCGGCTGCGCCGACGACGCCGAGGTGTCCCTGCGCGACCTCGCGTACTTCGCCATGTCGGTCACCGACAACACGGCCGCCGACCTGCTGCTGCGCCGGGTTGGCCCGGACCTGCTGCCGATGCTCGCCGTCGAGTTGGGGCTGGCCCGTACCCGGGTCCTCGGTGGCCCTCGGGAACTGGTCGAGATGATGCTCGCCGACGTGGGCGCCCGGACCGAGGCGGAGTTCGCCCGGATCTTCCCCACGCTGCCGGCGGATCGGGTCCGGGCGATGCGGGTCTTCGACCCCGCGCACACCACGTCCAGCACCGCCCGGGAGATCACCCGGCTGCTCACGCTGATCTGGCGGGACGAGGCCGGGCCGGCGGCGGCCTGCGCGATGGTCCGCACCTGGATGGCCCAGCAGATCTTCTGGACCCGGCTGGCCGCCGGTTTCCCGCCTGGCGTCCGGGTCTCCGGAAAGACCGGCACCCTGCCCGGGTTCCACCTGGAGGCCGGGGTCGCCGAATACCCCGACGGCGGCCGGTACGCGATAGCCGTCTTCGCCCGCGCCGAACAGTTGACCCCACGCCGCATCGACGTGGACCTGGCGATGGGGGAGGCCGCCCGGACAGCCGTCGAGGCGCTGCGCGGCAACTGATTTCGTGACACTCCGAGCGTCTCCGCGCCCCTTCTGAGCAGTACCGATATCCGCTGACGTATCGAATCCGACGGCGCTTGATCTTGGACCGCTGCCCGGTGCCGCTGGTTGGCTCGTGGTCGACACATCACCCGACCACGGGGAGTAGATCCGCATGCCCAGTCTCGACCGGCGACGCTTCCTGCGCGACGCCGCCGCCACCACCGCCCTGGTCTCCGCCGGTGGCCTCGCCGCCGGTGTTGCCACCCCGGCCCAGGCCGCGCCCTCGACCGCCGCGCCCACGCCGACCGCTCGTCGCAAGGGCGCGGTCAGCTTCCGCTGGTGGGGTACGGCCGGCTGGCGCGTCGACATCGGCGACCGCACCGTCCTCGTCGACCCGTTCCTGAGCCGGATCGACACCGGGCTGTTCACCGGCCCGTTCAGGACCGACACCGCGTTGACGGTGCGCACCGACGTGATCGACCCGCGGGTCGACCGGGCCACGACGGTGCTGGTCACGCACACCCACTGGGACCACTTCATGGACGTGCCGTACATCGCCAAGCGCACCGGTGCGCGGGTGTTCGGCACGCTGACCGCGTACCACCTGGGGTTGGCCTACGGAGTGCCGTCGGCGCAGCTCAGCGCCGTCAAGGGCGGGGAGGTGCTGGACTTCGGCGACCACAGCGTCGAGGTGGTCGGCTCGCTGCACAGCCGCAACCCGTCGTACTCGGTGGCCTTTCCCGGGGTGCGGGTGAGCCCGCCGCCGCAGCCGGCCACCATCGCCGACCTGCCGGAGGGCGACACGCTGGGCTACCTGCTGCGGGTCGACGGCGGCCCGTCGGTCTACTTCACCGGGGCCAGCGACGTCGCCGAGCGGAACCTCACCGGCCTCGCGCCCGACGTGGCGATGGTGGCCATGCAGAACGCCACCACCACCGGGGACTACCTGCCCCGGCTGCTGGCCGGCCTCGACTACCCGAAGGTAGTGGTGCCTGTGCACTACGACAACTTCGAGACGGAGCTGCGGAACCCGCCGCCGGTCGCCCCGACCGACCGCACCCGCCTGAACGAGATGATCGCTGCGGTGCGCCGGATCTCGCCGCGCAGCCGGGTGCTGGTGCCCGAGTACGAGACCGCGTACCACTTCTGAGCAGCGCCGGTGGGGGTCGTCGGGCGGCGACCCCCACAGTGCTCAGGAGGCGGTCAGCTCGGCCAGCGCCCGCACCGACTTCCAGTTGCGGGAGGTGGCCACCACGCCGAGCTTCTTCTCCAGGTACGCGTTGGTGAACTTCGACCGTCCGTAACCGCCGTCGACGTAGTGCAGGAACACCTCCCGACCGGTCACCGTGAACGACACGTTCTCGGCACCGGGCACGGCCAGTGCGTCCACGGCGGACGTCTGCGGTGCGGTGGCGAGGAAGGCCACAAGCAGCCGGGTCGGGTCGTCCTCCCGGTCGGCGTACGGGTTGCCGCCGGCGATCGCGGCCAACTCCCGGCCGCTGCGCACCAGCACCGGCACCGTCAACGCCAGCTCGTCGGTGAGCGCCCGCGCGATGCCGGCGGCCAGCTTCTCCGCGTCGCGCACAGTGCTGCCGAAGGCCACGTTGCCGCTCTGCAGGTACGTCGTGACGTCCTCGTGCCCGAGGTCGGTGACGATCCGGCGCAGGTCGGCCATCGCCAGCCTGGTGGTGCCGACGTTGACCCCGCGCAGCAGGGCGACGTACCGGGTCATCAAGTCCTCCTCTGTCCACATCGGTACGGCGTCAGCCTAGCGGTGTGAGCGGCTCTGTCGGACGGGATCGGTAGGCTTCCAATGCCGGCCGCGACTCAGCGAATCGCCGGCCTTTCCTGGAGGTCAGCTTTGATCCGTTCCCGTTTTGCCGTGGCGATCGCCGTCGCCGCGGCGACGGCGATCGTGGGGCTTCCCACGGCCGCACACGCCGACGAGGTTCCGATCGTCACGTCCGCCCACAGCGACTACGACCTCGATCGGGGCACGTTGCTGGTGTCCATCACGTCACCCAGCGACGTCACCGACGTCCGCGCGCACATCCGCGAGTACAACACCGGGGCGGAGGTCGCCGTTCAGGAGGACTTCTACCTCCAGTCCGGCACCGAGCGTGACGGCGTGTGGCGATCCAACCCGATCGTCCTCGACAAGCTCGGCTACTACCGGGTCGACGTGGAGGTCACCGACGAGGCCGGTCACCACGTCACCCAGACCGATGCCGGCGACCTGGACTACTCGGTGGTCACGTTCTTTGACAACGTCACGCTGAACCGCACCACTGTGACCTATGAAAACCGCAACGTGACGGTGCGGGGATGGCTCAAGGGTCGCTGGCCGGGCAGTGGCGAGATCAGGTCCCTGGGGAGGTTCCCCATGACGGTGAACGCCGACTTCAGTTGGGACGCGGTCACCACCAGGACCGACGGTTCCTTCACCGGCACGGTCACGATCGGCCGCAAGGACGAGCGGGTGTACGCGACGTACACCTACGACAACGACCACCTCTTCCACGGCTCGTCGCGTTCGGCCGAGACCACCATCGCGATCAACAAGCGGCCGATGCGGATCACCATTGGGGCGGATCGACCCAAGATCCTCAAGGATGAGACGGTCACGGTGAGCGGCCAGCTGACCTGGCGGACGCCGGAGGGTTGGGTGCCAGTGCCCAATGTCCAGCCAGGGGTTTCCCTCTGCTCCAGCGTCGACTACTGCCAGACCTACCTCGGCTCCGCCACCACGGACGCGGACGGTCGATACTCGCTGACCGCCTCGCCGTACCAGAGCGGCCGCCTCCAGGTCGGCTACTCGATGGGCGACGAGTTCGTCAGCCCCGCGATCGCCAGCACGAACGTCGCCGTGCTGCAGCCGGCCGCGTTCCGGAACTTCTCGGCGGCCCGGGAGAACGCGACGACGGTGACGCTCAGCGGCGAGATGGAGTTCACCGGCGGTATGTCCCCCGGGACGGTGCCGCTGAAGGTGCAGTTCTCGGCCACCGGTGACGACGGCACCTGGAGCACCCCGGCCACCATCTACGCCGGCGGCAGTTACGACTTCGCCACATCGGTCTACAAGAAGACCGCTGGCTTCTGGCGGGTCGTCTACCCGGGCACTCCGACCGACTTCCAATCCGCGACCAGCGCGTCGGTGTACGTCAGCTGATCGCGGTGAGCGCGGGGGCACCCCTGGCGGGTGCTCCCGCGCCCACCCGTCGGAGCTACCCCGACCGGCCCGGCCCCACCAGGCCCGTCTCGTACGCCACGATGACCAGTTGCGCCCTGTCGCGTACCGCCAGCTTCGTCAGCAGCCGCCCGACGTGCGTCTTGACTGTGGCCTGGCTGAGGTTCAGGTGCGCGGCCAACTCCGCGTTGGACAGGCCCCGGGCGATCAGCGCGAGCACCTCCCGCTCCCGATCGGTCACCCCGTCGAGCTGCCGGGGCAGCGGCCGGGTCGGCTCCGGCTGCCTGGCGAACTCGTCGATCAGCCGGCGGGTCACCGTCGGCGCGAGCAGCCCCTCCCCGGCCGCGACCACCCGAATTCCGGTCAGCAGGTCCGCCGGTGGGGTGTCCTTGAGCAGGAACCCGCTGGCCCCGGCGCGCAGCGCCCCGTAGACGTACTCGTCGAGGTCGAACGTGGTCAGGATGATGACCCGGGTGCCGGCCGTCGCCGGGTCGGCGCAGATCCGCCGGGTCGCCTCGATGCCGTCCATCTCCGGCATCCGGACGTCCATCAGCACCACATCGGGCCGGTGCTGCTCGGTCAACGCGACAGCCTCCACGCCGGTGCCCGCCTCACCGACGGTGGTGCAGTCCGGGCTGAGATCGACCAGCAGCCGGAAACTGCCGCGCAGCAACGCCTGGTCGTCGGCGATCAGCACGCGGATCACGCGGCCACCCGGTAGGGGAGGCTGGCCGTCACCGCGAAGCCGCCGTCGGAGCGCGGGCCGGCGCGGAACTCCCCGCCGTGCAACGCCACCCGTTCCCGCATGCCGATCAACCCGTGCCCCTCCCCGCCGAGCAGGACCGGCCGTTGGCCGTCGTCGGTCACCTCCACCCGCACCTCGTCGGGCAGAACTGTCACAGTGGCCCGGCAGGCGGCCGGCGCCGCGTGCTTCACCACGTTCGTCACCGCCTCCTGCACGATCCGGTACACAGCGAGGCCCACCGAGTCCGGCACCGCGCCGACCGGCTCGTCCCGCCGCACGTCGAGCTGCACGTCGACGCCGCCGATCGCCGCCTGTCGGGCGAGGAGGGGCAACTCGTCCAGTCCGGGTGTCGGCGCGTACGGGCTGTCCTCACGCAACACGCCGAGCACCCGACGTACGTCGGTCAGCGCGGTGCGGCCGGTCTCCTCGATGACCCGCAGCGCGGCGCCCGCCTCGCGCGGGTCGGCCTCGGCGACGTGGTTGGCGACCGCCGCCTTCACCACGATGAGGCTCAGCGTGTGCGCGACCACGTCGTGCAGCTCGCGTGCCACCCGCAACCGCTCCTCGGTGGCGGCCTGACGGACCAACTGGTCACTCTGCCGGCTGGCGAGGGCGCGTCGCTCCCGGATCTGCCAACCGAGCATCCAGGCCGGCGCGACAATGACGGCGGCGTAGACGACAGCGCCGGTCCGCGACCAGAGGTCGCCCGCTGTCAGCACCAGGCCGACGCTCACCAGCGCCAGACAACCGGCGGCGCAGAGCATCGACCGACGCGTCGGCGTCGCCACTGCCACCGTGTAGAAGGACAGGCTGATGGCGAACGCCGGCGCGGCGGCGGCGAAGTTGGGTATCACCGCGGTGATCAGGGAGACGGTGGCGATCGAGCTGATCACGACGGCCACCGTCATCGGCCACCGTCGCCGGACGGCCAACGGCAGCCCGAGGGCCATCCCGACCAGCACCGACACCCAGAGCGGCTCGTGTACGCCGCCGTTCTGCGGCGACTCCAACGCCGCGTACGGGCAGAGCAGCCCACCGACGGCAACAGCCAGCAGGGCGTCCACCGTGTACAGGTCCACCGGCCGCAGTCGTCGGGTCAGCAGGAGAGCGGTCACCCGTGGAACGGTAACGGCCGGGCCGGGTTCGCCGCGTCCGCCTGCGGGTGGTCATCCCGCAGGACGACGCGCTGGCGGTTACGGGCCCCGGAGTCCACCCGCAGGAGGGCCGGAAAGTGCCCGCTCCGGCCCGACGCGCCGTACCCGTCCCATTCGGCACCGTAACGGTCATGACCACAGACACTGTGACCCTGACGGGGCTGCGCGCGGTGTACGGCACCGGAACCCGGCGGGTGGCGGCGCTCGACGGCGTGACCACCGGCTTCGCGAGCGGCACGTTCACTGCGGTGATGGGCCCCTCCGGCTCGGGGAAGTCCACCCTGCTGCACTGCGCGGCGGGGCTGGACCGCCCGACCGAGGGGATCGTCACCATCGACGGCACCAGCCTCAACGACCTCGGTGAGGACGAGCTGACCCGGCTGCGGCGCGACCGGATCGGCTTCGTCTTCCAGGCGTTCAACCTCGTGTCCACGTTGACCGCCGCGCAGAACGTCGAGTTGCCGTCGCGCCTGGCCCGTCGCCGTCCGTCGGCCGGGGACGTGGCCGCCGCGCTCGACGCCGTCGGCCTCGCCGACCGGGCCGGGCACCGGCCGAGTGAGCTGTCCGGCGGGGAGCAGCAACGCGTCGCCGTGGCCCGAGCGTTGCTCACCCGTCCGGCGGTGGTCTTCGCCGACGAGCCGACCGGGGCGTTGGACAGCGCGTCCTCCCGGCAGGTGCTCCGGCTGTTGCGGGCGCTCGTCGACGACCACGGGCAGACGGTGGTGATGGTGACGCACGATCCCGCCGCCGCCGCGTACGCCGATCGGGTCCTCCTGCTCGCCGACGGCCGCGTCGTCGATGAGCTGACCGGCGGGATCACCGCCGCCGCCGTCGCCGCCCGGATCGCCGAGCGCGAGACCGTAGCGGAGTCGTCGTGCTGAGCGTCCGACGGTCGGCCAGCGCGTTCGTGGCCGTCGTCATCGGGGTCACGCTGGTCGCGGCGGCCACAGTGCTGCTCGCCTCCGGCCGTCCGCAGGTGCCGGACCGACTGGCACGGGCCTCGGTCGTGGTGCAGAGCCCCGAGGCAGGTGCGTCAGCTGAGGAGTTCCTGCCGACCCGGCCCTGGTCCGCCAGCGCGGCGGCGGAGCTGGTGGGCAGGCTGTCCGGTCTGCCGGACGTGGTGGCGGCGGTGCCGGACCGCACCTTCTACGCGCAACCGCTCGTCGACGGCCGGCCTTCGGCCGCCGACACCCGGCGGGAGGACGCCCACCAGGGGCACGGCTGGTCCAGCGCCCAACTGGGTGGGCTGCGCCTCACGGCTGGCGAGCCACCCCTCCGGCCCGGCGAGGTGGTGGTCGACAGCGCGCTCGGACTGCGCGCCGGCACACCGGTCACCCTGCTGACAGCCGTGGGCCCGGAGTCGTACACGGTCACCGGTCTGGTCGACGGACCGGGTGTCCATGTCGCGGACGAGGTCGCCGCCGCGCTCGCGCCCGGTGTCCGGGCCATCGGCCTGGTGCTCGCCCCGGACGCCGATCCCGAGCGGGTCGCCACTGCGGCTCGCGGAGTGGTCGGCGACGGCGGACAGGTGCTCACCGGCGCCGCCCGTGGTGCGCTGGAACCGCGCGGCGACGCCCGTACCCGGTGGATCGGCATGCAGGTGCTCACCGCCACGGCGGCCCTCGCCGGCTTCGTCACGGTGTTCGTGGTCGCCTCCACCTTTGCGTTCACCATCACGCAGCGCCGCCGTGAGCTGGGCCTGCTGCGCGCCGTCGGCGCCACCGGACGCCAGGTCCGTCGCATGGTGTACGCCGAGGCGCTCGCCGTCGGCGTCTCGGCGGGACTCGTCGGCCTGCTGGTGGGCGCGGCGCTCGCCCCGTTGCTGGGTCGGCTGCTGGTCGACGTCGGCTACGAACCGTCGACCTTCCGGGTCCGCTACGAACTCTGGCCGGTGGCGGTCTCGCTCGCCGCCGGGCCGGTGATCGCGTTGCTGGCCGTCTGGTCGGCGTCCCGCCGGGCGGCGCGAATCCGTCCGTTGGAGGCGTTACGCGAGGCTGCTGTGGAACAGCGACCGATCGGGCGGCTGCGCGCCGCCACCGGGGTGCTGCTCCTCACGGCGGGGGCCGCGCTCAGTCTCGCCACGGCGACCTCCGACGAGGCGCGGGTGGGGGCGCAGTACGCGCTCTACGCGGTGATGGCGCTGGTGGCCGGCACCACAGTGCTCGCCCCGGTGGTGGTCGGTCCGCTGGTGTGGCTGCTGCGTTCTCCGCTGCGTCGGCCCGGTGGCGCGATCGGCATGCTGGTCCGGGGCGGGGCGTTGACCGCGACCCGCCGGACCGCCGCCGTCGCCGCGCCGGTGCTGCTCACCGTCGCATTCGCGGTGCTGGTGTCCGGGATGGTGCGCACCAGCACCGCCGCGTACGCGGCGGGACGGGCGGACAACGTGAACGCCGGCTGGATCGTCGTGCCGGACCGCGCACCCGGCCTGTCCGACCGGGCCGTCGCCGCGACCGGCGGGACCGCGCTCCTGCCGACCATCGTCTACCGCACCGACCCCGGAACGTCGCCACCGGACCGGCCGATGACAGCGCTCGGCGTGGATCCGGAGGGCTTCGCCGCCGCGAACCGGGTGCTCACCGTCGTCGCCGGTTCGCTGAACGACCTGAGGGGCGGCGACACCGTGGTGGTCGCCGCCTCGGCGAACCGGCTGCCGTCCGAGCCGTACCCGGTGGTCTTCGCCGACGGGACGACTGTGTCGTTGCGCGTCGTCGCGGTGGTCGACGACACCTCGATCCCCGGTGACCTGCTCGTGCCCCGGGCCGTGGTGCGGGCGCACGACCCGTCCGCGCTGACGTCCACCGTGTACGTGCGGGACCGCATCGATCCCCCTGTCGGCGCGCGGATCCTCGACGTCCCGGCCTGGGCGGCCGAGGCGGACGCCGCCGAGGACCGCCTCGTCTGGCTCTTCACGCTGCTGCTGATCGGGGTGTCCGCCGGCTACGGGGCCATCGCGGTGGCCAACACGCTGCTGCTGGCCGCCGCCGGTCGCGCCGCGGACCTGCGGCTGATCCGGCTGGCGGGGGCGACCCGACGGCAGGTCATCTGGCTGGTCACCGCGGAGTCCGCCCTGGTGGTCCTGATCGGCGCGCTGCTGGGCGGGGCTGTCGCGTTCGTCGGTCTGCTCAGCATCAGCGCGGGCCTCGCCGAGCAGGTCGGTGCCCCCGTCGACCTGGTGATGCCGTGGTCGGTGGTCGCCGGGGTGGTGGGGCTGTGCCTGCTGCTCGCGGTGCTGTCCAGTGTGTTGCCGACGTGGCGGCTGTTGCGCCACCGTCCCGCCCGGTCACCGGTCGGCCTCGTCGGATGACCGTGCCCCCCGCGCGTGCCGTGGGCCCGCTACCGTCCACTGATGCGATCCGCGCGCCCGGTCGGGCTGCTCCTCTCCGCCGCCGCCGTCGTGCTCTGGGCGTACGGCATGACCACCTGGCAGCCGCTGACCGAGCCGCTCGGCCCGTGGTCGGAGAGCCTGCCGGGCAACAACGCCTACTGGGCGCGCGACCTGCGGTTCATCGCGATCATGGCGGTGCCGCTCGGGTTGGTGCTGGCCGGCCGGGGGCAGTTGCGCTGGAGTCAACCGGCGGTGGCGCTCGGTGGCTGCTGGGTCGCCGCCGACATAGCGATCGACCGGGCCGACCCGTCCGGCATCGAGGCGACCGTGCTGCTCGCCGTCGCCGGTTGCGGCGTGCTCGGCGTGCTCGCGACGGTTCTGCTGTGGCGGGAGCGTGGCAGGCCGCTGGCCGCCGATCGGAAGAGGCTGACCGGTACGGCCTGCCTGGCCGGGGTGCTGATGCTGGTGGCTGTCGGGATCGAGTCACCAACCGACCGGGAGCCGGAGCTGAACCAGGGCGCCCTGGCCACCGCGGCGCTGCTGGTGGCAGTGGCCGTCGGTGCCGCGCTGGCGGCGGCTCCGGCGCGGACCCGGGCTCGCGTCGGGCTGGCGCTCGGTCTCACCGTGGTGGCGTTGCTCGGCGTCGGGCTGGTCCGTGCCGCCGCGCCCGGCACACGACTGCTGCCGGAGGCCGCTCTCGGGGCGGTGCTGCTCACCGGGGTCACCCTGCTGGCCTGGGACTGGCCGGGCGGTCGGCCGATCTGGTGGCACCACGCCCTGGCCGCTCTCATCGCGTTGGTGGGCCCGCTGGTGTTCCTGGTGGCAATTGCCGTACCCATCATGATCCTGCTGCCGATCGGCGCGACGTTCACCGCGCTCGCCGGCAACAGCCCGATCAACGCCGCGGATTCCGACGTGCTGCTGTCCCTGTTCGGGCTGCTCTCCGGGCTTGCGATGTCCCTGCTGCTGGCTCGGCCGAGGGTCGAGGACCGTCGGCTGCTCCGCTAGCTCACTCGACGACCGGCAGCACCACCTCGTTGCGGCGCAGGAACCACGGCTTCCACGGCGGGTCGAAGCGCGCGTACCGGATGGCGCCGGTCGGTTGCAGCCCGGCCGCGGTCACCGACCGGCCGAGCATCGTGGCCCGCTGGCTGAACGCCTGCTCCGTCCACCGCCCGGAGAACCGCATCGCCGCCGCCAGCCGCGCCGGAACCGCGCGGATCCGCACCCGCGCATCCACCGGCTCGGGCACTGTGGCGGCGGTGAAGCTGGCCGGCATGACGAACTGGATCAGGTACGCGCCCGGCCACTCACCCTCGATCTGCACCACCGGCACGGTCATGGCGATCTTCTCCGAACCGCTGGCCGCCGCCATCGCGGGCGCGGCGGAGCCGATCGGGTGCCGGGCCCGATTGGCACCGCCGATGTACGCGGCCAGCGGCCGGAACGCCTCGATCGGCGCCCTGGTGAACGACGCCTGGATCTGCATCTCGGCCACCAGGTGGGCGGGGTACCGACGCAGCTCGAAGCCGGGGTGTCGGGACACCACCCGGTACGGCTGCTGTTCGGTCATCGCGCGGCTCCCACTGTCTGCTGGGACAGACGCTACCGCCCGTCCGCCTCCCGCTCGGCCGAAGTCGGCCGCTCCGGCCCGGAGGCGAGGGCCCGGGTGGTCAACCGCCAGTATTGCCGCTTGCCCTCGTCGCGCAGCACCACCCCGATCTGGCCCAGCTCGCGGCGCAACTCCCGGGTGTCGTCGCGGCGGTCCCGCTCGATGGCCCGGTCCCGGGCGCGCAGCAGCGCGTCCGCGCCGGCCGGCAACCCGGGCAGGTCCGGAACCCACAGCCGGTACGTCGACCGGTGCGGGTCGTCGTCCGCCCAGCCCCAGCCGTGCTCCCGGAACGCCGCGGCCAGTTGGGCGGCCGGCAGGTCCGTCGACTCCCGGACCAGTTCCGCGCCGTCGGCGTCCAGCAGCACCAGATGTTTGTCGGCGAGGAAGACCACCCGGGTGTCGACCCGGGCGATGGTCCGGTTCTCATCAGAGCGGCGCAGCTGGACCTGCGCCCCGTCGACCGTGACGATCAGCCGTTCGGCGGTGCCGATCCCGGCGATGACCAGGCCGGCCAGGACGCCCACCCCGATGGTGGCGGCGGTGGCCTGCGGCTCGGGCAGCCGGTCCAACCACTCGATCAGGTCGCTGAACGGCACCCAGGGCAGCCGGGCGAGCCAGCCCGTCGCCGCCGCGAGGAGCCATCCGGCGCCCGCGCCGAGCAGCGGGAAGCCACCCCACATGACCGCCAGCTCCAGCGGGCCGCCGCTGACCACAGTGCGCGGACGGTAGCGGGCCACGTCCATGGTCAGGACACCTCGCGGCGCAGCGTCCGGAACAGGCCGGCGGCCAGCGGGAGGACCATCCAGACCAGCAGGGAGACCGCTACCCGGCCCCACTGCTCGCCGGTGACGGCGTCGCTGCTGAACAGCGGTTCCATGGTCTTGCTGGTGTCCAGCCATTCGGACGGACCGCGCAGCGGCTTGACCATCTCGCCGAGCACCCCCCACAGGGTGGGCAGCAGCAGGTAGCCGACGATCGCCAGCGGCGGGTTGAGCAGCAGCAGACCGAAGGCGGCGCCCATCAGCACGCTGGTGACCTGGAGGATCCCCGCGTTCAGGACCAGCGACCAGTCGAACTGCCAGGTGCCCGCCCCGCCGGTGGCGGACGCCACCAGCGTGCCGACGGCGGCGACGGCGAGACTGGCCAGCACCGAGGCGAGCGCGGTCAGTGACACGGCGATCAGCTTCGCGGCGACCACCCGCTCCCGGCGGGGCACCAGGGCGTACGTGGTGAGTGCGGTGCGCTGCGACCACTCACTGGTGATCGACAGGATGCCCAGGACCGGCAGCAGCACCGACACCGGTAGCAGCGAGGGGACGAAGAAGTTGAGGAAGGTCTGGTCGGCGTCCCCGGCGTAGATCAGTTGCAGGGTGACGATCGCGGCGGTGACCAGACCGATGGTGATCATCAGCCAGCGACCGGCCCGGGTGTCGACGAGCTTGCGCACCTCCACGGCGGTGAGCCGGAGCAGCGACGGTCGGCGTACCGCAGTGTGCTGCCGGGGTGCGACGGCACCGGCGGCGGGCGCGGTGGTGGTGGTCATCGGACGGCCTCCTTGGTCGATTCGCCGGCGGTCAGGGTGAGGAAGAGCTGTTCCAGGCCGCCGCCGCTGGCGGGGCGCAGCTCGGCCAACGCGACGCCGGCATCGGCGGCGGCCTGGCCGACCGCCTCGGCGTCGGCCTGCACGAGCAGCCCCTCCGAGCTGTCGGCGGCGCTCAGGTTGGCCACCTCCAGCGCCCGGCGCAGCGCCGCACTGTCGCGGGCCCGGACCACGGTGCCGCCGCCGGCCAGCAACTCGTTCTTGTCGCCCTGGGCCACGATCCGGCCACCCCCGATAACCACCAGCCGGTCCGCGACCGCCTCCACCTCGCGCAGCAGGTGGGAGGAGAGCAGCACGGTGCCGCCCCGGTCGGCGAAGTCGCGCAGCAGGCCGCGCATCCAGAAGATCCCCTCCGGGTCCAGGCCGTTGGCCGGCTCGTCGAGGATCAACACCCGGGGGTCGCCGAGCAGCGCGTGCGCCAGCCCGAGCCGTTGGCGCATTCCCAGCGAGTACGCCCGTACCCGACGCTTCGCGGCCACCGCGTTCAACCCGACCAGGTCGAGCTTCGCGGCGACCTCGCGCCGGTCCAGACCCATCGTGTACGCGGACAGCGTCAACGCCTCGCGGCCGGTGCGCCCGGCGTGCTGGGCGGAGGCGTCCAGCAACACCCCGACCTCCCGCCCCGGGTTGGGCAGTTCCCGGTACGGGTGCCCGGAGACGGTGGCGCGGCCGGCGGTCGGCGCGGTCAGCCCGCAGATCATGCGCATGGTGGTCGACTTGCCGGCCCCGTTGGGTCCGAGGAAGCCGGTGACGGTGCCCGGCTGGCACTGGAACGACACGTCGTCCACGGCCGGGTGTGGCCCGTATCGCTTGGTGAGGTTCTCTACCGTGATCATGCGGTTGAGCCTGCCCGCGCCACCCGGCCATCCGCTGCGGCCAGCGGTCGGTGCCGCGTCGACCTTGGTCGACCGGTGGCTCTCGACTTTGGTAGCTGGTCGGGCCGACCATCGTCTGCCTAGCATGGGCCTCGTGACCAGCATCGCCGTCCCGGAGCACCCCTGGCTGCTGCCAGGGGAGCTGGTGGTGCCGGCCGACAGTGGGCGTCCGCGCCCGCGCCGCACCACCCGCGACTGGATCGTGGACAGCCTCGCGTTCCTGGTCTCCGTGGTCTGGGTGCTGTTCGCCACCGCCGACGCCCTGTCGCCCGACCCGGCGATGGCCGCCCCGCTCCCGCACGACTGGATGACCGGCGCCGACGCGGTGATCGGGCTGGTCTGCTGCGGGCTGCTCTGGTTGCGCCGACGGTGGCCGCTCGGGCTGGTGGTGGCGACGACACCGCTGACCCTGTTCTCGATGGCCGCCGCCATCCCGCTGTTGATCTTCTACTTCACCGTGGTGGTGCACCGACGGACCGCCATCGCGATCGCGGTCACCGGTGCGGGTCTCGTCACCAACCTGGTCTTCAGTTGGACACGCCCGGATCCGAGCATGCCGTACTGGGCCACCGTGTCCTGGGGCGTGGTGCTCAGCTTCTCCGTGCTGGCCTGGGGGATGTTCGTCAGGGCCCGCCGGCAGTTGATCGTGTCGCTGCGCGAGCGGGCCGAGCGGGCCGAGGCGGAGCAGCAGCTGCGGGTCACCCAGGCCCGCCACCTCGAACGCACCCGGATCGCCCGGGAGATGCACGACGTGCTGGCTCACCGGATCTCCCTGCTCAGCCTGCACGCGGGTGCGCTGGAGTTCCGCCCGGACGCGCCGGCCGACGAGGTGGCCCGGGCCGCCGGGGTGATCAGGGGCAGCGCGCACGCCGCCCTCCAGGACCTGCGGGAGGTGATCGGGGTGCTCCGGGCCGAGGACGACGGTGGCGACGCCCCCGAGCCGCCGCAGCCCACCCTCGCCGACCTGCCGGCCCTGATCGCGGAATCACGGTCGGCCGGGGTGCGGGTCAACGTCAGCGACAGCGTCGCCAGCCCGGGGGAGGTGCCGGCGGCGCTGGGCCGGGCCGCGTACCGGATCGTGCAGGAGGGGCTGACCAACGCCCGTAAGCACGCTGCCGGCGCGGCCGTCAGGGTGGACGTGGCCGGCGGTCCGGGCGCCGGGCTGACAGTGGCGATCGGCAACCGGTGGCCGGTCGGGGCGCCGGCCGGCGGCACACTGCCGGGTGCTGGCACCGGCCTGATCGGCATCAGCGAACGGGTCACACTGGCCGGCGGGCGGCTCGCCTACGGTCGTGACGACAGCGGTGACTTCCGGTTGGCCGCCTGGCTGCCGTGGCCGGCGTGACCGGGCCGCCGGACGCGGCCGGGCCGGCCGGCCCGGATGTGCCGCCGGTGCGCGTGCTGATCGTGGACGACGACGCGCTGGTCCGGGCGGGGCTCTCGATGATCCTCGGCGGTCTGCCGGACCTGACGGTGGTCGGCGAGGCGGCCGACGGTGGTGAGGTGCCGGCTGCCGTCGCCGCGTACGCCCCGGACGTGGTGCTGATGGACATCCGGATGCCCCGGGTCGACGGGCTGACCGCCACCGAGGCGCTGCGTGCCCAACCGCACCCGCCGGAGGTGCTGGTGCTGACCACCTTCGACGCGGACGAGCAGGTGCTGCGGGCGCTCCGGGCCGGGGCGGCCGGTTTCCTGCTCAAGGACACCCCGCCGGCGGAGATCGTGCACGCCGTACGCCGGGTCGCGGCGGGCGAGGCGACGCTCTCGCCGACGGTGACCCGGACGTTGATCGCCCACGTGACCGCCGCCGCTCCCGGCCCGGTCGGCCCGGATCCGCGCCGGGCACGGGCGCTGCGACAGCTCACCGGGCTCAGCGAGCGGGAGCGGCAGGTGGCGGTCGCGCTGGGGCGGGGGCACACCAACGCGGAGATCGCGGGGGAGTTGTTCATGAGCGTGGCGACGGTGAAGGCGTACGTCTCCCGGCTGCTGACCCGACTGGAGCTGAACAACCGGGTCCAGGTGGCGCTGCTCGTGCACGACGCCGGCCTGGTCTGACGAGCGGTCGCACCAGGCCAGATTGGCGGGCGCACCAACACGGACGAGGTTACACTCATTTTTGGTTGTTTCATCGTTGGTAGTGTCAGGAGTGACCGTGGACGGCTTTGTCGGGCGGGACCGTGAGCTCCACCTCCTGGGCGGCATGCTGTCCCGCGTGCAACAGGGTGGCCGTGCCGGTCGGCCCGGGCGAGCCCTTCTCATGCGAGGTCGCCGGCGGGTAGGAAAGTCCCGCCTGGTCGAGGAGTTCGTGGAGCGGGCCGGGGTGCCGTACCTCTTCTTCACCGCCTCCGCGCAGCCGGCCGTCGCCGCCGAGCTCGCCCTCTTCGTTGAGGAGGCGGCCGCCTCGACGCTGCCGGGCGCTCAGATTCTGCGTGAACAGCAACCACAGACCTGGGACGCCGCGCTGACCCTGCTCGCGGCCGCGCTGCCGTCCGACCGGCCGAGCGTCGTCGTCCTAGATGAGATGCCGTACCTCATCGCGGGCGACCCGGGCTTCGAGGGAACGCTGCAGAAGGTCTTCGATCGCGAGTTGTCCCGACGGCCGGTCCTCCTGATCTGCGTCGGATCGGACCTGGCCATGATGGAAGCCCTCAACGATTACGGCCGGCCGTTCCACCAGCGCGCCACGGAGATGGTCATTCCGCCGCTGAGCCCGGCCGACGTCAGCGACATGCTCGGCCTGTCCGCCGCCGACGCCTTCGACGCCTACCTGGTCTCCGGCGGTCTGCCGCTGATCCTCGACGAGTGGCCGAACGGTGCATCCGTCCACGAGTATCTGGCCGACGCGGTACGGGATCCGACCTCTGCCCTGCTGGTGAGCGGTGAGCGGGCACTGGCGGCGGAGTTCCCGCCCCAGTCCCAGGCGGGTCTTGTGCTGCGGGCGATCGGCTCCGGTGAACGGACCTTCTCGCTGATCTCCCGCGCGGCAGGGGACCTGCCACAGGCGTCCCTCAACCGCGCCCTGCGCCTGCTGACCCAGAAGCGGGCAGTGGAGGTCGCCGTCCCGCTGTCGACCAAGCCGTCGCGGGAGACCCGGTACGCGGTGGCCGATCCGTATCTGCGCTTCTGGTTGTCGTTCCTGGGGCCGCACCTCCCCGAGATCGAGCGGGGCCGTGGCGACCTGACCCTGGACCGGATCGACCGGTCGTGGACGTCCTGGCGGGGACGGGCCATCGAACCTGTCGTCCGGGAGGCGCTGCGCCGGCTGCCCGGCGACCATCTCCCGGCCGAGGCGACGACCATCGGCGGCTACTGGACCCGGACCAACGACCCGGAGATCGACATAGTCGGCGCCGACCGTGCGCCAGTCGCTCGAAGGATCAGCTTCGTCGGATCGGTCAAGTGGCAGGAGAGCCGACCCTTTGACGCGCATGACCTGGGCCGGCTGCTCCTGCATCGGTCTCTGCTTCCCGGCGCCGACGAGTCGGTACCGGTCGTTGCCGTGTCGCGCAGCGGCACCGCAGTGGACGGCGTTCGGGTGCTGTCGGCGGAGGATCTGCTTACCGCGTACCGGAATTGAACTTTCGTCCGGTGTCCGCCGTATCCATGGCCGAGGATGTCGGTGCGGTAGGTCCGCCGTACCGCTGCCGAACTGCGGGAGGCCTGCCGTGCGAGTTGGTGAGCAGTCGACGGATCCCATCGATCAGGTACTGGGTGAGGTGCCGATGCCGGCACCACTGACCCCCGAGGATGTCCGGCTCGCGGTCCGGGCGGTGGTCGTGCACACCGCCGAGGAGTGGCCCACCGGGCCGCTGTGCCGCAACGACGGCGCTTCCTACCCGTGCCGACTGCACCGCTGGGGGCGTCGGGTGTTGGAGACACACGGGCTCAACGAGCGGCAGATCGAGGCGTTGATCCGGCATGGCAATCCGTTCGTGCACGTGCCGTTTCCGTTCACGGCAACCGGGCCTTCGCGGCAACAGGCCGCGCGGGTCGTCCCCCAGGGGGTACGGCCCACCGCTGCTGGCCGGTCGGTGACTCCCCCCGTCACCGCGCCGCGCTGGCCCCGGGCGAGCTGAGCGCGCTACCCCTCCGCCCACCCGACCCGGGGCGACATGACGTCGGCCCGGCGCGAAGATTCCCCCTCCGCGTCGGGCCGACGTCGCTCTGAGCGGGTGGGCTCAGTTGCCGACCCCGCAGTCCGGGGCGGACCAGCTCGTCGTGTTCGAGCTGTTGTCGCTGTTGTTCTCCCGACGCGAGTCGACGTGCACGTGGTCGTCGTGGTCGGGGTAGCCCGGCCCGTAGATCCCACTGAAGCCGTTGTTACGGGCGCCGCGGGCGACCTGGCACAGCGAGGACGTCCGTGAGGTGACGTCTGCTGCGTTGCCGTACAGGTGCTGGCTGTCTGACGCGCCGCCGACCCGGTTGTTGCAGGCGCGACTGCGGAACCCGCTCGACACGTAGAGCGGTTTGTCGCCGAGGCTCTTGCGCAGCGCCTCCAGCTTCCACATGGTGCGCAGCGCGTTCTGCTTGGTCTGGTTCGCCGACAGCGGGCCGCCGCTCCACCCGCTTCCGCCGCAACCGTTGTCCAGCTCGCTGTAGGTGAAGTGCGCGGGTGTGCAGTCGCTGTCCTGGAGTTGGTACAGCTTGGCGAAGGTCTGTGGGCCGGCGATGCCGTCGGCGCGCAGTCCGTACGCCTGCTGGAACCGCTTGACCGCGGCGGCGGTCTTCGGCCCGTAGCGGCCGTCGTTCTCCACGATGTCCCGGTATCCGGCCCATCCAGCGACCCGGATCTGCAACTGGCGGACGTCGTCGCCGGAGCGCCCCTGGCTCAGGGTGCGGTTCCAGGTGTAACAGCCGTCCGCGTACGCCGCCGGTGCGGCGATCACCGTGGCGATTGCGGCCCCGGGCAGTGCCAGGGCGAATGCGACGGCGACCCGCTTCAAGGTGTTTACGCGCACAGAAGTCCTCCCGATAGGAGAGCGAATGGGGTGGCTCCAGGACATCGACCGAGAAGTCCCGTGATTTCCACCCTCGCACTGATCGGTGCCGTTGGCGGTGGTTAACGAGAATTGTGCTCACAATCCGCTGTCCCTGGGTATTGCCTGGGAATTCGGCTGATTTGCGAAACAGCCATTCCCGACCGATCGCCCCGCCTACGGCGAATAACACCGAACGTCGCAATCTGCTACACCGAGGGCGATGTTCCCGGGGCGATGGTGGCCGGTAACGTCACCTCCGGGTCGGCGGACTGGCGGAGGTGCGCGTGGCACGCGGTGGCGTCTTCTGTGTCGAGGGTCAATGGCACCGTGACCTCAACGAGCGGGGCTCGGTGCTGCCCACGCTGGAGCTGCTGGAGCGGCTGGGCAAGATCCGCTTCATCCACAAGGACGCGGCCACCCGCGACGAGTTGTTCTACTTCCTGGACCGTTGGCTGCTCAAGCAGTACGCCGACCACCGGGTCGGCTTCTTCGCCATGCACGGTGAGCCGAGCCGGCTCTGCCTCACCGACTGGCAGTCGGTGGAGTTGAACGAGGTGGCCGAGCTGATGGCCGGCCGCGCGGAGGGGCGGCGACTCTATTTCGGAAGCTGCTCGGTGCTGCGCGCCTCGGACGCGGTGCTGCGCGAGTTCCTGGAGGTCACCGGCGCCGCTCTGATCTGCGGTTTCACCCGGGAAGTCGACTGGGTCGAATCGGCGGCCTTCGAAACCGTGCTCCTCGACGTGCTCGCCAACGGCCAGCGACACAACGCCGCCGAGCTGCGGATGGGCTCAGCCCACTGGGCGCCGCTCGCGTCGTACCTCGGCTTTCGGGTGATCTACGCCAACGGTCGGGCCTGGCGTCCGTCCGGCCGCCCCCGGGTGCCCACCCAGGCGGTGCACCGCGCCGCGGCCCGACCCCGCTGACCCGCCGCCGGCGCTGCGCCCGCACCCTGGTAGGAACGGGGAATGGCACCCAGCATCGCAAGGAACACCAGTGTCGACCGGGACGGCCTGCTCGACTTCCTCCGGCCGCGACACCGCGTCGTGCTGATGACCACCCGGGCCGACGGGCGACCGCAGTCCTCCCCGGTCTCCGCCGGGGTCGACGGGCAGGGGCGGCTGGTCGTCTCCACCTACCCGGAGCGGGCCAAGGTGAGCAACCTCCGCCGCGACCCCCGGGTGTCGGCCTGCGTGCTCAGCGACGACTGGAACGGCCCCTGGGTGCAGATCGACGGCACCGCCGAGGTGCTCGACCTGCCCGAGGCACTGGAGCCGCTGGTCGAGTACTTCCGCAGCATCTCCGGTGAGCACCCGGACTGGGACGACTACCGGGCGGCCATGGTGCGCCAGGGCAAGTCGCTGATCCGGGTCACCATCGACACCTGGGGTCCGATCGCCACCGGTGGCTTCCCGGCCCGCCTAGCCGACTGACCCTCGTTCGGTGGATCCACCCGCTGGTACGCATCGACTACGGTGAGCCAGGCAAGATCCACTGACCCGAACGGGGACCCATGAGCAACCTTTCTGCTCCTCGCCGGCTGCTCGCCTGGGCGGTGCCGGCCACCCTCGCGTTCGCCGTCGTCGCCCCGGCCCTGCCGGCCCAGGCCGCACCGGCCAACACCCCGAGCCCGGCCGCGGCCGGCCCGGTCGACAAGGACCTCAACGGCGACGGCGTACCGGACCTGGTGACCGTCGGCGGCCCCACGACGGGCCTCGACTCCGGAGTCTGGGCGGCGCGGGGCCGGGTCAACGCGACCACCGGCGTCGGCACTGGCCGCGTGAAGGTCCCGGCGGTGAACATCGGCGTGTATGGCAACGGGGTCTCCGGCAACGACGACCCGGCCGCGGATTTCGACGGCGCCCAGGTGATCACCGGCCGCTTCTTCGGCACCGCGAACCAGGACTTCCTGGCCTACTACCCGGGTGGCGTCAACGCCGGAGGCGGCAGCTTCATCGCGGGCGTCGGCGACGGGACGATGGTGAACCCGTACCGCGGCAGCGGACAGGTCACTCTCATCCGCGAATACTTCGTCGACGAGTACGACAACTCTCCGGTCCAACTCGTCAACGGGTACACGGCCGACGGCGCCGACAGCGGCATCGCGGATCTGCTGGGCATCGTCGGCGACTCGACGAACGGCTACCGCCTTACCTACTACCCGAACATCGGGGCGCCCAGCCTCTACTTCCCTCGTCTGCCGCTGAGCAACGCCACCCCGACCGGCGGCACCGACTGGCAGAACTGGACCCTGGCCAGCACCGAGCTGGCCTCGGGGGCGGCGCTGGTGCTGCGCAACGCCACCACCGGTGACCTCTACCTCTGGCAGGGCGTCACCATGACCGACAACGGCGACGGGACCGGCACGCTCTCCTACACGCAGTACCGGCTCGCCTCCGGCTGGAACGCCGGTGTCGCGATCAGCGGCCTCACCACCGCCGACCTGAACGCCGACGGCGTGGCCGACCTGTGGGCGGTGTTCCCGGACGGCAGTGTGCGCGCGTACCTGATCTCGAACCTCTCCGCCACCAAGCCGGCGAAGATCCGGGCGATCGAGGCGCAGCAGCTCCGCTGACCCGAGCTGTGGGGTCCGTCGGCCGCGGGCGACGGGCCCCACACCGCTCAGTCGGTCAGCGCGGCGTAGACCAGTTGGCGCAGCTGGGAGCGGAGCGGGTAGGTGCTGGACGGCATCAGCTGGGTGAACAGCAGCGCGGTGATCTCCTCGGCCGGGTCGACCCAGAACGCCGTGCTGGCCACCCCACCCCAGTAGTACTCGCCGACGCTGCTGGGCACCCGGCTGGGGATCGGGTCGTCGACCACCGCGAAGCCGAGGCCGAAGCCGATCCCGTCCAGGGTGGTCTCGGCGAAGCCACCGGTGGACAGGGTGCCCAGGTCCTGGCCGCCGGGCAGGTGGTTGCGGGTCATGAACCGCACCGTGCGCGGCCCCAGGAGCCGGACGCCGTCCAGCTCCCCGCCGCGCAGCAGCAACTGCGTGAACCGGTGGTAGTCGGCGGCGCTGGAGATCAGGCCACCACCGCCGGAGAGCAGCGCCGGCTTGCTGAACGCGAGCGACCCCAGGCTGTCGTAGCGGACGGCCCTGCCGCTGCGCGGATCCGGTACGTAGAGCGCGGCCAGCCGATCGGCCTCGTCGCCCTCCACCCACCAGCGGGTGTCGGTCATGCCCAGCGGGCCGAAGATCCGGTCGGCGAAGAACGCGTCGAGGCTCTGCCCGGAGACCACCTCGACGAGTCGGCCCAGCACGTCGGTGGCGACGGAGTAGCCCCACGCCGAGCCGGGCTGAAACAGCAGCGGCAGCTCGCCGAACGCCGCGCAGGCGCCGGCCAGGTCGACGTCCGCCGGCGGGTACAGGTCGTAACCGGCGGCCCGGTAGAGCCCGTCGACCACCGAAGTCTGCATGAAGCCGTACGTCAGGCCGGCCGTGTGGGTGAGCAGGTGCCAGACCCGGATCGGTTCGACCGCCGGGACTGTGTACGGCTTGAGCGCCGACCCCTTGGAATAGACCCGCAGGTCGGCGAACTCGGGCAGCCAGCGGCTGATCTCGTCGGTCAGCTCGAACCGGCCCTCCTCCCACAGCATCATCGCCGCGACCGAGGTGACCGGCTTTGTCATCGAGTAGATCCGCCACAGGGTGTCGGCCTCGACCGGCGCGCCCGACTCACGGTCGCGCAGCCCGTACGTCGAGGAGTGCGCCACCTCGCCGCGACGGGTGACCACCACCTGCCAGCCGGCCAGCCGGCCGTCGTCGACGTACCGGCCGAAGTGCTCGTCGATCCGCGACAGCCGCGCCCTGTCGAAACCGATCTGATCCGGGTCCTTGCTCCGAGCCACACTCACGCCGCCGAACGTACTCGCCGGTACACCGACGCCGGAAGGGGGCCGGCCCCGGCCTGCCGGCCGTCGGCTGTCGGCGGCGCCCACTAGCCTGGCCGGATGCCGGAGTTGACCGAGGACGTGACCTTCCGCAACGAGGACTGGTACGGCGAGGAGTTGACCGACCGGCACTTCGTGGGTTGTGAGTTCTTCGGTGTGGATCTGACCGAGGCGGTGAGCAGGGGCTCGGTCTTCACCGGGTGCACGTTCGGCAACGTGGCGTTCAACGCCTCCCGCCATGTCGACTCCGCCTTCACCCGTTGCGTGTTTCGGCGGTGCAACTTCTTCGAGGCCGAGTTCACCGGCTGCAAGCTGGTCGGCAGCACCTTCAGCGAGTGCGATCTGCGTCCGTTGACGGTGGACGGCGGTGACTGGTCCTTCGTCGCGTTGCCCGGCGCCGACCTGCGTGGCGTCCGGCTGACCGGGGTGCGCATGCGCGAGGTGGACCTCACCAGGGCCAATCTCACCGGTGCTACGGTCACCGGTGTCGATCTTTCCGGGGCGCAGCTGACCAATGTCCGGCTCGGCGGTGCCGACCTGCGGGGCAGCGACCTCACCGCGCTGGACCCGACGGTCGTCGAACGGGCCGGTGCCGTGATCGACGTCGAGCAGGCAGTGGTCGTCGCACAACTGCTCGGCTTCCGGATCGGCTGACCCGAAAGGGGCTCCTGGTCTGCCCAAGTGCCCGTCCGGGCGGCCGGGATGTCCGACAGCGTCCCATTGTGGGCTGGACACATCCGGCAGTCCGGATCTAGCGTGTCGTCCACGCCCGGGTAAACGTGAAACTGCCCACAGTGAATGGTGTGGTCCTCGGCGGTCCAAAACGGCCGGGCGGCGGAGTTGGAGGGGTCGGTGGCGGACGAAGACCGCACGCGGGCTGGTTCGAGGGCTGGCAACGCGCCGCCGAGGCACCGTCCGCGTGCCATTACCGCTGGGAAGATCCGCAGTGTGTTGCGCCGTGCCCGACAGCGGCGGCGCTGGGCGGTGGAGGGAGCCGCCGTACTCGCCTGCCTGGTGGTGTTGATCTCGTACCTCGCCGCCCGGTCCGGTCCGGCGCCCGACGACGAGCAGGCCGGTCCGGGCGGCGTGCCCGCCCGTTCCCCCGGTTTCCCGGCCGCCGACGTGCGCACCGGCGAGGCGGGGCCGGCGACGCCCGGCCTGCGTCCGCGCCAGCGCCCACCCTCGCCGGACCCGACGCCGTCGGCCAGCGCGCCCGCCCCGCCACCGCCGAAGCCCGGTTCGCCGGCGTTGACGGTGAGCCGGGGCGAGATGCCCGCCATCGTCGACCTCACTGCCGTGGGCGCCCGGGACTGGGTGCACTGGGGAGAGCGTGGCGGCAGGTCGACGAACCGCAAGCGGTCGGGCTCCGGTGAGATCATCGACGGGGGCGGTCCAGGCCGGCGGGTCGGTTGGGACGGCAACCAGGAGTACGTGCGCTGGGCCGACGGCACGCCGGAACGGTCGACGAACGGCAGCTCCAACGGCGTCTACGCCTGCGGCGCCGGGAACGGGTTCAACCTTGCCGTCGCCGGCAGTGGTGAGCCGCGCACGGTCCAGCTCTACGGTGGCATCTGGATGGCGCGGGGGCGACTGGACGCGCGGCTGTCCACCGGCGGGCCCGCCAGCACCGCCCGACTGGAAGACCCGTACACCAGTCAGAGCGCCCAGTTCACCATCCGCTTCACAGCGCCGAAGGGTGCCCGGCTGCTGCTGAACTGGACCGTCGAGAAGGTCTTCACGTCGCACTGCGGGAACGTCGGCCTCCAGGCCGTGACGGTGCGTTGACTGACTGACTGATCGCTGCGCGTCGGACGGCGGGACAATTTGTCCGTCGCGGACTGTCGAATGGGTCGTAACTTTCTGCTGTCCCCATCCGACCATCCAGTGTGGAGGCAGCGGAGATGAGTAGCAGCACCGCCCACCGCGTCCGTCGTGCCGCTTCGTCCGGCACCGGTGAAGCGTCCGGGGAGGTTCTTCGCGACATCCCCCTGCCGCCGTACGTGACGGGCGAGGACACCCAGTTCGCCGTACGGGCGGTGGTGGTGCACGCCCCCCGCCGGTGGTCCGGGGGTGTGGTCTGCCGCAACGATGCCAGCCCGCACCCGTGCCGCCTGCACCGCTGGGGCACCCGGGTGCTGGCGCTGCGCGGGCTGCGGGCCGCTGAGATCGCCGCGCTCATCGAACGCGGTGACCCGACGGCGGTGGTCCCCCCACCGGACCGTCCGGCCTGAGCGCTCGCCGGGCCGGGAGGCGCGAACGCGCCTCCCGGCCGTCGCTCAGCAGGTGATCGGTTTCACCCAGGAGCACTCGACGCCCTCCGGGGTGCGCGGCGTCTCCGGCACCGTCGGCCGGGCCACCCGTGCCGTCGACGCACCACCCTCACGGAAACCGGCCAGCGCCACGGCGATCTGGTCCTCGAGCGACT
Organism: Micromonospora alfalfae; assembly: GCF_022230925.1. Lineage (GTDB taxonomy): Bacteria > Actinomycetota > Actinomycetes > Mycobacteriales > Micromonosporaceae > Micromonospora > Micromonospora alfalfae. The sequence goes on along the minus strand of NZ_JAKKFH010000001.1, from coordinate 52,890 downwards.
TCACCGACGCCGTGAGGTAGTTGTTCAGCAGGATGGAGAACGCCAACAGTCGACCATCGGCGCTGGTGACATAGCCGGAGAGCCCGGAGACACCGGTCAGGCTGCCGGTCTTGGCGTGCACGTTGCCCGCTGCCGGCGTACCGGCCATCCGGCTGCGCAGGGTGCCGCCGACGAACCGCTCGGGCTGACCGGCGATCGGCAGTGCCGCGTACCAGGTCGCGAACCACGGTTCGGCGCGGACGGCGCTCAACAGGTCGACGAATTCCGCCGCCGGGATCAGGTTGCGCCTTGACAACCCTGAGCCGTCACGCTGGCGCAGTCTCCCGGTGTCCATTCCGGTGTCGGCGACATACTCGCTGATCGCTGTGAGACCGGCCGTCCAGGTGCCCGAACCGGAGAGCACCCGGCCGATCTCCTTCGTCAACACCTCGGCGTGCCCGTTGTTGGACAGCTTCAAGAATGGCGTCATCAACTCGCCCAGACTCATCGAGTCGTGACGCGCCACCGGCTGGGCCGTCTGCGGGGTGGGCTGGCCGAGCACCGTCCGGCCGAGCACCCGGACGCCGTGTCGGTGCAGCGCCGCCCGGAACACGTCCGCCGCGTAGCCGGTGGGTTCCCAGACGGTGACCCAGTCACTGGCGGGCTCGTCGCCGACGGCGATCTGACCGGTCACCACGACGGTGTTGCCGCCGTGCTCGCGCTCGATCGAGATCGAGGTCTCGCCGTCGCTGACCGTCTGGGCGCGGTTGTCGACGCGGACGTACCCGGTGGCGGGGGTGGTGGTGACCACCGGCGGGGCGCCGGCCCGGTCGGCCGGTGCGGCGTGCACGATCACGGTGCCCGCGTCGTAGTCGGTGTCCGGGGCCACTGTCAGCGCGGAGACCTGGGCGGCGTAGTAGTAGGGCTCGTCGTCCCAGGTCCAGTCGGGGCCGAGCCGGGTGCGGTCGTAGCGGGTGTCGTCGGCGACCAGGTTCCCGGTGACCACCCGCACGCCGTCGGCGGCGACCTGCGCGGCGAGCGCGTCGTAGTCGGCGGCGAGCATTGTCGGATCGCCTCCGCCGTGCAGGTAGAGGTTGCCGGAGAGCAGGCCCGCACGGCGCTTGCCGCTGGCCCGGACGTCGGTGCTGAAGCGGTGGCCCGGGCCGAGCAGCTCAAGGGCGGCCGTCGAGGTCAGCAGCTTGGTGTTGGACGCGGGAACCAGCCGGCGGTCCCCGTTGCGGTCGTAGAGCGTCTGTCCCGTGCTGGTGTCGACCACGACCACCGACGCCTGCGCGCCGGCCAGCCGGGTGTCGGCGAGGATCGTGTCGATGGTGGCACGCAGGTGGGTCGTCGCGGGGGTGGGCGACTCGGCCGTGGCGCCGGGCGCGGCGGCGGTGGCCGCGGTCGCGACCAGCGCGAGCAGCGCGAGCGCCCGGGGAAAGTGACGACGATGCATCCGCTGATGCTGTCACGGAGATATTCGCCGGAGAAGGGCCTCAGGCGAAAGATATTGCCGTCTGGGCTACTTCGGCCCGCCGACCGTCTTCTCGTGCCCACCCCAGTAGTGCCGCTGCGCCCCCATCACCAGTGGCGCGACCAGCGCGGCGAGCGCCCCACCGAGCAGCGGGAAGACGATGAACACCCAGAGCTGCCGTAGCGCCACACCGCCCTCGAAGACCGCCGGACCGAACGCGCGGGCCGGATTGACCGCCGCGCCGGTCAGCGTCACGCCCACCAGTTGGGTCACGGCCAGGGCCAACCCGATGGCCAGCCCGGCGGTGCCCGGATTCTCGCTCCGACTCGTCACCACCAGCACTACCAGCACGAAGAGGAAGGTCAGCACGACCTCCAGCACCGCCGCGCCGCCCCGGTTGATGTGCGCGCCGTAACCGTTGGTGCCCAGGGCCCCGGTCTGGTCCGCCACGTCACCCCAGCGGGTGAGCGCCCAGAGCACGAAGCCCGCGACCGTCGCGCCGACGAACTGCGCGATCCAGTACGCCACCGCCCCGAGCACCGAGATCTTGCCGGAGAGCAGCACACCGAGGGTCACCGCTGGGTTGACGTGGCTCCCGGAGAGTGGGCCGATCGTGTAGACGAGGGCCACCATCACGAACCCGAAGGCCAGTGCCACCACGACCACACCGCCCTGGACCCGTGCGGCGACCGCGCTGCCCACCCCGAAGAACACCAGCAACAGGGTGCCGAGGAACTCGCCCGCATACCGACGGAAGTCGCTCATCAACTCAGCGTAGGCGCAGGTCAGGTGGTCGAAGCCGGAATAGCTGTCTGTGATCGGCGTGACGGTCGAGGACGGGCACAGCGGCGACATCCAGCGCGTTGTAGCCCACGTGGCCACCCACTCCGCGGACGTCGTGGTGATCGGTGCCGGGCAGGCCGGCCTGAGCGCCGGCTATCACCTGCACCGCACCGGCTTCGCGCCCGACAGCGGCTTCGTCATCCTCGACGCCGACAACGGGCCCGGCGGCGCCTGGCAGCACCGCTGGCCGACGCTGGTCTTCGACCGCGTGCACGGCTTCCATGACCTGCCCGGGCTGCCGCTCCCGCCCACCGAGCCACAACGCCCGGCTTCCGAGCAGGTCAGCGCCTACTTCGCCGCGTACGAGAGAGCCTTCGACCTGCCGGTGCGGCGGCCGGTGCGGGTCCGAGGGGTGCACTCCCGCCCGGACGGACGACTCGACGTGCGCACCGACCGGGGCACCTGGACCGCCCGGGCCCTGATCAACGCCACCGGCACCTGGACGCGACCGTTCTGGCCGCACTACCCGGGCCGGTCGACGTTCCGCGGACGCCAGTTGCACACCGCCGACTACCGAGGGCCGGCCGAGTTCGCCGGCCTGCGCGTGGTGGTGGTCGGTGGCGGCACCTCGGCCGTGCAACTGCTCGGCGAGGTCTCCACCGTCGCGGCGGCCACCACCTGGGTGACCCGCCGGCCGCCGACGTTCAACGAGGAGGAGTTCGGCCCGGAACTGGGTCGGGCCGCCGTGGCCCGGGTGGAGCAGGCGGTCCGCTCCGGCCGGCCGCCGGGCAGCGTGGTGGGCGTGACCGGGCTTCCGGTCACCCCGGAGGTACGCCACCTGCGCGAGCGCGGCGTCCTCGACCGGCTACCCATGTTCGACCGGATCACGCCCGACGGGGTGGCCTGGACGGACGGGAGGTTCGTGCCGGCGGACGTGATCCTCTGGTGCACCGGCTTCCGGGCGGCCATCGACCATCTCGCCCCGCTGGGGCTGCGCGCGCCGGGTGGCGGTATCACGATGGACGGCACCCGAGTGGTCGCCGACGCTCGGATTCACCTGGTCGGGTACGGCCCCTCGGCCAGCACGATCGGGGCCAACCGGGCCGGCCGCGCGGCGGTCAACGAGATTCGCGCCTGGCTGGCGCCGGCCGCCGCTCTCCACTGACCTGGCTCTATTTGACGGATGGCCGGCCAGCGGGCACGGTGGGAGTGACGGGGCCGTCAGCTGCCCCGATTCGGTGCGACGGCGATGATCGTTCGCCCCTCTGTCGCCTCCCACGTGTGCTCGTAGGCGGGCCGAGTGTCCGGTCCGCGCGGTATCCGACAGCGAGCCGACAATCCACGAGGAGTTCCACAAATGCTCACCATGACCGATAACGCCGTGCTCGTCATCCGTGACCTCGCCAACCAACAGGACGTCGCCCAGGACGGCGGTGTGCGTATCGCCGCCGACACCGATGCGGGATCGCTCACCGTCGAGCTGGTGCCCGAGCCGGTGCAGGGCGATCGGGTGGTCGACAACCAGGGCGCGCGGATCTTCCTGGACGAGGACGCCGCCGAGCTGCTCGGCGACGCGTCGGTGGACGCCACTGTCGACGACGAGGGCATCATCCAGTTCGGCTTCACCGAGAAGCAGTAGATCCGGCTTTCAGCGTGGCGATCGTCCCCGCTGCGGTGGCGGCCCCTGCCCAGGGTGCCACCGTGGTGCGCCGTCGCCTGCTGGATGCAACAGCGTGCCGAGCACGTGGGCCAGGTGGTGCGAGGTGCTCCACGCCGCCCAGTTGGCGGTCGAGCCGGCCCCGGCGCCACGGCGGGCCCGGCGCAGCAGCTCATGGTCACCCCAGGAGAAGGCCGCACCGGTGATCGGCCAGTGCGGTGCCGACACCAGCGTGCGGCACAGGTCGGCGAACCTGTCGTCGCCCCGGCCGCCGCGTCGCGCCCAGCGGTAGACCCACCAGCTGCCGTCGTCGGTGTAGCGCACCGTCGGCAACCGGTCGCCACTGTCACCGGCGCCCGGCCCAGCCGGGTGGACACCGTAGTCGCCGTAGTCGACCCCGGTGTCGGCCAGTCGCCGCCACAGTTGCCAGTCCCAGCGGTCCAGTTGGACCGGCTCGTCGGTGGGCAACCGGGACAGCGTCGGAGGCATACCGCCCGCCGCCACAGTCACCGACCGCCAGGCGTGTCGGCGTGCCCAGTCCAGCAGGTGGCGTACCCGGGGCTCGGCGGTCCGCACGTCGGCCGGGCAGCAGACGTCCCCCGCGTCCACCAGCAGGTCGCACTCCTCCGGGGCGAGGCCGGTGAACCGCCAGATCCGTTCCACGGCGGTGGTGCTCGCGTCCGGCCCGGCCCGGTCCTGGCCGGCCCGCAGTCGGATGAGCGCGCGCCGGCCGTACGCCCGCGCCGCCGCGCCGTGCGCGACCAGCCGGTGGTCGCTCTCGGAGAGCCCGATCACCGGCACCACCGGCACGCCCCAACGGGTCAGCTCCGCCTCGGGGATGTCGGGCAGTGCGCTGACGTCGATGGCGGGCAGCAGCCCGGACGGCAGCCGGCGAATGGCGTCCATCGTGGACCGACCGATCGCGCCGATCTCCAGGACCGGGGCGACCAGTGCGGCATGGGCGGGATCGAGGTGGCTCAGGGCTTCAAGCTCGCCCCGTCGGTTGGCGAGGATGGGGCGGTAGACCGGTGCCGCCGCCCGGCCCCCGTGGGCGGGCACCATAATTCAATCTAGCCAGGCATACGCCCGTGCCCCAGGAATGTAAGCCGGAATTCGGCTGCCCGACTGTCGGTTCGGCGACTACCATCCACCGATGCCCACGTCGATTCACCGTTACCAGTCCGACGAAGAGGACAGCGCACGGTGGACCGGTTTCCCGTTCCGCGACGGCGACATCGTGATCAGCACCCGGTCCAAGAGCGGCACCACCTGGATGCAGATGATCTGTGCGCTGCTGGTGCTTCGTAGCGCGGAGTTGCCGACGCCGCTGACAGTGCTGTCGCCGTGGCTCGACTGGTTGGGTGAGCCGCAGGCTACTGTGTACGACCGGCTGGCCGCCCAGCCACACCGGCGGTTCATCAAGACGCACACCCCGCTGGACGGGGTGCCGTCGGACCCTCGGGCGCACTACGTGGTGGTGGCCCGGCACCCGCTGGACATGGCGGTCTCCCTCTACCACCAGAGCGCCAACCTGGACCGGGCACGCATCGCCGAGCTGACCGGCCAACCCGCCCCGACCGGGCCACCCAGAGAGCGGCCACCGGTGCGGGAGTGGTTGCTGAGCTGGGTCAACCGGGAGGTGGACCCCTGCGCCGAGCTGGATTCGCTGCCCGGGGTGCTGATGCACCTCAGTGACGCGTGGGTCCGCCGACACGAGCCGAACGTCGAGCTGGTGCACTACGACGACCTGCTGGCCGATCTGGGCGGCGAGATGCGCCGGCTGGCCGACACGTGGAAACTTCCGAGTCCGGGGCCGGAGTTGGTCGAGGCGGCCACCTTCGGTCGGATGCGGGAGCGCGCCGACAGGCTCGCACCGGACACGCTCGGCGTGCTGCGTGACCGGCAGGCGTTCTTTCGCCGGGGAGGCTCGGGCCAGGGGCGTGACCTGCTGGACGAGGCCGGCCTCGCCCGCTACCGGCAACGGGTCGCCGCGCTGGCCCCACCCGATCTGGTCAGCTGGCTGCACCGCTAGGCCCTCCGGCGGACAAGAGCGCGCGGCGCCGCTCCGTGATCGGAACGTCGCCGCGCTCTGGCCGTCTCCCACCACCGCAGCCGTTCGGCGGTACGTCGGCGGGGACCTGGCTCGACCGGCCGTTCGCGCCGGTCCGCTCCTCGATCCCCGGTCCGTGTGGATCCAAACCCTCCCAGCGTGGGGAATTCCACCATTTGTGAGTCCCGGCGTGGGGTGCCGCCGGACGGGGTATGAGCGTGGACATGGAGCATTTCACTATCGCGACCGTCGCCGAGAAGAGCCCGGATTTCCGGCGGGTGCTGTGGACCGGTGAGCACACCCAGCTGGTCATCATGACCATCCCCGCCGATGGGGAGATCGGCGAGGAGGTGCACGAGGACATCGACCAGATCCTCACCTTCGTGAGCGGTGTCGGCGAGGCGCGGGTCGCCGGCGCGAAGCGGAAGGTCGTCGCGGGCGACCTGGTGGTGGTGCCGGCGGGCACCAAGCACAACTTCGTCAACACCGGTCCCAACCCGCTGGTGCTGTACACGGTCTACGGGCCGCCGGAGCACGCCGACAAGGCAGTGCACAAGACCAAGGAAGAGGCCGACGCGGCCGAGGCGGCGGGCGAGGACGAGCCACCGACCGAGTGATCGCCTCCGGCCTGATCCGGGCCGATGCGGGTACCCCCGGCGGGTGGAGCAGCAGCAGCCGATCTCCGACTACGGGTTCCTCTCGGACTCTCGTTCGGGTGCCCTGGTCGGCAAGGACGGCTCGATCGACTGGTGGTGCCCGCACCGGTTCGACGGGTCGTCAGTGTTCGCGCGGTTGCTCGACCCGGGAGCTGGCCACTTCCGGCTGGCGCCGGTAGGGGTCGGCGGCCCGGGTCACCGGGTGGAGCGCGCGTACCTGCCGGACTCGTTGGTGCTGCGGACGGTGCACCACACCCCACACGGCAGCGTGGCGGTCACCGACGCGCTGGCCGCCGAGGTCGGCGCCCGCGCGCACGAGCTGGGCAAGAATTCACCCGCCGTGCTGATCCGAGTGGTCGAAGGGCTCTCCGGGCGGGTACGGATGGCGTTGGACTTCGCGCCCCGCCCGGAGTACGGCCTGCTCACGCCGTACCTGCACGAGCAGCCCGACGGTGGGGTGCTGGCCGGTGCCGGCCCGGTGGTGCTGATGTTGCGCGCCGGGGGTCTGCACCTGCGGGCGGGCAGGGACCGGGTGACCCACGAGTTCGAGGTCTCCGCCGGTCAGGTGATCGGGATGGACCTCGCGTTCGGCGAGGCGTACGGCGACCCGCCGGCAAAGGTGGACCCGTTGACCACCCTCGCCGAGACGACGCAGGCGTGGCAGGCGTTCCGGGAGACGCACGGATACTCCGGCCGTTACCCCGAACTCGTCACTCACAGCTCCACGGTGCTGACCGGCCTCACGTACGCCCGCAGTGGCGCGGTCGCCGCGGCGCTGACCTCCTCACTGCCGGAGCAGATCGGCGGCGACCGGAACTACGACTACCGCTACTCCTGGCTGCGGGACTTCTCGTTGACGATGCGGGCGCTGTGGGTGGCGGCCTGCCCCGACGAGACGTCCCGGCTGTTCGCCTGGGCGACCCGCTCGATCGGCCGCTTCGGCGACGAGCCGGTGCCGGTGCTGTTCGGGCTGGAGGGCGAGCGCGACCTCTCCGAGCACCACTGCAACCACCTGCGTGGCTACCGCGACAGTCGGCCCGTGCGGGTCGGTAACGACGCCTGGCGGCAGCGGCAGCTCGACGTGCCGGGTGAGGTGATGTCGGCGGTGTGGCGGCTGCGCGACTACCTCGGCGCGACGTTCGAGGACGAGTTGCGGGAGATGGTGCTCGGGCTGACCGAGCAGGTGGCCGCGACGTGGCGTCTGCCGGACCGGGGCATCTGGGAGACCCGCGACGAGGAGCGCCACTACGTTTCGTCGAAGGTGGCCTGCTGGCTCGCCATGGACCGGGCGGTGGGGCTCGCCGACCGGCTCGGTGACCGGGCCGACCCGCATCGCTGGGCCACTGTCCGCGACGAGATCCGCGACGCAGTGCTGCGCGAGGGGTGGAACGAGCGGATCGGGGCCTTCACCGGCGCGTTCGGCTCGGCGGAGTTGGACGCCTCGGTGCTCGCCCTGCCGGTCACCCACTTTCTGCCGGCCACCGACCCGCGGATGCGCTCGACGATCGAGATGGTCGAGCGCGAGCTGGGCACCGAGGACGGGCTGCTGCGGCGCTGGACGACCGACCCGGCCGGCTTTCTGCTGTGCTCGTTCTGGCTGGTGGAGTGCCTGGTGATGACCGGCGAACAGCAGCGCGCCGAGGCGCTCTTCGAGCGGGTCGTCGGGCACGCCAACGACGTGGGCCTGTTCAGCGAGCAGATCGACCTGTCCACCGGGATGCAGCTCGGCAACATGCCGCAGGCGCTCTCGCACATCGGGCTGATCAACGCGGCCTGGCGGATCACCCGGCCGGACAGCTACTGATCGGTGGGCGTGCCGCCCCGGTCGGAATCCTGCAACAGACCTGCAAGCGCCAGGCATTGACGCTGGTGCTTGGGCGGTCCTAGCCTCGAAGGAGCTGGAAAGCCCTTTCCCCAGGGCTTCGATCCCGCTTCACCCCGCTTCGGATCCGGGCGTCCGGCGGGGGCGCACACCGATCCCGTTCAGCGCAGCACTCCGTGCCGACACGTCTCGCCACGGCCGCCGAGGGATCACCACCACATGCGTCAAGGAGGACACCTGTGCAGAAAAGACGCTTCACCGGCCGCCGACCACTACTACTGGCCGTGGGCGCCGGGGTGACAGCGGCGGCCCTCGCCGCCGGCATGACCTCGGCCTTCGCGGCCACCGTCTTCAGCGACGACTTCACCGACGGCGACACCTCCGGCTGGTCCAAGTCCGGCGGCACCTGGGCCGTCGACGGCTCGGGCGTGCTCAACCAGTCCAACGCCGGCAGCGAGCTGGCCCGCCAGTTCGCCGGCCAGACCAGCTGGACCAACTACTCAGTGCAGGCCCGGGTCAGGCCGACGAACTTCGGCTCGTCCAGCGCCCTGGTCGGGCTCGCCGCCCGCTCCACCAGCAGCACCAAGATGTACCGGCTGGCCCTGCTCGGCTCCGGCCGGGCCGAGCTGCAGGCGGTCAACGGAAGCTCCGTCACGGCGATCGGTTCCGCCGCGCTGGGCATCGGCACCGGCACCTGGTACAACCTGCGCATCGAGACCAGCGGCAGCACCATCCGCGGCTTCGTCAACGGCACCCAGATCGCGTCCGGCAGCAACAGCCTCGCCGGTGCGGGCCGGATCGGCCTGGTCACCGCGTACGCCAGCGGCGGCTTCGACGACGTGCTCGTCGACTCGTCCGGCGGCGGCACCCCGACCACTCCGCCACCGACGACCACTCCGCCACCCACCACTCCGCCACCGGCTGGCTGGCCGACGCCCACCGGCAGCCAGAAGGTGGACGCCACGATCCCGGTTTCCGGCTCCTTCGACGGTGGGCTCAAGCGCTACTACGGCATCGGTGACGGCGGGCAGAGTGAGAGCCAGGACCCGATGTTCGAGCTGGCCGCCGGCGCCACCCTGCGCAACGTGATCATCGGCGCCCCGGCCGGCGACGGCGTGCACTGCGAGGGCAACTGCACCCTGATCAACGTCTGGTGGGAGGACGTCGGCGAGGACGCGGCGACCTTCCGCGGCGGCACCACGTACACCGTCGACGGCGGCGGGGCCCGTTCCGCCAGCGACAAGGTCTTCCAGCACAACGGCTCGGGCACCGTCTACATCAAGAACTTCCAGGTGGAGAACGCCGGCAAGCTCTACCGCGCCTGCGGCAACTGCTCCACGTCGTACCAGCGGCACGTGGTGATCGACAACGTCATCGTCCGGAACACCGACGCGATCGCCGGCATCAACACCAACTGGGGCGACACCGCCCGGTTCAGCCGGATCACCATCGTCGGCGACCCGGACCGCGAGACCTCGATCTGCGTGAAGTACAAGGGCGTGCCGAAGGGCAGCGAGCCGACCGAGATCGGCGAGGGCGCCGACGGCGTCAACTGCCTCTACTCGCCCTCCGACATCACCTACCAGTAGACCGGCACGACGGCGCCCCGCGGACCGCAGGGTCCGCGGGGCGCCGTCACCTCACCCCATCAGGGGTACGCCGGAGACGTCGACAGTGTCCGGATACTTCAGCCCGGCGCCGGTGTTGAGCACCACCACCCGTTCGCCGGCCCGGATCCACCCGCCCGCGCGCAGTTGCCGGGCCGCCGTGAGGCAGGCCGCCCCCTCCGGGCAGAGCAGCAGCCCCTCCCGGGCGGCGAAGTCCCGCAGATCGGCAAGGATGTCCGCGTCGTCGACGGCGACCGCGGTGCCGGAGGACTCCCGCAGCGCCGCGAGGATCAACTCGTCGCCCAGCGGGGCCGGCACCGTGATGCCGAACGCCACAGTGTGCGCGTCCGCCCACGGCTGCGCCCGATCCTCGCCGGCGGCGAAGGCCCGCACGATTGGCGCGCAACCGGTGGACTGCACCGCCACCAGCCGGGGCAGCTTGTCGCCGATCCAGCCCAGCTCACGCAGCTCGTGCAGCGCCTTGTGGATGCCGATCAGGCCGACCCCGCCGCCGGTCGGATAGATGATCACGTCCGGCGTCTGCCAGCCGAGCTGCTCGACGATCTCGTACCCCATCGTCTTCTTGCCCTCCAACCGGTAGGGCTCGCGCAGCGTGCCGGCGTCGAAGATCGCCCCGTTCGACTCCGCGATCAGCTCGGCCACCCGCCGACCGGCGTCCCCGATCAGCCCGTCGATCAGGCGCAGGTCGGCACCGGCGGCGACGCACTCGCGCCGGCAGATGCTCGGCGCCTCCAGCGGCATGACGATGGTCGCGCGCATTCCGGCCCGCGCGGCGTACGTGGCCCAGGCCGACCCGGCGTTGCCGTTCGTCGGCATCGCGATCCGCTCGACGCCCAGCTCGCGGGCCCGGCTCACCCCGACCGCCGCGCCCCGGGCCTTGAACGAACCCGTCGGGATCAGCCCCTCGTCCTTGACCATCAGGTCCGCGATGCCGATCTCGGTGCCGTACGCCGGAGCCCGCAACAGCGGCGTCCAGCCCTCACCCAGCGTGGTGACGTGCCGAGGGTCGGCGACCGGGAGAAGCTCCCGGTAGCGCCACAGGTCGGCAGGGCGCAGCGGAAAGCGTTCCGGGGTGACCACCTTCGCCACGGCCGGCAGGTCGTAGCGGGCCAGCAGCGGCGATCCGCACTCGCAGAGATTGTGTAACCGGTCGGCGGCGTACTCCCTGCCGCAGCGCGGGCAGTCCAGGTGAGTCAGGTACACGTCGCTCCTCGCCGTCACACCGCGTCGATGCTCAGCCAGAGCCGGCTGCGCCGCCCCGGCTGGTAGACCGAGTCCAGTCGTTTGGCGACCACGCCCGGCAGGCCCTGTTCCCGCCCGGCACGCAGGGCCTCGTCGCCCGCGCCCGGGAACCACGGCGGAGTCTGCCAGTGCGTACCGGACAAGACCAGCCCATCGAGCAGCTCCCGGCGTTGCGCGTACGGCACGTCGACGCTGCTCACGCCCTCCAACCACAGCAGGTCGACGATCAGGTACTGGGCGCCGGTGGGGACCCGGCTGCCGCTGGCCGGCCGAACCGGGCGGACCCGCCCGGCACCGTCGATGCGGACCAGCACACCGTCGAGCACCGCCTCGGTGGGCGCGAGCGCCTCGGCCATCGCCCGCAGCCACGGGTAGCCGCCGGTGATCTCCTCGTCGGTCTCGGAGAGCAGCCGCAGTCGCCCACCGGAGACGTACGCCATCGCCCGGACACCGTCCCAGCGCAGCTCGTACCCCCAGGCGGCGCGGTCGCGGGGGAGCCCGGCCGCGGGCGTGGTGTGCATCGGCCGGACCAGCTCCGGCATCGGCGTCCAGCCCGGCGGCGCGGGGTCGGTGCGGCGGACCATCCAGTCCCGTCCCCCAGTGGCGAAGAGGACGTAGCGGCCGGCGGTCCGCTCACCGGAGAGCGTCACGATCACCTCGTCGTCGCGCCACTTCTCGCAGCGGTAGGTGCCCCGGTCGTGAATCAGCATCCGGCCGCCGCCGTACTCACCGGCCGGGATCTCACCGGCGAAGTCGAGATACTCCATCGGGTGGTCCTCGGTGTGCACGGCGAGGTGGTTGCGACCCGGATCGCGGGGCAGGCCGCGGGGCACCGCCCAGGACGCGAGCACCCCCTCGTGCTCCAGGCGCAGGTCCCAGTGCAGGCTGCGGGCGTGGTGCTGCTGGATGACGAAGCGGGCGGCGTCGGAGCCGGCCGGCGACGGGCTCTCCGACGGCACCGGCTCGGGTGTGCGGGCCGCGTCCCGCCGTCGCCGGTACTCGTCCAGCCGGTCGGTCACACCCGCATTGTCCGGCAGACCGGACCGGTGCGCTGGACGTCGGAGTGTCCGGTTCGCTCGGCGGCCGGGGGCGCGGCGGGGTAGAACGGACCTCATGGACCTCACCGACCAGCCCACCGCCCTGCTCCCCGGTGACGTGCGGATGCCCCTGCTCGGCTTCGGCACCTGGCAGGCCACCGGCCAGGCCGGTTACGACGCCGTGCTGGCTGCGCTCGACACCGGCTACCGGCACCTCGACACCGCCACCGTGTACGGCAACGAGCGGGAGGTCGGCCGGGCGGTACGGGAGAGCGGGCTGCGTCGGGAGGACCTCTTCATCACCACCAAGCTCCCGCCGGACCGGGTGGGCCGGGAGCGCGCGACGCTGGAGGTCAGCCTGGAGGCGCTCGGCGTCGAATACGTGGACCTCTGGCTGATCCACTGGCCGCCGTCGTCGCCGGGGGACAGCATCCCGCTCTGGCGCGAGCTGCTCGCCGCCCGCGACGAGAACCTGGCCCGGGCGGTCGGGGTGAGCAACTACAGCACCGCGGAGATCGACGAGTTGATCCAGTCCACCGAGGAGAACCCGGCCGTCAACCAGATCCGGTGGAGCCCGTCGCTGTACGACCGGCAGCGGCACACCGAGCACCGGGACCGGGGCGTGGTGCTGGAGGGGTACAGCCCGTTCAAGACCAGCGACCTCAGTGACCCGGTGCTGACCAGGATCGCCGGCGCGCACGGCGTCTCTCCGGCGCAGGTGGTGCTGCGGTGGCACATCGACCACGAGATCGTGGTGATCCCGAAGTCGGTGACCCCGGAGCGGATCACCGCGAACTTCGACGTCTTCCACTTCTCGCTGACGGCGGAGGAGATGCGCGACATCGACGCGCTCGGCGAGGTCTGAATCGGCGAATTCCTTCAGCGCGGGGCCCAGCAATGAAGGGTATCGACATCGACGTACGTGACGGTATAGCGTCCCGTCATCACGTTCGTCGATCCGTTCGTACCCGCCGTCGCTGGAGGATCGCCATGGCCCGAACCCCGTCCATCCGTCTGCCCCGCCGTGGGGTGCTCGGCATCCCCGCCCTGGTGGTCGCCGCGCTGACAGTCGTCACCCGACCCGCCGCCGCGAGCGCCGCGCCGAAGGCCGAGTGCCTCGCCGACCTGCTTCAGGACGCCTGATGGCGACGATTCCCTGGCTGGTGGACGTGCTGCGCGCAGCCGGGGTCCAGGTGGTGGTCGAGGGCGACTGGCTCAACCGGATGCGGCCCGGCTCGTTCGACCCCATCGGAGTGCTCTGGCACCACACCGCCTCGACCTCCAGCGCCAGCAACCCGCACCCGGCGCTCGGCATCTGCATCAACGGCCGGTCCGACCTGCCGGGCCCGCTGTGCCAGGCGCTCGTCGACTACAACGGTGTCTTCCACGTCATCTCCGCCGGCCGGTGCAACCACGCCGGAGTCAGCGGCGGCAGCGGACCGATCCCGGCCGGGGACGGCAACACCCTGATGATCGGGTGGGAGATCGACTACAACGGCGTCAACCAGGAAATGACCGCCGCGCAGTACAACGCGTCGCTCGCCGCCACCGCCGCCGTGCTCACCCGGCTCGGCCGGGACAGCAGCTACGCCCGAGGCCACCGGGAGACCAGCACCACCGGCAAGATCGACCCATCCTTCATCGACCTGAACGTCATGCGCGCCGACGTGGCGGCGAGAATGGCCGGCGGTGGCACGGCGTGGTCCTCCACAGTCGACAACACCACCAGCGGTCGATTCACCGCCAGCGCCAACTGGGGCGTGTCGTCGTACTCCAGTCAGCGCTACGGCGCCGACTACCGCTACGCGGACCCGGTCGCCGCCAGCGACGTCGCGTGGTACCGGTTCAACGTCCCGGCCACCGCCAACTACCGGGTCGAGGCATGGTGGCCCGCGAACACGGGTTACAACAGCGCCGCCCCGTACATCGTCGCCACCGGCGCCGGAAACCAGACCGTCCGGGTCGACCAACGGGCCACCGGCGGGCAGTGGCGGGTCCTCGGCACGTTCACGCTGCCGGCGGGCGACGCCAACCGGGTCGGCGTGAGCCGGTGGAGCAACACCACCGGCCTGGTCATCGCCGACGCCGTACGCCTCACCCGGGTCTGACCACGACCACCCGCGCCTGATCGACTCGACTTCCCGAAAGTCGGGGCGTCCCGCGTGCGAGGACGCCCCGACCTCAAGGATCCCGCGTGGATTTCCTGAGTGGTGGGGGCGTGACCGGATGGTCGCGCCCCCACCGTCAGGTCAGCTGCGCGAGCAGGTTGCCCCGTTGAGCGAGAAGCTGCTCGGCGACGAGTACGACCCGCTCAGGGTGCCCTGGTAGCCGAAGCTGGCAGTGCCCCCGGGAGCGAGGGACCCGTTGTGGCCGACGTTGCGAGCGGTCACCGTCGACCCGCTCTGGCTCACAGTGGCGTTCCAGGCGTTGGTGACCTGCTGACCGCCGGGCAGGCTGTAGTTCAGCGTCCAACCGTTGATCGCGCTGGACCCGGTGTTGGTGATCTGCACGTCGGCGGTGAAGCCGTTGTTCCACGAGTTCGCCGTGTACTTCACCGCGCAGCTCGCGCCACCGCTGGGCGGCGGGGTCGTCGGGTTGGTGGGCGGCTGGCCGCCACCGTTGACGTTGGCCGAGAACGAGGTGACCGCGAGGCCGGCACCGCCCTGCCACGGCTCGAAGCCTGCCTGGATGCTGGTCAGGTACCAGGAGTTGGTGATCGCCCCCCGGTTGCGGGTGTCGTTGATGAAGTCCAGCACGCTGAAGTTCAGGCTGGAGATCGCCGACGACGCGACGTAGGAGATGACGTTGTTGGAGCCGTTGCTGCCCCGCCAGACCTCCCAGGTGCGGCCGGCCAGGTTCGTGGTGCCGACCACCGAGCCGATCGGCTGGATCGGGCCCTGCCGGTTGAGCCAGATCATGATCTCCATCTGGTTCACGCCATCCCGCTTCGGCGACGGGTCCAGCCAGATGTCGTACGACGCGTTGTAGATGGCGCCGCTGACGTAGCGGTAGGAGATGCTGCTGGTGGCGCTGCTGATCTGGCTCACCTGGATCGGCAGGTTCGTGCCGGGGGAGCAGTTGGTGTAGTGGCAACCGAAGAACACCGAGGGGTACGCGGTGGGCGCCCCGTTGGTGGGGCTGCTGCCGTTCAGGGTGGTGATCTCGAAGCCGTTGTTGGTGGCGTTGATGCACTGCTGGGCGGTGGTGCCCCAGCGGTTGTTCTGCACCACGTAGCGGCCCTGGATGACTGTCGAGCCGTACTGTTCGCAGATCTGGGTGTCGGCGGAGGCGCTGCCGCCGAGGGCTACTGCCACCAGCGAACTGGCGACCAGCAACCCGGCGGCGGCCAGGGCCCGAAGTTGACGTTTCATGACACTCCTCGACTCGGCGCGTGCCGGGCGCCGGATGTGGTGG
Organism: Micromonospora alfalfae; assembly: GCF_022230925.1. Taxonomy (GTDB): domain Bacteria; phylum Actinomycetota; class Actinomycetes; order Mycobacteriales; family Micromonosporaceae; genus Micromonospora; species Micromonospora alfalfae. The sequence continues at coordinate 37,148 of NZ_JAKKFH010000001.1, read as the reverse complement.
GGCGGTGCGGGAGCGCTCCCACGCTCAACGACACATTTACATGTCTGAAACTGACGCGCAACCGTCCGGGTCGAACTGGTGAATTGTGAGGATTGCCTCGTCCCGCCGGACGGCTGGCCGCTGACGGCCAGCCAAGCGACGCAGGTCGCCGACGAGTGGCAGGGTGCGGGCCGATTGGGCCTGGTGTGCGTCGATCGCTCCGAGTAGCGTGTTGCCTCCAACGCGTGCCGCTCCCCCTCCGGAGGCGTACACCACCATGGGTGGCTCCCCCCTGCGCATCCTCGTCGTCGGCGCGGGCATCGCCGGTCTGGCCGTAGCCCGGGCGCTGCGCCTGGCGGGCTTCCGGCCCGACGTCACCGACAAGCTGCCACCGGGGGAGTCCACCGAGACCGGTCTCTACCTGCCCGGCAACGCCGCCCGCGCACTGCACCGGCTGGACCTGCACGACCCGGTCCGGCCGACCGGGCAGGTGATCCACCGGCAGCGGTTCTTCGACGCCGCGGGCGCGCAACTCTGCGAGGTCGACCTCGACGCACTCTGGGCCGGCGTCGGCGAGTGTCGGGCGCTGCCCCGGGCCGACCTGCACCGGGTGCTGCTCAGCGGCGCCGGCGGCGCCGTCCGGCACGGCGCCGAGGTCCGCACCCTGGACCTCCTTCCGGGCGCTGTCGGCGTCACCTTCACCGACGGCACCACCACGGAGTACGACCTGGTCATCGGCGCCGACGGGCCACGCTCCTCGGTCCGTGCGCTGGCCGCGCTCGGTGGTCCGCCGCGTCCGGTCGGGCAGGTGGTCTACCGGGCCGTCCTGCGCGACGGCCCGCCGGTCACCGAGTGGACCGCACTGCTCGGCCAGCGCTCCGGGTTCCTGATGGTGCCGATCGGTGCCGGGCGGCTGCACCTCTACGCCGACGAGGCCGGCACCGAGGAACCGGCCGACCCCCTCGCGCGGCTGCGGGACCTCTTCGCCGACTACCGCGGCCCGGTGCCAGAGGTGCTGGCGGCCCTCGACGAGGTGCACGTCGGGACCACCGACGAGGTGGAGTTGGGTCGCTGGTTCCGGGGGCGTGTCCTGCTGGTCGGCGACGCCGCGCACGCCACCGCGCCGACGCTGTCGCAGGGTGCGGCCATGGCGTTGGAGGACGCCGTGGTGCTGGCCGAGTCGCTGCGCGCCGCCAACAGCGTGGAGGCGGCGCTGGTGGCGTACGAAAGCCGTCGCCGTCCGCGTACCCGATGGGTGCGGGACCGGACCCGGGACCGCAACCGCACCAGGGACGTCCCGCCGGCGCTGCGCGACCCACTGCTGCGCGGACGCGGCGACCGGATCTTCGGGGAGCACTACCGGCTCCTGCTCGGCCCGCTGTAGGCCCGTAGTAGATCGTGTCACGCCACCCCACGCGGCGCTGCGACCTGCCGGGGACTATCCTCCTTGCGGATGACGGCCCGCCGATAACCAGCGTGTGCCGAGCGGGACAACCGAGAACCGGAGGCCACTCGTGACCACCGTCGCACCCAAGCCGGTCGTGACCCGGCCCTGGCCGGTCCGGGAGCCGGTCAAGGGGTCGGCCATCGCGCGGCTGCTGCGAACCACGGACGCGAAGCAAATCGGGATCATGTACATGATCACCGCGTTCGCGTTCTTCATGATCGGTGGCCTGATGGCTCTGGTCATGCGTGCTGAGCTGGCCCGACCCGGGCTGCAGTTCCTGTCGCCCGAGCAGTACAACCAGCTCTTCACGATGCACGGCACGATCATGTTGCTGTTCTTCGCGACACCGATCGTGTTCGCGTTCGCGAACTACATCGTGCCGATCCAGATCGGCGCGCCTGACGTCTCCTTCCCCCGACTGAACAGCTTCGCCTACTGGCTGTACCTGTTCGGCGGAACGATGGCGACCGCCGGATTCATCACCCCGGGTGGCGCCGCTGACTTCGGCTGGTTCGCGTACGCGCCGCTGAGCAGCGTCGAGCACTCGCCGGGCGTCGGCGCCAACATGTGGATCATGGGTCTGGCCATCTCCGGCCTGGGCACGATCCTCGGTGCCGTGAACATGATCACCACGGTGCTGACCCTGCGCGCGCCCGGCATGACCATGTTCCGGATGCCGATCTTCACGTGGAACATCCTGGTCACCAGCCTCCTGGTGATCCTGGTCTTCCCGCTGCTGGCCGCCGCGCTCTTCGCGCTCGCCGCGGACCGCATCCTCGGCGCGCACGTGTACGACCCGGCAACCGGTGGGCCGATGCTCTGGCAGCACCTGTTCTGGTTCTTCGGGCACCCCGAGGTGTACATCGTCGCGCTGCCGTTCTTCGGCATCATCAGCGAGATCATTCCGGTCTTCTCCCGCAAGCCGATCTTCGGCTACAAGGGCCTGGTGGCCGCCACCATCTCCATCGCGGCGCTGTCGATGAGCGTCTGGGCGCACCACATGTTCGCCACCGGCCAGGTGCTGCTGCCGTTCTTCAGCTTCCTGAGCTACCTGATCGCCGTGCCGACCGGTATGAAGTTCTTCAACTGGATCGGCACCATGTGGCGGGGCCAGATCAGCTTCGAGACGCCCATGCTCTGGTCGGTCGGCTTCCTGGTCACGTTCCTCTTCGGTGGTCTCACCGGTGTGCTGCTGGCCAGCCCGCCGATCGACTTCCACGTGTCGGACTCGTACTTCGTGGTGGCGCACTTCCACTACGTGCTCTTCGGCACCATCGTGTTCGCGGTCTTCGCGGGCATCTACTTCTGGTTCCCGAAGATGTTCGGCCGGATGCTCGACGAGCGCCTGGGCAAGGTGCACTTCTGGCTCACCATGATCGGCTTCCACACCACGTTCCTGGTGCAGCACTGGCTCGGCAACGAGGGCATGCCCCGTCGGTACGCCGACTACCTGCCCGGCGACGGCTTCACCACGCTGAACACGATCTCTACGATCGGCGCGTTCATCACTGGTATCTCCACGCTGCCGTTCATCTACAACTGCTGGAAGTCGTACAAGACCGGCCCGGTGGTCGAGGTGAACGACCCCTGGGGTCACGGCAACTCGCTGGAGTGGGCGACCAGCAGCCCGCCGCCGCTGCGCAACTTCGACCGGATGCCGCGGATCCGCTCCGAGCGGCCGGCGTTCGACGCGAAGTTCCCGGAGCTGGCGGCCGGTGGCCAGAGCCTGGCCGGCCCGCCGGAGGGTGGCGCCAAGCCGCTCACCAGCGAGTCGGACGGCGGAGCCAGCTACCGCGAGGACACCGCGAGCGACGTCGACCGGCACTGACGCTCACGCTCAGCAGTACGACGGGCGCCGCCCCCGGGACACCGGGAGCGGCGCCCGTCGCCATGTCCAGCCCATTGCCACTCTCGCCATCTCGCCATCTCGCCTCGTTCCGGCCGCTCCACGCGGCTTGCCAGCGGCTTGTACACGCGACGTGCCCGCCCTTGGTTGGGCGGGGGTTTGGTTCGGCCTGGTCCTGGCTGGGTGTGGCCTTGGTTGGGCGGGGTTTCGGTTCGGCCTGGTCCTGGCTGGGCGTGGCCTTGGTTGGGCGGGGTTTCGGTTCGGCCTGGTCCTGGCTGGGTGTGGCCTTGGTTGGGCGGGATTTTGGTTCGGCCTGGTCCTGGCCGGGCGTGCCCTTGGCTCGGCGCGGCTGGGCCTCGGGGCTATCTCCCTGATGAGCCTGATGTCTGTGAGTCATCACGATGACTCACAGACATCAGGCTCATCAGCATGATGCTGCCCGCGCGGACGGACCCCGCGCGGACGGACCCCGCGCGGCGGAGGGACCCCGCGACCCCGCGCAGGGGACCACCGCGCAGGCCGCTCCCCGCCGCAGGTCGGTCTCGCGTGCCGTCGCCGCGGTCGGACAGCGCAACGCGGAGACCGGCAAGGGACGCCGACCTTCAGCTTCGCTGCGTCGTAGCGGTCGTAGCGGTCGTAGCGGTCGTAGCGGTCGTAGCGGTCGTAGTGGTTGTAACGGTCGTCAGTGGGCGGCGGAGGTGAGGTCGGCCTCGGCGGGCGGCGGGGTGGCCGCGTCAGCGATGCGGCGGCGGCGCAGCTCGATCGGCAGCACCACCAGGGTGACCAGCGCGCCGAGCGCTCCGGTCACCACGAAGCCCCAGGGTGGCGCGCTGGCGTCGATCACCGCGCCGGCGAGCGGCGCGCCGATCGCGATGCCGACGGTGACCGCGGAGCCGTGCAGACCCATCGCCTCACCGCGTACCTCGGCCGGAGCCAGGCGGCTGACCGCGTCCGAGCCGGCCGCGATGGTCGGCGCGCAGAGAGCGCCAGCGGGGATCAGCGCCAGGCACAGCAGCCACCAGTGCGCACCGCCCAGCCCCACCGGAATGGTGCACAGGGCCAGCGCGGCGGTCAGCGCCAGCGGGGAGAACGAGCGGTGCACGGCGCCGTAGGCGAAACCGCCGGCCAGCGAGGCGACCGCCCAGATGGCCAGGACCGCGCCGGTCCAGCCGACCTCGCCGCTGGCCCGCAGGACGGCGACCACCGCCACGTCGGTGCCCCCGAGCACCAGGGTCGCCGCGGCGCTGAGCGCCAGGACGGCGAGCAGTCGGGGGGTCAGCCACTCCCGGCGCGGCACGCGGCGTTGTGGGCCGGTGGGCTCGGTAGCCTCCCGGATCGGTGGGTTGACCACCCACAGTGCGATCCCGGCGGCGACGATGCCGCCGCCGACCAGGTACATGGTGGTCTGCGCGGAGATCGCGGTGACCAGGGCCACCGCCAACGCCGGGCCGATCATGAAGGACAGCTCCACCGACATCGAGTCCAGCGCGTAGGCGGGGCGGCGTTGGTCCTCGGGGACCAGCGCGGCGATCGACTGACGGACCACGGAGAAGATGGGCAGGGCCAGGGAGCCGGCCACGAACGCTGCTGGCAGGAGCACGGGGTACGCCAGCGACGGCGCGGTGGACCAGAAGATCGCCTCGGCGATCGCGGTGAGCACGAGGACCGGGCGCAGTCCACGCCGGTCCACGAGTCGGCCGAGCAGCGGCCCGCCGATCGCCGCGCCCACGGTGACCGCCGCACCCACCAGCCCGGCCGCCCCGTAGCCCCGATCAAGATCGAGCACCACGTGGAAGGTCAGCGTCACCCCGGTCGCGGTGAGCGGGATGCGGGCGAGGACGGCAACCAGTAGCAGCGACCGCAGGCCGGGCAGGGCGAGCGCCCGCCGGTAAGGCTTCATGTTCACGTGGGTCCGTACCTCCGGCGACATCCTTGACCGGCGGCGGCCCCTGGGCCAACCAATTAGCAGCTCATGCGGCCCTGATCACAGGCTGGCCGTGCATGATCACCCCGGCGCCCTCCATCGCGCGTAGGGCCACGTCGGTGGTCGCCGGTGCGACGGCGGCGGTCAACTCCAGCAGCACTGTGGTGGCGAAACCCTCCCGGGCGGCGTCCAGCGCGGTAGCCCGGACGCAGTGGTCCGTGGCGATGCCGACCACGTCGACCCGGTCCACGTCGCGCCGACGCAGCCAGTCGGCCAGGCACTCGCCGTCGTCGGCATGGCCCTCGAAACCGGAGTACGCCGCCGCGTGCTCGCCCTTGTGGAAGATCGCCTCGACCCTGGCGGTGTCCAGTTCCCTGTGGAACTCCGAACCGCTGGTGCCGACCACGCAGTGCCTTGGCCAGGACTCCACGAAGTCCGGCGGATCGCCGAAGTGGGCACCCGGGTCGACGTGGTAGTCCTTGGTGGCGACCACGTGCGTCCACCGGTCCGGCTCGGCGGCGAGTAACCGGGAGATGCCGGCGGCCACCCCTGCGCCGCCGGCGACGGCCAGCGAGCCGCCCTCGCAGAAGTCGTTCTGCACGTCCACGATGATCAGCGCGTTGGCCATCGGGGGGTTTCCTCTCTCCGCACTGTCGGGGTGGCGCTCGGGGATGAACTCAACCAGCGGGTACGACGGTGACCGGCACCGCCGGGTCGCCGGCCGAGAGCTTCAGTCCCTCCCACGGGATGGAGATCAGGCACTCTCGCAGGTGCTCCCGTGACTCGTCGAGGGTGGGCAGCGGCACCGACTCACCGGCGACCACGTACGACTGCTGGAGCAGGCGGTCGTTGGGCTGCCGGTCGGGAACGCCCTGCGGAACGATGACCTCCTCGGTGGCGGTGCCGGTCGGCTTGTGCCGACGGACCGCGACCTTCCGGCCGCCGATGGTGGCCTTGTGCTCGGAGCGCTTCACCACCGGCCGGCCCTCGACCTCGACCAGTTTGTAGACCAGCCCGGCGGTCGGTGCCCCGGAGCCGGTGACCACGGCCGTGCCGGCGCCGTACATGTCCACCGGTTCGGCGGCCAGTGCGGCGATGGCGTACTCGTCCAGGTCACCGGAAACGATGATCTTGGTCTCGGTGGCGCCCAGCGAGTCGAGCAACTCCCGGGACTGCTGAGCGATCACCGCGAGGTCGCCGGAGTCGATCCGTACCGCCCGCAGGTCCGGCCCGGCCACAGCGATGGCGTTGCGGATGCCCTGGCTGATGTCGTACGTGTCGACCAGCAGCGTGGTGTCCTTGCCCAGCGTGGCGACCTGTGAGGCGAACGCCGCCCGCTCGTCGTCGTGCAGCAGGGTGAACGCGTGCGCTGCCGTGCCCGCCGTCGGAATGCCGTAGCGCGCGCCGGCGGCGAGGTTGGACGTGAACCGGAACCCGGCCAGGTACGCGGACCGCGCCGCGGCCACCGCCGCCTCCTCGTGTGCCCGGCGCGACCCCATCTCGATCAGCGTCCGGCCCCGCGCCGCTGTCACCATCCGGGCCGCCGCGGCGGCCACCGCGCAGTCGTGGTTGAGCACGGACAGCGCCACCGTCTCCAGCACCACACATTCGGCGAAGCCGCCGGAGACGGTGAGGATCGGTGAACCGGGGAAGAACAGTTCACCCTCGGCGTACCCGTCGATGTCGCCGGTGAAGCGGTAGTCGGTGAGCCACGCTGCCGCCGCCTCGTCGACCACCCCGGTCCGCAGAAGGAACTCCACCTCGCTGGGGTCGAACCGGAAGTCGCGGATCAGCTCGATCAGCCGGGCCGTCCCGGCGACCACGCCGTACCGGCGGCCGCTGGGCAGCCGGCGGCTGAACACCTCGAAGACACACCGGCGGTCGGCGGTGCCGTCCTTCAGTGCCGCGCTGACCATCGTCAGCTCGTAGTGGTCGGTCAGGAGCGCGGGGCGGTGGATGCTCACCGCCCCAGCCTAAGGTTCAGCTCGGGTCGCCGCCGTCGTGGCCCGGGATCGAGCGCAGCGCCGCCCACAGTTCGGTCCGCCCGGTGACGCCGAGCTTGGCGTAGATCCGCTGGAGGTGGTTCTCCACCGTGCGCGCCGACAGGTAGAGCCGTTCGGCGATGGCCCGGCTGGGAGCGCCGTGCGCGGCGAGGCGCGCCACCTGCCACTCCCGCTCGGTGAGCACCGGCGCACCGGCCTGGAGCGCCGGCGTCCGGATCAGGTCACAGCGCCCGAGCAGCCCGGCGAGGCGCTCCCGGGCGTCGTTGGCGGCAGCCGGGTGCTCCCGGCGCAGCCGCTGGACGGCCTGGGAGGTGGCCTCGGCCGCGTACACGGTCAACTCCAGGGCGGCGTAGTCGTCGGCGACCGCGAGCAGATCGGTGGGGGAGTCGGTCACCGCGGCGCGGGCGTGACGGGCCAGCAGTGGCGGGAGCACCCCGTCGACCCGCTCGGAGAGCTCGGCGAGGCGCTGCGCGACGGTGCGTCGACCACCGTCGGAGCAGGTGGGGCCGACTGCCATGCCCGCCTGGTCGAGTCGGACGAGGTCGTGCAGGACATGCACCTCGTGCCCGGCGAAGCCATCCGAGCGCAGCCGGTCCACCAGGTCACCGAGGTGCTTGACAGCGCCAGGCAGGTCGCCCGAGGCGGCGAGCGCCGCGCCCCGGGCCTGATCCAGCCACGGGTAGAGCACCGCCATGCCCGGCGCGTGGGTGCGGTCGGCTTCGGCCATCGCCGCGACCGCCTGCGCGGCGTCACCGCGCAGCGCCGCCGCCTGGGCGCGTTCGGCTTGAGCCAGACCGGCGTAGACCCGACTCGTGGCCAGCACCGCGCAGGCGCCCAGGGAGGTACGCATGGCCGCGTCGCTCTGCCCGCGCAGCCGGGCCGCGTACGCCTGGAGGATGGCCAGGTAGCCGGTGCCGAGGCGGAAGTCGCCGGCACCGGCGAGGTCGGCGAACTCGTCGGCCACGATCGCGTCGATCCCGGCCAGGTCGCCGGTGAGCATGAGCCGGGTGCCTCGGGCCAGCTCCAGGGCCAACTGGAGGTACGGCATGTCGGTGCGCCAGTTCGCCGCGGCCGAGTGCACCTGGGCGATGGCCGTACCGCTGCGGGTCAGCTCGCCCTGCGCGGCCTGGACGTACGCGATGGTGGAACGGGCCAGCTCGCGGGCGGCGACGCCGGCCGCCGGCCGGTCCAGGACACGTCGGCTGAGCTGCACCGCGGTGTCAGTGTCCAGTCGGTGCAGGCGCATGATCGCCTCGAAGGCGTGCACCCGGGACCGGTCGGCGGAGTCGCTGAGCTGCTCGACCCGGCCTGCGATCTCCTCCACCGTGGACTCCTGGCTCAGCCCCCAGTAGCTGACCATGCCGCGTACGGTCAGCCAGCGGCAGAGTCGCCGCTCGTCGCCGGGCTCGGGGGTTACCGCGTCGAGGACGTCGATCGCCTCGTCGGGCCGGTCGGCGAACATCAGGATGGTGGCCAGCAACTCCGCCGCGTCGTAGCCGCCGTCGGCGTGCAGCGCGGCCCGCGCCAGGCGGGTCGCCAGCGGCACGTCGTAGCGGGTGAACGCCTGCACCGCGGCGTCCAGCAGCAGAGCCGGGTCCTGCGCGGTGCCCGAGTCGAGTCGCCAGACGGCCACCCGCAACAGGTCGTCGCGTCGGCGTTTGCCGACCTGTTCGAGCAGCTCGGCGAGGTGTGCCTGAAGCCGGCGGGTGCGGCTGACCGGGCACCGACGGCGCATCACCTCGCCGTAGAGCGGGTGCGCCAGCCTGACGTTGGTGCGCCGGTCGTGCTGAATGACGGTGATCAGCCCGCGTTCCTCGGCGGTCTCCACGTCCGACTGCTCGGCGGCCTGCCTGAGGAGGTGCAGGCCCAGTGGTTCGCCGAACGCGACCAGCTCGACGACCGCGCGGACGCCGTCGGTGAGCTTGCCGACCCGGGTGTCGATGAGGTCGGTCAGGTTGGGGGCCAGTTCCAGTCGCCCGGTCCACTTCCAGATCCCGTACGTGCGCTTCAACTCGGCGCTGCCGTTGGCGGCGTGCACCAGCTCGCGCAGCAGCAGCGGGTTGCCGGCCGACAGGCGGCCGAGCCGGTCGGCGGAGCCGGCGTCGACAGGGCCGCCCAGGATCGCGGCCAGCAGGTCGGTGGTCGCCTCCTGCGGCATCGGGGTCAGCTCGACGTGCTCGACGAGGTCGTCGGTCCAGAGTGCGCGGATCGGCAGCGGGATCTGCTCGCCGTCGCGCAGGGTGCCGAGGACTGTGGCGTTCTCGGCGCGGGCGACCAGATGCACAAGTGCGGCCGAGGGCGGATCGAGCAGGTGGGCATCGTCGATGGCGAGCACGATCCGTCGGCCGGCCGCCTGCTGTTGCAGCACGTTGAGCGCCCAGCGCAGGATGCCGGCGGGGGAGAGGCCCTGGGGCTGCTCGGCGGGGAGGACCTGGACCAGCCCACCGAATGGCAGCGCCGCGGTGGTGGCGCTGGCGGCGATGGACCAGATCGCGAACCGGTCGGTGGGCAACATGCCCACACCCTCGCGCAGCAGGCGACTCTTGCCGATGCCAGCGCTGCCACTGAAGAAGAGCCCGCGGCCGGCCTCACCGGTCACCGCCTCCAGCAGGCGGTTGAGCTCATCCGTGCGGCCGACGAACTCCCATCGACTCATTCGCGCAGCATATCGACCGGAATCCGTCCGCGCCCGTACCGTCACCGTGCGAAGTTGAGTAATCGCACAATTACCGGTGAGTATTCGAGGTGTTCCGCCCGGTCGCCAGCCCGCACGTAGTCTTCCGACATCCGGGTTTCGTACCGGAACTTTTCGCGACCGGACCTCTGGTCACCTGCAACGGGAGGCACCTGATGAAGCAGGGCCCTCTCCCCTCGGTCGATTCGCCGGACGACATGACCGGCCCAACTGATCTACCCACCTGCGGCCCCCTCCCCACTCGGGTCGGCGTGTCCGGCGCCGCCCCGGACGAGCCGCTCGGTGTGGTCGCCGTCGGCCCGGCCGGTGCCGAGCGGCGTGCCGTGCTCGCCACACTGCTCGGGCTCGACCCGGTCATGCTCACCGTGCCGGCGGGCAGCTGGTTGGTGGTACGCGACGCCAAGGTGCCCACCCGGGCGGCGTTCGTGCCCGGTTACCGCCAGCCGCACTCGTACGGCGCGGATCGGGATGCCGCCGGTCCGGCGTTGGCCCGCCCGCCCCGGCGTGTCGAGCTGAGCGTGCCCGAGCCGCTGCTGCGGCACTTCACCCTGATCGACGTTCCGGACACCGCCACCCTTGGCGTGTCCGGCACCCGGGTGCTGCTCGAAGCGGCGGGCCGAGCCGGCGCGCTGCTCTTCGTGATCGCTGCCGACCAGGCGTTCACCGCCGCCGAGTTGAACCTGCTCGCCGAAGTCGCCCCGACCTCGGTGGAGGTCGTCTTCGCGGTCACCCCCGGCGCGTCGGGGTGGGCTCCGCCGACCGACGGTACGGCGACTACGGAGGGCGCGGGGGCGTCCGTCCCGCCGGTCGTGGGTGCGGAGACCGAGGTGGATGCGGTAGCGGTGACGGTGGAGGCACATCGGGCGGCTCTCCTGGCCGCGGTGCCGGCGCTGGCCGGTGCGCGGTGGTTCCCGGTCGACGGTGCGGGCACCGCCTCCGATCTGCGGCGGGCGCTGGTGGGTTGGGCGTCGCGTGAGGGGTTGCGGCGGGCCAGCGTCGACCCGCCGGTCCTGCCGGGCCAGCAGGACCGCGTCGCCGTGGCCGCGGATCCGGGTGACTGGTCCGAGCGGCTCGACCGCCACGCCCGTTCGTGTGCGCAGCGGATCCGCCAGCACCTCGCCCTGGAGTTGGCGAACATCCACCTTCGGGCCGTTCAGGAGATCGTGTTCGGAGTCGGCTGTGCCGGCCTACCGGATCTCCTCGACCGGGAGATGGCGGCGTTGTCGTTGTTGGCCACCGCACAGTGCGATCAGGCGGTGCGCGGCATCATGACCGACGTCGCGTCCCAGGTGCTCGGCGCGCCGCCGGCCGAAGGCGTGCGCCGCCGGATCGCCCTCGCCGTGCAGTACGGCCTGTCCGATCACCGGCCCGGCCACGAACTGGACAAGGTGCTGTTGATCACCAGTACCGCCGGCGTGGCCGAGTTGACCGGCATGGAGGCGATCGACGCCGCCGCCAGCTATCCGGTGGCGTCCCGGGACGAGGTGCTCCCGCCGGTCGCGGTGGCGCTCTCCGGCGGGTGCTGGCAGCAGTGGCGTACGCCAGGCAACAGCGACCACAGCGCGGCGCGGGCCTGGTCCCAACGGGCGGTGCGCGAGGTCGAGTTGGGGTTGTCCAGGGAGATCTCCCGACGGTTCGAGGTGATCCGCCTCTCGCTGGGCGTGGTGCTCTCCGATGCAGTCGATCACGGCATTCTGCTCGCCTGACGGCGCGCCCACCGGTTGGTCCGGGTCCGTGCCGGACCCCACCTCCGATGGCGTCCGGGGTGGGTCGGGAGGGCCGGGGGTGGGTGATCCGCGCCGGGCCGGCGTTCCGGTTCCTCGGTTCCGGGAAACCGGTGGCACGATGGGGGGCATGGCGGCTCCGCAGGTTGCACCGGTCGAGACGCCGGACACTGACGAGGTGCCGGCGTCCGACCGGCAGTGGGTGACGATCGTGTGGGACGACCCGGTCAATCTGATGACGTACGTGACCTGGGTCTTCCAGAAGCTTTTCGGCTACAGCCGGGAGAGGGCCGAACAGCTGATGCTTGACGTGCACCACAAGGGCCGCGCCGTGGTCTCCACAGGTGCCCGCGAACGGATGGAGCACGACGCGTCGCAGCTGCACGCGTACGGGCTGTGGGCGACGGTGGACAGATCATGAGCATGTTCCATCGCCAGGCCGGTCACTACGTCGCCGTCTTCGCCGTCGACGAGGTGCGGGTGCTGCGCAAGGTCGCCTCCGAGGTGGTGGGTCTGCTCACCGACGGCTTCGACCACACCGACCCGGTGGTCGGTCGGCTCTTTCCGGCGGTCTACCCACAGGACGCTCCGGGCACTGCCGAGTTTCGCCGCTACACAGAGGGCGACCTGAAGACCGCGAAGATCGATCAGGCGGGTGCGATCCTGGCCGCGTTGCCGGACGAGGCCGGTGGCGAGGTGCGGCTGGACGCCGAGGCGGCCGAGGCGTGGTTGCGGGCACTGAACGACGCCCGGTTGGCGATGGGCGTCCGCCTGGAGATCAAGGACGGCACGGATCTGGGCGAGGAGTTGGACGACGCTGTCGCTGAGGACCCTGGTTCCAGCCGGGTGTTCCAGCTTTCGGTCTACGCCTATCTCGGGTATCTACAGGAGTCGCTGCTCAACGCCTTGATCGACTAGGGGTGACCGGCACCACTTCGGCCCGTGCCCCGCAGGCGTTAGGCTGGTGCACGTGCTGAGCATCGACCGGTCGATCATTGACGCGATCGTCGCCCACGCGCGCCGGGATCACCCTGACGAGGCGTGCGGCGTGGTCGCCGGTCCCGTCGGCAGCGACACCCCGACCCGGCACATCCCGATGGACAATGCCGCGCGGTCGATGACCTTCTACGAGTTCGACTCGATGGAGCACCTGCGCGTGTGGCGGGAGATGGACGACCGGGACGAGGAGCCCGTCGTCATCTACCACTCGCACACCGCCACCGAGGCGTACCCGTCGCGGACGGATGTCTCCTTCGCCGGTGAGCCGGGGGCGCACTACCTGCTCGTCTCGACCCGTGAGCCCGACTCGGAGGAGATCCGGTCGTTCCGGATCGTCGACGGCGTGGTCACCGAGGAGCCGGTCCGTGTCGTGGAGGCCGGTGTCGACCCGCACGCCGTCCAGTCCTACATGTTCGGGCAGAGCCCGGCGACGGTCGATTACGAGTGTTCCGACCGCTGACCTGTCAGCGCCGCAGCCATCTCGTCCCGTCACCGTAGGCACACCCGATCGAGGAGTTCCACATCATGGCCATTGAGGTTCGCATCCCCACCATCCTGCGCAGCTACACCGGCGGCGCCAAGGTCGTCGACGGCACTGGCGACACGCTCGCCGATCTGCTCACCGACCTGGATTCCCGGCACGGCGGTCTGCGCGGCCGGTTGATCACCGACGCGGGCACGCTGCACCGCTTCGTCAACGTCTACGTGAACGACGAGGACGTCCGCTTCCTCGGCGCGCTCGACGCGAAGCTCTCCGACGGCGACAGCGTCACCATCCTGCCGGCGGTGGCCGGCGGCGCGTTCGGCTTCGCCGCGGCAGCGGCGATCAGCTCGCACAGCGCGGCGGCGGCGGCGATCAGCTCGCACAACATCAGCCCGCAGAGTGCCGCCGACGCGGTGGCCCGCGACGCCGTCGCGGCTCGCTGAGGTCGGCCGCCATGGCGCGGTACGACAGCCTGCTCGACGCCTGCGGGGGTACGCCGCTGGTCGGCCTGCCCCGGCTCTCCCCGACGGTGCCCGACGGTGCCCCTCCGGTGCGGCTCTGGGCCAAGCTGGAGGATCGCAACCCCACCGGCAGCATCAAGGACCGCGCGGCGCTGTTCATGGTCCGGGCGGCGGAGGAGGCTGGCCGGCTCCGCCCGGGTGACACCATCCTTGAGCCGACGAGTGGCAACACCGGCATCTCGTTGGCAATGGTGGCGAAGCTGCGCGGCTACCGGGTGGTCTGCGTGATGCCGGAGAATGTCTCCACCGAGCGGGTGCAACTGCTCCGGATGTACGGGGCCGAGATCATCTTCTCGCCGGCGGCGGGTGGTTCCAACCAGGCGGTCGCCACGGCGAAGCAGATCGCCGTCGAGCACCCGGACTGGGTGATGCTCTACCAGTACGGCAACGAGGCCAACGCCCGGGCGCACTACGAGACGACCGGGCCGGAGCTGCTGCACGACCTGCCCAGCATCACGCACTTCGTGGCCGGGCTGGGCACCACCGGCACCCTGATGGGCACCGGGCGTTACCTGCGGGAAAAGGTCGAGGGCATCCAGATCGTGGCCGCCGAGCCGCGTTACGGCGAGTTGGTCTACGGCCTGCGCAACATCGACGAGGGGTACGTTCCGGAGCTCTACGACGCCTCGGTGCTTTCCCGGCGGTTCTCGGTGGGCACCCGGGACGCGGTGTTGCGCACCCGCCAGCTGGTGGAGGTGGAGGGCATCTTCGCCGGGTTCTCCACCGGTGCGATCCTGCACGCCGCGCTGGCGGTGGCGCACGAGGCGGTGCGCGACGGCCGGCGGGCCGATGTGGCCTTCGTGGTCTGCGACGGCGGGTGGAAGTACCTGTCCACCGGCGCGTACGGCGGCACGCTCGCCGATGCCGAGGACGCCCTGGAGGGGCAACTCTGGGCCTGACCGATCTGGTCTGCCGATTACGGGCCGTCGACATTCGTCGACGGCCCGCGCGCTTCCCGACGGACCGCGAGCGGGTGTCACGTTCGTGACAACTTCCGTTGGATGATTCTTGCTGCCGGGTGCGCCAGCGTAGGCTGCGCAGCGTGGCGTACGCGTCGGTAGAGATCATGGCCGGGACCGTCACCGGCGCGGGTGCTACTGATAGTGACAGCGAGACCACTCGATGCGACTGACAGTTCTGGGAAGCGCCGGCAGTTTCCCTGGCCCCGAGTCGCCCTGCTCGGCTTACCTCGTCGAGGCCGACGGCTTCCGGCTCCTGGTCGACTTCGGCTCGGGGTCGCTGTCAAGCCTCCAGCGGTACGCGGGGTTGCACGCCCCGGACGCCATCCTGCTGACCCATCTGCACTGTGACCACATGTTCGACGCCGTGCTGTACGTGGTGGTGCGCCGGTACGCCCCGGACGGCCCCTACCCGCCGCTGCCGGTGTACGCGCCCGCCGGCGCGCCGGACCGGCTCAGCGCCGCGTACGGCGACGACGGCTCGGTGGAGGACGTGTACCAGTTCTACGCGCTCCAGCCGGGCACCTTTCCGATCGGGCCGTTCGCCGTCACCGTCGACCGGGTCAACCATCCGGTCGAGACGTACGGTGTGCGGCTGGAGCACGACGGCCGTTCGCTGTGCTACTCGTCGGACACCGCGCCCTGTGAGGCGCTGCTGCGGCTGGCCCAGAACGCCGACGTGTTCCTCTGCGAGGCCAGTTACCTCGACGGCATGGACAACCCGCCGGATCTGCACCTGACCGGTCGGGAGGCCGGCGAGGCGGCGACCAAGGCCGCTGTGGGTCGGCTGCTGCTCACCCACCTGGTGCCGGCCTGGGGCAGCGAGGCGCACACGTTGGAGTCGGCCGCTTCCGCGTACGCCGGGCCGCTCGAGGTGGTCCGGCCCGGCGCCAGCTACGACGTCTGACGCAGCACGCCCGGTTCGCGAGGCCGGGCCACCGTCGCCGCTTGCTCGGTGTGCAACGGCGCGGGCGTTCCCCGGGGCACCGCGGGTGAGGTGGATCGCCGCACCGCATAGGGTGCAGGCATGGCGCGACCTGACGGGCGAGGGCCCTCTCAACTTCGACCGGTGACAGTGACCCGAGGCTGGAGCACCCATCCGGAGGGCTCGGTGCTCGTCGAGTTCGGCGGCACCCGGGTGCTCTGCACGGCGAGCGTCACCGAGGGGGTGCCCCGCTGGCGTAAGGGCTCCGGGCTCGGCTGGGTGACCGCCGAGTACGCGATGCTGCCCCGGGCCACGAACACCCGTTCCGACCGGGAAAGCGTCAAGGGTCGGGTCGGTGGCCGTACCCACGAGATCTCCCGGTTGATCGGCCGTAGTCTGCGGGCCAGCATCGACCTGAAGGCGCTCGGCGAGAACTCGATAGTGCTCGACTGCGACGTGCTCCAGGCCGACGGCGGCACCCGCACGGCAGCGATCACCGGCGCGTACGTCGCGTTGCACGACGCGGTGGGCTGGCTTGCCGCCCGCAAGTCGTTGGCCGGTAAGCCGGAGAAGGTGATGCACCGCTCGGTGGCGGCGGTCAGCGTGGGGATCATCGCCGGGGAGGCCCGGCTCGACCTCTGCTACGAGGAGGACGTCGCCGCCGAGGTCGACATGAACGTTGTCTGCACCGGCACTGGCGACTTCGTCGAGGTGCAGGGCACCGGCGAGGCGGGCGTGTTCGCCCGCGACCAGCTCGACGCCCTGCTCGACCTGGCCGTCGCCGGCTGCGCCGAGTTGGCCGAAGCCCAGCGGAAGGCTCTCGCGTGAGCACGAGGAAGCCTGCGAGCCCCGCAGTCGCGAACAAAGGTGTCTCAGCATGAACAAGGTCCTGCTCGCCACCCGTAACCGCAAGAAGCTGGTCGAGCTACAGCGGATTCTTGACGGCGCACTCGGCGCGCACCGGATCGCCCTGCTCGGGCTGGACGACGTCGAGCAGTACGCGGAGCTGCCGGAGACCGGCCTGACCTTCGGCGAGAACGCGCTGATCAAGGCGCGGGAGGGCTGCCGGCAGAGCGGGCTGCCGACCATCGCTGACGACTCCGGGCTCGCTGTCGACGCGCTCAACGGCATGCCGGGGGTGTTCAGCGCCCGCTGGTCCGGCCAGCACGGCGACGACCGGGCCAACCTTCAGTTGGTGCTGGACCAGATCGGCGACGTTCCGGACGGGCAGCGGGCCGCCTCGTTCGTCTGCACTGTGGCGTTGGTGCTGCCCGGCGGCAAGGAGCACCTGGTCGACGGCCGGCAGTCCGGGCGGGTGCTGCGGGCGCCGCGCGGTGACGGCGGGTTCGGCTACGACCCGATCTTCCTGGGCGACGGACAGGACCGGACCAACGCCGAGCTGACCCCGGCGGAGAAGGACGCCATCAGTCACCGGGGCAAGGCGTTGCGCGAACTGGCCAAACTGATCGCCAAGGTGCTGCCGCCCGCCGTTTGACGGGCGCGAGGTGCTGCCGCCCGCCGCCTGACCCGCGGCGGACGACAGCGACCCGCTGGAGATCAGCCCAGCGGGCCGACCTCCTGTTCGATGGCGGCGCGCAACTCCGGTCCGGCGACGACGGCACGGGCCGCCTCCATCACCGGGGCGAGGAACACGTCCGGGCCGGGCTCGCCGGCTGCCGCACCGAGCGCGGCGACGGCCGCCCGACCGGCCGGGGACGGCTCCAGCGGGGCGCGCAGCTGGAGGCCGCGTACCCCGGCCAGCAGCTCCACGGCGAGCAGGCTGGTCAGGTTGTCCAGGACGGTGCGCAGCTTCTTGGCCGCCGCCCAGCCCATCGACACGTGGTCCTCCTGCATTCCGCTGGTGGGCAGCGAGTCCACCGAGGCGGGGGCGGCCAGTCGACGGTTCTCGGCGACGATCCCGGCCGCCGTGTACTGGGCGATCATCAGCCCGGAGTTGACCCCGGCGTCGGGGGAGAGGAACGCCGGCAGTTCCCGGGAGCGGGTGACGTCGAGCAGCCGGTCCACCCGCCGCTCGGCGATCGCGCCCACCTCGGCGGCGGCGATGGCGAGGAAGTCCGCGGCGAAGCCGAGCGGTGCGCCGTGGAAGTTTCCTGTCGACTCGACCCGGCCGTCCGGCAGCACCACCGGGTTGTCCACCACTGACACCAGCTCCCGGCCGGCGACGGTGCGGACGAAGTCCAGGGTGTCGCGGGCCGCGCCGGCCACCTGCGGCGCGCAGCGCATCGAGTACGCGTCCTGCACGGCGTGCGCCAGGTCGTCGCGGTGCGAGTCCATCACCCGGGAGTCCTGCAACAGGCGGTGGATGTTCGCCGCCGACGCCGCCTGACCGGGGTGTGGTCGGATCGCGTGCAGCTCGGGCAGGAACGGCCGCTCCGAGCCGAGCATCGCCTCGATGGCCAGCGCTGCCGTCACGTCGGCCATGGCGAACAGGTGCGCCGCGTCGTGGATGGCCAGCAGCAGCATGCCGAGCATGCCGTCGGTGCCGTTGATCAGGGCCAGCCCCTCCTTGGCGGCCAGCTCGATCGGCTTGAGCCCGGCGGCTGTCAACGCGTCTGCCGCGTCCTGCCGCTCACCGGCGGGGCCGAGCACCCAGCCCTCGCCGAGCAGCACCAGCGCGCAGTGCGCCAGCGGCGCCAGGTCACCGGAGGCGCCCAGCGAGCCGTGCTCCGGCACCCAGGGGGTGATGTCGTGGTTGAGCAGGTCGACAAGGGCTTCCGCCACCAGCGGCCGGACCCCGGATCGGCCCAGGGCGAGGGACCGGACCCGCAGCAGCATCATGGCCCGGACCACCTCGCGCGGCATCGGGGCGCCCACCCCGGCGGCGTGCGAGCGGATCAGCGCGTGTTGCAGCTCGGCCCGTCGCTCCGGTGCGATGAAGGTGTTGGCCAACGCGCCGAACCCGGTGGAGACCCCGTAGACGGGACGGCCCGACGACTCGATGCCGTCCACGATGGCCCTGCTGGTCGCCATCGCGTCGATGGTGGCCGGGGCGAGGACGACAGTGGCGGTGCCGCGGGCCACCGCGAACACGTCGTCGGCGGAGATCCCGGTGGGCTGGATGGTCACGTGCGTCATTGCGGAACTCCGTTGCGTATTACCTGGCGGATCAGGGGGACACCGGGCCGGTAGGCAAGGTGCAGGTGTGACGGCGCGTCGAGGATGACGAGGTCGGCCCGCGCGCCGGGGGTGAGGACACCGATGTCGTCGCGGCGCAGCGCCCGCGCGCCACCGGCGGTGGCGGCCCAGACCGCCTCCGCCGGTGTCATCCGCATCTCGCGGACCGCGAGGGCCACGCAGAACGGCATCGACGAGGTGTACGACGAACCGGGGTTGCAGTCCGTCGCCAGCGCCACAGTGACACCGGCGTCGAGCAGCCGACGGGCGTCCGGGTAGGGCGAGCGGGTGGAGAACTCCGCGCCGGGCAGCAGCGTCGCCACGGTGCGGGTGCCCGACCCGTCGCTGTGGGCAGTGTCGGCCAGCGCGGCCACGTCGGCGTCGCTCAGGTGGGTGCAGTGGTCGACGCTGGCCGCGTCCAGCTCCACGCCCAACCGCACCCCGGGGCCGGGGCCGAGCTGGTTGGCGTGCAGCCGTACGCCCAGCCCGGCGGCCCGGCCGCAGGCCAGGATGGCGCGGGCGTGGTCCACGTCGAAGGCGCCCCGCTCGCAGAACACGTCGATCCACTTCGCGTACGGAGCGGCGGCGGCCAGCATCGGCCCGCAGACCAGTCCCACGTAGTCGTCGGGGCGGTCGGCGTACTCGGCGGGCACCACGTGCGCGCCCAGGAAGGTGGTCTCGGTGCTGGTCTCGGCGGCGATCCGCAGTGAGCGGGCCTCGTCGGCGACGGTCAGGCCGTACCCACTCTTGATCTCCATGGTCGTGGTGCCCTGGCGCAGCGCCTCCCCACGCAGCCGGCGCACTGTGGCGCGCAGCTGTTCGTCCGTGGCGGCCCGGGTGGCACCGACTGTGGTCCGGATGCCGCCGCCGGTGTAGGGCTGACCAGCCATCCGGGCGGCGAACTCGGCGGCCCGATCCCCGGCGAAGACGAGGTGGGCGTGGCTGTCCACGAAACCGGGCAGCACGGCCGCCCCACCGGCGTCGATGTGATGGTCGGCGGCCGGCGCGTACGCGGACTGCCCGACCCAGACCACCCGGCCCTCCTCGACCAGCAGTGCGGCGTTGCGACGGATGCCGAGCGGGCCTTCGCCGGCACCGTTGGTGACCAGCTCCCCGATGTTGTCGACAAGCAGGCTGCCGCTCATGCGGGTGTCACCGCCTCGATCGCTGACGACAGTTCGGTCGGCACGTCGACGGTCAGGTGTCGGCCCTCGGCCACCACCACCCGGCCGTCCACCACCACCTGCTCGACGTCCGCCCCGCTCGCGGCGAAGAACACGCCCACCGGCGGCACCCCGGCGGTGCGGGCGCTGTCCAGGCGTACCGTCACCAGGTCGGCGCGGGCACCCACCGAGATCCTCCCGGCGTCGGCCCAGCCCAGCGCGGCGTGCCCGGCGACGCTGGCGGCGGTCAGCAGGTCGAGCGGCGCGAAGTGACCGCGACGGCGGGTGCGCAGCCGCTCGTCCAGCTCGACCGCCCGAGCCTCCTCGAACAGGTCGATCACGGCGTGGCTGTCGCTGCCGAGGCTCAACCGGATGCCCGCGTCGGCCATCAGCCGGGCGGGGCCGATGCCGTCGGCGAGGTCCCGTTCGGTGGTCGGGCAGAGGCACACCCCGGTCCGGCTGTCGGCGAGCAGTGACAGGTCCGCGCTGGTGGGGTGGGTGGCGTGGACGGCGGTGGTGTTCGGCCCGAGCACGCCGTGCTCGTTGAGCAGCGCGGTGGGGGAGCGCCCGTGCACGGCCCGGCACTCGTCGTTCTCGGCTGGCTGCTCGGAGAGGTGCACGTGCAGCGGCGCCTGCCGCTCCCGGGCCCAGTCGGCGACAGTGCGTAGCTGATCGGCCGGGACGGCCCGCACCGAGTGCACCGCCGCGCCGACCCGGACGTGCGGGTCCGTCGGTTGCAGCGCTGCCGCCCGCTCGGCCCAGCGGCCCGCGTCACCGTCACCGAAGCGGCGCTGCGGCCCGGCCAGGGGCCGACCGTCCACACTGGAGGTCAGGTAGCAGGTGTCCAGCAGTGTGAGCCGGATCCCGGCGTGCGCGGCGGCCTCCACCAGCGCCGCGCCCATCGCGTTCGGGTCGTCGTACGCGCCGCCGTCCGGTCGGTGGTGCAGGTAGTGGAACTCGCCCACGCAGGTGATCCCGGCGAGCGCCATCTCGGCGTAGACGGCCCGGGCCAGCGCGAGGTAGGTGTCCGGGTCCAACCGGTCCGCGACGGCGTACATCTGGTCCCGCCAGGTCCAGAAGTCACCCCGCCCACCGTGGGTACGCCCGCGCAGCGCCCTGTGGAAGGCGTGCGAGTGCACATCGGACAGGCCCGGCAGGGTGAGGCCTGGCAGTGGCACCGCGTCGGCGTACACCTCGACCCCGGCCGGTGGCCTGCTGCCGGGGGTCAGCGGCGTCACCGCCGTGATCCGGCGGTCCTCGACCTCGATCAGCACGTCGGGGGTGGGCTCGGCGTGCTCGGGCAGCCACGCGTACTCGGCCAGCCAGCGGGTGGTGGTCATGCCGCTCGCCTCCTTTGGAGCTGAATCGTCTGCGACATCAACGGCCGGGGTGACATCAGCCGCCGGGTTGACATCAGCCGCCGAGTTGACACCCGCGGCCGGGTTGACACCCGCGGCCGGGTTGACACCCGCGGCCGGGGTGACGCCGACAGTTGGGGCTCACCGGCTGATTCGTTTACGACATCAGCTCCAAAGGACGACAACAGGAGATGCCGCACCTCGCCACGCCGGAGACCCCGCACCCACCGGCGCCGCAACTCCGTGCCGTCCGAGGAGCGGCTCGCCACCCCGTTCACCGGCATGTCAGCTCCTCCAGCACCCGGGCCAGCGCCCGTACCCCGGCGGCGCAGTCGTCGTCGGTGGCGGCCTCGGCGGGGGAGTGCGAGACACCGGTCGGGTTGCGCACGAAGAGCATCGCGGTGGGCAGGTACGCGGCGAGCACTCCGGCATCGTGCCCCGCCCCGGTGGGCAGCACCGGCGCGTCGAGCAGTGTGGCCAGGCGGTTGGCCAGCCCGCTGTCGAAGGCGACCACCGGGGTGGCCGACTCCTCGGTGACCGTCACCGTCGTACCGTCGCGGCGGGCCCGCTCGGCGAGCTTGGCGCGTACCGCGTCGACGAGCCCGGTCAGCGTCTCCGGGTCGGCCGCCCGGGCGTCCAGCCAGCCGGTCACCTTCGACGGGATCGCGTTAGTGGCGTTGGGTTCGACGGCGACCCGGCCCACAGTGGCGTGCGCGCCGCGCAGCCGGGCCTCCTTGTTCGCCGCCAGCACAGTGAACGCGTAGGTCAGCATCGGGTCGCGGCGGTCCGCCATCCGGGTGGTGCCCGCGTGGTTGCCCTCGCCGACGACGTCGAAGCGCCACCGGCCGTGCGGCCAGATCGCGCTGGCCACGGCGACCGGCGCGTCGGTGTCGACGAGCGCGCGACCCTGCTCGACGTGCAACTCCACGAAGGCGCCGAACCGGCGCAGCAACTCCGGGCGGGCGCCCGCCGGCCGGTCACCGAGCGCCTCGGCGAAGCTCACCCCGGCCGCGTCGCGCAGGCCGGCCGCACGTTCGGCCGACAGCGCCCCGGTGAGCAGCCGCGACCCCAGACACGGTACGCCGAAGCGCGCCCCCTCCTCCTCGACGAAGGCACCCAGCACCAGCGGCCGGCCGGGGGTGACGCCCGCGGCGCGCAGCTCGTCCACGGCGAGGAACGCGCTCACGATGCCGAGCGGCCCGTCGTACGCCCCGCCGTGCGGCACCGAGTCGAAGTGACTGCCGGTGAGCACCGCGTCGGACGCTCCCGGGTCACCCCATTGGGCGAAGAGGTTGCCGTTGCCGTCCTCGGTGACCGGCATGGCACGGCGCTCGGCCTGCGCCCGGAACCAGGCGCGCAGCTCCCGCTCCGGCTCGGTCAACGCGTACCGCAGATAGCCGCCGCTGCCGGCGTCCCGTCCGACCGGCGCGATCTCGTCCCACAGCGCCCGGAACCGGGCGGAAAGGTCGTCGGTCACGCGGGTCCGCCCTCGGTCATGGGCACCCGGACGCCGGTGCGGTCGGCGACCTCGCGGGCGCTCTCGTAGCCGGCGTCGACGTGCCGGATGACGCCCATCGCCGGGTCGTTGGTGAGCACCCGCTCGATCTTCTGACCGGCGAGGGCGGTGCCGTCGGCCACACACACCTGCCCGGCGTGGATCGACCGGCCGATGCCCACCCCGCCGCCGTGGTGAATGGACACCCAGGAAGCCCCACTGGCCGTGTTGACCAGGGCGTTGAGCAGCGGCCAGTCGGCGATGGCGTCGGAGCCGTCGGCCATCCCCTCGGTCTCCCGGTACGGGCTCGCGACGCTGCCGGTGTCCAGGTGGTCCCGGCCGATCACCACCGGGGCGGAGAGTTCGCCGGAGGCGACCATGTCGTTGAACCGCACGCCCGCCCGGTCCCGTTCGCCCTGACCGAGCCAGCAGATCCGGGCCGGCAGGCCCTGGAAGGCGACCCGCTCACCGGCCAGCTTGATCCAACGGGCCAGCGACTCGTTCTCCGGGAACAGGTCGAGGATGGCCCGGTCGGTGGCCGCGATGTCGGCCGGGTCGCCGGAGAGCGCCGCCCACCGGAACGGACCCCTGCCCTCACAGAACAACGGCCGGATGTACGCGGGCACGAAGCCCGGGAAGTCGAAGGCGCGCTGATAACCGCCGAGCTGCGCCTCACCCCGGATCGAGTTGCCGTAGTCGAACACCTCGGCGCCCGCGTCGAGGAAGCCGACCATCGCCTCGACGTGCGTCGCCATCGACGCGCGGGCCCGGTCGGTGAACTCGGCCGGCTTCGCGGCGGCGTAGTCCCGGGCCTCGGCCAGCTCCACCCCCACCGGCAGGTACGCGAGTGGGTCGTGCGCGCTGGTCTGGTCGGTCACGATGTCGATCTCGACGCCCCGGTTCAGCAACTCCGGGAAGACCTCGGCGGCGTTGCCGACCACGCCCACGCTCAGCGCCCGGCGCTCCCGTTTCGCGGCGCGGACCCGAGCGATCGCGTCGTCCAGGGAGTCGGCGACCTCATCCAGGTAGCGGTCGTGCACCCGACGGTCGAGCCGGGTGCGGTCCACGTCCACGATCAGGCAGACGCCGCCGTTCATCGTGACCGCGAGTGGCTGCGCGCCACCCATCCCGCCGCAGCCGGCGGTCAGCGTCAGCGTGCCGGCGAGGGTGCTCCCGAACCTCTTCGCGGCCACCGCCGCGAACGTCTCGTAGGTGCCCTGGAGGATGCCCTGGGTGCCGATGTAGATCCACGAACCGGCAGTCATCTGCCCGTACATGGTCAGGCCGAGCTGTTCGAGGCGGCGGAACTCCGGCCAGGTCGCCCAGTCGCCGACCAGGTTCGAGTTGGCCAGCAGCACCCGGGGCGCCCACTCGTGGGTGCGCATCACCCCGACCGGGCGGCCCGACTGCACCAGCATCGTCTCGTCCTCGCGCAGGTCGGTCAGTGTGCGGACCAACGCGTGGTACGACGGCCAGTCCCGCGCCGCCTTGCCGGTGCCGCCGTAGACCACCAGGTCGTCGGGGCGTTCGGCCACCTCGGGGTCGAGGTTGTTCATCAACATCCGCAGGGCGCCCTCCTGCTGCCACCCGCGGGTGGTGAGCTGGCTGCCCCGTGCGGCACGAATGGGTTGCGTCATCTCTGGTTCTCCTCCGGTCAACCGAGGAACAACTGTCGGCGGGCCGCGGAGGCTTCGAACGCCTCCAGTCGGCGCTGGGTGTCGGCCGGCGTGGCGTCGCAGATCGCCTGCAACAGCACCATGGCCAGGGTCATCGGGGCGGTGTGCAGGTCGAAGACGAGGTGCGCGCCGACCGCGGCGGCGAGCACCACGTCGGCGTGCTCGGTGGCCGGGCTGACCGGCGAGTCGGTGATCGCCACAACTGTCAACCCGGCGTGGCGGGCGTCGCGCAGCGCGTCGAGGGTTTCCCGGGGGTAGCGGGGCAGCACGAAGGCCAGGACGGCGGACGCCCCGGCCTCGGCCGCCTGCTCCAGGCGGTCGGTGAGCAGGCTGCCGCCGTCGTCGAGGACCCGTACGTCCGGGTGCACCTTCGCCGCGAAGTAGGCGAAGTACGCGGCCAGCGGCGCGGCGGCGCGCAGGCCGAGCACCGGCAGTGGGCGACTCTCGGCGAGCAGGCGCCCCGTCTCGGCGATCCGGTCCCGGTCGGCGAGCTGACCGGCCAGTCGGTCCAGGTTGCCCATCTCCGCGCGTACCGCCTGCTGGAGTTCGTTGCCGGCGTCCGTCGATCCGCCCGGAGTCGAGCCGGTGAGGTCCCGCAGCCGGCGGCGCAGCGCCGGGTAGCCGTCGTGGCCGAGCGCGACGGCGAACCGGGTGACCGACGGCTGACTCACGCCGGCCAGTTCGGCGACCTCGGCGGCGGACAGGTACGCCACGCGGGGGGCGTGCTGCACCAGACAGTGCGCGATTCGGCGCTGGGTGGGGGTGAGCCGCACCCCTTGGAACAGGTCGAGCACCCGGTCAGCGGGTGCCGCGACAGCTCCTTCATTCATGAGCTGACTCTATGCATAGAAACTTTCATAGACAACCACCTCGGGTCACCCCCCGCCCCCCGTTCAGCCGCCGTGACTCGTAACATGCGGGCGGCCAGCGTGATCAGGATCGCGTCACCGAGAAGGAGCGCTGTGGTCGCAGTCGAGGACGCCCCGCCCATTCGTGCCTCTCGTCCGGCCCCTCCTCGACGCATCCGGGCGACGGTCGGGGAGGCGGTGCCGGTCATCGCCCTGCTCGGCGCCTTCTTCGTCGTCAACGACATCCGGTCGTGGCTGACAGCCCAGTACTGGGGCGACGAGGCGTGGGTCGCGCTCTCGGTCCGCTTCCCCCTCACCGACCTGCCGGTGACGACCTCGTCGAGCCCGATCGGGTGGAGTTTCCTGCTCAGGCTGGTCCCGGACATCGACCACCTCCGGGTCGTACCCCTGGGTTTCCAACTGCTGACAGTTGTCGCGGCCTACCTGCTGGGCCGCTCGTTGGCGTCCGAACGCGCCCAGGGCATCCTCATCGGCATCGTCGCCGGGCTGACCGTCCTGCTCCTGCCGGTCCAGCAGACCCGCCACGACCTGAAGCAGTACACAGCGGACGCCGCAGTGGCGGTCTGCCTGCTCGCCCTGGCCACCTGGACGGAACGCTCCTGGTCTCGGCGACGGCTCGCTGTGGTGGTGGCCGCGGTGGGTCTGGGCATGCTGATGAGTCACACCACAGCCATCGTCTCGGTCTGCGTACTCGGCGGTCTGCTGCTCTCCGTCGCCGTGCGCCGGCAGTGGGCGAGGACGGTCGAGGCGGCAGTCGCCGGCCTGGTCGCCGGCGCACTCGTGGCCGCCGTCTACTTCGGAGTGTCGGCCAGAGGCAACAGCGACGCCATGCGGGACTACTGGGACGACTTCCTACCGAGCATCTCCGAGCTGCCCGCACACCTCTCGCGGCAGATCAAGGCCCTGTCGCCGATGCTCGGCGCACCCGTGCCGATCCTCGCCGTGCTGCTCGTGCTCGGCGTCCTCACGCTGATCCGACGCGGACACGCCGCCCCGGCAATCGCCGTTCTCCTGCTGCCGGTGGCGGCCATCGGGCTGGGTGTCGCGGGTATCTACCCCCTGCTCGACCCGCGCACCTCCCACTTCCTGATCGTGGTGACGGGCCTGGTGGTCGGCATCGGCATCGTCGGTCTGGCCGACCTGGCCGTCGTCCTGGTCCGCCGCGGGCTCCCCCGGCTGCCACAGGGTGTGGTGGCCGCCGTGACCTGCGCCGTCCTGCTCGCCAGCTTCGCCGCCGTCAACCACCGCTGGTACCGCCTGGACGGCGACGAACCCGGGGTCTGGCGGGCACACCAGGCCATCACCGACATCGGATCGTCGACCCGCTACGTCGCCGCGCACAAGGGGCCACACGACCTCGTCGTCGTCAGCGGGCCCGCCTGGTTCGGGTTCACGCTCTACTCCGACCAGGATCCGCTGAAGTTGGTCGCGCCGGTCACCGGCACCGTCGGTTGGACAGTCACCATGCCCACCCGCGCCGATGTGATCCTCCCGAGAGCCGCCGACGCGCCGTCCATCAAAGACGCCCTCGACGGGATCCTCGCCAGGGCCGCGGAACAGCCGCCCGGCACCCGGGTCTGGCTGGTCCGCGCGTACACCCACCCGAGTGAGCCGGTGTGGCAGGCGGCGCTGGCCGACTATCGCGTGCAACGCGTCACGTCCGGGCCGGAGCCGGTGGTCGTGATCAGCAAAAGGTGACAGCGGCGACGAGTTGACGGGTGACCGCCGGGCGACTGACTGTGGCACCTGTCGGTACCATGCGCCTGGCGGTCGAGCGGAGGAGTTGGCATGCAGCCGGAAGGCCCCTACAGGTTCACCCACTTGCTGGGCGGTTCGCCGGTGGGCAAGGCCTGGGCCGCCATCGACGAGCAGGGCCGGTTCGTGAGCGTGGCAGTGCTGGACGCGACGGTTGCCGCCGCCCCCGGTTGGCGGGAGGCGTTCGCCGAGGTCGCCAACGCGCTCGCCCAGTCACCCGACGGACCCCCGATCACGTACGCCGACTTCTCGGCCGCCGCGCCCTGGGTGGCGTACGCCGCCGAAGCCGGACCCGCCCCGGAGAAGCTGTTCCGCGCGCTCGGCGTGGAGTACAAACCGGTGCCCGCCGCCCCCCGCCCCGTCTCCGCCCCTCCCCAGCCGGTGTCCGGTGTGCCGCAACCCGTGTCGGGTGTGCCGCAACCGGTGTCGGGTGTGCCGCAACCCGTTTCGGGTGCGCCGCAGCCGGTCGTCGACATGCCGCATGCCCCGTGGGCGGTGCAGTCGGCAGCGATCCCGAACCAGCCGGCTGCCCATCCCGTCTCGGCCGCGCCGGCGTCGAGCGCACCCGCGTCGCCCGCCGGGCCGGCCGGCCACGACGTCGCCCCGACGCCGGCAACAGTGTCGGGCCCACCGGCCGACGTGCCACAGTTCGACCCCTACGCCGCCCCCGTACGGCGGATCAAGCCCTCGGCGCCGCCCAAGCGGCGTACCGGCCTCTGGGCCGGTGTGGCCGCGCTGGCCCTGGTGGCAGTAGTCGGTGGCGGCGCCGGCATCTACGCCCTCAGCTCGGATGAGCCCGGCGAGCCGGATCCCCCGCCGACCGCCACCTCCACAGGCTTTCCGGCTGCGACCCCGCTCGCCCCCGGCCTCAAGCCCTGGGCGCAGGCCGCCCTGCGCAGCCCCGAGGAGCGGGCACTTGCCGTTGCCGGCCCGTCCATGGTCTTCGTGGAGGTCATGTTCACCGGGTACGTCCGCAACAAGGCCGATGGCGCCCTGCTGAACAAGGCGCCGGTGACCTTCAGCCGGCGCTGTAGTGGTGTGGTCGTCCAACACGAGGGGCACGTCCTCACCAACAGCCAGTGCGTGCAGCCCACCCCGGACGTCCTGGTCGGGAGCGCCCTGAACTCCGTGGCCAACCGACTCGTCGCCGAGGGCAGCCTGCAGGCCAAGGACATCAGCACCTACACCCGCAGCCGGGTGAACACCTCGGTCCTGACCGGCGCGAATGCCGCCGATCAGCCGGAGTCCCGGCTGTACGGGCAACTCAACATCGCCAAGGGCGAGGTGACTGACAGCCCGGCGATTCCGGGCACCGTCGTCCGCGCCCTCCCGATCGAGGCGGGGAACGTCGCCCTGGTCAAGCTGGAGCAGAAGAACCTGCCCACGGCGGAGCTGAACACGTCGGCCAGCGTCAGCCCGGAGACGTCACTGCTCGTCCTGGGCTACGGCACCAGCGACACCAGTTTCCGCGCCGCGACCTACACGGTGCTGTCCAAGACCGTGACAGTGACCGGGCTCGACACCTCGACACCGCTGAACCCGTACCGGATCAATGAGGATCTCGGGCTCTATTCGCGGGGCGGGATCGCCATCGACCCGAGCGGCCGGGTCGTCGGGATGCTCGACAACGACGTGCTGCGGCCCGACAAGGCGAACCGCCTCGTCGTGCCGGTCTCCACCATGACCGCCCTACTCCAGGCTGGCGGCGTCACCAACGCGCTCGGCAAGGCCGACAACCAGTACCGCAGCGGCCTCGACGCGTACTTCGCCGGAGACGAGTCGACAGCCATCGCCCGGTTCGACGAGGCCGCGCGGAACTCCCCGGCCAATCTGCTGGCCCAGTCGTATCGACAGGCGGCCGTCGACAGCCGGGGGCCCGACGACTCAGGCGGGTCGAGCTGGGCCGTGCCGGTGATCGCCGCGGCCGGAGGCGCGCTCGCGGTGGCCATCGTGGTGGCGGTGGCGATGCTCCTGGCGCGACGGCGCAACAGCCGTTTCTAGTGGGTCTGGGCGGCGCCCGGCCGAGGCGCCACGCCGCTGGCGGCCCGCGCGGAACCGCCGATCCGGGTGCCGGTCAACCACGGGCCCAGCGGCGTGCTGATGACGATCCACGCGAACGCCCAAGGGACCACGAGCGCGGCGACCAGGTCGACCACCCCACCGGACCGGGGTGTCTTCAGCACCCACAGGATGCCCGCGTGACTGAGCACGACGGCGATGCCGCAGCCGGCCAGTCGACTGATCACCCGCGACGCCCGCACGCTGATGCGCAGGTCGAGTTCCTCCGCGAGCCGGATGAGACCGACGCTGATCAGGATCGCGGTCAGCACCCCCAGTACCGGGGAGCCGAAGTCGCCGGCCTTGAGGTCCAGATCCCGGTTGAGGCCGAGCAGCACGAAGCCGACGCCGATCGAGAGTGACGCCGCACCGGCGCTGGCCGGAAGGCGCGGGCGGAGCCGCCGCAGCAGCCGCCCGGCCAGCACGAAGACCAGGCACGCCGGGACCAGGAAGAGCCCGAGCGGGCCGGCGGTGACAACGCTGGGCGCGAGGTACGCCGTGACCAGGCCGATCACCGCGACCGTCCAGGCGACAGCGGCGGGGAACCGCTCCAGCCACCGGAACGCGACAGCAGCGATGAAGAGCACCGAGACGAACCAGAAGGCGGAGAACGGTCGGACCGCGGCCGTGCCGCCGTAGAGCGCGTCACCGATGGTCCCCGGTGCCACCTGGCCTGTCACGGCGTCCGCGGCGAGCAGCGCCGCGACCAGGATGAGGAACCAGACCACGTAGGGCACGCCCAGGGTCGTCCACCGCTTGCGCAGTTCCCCACCGAGCGGTCGACCGGGCGACCAGAAGTAGCCGGTCAGGACGAAGAACACGGGCACGTGCCAGGTGTAGATGGACGCGCGGGTCAAGCTGTCGCTCCAGACGTGGCCCGCGACAACCGCGGCGATCCCGACAATCCGGAGGAGGTCGACACCGGCAGAGCGGTTACCCGCCGCCGTTGTCGTGCTCGTTGCGGCCATGGCGGGCATCATTTCAGACAGCGGGACAGACCTACGCCCCGGATCGGCACCGGTTCGGCAGTAGGTCGTGCCGGCGTCGTCGGGTACGGCGCATCGCCTAATCTGGGGCACGACACGCTGCCCACACTGTGGAGGTTCTCCGGGTGTCTCCTCCCCACCCTCCGTGGGCCCGCCTCCGATCGGTGCCCCGACCGGCCTGGATCGGCTTCGGGGTGGTCGTCCTGCTGCTGGCGGCCGTCCCCGTGCTCGGCTGGTGGCCGACGAGGACCGGCGCACCGGACGCCGCCTGGTCGGCGGCCGACGTGGACACTCCGCCGCCCGTCGCGCCCATAGACGGCACCGCCTGCGCCGCCAACGCGCACGGTATGGCCGGCTTCACCCCGGTCAGCGCCCTCGACCTGCCCGAGCGGAACGACCCCAAACGGCCCATGGCTCTCTCGTTCGACCGGACCGGCGTGGTGGCCGGCGGGTTCGACCGGGTCGGCTACTGCCTGGAGTTGACCGGCCCCACCGGTACGCAGTGGGTGTGGACCGCCATGTCGCCGTTCACCACCGATGCTCGACGCCTCGGCCTGCCGACCCGGGCCGGTCAGATCGTCAGGCAACGGATCGCCGATCTGGAGGTCGCCACCAACGCGCCGGGCCTGGCCACCGGCACCGGTCTCACCGGCTATCTGGAGATGTGGCCGAACAAGTACGGGCCGGCCAGCTCCGGTCAGATCCCCGGTGCCGCCGCCGACAGGTACGACTCCGACGACGACGTGTACTCGTCGATCGGGTACGGCTCCTTCCAGGTGCACACGGTCGCGGCCACCCGCCCGGCGCCCGCCGTCCCGCAGACCGTTCTCGCGGTCAACGGGTTCACCTCGACCGACCAGCCGCTGTCGGTGGGCATCGGGACCGCCCCCACCGGTCAGCCCGACTGGACGACCGCCGGTAATGCCGGCACGTACACCCAACGTCGGCTGACCACCTACGCCCGCGCGTCGGTGCTCACCGTCAGCCAGCACCCCCGGGACCGGCAGCTGTACCCCCGGGACGCGGCCGGCGGCGCTGTCGTGCCGGTGGCGGGAAGGACTACCGACCCGCGGGTCCGCGCCGTCCGACTCAAGGTCGTCAGCGGAGCCGACGGCTGGGACGAGACGGTGCCCGTCGGGGCTCGTGGTGAGTTCGCGTTCCGGCAGCGGATCACCGCCGCGCTTCGGGAGTACCGGTTCGAGTTGCACGTGCTCGGCGACGGCGTCGCCCGACGGGCGGCCCTGTGGGAGGGCGTGGTGTCCGGCGACGTGTACGTCATCCAGGGCCAGTCCAACGCGGTGGCGGCCAGTCACCGGGGCTCGTCGATCGGTGAGGAGTCCCCGTACGTCCGCAGTTTCGGCTCGACCACGGGCGACCGGGTCCTCTCCGGCGCGGACCGTACCTGGAACTACGCCGTCTCGGGTACGGTCCGGCAGCCCGGCTCGGTCGGCCAGTGGGGGATCCGCGCGGCCCACCGACTCATGGACACCTACCAGGTGCCGGTGGCCGTGATCAACGGCGCGGAGAGCAGCAAGGTCGTGTCGTTCTTCCAACGCAACGACGGCAACCCCGGTGACCTGCGCACCAACTACGGCCGCCTGCGGCAACGACTCACCGCCGCCAACGTCATCGGCGAGGTCCGTGCGGTGTTCTGGTACCAGGGCGAGGCCGACAA
This sequence comes from Micromonospora alfalfae, assembly GCF_022230925.1. Lineage (GTDB taxonomy): Bacteria > Actinomycetota > Actinomycetes > Mycobacteriales > Micromonosporaceae > Micromonospora > Micromonospora alfalfae. The sequence continues at coordinate 5,472 of NZ_JAKKFH010000001.1, read as the reverse complement.
CAACGACGCCGCCGGGCACGTCGCCGGGTTCAGCGCGCTGTTGACCGACTGGCGTCGGGAGGTCGGCGTCCGGACCGACGGCGGCACCCGGTACTACGTCGTCCAGGTCGGCAGCTCACCGTGCGGAAACACCTCCGGCGGCCCGCTGCGTGAGGCCCAGCGACGGATGGCCGACACCCTGAAGGTGACTGTGCTGTCGACCACCGCCCTGTCGGGCCGGGAGGGTTGCCACTTCGCCTGGGAACAGGGCTACCGCGAGTTGGGCGATCAGGCGTTCGCGGTCCTGGCCCGCGACATCCACCGTGGCCCCGGCGAGGGCGTGGCGGCCCCGAACCCCCGGTCGGCCGCCTTCACCGACGCTCGGCGTACCCAGGTGGTGGTTCAGCTCCGTAGCGTCGACCCACTGACCGTCCGGGCCGGCGCGGGCACCGACTTCACGATCGACGGCGGCACCGCCACCGTCACCGGCGTCGAGTACCGCGAGGGAGGACGGCTCGTGCTGAGCCTGTCCGGCCCGGCCGACGGCGCAAACCGGCTGAGTTACCGGGGCGATGCCGGGCCCTGGTGTGTGAACGCCGCCGGGGCCGGCCTGCTGGCCTTCCAGGGGCTTCCGATAGCCGGCGGATAGTCCGCCCAGCAACGGCCCGGTCGAGGGCCGGGGACTGCGAGGGCTGGTTTGCGCTTCGCGGGTTCAGTTGAGAGCGGCGGCCCGGCTGTCCTGCCGGCCGATGAGTCGCCGGAGCCCGGCCAGGGGCGCCGGTCGGTCCACCAGGTCCACCGGCCCCGGCGCCGGAGTGCGCGCGGGGGGCGCGGACACCGAAGTGGTGAGAGCCAGCAGCACGACGATCCAGGTCAGCCCGTCCACCGACAGTGGGTTCCAGACGACCTCGGTGAACGAGTAGACGATCAGAAGCACGAGCGGCGCCTTGGCGGTGAACGCCTGCCCGTCTTCGACGCCCCGGTGCATCAGGGTGGCCGCCCAGAGGCCGAACAGGGTCAGTGCGACCAGCCCGCCGGAGAAGATGACCAGGACGTACCCGGAGTGGAAGAAGTGGGTGGGTGCCGCTCCGATGTCCTGCAGGTGAAACCACTTCGAGACGCCGACCCCGACGGCCTCCCGACCGTTCAGGTACTCGCGGGCCGCGACCCAGATGTTGCCCCTGTTGCTCAGCGTGGTCTTCGACGCGCTCCAGGTCAGGTACGTGGCAGCTGTCAGTGCGCCGATGACGAACGCGACGCAGATCGCGAAGGGGATCTGCAGGCTCGGTCGCAGGCGCTGTACGAGGAGTGCGGCCAGCACCCAGGCGCATACCGCCCCGACGGCCAGGTAGCTGGTGCGGGAGCCGGTGGCGACGATCACCAGCAGGCAGAACGACGTCGTCACCACCAACTCACTGCGGCGCATCGCGCAGAACGCGGCCACCAGGGTGAACGACGCGAGCATCGCCACGTAGTTCTCGGAGTTGTAGAAGCTCTTGAACAGCGCCCCGGCCACCGAGCACTTTTCCAGCTTCCCGCCGGTACAGAGTCGCCACGACTGCTCGTACACGGCGGTCGGGATGGTCAGCAGCGCCAGGACCGCCAGCCCGGTGTAGGCCATCGTCCGGACACTCACCGCGGTGCGCGCAGCCATCAACCAGATGGCGAGCAGCAGCAGCGCTGCCGCCCCGTACGCCGGCAGCCGCGAACCGTAGAACCCGCCGCCGGTGAGGGCGTCGACGCCGGCAGACCAGACCAGCAGCGCCCCGGCCATCGCGATCGAGATCCGCAGCCACACGTCGGATGGTCCGCGCAGAACCGCCCGGCCGGACAACACCAGCCAGGCCAGCAGGGCGATCAGCAGCACGCCGATGAGCACCGAACTCTTGTCGCCGGCGACCGCTGGCGCCGCGTTGGTGAGCACGGCGAACCCGACCAGAGCGACAGCTGTCGCACTGTCGCCGAAGGAGGCGGCGATGTTCCGCCGGATTCGGATCAACCACAGGGCTACCGCGACGCCACCGACGGTCAGTAGGACACCGAAGATGGTGGTCACGTCAGACCCTTTCTCGGTCAGCTGCCGATGCCGCCTCGGCGTCGGCCTCGCGGGGCGGGTCGCGTCGCAGGGCAGCGACGAGGCACCCCCACAGCAGGACGGCGAGCAGAGCGTCGCACACCAGACTCGACACGACCGCACCCTGCCACCCGTACGCCGGAATCAGCCAGACGTTCAGGCCGGCGTTGACCACGCCGACCGCGATCTGGGCTACCGTCCGGCGTCCCTGCATCCGGGCACCGGACAGGGTATCGGCGGCGAGATAGTGGATCGCCTTCAGTACCAGCAGAGCGCTCAGGCCCTGCAGGGCAAGGGTCGCGGCCTCGTATTCGGGACCGAAGACCACCGGCATCATCCAGGCGAACGCGACGAGAAGGAGAGATGCCGGCACGCTGAACGCCAGGTAGCGCGGCAGTAGCTTGCGCGTGAGCCGCAGTGCGGCCCGAGGTCCGTTTCGCCCGGCCTCGAAGAAGTTGGGGTACGCGACCGCCGCCATCGACCTGGCGGGCGTGTACGCGAAGTCGACAACGCGGTACGCCGCGGCGTAGATGGCCGCGCTCTCCGTGGTCCCCAGCTTGGAGAGCATCACCTTGTCGAGATCGTTGTACACGGTCTGAGCGGACAGACCCACGGCGAACAGCATGCCGGTACGCGCCTGCGCCAACGATCCCCGGACTTCCAGCGGAGTCCGACCTGCCCCTCGTAGGCCACCCAGGACCACTGCCACGCACACCACCGTTGACAGCAGCACCGAGGTCACCGCCCACGCGTGCAGGGTGACCGGTCCGGCCGCCGCGGCCAGCGCGATGACCCCGACCAACCGGGCGACCTGCAGCAACGCGGGAATGACGGAGGCGAGCAGGATCCGGCCCCGGGCCTGGACCGAGGCGGCCACCGCCTCGATGAGGCGCCAGGCCACCAGATCGGCGAAGGCCAGACAGAAGAGGTCGACCAGGCTCGCCTGGGCACCCCAGATCAGCGCGCCCGCCGCAGCGACGAGCACTGTGGCACCAGCCCCGAACACCACCGACAACATCAGCCCTCGGGCCAGGTGTCGGGCCCACTCGGCGGGCGCGTCGGCGTGACTCTGGAAGATCAGGCTCGGTGCCCCGGCCGACGCGAACGGCGAGATGACCGCCACCAGGGCCGTGATGCCGACGAAGAGGCCGTACGTGTCGATGGGCATTTCCCGCGCCAGCAGCACGAAGAGCGCTCCCTGGGCGAGAGTCCGCAGCAGGGTTCCCACGAAGAACCTGCCGGACTTGCGCAGGAAGGCGTCACCCCGGCGAGGCGCCCGGTGCCGTGGTGATGCGCTGCGGTCCGGCTCGCCCACGAGGTCGACCGCTCCTTGGGCGAGGGTCATCGTCGTACCGCCTCCACCCATTGTCGGCTGATTCCGGCCGGATCGAAGGCGACCGAGCGGGCGTGCCAGGCCTTCTCGAACTCGACGGGCCCGGGCCGGCCGTAACCCGTCAGGTGCCTGATCGCCTCGGCGAGGGCGGTCGAGGTCGGGGCCGTCGTCAGCATGCCCGGCACCAGGTCCGGCACCATCTCGTCGACGGCGGACACCGGCATCGCGGCGACCGGCAGACCCACTTCGGCTGCCTCCACGAGGCTGAAACCGAAGGTCTCCGCCAGCGACGGGTGAACGAGCAGGTCGGCGTCGGCCAGCAACCCGCGGACGTCGGGGATCCGGCCGAGGAAGGTCACCCGATCCGCCAGGCCGCGCTCGCGCACCCGGGTCTCCAGCAGTGTCCGCTCCTCGCCGTCTCCGGCAAGCGTCAGGTGGTAGGCGGTGGGCAACTCCGCGAGCGCGTCGATCGCGCACAGGTGGTTCTTCAGGGGGCGCAGCGCGCCAGTGGTGACCAGCCGGATCCGCGCCGGGTCGGCGATTGGCCGGGGCGGGACGAACGGCGCGGTCGGCACCGGATTGGGAATCGTGACGACGCGTGACCCGGAGTGGAGATTGCGCACCGTCCGGGCCACCCCGTCGGACACGGCCACGACGAGCCGCGGCCGGAGAGCACCGAACCCGGACGCGCGGGCGAGCATCCGCACCCGACGGTCGGCCCGCATCCGCTCGGGCAGCAGCGAGTGCTCCCAGGCGATGAACGTCCGAGATGAGCCAGCCAGAGCCGCCCCGACGGGCACGCTGCCCCACAAACCGCTGGCGACGACCTCCACGTCCGGCGGCAGGCTCCGCAACCGGCGGCGCAGCGGGGGGACAGCTTCCACCAGGCGGGTGAGCCGCGACCCGAGGTCCAGGGTGTCGACACGGAGATCGTCGAGCCCCTGCGGGACTCCCCGGGACAGGACGGTCGCGGACACCTCCACGCCGTGACGTGCGAGCCCACGCATCACCAGGACCGCGGCCCGCTCCATGCCGTAGTACGGCTCGAGCTGCGGCAGTACGAAGTGCAGACGCATCAGTGTGGCCGTTCGGTATCAAGCGGTCGAGTGGGGCTGCTGGGGGCCTTCGACTTGCGCATGGCGACCCGTTCCAGGGTCGACCGGGGTACGAGCCCGAGCGCCGCCAGCACCGCGTTCCGGGCGGACGGAGGCGAGTTGCGGCGGATCGCCCGCACCATCTCCCGTACGCCCTCCCGGTCTCGGGCCTGGAGAGCGTAGCGGAGGGTCTGGGCCGCGATGAAGTCCGAGAAGGTCCCCGGCGCCCACACTCCCTCCCAGCGCTGGGCCCAGTGCCACGAGGTACGCCAGTCGGCGCCGGCCGAGATCGACCCGGGGCTGCCCACGGTGTAGACGGCCGTCGCCTCCTCCACCTGGACGATCTTCACCCGGGGCAGCCGGGCGACCCGGACCAGCCAGTCCCAGTCCTGGTGTCGGGGGAGCGTCTCGTCCCAGCGGCACTCGGTCGCCAATTCGTACGTGGTCAGGAGCGTCGACGTGGGCAGCGACTGCCGGCCGATGCCGAGGTGACGGCGGCGGAACAGGTAGTCCTCGGGCAGCATGCCGTCGGGGATCACCTCGGCGGGGGCCGGTGCCGGCAGCGGCTCGGCGCCGTCCTTGCGTTGCAGGATCCGGGATGACACGACGGGGCGGAACCCGGCCGCCGCGACCCGCTCGAGCGCTGGCACCTGTGCCGCCAGCTTGGTCGGCAGCCAGGTGTCGTCGTCGTCGAGGAACGCGACGTGGCTGCCCGGGATGGCGTGGGTGACTCCGAGGTTGCGGGCGTACGACCCGCGCCGGCCACCGCCGGTGCAGACCACCCGGTCGATGTGCTGCCCCAGGTTCCGCACTGTCTGCGGCACCTCCGGGGTGTCACAGACGACCACGATGTGCACGGATGCGCCCTGCTGGGATCGGGCGGAGAGCACCGCGTCGGCGATGCTGGGGCGGCCCGTGGTGGGGATCACGACGGATACGTTCGGCATTACGTTCTCCATGCGTTGGGGGTACGACCGGCACACGGCCGCCGG